>CAVRQC010000001.1:0-44723 GCA_963723205.1 uncultured Ignavibacteriales bacterium
CATCGTTCTGTGAAGCTTTACCCTTAAAGGAGTTTATGGAATTCCAGATTTCGTTCATTATCTGTGTAGAAGTACAAGTTGTTTTATTTCTTAATAATTCGGATAATTTCTCTTCACCAAATAGGTCCATGTTTTCATTCATTGCCTCCGTTATTCCATCCGAATAGAATGCATATATTTGTCCCGGGATCAAATTAATTTCCTGTTCAATTAAAGTACTTTCAAAAATAATCCCCTGCTCAAGTCCAATTCCCAATCCCTGCGATTTATAGATATCAACTGTTCCGTTATTAGCAGTTAAAATCGGCATATGCCCTGCTCGGCAGAAGCGCACAGACATTTTATCCATGTCAAAAAGTGCAAGGGTCATTGTAATAAAAGAATTCCTTTCAATTGATGAGTATATTCTTTTATTGACTTCGATAAGAATTTCTTTAGGTGATTTACCGTCTACACATGAAAACTGAACCATTGTTTGCAGCTTAGTCATATATAAAGAAGCGGGCAGACCTTTTCCCGAAACATCACCTACAACTATAAATAATTTGGAATCGGATACCGGGATAACATCGTAATAATCGCCGCCAACCTGCATAGCAGGGATCATTTCACCCGAAATATCAAGTTTTTTTATTTCAGGTAAACATTTAGGAAGAAGGCCCTGCTGAATCTTTCTTGCCAGGTTAAGATCATTTTCAATTCTAATCTTTTCTGCTTCCGAATGATAAAGACGTGCATTTTCAATAGATATTGCAGACTGATTGGCTGTTGCAAGCAATAAATCGAGATCTTTACCGGCAAACTGTGAACCCGAATGTTTTAATCCAAATAACAGAAGCCCAATGACTTTGGATTTTATTATCATTGGAATTACTGTATAGACATTTTCATCAATTAATTGTGAAGCCTGTTCCGGGAACACATTAACAAAATCTTCCTGTTCTATTACAGGTCTTTTTGATACTAATTTTTTTTCGTTTATACAATTAATAATACTTGAATTGGCTACTTCAATCTCTTTATTAGATATCCCGGTACTTCTGACAAGTTTCAATTTCCCATTGTTGCTTCCCGATATTAATATTCCGAATTTATTTATCATTAAAGCATTTACATAAGTTTCATGCATTGAATCAAGAATATTTTCCAAACCGACTACTGTTGAAACATCATTGCTAAACTTCACTAAAACTTTCTGATATGCAAACTGTTCAGGGTAAAATCGGGCAGTAATGAAATCCTGGAAATTATCTTTAGTAGACTGAAATATTAATGCAAAAAGAATAAAAATTAATCCTGCTATTACTCCCTGGTATTGTGTACCTATTGCCTGGCTTATTGTCTGACCAAGTAAATAGATCACCAGGAAATATACCAAAGCTACTGTAACAGTTGCCACCCCATATGTAATTGTATTCTTAACAACTACGCTAACATCCATCAGCTGGTATTTGAAAATAGAATATGCGAAAGCAAGTGGAGTTAATACTATTAAAATAATAGGTGTATAGTACTCGGGAGAATTATAAATAAAATCAGATATTGCCGGGGCAATAGTAGCAGTATAAATAGCTGCGACTATACCGATAGTAAAAGCAGCTAAAATTATTGCTACAGGTTTTTTTTCTTCCTTCGATTTTAATCTTCTGTAATTAATAATTAAAGATATCCACGCCGCTATTACCAGTGCACTGTTAATAATATTCAAAATTATCGTCATTTGACGATATGTGTTAATCTGAATAGTTTTTGTGACGAAAGTTAAAATAGTAACCGGGAATAAAATTATGAATAATAACGAGGGAATAATAAAAATAAAAGGTTTTACTAACTTCTTATTCAGAAAATTAAAAGGTCGCGGGAAAGTCCAGAAGAAATATAGCAGCAAGAAAGAATTAAAACATATACTTAATACGAATAAATAAGAAATAATAATTGTCAAAAGCCCGAACGAATGCTGGAAGCCATGCTCAAAATTAAGGAACACAATAGATGAGGCAAATACACTTCCAACCCCGATAGCATAAAATAATTTTTGAGTAAATCCTTCAGGTTTGGCAAGTAATACAATAAAGCCGATAATCATCCAGAATAATGCACGCAATGAATTACTTAAGTTGAAAATATTTACAAGTTTTTTTACATAAACTTTGGTTTCGAATATTTTCCCATCTCGCTCAATAGTATAATCTGCGTAATGTCCTTCACTTACTTTGTTCAGGATGGTTTGAGCTTGTTGTTCATTTCCTATTTTAATCCCATTTATTGCAATCAGACGGTCGCCATCTCTGATCCCTGCATTCCATGAAACTCCATCTACCTTAACTAAATTAAAATAGACCTTAATACTATCAGTTGAAACTTGTTTCGGAACCCATAGACATTCGTCGTTGGAATTAACATCTACATACAGGTTAAAATAAATGTTTACAACACCTACTAAAAGTATAATAGTTGAAGCTGCTATAATCAGCTTTTGCCTGTATTTAAGAAAATATTTTTTTGCGCTATCCATTTTTAAATTATCAGCAGCAAATAATTAAAATTTATTCAATTCAAATGTTAATTTATTTTTAAAACCAGTAATGTTATATCATCAGATTGCAGGGCACCGGAAGTAAAAGCCTGAACTTCAGCTTTAACAGAAGAAATAATTTGAGAAGATGATAAATCAGCCAGATTCAATGAAAGAGCTTCAAGTTTTTCATCTGAAAATTCCTCACCTTTTTTGTTCATTGCTTCTGACACTCCATCGGTATATAAAACTATAACATCATCCTTTTGGAGCTGAATAGTTTCTGAAATATACGGTATAACCGTTTTCATTACACCGAGAATCATTCCACCTTTATCGAATTTACTAATTTTCCCATCCCGTATTAGTAAAGGATGATTATGCCCGGCATTTACATAAGTAATTCTTTTAGTATCATTCTCAATAACTGCCCAGAAAAAAGTTATAAATTTCCCATCCGAAGTATTCTCTGAAACCAGATCATTAATTAATGCTGTAGCTTCGTCGAGTTTCATCCCTTGCTTAACAGTAGTTTTCAAAAAAGCCTGGAGGTTAGCCATTAATAATGCTGCCGGCACACCTTTACCGGATACATCCCCGATAGCAATACAAAAAGTATTATAATCAAGCTCAATAATATCATAATAATCACCGCCTACCTGTCTTGATGAACTATTCAAAGCAGCGATATCAAAATTACTAAATTCCGGTATTTCCTGAGGAAAAAGATTTTTCTGGATATCCCTTGCTATTTCAAGTTCTTCTTCCATCTTCTGTTTTTCCAAAGCTTCACGAAATAATCTTTTGTTTTCAAGTGAAATAATCGCAAGACTTCCTACTGAATAAATAAATTCAATATCTGTTTCAGTGAAATCCATATTATTAATTCTTTTACCCAGGATAATTAATCCTTTACTTTCTCCCTGGACCTGCATCGGAACTACAAGTTCAATTGAAAGTCCCTTTAATTCCGGGAAATCTTCATCAATTACATTTTTTGTAATGGAAGTTTCCAACTTTTGAAGTTCATATAATTTTACTAATCTCAACAAAGCATCTTCATTAAACTTAGACTCAAGTAAATGAATTTTGTTAACTTCGAAACTAATTACAGCAAATTTTGAGACAAGGAATTGGCCAATTACAGAGTAAATTAATAATCTTGCTACTTTTGTACTTTCCGAAAATAAGCCGAATTCTTTGCTTAATTCGAAAAGTGAATTTAACCTGTTCACCTTTGAATCCAGCGTCCTGTTGACTTTTGTTAATTCATTGATAACCAGTGAATTTTGTACTGCTGTAGCCGATATATTTAATATTGTCTTTAAAAGTTCAAGATCATCCTCAGTAAAAGGAATTTTATTTAATTTTTCTCCGAGGCAAATTATGCCGATGCATCCTTCCGATGAATTAATTTTTTCAATAACCTGGAGTCCGGATAGATTTAAAATTCTTTAAATGTTTGATCATGATAAAATTCCTGATTTGCTCTCAATTCAGGGAAATTACTTATAATGTTTTCTGAAATTCCCTTTGAAGATTTTAACTTAAGATTATCTCCGTATTTAATAGCGATTAATCCTTTTGTAACAAAGAATTTTCCCATGCAAGTAAAAAGGATATTATTGAGAATGAATTCGAGATCCTGGCTGGAATTAATTATTCTGCTGAACTCAACAAGCGCAGTTAAATTTCTTTTAATTTTTAAATCTTCTGTGTCTTTCATAATCATATGGCAGAATTAAGATTTTTAGAGAGGAGAACCTGGTTATACTTTCCCGGTATTGACACATATTTTACTTCATCCATTAATCTTTTCATTAGGTACATCCCCAAACCTCCTACTTTTCTCTGCTCATAATATTTTTCAAGATCAGGATCAGGAACTGTGTCAGGTTCAAATGATGCACCATGATCAATGATAATTATGGTGAATTTATGAAGATTATACTTCAGTTTAATTATTATTTCTCCGTCAGGATAATATTTATATGCATGTTTAATAATATTCGTGCAAGCTTCATCAACAGCAAGAATAATATCATCGATAACTTCTTTTGAAACACCAATATCCTGCGCCGTAGAGTAAATAAATTCTCTTATTTCCGAAAGATTTTCGGTACGACTCTTAACAACCATCTTTTTTTCTTTATGTTTATTGTTTGTTTTCAACGTTTTTGTTCTCAATAAATTTATTAACTGCTTCATCTTCAGAATTGAAGATTTCATATAGCAGCGGAAAACCTAGAAGATCAAAAATATTAAATACTTTATCGGTCATACTGGTTAATTTTATATCTCCTTTGTTCTCCCTGACCTTCTCAATAAAAGCCATGAATACACCTAAACCCGCACTGCTTATATAGGCCAGGTCCTGAAAGTTTACTATTATTTTATACCTCTGATTATCAATAAGATTAGAAAAAGTATTTTCTAGCGAAGGCGCTGTGTGCGCATCCAGGTATCCTTTTAGATATACTTTACTTATTTCACCTTGTTCTTTAACAGAGGTGTTAAATTCTGCCATTCTTCCTCTCCATCATTATTAATTTTAGGTTTCCATTTTAATATTACGAGTGTTATATCATCATATTGATGATTATTGCTGGAAAACAACGTGATTTCTTTTAATACCGCGTTAGTTATTTCATCGCCATTTTTACAATTATTTTCCAAGAGTATTTTTTGAAATTGAAAATCTCCAAAGTCTTCATTTTTACTGTTTTTTGATTCGCTTATCCCGTCGGTGTATAAAACTATTGTATCATTCTCTTTTAAATTTAGTTCCAATTCTTCAAGTGTCTCGGCAAAACGTGAGCCGAAATCCAGACCAAGTCCTAAACCGGAAGGACGAAGGCTCTCAGCTGTTTCATCTCTTAATAGTAGTATAGGACAATGCCCTGCCCTGGCCAACTGCATCTTTTCCTCTTCCAGATTAATAATTCCATATGCAGCACTTACAAAAGTTTTCCTGTCAAGAGTCCCCTTTAATATTTGATTAGCTTTAATTAAAATTTCTTTCGGGCTTTCAATTGTTTTTGAGAGTGATTCGAAAATCCCTTTTATTTCTGCCATAATAAACGCAGCGGTAATTCCTTTCCCTGAAACATCTGCAATGACAAATGCAACTTTGTTATGACCAATATCGAAGAAATCATAATAATCACCGCCTACTTCAAAGGCAGGAATAAAAGCAGATGAGATTTCCAATTTCTCGAATTGAGGATTTTGAGCCGGTATAATTTTTCGCTGAATCTCCCTGGCAACGTCAAGTTCTTTTTCAAGTCTCTCTTTCTCTATCGATTCTTCAAGCAGCCTGGAATTTTCTATTGCAACAGATGCATAATCGGAAAATGTATTAATTGCATTTTTATCTTCTTCATCAAAAATGAAGTTTTCCTTTTTTACTACAATTAAATATCCGCTTAATGTATTATATGCTTTTAACGGTGAAATGGCTGCCAATGCATAACTTTCATTAAGCTCTGTTGTATTAAGAGATCTATCTATCTTGAGGATAAATGTTTTATCATACTTTTCAATATTCTTTTCAAAAATAAAATTTGTTAATTTCTCTGCATTAACTAAACCAATATTCTTGTTAGCAACAATCTTTAAGTTATCTTCCTCTTTTAATACTATCCATGCAGCATGAGCCTCGCATACCTTCATCCCGATATCAGTAATTGTTTCAGTTAATTCTGTGAAATCGAGCACCTGGATAATTAATTTACTGAAATACTGGAATGAGGAAACTTCCTGCGCCTTCCTGTCGAAAGCTTCAGCAGTAGGCATGTGAAATAATGTAGTAAAAAATAAAATGCTGAAATAGATTATTCCATAAAGCATTACTATACTAAAAAACTGGTTCAATGCAGGGGAAAACTGTGATAATATTTTATGATGAATTTCTATTTCGGAATTATTTATAAGATTAACAGTAAAAAGAATAGCTATTACAATCGATAAAAATAATATTATTAATTTTTCTCTTTTTACTACGAAGGCGATCCATGAAATTTTAAGTGAATTAATTACTATTAAAAGAATTGTAACGATAAAAAAAGTGTTTTTTATAAATGAAAAGTTATGATCATTTTTAAGGAATGCGGTTAATGCTGCTAAAATAATAAACACAACCATGGTGTTAAAATAAGTGTTTGCATTCTGCTTTTTATTTAAATAGAAGAATTCCTTAAAGGCTAAAAATATATAGGAAAGTGAAATCAGGATGATAAGTGCATATATGAATGTTATTATTCCGAATATAATATCAGGGTTTTTAGTTCTTTCACTTACATCATTAAAAAGTCCATTAATAATTGTATTCGAAAAAGAAATCATGAAAAATATAATAGCTGTTACAATCCCTACGCTCATTACCAGTGATACGGGATTTATTCTTTTTTTCTTAAATAAATCAATAAAATAAAGAATAAGGAGAACTGTAACTGCTATTACCAGAATCTCATTAATTAAAATCCATGGAAAAGAATCTACAGCCGGATAAATCATTTTAACAATGAGTAATAATAATGTAAATCCAATAAACGCCTGGAGTTTTATATTTCTTTTAAATTTCGATCCGATAAAATTCATTTTTCTAAATTTTTGCGTATTTATGCAATAATCTAAAGATAAATTACATTAAAATTAGTTTTTTGTAAAGAAAAGATGTATGAACGGAAAAATTATAGGATAGACTTGTAGCACAGGTTACTAATCTGTGCTACACCTTAAATTTCAACGGATTTTGACCTTTTTGCTTCCTTCTTCAGATCATTCTTCAAATTTTTCATTTCTTCTCTCATTTTTTCAATTTCTTTTTGCAGCTTTTGCATTTGCTTACGGAATTCTTTCTGATTTATTAATGAATCATTCTGGAAGAATCTGAAAGCAGCAGTTGAATCTCCCGGTGAATAAAAGAAATTTCTACGTAAACCGATTAATGAATCAACATTCGGAATTTTAAAATCAAAACTGTGTGTTGAATCTCCTTCTCTGAATCTAAACCTGAAATGATTTTTACCATCAAATTGCGGTATGGAAAAAGTGAAATTTCTAAAATTTTTTGTCGCTTTATCAATTTGAGCAGCTATACTGTCAAAATCAGGAAGCTCAATGTGAGGTATATGAATATTTCCTAATTCTATCCTGCACATATTCGAATCAACAAATATCTTAAAATTTTTATTAAATGATGTATCGTGTTTTAACTTAGCAAAACTGCTGTCTATCGTAACATTAAATCTGAAGCCTTCAGCATTCTTATTGAATTCCTTTAAATTCTCTTTTAGTTCTTTATGAAACCTTTCCATTTCAGCCTTAAATTTACCTTTATCAAAAGTAAAAGTAGATGAAAAGATCGAATCTGGAGTTATAAATATATATTGACTATCCGGCCGGTTTTTAATTTTTCTTACAAAATTATCGACCTCTGGTTGTTCATAAAAGGTATACCCTGCAGGTACTATTTTATTAAACTCAATTTTATTTGCATCCTGTGCAAACGCCATTATATCAGCAAATATTGCCTTATGATAATTCCACAAGTTCGGATTTATTGCAACTGTGTTTTTATCATTTACCAAAACCTGGGATTGAAGATCATCTGCATATGAATCGAGAATAGAATCCATCTGGTGTTTCTGTTCACTATTCAGCTTCAAGGCATGAACGAATTTATCGAAACTATTACCATCCGGAATTATACTTGCATTTTTAATTTCAAAATAATCGTCGCCATTTGCTTTTGAACCTAACACCAGGAACTTGTCATTGGACTTATCTAACGGCAGCTGTTTGGAAAATGCAAAATCGAAAATATCCTCATTAGTTAATCCCGCCGTTAAAAGGAGAGGTTTCAGGTTTTCAGTATAGAAGCCAGTCAAATTTGTTTTCTGCTGATTTACTATATCTTCAATTAAGGTAGGATTAAATTTCAATATAATCATTAAAGCTATCGTAACTATAGTAAATCCTATAGCAGGATACCATTTTTTCACTCTATTTTTAGGGTGATTATTAAAGCTGAGAGCAGCACCAACTCGCGTTTCAAAGTAAGGATTTTCCTCAACCTTCTTAAAAGAATCGGATGTTAATTCTTTTATCTTTTTTAGTTCCTTCAATTTTTGCTGAAGTTCCCGGGAAGTGAGTAGCTTTTCTTCGATTTCAGATTTTTCTCCCGGTGTCAGCTCATCATCTATATATGCCGATAAAAGTTTAAAATCTTTGTGTAAATTTTTCATGACATCAGCTCCTGCTCATAAGGCTTTAATAAATATTTTAATCCTTCTCTTGCCCTGAATATTCTTGACTTAACTGTACCTATTTCACATTGAACAGTCTCTGCAATCTCCTGGTAGCTAAATCCTTCAATATCTTTTAACAGTAAAGGGATGCGTAATTTATCCGGCAATTTTTTAATAGCATCCTGAACCAATTCTGCCGTATTCGTTTCTTCAACTGAAATGTTATATCCTACTTCCCTATCGAGGTCTTTAATTGGTGAAAAAATTTTCCTGATTTTCATTTTTCTTAGGTGATCCTTACACTTATTTACAGTAACCCTGTATAACCAGGTTGTAAACTGCGATTGAAATTTAAATTGATTCAAATTCCTGTAAACTGTAATAAAAACCTCTTGTGCAATATCATCCACATCGTCGTTTGAACCTAAAGTCAGGTATATAATATTCCTAACCTTTTCTTTATGCCTATGAACAATGATTCTGAAAATTGATTCATCACCATCAATAAATCTTTTAATTAGTGAAAAATCATCATCTAAACTTAGTATTTGTGGATTCTGCAATTGTTCTTTCTTTTTATTGGATTTCATTTTTTTAGACGTTTATGATTTTTAATTGTTCCATATGAAAATTTAAATTAATTCGCAAATAGAAAAAAATTGTAAGAGTTTGTAAATTTGTAAGTCATTTATTTAAAAATAATAAATATGATTAATCCCTATTTTGAAAAATTATTAGAATAAAGATCGAAATTTTAAAAATTATTCTATTTTTCTTTACTAAAGTCTATTTTTGCTTGCAAAAGAATAATCAACTAACTAAATTTAACCGAAAATTTAAGGAGTTTAATAATGAAAGTTAAAACCGCAGAAAAATACAACGCAGTAGTGCTTGAATTAAAGGGAAATGTGATGGGTGGTGACGACACCAAAGAATTTAACGAATTGCTGCATAAGTACATTGATGAAGGGAAGAAGAACATTATTGTAGACCTTCATGATGTTAAATTTATGAACAGTTCCGGGTTAGGTATGTTGATCGGAGGATTGACGACTATGAAAAAAGCCGAGGGACATTTAAAATTAGCTAACGTTACCGATAAAATTCAAAGTCTACTTGTAATCACCAAGTTGATTACAATCTTTGAGTACTATAATAGTGTTGATGAAGCAGCTAATAGTTTCTCTGCTTCATAATTTAGTTTTGACACTCCTTAATTTTATAAAACTCCGGGTGATTATTCGGAGTTTTATTTTGCTTAATATAAAAGTTTAAATCAGGGAAAATTATGAATGTTACTGTTTTAGTTGGAAGCCAATGGGGGGACGAGGGAAAAGGGAAAATTGTAGATATTCTAAGTGAAAAAGTCGATATTGTTGCCCGCTACCAGGGAGGTGCAAATGCGGGACATACAGTTGAAATCGGAGATAAACAATTTATATTGCATCTTATCCCTTCCGGTATTTTAAGAGAAAATGTAATATGTGTGATCGGAAACGGTGTAGTGATTGATCCGTCAGCTCTTCTCCAGGAAATTGAACTTCTTGAAAAAAATAATATAAAAGTAAACGGCAGACTCTTTATAAGTCATAATGCTCATTTAATAATGCCGTATCATAAACTATTGGATTCAATAAGTGAAAGCGGCGAAAATAAAATCGGGACAACCGGACGTGGTATTGGCCCATGTTATATTGATAAATACGCACGCAAAGGAATCAAGATAGTAGATCTCTTAAATAGAAAAGTTCTTGAAGAAAAGATAAGAGTTAATTTAATAGAAAAAAATAACCTATTGAAAAAAGTTTATAATCATGACGAACTTGATGTGGAAGCCATTATAAAAGAGTACCAGGAATTTGATAAGACTATTGATAAATATGTGAAGGATGTTCCAAGTTATTTAAATAATGCAATTAATGAAGGAAAATCTATTTTGATGGAAGGTGCGCAAGGCGCCTTGTTAGATGTTGATCATGGAACATACCCTTATGTTACTTCCTCAAGTCCGACATCAGGCGGTGCATGTATTGGTACCGGTATACCGCCAAATAAAATAACTCAAATAGTCGGAATTGTAAAAGCTTACACAACAAGGGTTGGAAATGGTCCTTTCCCAACTGAATTAGTTGATGAAACAGGAGAAAAATTAAGAAAAACAGGTGCTGAATATGGTGCCACTACAGGAAGACCGAGAAGATGCGGATGGTTTGATGCCTTCCTTGTTAAGTATTCTGCAATGATAAATGGTCTTAACTATGTTGCAATAACAAAGTTAGATGTATTAGGTGTATTCGATGAAATTAAGGTTTGCATAGGCTACGAAGTAAACGGGAAAAGACTAAAATCCTTTCCAACAGATGTAAATAAATTGGTTGATGTTAAACCTGTTTATGAAACCTTACCCGGATGGAAACAAGATATTTCCAACTGTAAGTCTTATTCGGATTTACCCGAAGAGACAAAAAAATATCTGTCTTTCCTATCAGAGCATGCGGGGATTAAAATAAATATTATTTCTGTTGGACCTAACAGGACTCAGACTTTTTTTGTCCAGTGAGATTTTAAGGGGTTATATTTTCTATTTAACATTTGGATAATTTCTGTTATTATATTATCTGTATAAAATCTATTCTAAAAAAAGCCACGGTACAAAGAGAGTACAACTATGAAAATGGCAGGTGGACCTGCTTCATTAAATTTTAAAATATTTCTGATTGTTATTGCAATTGTAATTGCCGGCGGTACATTATTTTATACCCAAAATCTTGTACAGCGTCTTCAGGAAAAAGAGAGGCAAATTGTACAATTGTATGCCAAAGGAATAGAATATGTTGCAAATGCCTCGCAAACAGATGCTGACCTTACTTTCTTATTTGATAATATTATCAAACCGATTGACTTCCCTTTAATTCTAACCGATGCAAAAAATCATGTTGATATTAATGTCAAAGCAGATATTAAAAATGTAAGAAATATAAAATATGATTCGACCCTTAGTAAAACAGAGCTTGAAGGGTTTTTTAAAGAAAGAATAAAGGAGATGGATGCTCTGCATCCTCCTATATTTGTAACTTATAATGATTCAATAATAATAAATGAAATTCATTATGGTGATTCCGATTTAATCCAAAAATTAAAATTTTATCCGTACCTGCAAATTTTTATTGCATCACTCTTTATAATAGTAGGGTATTTAGGATTTAGTAATATAAAAAGAAGTGAACAAAGTAATATATGGGTAGGTATGGCTAAGGAAACTGCTCACCAGTTTGGAACTCCTATCTCAAGTTTAATGGGTTGGATTGAAATATTAAAAATCAACTATTCAGATCCTGATAAAGTTATTGACATTGCTGATGAAATAACAAACGATGTTGAGAAACTGAATAAAATTACTCAAAGATTTTCAAAAATCGGTGCAACTCCCGAAATTAAAGAGAAGGTTGTCTACGATGAAATTACGAAAGTAGTTGATTACTTCCAACGCAGACTTCCGCAGACAGGTAAAAAAGTTGAACTTAAAATCGAAGGAGATAAACATGCTACAGCAGCATTAAATTCAGAATTATTTGAATGGGTAATTGAGAACCTGATAAAAAATGCTTTAGATGCAATTGACCATAAAAATGGAGAAATAAAAATAACTGTAATTGATTTTAAACATAAAGTAGAAGTTGATGTATCCGATAATGGTAAAGGTATAGAAATAAAAAGAAGGAAAGATGTATTCAGACCCGGTTATAGTACAAAAAGAAGAGGATGGGGATTGGGTTTAAGTCTCTCTAAAAGGATCATAGAAGTATACCATAGTGGAAGGATTATGGTTAAAAATTCAGCACCGGGAGAAGGTACAATTTTCAAAATAATTCTAAAAAAATCCTAGCTCATTTCAAGCATCCGCTCTATCGGCAGTAAAGCTCTTTCAGTCAACTCTTTATTCATTGTAATTTCCGGAGTTTTATCTTTCATACAAGAATATAATTTTTCTAAAGTATTTAATCTCATATACGGGCATTCATTGCAATTACAGTTTTTATCAGGAGGAGCCGGAATAAATTTTTTGGATGGAGATATTTTTTCCATCTGGTGAATTATACCAGGTTCAGTTACTACAATATAAATTTTTCCGGGATCTTCTTTAATAAACTTTAATAGCTTACTTGTTGAACCGATAAAATCGGCCCCATTTAAAATAACATCTTCACATTCCGGATGAGCTATTATTTTTGCATCGGGATATTCCGTTTTTAAATCTATTATTTTTCTTTCACTAAAAGTTTCATGAACTATACAGCTTCCATCCCACAATAACATATCCCTACCAGTTTTTTTTATCAGATATTTACCAAGATTTCTATCGGGAGAAAAGAGTATCGGTTTTTCTTTTGGGATTTGATTAATTATTTTTTCTGCATTACTAGATGTACAAATAATATCGCTTAAAGCTTTAACTTCTGCAGAACAATTTATATAAGAAATTGATATATGATCGGGATATTTTTCCCGGAATGATTTAAATAGAGGAGCAGGACAGCTATCTGCTAATGAACATCCTGCTTCTAAGTCCGGGAGTAAAACCATTTTGTTTTGGTTTAATATCTTTGCAGTCTCTGCCATAAAATGTACACCCGCAAAAACTATTACGTCTGCAGTAGTTGATTTGGCTTTTTTCGATAAATCAAGGCTGTCTCCGACAAAATCGGCTAAATCCTGTATCTCTGATTCCTGGTAATAATGAGCTAGAATAACAGCGTTTAATTCCTTTTTTAATTTTTTTATCTCCTCTTTATAATCCAGCTGAACATCAAAATCGATCATCTTAGTTCCTATGTCTCAATTTAAATTTAGTTCAAAATAAATAGATTTATTTTTGAATCAAAATAGTATTTTTTTTATTTGGCACAATGCTTGTAATATTTATAATAACTTTTTAAGCATAGCACCTCTCCTTATAACACTCTAACTGCCGTAGCAACCCTTCGGCAGTTCCTATTTTAAATCAAATATAATCAAAAACACTCATTTCCAACACAATAAATAGCTTCCGGTAAAAAAAGAATGTCTTTAGTAAGTTTTACCGGTAAATAATAAAATAATTCAAAATCAAAGAAAATTCAATTATTATTTAATGGCACATCTGTTGATAAATCTAATACGAAATAGAAAATAGTTTAAGCATAGCACCCCTCCACAAAATGACACACAAGCTGTCGATTCTTTATGCCCTCAAAGAATCGACAGTTTTCCTCTTTTAAATAACATCTTTTCTTTAACATATCAGATTAGATAAATCACTGCCTTTTTAGTTTACAAAATATAATTATACTTATTATTGATTAAATATTAACTATTTACACCTTTCTTCATTCTCTCAATAGAGTAGACAATATTCTTTTCACCGGTTTGAACATCAATTAAAATATTCCCGGGTTCAGATATTAATACAAAATTTATTTTTCCATTTCTGCTTTTTTTATCCAGTTGCATGATATTAACCATTTTCTTTTCATTTAGATTCTGAAGTAATGGAGGTAAATGTATTTTTAATGGCAGAGATAAATATCCGGGCATCTTGTCTTTTTTCAGAATTCCTGTTTTATTTGCAAGATAGAGAGCAGAGATAATACCCGCAATTACAGCTTCACCATGTCTTATTCTAAAATTAAGGTCACTCTCTATTGCATGTGCAAAGGTATGACCCAGATTCAGGATCTTTCTTAATCCAGTTTCTTGTTCATCCTGTGATACGACAGATGCCTTTATTAAAGCAGATTTTAAAATTAGTTTATTAATAACTACTTCATCATTAATATATACTTTTTGTATGTTTTCTTTTAAATAATCAAAAAAGTCATTATCTGATAAGAATGCATATTTTATTATTTCACCGAGACCCGATGTAATTTCTTTCCGCGGAAGGGAGGAGATAAAATTAGTATCAATCAAAACAAATTTCGGCTGATAGAAACTACCTATCATGTTTTTCTTTAAATTAAAATTTATACCTGTCTTTCCGCCGATCGAACTATCCACTGCCGCCAGCAGCGTAGTAGGAACATGCACTAATTGAACACCTCTCATAAAAGTAGATGCAGCATAACCTGCTAAATCACCTGTTACTCCCCCGCCTATTGCTAAGACCAAAGTATCGCGTCCAAAATTATTATCCAGCAGATAAGAATAGATCCTGTTTAATTCTACATATGATTTTGAATTTTCTCCCGGCTTAAGAAAATAATATTCTATCCTGTTTTTATAATTGCTGAATGGTTTCTTTATATAATTTTCCCAGTATTTTTTTACATTTTTATCGATTATAATTAATATATTTTTGTTTAACTTCAGCTTCTCTATTTCTTCAACTATATTTAAGTAATAATTTTTACCTACAAAAATATCGTACGAATTTTTTGAAAGTTTAACATTAATCTTTTTCAAATCTAAATACCCTTATTAAGTTCAAATTCATTATTAATTATTTTTGCGAGCTTATCCACTGTAATACCTATTGATATATTATCTGTATTTATTGTAAAATCAGCCTGGTTATAATATTTCTCCCGAGCATTGAATAAATCATTTATCTTCCGCGTTAATTTTTCTTTAGAGAACTCTTCTCCATCAATTATAAGATTAGGTCTGTCTCTTTTGAATGCTACTCTTTTATAAATTGAATCAATAGACGCTTTCAGATATATAATTTTACCGGTATTTTTAATAATATTTAAATTATTTTGATTGACAATAGTACCACCTCCAAGAGAAATGATTACATTTTTACTATGAGAAAGTTCTTTAAGAATTTCACTCTCTACATGTCTAAAAAATGGTTCCCCGTTCTCCTTAAAAATTGTTTTTATTTTTTTCCCAAGTCTTTCTTCTATTACCCTATCCAGGTCATAATAATTCCATCCTAAAGTATTCGCTAAAATAGGTCCCACGGTGCTTTTTCCCGCGCCCATAAAACCAGCTAGATAAACAATATTATTGTTCACATTATAAAATTAATCTATAGAAGAAATAAAACAAAAGAATTGGAAATATTATTATTTACATATTTTTAAGAAAAAATTAAACCGGAATAAAATATTAGTTTATAAATAAAAACTAGAAATAAAATATTGTTCCCAGAACAAATACCACCCCATTTACATCAATTTTTGAATCAAACTCTTGTCTTGTAACTGTTATTTTGGTACCCTTATAATCATATTCCCGATTATTATATCTGCTTTTTACTATAAATTGAGGATCTCTGAATTTCATTTCTAATTTAAATGCTATATTCTCCCGTAAAAGATAATTTACATCGACTGCAACCTGAATACCATAAGCAGAATTTCTTTCTACATTTGAAACTTCTGCATTACCAAATTTTCTAATCATACTCCCATAATAATAGCCTACACCACCGCCCATTAAAAATTTAAATTTCTCAGTTGAAAAAGGGATTAAATAATATACGGATAATTCTACGGGTATTAATTTAAAACCATCTTCAACCTTAATATATCTTAATCCAGTATTTGTAATTACCTTTTCATTATTACCTGTTGCAGTGTTCTGCATATATTCCAGGCTTAAATCTAACAGAACATTTTCAACCAGCTTGTACCTAAGATTTATTCCGGGATTAATTATATCGGTTAAACCAAAATAATTGTTTCTTTCAACAGGATCTGATGAATTAGGATTTAAATATATCCTTGCATTAGTTGTGTAAACAAAATTCAAACCCAAGCTAAAATTTTTATTAATATATTGGCCGCTAGCAGAAGCTGATATAATTAAAATGGATATAATTAAGTATTTCATCATTATTATAGACAGTTCAGACTATAAGATTGAAAATTAAAAGTACAAAAAAAATCCCCAATTTTTACCCGTAAGTTCAAATTGGGGATTTATAAAAATTTAGATTCTATATTACCTGTTATAAAATAAATATCTTTTGTCTACAATATCTGCGTTCTTTCTTAACTCAGCAATCCAGCTATTAAAGAAAGTCCGTCTTTTTTGTTCCATGAGCTGATTTCTTATATTATTTTTCTGTATTGCAAATGCTGAAGAATCGAAAGGTGTTCTATAAGTTACTTTAATTAAATAATATCCTCGATTACCTTTAACGGGTTCTGAAATTGTATTCAGATTCAACATCTTAGCTTCTTCAAGAAAACCGAAATCCCTTCCTACTTTTGGAACAGGTCCAACTGCAGAGAATCTACCGGTACTATCAACAATTGCTTTGGGATCTATTGAAGCAGCTTTATTTAAATTTCCATTTATTTTTTCTTTTATGTTCTTGGAAATTTCAAGTGCTTTTCCGTATTTTTTCTCTCTAAGAACAAGTGGTCTAATTTGATTTTTTATCTGATCAAAAGGTCTCACTCCTTCTTTAATTACCTGAGAAACTACTGCAACTATATAACCTTCCTTAACCTTATAGGCATCGCTTATTGAATTTAAATCATTATCAAAAGCAAAATCAATTAGAGCTTTACTCATGCCTATTCCGGGAATAAGAACAGAGGTTTTATAAAAATCCGGGGTCTCTCTAATTTTATAATTCATTAATTTTGCTTCACTATTAAAATCATTTTTCTTTGCTATGTAAGAGAAATCTTGTGCGGCATTATAATTTTCATCAACTGCTGTTGGTGATATTTTTACTGGTTCAACAAGTTTTTCAACAATATACTCTTTGTTTGTTTTTCCGTTAACCTTTATAATATGATAACCATAATTAGTTTTGATCGGTTTTTGAATTACACCAATAGCACCGTTAAAAGCAGCTCTTTCAAATTCAGGAACCATAGCTCCTTTTCCAAACCAACCCAAATTTCCACCTTTGACAGCACTTCCTCTATCACCAGATTTCTCCTTAGCTATTTCACTAAAATCAGCACCGTCTTTTAATGCTTTATAAAGCTTCATTGCTTCTTCATAATTCTTTTGGTCACTTCCATACTGATTAATTAAAATATGAGAAGCATTAACCATGGTCTGATGAGTAGGTATAGTCCCATCAATTTTATAGATAGAGTATCCTTCGTTTGTTAAAACAGGTCCTACAATGCCTGGTTTAGATTTATAGATTAAATAAGCAGCATTTGGACTGAGCTTTGAAATACTTAAAGTATCCTTAGCATAAGGAACGGATGAATATAAATTAACAGCTTCCTGAAATTTTAATGTACCATCATCTATTTTCTTTTTAACACTTAAAAGTTCTTTCTCAACTCTTTCGGTATCTTTTGAAGTGGGTTCATTTGAAAAAAGGACATACTTCAATTTTCTCTGCGGTTTAATTTCATATTTATCAAGATGATTATTGTAATATTCTTTCAGGTCACTTTCGGATATTTTAAACATTGAATCCGAGAATTGAGTTAAACCAATCAGAGCATATTTAGCATCAATTTTCGTATTCTTATCAATAAAAGTTCTTAATATTTCCCCATCACTAATTGTAATTGAAGCAGCAAGCATACTCTGTAATTTTTCACGGAGCCTTGTCTGCCTAACGTAATCTTCAGCCTGTATTAATATATCTTTATTTCTAGGATCGAAAAGGGCATTTTCATACATGGCTCTGTTAAATTTTCCTGTTGAATCAATAAAATTCTGTTTCAGAAACTGTGGAGGATTATCTCCAAGAATAATATTCCTAATCTCCTGATTTGAAACAGACAGATCATAATTCTTTATTTGTTGTGCAACAAGCGTTTCATTAACTAATGATTGCCAGACCTGATCTCTAAATTCGTCCATGTTATCCTGATCAACATCTTTCCCAGTTTGCTTCTTTTGTATTTCAAGTTGTTGATCTACCGCTTTTGCAAAATCATTGTAGCTAATTTTTTCACCATTAACCGATCCGACATTATTGGTTCTGACTCCCAAAGCTTCCATTACATTAGAAGATGATACTACCATAAAAAGAACAAACAAGCCACCCACCGTTAAGATAAATGCAGGTGCTAAACTTCTCATTTTGGCCATCATAGCCATAATTATACCCTACTCCGAAACTTTATAATAAAAATAATTAAGATGATTAAAATAGATACATAGACCTAAAAAATCAATTGAATTTGGAATATGTTAACTTACCTTAATAAAATGATAAAATGAAAAAGTTGTGGGAAATTTTTCGGTTTATTAAGGTAGGAACTATTAATTACACAGAAAAAGTATAATTTCGTTTTTATTTGAGAAGAAATTTTAGGGAAAAAGATATGGAAATATTATTTATTACTATAATTGATATTTAATAATCAATGAAATTCCATACAAACACTGATTGTCAGCCTAATATATTAACAAGCCACTGATGAACAGGCAGCATATCTTTATAAATTTTAAATGAAAAACCTACAGGATCTTTTACCAGATCATTAATGTTTTTACCTTCATAATAGACATAAAATCCATTATATAGGAGATAGTCCGAATATGGATATTCAGGATCAAAGCCTTTAGGAACTCTTTTATAAGTTTTACCTCCAATACTGTAATTTCCTTTCTTTGTTACCTTTTTAACAATATTATTTAATTGTTTTGCTAAAACCGGGTCATATACTTTTTCTCTGTACATTTTTAGTAATTCACCTGATAACATATACATTCCGGCTCCAAGAAAATATGTTTTGGGATCAATATGGAAATATAATCCCGAGCATTCCATTTTTTTTCTTTTCCCTTCCCAGAAATAAAGACCAAGATTAGTTTTGTATGGTGATTTATCTTTACTGAACCTTACATCTCTATGAATACGGAAAATTGATTTATCAATTTTAGGGACAGCCACAATATTAGGAGCAATTGTTCGAAGCTTTTCTCCTAGATCCACAACGAACTGCAATGCAGGCTGTAGAAAATCAGTATTAAATAGTTCTCTGTTTTCTTCGAACCATTCTTTATTATTATTCTTTGAAAGCTTTTTTAGAAATTCAAGTGTATTTAATGGAAAATCTTTCTTTGTGCTGTTTTTTTTCATTTTAATATTTTAAAATTGTTTGAATATATAAAACAAATATTTTATTATTTAACGAAAATTTACAAAACTTTTTGACTTTTTACTTTTGACCTTTGATTTACTCAAAATATATCTCCTTTTTTAAATCGCCAAGTACTAATAATAATTACAATTGCAGCTATTCCTAAAAGTACTCCCACATATGGCAGTATAGCAATGGTTCCGGCGCCACGCCATAAAACCTGCAGGAATCCTTCAATTGCCCAGTAGACTAATGTCAGCTTGCTTATGATTTGAATAAAAGACGGCAGAATAAATGTTGGAAACCAAGCACCCCCGATTGCACTCATTGTTAAGATTATAAATGTACCAAATCCTCTAACCTGAGCCGGTGTTTTACTGAAGGCAGCTAACACCATACCGAAAGCTGTTGCGGCTGCAGATGCAGAAATTATTATCAGAAACAAATTAAAAAAATTAGAGAAAACATCTATCCCGAAGAAAAGATAACCGGTAAAAAACAAAGCTAAGAGTTGTATAATCCCGATTGAAATATTGTAAAGATATTTACTCCATAAAATATGCATCCTTGATACAGGTGATGCAAGTATCCTTAAAGTAACCCCATTCTGTTTATCTGTAAATAAAGAAGCTCCTGATGCAGTTATACTGAATAAAAGAAACATCATTGCCCAGCCGCCAACGCTCCTTGTCGCGTTAGGATTAGTTACATTTTTTCCAACAAGCTGCTGTTTGTCAAGTTTGATAATGTTCTTGAAAAAATCTGAAGCACCTTTTGAAGATGAATCGGTATTTGAAGAATCTTTTAAATTAAGCGACCAGTTTTTCATAATTTCTGAAGTGTCGATATTAAAATATGTACTCACAACTGAAGCAATCTTCTTTATGAAAGTCATTCCGCTGTCTTTTCCCAAATATTCCTGTGCGCGGTTAATCATCCCAGAATTAAATATTTCCGGTATTTGGGTCATGATTGTCTGCTGAAGTAATCCCTGTATTATCTGCATTTCCATTTCATTCTTAGGATCATAGTAAAATTTAAGTTTTAATCCGAAAGATGTATCTGAATAAGCATCTTTAGGAATAACCAGTGCAGCCGAAGATTTTCCTTCCTTTATATAATTTTTAATTGTTGTAGTATCGAATTTTATTTTTTTCCCTTCATCATCAGTATAAGTTTTTATTAATGAAAAGGTTTTTATTGTATCCAGGGTATATTCAATTTTGTCAGCAATTTTTGAATTGCTTTCATTTAAAAATGCCAATTTAATTCCGCTTGGATTTCCTCCTCCACCGCTGAAAATAGATCCGAAAAGAATTATTAGAAAGGCCGGGACAATGAATGTCATACCGAAATCTACTTTATCATTCCAGAATAAAATATATTCTTTTTTTATAAGATTTAATACCGTTTTCAAATTTATACTTTCTGTATTCCAGATTTAATTTTTACAAAAAAACAATTTATTCAATTTTGTAATCCTGTAATCTTGTTAATCTCTCAGATTCTTTCCTGTCAGGTGCAAGAATAAAGCTTCAAGAGATGGCTTTTTAATATTGATACTTGAATAACTAATACTGTCTTTTTCAATTGCTTCAAAAAATTCTGAAAGTTTCAGCCCTGCAGCAGGTTGCAGTTCGAATTTATCATTTTCATCAATTAATTTTCCGAAAGATGAAAACAGAATCTTTTTACTTTCGGTTAAACGGTTTTTACTAATTGTAATTGTTTGTTCATAATTAAGACTATCCAAAAGTTCCTGCTTTGTCCCTACAGAGATTATATGTCCCTCATCAATTATTGCAATCCTGTTGCATAATCTTTCAGCTTCTTCCATATAATGAGTTGTATAAATAATTGTTTTACCTTCATCATTATTAAGTTTTTCAAGGAATTCAAATATGGCATTACGTGATTGCGGATCTATTCCTACAGTCGGTTCATCACAGAGGATAATCTTCGGATCATGCAACAAGGAGGCTGCAAGATTCAACCTCCGTTTCATCCCTCCTGAAAAAGTACTGACTTTTTCTTTTTTCTTTTCAAAGAGTCCAACCATCTTTAATTTTTGCGCAATGGCATATCTTAAATCTTTTTTATCCAGGTTAAATAATGAACCGAAAATTTCAAGGTTTTCCTGAGCTGAAAGTTCTTCATAAAGGGCTATAGTTTGCGGGACTAATCCGATCTTTTTTTTGATTTCAAGATTTTCCTGAGTAATCTTTTCATCATCAATAAGAATCTCTCCTTCATCAGAATCCAGATAACCAACAAGAAGATTCATAAGAGTTGATTTTCCTGCTCCATTTGGGCCTAAAAGTCCAAAAAAATCTTTTTCTTCTATTTTGAGTGAAATATTGTCCAGTGCTGTTGTTGAAGGGAATTTTTTTGTAATACTATTGATGCGGATCATAATGGAAAAGATAACAGATTCAATAAATATATTTGATTTTAATAAATATACTGTTTTTTATATTTAACGGAAAATATAAAATAATTGAGCGGTTATATGATTAAATACCTGGTAAAAAAGTTTTAATGATAGGTAGAATTTATATTTTGAAATGTTACTTGTAAAATATGTTTTATATCCTTCTAAATTATTTTTTTATGCTCTAGAAAATCTTAACTCCTTCTACACTTGTTGCGCAAGTTTTACAATATTTATCCCCTTTAATATCTACTTCTTCAATACTTAAAGAAGCGTGCATAACACAATCCCAATTCAGACAATGTTTTAAACCAAAATTATGCCCGAGTTCATGCAGAATCTCTTTTAATGTTCTTTCCAGAAGCAGGTTATGATTTGAGGTACCGGAATAAAATTCTTCGTGAAGACGACATAAGGACACAATTGAATGTTTTCCATTTAATTGAGCTTCCCCAAATACAAAAGTCAATGCAGGTACATAAAGATCAAATTCAGTAATAAGAAGTACTTTCCCATTAATATTTCCGGATAGTTTTATAGTGTTGGCAAGCAGTTGAGTAGAAAAAAATTGTTTTCTTTCTATTGAAAAAGCCGATTCAATATTAATGTCCAACTCAATTAAATTTACCGGGTTATTAAACCTTTGCGAAAGCTCTGCAAGTATATCATCAAGAAGCCTCGAATTTGATAGATGAATTGGAACAACATTTATCTCCATCTGTTCCCATTTTAGCTAGTTCTTATTACGTAAACTATATTTATTTATTTTGTTGTACAGCGTTACTCTGTCGATCTCCAAAATAGTTGCACTCCTTGAAATATTCCAGTTGTTTTCATTGAGAACTTGCAGAATATATTTAGCTTCCATCGAGGCTAATGATTTTTTACCATTTTCACTTGCAATATTATTAGAGACATGGAATGGCAATTCCTTAACATGAATACTGTTTTCTTTACCGATAACAACAGCACGCTCAATTGCATTTTCAAGCTCACGTACATTACCGGGCCAATCATAATTAGTTAAAAAATCCATTGCTTCCTTTGAAATACTCTTTATCGATTTATTCATCGCGGTGGTGAACTTATTAAGGAAATAATATGCTAGAATAGGTATATCTGTTCTTCTCTCCCTCAATGGAGGAACAACAATTGAAAAAACATTCAGTCGGTAATAAAGATCTTCCCTGAATTTTCCCTGTTTAACTAGATCCTCAAGCAGTTCATTGGTTGCAATAATAACTCTGAAGTCACTATTTATTAACTGGTTTCCTCCAACTCTGCTAAACTGTCTGGTTTCAATTACTCTCAAAAGTTCAATTTGCATTTTAGAAGAAATAGAGCCAATTTCATCAAGGAAAATTGTTCCACCATCAGCCATTTCAAATTTTCCCCTGCGCTTGAACTGTGCACCGGTGAACGCTCCTTTTTCATGCCCGAAAAGTTCACTTTCTAAAAGAGTTTCGGTAATAGCTCCGCAATTAACCGGAATAATAGGGAAATATTTTCTTTTGCTGTTAATATGAATAGCCTTTGCAACTAATTCTTTTCCCGTCCCGCTTTCACCTCTAATCATAACAGTTGTATCTGTTGGTGCTACTGTATGAATTAGTTCAAAGATTTTTTTCATCTGGGGACTTTCACCGATAAAATTATCCGGTTTAATTATTTCTTCAATATTCTCTTTAAGCTGAATATTTTCATGTTTAAGCGCTTTCTGCTCCAAAGCTTTTTTTACAAGATGTGCCAATTCATCCGGGTCAACCGGTTTTGTAACATAATCATATGCACCATCCTTAAGAGCAGTTATTGCAGAAGGTACTGATGCAAAAGCAGTAATAAGAATAACAATAGTTTCTATATCAATTTCTTTAACTTTCTTTAACAGCTCTAGTCCGCCGATACCGGGCATTTTCATGTCAACAAGCAGTAGATCATATTTATTTTTATCAAACATCTTTAAAGCTGTTTCACCATCTTCTGCTGCTTCTACATCATAATCATCTTCTTCAAACCAATGAAGTAGTGATTCCCTGACTATTTTTTCATCATCCACAATTAAGATTTTTTCTTTTCCGTTCATAATAATTCCCGTTAAGAGTTTTTAATTTTGGGTATTTCGATTTTAAATGTAGTACCATCAGGAGTAGTTTTTTCAACTTTTATATTTCCATAGTGATGATTAATAATACCATAAGTTACGGCTAATCCAAGCCCTGTTCCTTTTGGTGCTTCTTTCGTTGAATAAAAAGGTTCAAAAATATGAGGCAGATCTTTTTCTGAGATCCCGGTTCCTTCATCTGCTATCCTGATTATTGCATAGTTGGCAGCTTCATCAATTTTAACAATTATTTTCCCCCCATTCGGCATTGCCTCTATTGCGTTAATTAACAATGCCATAAAAGCCTGCTGGATTTTATGTGCATTGCATGAGACCATCAAATTCTCTTTGGAATATTCTTTTATCAATGTGATTTTATTAATATCCAGATGATGGTTAATAACAGTTATGCTTTTATCCATTAACGAATTAATATTTTCATCATGATATTCGCTGTTTTCTTTATGTGAGAATAAAAGAAGATCTTTTACTATTTTGCCGCATCTTGATGACTCATCGGAAATTAATTGCAAATATTCAATCATCTGAGAATACTTTCCATTTGCATCTAATTTTTTTAATTTTTTTGAAATCAGTTTACTATAAGTTAAAATCCCTTCAAGAGGATTATTAAGCTCATGTGCAACTGTTGCAGAGAGTTTTCCAAGTGAAGCCAGTTTTTCAATTTGATTAACCTGGTTATAGATATTTTTAAGCTCTTCGGTTTTTTCCTTTACTTTTTCATTTAATGTTTCGGACCAATTTTTTATTGATTCATATGCTTCATTTAATCTTGAAGACATTTCATTAAATCTCTTTGCTACTTTTCCCAGCTCATCCTGTGAATTAATAGGAATTTTATAATCAAGATTTCCCTTACCAACTTCCTCAATTCCTTTGGATAATTTTCTCATCGGCCGGTTAACCAATAAAATTATAAAAACACCGCAGGCAATAGCTGTTACTAGTGTAATAATACCTGAATTTATAATTGTTGTTTTTGCAGTCTCGGTTTTTATTGAATCGAGAGGAGCCAGCGAAACCATAACATCCAATACACCAAGGAATTGTATCTTAGGTGAATGCGCATGGCAGGCTGCCGAATAACAGTCTTTTTCATTATGTATTGGATTTATTAATCCCAGAACTCTTTTCTTGTCAGGAGTGGTAAAGATTCTCATTTTGTTTTGATTTGAAAGAGTATTTAACGGAACCATTGAATTATGGCAAACTATACATGCTTCGGCGGTTACATTTACTTTTTTATCAATTTCTGATGAATCTGTAGAAAATATAATAGTTCCCTGTTTATTATAAATCCGTATTCCCCTTACACCTTCCTCTGTACCTATTGTATTGATAATCTGGTATACATCTTCACGTCTATTTAAAAGCATACTATAGCGTGTTGATTTTTTTATTAAATCGCTGATATTATTAGCATTTTGAATACTATTACGTGTTAAATAACCTTCCAGGTTATTAATAGATATGTATGTATAAATTGACAGAATAGATATAAGAATGATGGATATTGCAACAATCAATCTTATGCTCAGTCGATTCCATAATTTAGTAGTCATCCTGATTCCCCTAACATACCTTTACCCAAAGGTATATAATAATAGATTCACATTCAACTAATTTTATTAATGGAATACTGTTAATTAAAATTTTCATTTAAAAGATTCAAGAACTCCTTTTTACCGAGATATTGATAAAGAAATTGGACAGGTTCGCCCCCATCCATTAAACTATGCCCAATACCCGGCTTATTTTTTGCCTGATTCTTCAGGAAAGAAAGGATATTATTTTTTTCGGTAATCCAATCATCTTTTGTTAGCTGAATATTTTCCATTTCATTGTCATTAAACAAAATTACAGAATGCCATTTATTCTGATTAAATTTTCTCGGAGAAATACTGATTTTACCTATTATTAAAAAATTGATGGGAGATATAAACTCCTTTTTACCCCAGTTTGCATGAAGTGTAAATATTACCTGATCCTTTTTTATTTCATTTTTAGGAAATTCCTGTATTGAATTTACTTCTTCAACCAGATTAAGAATAATAGGATTTATTCCGAGGTAATAAGCGTTACCAAATAAATTTTTAATTACTAACTGATTTTTTAAATAAATAAGCTTGTCATCATAACCTTCTTCTTCCACACTTTTAATTACATATTCAAGCAAATCATTTTTAACCGAATTCTGTTTCGATACTTGTACATTCATTTTAATTGAATGACTTCTGAAAGCTTTATCAAATTCACAATTTTCACAGTCATATTCCTTATCACATAATTTATATGCAACCTGTTGTGAAGTCATCCAGATACATTTCATTTCATTAGATGCTCCCGGCAAATTGTTGTTATTTGTTTTCATTTTGCAAATACCTAATCGTTTGATAAAATTTGTTGTTTAGTTTGAAGAGCTATTAACTCCTCTCCCCTCTCTTTGGAATAATCTTCCCGTGTAAACACGCGGAAGTTTTCAACAACTAACTTAAAGGCAACCATTGCAACCAGTAAAAGGAATAGCGTAATGCCTATTTCTTCAAATGAAGGTCTGTATACATAACCGGAAGAGCCAACCAGAGATGTTACACAAACATTCATTCTATTAAGAATAAAACCTGAAATTGTGAATATTGAAGCGAAATATAATCCGGTTCTGTTAACTTTATATTTTCGATGAGTCAGAATCAAAACAGGAATTACTGAACCCAAAATTATTTCCAGCCAGAAGATATATGTTTCATTTGCTTTAGTAAAAAGCAGCTGCATTTTACCTGACAGGAGCAAATCACTGAATTTGAATATTAACTCGATAGCTAAAACTGTCAATACTCCTTTTCCTAATCCTGAAAGAATTCTGATATTTAGTCCCTGATTGAAAGCCCTGGCAGATAAATATGATTCCAGGATAATCATAGAGAGTCCTGCCGCAATACATGAGATAAAGAAATGGACCGGCAAAAAAGAAGAATACCATAATGGGTAAACTTTTGCTGGTGCTATTAAATAAAGTGAACCAAAAGAAGATTGATGTAATGTGGAAAATAAAACTCCAAATATTACAACCGGAATAGTAATTTTTTTAACAATCTTCAGCAGTTTAGTTAATTTATATTTTTCCAGAATTACCGGTGCAAATTCAATAGTTAGTACGGTAGAATAACATATAACACACCATGTAATTTCAAACATCACAGAATGTACATTCCACATTACAAGCGGATGCCAGAAATTTTCAGGTCTTCCAAGATCGATAACAAGTAATGCAACAACCATCATGTAGCCTATATATGCGGTTAAAATAGCTGGTCGTGCAATTGATTCATATTTATGATTGTTAAAAATGTGCGCTGTTGCAGCAATTGTAAACCCTGCCGCTGCCAAACCAACTCCAATAAAATCAAAACCGATCCATAATCCCCAGGGAACTGCATCAGAAAGATTTGTTGACGCACCTAATCCTTTAGTGAACCTTATTATTAAGGAATAAATTCCAATTATAGCAATAATAATACTTACTGCTTTCCAAAATGTCATATTAGAAAAGAATGTTTTCATTTTATCTGCCTTTTTCCAAATTAGGTTTTTCCTCTTTAGCTATCTGATTTTTTCTTTTTGTAAGCCAGTACATCCCTGTAAGGAAAATACCTCCGACTGAAACAACCGATGGAATTTTTTCCATTGCCTGCATTGTAAAGGTAGGCATTGATTGAGTCGGAACTTTAGAAGAATAACCAAGCTGCTCAAAAGGGACGGGTGAAATAATCAATACATTACTGCCACCTGCTTCTTCCAATCCATATATATGCGGGTAATATTTATCCGGATGTTCTTTTATTCTCTTCTTTGCCTCTTTAATAATATCCGGCATTTTTCCGCATATTGTTGCTTCAACCGGGCATGCTTCCGCACATGCCGTTAATTTTCCTTCTTTCAATCTGTTATAACATAAAATACATTTTCTAACTCTTGGTTTTGTAGTTCCCCATTCATATCTAGGTACATTATACGGACAGGCCTGCATACAATACCTGCAGCCGATGCACTTATCAGCATCGTATATTACCGGTCCCAATTTTGTTTTTTCAAATGCGCCTACAGGGCATACCGAAACACATGTCGGTTCATCACAATGCATACACATTTTCCTTGCATACGTATCACCATATTCTTCAACAATCGTATATGTATTATCAGATAAATGATCTTTAAGATAATCCCTATTAGTTTCGGGAAGTTCATTTTCTTTTTTACAAGCTTCATAACAACTGCCGCAGCCTATACATTCTGAAGCATCGAAGAGTAATCCGATCTGTTCCTGCATTTTTAGTATCTACCTTTCTTATGATATTTGAATTTATTGATCCGATGGATTTGGGGTATAGGGAATTACGACCTTTATACCATATACTTTTATATCTTTATTCCTTCTAAACAGTCAGGAACTCATCTTCAAATTTTTTGATAGATTCCTGGTTAAGCTGCGATACTGCTCCTTCAACGATTTTTCCGCCGTCAAACATAGTTGCTCCTGCTAACTGAGCATGGTTATCCGGAAGAAGACAATGCTGAACCACATTATCTTTCAGATAACTCTTTAATTTCAGGAATTCCGATTTCATCCACTCAACAACATTTTCATTGGCTTGTAAGGATGCAGCGTTCTTATCAAAATTAGCCGGCGACAATATTGCTCCCCAATCTTCTCCATAAGGATCGGAAATATTTTTACCGATTAAATTATCGTTGATATAATTTATTGTACCATCAATTGGTGAGCGCAGAATTAAGATTTTTTCTCCCAGTTTTACCTCAATGACTGGATCCCCCTTTTTTATCAATGTTCCGGGTTTTGAGATTTTTGTAACTATAAATTTGCCAACTGATTTTAAGACAAACTCATCTATTCCTATTTTCACTAATCCGTTACCAAGTAACTCAGCCCATGTATGCCCCTTTGATATAAATGAATCTGCGGGTACAGAAACACTGATATTATCAAAGACAACATCTTCAATAATTTCATATTTTTTCTTAAAAGCAGGATGATATTTTTTCTCTGCTCTAATAACAAATGCATCAATAATTAATAAAAGGATGAAACCCAATAAAACATATAGTGCGACCATTTTATTTTCCTCAATATTTATTTGAAATCGACAATGTTAAATAGGCAACTGACATGCCGTCTATTTATGAACTATTATTAATTCTTATAACTAATTATTTTATAAGTATTTAGAGGAAGTAATTTTAAAAAATTTGTGCTGGCCTTTGAAGTTAGATTTGTTGAACTCTTAAACACCAAATATTTGAATTTATTTAAACCGTTAAAAATTCAACAAAATCGAAGTTTTTCACTGTTGAATATTTTATCACCCTT
Organism: uncultured Ignavibacteriales bacterium; assembly: GCA_963723205.1. Lineage (GTDB taxonomy): Bacteria > Bacteroidota > Ignavibacteria > Ignavibacteriales > Ignavibacteriaceae > CAVQBP01. The sequence continues at coordinate 29,709 of CAVRQC010000001.1, forward strand.
GTTGTTGAAAATTTATATACAAGTCCTTCAGTTTTAGAGTTTAATAATGTAATCTATAATTATAAATATAGTTTTTTCCAACAAGCAAGAATGCCATAAAACTCTTTATTTATAATGACAATATTTTTAATGAAATTGTTGAAAAATACAATACTTTTTATTGGCTTACTTTTTGTCAAATTAGATATAAAAAATATTGAGGATGAGCTAAAAAGGGAAAAATTAAAAGAAAAATATGAATTTTAAACAGAATTAACTCTAAAACTTTCATATTATCTTTCTAATTTCGGCTCATGGATGATAAATAAATTGAATAAAAGAATATATTATTTAGGGGATTTATGGAAAAACAAAACCGAAGAAACTTCCTAAAGACAGCTGGATTACTAACAGCATCAATTTCAGGTGTTGCAACTAAATCAGCAAAAGCAGCACCGGAGAATATTTTATCCGAAGACAGAATGGGCGTACTTGTTGATACAACAGTATGCATTGGATGCCGGAATTGTGAATGGGCCTGCAAAAAAGCTCACGATTTGCCTACTCCAGGTATAGAAACTTATGATAATAAATCTGTTTTTAAAAAAATGAGGAGACCCGATGAATCGGCACTTACTGTTGTAAATCAATATGAAAGTGTGAAAGATGTAAACATCCCTTATAATGTAAAAGTTCAGTGCATGCATTGTGATCATCCTGCATGTGTTTCTGCATGTATTGTTGGAGCAATGTCCAAACATGAGAACGGATCAGTTATATGGGATACAAATAAATGTATCGGATGCAGGTATTGTATGGTTGCATGTCCTTTCCAGGTTCCTTCATTCCAATATGATAAGGCGTTAAATCCTGAGATAAGAAAATGCGACTTTTGTTTCGAAAGGACAAAAGTTGGAAAGCTTCCTGCTTGCGTTGAAATTTGCCCGGTTGAAGCAATTACATACGGCAATAGGAATGAATTAATAAAGATTGCCAGAGAAAAAATTAAAAAATATCCTGATAGGTATATCAATTATATATATGGTGAGAATGAAGTCGGCGGAACTTCATGGATGTATTTGGCAGGACAGGATTTTACTAAGCTTGATTTTCCTGACCTGGGCACAAAACCAGCCCCGGGAGTTTCCGAATCAATTCAGCATGGAATTTTTGCATATTTTGTTCCCCCTGCTTCACTGTATGCATTACTTGCAGGTATAATGTGGCTGGCTAAAAAGCGTAATGAGAAAGAGGGAGAGAAATAATGATTGAGACCTATTTGAAACCAGCCCCGGTAAAGAAGAAATATTTTACTCCGGGAGTGATAGTAATAATTGTACTTGCTGTAAATGGTTTAATATTCTTAGCTGGAAGGTTTTTATTCGGGATAGGAGCAGTAACAAATCTAAATAATCAGTACCCCTGGGGATTATGGATTGGGGTTGATGTTGCTGCAGGTGTTGCTCTTGCGGCAGGTGGTTTTACAAGTGCCGCACTTGTTTATATAATGCATAGAGAACGATTCCATGCTTTAGCCAGACCGGCACTTTTAACAGCTATGCTTGGCTATTCATTCGTCGCATTTGGTGTTTTTACCGATATAGGAAGATGGTATTACATCTGGCATCCTTTAATTATGTGGAACGGCAGTTCGGCACTATTTGAAGTTGGTATTTGTGTTATGATGTACATGACTGTTCTTTATATTGAATTTCTTCCTGTTGTTACTGAACGCTTTATAGGCAGAGTAAATTTTAAGAAATACTTCTCATTTATGAATAAACCGATGGAAAAATTTCTTAGAATATTAGATAAAGGATTAGGTAAGATCATTTTTATTTTTATAATACTTGGCGTAGTTTTATCAACGCTTCATCAGTCTTCTCTTGGTACACTAATGGTTATAGCTGGATCCAAAATGCATCCTTTATGGCAGACTCCTGTTCTACCCTTACTTTTCCTGTTATCTGCGGTTGCTGTTGGATTCCCGATGGTAATATTCGAATCAATGCTTGCTTCAAAATCTTTTGGGATGAAACCAGAAATGGAAATATTAACTCCGCTTGGTTATTCAGTTGCACCCCTATTAGGAATTTATTTAGCATTTAAAATCGGTGATATGGTAATTCGTGGAACCTTTGTTTATTTAACTGAAATAAACACTGCAAGTGTAATGTTTACTATAGAAGTTTTATTCGGGATTATAATTCCTTTAAGAATGTTTTTATCTAAAAAAGTTCTGGAAACACCATTATTACTATTCACGGCCTCATCATTGGTTATTTTTGGGGTTTTATTAAACAGGATTAATAATTTTGTTGTTGCATATACTCCTCCCTATTCATTCGGTTCCTATTTTCCTTCATTCGGAGAAATATCGGTAACAGTGGGATTTGCGGCTTTATTAATTCTTATTTATAGAATTATCGTAATGAATTTCCCGGTTATAAGTCAGCCAGATAAACAATATATTATTACATCAAAATATACAATTAAGGGACAATTATGAGAGGGGCTATCTGGGGATTTTTGCTTTTAACAGTTTTTACTTTTGCTCAAAATAAATCTGATAATAAAGTAAATAATGATTTCAAAAATCATTCTCTTCAGCAAATAAATTGTAGGACATGTCATTCATGTGATGTTCCGACCAAACGGGATCCTTGTTTGAATCCTTGTCCGAGAGATTTTATGATTACTGTGAATCAATCTCCTGAAGATGGGCCTGAAACTGTTACGCTTGATGAACTTTCCAACAAATATATGCCTGTTATATTTTCTCATAAAATTCATGCACAGATGTCTCAAATGTCTGGTGGATGCAGAGGTTGTCACCACTATAATACTGCCGGACCAATTTTATCGTGCGTGAGCTGCCACAGTGTTGAAAGAAAAAGAGAAGATTTAAGCAAACCTGATCTTCAGGCTGCTTATCACCGCCAATGCATTAATTGTCATAAAGAATGGAGCCATTCTACAGATTGCAATTCATGCCATGCCCTCAAAGGTTCTTCTAATTTAACAGTACAAAAAGAAGAAGCAAAAATAAAAGGGAAAGATCACCCAGATGTTGTACAGCCTAAAAAATTAGTGTTTGAAACAAATTATAAAAAAGGCAAAATAGTTACATTCTTTCATAATGAACATATTAATCTTTTTGGAATAGATTGTGTAAATTGTCATCAGAAAGAAAATTGTACAAGGTGTCACGATAAAGAGATCAATTCAAAAGTGATCTCTTCCAGTCTGCCGATAAAAATTCAGAAATCACAAACTGAACATCATCAGCCTTGTTTTAAATGTCATGCAGATGATCAATGTAGCAAGTGTCATCTTGATAAAACCAGCGGACCTTTTAATCATAAAATAAATGCCGGTTGGGCGCTAAATAGATTTCATGAAAAACTTCAATGTGTAAAATGCCATGTGAATAATAATTATGTTAAAATTGATAATAATTGTATTTCATGTCATAAAAATTTCAAAGCTGATTCATTTAATCATAGTAAAACCGGTTTAAAACTGAATGAGATCCATTCAGCGCTTGACTGTAGTGATTGTCATATAGATAATAATTTTACCGTAGCTCCAAGCTGCAATAATTGTCATGATGATAAAAGTTTTCCAAAAGATAAACCTGGAAATCTGGTAAAGGTTACACAGAAATAATACCATACCAGAGATAAGAGACTTATGTTAAAAAAAATAGGGATTAAATTAATAATTGTTGTTGGTATTACTGCTGTCCTAATAATAGGAATATTTTCTTTCTACAATATTCGTTCGCAGAGTAATGCCCTGCTCGCTGAAGTAGAAAGACATGCAAATCAGCTAAGTGAAACGGTAAAGCATAGTACACGTTATGATATGCTGCTTAATCAGAGAGAAAGAATACATACAACTATAAACACTATTGGGGAGCAGCCGGGAATTCATGATGTAAGAGTATTGAATAAGATTGGTGAAATTATTTACTCTTCTCATGAAGACGATATCGGAAAGATGGTTGATAAAAAAGCTGAAAGCTGCTATGCATGTCATGCAGCCAATAAACCGCTCGAAAGACTGCCAATTAAAGACCGAACAAGAATTTTCAGGTTAAATCCGGATTCATCCAGGGTTCTTGGTATAATAAGCCCGATTTATAATGAACATTCTTGCTGGGCTGCTGATTGTCATGCGCACTCTAAAAGCCAGACTGTATTAGGTGTTCTCGATGTTACCATCTCTTTAAAAGATGTTGATGAACAGATTAAAAAAGGTGAAATAGATACAGCCGTTTTTGCTTTGAGTGCTGTAGTTGCACTTAGCCTGCTCATAGGATTTTTTGTAAAGAGATGGGTTGATAGACCAATTAAAGATTTACTGCATGCAACGCATGAAGTAGGTACAGGAAATCTGAATTATACCATTGAAGATAAGAGAGATGATGAATTCGGAATGCTTGCAAGATCTTTCAACAATATGACACAAAAACTTTCCGAAGCAAGAATACAGCTTTTTCAATCGGATAAAATGGCTTCGCTTGGCAGATTAGCCGCTGGTGTTGCTCATGAAATAAATAATCCGCTGACCGGTGTTCTAACATATAGCAGCTTCCTTTTAAAAAAGACCCAGGACAATCCTGAAATAAATGAAGATTTAAAGGTAATTGTTAGGGAAACCAAAAGAAGCCGTGAAATAGTTAAAAGCTTACTTGATTTTGCCAGGCAGTCTGTACCAAAGAAAAATCTTGTTAATATTAACGAGATTATTGAACGTGCAATTTCTGTAGTTGAAAATCAACTTTCACTGAATCATGTACTGTTAAATAAAGAGCTTGAAAAAACTCTGCCTGAAACTACGCTGGATTCTAACCAGATGCAGCAGGTATTCATTAATCTTCTAGTTAATGCTTCTGACGCAATAGGTCAGAATGGCGGCACAATTACTATTTCTACGGCGTTGTTAAAATTATCACCTTATGGTATTACACATATAAAAAAGGCAACCTGCCCAAAGCGCCATGATCTGATGGATAATGAATTTAAAATTGATGGAATGCCTTCAATAAAATTAAAAATTATTTCTAACGGGAATGAGGGATTCGTAAACCTTGACCCGGTTTACGGAAGAAACAAACATCACTTTGATCTTTCTTTTAACCTGGAGGGGAAAAAAGATTTCCAGGTTGTGTGCCCGAAATGCGGTATCTCATTAATTGAAGCAGGTAAAGGATGCCCTGAATGCGATGCTCCTGTTTACAGCCTGGATATACCATCGCAGGGAAATGTTGAAGGGTGTATAACCAAAGAATGTTCTTGGCAAAAGTGGGAGGCAGTAGATATTGGCGGGCTAAAGGAATATATCGAGGTAAGGATTTCAGACACCGGATGCGGTATTACAAAAGAAAATCTATCTAAAATATTTGAACCATTTTACAGTACAAAAGGACAAAAAGGTACCGGATTGGGGTTAGCAGTTATTTGGGGAATAATTGATAATCACAATGGTACAATAAATGTTGAAAGTTTAGTAAAAAAAGGAACTACTTTTATAATCCGTTTACCCTTAAAGCTTAATAGATAATTATGAAAAAACAATGGGACATATTAATTATCGATGATGAACAGGTAATAATTGATGCTGTTGTAAAAATTTGTTCTTCAGAAGGTTATAGTGTTGATTGGTCAATAGATGCGAAGGAAGCTTTAAACAAATTTGAAAAGAATAGTTACAGGTTAATTGTTTGTGATATTATGATGCCCGATATTGATGGTTTTAAGTTTCTGGATGAATTGAGAAAAATTGAAATTTCATCTCCCGTTATAATGACCACAGGATATTCCACAGTTGAGAATGCAGTGAAGTCATTATATAACGGAGCAATTGATTTTATTCCGAAACCTTTTACTGCGGACGAATTAATAAACTCAGTTGTAAGAGGAATGAAATACCTTGAAATCCAAAATTCCTTAAAAAGGTTAAGAAATGATGATACTTCAATCATTTACGTCCCATGCCCTGCTAAATATTACAGACTTGGTTATTCAAGCTGGGCTGCCCCGGAAGATTCAGGTACAATTTTAATAGGTGTTACGGATCTTTTTCTTAAAACTATTGACAATTTATCTGAAATAGATTTCTTTGATAATGATGATGAAATTGTTCAGGGAAATTCATGCGCTTCATTAACTGATATTAATGGTAAGATTCATTCTTTGTTATCACCCGTAAGTGGAAGGATAATTGAGGTAAATGATGAATTGAAAAAACATAATAATTTGATTGAAAAAGATCCCTACTTCAAAGGATGGTTTTATAGGTTAATTCCATCCGATAGTGAATATGAATTAAAGAATCTAACTAATTGCAGTTCTGACAGATTGTAACCTTCGAGGTTATCGGTTCGGATAACGGTTATAACCCTCGAAGGTTTGGGTAATATAAAACGGAATGAAACATTATTGATTAAAAATTTAAAAACAAAATAATTGAATTAGAACCTTCAAGGGTTACACTTCTTAAAACAACACCCTAACCTTGAAGGTTACTGAGTAAAAGGAGAAGATAGCATGCCACTTTTTATATTAGCAGTAATCATTTTTATTATCGCTGATATTTTGATAAGACATTTTAACAAAAGGATCAGTGAGAATAAAGCACGGAAGGAAAGAGAAGAAGTTTTAACCGAAAGTTTTAAGTTGGATTTCAGCAGTGAAGCCAAATCTCTAAAACGTGCCGAAATTAAAAATCCGGTAGCAAAGATTCTATGTGTTGATGATGAAGCCGTAATCCTGGATAGTTTTAGAAAAATTTTAGTGCTGGATGGATACGCTGTAGATACAGTTGAAAACGGTAAAGAAGCAATTGGCTTAATTCAATCTCATCATTATGATTTTGTTTTTACAGATTTAAAAATGCCTGAAATGGGCGGTGTCGAAGTAACTAAAAATGTAAAGCACTTAAGACCCGATATTGATGTGGTAATTATAACCGGTTTTGCTACTGTTGAAACAGCTGTTGAGTGTATGAAATACGGAGCTATGGATTATGTTCAAAAACCATTCACCGATGATGAATTGCTGGCTTTTGTAAAGAAGATCCTAATTAAAAGACAGGATAGAATACAGAAACAATTACGTCCAAAAGTTCATATAACACATCTTGCCGATGCAAAAAGTTCAATGCTGGTAGATTTTGCGATACCCGGCGGTGTATTTATTTCTTCGGGACATTGCTGGGTTAGCATGGAACAGGATGGTAAAGCAAAAATCGGCATAGATGATTTTGCAAAGAAAATGATTGGAAAAATTGATGCAGTTGATTTCCCGAACCTTGGTATGAGCATAAAAAAGGGACAACCTCTTTTTACCATAAAACAAGGGGCAAAAGCGATAACATTTAATTCACCTGTCAGCGGTAAAGTTTTGGAAAATAATAAACCTCTGCAGTATGATCTTAGTAAATTGAATGTAACTACATACAGTTCAAACTGGATTTGCATTGTGGATGCAGAAAATCTCGATAACGAATTACAAGAACTCAAGATTGGCAAATCTGCAGTATCTTTATACCAGAATGATATTGAACATTTCCTGGAAATCAGGAAGAAAACACTAAAGCCGGTAAAAGAAGGGGAATATGAAAATAGTGAAATTTATATCGGCGAACTGGAAGGACTTGATGAACCGGGCTGGAATAAAGTAAGCAGTGAATTCTTTAAAAGATAAATAAGATTACTAATACTTCCTTTTATTTTGCCCAACAAATCGAGGGTGACCAAAAAGTAAGGAGGTATCATTTCGAGGGAGTCTTCGACCGAGAAATCTTTTCAAAACGCAAGATTTCTCCCTCCTGCCTACCGCAGGCAGGTCGCCCGAAATGACAACGACTCTTTTCGGTCGACCACGATTTTCTTTAAAAAACAATCTCGTCCTTTTTACACAATTCCATATAAAATATAATCGTAAATATTGATTGAAGCAATATAATTACTATGAGCATATCAGAAAAAATGTATTCTAGAATACAAATTCTATGATATTAAAGTGTATAATATTGCAGCAATAACCGCTTTTATACAAGTTCGTAAAAAAAAAATTCACAATAGTGCAAATATTATAATATCCGAAATGAACAGGCAGAAAGCATAAAAGAGCATCAAAATCAATGGACTAAATTGGAGAATGTATACTTCGGGAATAACAAAAATTATTATTATTGCTTCCATACATCCCAATATGTTTATTATGATTTCTTTGAAGAAGGTTCGCCAATATAAAACCCGTCAAAATAGACCATGCATTTATATGTAAATCTTATAAAATTCAATTCAAATCGATATTATTTAAAATAATCTATAAAAACATTTTCATTGACCCGTATATGAATTTTTTCTTATGTTTAGGCGAATCTATAAAAAAAGGGAAAAGTATACCGCATACTAATTAAAATATTACAAAAATTATCGTTGCGTAAATTGGTTAATTTTAATCGTAAAATGGTGTTTATACTTTTCCTTTTTCTCTTATTTTCTATAATGAAATTAAAAGGTTATTGTATATATTGAAACGATTCAAAGATAATTAAACTTATGTCTCAATTGTTCACACTTATAATAGAGTCAAAATTCAAAAATATTCAAAGTAACAGGGTGTATTTACCAAGTATAAAATTTTCCCTTATTCCACATCATCCATAAATAATTATAGCAAGATGTCCATTAAAAATATTTTTTTGATTAATTATAATTAGCCTAACTAAGATAAATAATATATAATTTTTACTAAAAACAAAATGAAGGTTTAAAGATGATTCTATTGAGACGATTTCTTCTAATTTTTTCTATCCTTTTAATTAGCTCTACTTTTCTTCACGCCCAGGAAGGAAAAGGACAGATTCAGGGAACAGTTAAAGATTCAACCACAGGTGATGTTTTATACGGTGCAAATGTCTGGCTGAAAGGTACGAGCCTTGGAGCTGCCTCCGATATGGAAGGCAAGTATAGGATTAGTAATGTCCCTGCAGGTTCTTACACCATGGTAATTCGTTACATTGGTTACAGACAGAAAGAAATGCCAATCAGTGTTGTTGGAGGTAGAACACTAGAACTAAATTTAGAATTGCCAAGCGAAGTTATTGAAGGAAAGCCAGTTGTTGTTACTGCACAAGCTGTCGGTCAGCGTGAGGCAATAAACCAGCAGCTAACATCTAATACCATAATAAATGTTGTCTCTGCAGAAAAAATTCGTGAATTGCCTGACGATAATGCGGCAACTGCTCTAAGCCGTTTGCCCGGTGTTTCTCTTATGAACGGGGACCAGGTAGTTATCCGTGGAGTCCAGGCTAAATTGAATCAGGTACTGGTAAATGGTATTGAATTGCCTTCAACCGATATGGGTACCAGTGCAAACAGCACTACGAGCACCCGTGCAACAAACCTTGGTTTTATATCATCAAATATGCTATCCGGCATTGAAGTAATAAAAGCAATTACTCCGGATATGGATGCAAATACACTTGGAGGCGTGGTTAATTTGAAATTAAGAGAGGCTCCAGCAGGTTTTCATTTTGATGTGCTGGCTCAGGGAAATTACAATGCTTCAGATCGTGTGACAGATAACTATAAGTTTTGGGCAAGTATCAGTCAGCGTTTCTTTGATAATAAATTAGGCGTTTTCCTGCAGGGAAATATGGATCGTACTGATGGCGGTAATCAAATAGCTTCCATCACACCGTCATTTCTTGGTGCAGGTAATATTGCTTACGGTCAGGCTCCCTACATAACTACTGGTGCGACCTATCAGTTCGCTGCCAATATTGTGAAAAACAGCGGGGGAAGTCTTATGCTGGATTATCGGCTTCCGAACGGTAAAATAATATTCCAAAATACTTATGCCGGGAATGTTACAGATCAACTTAATAATTATACCTCGATCAACTTTACTAATAATCAGGTTTTATTCACCCCGGATCGCAGTTTATATGGAAAGGACTTATGGATTAATGCACTTCAGGCAGAAAATAGCTTTGGTGATTTCAAAGTGAATCTAAGCTTGTCTCATTCTGCCTCACAACAATATACAAAATTTGGATATGCGCCTGGTATTAACGGTGGCGGATGGAACCAATTTTACAATGCCAATGCTACTGCGAACTTTGGTTACGATGCTTCAGGCAAACCGATTACTTATAGTTCCCAGTCCGCACAACAGAATATGACGCTTACAAAAGCACTTGGAGTCTTTGACAACATTAACCCAACAGCTGCTACAAATGCGACGATACAAGGGTGGCCTTCGAGTATCTGGAATCAATTTTATCAGCATTTATATAATGCATCCCTCGATGTGTCTACACCTGTCAACTTCACTAAAGATATCAATGCCACATTTAAAACCGGCGGTAAGTACTTAAGAACCACACGTGAAAATAATATTGATGAGGATTACGCCCATGGAGCCCAAGATTTGTATTTAAATCAGGAGGCAAATGATTACCTTGGGGTTAGTCCTTCTAATCCGGTGACTTTTCAGAAGATCATGAATAATGACTTTAAGAGAGGGAAATATTATCTAAACGATTTATATAATTTTAACAAGGGCGGTTATCAGTTTACATTTGATCGGAATAGATATGATACCTGGCTGCAATTATCGGAGAAAGGCTGGCTTATCCCCAGACAGTACGCTGACAGCTATAAAAATGATTGGAGAGGTGCGGAACAATTTTCAGCGGGTTATGCCATGGGTACCTTTAATATCGGTCCAAAGCTGACTTTGCTAGGCGGTGCTCGATTCGAAAGTTATAATATGATTTACCATGCCCAGTATACTCAAGTTATTCATACCGTTTATGGCGATGCTGCTAGTACTGAAAGCGGGGCAGTTACTGTTAGCGATTCCGCAAATGTTTATTATTCTCAAACTTATCACTCTAAAAAGGTCCCTTACAGCGCATTCAATGTAAACCGGACGGATAACAATGTGTTTCCCGATGTACAACTCCAATATAAAGTTAATGATTGGTCAGATCCAGACTTGCTTATACAACAGGTATTTCCCGCCGCGATTATACAGAGTGATTCCTAAAGTTGCTTTCTATAACGGCAAAATTGAACTGGGCAATCCTTTGCTTAAACCTGCCACAGCACAAAACTTTGATATTGTTGGATCTTTTCAAAATAATTATATAGGTCTGTTTACTATAGATGCATTCTACAAAGTATAAAAAATCAAGCGTACAATACAAGTATATATTACGCGAATCGTGCTCAATATGCCGAAAACGTCCCTGTCCCTGACTCGGCGTTTTTGTATCAGGATTTGGGTTTACAATGCCAGCTTATCAAACGATTGCTGTTAATTTAAATAATCCAAACCTAGGCTTTATAAGAGGCATTGAAATTGATTGGCAAACAAATTTCTGGTACTTGCCTCATCCTTTAAATTCCCTTGTATTAGATATAAACTATACAAAATCAGGGTCAAATACAGCTTACAATATTCTTACATTAAATCCCACGCAGGTTTATGATTCGGTTAGACATCGTTTTAGCACTGTATTCAGCACAAAAGATACGACTTACATCGGTAGATTAATTCAGCAGGCAAATGATGTAGTGAACATTGCGCTTGGTGTTGACTATAAAGGCTTCTCTGGCCGTATATGGTTAGCATACTGGTAATTTATTGAACACAGTAGGTAAAAGGCCTGAGGAAACTTCCTTTACCGGCAACTATTATAGATGGGATTTTGCGCTTAAGCAAGATCTGCCTGTTGATGGTTTAAGTTTACAGTTGAATGGAGTAAATATTTTTAACAATGGAGTAAGTACTTATCGTAATTACAGAACGAGTCCGGGTGCTCCAATAACTAAGAATTTAGTTTCAGTTTTATATTCCCCGACGGTATTCCAGATGAATTTGAGATATACTTTTTAATTATTTATTCCTAATATTTAAGTGAAGGTAGTGTACTGGTTTGATAATACTGAATAGAGAAATAAATGTCATACCGGCAACCCGCTACGCTCTCGCAAAAGCCAGGCGAGAAGCCGGCATCCGTTACACAGATTTTGGATTGCGGCTAATGCGCGGAGAGTCCGATGGCTCTTCGAAATCGGCAATCGGAATGACCTAAGGTTGAAATTAGTACACTACTTAATGAAAGGAGGTGTAGGAATTTACAAAAATAAGAGTGAATAATTCACTAAAAATCAACTAACAACTAATTTAAGGAGGTAAGATGAAAAGTACATTATTACTTTTCAGTATGGTTCTTTTTTTTGTATCGTCAATGTTTGCTCAAGGTTATGATCCGCAATATGTCTCGAGCACAAGCGGCGATACTCTCGTAGTAAAAGATGATAATGAATTTGGCAGTACGAATACTCTGTATCTTCAAACGCAATTTACACACAGTCTCGCTCCCCGTGGGCCGTGCATATATGCTACAGAACTGTCACTACTTTACTCGTGCGCAAATAACCCGGTAACTTCCTCAGACTATAGGACCATTATTATGGGTCCGACGCATAATTCCGTCTAAGGTAAACAAAGGTGATGCACCACCGATTATTTCCGGTGATGCGACCGCCGCTAACCCCACCTATGGAGGTATGAACATCGGTAAAGACCTGCTTATTAAGAACGTTGATCTTGAAATTGGTAATACTGCAGGCAACGGCGGAGGATGGGCCTACTTTAATTTTAATGGCGCCGGTCTGAGACTTCAGGTAGATAACTGTATTTTAGAGCATACCTGGTGGTGCTGGGTGGGAGTTCTCCCGCTAACTCAAGTGTATTTTTTACAAACGATTACATGGTAAATATGGATGGTCATTCATGCCGTCGAAATGGTGGTGTTAAGATTTCAATTCCACCGGCGTTGTTCACCAGGATACTCTTTCTGTTCAAAACTGTACACATGTGAATATTCAGGGAACTGCGTACAAATTTAGATCAGGGGTGGAGGTTCACAAAGTAGTTTTGAATCACAATGACTTTATTGATTGTGCAGGTTATGTTTTTATGAATAACGGCGATCAGACGAATATGAGTGAAACAGATAATATCTTTGTAATGTCCAGTTGCAAGGTGTGTACCCTGCCTAACATCAGCCGATGCAGGTGAAGTTGATCTGGATGGGCTCGCGATGGGTCTTGTCAATCTGCGTGTTGATTCTACCTTCAATGCAAACGGTAAAAACTTTTATGCCGACAAGAATTTAGCTTATTGGGATATCTCTTTCCGATATCGTTTCAACATTAAATACTAATAAAGTAGATGGGAGTACTGAGTGGGTATCCCAGATGATTCAAATGAATTCAAGAACTGAATCCCTATTTGCGGATAAGACAAATTACCCTCTGCTTACAAATGGTAAATGGTTCGATAAATTACCTAATTTTAAGAATACGGATGTTCTATTTACCACTCAGCTTGCAACAATAAAAGCCTATGCAATAGCGGCAGTTGACACATCCTACGGAAGTCCAATGCCATCCTGGCGTCAATCGGGTAATGCAGAAGCTTCAAATTTCGTTTATGCTGATTGGCCAATCCCGATTGATCTTTCTTATGATGATGCCGATTTGATGACTGCCGGTCTTGGTGGTTTCCCTCTGGGCGACTTAAACTGGTTCCCGTCCAAATATGATACATGGAAAGCTCAGGAAACTGATGAACTAGCTTATATTGCCGGAGTTCTGGATGGCTCAATTACAGTCGGTGTTCGCACTGTTAGATGGGCTTCCCCAGAAGTTCCAGCTGCAGCAAAATTATCCCAATCCATTTAACCCGACAACAGTTATTAACTTTACAATTCCAAAAGCCGGAAATGTTACACTGAAAGTTTATAACTCGTTGGGTAAGGAAGTTGCTACTTTAGTTAACGGATACAAGGATGCTGCAAATTACAAGGTAGATTTCAATGCTTCAAATCTATCCAGTGGAGTTTATTTCTATACATTAAAGGTTGGCAATAGCTTCACACAAACCAAGAAAATGTTGTTGCTTAAATAAATTTCTTGGTATTTCTAAATACTTGTTATAATCAAAACCCCGGCAAATCATATTTACCGGGGTTTTGAATAAAATGTAAAGGGAGAGAATTTTGTCTATATAATTTCGATAATATAATCTATATGAAAATACTTATGTTAGTTTTCAATTCGATTATATTTTCTATTTGAAAAAATATTCTACTATTTCCACTTCCCTTTTCTTTCAAATAAATATTAGCTATTATTGTTTTTTTTAAATTCTATAACTCAAACCAATTATTTTAAAGGCTTTCAAGTAATTTACAATATTAGAACCGAATGGAGCTATTAATGGAATTAAAAAAGTATCTGGTTTTTCTGATTTTATTTCTTGCGATCGCCGGCTGTTCCAAAAATACGTCTAATGAAGATGATGAGATAGTTGCCAGGATAGGCAAAAATTACGATGTAACTCTAAATGAGCTTAAACAATATACTGCAGATCGGCATTACGACAGAAGATTTCATGATAAATCGGAAGCTTACAAAAATGCTTTAAATGCATTGATAACAGGTCAATTAAAAATATTAGATTCTTTGATCGAAAACTAAATGAAAATCACAGATTTAATGAAGAAAATAGGTCGCGTTATCAATAATGAATTTAATAAATAAGTACTATGATAAAGAATTTATGGAAAAGTTTGTTAATGAAAAGAAGGCAGCCGAAGCTTATAAAGAAATGGATAAAGAAGTTATATATAATGAGATAATATTACCGATTCCTAAAAATTCAACAAAGGAGATACTTGATTCGCTAAAAGCAACAGCTTTAAACTAGAAGAAGGCCTTAGTAAAAATTATGATATCAATGGGCTTATTCAAATTTATGCCTAAAAAATCCCATCATAAATAATCAAAAAAAATTGACGTGGCCACAAAGTATACTTGACCCTGTAGGAAATGTAATTTTTAATCTAAAGAAAGGGTTTTACCCGTGTTATAGTTGCAAAAGATGAGTATCATATAGTAAAGGTGTCTGACATAAAAAAAGTTAAATTGGAACCATA
>CAVRQC010000002.1:0-79291 GCA_963723205.1 uncultured Ignavibacteriales bacterium
TACTGTATCTTGTGCTTATCGGTTTGGCTATTGTCTTGACGGCTTTTGGGAAAAAGGAGTTATTAGGAAAAGTTCCGATTGGTAACTTTTATGAAAAGGACATTTATCATACCTATAACGATCCAAATATAAAACCCAATATTATCGATAGCAGGTGGAGTATTAATGGAAGGTCGGACCTTGTGGAGTATAACAACCGGAATTTTGTTAATGATCTTTTCATCGATGGCTCGGCAGGGTCTCAAATGTACAAATTCAATGGGAACTTTGCGCGCCATGATACACTTCTTAATTATCTTCTGCTGCACCATTCAACTACAATTCCACTTCTTTTCCTGACTAAAGAAGAAAAGAAAAATATGCTGGTCATCGGGCCTGGAGGCGGAAAAGAAATTCTTGCAGGAATTTTTGGTCAAATTCAAAATATTACCGGAGTAGAAGTTAACCCCGATTTTGTTGATATAGTAAAAAAATACAGTGATTTTAATGGCGGTATCTATACTAAATTTCCAAATGTAAAGATTAAGGTAGCAGAAGGCCGTCATTTTATAAAAAGCACCAGCCAGCATTACAATATCATTGTCTTAGCTCTGCCTTCTACCGAACAGCTGCAGAATATTGACGGGCTGGCTTCCAACGAAAATTTTCTATTAACTATGGAAGCAATAAAGGATTATTTAAAAACCTTAGCTCCTGACGGACAGCTAATTTTTACCGTACATAATAGATGGGAACTCGTTAGACTTATAATTACAACCTTATATGCTTTTAAGGAAAACGGAATTGATAATTCCAGTGCTATGAATCATTTTATTATACTCGGAAGTGAGTATGCACCAACCATTGTAATTAAAAAAAAGTCTTATACGATAAATGAAATTAAAGCTATAGAAAAAGTTGAAAAATCTTTACCTCCTGATCTGCCGAAAGTAACATATCTCCCCTATCAAAACAATTCTGTCAACAATGGAATTGAAAATGTTCTGTTAAATGAACTTAAAGTAGGGCGGTACTCACTCGAAGAGATAATAACAAAAAACAGCTCTGATATATCGCCAGTATATGATGACAGTCCTTATTTTTACAAAATAAGTAAGGGAGTACCTGATGATTTTGAAAGCCTTTTAATTGCAGCATTGATAGCTGCTATATTATCAGTTTTAATTCCGTACATGAAGATAAAATCAAAATTGAAAAAAAATAAAAGGAAAAAAGAAAATGTTTTATTTCCTCTTTTTATTTTCATAAGCATTGGCATTGGATTTATGATTTTGGAAATATCGCTATTCCAAAAATTCATTCTTTATCTTGGTTCACCTACAATTGCTTTATCTATTCTGCTTGGCTCTCTGCTGGTTGGTATGGGCATTGGAAGCTATTTCGGAGGGAAAATATATCCGCATGACGTTATAAAACGGCTTAAGAGAATTTCAGCTTTAATAGTAATTGCAGGTATACTTCTGTTTATTATTTATCCATTAATTCTAAATGGATTACTTGCATTCTCGTTGGCCTTACGAGCTGTAGTTTGTTTCGTTTTACTGTTGCCATTCGGTTTTTTATTGGGTATTCCCTTCCCTACCGGGATACAAATTTTGAAGCAGAATAATTTAGTCAAATATATTCCCTGGATGTACGGTGTGAACGGAATTTTTACAGTACTTGGTTCGGTATCTGCAGTGATTCTATCCATGACTTTCGGATTTACTATAAGCTTTTTTACCGGATTAAGTATGTATTTAATTATTTTCTTATTCTTAATTTTAAATTCAAATAATTCGTATATAATTGTTAACAAATAGTATAATGATCATTTGTTCCTTAGTCTATATTGTAAAGTGATGAAGATGCTGTATAGAAAATCCTATATAAAAATCATCTCCTGACTTGTTTTTTTTGAATAAATATTTTTTTAATAATTTGAAGTGTTTTGAAAATATCAAAAGATATAAAGAAACAAATTTTAGCTGATAAAGATCAGCTTTCACTAAATCAGATCTCTAAGAAATACGATATACCGCGTTCTGAAATAAAAAATATTATTAATGCTTCCGGGAAGAAAACGCCTAAGTGGTTCTATGCAATATTGGTTTTATTTCCAATTATATTCTTAATTGTGCTGGAAGTTTTTTTAAGGATCATAAATTATGGTTATAATTTTGATCAATGGATGAGATTAGGCGAAGAGAAATATATGATAAATCCGAACATCGGCAGGAAGTATTTTCCCAGTGGAGATTTTTATCCGACTAAAAGTGAAGATGAGTTTGACATACACAAAAAAGCAAACGCCTTCAGAGTTTTTGTTTTAGGCGGAAGCAGTGCAGAAGGATTTCCATATAGCCCTATGGGATCATTTTCGCGTTATATCAGAAGGAGACTGGAGCTGGTATATCCCAACACGCCCATAGAGGTTATTAATCTAGGTATGACAGCTGTAAACTCGTACACCTTGTTAGATCTTTTACCGGAAGTGCTGGATCAAAAGCCGGATTTAATTTTAATTTATGCAGGGCAT
Source organism: uncultured Ignavibacteriales bacterium (assembly GCA_963723205.1). Lineage (GTDB taxonomy): Bacteria > Bacteroidota > Ignavibacteria > Ignavibacteriales > Ignavibacteriaceae > CAVQBP01. The sequence goes on from CAVRQC010000002.1 coordinate 2,519, forward strand.
AATGAATATTACGGGGCGTTGGGTGTTGGTTCGGTTCAATCATATGGCTCATCCCGGACTCTAATCAGATTAATGTTGTATCTGAATGGCTTTAGGATAACACAGCTTGTACGCAATTCATTACATTGGACGATGTCATTGTTTTCATCAGGAAATAAAATACCTTCAGGCACATTGATGTCCAATATGGCAAAAAACAAATCCATTCTTATGAATTCACAATTGTTCGAAGAAGGCATTGAACAATTTAGAGAGAACATGACTGATATTTTAAAGTTGATTAAAGATAAAGGTGTGCCGGTACTATTAGGTAAACTGGTAAGCAATTTAAAAGATCAGAAACCGTTTATTTCTGTAAATACTCCTGGTTATAAAACAGCAGATCAAGTTTATGAAGATGCGGAAAATGAACTAAAATATAATCATCTTACAAAAGCTGATTCTCTTTTCAAACTGGCGAAGGATCTGGACGCACTTAGGTTCAGGGCACCTGAACGAATGAACAAGATCATCGACGATTTAGTAAAAGAATTTCATGATGCAGTTATTCCGGTAGACTCATTATTTGCATCTGCAAGCCCGGATGGAATAGTTGGCGACAATCTGATTGTTGATCATCTGCATCCCAATGTAAAAGGTTATCAACTTATGGGAAAAGCCTTTTACGATTGTATGGAAAAAGAGGGATATCTTCCTAAAACAGAAAATGCTAAAATTCCGTTTGGCGAGCAAGATAGTACTACTTGTGCTAATTTTATGTTTACAAAACTCGATTCAATTATAGGTAATTATGGTATTACTATATTGAAAGATAATTGGCCTTACAAAAAAAAGAGTAAAGATATGTCCAGGTTTCAACAAAAGGATTTTGACAATTTACTTCATCCCAAAGATTTTATCGATTCACTTGCTATGTATAAAATAGAAAATAAAGTATCTTGGGCTGATGCACACTTTATTGGCGCAACATATTATTTGAGAAGAGATGATATAAAAGAATATTTAAATTATATGAATGTCCTTATCTATCAATATCCAGGTCTAAAAGATCTTGATGGTGCAATTAGATATTTCTATGCAAAAAATAAATTAGATCTGGCAGATTATACCCCAAAGAGGAATGGGCTCTTGGCATTGTATGTTGGGAGGTTCGACAATGCCATTAAATATTTGACCGAAGCTAATAAATCAGACCCAAAGGACCCTACTGTCTTATATAATCTCTCTTTAGCTTATTCTAAAAAGAAAGATTTTAAGACGGCACTTGAAATTATAAATAAGTGTTTAATGGTGAAGCCGAATTATCCTGAAGCAAGCAATCTAAAACAACAAATATTGAGTCAATTGAAAAATTAATTAATATCATAGCATTTACAAATACCCTTAAAATTTCTTCTCACTTTGCACTTATTGTAAGTCAAACAATTTTTAATTAGGAAAAAAAATTATGAAACGTGCAGCCGTTACTTTTTTGCCGGCTCTCTTACTGATGAATGATATGCTGTTGATTTTCTTTTTTACTATTTTTAGCACTATGGTTAATGCGCAGGATAAAAATATATGGAACGGGAAAGAATGTGCTGTCTGCCTAACTTATGATGATGCATTAAAGACACAACTGGATAATGTTGTCCCGCTGCTTGACTCTCTAGCTTTAAAAGCTACCTTTTACGTTCCGGGTTTTTTCCCCGGTTTCAAAGATAATATGTCAGATTGGAAAGTTGTTGCACAAAAAGGAAATGAATTGGGAAATCATACATTGTTCCATCCGTGCGTGGGAAATACTAAGGGCCGGGATTGGGTAAAACCTGACTATGATCTCAGTAACTATTCAGTACAGCGAATGGTCGATGAAATAGAAATGGCAAATGTATTACTTCAGGCTGTTGATGGCAGAACAGAAAGAACATTTGCATATCCGTGTGGAGATATTGAAGCAGGCACTATATCTTATATAAGTAAGATAAAAAAGAATTTCGCCGGTGCTCGCGGAGCGCAGGGGAAAATGCAGAAAATAGATGAAATAGACTTATTTGATATTGGTTCATATATGATTAATGGTGAATCGGGTGACGCTCTAATCAGTTTAGTTAAAAAAGCTATGAATAACAATGAGCTCCTGGTATTTTTATTCCATGGCGTTGGCGGCGGACATGATATTAATGTATCAGTAAAAGCACACAGTATATTGCTTTATTTTCTGAAACAAAATGAAAAAGATATCTGGATTGCCCCGCTTGTTGATATTGCAGAATATGTTACAGAGTATAAAGAATAAAATAATAAGAACTGATTATTAACAAAAAATATCAGAAAATCATTGATTTTTTTTCAGGTTTGAGTTTTATAATTTAAGTCTAACATCACCCCTTAAATAACTATATCTTAAAAGAACATAATTCAAATGGTATTTATATACTTACAAATAATATTTTAATTTAACCTTAAAAACAGGAGAACACTATGAGAAGGTTATACTTTTTTTTGAAAAAATTTTTTGTGGAATTTCCTATTCCGATATTTTTTATTTTCTCTTTTTTACTGTTAATTAATACTGCAGTCTGCCAGGAAACAAAATTAAAATTAAATGAACATGAATATTTCGAAGCCACCGGTTTAAATGTTTTGGTTTTTAGTAATAAATATAACGGCTACTTTTTTGATGAAAAGACTGCCGGCATCGAACTCATACATCACGGCGTAAGAACTGCAACCAACGGAGCAGTGAGATTAAGAGCTACACCGGAGCAGTGGGATCTCGTTCCGATGCTTATAGACCGTAAAGTAGATAAGGATAATAACAGCATAGAAGTAGAACTTCAATACAAAAAATACAACTTCAATTCCAAAATTGTTGTTACGGCAAAAGATCAGGGAGTAATGATTGATGTCTTTCTTGATAAGCCCTTACCTAAAGAATTAGAAGGGCATGCCGGTTTTAACCTTGAGTTTCTACCTTCAGTATATTTTGGAAAGACATATTTTATGGATGGAAAACCGGGAATATTCCCGAAATATCCGGCTGGTCCTATGGTAGTTAAACCACTAAAGGATAGAATTCCTCAATACTTCAATCTATCTACTTTTGATGATAGAGGAAGAAATATCTTTGTTGATCCTCTGCCGATAGCAAAGGGAAAAACAATCGTGCTTGCACCTGAAGATTCATTACAAAGAGTCGACATAACTTCCATGGACGGTGATTTAATGCTTTACGATGGTCGTAACGTTGCACAAAATGGATGGTTTGTTGTACGAAGTTTAATTCCTTCAAATAAAACAGGAAAAGTAGTTGAATGGTATTTAACTGCAAATACAATTAAAAATTGGATACGAAAACCTGTAATCGGATTTTCACAAGTTGGTTATTATCCTACACAGGAAAAGGTTGCGGTAATAGAACTTTATAAAAACGATACACCGATTAAAACCGCCACTTTGCTTAAAGTTATGCCGGATGGAAGTTATAAAGCATATTATACTGGTGATGTAAAACTATGGGGATCTTTTCTCCGTTACAATTATGCAAGATTTGATTTTTCTTCAGTCAGAGACAGCGGTTTATTTGTAATTCAATACGGTAATGAAAAAACCGATGCATTCCCTATCAATACGCATGTTTACGATAATGTATGGCATCAAACATTGGATGTTTTTCTTCCGGTACAAATGGATCATGTGTTTGTAAAAGACGGTTACAGAGTTTGGCATGGTGTACCTTTCCTAGATGATGCAAGGCAAGCGCCGCCGAATTTACAATTAATGGATAATAAAAGAATGGGACCCTCAACAGATACACACTACAAACCCGGAGAACATATAAATGGATTAAATGTAGGCGGATGGTTCGATGCGGGCGACTTTGATGTCGAAGAAGTTTCGCAGTGCAGAACAATATCTGCTTTGGCAGCTGCTTGGGAACAGTTTAAGCCAGAATTGGATGAAACTTATATTAATCAAAAGCATCGTTATGTCGGTATTCATGATCCTGACGGCAAACCTGACATACTGCAGCAGATTGAACACGGCGTTCTTCTGCAGCTGGCAATGCAGAAAGCATTTGGACGTGCAATCCCCTCAATTGAAATGCCTCACCTATATCAATATGTTCATCTAGGTGACGCATCTACAATAACTGATAATTTAATTTATGATCCGAAGCTGAAACCATTCGAAGTTAAAGGAGGTTACAGCGGGAAGTTCGACGACAGGTGGGCAATTACTACAAATGAACCATGGATGAATTATAGTTCAATAGCTTGTCTTGCTAATGCAAGCCGTGCTTTCAAAGGTTATAACGATTCTCTATCTTCAGAATGCCTGACTGCCGCTGAAAATTCCTGGGACAGACAGCAAAATGATACAACAAAAAGCAGCAATAACAGATTTGCAATATTCTTTGGAGCCGGTATGACAGCATCCGCAGCTTTACAGCTTTACATTTCCACAAATGATAAAAAGTATAGTGATGCATTTACTAATGCAATATGGCAGGGACTTGAAAGATTTCCAGAAATGAATATTGAAAATGCATTGATTGCGATTCCCTATTTTGGCAAGGAATACAAAGCAAAACTTGAACCTTACATAAAGAAACTTAAAATGGAAAATGATTCTCTGCTTTTAAAAAATCCTTATGGTGTACCAATAGGAACCAGACATTGGGGAGGCAATGAAGAGGTAGTTAGATGGGCAATAGTTAATTTCTATGCCCACAAGGAATTTCCTAACATCATCGGCCAGGAATACACCCTCCGGGGAATAGATTATCTTTTTGGATGTCATCCATATTCTAACCTCTCGTTTGTTGCAGATGTTGGTACACACTCAAAAGATGTTATTTACGGGCGTACCAGGGCGGACTTCTCAAATGTTGCAGGGGGTGTAGTACCAGGTCTGCTTATGCTGGAACCTGATTTCCTTGAAAACAAAGATGATTGGCCTTTCTTTTGGGGCGAAAATGAAGCCGTAATAGATATAGCCGCATCATATATATTTCTTTCCAATGCTGTAAATAATCTTTTAAAAGGCAATCAATAGGATATTTAAAATATAGAGGCTGACTTTTATCTCTTTTTGTATGAAACTAAAATAACATATTTTAACATATTTTTATTTATAACTAATTTTAGTCAGCCTCTTTTTAAAAACTAATACAGCTCAATTGTAACAACTGATTTGGACGGAAGATTTAATATCAGTACATTATTTTGAAGATGAAAATCTGAAAAATCTTTAATATTAACTTTTTCCGGTTTTCCAAAATCATTGTAGTCATTCATTTCAGGAGCTGTAATAATCTCTCCTTTTCCTGTACCTAATGGTTTTGAACCTCTGAAATCAATTTCAACATTTCTATTATTATCAGGATCTATATTAGCTATTGAAATATGAATTTTACCGGTGCTGTCTTTGGATGCTGACGCACTAATGCTCGGTAATTCATTATCATTATAATTATAGTCCTGGCATTTAACATTTATTGGCAATAAGGTAGCATTTTGATGAACTTTATACATTTTGAACAAATAGAAAGTAGGAGTTTTAACAAGTTGATTACCTTTTGTTAACAGCATTGCTTGAAGTACATTTACAATTTGTGCTATATTAGCCATCTTAACACGTCTTGCATGATTATTAAAAATATTAAGATAAAGAGCAGCTGTTACAGCATCCCTTAATGTATTTTGTTGAAATAAAAATCCTGGATTTGTGCCAGGTTCAACATCAAACCAATTTCCCCATTCATCAGCAATTAAACCGATTCTATCTTTAGGATCATATTCATCCATTAATGCAATATGACGCTCAAGTCTTTCTTCCATAACCAATGTATTTTTCATTGTAGCGAACCAATCATTTTCATTAAAATTTGTAGCAGAACCTTTATGATTCCACCCATGAGCAACAGTATAATAATGAAAAGAATAACCTTGTATTAAGTTTGGATGTTTTTGAGTCTGTTTAAGAATAGTTTCGGTCCAATTATAATCCTGATCTGTACCACCGCTTGCAACCCGGTAAAGTTTTCTCGAACGCATAAATGTTGAAAATCTTTTAAATAAATCAGAATAATATTCAGGAGTCATATTACCGCCGCATCCCCAGCTTTCATTTCCAACTGCCCAATATTTTACATTCCAGGGTTGCTCACGTCCGTTTTTCTTTCTTAGGTCAGTCATCGGACTCTTATTACTTGAGTTAACATATTCAACCCAATCAGCAGCTTCCTGAACAGTTCCGCTTCCAACATTTACACATATATACGGTTCGGCTCCAATCATACTGCAAAAATCTAAGAACTCATGAGTGCCGAAACTGTTGTCTTCTGTAACTCCTCCCCAATTTGTATTAATAATGGAAGGGCGCTGGTTACGAGGCCCAATTCCATCTTTCCAATGATAAGTATCTGCAAAACAGCCACCGGGCCATCGGATTACCGGGACAGAAATTTCCTTTAAGGCAGCAACAACATCATTTCTGATGCCTCTTGTGTTTGGAATCGATGAATTTTCTCCGACCCAAATTCCACCGTATACACAATGACCAAGATGTTCGGCAAATTGACCATATATTTCTTTATCTATTCTCTGAGTTCCAAGATCAACATTTACTACAATTTTATTCTGTGCTTCAATAGTTTTTAATGAAAATATATTCAGAATAATTACCAGGGTGATCAACCTGAAAGAAAGCATATTTTCCTCCTTTAAATGAGTTTTAAAACTTAAAAGATTGGCTATTTAATGTATATGATATATTCTTTATTTCAAACCATAAAAATTCAAGCCAAAAAGACAGCGCAAAATGGTTAATTAAATTATTTTTTTTTTTTCACCTTTTATTACTATTTTTTCTTAATTGAAACGTTCGTTTTAATATAATAAATATAATTAATATGAATGAATATATTAATAGGGAGAAATAAAAACTTCAAATGAAAAATGGAAAATCAAGTATACTTCCAGTTCTATATTTGACTGGTACCCAGATTAAAATAATAACAAGTTTAATTTTTTATTCTATTTATTAATAAAGTAATAATTAAATACGAAAATCTGTTTATTTCATAACAAGTAAAACCCTCTGAAATTTATTATAAAAATATTTTTAGATTTCATTTTAATAAAATAAATATCTTGCTATGCATATACCGAAAGTTATATTAGTTGTAGAAACATCCCGAGCTTTTGGACGAAGATTGCTTTTAGGTATTACCAAGTACGCCCGCCTTCATGGTCCATGGGCTTTTTACAGGGAGCCAAGCGGATTACAATCAAGTTACCCAAAATTAATAGATTGGCATGCAGACGGTATTATTATGAGAAATTCTAAAACCTCCAGGCAGCTGCTCGAATTAAATATACCTACCATACTAGTCCCCCACAATAATGAAATTTATCCTGAGTTTCCTGTTGTTAAAACCGACGGTGAAAGCATAAGTAAAATGGCTGCAGATCACTTATTAGGTATGGGTCTTAAGAATTTTGCATACTGCGGCTTTGATGATTTCCCATGGTCTTTGGAAAGACAATGCTATTTCGAAAAATATATTTCCGATAAAGGATATATGATTTCTATATTTCGTCACCCCCAGAAGCCATCAAAAAGGAAATGGGAGAATGAACAAACGCTTATGGCTGACTGGTTAAAAAACTTACCCAAACCTGTGGGTGTTATGGCTTGTAATGATGATCGGGGTCAGCATGTTATTGAAGCATGTAAAATTGCAGAACTTAGAATCCCTGAGGATGTAGCTGTAATTGGTGTTGACAACGATGATCTGATGTGCGACTTATGTGATCCGCCCCTAACCAGCGTTGCTTTAAATGTAGAAAAAGCAGGATATGAAACTGCAAGACTGCTTGACTTAATGATGAGTAGTAAGAGAAGTACAATAAATAAAAATATTGTAGTAAAGCCTACATATGTTAGAACCAGACATTCAACTGATATTATAGCCACGGAAGATAAGGAATTAACTAAAGCAATTAGCTTCATACGCCAGAATTTCAGAAAAGACATAAAAGTAGAAGATGTTGTTGAATCGACTCTGCTATCGCGAAGAAGCTTAGAGCAGCGTTTCAGAAATAAATTAAACAGATCTATCAATTCTGAAATTAGAAGAATAAGAGTTGAACATATAAGTAAGCTGCTTGTTGAAACCGACTTATCAATATCTGAAATTGCTTATGGCCTTGGTTTTAGTAGTGCTGAACATATATCCAGGTACTTTCAGAGAGAAAAAGGTAAATGCCCCAGAGAATTTAGAAAAGTTAAAACATCACAATAAAAATTCTTGAGTTGAAATGCTTTTAGTGAAATTCTAGAGTAATAACATACCCTTTTGCTTATCATTAACAAAGTAAATATTAAGATATAATACGCAAAATGGTTAAGTTTCAACGTGATGTGGTTAATCTAAGCCCTATTTTATTATTTAACTTTTAAAGAGGATATTAATTCATATTTTTATTGAATAAAACAATTTTAAGGATGTATTTTTATAAAAAAAAATGTTTATCTTTCAATTTTCAATAGAGGACGAAAAAATGAAAGAAAAACAAATCAACTGGCTTTTAATTTTTATTTCTATCCTAATATTTTTTTCATGCAATAAACAGGATCATAATATGGTGAAAAAAGAACTTTTTGGTACTCTCCAGAACGGAGAAAATATTTATTCATATACATTGACAAATAATAATGGAATGAGTGCCACAATTATTAATTATGGTGCAACTGTAGTCAAATTAAAAGTTCCGGATAAAGATGGAAAAATTGAAGATGTAATATTAGGATATGATAGTCTGTCCAGTTATGTAAAAGGAGCGTCTTTTTTCGGAGGTATTGTTGGAAGATTCGGAAATAGAATAGCCAAAGGCAAATTTACCTTGGATGGCAAAGAATATCAACTGACCATAAATAACGGTGAAAATTCCTTACATGGCGGAACTATTGGATTTAACAAGAGAGTATGGGAAGTGAAAGAATTGAACGGACCTTCCCTGCAGTTGACTTATGTAAGTCCTGATGGTGAGGAAGGATATCCGGGAAAATTGACTCTTACGGTTACATATTCTCTTACTGATAAGAATGGATTAAAGATTGATTATAAAGCTATAACTGACAAATCCACAATCTTAAATCCTACAAATCATTGTTATTTTAATCTTTCAGGTTCACCGGAAAATACAATTCTAGATGAAATGTTAATGATTAATGCCGATAAATTTACTCCTGTCGACAGTACATTAATTCCTACAGGCCAGCTTGAAGACGTTACAAATACACCTATGGATTTTAGAACCCCGACAGAAATTGGTGACCGAATTAATGATAATTTTCAGCAGTTGAAATTTGCAGGAGGATATGATCATAATTGGGTTCTAAATAATTATAATGGCTCAGTACGGGAAGCGGCAACTCTATTTGATTCCACCAGCGGTATTTTGCTGAAAGTGTTAACTGACCAACCCGGCATACAATTTTATTCGGGAAATTTTTTAAATGGCAAAGACAGAGGCAAAGACGGTATTTTTTACAAGTTTAGAACCGGTCTCTGTTTGGAGTGTCAACATTTTCCTGATTCACCAAATGAAAAGGATTTTCCTTCAGTAGTTTTAAAACCTGGGGAAACTTATACGCAGACTACTATTTATGAATTTTCTATAAAATGATCTTAAATTTTAATAATTAATAATTCAAAAATTCAATAGTTCATATAAAAGGAAATAATTATGTCGTCAACCTTACAACCCTTGGATTGGATAATTATCGCAGGTTACTTTGCCATTATTTTAGGCTTAGCCTGGTGGGTTATCAAACAAAAGCAGGAAACTTCCACAGACTATTTTCTGGCAGGTCGTCATTTAGGTTGGTTTATAGTTGGTGCTTCCATTTTTGCATCTAATATTGGCTCAGAACATCTCGTTGGATTAGCCGGCTCAGGTGCAACCGATGGAGTTGCCATGGCTCATTACGAACTACATGCATGGTGTCTTCTTGTGCTGGGTTGGATAATGGCTCCCTTTTATATGCGTTCAAAAGTTTTCACAATGCCTGAATTTCTTGAGCGAAGATTCTCACCCAGTGCACGTACTTTGCTTTCTTTAATTTCACTAGTTGCATACATTCTAACAAAAATTGCTGTAGGAATTTTTGCCGGTGGTGTAGTATTTAGTGTACTTCTTCCCGATATCGGCTTTTTGGGTTTAAATAGTTTCTGGATAGGTTCAATTTTAGTTGTTGTTTTAACAGGATTATATACGGTTCTAGGAGGAATGCGCGCAGTTGCATATACTGAAGCTTTACAAACAGTTATACTTATTATAGGTTCAGTATTAGTTACAATTTTCGGTTTACATGCATTAGGAGGATGGGACGTTCTGAAGTCTACTGTAGGACCGGAAATGCTTAATCTTTGGAAACCTTTAATACCGCATGGAGTTGAGAGCACATGGGCACCAGTAAAAGAGGCAGGAAAAATGGCTTGGTATTTTAATGATAATTATCCATGGTTAGGAATGCTTTTCGCCGCACCGATTATTGGTTTATGGTACTGGACTACTGATCAATATATCGTTCAAAGAGCAATTAGTGCAAAAAATATTACAGAAGCCCGGAGGGGTTCAATCGCTGCCGGTTTTCTTAAACTCTTGCCGGTATTTATTTTTATCCTTCCCGGAATAATTGCTTTTGCAATTGCAAAGAACGGTGTAGTACCTGCGATTCAGCACCAAATGCTCGATGCAAGCGGACATATCATCAGAGAAAATGCTCAAGCTGCCTTTCCGCTAATGGTTGCATATGTTCTTCCTATAGGAATTAGAGGCATCGTTGTTGCAGGGCTCTTAGCTGCACTTATGAGTTCCTTAGCAGGTGTATTTAATGCTTCATCAACTTTATTTACAATGGATTTTTATTCCCGAATCCGGCCTAAGTCTTCTCAAAAACAGTTGGTTTGGATGGGGCGTGTTGCAACAACCGTTATGGTTATCATTGGTCTGTTGTGGATACCTGTTATTCAAGGAGGAAGAGGTCTCTATGATTATTTACAAGGTGTACAGGCATATCTTGCCCCTCCAATTTTTGTTGTTTTCTTCTTAGGCGTTTTTTGGAAAAGATTAAATGCCAAAGGATGTATGGCTGCTTTAATTGTAGGCTTTTTAATGGGACTTTTTAGACTTGCTGTTGATACACCCGTAAAATTAATGGATACAACATACACTCAGGGCTCTTTCCTTTGGATAGTTAATAATATCTTTTTCCAATATTACAGTCTTTTAATATTTATAGTTAGTATAGTAGTAATGATTGTAGTAAGTTATATGACCGGTGCTCCCAGTTATGAAAAATTAGATGGCTTAACTTATTCTACTACAAGTATGGAAATGAAAAGAGAAAACAGAAGCAGCTGGTCAAAAGGCGATGCAATTGCCTCTGTTCTTCTTGTTTTATTTATAATTGCTATATATCTCTATTTCTCCTGATAAAATTATAAATAAATTATCGAAATTTATATTGAGATAAATTAAATGGCAAAATATTCAATCGGGTTAGACTTTGGAACTAACTCATGCAGAGCTTTATTTGTTGATATTAGCAGCGGGCGGGAATTAGCAAGTCATGTTTTTCCATATCCTTCCGGTAATTCCGGGATTATTGTTGATAGCAGGAACCATAATCTGGCAAGACAAAATCCTGCTGATTATTTGAAAGGTATTGAAGTAACTATTGTTGAAGCCTTAAAAAAAGCACGACAAGAAAATTCAGAATTTTCTTATAAAGATGTTATAGGAATCGGTGTAGATACTACAGGCAGCAGTCCTATGCCTGTAGATTCTAATGGTAATCCTCTTTGTTTTAAAGATAAATTTAAAAATGATCCGGCAGCAATGGTGTGGCTGTGGAAGGATCACACAAGTTATGCTGAAGCAAAATTAATTACAGATACTGCTGCAAAATTCCGACCTGAATATCTTAATAAAATCGGTGGTGTTTATTCATCTGAATGGTTTTGGAGTAAATTGCTTCATTGTCAATTAGAAAGTCCCGATGTTTTTAATTCTGCAGATAATTTTGTAGAAATTTGTGATTGGATTCCTGCTGTTTTAACCGGGGATACTAAACCAGCTAATATTAAGAGAAGTATTTGCGCAGCAGGTCATAAAGCCATGTATAATGATAAATGGGGTGGTTTACCAGATGAAGAATTTCTCAGGATGCTCTCCCCTGCTCTTGCAGATTTAAGAAAAGAACTAACATCAAATGCTTTCCCTTCTGATGAAAGGGCTGGTTTTCTTTCGAAAGAATGGGCTGAAAAACTTGGACTATCAGAAAATGTAAGTATCGCAGTTGGTGCTTTTGATGCACATATGGGAGCTGTAGGTGCAGGAATAAAAACCGGTACTCTCGTTAAAATATTAGGAACCAGTACCTGTGATATATTAATTTGGCCAAATGATAAAAAATTAGCCGATATCCCGGGGGTTTGCGGAATTGTAGATGGTTCGGTCATTGGTGGATTTTATGGCATTGAAGCCGGACAATCTGCAGTGGGTGATATATTTCTTTGGTTTGTTAATTATCTTGTCCCTGAAAAATATGGAAAAATACCCGAAGAAAAATTTGCTAACCTTGAAAAAGAAGCTGCAAGGTTAAAACCCGGTGAAAGCGGTCTGCTTGCGCTTGATTGGAATAATGGTAACCGGACAATACTTGTGGATGTCAGGTTAACCGGTTTATTGTTAGGACAAACACTCCATACAACATCTCATGAGATTTATCGTGCATTGATAGAATCAACTGCATTTGGAGCTCTTGCAATAATAGACAGAGTTGAAGAATATGGTGTACAAATAAATGAAATTGTTAATTGCGGCGGGTTAGCAATAAAAAATCCTCTATTAATGCAAATATATGCTGATGTAACTAACCGGCCGATGAAAGTATCAAAAAGTGAACAAACACCTGCTCTCGGTGCAGCGATTTTTGCCGCTGTCTCGGCAGGTGAAGAAATTAGTGGATTTAAAGATATTTGCTCCGCACAAGATGTTATGACTGGAACAAAGGATATTTTTAATCCTATACCGGAGAACCACAAAACATACAAAAGACTATATTCTCTATACCACCAGTTACATGATGGTTTTGGAACTCAAACATGGTCTGGTAATATGTATAATATAATGAAAGATTTATTGGATATTAGAGATAATGTATCTAGTAAAGAATAAAAGTAAATGTTAAAAAGATTAAAAGAAAAAGTATTAAAAGCTAATCAAGATCTTGTCAAGTATAATCTTGTAACTCTTACATGGGGGAACGTTAGCGGGATAGACCGTAAAAAAGGATTGATAGCTATAAAACCAAGCGGCGTCGATTACAATAAATTAAAACTCAATGATATTGTAATTGTTAACATGGAGGGCAAAGTAGTTGAAGGAGAATTAAATCCATCTTCTGACACCCCAACACATATTGAAATCTATAAAGCATTTGGTAATATCGGCGGAATTACCCATTCTCATAGTGAATATGCTACTATATTCGCACAAGCACTTAAAGAGATACCATGTTATGGCACTACTCATGCGGATAATTTCAACGGGATTATCCCTTTGACAAGGTTTCTAGCAAAAGATGAAGTAATTTCAAACTATGAATTAAATACCGGGAAAATTATTATAGAACGTTTTAAGGACTTAGATTACTCATCTATTCCTGCAGTTTTAGTTGCCGGCCATGCTCCTTTTACTTGGGGGAAAGATCCGGAGGATTCCGTAAAAAACAATTTGGTTCTGGAAAGAGTAGCTAAAATGGCATTATACGCTTTAAACATAAAACCTGATCTTACTGCCTTACCCGATTATATACTCAATAAGCATCATACAAGAAAACATGGCAGAGATGCATATTATGGTCAGAAAAAGATATAAGGTTTGTCCCGTACTCTACTTTAATACATTTTTAACTTTTGCTATAAAGGAATTTAAATGATAGACATAAAAAAATATGAAGCATGGTTTGTAACCGGAAGCCAACATTTATATGGAGAAAAAACTCTGTTACAAGCTGCCGAACATTCTCAGGATATTGTTAAAGAACTTAATAACTCTGCTCGAATACCCGTAAAAATTATCTTTAAACCTTTATTAACGACTCCTGAAGCAATATATAAATTATGCCTGGATGCTAATGCTTCTGATAATTGTATTGGTTTAATAACATGGATGCACACTTTTTCTCCTGCAAAAATGTGGATCAGAGGGTTAAAAATTTTAAAGAAACCTTTTGTTCATTTGCATACTCAATATAACCGTGATATTCCCTGGAATGAGATAGATATGGATTTCATGAATCTTAATCAATCTGCCCATGGAGGTCGTGAATTCGGTTTCATTTGTACAAGGATGAAAAAAAACAGGAAAGTTATTGTGGGACATTGGAAAGATGAAAATGTTCAGGAAAAATTAGCAATATGGACAAGGGTGGCTTGTGCCTGGCAGGATGCCCAGGGTGGAAAGATTGCACGTCTCGGTGATAATATGAGAGAAGTTGCTGTCACAGAAGGAGATAAAGTTGAAGCACAAATGAAATTAGGATATTCTGTGAATGGATACGGTTTGGGTGATTTGGTTGAATCAATGGATTCAGTTAGTGAAAATGAAATTGATAAACTTATTTCTGAATATGAAGACAGATATATTATTGCACCTGCTTTACAAAAAAAGGGCGAAAAACGTTCTTCACTAATAGATGCTGCCAGAATTGAACTTGGATTAAAAAAGTTTCTGCAAGCCGGTAATTTTAATGGATTTACTACAACTTTCGAAAACCTGGCTGGATTAAAGCAGCTTCCGGGTCTTGCTGTACAACGTTTGATGGCAGACGGTTATGGTTTTGGTGCTGAAGGAGATTGGAAAACTGCTGCGCTTATAAGAGGAATGAAGGTAATGTCTTCAGGATTAAGCGGCGGTACTTCTTTTATGGAAGATTATACATATCATCTTGAGCAATCCGGAATGAAAGTTTTAGGTGCACATATGCTTGAAATTTGTGAGTCTATTTCAGAAGGGAAACCTTCCATGGAAATTCAACCTCTCTCTATCGGAGGTAAAGAAGATCCTCCCCGCTTGATTTTTGATGTAGCAGAAAGACCTGCAATTAATGCTTCAATCATTGATATGGGAAACCGCTTTAGATTAATTGTTAATGAATTAGAAGTAGTAAAACCTAATGCACCCTTACCCAAATTACCTGTAGCGAGAGTTCTGTGGATTCCAAAGCCCAACTTGCCTATAGCTGCTGAAACCTGGATCCTTGCAGGAGGTGCACATCATGCCGGATTCAGTCAAGCCATCACTTCTGAATTTATGGAAGATTTTGCTGAAATAGCCGGTATTGAATATTTGTTAATTAATGATTCAACCAATTTATCTGATTTTAAGAAAGAGCTGCGTTGGAATGATTTATATTATTCTTTCGGCAGGGATTAATAAGTAGTAATCTTATTTTACTTTTCCTCCCAAATTTGTTACATAGGTTTGGACTCAAAATCTATATTAAAACATACTTTCTGAATAGCTTTTATAATGTCTATTCTTTTGAAGGTAAATATTAAAAATCATATTATAGAATTTAAATGAATAAAATTCATATTCCGAAAAATATTTTAGGATTAATTTTTGATTGCGACGGAACACTTGTGGATTCTATGCCGTTACATATGGAAGCCTGGAAAACTGCATTCAAAAAGCATAATACATATTTTAATGAGGATTTCCTTTTCTCTTTGAAAGGAATGAAAGAAATTGAAATAATTGATTTGTATAATAAAAAAATTAATACTAGTCTGGATCCCCAGCAAATGGTAAATGCTAAACACAAATTTTTCATTGAAAACATTAATTCAGTAAAACCAATTGAACAAATCGTTCAAATAGCAAAACTTTATTATGGTAAATTACCGCTTGCCGTTGTTTCGGGAAGTGTAAGCAAAATAGTTAATTTGGAATTGAAGGCTCTTGGAATTTTAAATTTGTTTAAAGTAATATTAACTGCTGATGATCCCTATAAACCCAAACCTTCTCCTGATATTTTTTTAGCAGCTGCATCTATATTAAATTTAGATCCAAAATTCTGTTTGGTTTTTGAAGACGGTGATGCCGGTTTGGAAGCTGCTTCTAGGGCAGGAATGGAAACGATAGACATTCGTAAATACATTGAATAAAATTCAAATTTCTAGTATTAGTTTTAAAGTATTTTATACAAAAGGAATGAAAATTGAAAAAAGTTGCATTAACAGGAATAAAAAAGCTCGAACTAATTGATAGTCAAAAGCCCAGAGTATTAAAAAGGGATGATGTTCTTCTGCAAATAGATACTGTTGGAGTTTGCGGTTCAGATATGCATTATTATAATGAAGGAAAAATAGGCGATCAAATTATAAAGTTCCCTTTTGCTGTCGGACATGAATGTTCTGCAAGGGTTGTAGAAATCGGAGATTCTGTTTCAAAAGTAAAAATAGGAGATACAGTTGCAGTTGAACCGGCGGTATCATGTCATCAATGTTCACAATGTTTGAGCGGGAGAGACCATACTTGCTTAAATCTAAATTTTTTGGGATGCCCAGGTCAGATTGAAGGTTGTCTATCAGAGTTTATAGTAATGCCAGAACACAACTGTTATCCCGTTCCCCAAATTATGGATGGGGAAGAAGCAGCCCTGGTCGAGCCTCTGTCGATTGGTTATTATGCTGTACAATTCTTAAAGAATATTAAATTTAAAAATTCTGCTGCTGTTTTAGGAGCCGGCCCTATAGGTTTAAGCGTAATGTTGTTTCTTAAAAATATGGGAATTGAAAACATTCTGTCTACTGATAAACTTGATTACAGAACTCAGACAGCAAAAACTGCAGGTGCTAAATGGGTTGGTAATCCAAATAAAGGAGACATCACTGAAATTATTAAAGAAATGAATCCTGAATTATTCGACGTTGTATTCGAATGTTGCGGTAAACAGGAGGCGCTTGATCAGGCAGTAGATATTCTTAAACCAGGAGGTACACTATTAATAGTTGGTATTCCTGAAGAAGATAGAATTTCTTTCAATATAAGTAAAATACGGAGAAAAGAAATAACAATTCAAAATGTAAGAAGACAAAATAATTGCGTTCAGCCTGTTATAGATTTAGTTAGTTCTGGAAAAGTGAATCCTAATTTTATGGTTACGCATAGGTTCCCTTTTGAAAAAACAAATGAAGCATTTAGATTGGTTGCTGATTATGAAGATAATGTTATTAAAGCATTAATTAAATTCTAAGCTAGCTGATATATATGAAATTCTACCTCTATCAACTGTGATCTAACTAATAAATATTTAGTCATTAAAGTTATTTACTCAGGAACATATTTTAAATGTGCTCAGGTTAACCCGTCTGCTTAAACTGACTTGAAAAATAATTATAGCAAAGATAAGTTCCCTACATTAATGATAATCTCCAGTAATTTATAAGAGCAAAGGAATATAAATGAAAATTAGCCGAAGGGAATTCTTCAATAAGACAATTCAGGGAGCAACAATTATAGCAATACCATCACTAGCAGGAACAATTCTTGAGAGCTGCAGCACCAATTCAAATTCTAATCCTGTTTCAGCTTCATCTTCATCTTCAAGTTTTCAGACTATAAAAGTAACACCTAAAAATAATATTATTACTTTAAATATTGACTCTTCTTCTCCACTATCAACAGTCGGAAGTGCAGCACTTTTACAATACTCAAGCGGAAATTTATTAGTTGATCATTCAGATCAAAATACTTTCAACGCACTGTCTGCTATTTGTACTCATCAGGGATGTCTTATTACAGAATATGATCAGGGAAATAAGCATTTTGTATGTCCCTGTCATGGTTCAGCTTTCAGCCTAAATGGGCAGGTAGTTAATGGACCGGCACAAAGAGCTTTACCTAAATATCAGACACAATTTAACAATGGTCAGTTAAATATAAGTATCTAATTTTTCCGAATAATTTTCAGGATTTATTTGAAAGGGGATTAATCTTTTTTCAATGTTACTTCCACAGTAAAATTCAAAGGTTCGAAAGAACCTTTGCTTCTGTTTCTCATACTGAATCGTCTCCCACCTTCAGACCTTTCATCACCAAATTCCGGCCTCTCACCTTCTTCATCTCCCGACATTCTCAATCCACCTTTTCTTTCCCTATCGAAATTTTTCCTATCTGATTCTTCAGTCTCATATTTTATCTTTAATTTTTCCCCGGGAATAGCTGAAATTTTATAAGCATATTTACTATCACTTAAGGGAACTTTAAGTTCATATACGAATCTATTGGAATGATACCCAAGTTTAGCTTTAATTCCTTCTTTATTCATAATTGGTATATCGGTTAATAGCTGTTTATTTTCATTCAATATTTGTACTTCATTCTGTCTTTCCAATATTCTACTAATAAATTCACCGGGATTTTTCCTGTTATATATTTCTTCACTTGAATTGGGAACTTGATTATTATTTGAAATATTATTAATTGGAAATTTCACACCGATTGTTTTATCACTATTTTCCGGTTCAAACCAAGTTATAAAACCTCCTCTTAACATCGGGAATACTTTGGTAAAATCATTGGTAGTTAAACATATATATAAAAATCTATTATCATTTTTAAAACCTAATGCAACATTTTCATCTTTCAGATATTTAAGATTATTTTGCCAATCGGAAATTTCACCATCTATTTTTATCTGTTGATTTGTCCAGCTACTAACTAATTCCTGCTCTCCACTACATCCGCTTAACAAAGCTGAGAAAAATAACATTGCTGCAACTATTTTAAAATATACGTGTGACATTTCATTACTCCGACTATTAAAATATTAACTTAACAATATATTTGACAGTAATTTGTCTGAAAGGTTTAAAGGTAATTAATTCGTCAGAATTAATTAAGTGAAATGATTAAAATTTAGAAAATTGGATTGTTTTTTTAATTACAGAATTCTTTGTTAATATCATATGCTCTCATATAACCAAGCATGCCAGCTTTAAGGAAATCAAGATTTCCTGCTTGTTCATCACCAGATTTAAACTTAGTAAGTCCCCTATTATGATATGCTTCGGCCAGATTTGGATTGAGTTCTATTGCTTTATTGTAATCTAAAATAGCACCTTCAAAATCTTCTATAAGATTTTTTATATTTCCTCTTTTAAAATAAGCTTCAGCAAAAGAAGGATAAAGTTCAATAGCTTTATTAAAATCAGATAAAGCATCTTTATAGTTTTTAACTCTCTTTTTGAAATTTCCTCTGCTAAAGTATTCTAAAGCTTGGGAATTTATATTTATTTTATTCTGGAATAACATATTCATTTATTAGTTAAAACATACACCAAGTTTTTCAAAAATATTTTCTTCACCTTCAGGTTTTACTATATATTCTGTGATGCCAAGCGATATTAGCTGAGATAATGTGTCACGATCCCTGTCTGCTGTAATAGCAATTATTGGAACTTTAAAATCAGGGAAATAATACCTCAGTTTTTTTAATGCTTCCAAACCACCTGAAGCTGAATTAGCTATATCAACATAAATAAGGTCCAAAGCATTTTCTTCTATAATTTTCAAGGCTTTCTCACCGCAATCGGTAGTTAGGACCGGACATGAATAATAGAATGACAAAACATAAGAATAAAAAAATCTATGAAACTCATTTTGCTCAACTACTAGAATCTTTTTTGTTTTTGTCTTTTCCATTATCAATTTCATGTAATTTAAATTAACTTGATATTGTTAGGACAAATTACATGCCACCTGAAATGATAAGTATTTCGATAATTTTTATATCATTACGAAATAAAGGGATGGTAATTTCTACTTGAAATTATTAGCGTGTAAAAATGAATGGTAAATAATTATGAATCAGTAATATTTTAGTATAAGTTCAATAGCTTTATTATAATCATATTCAGCTTTTGTGTGGTCCATTAAAACTGAAAACACATTTCCCCTCTGGTAGTAAGCTTCCCAAAAAACCGGCCTTAGCCTAACTGCATTAGTATAATCGTTTATAGCACCGTTATAATCTTCAATTATCTTTTAAAATTTCCTCTGCTGAAATATTCTAATGCGGATTGACAGGGGCCAAAATATTTTTTAGTTACTTTCATTTTATTTAATAAAATTATAGAAATAGAAAATAGTTTAAGATTTAGTCTTTTTGATTATTAAAGTTTTTAAGTATATCAATTAGAAATAGACAAATAAATCCTACACTGCTAAGGATCAAATCTTTTTCATCTACAGAGAACGTTCTCATAGCTCCAAATAAAAACGCAACAAACTTGGAAATGGATACGGCTGTAAGAAAAATTCCGAATCCGAAAAAGCCTTCATTTAAAGGATGAAACACATAATCATTAAAAATCATAAATATGTTTGATTGAGAACGAGATATATTTTTTGTATTTGATTTCATTTCCTGTTTTTAACCTTTTTTAATCATTTTAGAATTTTAACATCACAATTTCGTCTCCCCTGCTTGACTAATACAATTCCTGTTTATTTAATTATTTTAAATTCAATTCTTCTATTTAAAGCTCTTCCTTCAGCAGTTTTATTATTTGCAATCGGATCTTTTTCTCCAAAACCTTTTACAATAAGCCTATTGGATTCTATAGCCTTTAAAATAAGATAGTCTTTACCAACCATTGTTCTTCTTCGGAAATAATTAAAAGATTAGAATTTTTTTACCAGTCATTTTAATAAATATTTAACTAGTTTTCCCTTTACTATCCAAAAGATATGCCGTAAATAAAACCCCTTAAATATTAAAATTTTTAACTTATTTTTATCTTAAGTGTTTCATAATAAGATTTATGTTACAAACAAAAATAACAAAAAGAAATTTATAAACAATTCATTAATTTAAGTAATATCAGTCGATCTCTTGTGAATTTAAAATTAAAAAAAGCAAAAATAGTTTAACAATGTATTGTTATGTTTAGAATCAGCATACGAAAAATTGAATTGAGATATTTTTATTAATTGTTGCTGTTAGTAGAAATTTATGCTGTTCCTTAGTATTTTTATTGTTTAAAATAACTTACTTAATGAACATAATTTATAAAGGGAAATAAATGACTAATATAGTAGATGTTTTAGCAAGAGAAATTTTAGATTCAAGAGGTAATCCTACTTTAGAAGTTGAAGTTCAGCTTGAGAGCGGTATAGTTGGAAGAGCAGCTGTTCCCAGCGGCGCTTCAACCGGAGAGCATGAAGCAGTGGAACTCAGAGATGGGGATAAAAACAGGTTTGGCGGAAAAGGTGTATTAAAAGCAGTAGAAAACGTCAACGAAAAAATCATCAATGAAATTTTAGATATGGATGCTATTGATCAGGCTGCAATTGATCATGCTTTAATAGATTTAGACGGAACTGAAAATAAAGGTGTTCTCGGTGCAAATGCAATCCTTGGTGTTTCATTAGCTGTTGCCAAAGCTGCTGCCGAAACCCTTACATTACCTTTATACAGATATATTGGCGGCGTAAATGCCCGTACCCTGCCAGTACCTATGATGAATATTTTAAACGGTGGAAAACACGCAGACAATAATGTTGATTTCCAGGAATTCATGATTATGCCAGCAGGCGCTCCTAATTTCCGTGAAGCTTTAAGAATGGGAGCTGAAACTTTTCACTCATTAAAATCTGTGCTGCATAAAAAAGGTTATAATACTGCTGTGGGAGATGAAGGAGGATTTGCTCCTAATTTAAAATCAAATGAAGAGGCTATAGAAGTTATTCTAGAAGCAGTTGAAAAAGCCGGATATAAAACCGGGAAGGATATTTTTATTGCATTGGATCCGGCAGCCAGTGAATTTTATTTAAAGGATAAAGATGCTTATCATTTATTTAAATCTGCACCGGACAAAGTTATTCCTAAAGAAAAGATGATCGATTACTGGGCTGATTGGATTTCAAAATATCCGATTATTTCCTTAGAAGATGGGCTTGCTGAAGATGATTGGGATGGTTGGAAAATGCTGACTGATAAACTTGGTAAAAAAGTCCAGCTTGTTGGTGATGATCTTTTTGTAACCAATACAAAAAGATTAGCAAATGGAATTGAAAAAGGAATAACCAACTCAATACTTATCAAGGTTAATCAGATTGGAACGCTTACTGAAACTCTGGATGCTATTGAAATGGCAAAGAAAGCAGGCTATACAAATGTAATCAGCCATCGCTCCGGTGAAACCGAAGATACTACAATTGCTGATATTGCAGTTGCAACAAACGCCGGACAAATAAAAACCGGTTCAATTTCAAGAACCGATAGAATAGCTAAATATAACCAATTATTAAGAATTGAGGGAGAACTTGGTGATGTAGCAATATTTCCGGGTATATCTGCTATCAACTATAATGGTTAACATTAAAAACATTTTATTATTTAAAAGCCGTCAGTTATGGCGGCTTTTTTTTTAACTAACATTGGATTTAAAATTTATCATAAAAAAAAGGTAGCCAAATAAATTTTTCTAGAATAATTTTCTGTTATCATAAAATTTATGTTAATATCTTAAATGGCTTATCTAGGTGAAATAAGTGCCTTAATTACAGCATTTCTCTGGTCGGGAACATCTATAGCTTTTACTGCCGCATCAACAAGAATTGGTTCATTGCAGTTAAATATTAATAGAATGCTTCTTGCCGTTATCCTTCTTTTTTTGACAATTGTAATTGCCAATATTAATTATTCACTTTCCTCAACTCAAATTTATTTTCTTGTATTGAGCGGAATAGCCGGTCTTGTTTTAGGTGATACTTTTCTCTTTAAGGCTTTTCAATATATCGGTGCTAGAGTAGGCATGATTATTATGGCTCTGGTTCCGGCAATAAGTACAATTTTAGCTTTAATTTTTTTAAATGAAACTATTTCTTTAGCAGGAATAATCGGAATGATAATAACATTAAGCGGGATTTATGTTGTTATAATTGAAAAAAGAGAAATTCATCATTCAGAAGTAAAAACTAATAAACTTGGAATATTTTATGGTTTCCTTGGAGCTTTAGGACAGGCATCAGGACTGATATTAGCTAAGTTCGCTTTTGAAGAAGGAAGTATAAACGGTTTTGTAGCAACGTTTATAAGGATTTCATCTTCAGTAGCTATTATGCTGGTACTTACATTGGCAGTAAAAAGATATAGAAATCCAATTAAAATTTATTCTAAAGATTCAAAAGCTTTAATTGCCACAATAGTTGGTACTTTTTTAGGTCCATATTTAGGAATTACTTTCAGTCTCATTTCAATTGAATATACAAAGGTAGGTATTGCGTCTACCTTAATGGCAATGGTTCCTGTTATTATGCTGCCTCTTGTAAGATTTTACTACAAAGAGAAATTAAGCTGGCGTGCTATCTCTGGGGCATTTCTTGCAGTAGGCGGTGTTGCTATTTTATTCTTAAGGTAACTAAGTACTGAATATTCTTTCATAGTTTTTGACATAAACATCTTTCGTTCTTTCATCGAAACAAACAAACACTATTTTTTCCAGCTCATTATTTATAGCAAGAAATTTTTTAGTTTCAGATAATGCAATATTAACAGCTCTGTCTAATGGAAATCTATAAACTCCCGTACTAATTGAAGGTAATGCTATAGATTTAAATCTCTTTTCCATTGCAAGTGAAAGAGAATTCTTATAGCAATTGGCTAAAAGATTATCTTCATTTCTTTCACCGCCATTCCAGATGGGACCAACAGTATGTATAACAAATTTTGCCGGAAGATTAAATCCGGGAGCTAGCTTTACTTTTCCGGTTGGACAACCTCCGAGCTTTTTATTGTACTCCAATAATTCAGGACCGGCACCTCTGTGAATAGCCCCATCTACTCCCCCGCCACCTAATAGAGACGTATTTGCTGCATTAACAATAGCATCGACTTTTTGTTTTGTTATATCGCCTTTTAATATTTCAATTTTTGTTTTCATTTTCTTTACTAGTTTATTAAAAATCAATTAAAATTAGTAAAAATTTTTGATTTTTGTATTAAAGGATTTCCCTCCAATAATTATTTTATCGTACCTGTTTAAGCAGGTATTCCGTATTTCATTAACTCAAATTATATAATTTTTAAACGTTTTTTTTAGAAAAATCAGGGAAAAGACGTTTGTTTGAAAACAGTCTGTATAAAAAAAGACGATTTCAATTACCTTCCGGCAATAATTTAATATTAAAGATCATCTATTAATATATTTTTTAATCATTTAGCCTTATATAGAATTACATCTTAATGAACTTGTGGTTTTGTTAATTGATTACTTTGACATATGAAATAATAGCTCTAAATTTAGAATATTAAAAACGGGGTTAAACATGAAAGTGGGATTTATTGACATTATTCTCTTCGTACTGTTTTTTCAAATCCTGTCGCTCACACCTTTTCTTCTATTTAATAATCAAAAGAAGGGATTATCCAATAAAATACTCGCCCTGTTTTTGCTGTCAAAAGCATTATGCATTTCCAATTTCATAAGCTTCAGGTTATTTAATTATACTTTAGAGTATTTTCCTCATGCATTTTTCTTTGGGAGTTCTTTTACTGTACTATGGGGACCCGGAATTTATTTTTATACCAGATCACTTGTAAATATTGATTTTAAGTTTAAAAGAAAAGATTTGATTCATCTCCTCCCTTTTGCGGCTCATTTCATTTATTTATTATTTGCTTTTCATTTAAATAGTGCAGCAACCAAAAGAGAACTGATCCTAAATCATGCAGTTTTTTCTTCTTTATCTTCTCAGACTATTTTAGGTTTAGTTCATCTTATTATTTTCATTTATCTTCTTGCTTCTTTAAAAGTAATAGTCAATTACAGGGCTAATATTAAAAATTCTTTTTCTTCTATTGAAAAGATAAATCTTTCATGGATGATTTTCGTTCTTGCCGGCTTTTCGATTAAATGGTCGGCAGATGTTTGGATGTATTTTAACGGCCTCTTTGGTTTATCAGAAGAATTGCCGTTATTAATTTCGAGATTAGCTCTATTTTTATTCGTCAACATTGTTATTTATAAAGGTTTAAAACAACCGGAGATTTTTTCAGGAATACTTGAGGCTCAGCCTACAAAAAAACCTTTTCTTTCAAAATCACTTGAAGAGCAGTATTTGGAAAAACTCTCTGCTTATATGGAAGAAAGGAAACCTTATCTGAATCCGGATATTACTCTTATGGATCTTGCCGAACAGGTATCAATTCCTTACCGGGCTCTTTCTGAAGTGATTAACAATAAATTAAAGCAGAATTTTTATGATTTTATAAACAGCTACAGAATTCATGAATCAAAGAAACTTCTTTCAGAAAAATCAGATAAGCTCAAAACCATTCTTGAAATACTTTATGAAGTTGGATATAACAGCAAATCATCTTTTAATAATGCTTTTAAAAAATTTACCGGAATGACTCCTACCGAATATAGACGTAGCTATGGAAATTAATTAACAAAATGGTATTTCTAAAAGCATACTGCTTCTTTTAAGACGAACTAGTCAAATCATTATATTAAAATTCACCCCGTAATTCAAACTAATATTAACATGGAGGTTAAATGAATATAATGATCAAATCATGTTTAATACTTATAATGCTTGCCTTTCAAAATTTTTCTTTATGCGGCGAAGTTATATCCTGGAAGTTTAAAACAGGAGGTATTGTTTACTCTACACCACTAATAGTCAATGATACGGTTTTTATAGGAAGCGAAGACAGCGTATTTTACGCAATAGATTTTAACGACGGCTCTGAAATATGGCATTATAAAACCGGGAACAAAATCCTTTCAACAGCAGCATATTCAAATAATGTAATATGTTTTGAGAGCGGAAATGTATTATATGGATTGAATATGAACGGCACGGAAAAGTGGAAAGTTACTATTTCAGAAGGAAATGTAACAAATCATTATGATGCATGGGATTGTTTCCACTCTTCTCCTAATATTTTTAATGGAGTTGCATATGTCGGAAGTGAAAGAGGACAAGTAATAGGTGTTAATATTCAGACGGGGGAGGAAGTTTTCAGAATTGACACAGGTGATAGAGGTGTTGGTATACATGTTAAACCGGCAATTTATGACAATAAAATATATTTCGGAGAGTGCAGCGGGAAATTTTATTGTTACGATTTAACCACTAAAGAAAAAGTATGGGAATATAATACTAATCCGGAAAAATTGTGGCAGGATCCTTCTATAGAGACTAATCCTGTAATAAAAGATGGCATAGTTTATTTTGGCGGGCGGCATTGTCATCTTTACGGTTTGGATGCACAGAATGGCAACAAAATCTGGTGGTATTCCGATCCTAACAATATGTGGATTTTAGGAGGGCCTACTATATCCGATTCACTATTATTCATTGGAAGTTCCAATCAGCAAATACTCCATGGATTCAATATCAATAAAAGAAAATTAATGTGGAAAAAATTTTTTGATGGCCGGATCTACGGAAATCCATTCGTAAAAGATGATAATGTCTTCTTTGGAACAGGTATGGAGACAAATGATGATATAGGATGTTTGTATGCCGTAAATAAACATTCAGGTGACATTGTAAATCGTTTTATCACAAATAATCAGATACATTCATCCCCAATCGTAATTAATAATAAAATAATTTTTGGATGCTCCAATAATTATGTTTATGCTTTAAATGAACAGGAAATGCTTAACTGTGAACATCCGGAATCCAGGTTTTTAGAGGAAGGGGAAATTTATTTAGGAGAAGTTAAACAGGATACAACCATTTCTATTGGTATTACAAATCCTTATAATACTGCGGATTCCATAAGTCTTTCCTGTACAGGAAGGGGGATCTCTGCAAGTACATTTGAAATTGATCCTAAAAAATTAAAATTAGCTCCACTAAGCAAGTATTATATTCTATGCACAATTAAAGCTTCCACAATGACAGCCAATGACTATAATGTTTCCTTAAGGATGACCCGATATTTCACTTTAGATCCTGCTTCTCAGAATATAAGTAAAATTATAAAGTTTACTGTTCCTACAGTTAGTTCTATGGGCAAATCAGGGAACAAGATAAACTATATTCTGGGTCAAAATTATCCAAATCCATTCAATCCTTTAACTAAAATAAAGTATTCAATTGCTGATCCTTCTCAGGTAGAACTAGTTGTATTTGATACACTCGGGAAAGAAATTACTAAGTTAGTAAATGGATACCTGAATGCGGGTAACTATGAAGTTTCATTGAATGCATCAGATTTTCCAAGCGGTATTTATTATTATAAGTTAAAGGCAGGTAACTACAGTTCGGTAAAAAAGCTGGTAGTTCTGAAATAATTTTTTTTATGAAATCTTAAAAGAAGAAGTATTCTAGTCACAGATTAATTTTTATTACTAAAATAGATTTAAGATATAATTCGTATTAATTTGTGGCTAATTTAATTTTAACAAAGCACATCACTTTATTTCTGATTTTATCAGGAGCAATTTTGTTTTCCAAAAATTAAAAACACCCTGGCTTGTTTTATTTAACCAGATCCTGGTATCATTTAATTTCATTTCGTATTCTTTTGGCAGTTTGGTGCTTGTCCTTATGGATATGAGATAAAAACCCCAAAGATAACTATAGCGATTAATAATCTTTTCATTATCAGCCTTAAAATATTGAAAGACTTATTTATTATTATTCTATTTTAAAGGGTATTAAGCGTTTATATTAGATTGAAAAGATTTTGCAACCAGCAGATTTATTGCTGAAGCAGATAATCCCATTTTTTCAACTACAATCTTACATAATTCAATAGGAGAATAGCTTTCAGCATTCTCAATATCGCTAATTGTTTTGTGAATTGTAATTAAGTAATCGATGCTTTGATCCATTTTCCTTTGAATATCAGAATCAAAAACAGGTTTATCCCATGAAGAAAGTAAAACCTTCAAATCTTTAATTTGTTTTATTCTTTTGATTGATGAAATCGTATCACTAAAATTTTCATAAATCGGTAATTCACCCGGCAGAAGAATACTATCCCCGCTAAACAAAACTTTTTCATATTTAATATATAATGATACAGAACCACTGGAATGACCTGGTGTATGGATAACCTCTACCGATAAATCATTTTCCAGCTTAATAGTTTCATTATCACTGAGAAAATGATCGATTATAACAGAACCATCAACCAGATTTTTAAAACCAGGTACAGGTCTATCGGAAAATTGTTTATCAACATCTTCAATCCAATCTTTTTCATTTTCATGAGCTAATATTTTACAGCCGGAAACTTCTTGAATATGCTTTGCAGAACCTATATGATCCGGGTGTGAATGAGTTAAAATCAAGGTCTTAATATTCTTTACTTCTCTTCCTTTATCCTTTATGTATTTTAAAATTGAATCACTTGAAGAGGAAACCCCGCTATCAACTAAATGAATATTTTCTTTACCGAAAATGATGAATGAATAGACAAAGCGTTCAAGATTAACTTCCGGATTGACCGGTATATAAAAAGTATGTTTCAGTGCATGGATATTTTCTGAGATTTGTATTGCCTGCAATATTCTATTTTACCTATGGTTTTATTTATCAATAAATTTTGAGAGTAATTTTACATATGAAGCCTGATAATAAATAGCCGGCTCAGTTATTTCCCAGGAATTTTCAGGAGTAGAATTATTCCAGTTTAAATAACATTTTTGAGGAGGCTGGGTTGAAATATCTTTACGGCTGCCGTCATACCAGAAATTCGGTCCGCCAGGAACATATCCCGGAGGAGGATTACCATCCCACTTTGTACCGTGTCCAAACCAATCATGCCAGATTTTATCAGTACAAATTTCTGCACCGTATTTATACATATTACTTAGATAGACAATCCCGAGCGGGTTTACTCCATGAAAGTAATGTAAAATACTTATTGCTCTATTAAAATATTTTTCATTTCTAGCGGTATCAATATTATAAGTAATAAAGTCATAGTTTGAACTCCCAATAGCTGCACGTGGATTATTTGAACCCCATGTATAAAGCGCTTTGGGAATATAGGCCATATATATGTCATCTTTCGGCTGATACCTGTAAATATCTAAACCTTCTCCCTGGGCTAAATAGTGAGAGATAATTTCATTTTTAGTTTTTTTATCGGCTTCGGGAATTGCAGTATAATAAAGAATTGCATCGCCTTGCTGACTAAAATAAGCAGCAAGAAAGTTATCGTAAAATGGAGCGGTTACAAAAAACATTTTGCAGACAACACTATCATATTTCACTTCACCTGTAAGTGCAAACAAATAAATAGCCGATACTACTGCCATTTCATCCTGCCGCTTTAAGCTGCAGTCGGCATCACCAGATTTAATTTCCTGACTATCGCAGCTATCCGAACGGGGATTCCCTTGATACCAATTCCATGCTTTAATTGCTCTCTCTTTTAAGTCATTGGCATATTCAGATAAATTAGGAAATTTTGAAAAAACAATGGAAGCATGTGCAAACATACCTGCAGCAGCTATAGAAGATGAGGAACATTCAGGTCCGTAGTATCGAGGTCTCCTGTCCTTACTTGGCGGTGAGACTACATCATAATCTATATTTCCCATTTTAATTAAAACTCCCCCATCATCCTGCTGCATTTTTTTAATCCAATCAAGTTCATACTTAACCTGGTCTATCAAATCAGGTATTCCATTACCTGATTCAGGAATATTGAAATCATCTGTAAAAATATTTGGATTTTGTTCATAAGCAGTTAAGAGCATATGAACCGGGCTTCCTGCAAAAGTAACATATTTATTATAATCACCTGCATCCATCCAGCCACCGGAAAGAACTTTTGCAGTTGCAGCATTTTCTTTATCATAAAGATACCGGGCATCTTTATCCTGACCAGGGCCAATTAAACCAGCACTATCTGTCCATGGTTCTTCTGCATATGGTGTTTCTTTAGGACTATTAACCCGCTGATAGTAAAACACTCTCATAGCGGCCTTTAAGATATCTTTATATACATCTTTGGAAATTTTAAACTTATATGAACCAACATTTTTCAGTTTATCAAAAATATAATATTCACCTTCTTTGTTTAAGCCGGAAAAATCGAACCACCATCCTTTATCACCTGCAGTATAATCAACAGCACCATTATTCCACACAATTATTCTGCCTGAATAGACTACATCGTCATTATCCCATCTTCGTACTTCGTAATTAGCTCCCGGTTCGAAGCTATCGTTAGCATTGAATCCCAATTGCGGATCAATGATAACTGCTATTTTTTGATCATCCGGCCTGTATCCAAACTGATCAATCATTATATATTTTTCAATCTTATCCGGTTTTGCCTGTATAATTAGTGACCACATTAATACTAATGGTAGTAAAAATTTGAAGGTGCTTTTGTATTTCATAATTTTTTATAGGAGTTGATTTAAAAGATTAAAAGTTAATTAATAATCAATGGATAATTTATACTGTAATTTTCAATTCTCAATATTCAATTAACAATTTTTATTTGTCACTAATAGATGATACATCTTCCATTTAGTATATGTTCTCTATCCCATCACAGCAATTACTTCATTCTTATCTTTCATCTTCTCCACTGGAATTAAATTACCTGCTGTTTCTTCCCCATTAATAATCAATTTAGTAATTCCTCTTTGCTTTCTATTTTCATTTTTAATTAAAATATTAAAATCCTTACTTCTGAATCTTCTTGAAATTTTTATTTCCTTCCAGTCGTAAGGGATACACGGCTCTATTCTTAAGCCATTATAATTAGGTTGAATTCCAAGAATATATTGAGCTGCAGTATAATATGCCCAGGAAGCAGTTCCGCTAAGCCATGGCAGACGCGAAGCTCCGTAACGTGGACTGTAAATACTATTTGTAAACTGAGCATAAACATAAGGTTCAGTTTGTCTTACTTCAGCTTTTGCGTTATATGCAGAAGGCATAAATTTTCTAAAATATTCATAAGCTCTGTTACCATTACCAACCAGCGTTTCAGCAATTACAACCCAGCTTTGTGTATGCTGGAATATTGAAGCGTTTTCTTTCATACCCTTATTAAATAATCTTGATTTGATTACTTTCGGATCTGTTTTTTCTACAGCCGGATCATTTATCATCAAACCATAGGCAGTTGAAAGACGTTTATTAACGATATCCAGTAATTTCTTTGATTTATCCTCTGAAGTATGCTCACTTATAATTGCCCAAGGCTGCGGTTCAAGAAAAATTGAAGCTTCATCATTTTCTTTTGAACCGAATTTTAATCCGTCTGCTCTATAAGCACGCAAGTACCAATCACCATCCCAAGCATATTTTTCAAGATTTTCATCCAGCTTTTCTAAATGTTGTTCGGCCCATTTTATTTCTTCCGGTTTATTTAAAATACCAGCGATTTCGATATATGTTTTTAATGCATATCTTAGTTGAAAAGCAACAAAAATTGTCTCACCATCAAAACCTAAAACCAGACAATCATTCCAGTCGGCAGATAATCCGCAAGGAAAACCATGCTGACCTGAATGATTTAAATTGAACTGGATAGCTTTTTTTAAATGGCCAAATACAGTTTCTTCACCTTGATCAGCATATGGGAGAACTTTATTGTAAAAAGATATATCTCCTATTTCTTTAACAAAAGCAGGAATTGTATTAAATAGCCACATACAATCGTCAGACCTGTATACCGTTTCATCAGGTATAGGTTCACGGCCAGGCTTATGAGCAAAAGGTTTTACTACCGGCATAGCTCCACCATTAGATACTTGACCTGTTATCATTAGTTCCAGTCTTTCCTTGACTTCTTCCGGAATTGAATGAATAATACCAAGCATGTCCTGAACTGTATCCCGATAACCTAGTCCATCCCTTTCACCCGAATATATTAAACTGGCGGCACGGGACCAGGCAAAGGTCATTAAATTATTATATGGATTCCAAACATTAAACATGCTGTTAAATTCTTTATCAGGAGTTTCAGCTTTTAGCCCTTCGATTTTTGAATGCCAGTATCTTTTCAGCTTATCAAATTCTTCCTCAACCAGTTTAGGATTTCCTAATTCCTGAATTGCTTTTTTTCCTTCAGCTCCCGCTGAGCCAATTCCCATTATGACAATTAATTCTTTTGTTTCACCTGGCTTAATTTCTAAATCTACCTGTAGGGTACCGCAGCCGTTATCTCCTACTGCAATCGAGTTTTTGCATTTGCCTTCTTCAACAACAATCGGGTTTGCATAGGAACGGTATGAACCTAAGAATATATCCCGATCAGTATCAAATCCTTTAATCTCAGCGCCAGTAACAGCCAGAAATGTATGACGTCCCTGACCGTCATCTTCAAAATCATCAGGCATGGAAGGCATATAAACATTAGTACCGTGATCAATTATATTATTAACTATATCCATTTTGATGATATATTGAGAATACTGCAGATTGTTCAGATCCTGCGATAGTTTCCAATTGTTTGTGTATTCGACAAAAGTGAATATGCTGAGATTCCTTTTTACTTTTCCAATATTAGTAATCTTAAGATCCCAGATTTCATCTGTATGATTTAACGGAACGAAATAGAGTGTTTCGGTTTTAATATCTGAATATTCCGAAGAAATTTTTGTATAAGCAGTTCCATGCCTGCACTCTGATTTGTATTCTTTTACTGATTTACCTACCGGTTGCCAGCTTGCTGACCAGTAGTCACGACTCTCTTTATCATGAATATATAAATACCTTCCAGGTTGATCTATTGGAATTGAATTGAAGAGCATTCTCATAAAGCGGCCTTGTGCAGCAGATTTATAAAAACTGTAGCCGCCTGCATTATTGGTAATTATAGCACCGTACTCAGTTGATCCCAGGTAATTACTCCAGGATCGCGGTGTATCGGGCCTTTCGATAACATACTCTTTGTTTTCATCGTCAAAATATCCGTATTGCAAGGTATCCCTCCTTTATTGCTAATTTCGGATTTCGGATTAATAAAATATAATTTTGTGAAAATTGAAATCCGTTATCAAAAATATTTATTTGTTTTTTCTTTGTTTAGCAGTTTTTGCTGATGAAGTAAATATAGCAGTTAATTCATTAGCTTCATTTAAAAGGTCTTGTAATCTTGGTTTTCTAATAATGCTCGATTCTGAAATTAATTCTAACCAATGGGTCGATTCATCTGCTTCTTCTTCAACAATTTGTATTTTGTAAATAAAATCAGCATTTGGTTTTGTCCTGCAAACAGCTCTATAATTTGCTCCAGCAGATGTTCCAGCTCTTAAACACTGACCTCCAAGAACCAGCCCCTTTTTGGAGTTTGAAAGTTCTTCATATAATTTTATCACTCTCAAAGCAAATTTTTTAGTTCTATCTTTAAGTTCATTTGGAGCCATCAAATCCCCCTATATTATTTTGAATTTAGAAAAAAAGATTTACTCCCGATTATCAGCAATTCGAAATCCAAAATCCGAAATTACAACGGTTTTTCCGGATGCATCTTTATATAATCAATTAATTCATCAACCTGGGCAAAGGCTAATGCAGAACAAGTATCTGCGGCGCCGTAAAAAATTGCTATTCTCCCTGTCTCTGAATCATGTAAAGTTGCACAAGGGAAAGTAACATTGGCAACAAATCCAATTGTTTCATAAGGTGCTTCAGGAGTCAAAATATAATCTTCACTATTAGCAATAATTTTTGAAGGATCATTTATATCCAAAAGGGCGGCACCAATGCTATATATATAACCGCTGCAAGTTGTACAAACACCGTGATAAATTAATAACCAACCTTCAGTTGTTTCAATCGGAACTGGTCCTGCACCGAGCTTTGTGTTCTTCCACCAATAATGACTTGTTTTCATTACCAATCTATGTTTTCCCCAATATGTTAAGTCGGGACTTTGACTCAAATAGATATCTCCAAAGGGAGTATGCCCGTTATCGCTCGGACGGTTAAGTAAGATAAAATTTCCATTTATTTTTCTTGGAAATAAAACACCGTTCCTGTTAAACGGAAGGAATGCATTTTCTAACTGTACAAAAGTTTTAAAATCTTTTGTCTTTGCTATGCCCACCGTAGGCCCATTGAAATAATTACACCACGTTATATAATAAGCCTCTTCAATTTTGACTAACCTCGGGTCATATCCATAAAGGATAGGTTTTGCAGGTTTACCATCTTCATTAACGAATTTGATAATTTCTTCTTCAATTTCCCAATGAATAGCGTCTTTACTTTTACCAAGATGCAATTGCGGATATCCATTTTTATGATCTGCCCTGAATATGCCGATAAAATCTCCATTGTAAGGAACAATAGCACTATTAAAAATTCTTGAAGAATCTTTTAAAGCTTCTCTTCCTATAACAGGGTTATTATCATACCTCCAGACAATTCCTGAATAACCTTTTGGTTTTTCCTGCCATGGAATATTTTTAAAAGATTCTCCTATGATAGTTTTTTTCATTTTATCCTTTCCCAATGATTTTATTACTCTTTAAATGAAAATTAATGAGTACAATTAAAATCTTGAAACCATTACTAATTCAACATACTATAAACTCAAGCTGTAGCAGGAGCTTCCTCACTACCTTCTTGTCTTCTCCGTTCAAGTTCCTTAACAATCTCATCAACGCGTTCCTCATTTAACGGATATAATAATAAAAGTATCATTGATACTACTCCAAATGCTGCAGGGATCAAACTAAAGAGAAGAAGTAATCCTTTCAGGCTATCCGGGGATTGGACTTCATTTGGTACAAATCCAACCTGAGACATAAGATTTAAGGCAACAAATGCTCCGAATGCCCATCCAAATTTCTGCGACATAGTTGATGCAGAAAATACTAAACCAGTGGTTCTGCGCCCGCGTTTCCATTCACCATAGTCTGCTGTATCAGCATACATAGCCCAGAGAAGAACACTTAATGGTCCGCCTGATAATGATCCTGTAATTTGAAACAAGAAAATTAATCCCAATTGGTTTGGGCCCAAGAAATAAAATATAGCAGTGCTGAATATGGCAATTACAAACAAAATTACGAAAGCTTTTTTCTTACCTACTAATTTAGCAAACCAGCTGACAGCAAAAACACCGAGTAAAGAAGATATTTGACCTACTGTATTAAATGCGGATGTAATTGTTTCAAAATCATAAGTATCTTTTCCAAAGAAAGGCAAAGAGACTGTTTTCGTTCCTATTACATATTTAAAATAATGCACAGTTACACTGCTTCTTATTGCAACAAAAAGAATAAAAGTAATAGTTGTTGCCAAAAGTATTAACCATGGCTTATTGGTGAACAATTCGTAAAGATCTTTTTTAACTGAAGATTTTTGAGTTTTGGGAGGCTGAACACGTTCACGGGTACCCTGGAAGGCTACCAGAAAAAAGATTACTGCTAAAATACCGTAGACAACAAAGGATAATTGCCATCCTTTGGCAGGATTATCACCTCCAAGCGCTTTTGTAAGTGGAAGAAGAGTAGCAGAAACTATAATACCTGCAGAGAAAGCAAATATGAATTTAAATGAGGAAACAGAAGTCCGTTCATTTGAATCACCGGTAATCACTCCCAACAATGCTGTATAAGGAATATTAATTCCTGTATACAGCATCATGATTAAAATGAAAGTAACATAGGCCCAAATAAGTTTACCTTGCGGTCCGAAATCAGGGACAGTAAACGTTAATACACCTACCACAGCAAAAGGCACACACAACCATAACAAATAGGGCCGGAAATGTCCCCATCTTGTTTTTGTACGATCGGCAATCATTCCCATCACTGGATCATTAATACCGTCCCACAGACGACTAACTACAAACAAAGTAGCAGCGGCACCGGCAGGAATTAAAAATACATCTGTGTAGAAATATGTAAGATAAAGCATAAAAGTCTGCCAGTACAATACAGACGCAAGATCTCCAAAACCATAAAAAAACTTTTCTTTAAATGGTAATTTTTGGACTACTGTTTCGCTCATACGACTCTCTCCATTTTTAAAAATGAAATTTAATGACGGGTATTTGTTCCCCTATCCTAAAAGATAAATATGAAATAATTGAATTCAATAAAATTTTAGAAAAATAAATTTATAATTATTAACTATGCTGAAAAATATTTAATGATAAGTTATCTAAACAACTTTTTGAATTGTAAATATTTATAATTGAACATTAAATCCACATCATAATTTCCAGAAAAAATCAGAGAGAATCGATGAAACTTAGGAAATGGTTTAATTTTATTCAATTTTAATCAAGAGCAATAACTTATTAATAAATCATCAGACCTTATAATAAATCACAAGCGGATATTCGCTAAATAAGAAACTAAATTATTGATTAACCAATCTATAACTAACAAATGCTAAATTCTGGCTATCCGGAGACCATGAAGGAACATTTATAGTTCCCTGCCCCCCAAATAGCTTAGCCAATACCTGAATTTCACCACCTTCGGCAGGCAACATTCTGAGCATTACATCTTTATTCGGCGGATGTCCCTGAACATCCTTCTCATAAGAAAGAAAGACAATCCATTTGCCGTCCGGTGAAGGATGAGCAAACCAATTATTATATTCATCATTTGTAACCTGTTCTTGCTGACTGCCGTCAGGTTTCATACGCCAAATCTGCATACTACCGATCCTGGTGGAATTAAAATAAATATATTTTCCGTCAGGTGAATAATCAGGTCCGTCATCCAAACCTTTTGCTGTTGTTAGCCTGGTTTCCTGTCCACCTTCAGCAGAGATTGTAAAGATATCGAATTCACCATTTCGTTCTCCACAAAATGTTAAGGTTTTACCATCCGGTGACCAGCCATGCCAGTAGGAAGGACTGTTTTGAGTTATCCGCTTTGGAGTACCTCCATTAATTGGCAAAGTATAAATAATTGAATTCCCGGTTTCGGATTGATCACTGATAACTAGCTGGGTTCCATCAGGTGAAATACCATGATCATTATTGCACTTTACTGCAAAGCCAGTATTTATTTCCTGCGGTTCGCCACCTTCAACAGGAAGTTTGAAAATGTGACCTTCACTATTAAATAAAAAATACTTTCCGTCTTTAGACCAGTTTGGAGCTTCGAAATGTTTTTCTGCCTTATAAAGCACACGTCTGTCTTTCGATTCAATATTTATTGTTTCTAATGTACTTTCCAACTTAGGACTCCCATTTGTTTCATGATTAATATTTGTAATTTTTACATCTGAAAATATTGCTGTTTCAGAAACAGAATTATCATGTGCACAAACACCTAATCCAATGTAAAAAGGTTCGGTAAATTTAATTCTAAAAGAACCCCCTGCAGGACGAAGTGGTTCATTACCTTTAGCTACCGACATAAAAACATAATCCCCTTCTTTTTCAATTTTAAGTCTGGTTGGAGCATTAACATTTGATTGAATTTCCCTTGTAACATCCCCCTTTTTTTCCCGGTACTGCAGAGAAGTAAGCCCGATCCCATGAAGAGCAGCATCTGCATATGCTGAATTAGTATCAAGACTCTGTCGAATAATCAAACAAGTTTTTTTATGCGGATTACCCATTGTATCAGGCCATGTAATGTTGGCTGCTATAGAAATATCACCTGATGCTTTTTTCCAAACAAAATGAAATTCATCTCCGGTAAACCACATATTGGTACCGCCGCCTGTTATAGTATAAGTTCCATTATCAGGATCAAATTTCACAGAACCGGATTTTCCAACCTTTCCAATATCTCCCTGTGCTTCAAATATTCCTAAATTCGATTCCTGAGAATAGATGAGCTGTATTGTAAAAAGAAATATAAAAATTAAAAGAGAAAAGGATTTTTGGTAAAGACGATTCATAGAAATAACCTCCGGTCCATAAGAATGTGACTTATATGTGTAATATCAACACAATTTTATGAAAGGTTTTACAAATTTAACTATTTTTGATTGATAATCCTCATTAAAGCATAAAAATTTTCATCAATATAATAGATTTCAATCGTTGCAAATTGATTATTTATACCCTCTTTTTATTGCTTCAGAAATTATTCCTTTGGTAGCAGTTGCACCAACTCTGGTAACTCCTATTTCTTTTACCCTTAAAAGATCATCTAGCGTTCTTATTCCTCCTGCAGCTTTAACCTGAATGCCGGGTAAACATTTGTCTCTCATCAGTTTTAAATCATGATCCGTTGCACCATTGTATGAATATTTTCCATCCGGCTGTTTAATAAAGCCGTAGCCCGTTGAAGTTTTTACAAATGCAACCTTATTTTCATTACATATTTCACAGAGTCTTATTTTGAATTTATCATCTGTATAATAGTCATTTTCAAAAATAACTTTTGATACAGCATTATTTGAAATCACAACTTCATTGACTAGTCTGATTTCATTTGAAATATAATTCCAATCTTCACTCAGAACTTTTCCTATATTAATTACAAAATCAATTTCAACCGCACCATCCTTACAAGCTGCCTCTGTTTCTCTAATTTTTTGCGACACGGTATTACTACCATGAGGGAAACCGATAACCGTACAGACTTTAACAGAACTGCCTTCCAATATTTCCTTGGCCATTGTTGCAGCATAAGGTTTGATACAGACAGTTGCGACATTTAATTCTTTTGCAGCAATGCATTCTGAATACAAATATTCATCAGTAAACGTCGGGTGAAGCAATGAATGATCAATCATTTTGGATATTGAAGTTAGACTATTCAATTTAGGACCTCTTTTTTGATTTAATATTTTTTACTGGAATAAAAATCCATCAATTTAATAATTTATTCCAGGATAGTTAAATATTTAAAGTTCTAATAAATAAAACTATAATTTTATTTTATAGAACTCAATGAGGATGAAATAATTTTATTCTCAAAGGCTAGATTAGAATTTGGAAAATACAGAGGTGAAAGTTTACTTGTAAGATAATATTTTTTATTTAATGATGCTTAATTGTGCATATCAGTATTCTTATTATTAATTCTGTCAATCGCAGCTTTAATCCTATTGAAAGTAAGCTCGGGATCAATCGGTTTTAAAATATAATCTGAAATTCCCAATTGAATCATCTGTTGTACAATATCACTCTCATCAGTAGCAGTAATAACTAAAACCTGGATATCTTTATATTTTTCTTCTTTTCTAAGATTCCTCAAAAAACTAAGTCCATCCATAACAGGCATCATATTATCAAGTAAAATTATATCCGGCATATTGTTTTCAAGTACACTTAAACCCTCTTTCCCATTAACTGCTTCGAACCGAGTTATATCAAACTTATTTATTAATACTCGTTTAAGGATTGCTCTAATAGTATCATCATCTTCTATAATTAATGCTTTACTCATTTTAATACATTTAAAACAAAATTAACTTAAAAAAGTACATTGAGAATTATTTAATTGCTTAAAAACGGTGAAATTAAATAAATCATTTCTATTCATACACCGGGAAGATAATTTTAGGGGAAAAAGAGAGAGCAAAGTTTACTCTCTCCTCTCAAATAAATAAATAGGCTGGTTAAATTATTGAAAATTGCTTTATAATTAATTTCCCGATTACGGGATTTGATTATACACTCTCTTTAACTTTTTCCACGTGAGTAAGCCAGCCATACTTATCTTCTTTCTCTCCATACTGAATGGAAGTGATTTCATCAAATAATTTTACAGCTAATTCTCCCGGTTCTCCGTTGCCAAAACTTAAATCTTTATCTTTATAATTCAACAAACTTACGGAAGATATAACTGCCGCCGTACCTGTCCCGAAAATTTCAGTTACATTTCCTTTGTTATATTCAGAAATTACTTCATCTATAGAAATCAATCTCTCGGTAGCATTCATACCCCAATCTTTTAATATTCTTAAAACAGAATCTCTTGTCATACCCGGAAGAATGCTTCCAGACAATTCAGGAGTGACAACCTCATCTTTAAACCTAATGAAAATATTCATAGTTCCGACTTCTTCAATATACTTCTGTTCAACGCCATCGAGCCATAAAACCTGTGTGAAACCTTTTTCGTGAGCTTTTTCCTGGGCTAAAAGACTTGCAGCATAGTTACCAGGATATTTACATTCACCCATTCCCTTTTTAACCGCTCTAACAAAATCATTTTGAACTAAAATTTTTACTGGTTTAAATCCTTCGGCATAATATGCACCAACAGGTGAAAGCAGTATAATTAACTTATACTGGGATGCAGGCCTTACTCCAAGAAACGGATCCAAACCGAATGCAAACGGACGAATGTACATTGACTCACCTTTTTTCTCCGGTATCCAAGCTTTTTCCAGAGAAACCAGTTCCACTAATGCATTTAACATAACTTCCGGGTCTACTTCAGGTATACATAATCTTTTTGCTGAATTATTAAAGCGTTTTATATGATCTTCAGGACGAAAAATAACAGGTTCGCCATCAGCAGTTTTAAAAGCTTTCAAACCTTCAAAAATTCCCTGTCCATAATGGAAAAACATTGTCGCAGGATGCAGGGATAAATTTTCCACGGGCTGAATAACAGGATTATGCCAGCCTTTTTGTTCGCTATAATCCATCACAAACATATGATCAGTAAATATTTTTCCAAAACCGAGATTTTCAGGCATTATTATTTTTTCTTTAACCTGTTTTAAATGATAATTTATTTTTTCCATTTTATTCACCCTGGTAACAATATGATTATAAAATAATAATGCATTTTAAGTAAAATATTTGAAATTGTAAACATAATAATGCCCGGTGGAGGGCTACCGGGCACGAGGAAGATTCATTAAGTGGGGGTAAACCTCAATGAATCTATTTGAATTCTAAAATATAATTATTAAGTATTTCACGCAATCCCAATTCGCAGTTCTGTTGTCTCTTATCACTAAAAATTTATTAATATTTACGTTTTGAGTTTAATTTTTTGAACATTATCTTAATACCAAAATAAATTTTATTAAATGCTCCCGTTAAAAAAGTCTAAAAAATTAAAAAAAGAATTAAAGCTTCTTGATGTATATTCTATTGCAACCGGAACTACATTAAGTGCAGGATTCTTTTTACTTCCGGGATTAGCTGCAATACAGGCAGGACCTGCGCTTACCGCAGCTTATTTAATTGCTGCAATTCCATTAATTCCAGGTATGTTTAGTATAATTGAACTTGCCACGGCAATGCCAAGAGCAGGAGGAATTTATTACTTTTTAGATAGAACATTAGGACCGGCAATGGGAACAATAGGGGGAATAGGTACCTGGCTGGCATTAATATTAAAAGTTTCTTTCGCTCTGATTGGCATGGGTGCGTACCTGGAAATATTTTTCCCTAACATATCAATAATTCCAATTTCGATTGGAATCGCTATCTTACTTGGAGTTATTAATTTATTCGGGAGTAAAAAAAGCGGCAATTTTCAGACAATTTTGGTTTTCAGTCTTCTAACGATTCTTGTAATTTTCATAGCTGGCGGAATTCCCGAAATAAATAAAGAACACTTTAATGGTTTTTTTGATGTGGAATTTACTTCATTACTTTCAAGTTCAGGTCTGGTATTTATCAGCTATGTAGGCTTAACAAAAGTCGCAAGTCTCTCAGAAGAAGTTCATAATCCTGAAAGAAATATACCTTTAGGAGTAATCCTTTCAATAATCACAACCTTAATTATTTATGCAATCGGAACAACAATAATGGTGGGTGTTATGCCGATGGATCAATTGAAAGGTGATTTAACTCCTGTTGCATCAACTGCAAAAGTTTTTTTTGGTGAAATTGGAGCTATCCTGCTTTCAATAGCTGCTTTATTTGCTTTTATTTCTGTTTCTAATGCAGGTACATTGAGTGCATCAAGATACCCGCTTGCAATGAGCCGAGATCATATTTTACCAAAATATTTAAGGAAACTTAATAAAAGCAGAATACCATTTGTTTCTATTATTCTTACTGTTGGTATTATTATAATTTCAATTTTAATTTTTAATCCAACCCGGATCGCAAAACTGGCTAGTGCATTTCAACTTTTAATGTTTACCCTGACAAGCCTGGCTGTTATTGTTATGCGCGAAAGCAAAATTAAATCTTATGATCCCGGGTATAAATCACCTCTTTATCCCTGGATGCAAATAATTGGAATTATTGCACCATTAATTTTAATTTATGAAATGGGTTGGGTTCCAATTTTGTTTTCCTTAGGACTAATTATAATCGGGTTAGTATGGTTTAATTATTATGCAAAAGACAAGATTAAAAGAAGCGGTGCTATCTTTCATGTTTTTGAAAGGCTGGGACATCAGAGATACGATGCACTTGATAGTGAACTAAGAGGAATATTAAAAGAAAAAGGATTACGGAAAGAAGACCCTTTCAATGAAATAGTAACCGGAAGTCATGTAATTGATTTGAATGAAATCTCGGAATTTGAAGATGTTGTAGTAGATGTATCAAAACTTTTAGCAAAGCAACTTCCATTTACTTCTAAAGAAATCGCAACTCAAATACTTGACGGAACAAGAATTGGAGCCACTCCTGTTACTCATGGAGTAGCTTTACCACACTTCAGATCGGAAGGAATAGACAAAGCTATTATGGTTTTAGTCCGTTCTAAAGCCGGTGTAAATATTAAAGTTTACAATCCATTAACACAGGAAGAAGAAGAAGTTCAAAAAGTTAATGCAATATTTTTTCTAGTGAGTCCGGAAAATAATCCGTCACAACATTTGAGGATATTGGCTCAAATTGCAGGAAGAGTAGATGATGATGATTTTATGAAGGAATGGTATACAGCCAAAAGTGAACATGAATTAAAAGAAACTATTTTGCATAACGAAAGATTTTTATCAATTGTAGTAAACGAAAAGGATAACTCATCTGTTTTAATTAATAAAGCTTTAAGAGAAATCTCCCTTCCTCATGATGTTCTTATCGCTTTGATTAGCCGAGATGAAAATATCTTAATACCTAAAGGAGATACCTTCTTACAAAATGGAGATAGGATTACTATAATAGGAAATCCCAAAAGTATTAATGTTTTAAGAGAAAAATTTTTCTAAATAAACTAATAAAAGAAGCTGTAAATTAAAACTACAAGCACAATTAATGTAAAAACAAGGTACATCAGATCTTTTTCATAAATAAATGCTATTACTGAAATTATAACCCGAATAATTGGTGTTCCCACAAGTAATAAAATCCCAAGTTTCATTATTTCAAGTGATTTAAAAGCAAATACATCTCTAAGCAGACCCATTGGATTATCAACACTAAAAGGATTAAACACAAAGTTGTAATAATCTGGTTTCTCCTTCCCATGGCCAAATAAATAAAGTACTGCACCAAACAATACAACTATTGCAGAAACTATAACACCAATCCTTAAAATATTTCCAAGGATATGCTCAATTTTAATATCAAGCTGTTCTGTATTTTGTTTTTGACTATTCACTTTAAACCATTTCTAAACATTTCAACAGCCATAACAATTAATATAACACTGAAAACGATTTTTAAAATTTTAGATGAAGTAAATTTCATAATTTTTGAACCCAGGAATGCTCCAAATAGAACACCGAGCATCACCGGCATTACAAGAGATGTATGAATATAACCGTTCTTAAAATATATACCTGCACTTGCCACTGCAGTAACTCCAATCATAAAGTTACTCGTTGTAGCTGATACCTTGAATGGAATTTTCATTATCCTATCCATTGCCAATACCTTTATAACACCACCTCCAATTCCGAGTAATCCCGAAATTATTCCTGCAAAGCTGCAAACACCAAATCCGAAAGGAACTTTTT
This sequence comes from uncultured Ignavibacteriales bacterium, assembly GCA_963723205.1. Taxonomy (GTDB): domain Bacteria; phylum Bacteroidota; class Ignavibacteria; order Ignavibacteriales; family Ignavibacteriaceae; genus CAVQBP01. Next base: position 46,351 of record CAVRQC010000002.1, read on the forward strand.
GTACTTTATATTCTTTTAATCCTTTAAAAGTCGGATAATTTCCATTCAATTTAAATAACTTCGCATATTTATCTTCAGCAATTAAACCTCCATCTTCCTTTTTCATAAAAAATGAAGAAGTTGCGGAATAAAGAAGGATAATAGCAAAAATTATATATATGACATTTGAAGGAATTATTCCGGCTAATGATGCACCTATAATAGCGCCGATAGTCGTAGCAACTTCAAGAAACATTCCTATGCGGATATTTGAATAACCTTCCTTAACATACGCGGATGCGGCTCCTGAAGATGTACCGATTACTGCTATTAAGGAAGCACCAGCAGCATAATGAATATCTACGCCAAACAAAATTGTTAGCATAGGAACGACAATTACTCCGCCTCCCAGCCCGGTTAAAGAGCCAAGAAAACCGGCAAAGAAAGATCCTATAAAAGCAAAGACTGAAAAAAAGAGATTATCCAAATGATGTATCTAGATTAATAGTGTTACAAGTATTTTCCTTTAACTGTTAAAACAACAGCATCCATAATAAATAGTCTAATATCAGAATTAATGCAGCAGATAAAACAAACGACCTAATTGTAGCTAGCCCGACTCCTTCTGCCCCGCCTTCTGTTCTAAAACCAATATGACAACCTAACAATGCTGTTACACCTCCGAAAAAAACAGTTTTAATAAGCCCGGCGATTAAATCCGAAAAGACAAAAAATCTTTTAACAGACTGGAAAAAGACATCAAAAGAAACTCCTAAAAAATAATTTGATACAATAAAAGCACCAAAAACAGCTATAGAGTTAGCAAAAATAACAAGAACTGGCATCATTAAAACCGATGCAAGAAAACGCGGCATAGCAAGATAACGAACAGGATTTATCGCCATTGTTTCCAACGCATCAATTTGTTCGGTAACTTTCATTGTTCCCAATTCGGCAGCAATTGAGGCTCCGACTCTTCCTGCAATAACGATTCCTGTTAATACCGGCCCAAGCTCTGTAATAATCGCCCTGCTTGTTGCACCGCCTAGAAATGATAAAGGAGCCAAACCTTTTAACTGGTAAGCTGCCTGCCAGGCTGCAACTGCACCTGTAAATATCGCAATAATTAGAACAAGAGGGAGTGAGTTAACCCCTATATGCTCCATCTGATAAAAAATAATTTTCCTGCTTCTAGGAATTGAAGTAAAACTTTTAATTATTCCCCAGAATAAATTTGATACCTGTCCGAATTCCTGGAAAAACTTAATTGTTTTTTTTCCTAATTTTCTTAAAAAACTTTCAAACACATTTTTTCCGCTTTTATTAAAAGTATTCTCTGATTATTTATTGTATGATTTTTTAAATTTATATATTTTTGAAACATACATTAAAAAAATTTATCACATCGATAAAAATACTTACATTTTTTTAATATTTGAATGAGCTTACTTTAAAAAATGGTATAATTACTAAAATAATCCACCTTACCAAAATCCCGGTTTTTTAACTGGAATTTGGAATTCTTTTTAGCTATGCTTTACACCAGCATACTAAAATACACTACGGTGTTCAGACACAAAATGTCTGCTTTTAAGAGTGAAGTTCGGCTCATAATTTTTTTAAATCTAAAAAAGGATAATTATGCCAAATACTATGACCACAAATAGCAAATTACTTCAATGGGTAGACGATATTTCGAAAATGTGTCAGCCGGATAATATTCATTGGTGTGATGGCTCGACAGAAGAATACAATAAATTAACAGAGTTGCTGGTAAATAAAGGAACTTTCGTTAAGCTGGATGAAAATAAAAGACCTAATAGTTTTGTTGCTCAATCTGATCCGGCTGATGTTGCAAGAGTTGAAGATAGAACATTTATATGCTCCAGGACAAAAGAAGATGCCGGACCCACAAATAACTGGGAAGATCCTGAAAAAATGAAAGAGACTTTAAGAGGTTTCTTTGAAGGATGTATGAAGGGAAGAACAATGTATGTGATCCCCTTCAATATGGGTCCGCTCGGTTCAAATATTTCACATATTGGTATAGAAATAACCGACTCTGAATATGTAGTCTGCAACATGCGAATTATGACAAGAATAGGTAAAGAAGTCCTTCAAATTTTAGGTGATAAAGATTTTGTACATTGTCTTCATTCTGTTGGCTTCCCTTTAGAAGACGGGAAAGAAGATATCCAGTGGCCATGCAACCCCGAAAATAAATATATTGTTCATTTTCCGGAAGAAAGAACAATATGGTCATATGGCAGCGGATATGGCGGAAATGCTCTGCTTGGTAAAAAATGTTTTGCCTTAAGAATTGCTTCTTTTATGGCGAAAGAAGAAATGTGGCTTGCTGAACATATGCTGGTACTGGCAATAACCAATTCTGAAGGAAAGAAAAGATATATAGCAGGTGCCTTTCCCAGTGCTTGCGGAAAAACTAATCTTGCAATGCTCCAGCCTACTTTACCCGGTTGGAAAGTTGAAACAATTGGTGATGACATTGCCTGGATGAAATTTGGAGAGGATGGAAGGTTATATGCAATAAATCCGGAAGCAGGATTTTTTGGTGTTGCACCGGGAACATCTTATGATACAAATCCAAATGCAATGTATACGATGGAAAAAAATTCGATCTTTACTAATGTGGCTTTAACTCCTGATAATAATGTTTGGTGGGAAGGTATGACGGATAATACTCCTAAAAAACTTAAAAACTGGCTTGGACACAAATGGACTCCGGAAAGTAAGGAAAAAGCTGCTCATCCAAATGCAAGATATACAATTCCTGCAAGCCAGTGTCCAATCATTGATCCTGATTGGGAAAATCCCAAAGGTGTTCCAATCTCGGCAATATTGTTTGGCGGTAGAAGAGAGGATACAGTTCCTTTGGTCTATCAGGCATTTAATTGGCAGCACGGAACATTTTTAGGTTCAATTGTTTCATCGGAAAGAACTGCTGCTGCCGCAGGCACAATTGGAAAGGTACGACATGATCCTTTTGCAATGCTCCCCTTCTGTGGATATAATATGGGAGATTATTTCAAACATTGGCTGGAAATCGGTGAAAAAACTGAAGTTAATAAGCTGCCTAAAATATTTTTTGTTAATTGGTTCAGAAAAGATGAAAACGGCAACTTCATCTGGCCAGGTTTTGGTGAAAATATAAGAGTATTAAAATGGATTTTTGAAAGAACTGAAAACAAAGATAATGCAGTCAAATCAGAAATCGGTTATCTGCCAACCAAAGAAGCTATAGATATTTCAGGTCTGGATATTTCAGGAAATGATATAGAGTCACTCTTTTCAATTCAAAAAAATAAATGGAAAGCTGAAGTAGACGATATTGAAGAATACTTCAAAATTTTCGGGGATAAATTGCCTGCAGGATTGAGGGAAGAGTTGAATAATCTTGAAGAGAGATTAGGGTAGAAGTGTAAACGGAAAGCGGAGAAACGAGAGATGGAAAAACGGTAGATGCAGGAAAACTTTAAAATGTTTCTAATTTGTTTTAATCTTAAGATTTTTCTCGTTTTTCTTCTTTTCGTTTATACTTCTTTACGTTCTTTCGTCTTTACATTTTACGTCTCTACATCTTCACTCTTCAGCAAAACTTTTAACTGTTCAAACGTGGTTACCGGTAAGTTACATTTATAATTTTCACAAATATAAACTGTAGCTTGGTTATCCTGAGATGAGTATTCTCTAAGCAATGGAGAAATAATTTCCATTTGATCTTTCTGACCGGAATCGAAGATAATTACTTTATTAGGTATATATTTTTCCCTTATAACTCTTAACATTTCTTTTGTACTCCGAGAGTCATTTTCTCCAGATATAATAATTTCTTTTGATGGACCAAAAGCAAAATCAAGGGCAGCTAATGCTTGGGTAAAAGCCTGGGGAGAATTCTCAATCATTGCAGAAAAAGTTTTAGTTATTTGAGATGCTTTCCTTTCATAATCAGAATTTCCTGTAATTCTGCCAATTCTTAGTAGATTTAATATTGCAATTGAATTGCCGGAAGGTACTGCACCATCATAAATTTCCTTTCTCCTGATCAGCAGTTTTTCACCATCAAAAGGAGTAAAATAAAAACCTCCGTTTTCTTCATCCCAGAAATATTTAATGAAATTGCTGTTTAAATTAATTGCCGATTTTAAAAAACTTAAATTAAAACCAGTTTCATAAAGATCGAGTAAACCAACTACAAAGAAAGCATAATCATCTGCATTAGCAAGAATAGAAGATTCCCCATCTTTAAACCTGTGAAGCAGCCTTCCATCTTCATTTAATAAATTTTTAAGAATAAAATAAGCAGCTTTTTCTGCTGCCAAATAATATTCATCCTTCTCAAAAACCTGTGCAGCCTTAGACAACGCGGAAATCATAAGACCGTTCCAATCCGTAAGTATTTTTGTATCCTTAAACGGATGAATTTTTTTTTCACGAACAGCAAATAATCTTTCTTTCAGAATTTTCAGCTTTTCATTTAGTATTTCTTCATCAACATTTAATTCCTCTGCAATTAATTTTAAATCTTTAGTAAGATGAAGAATATTCGTTCCGGTATTTTTTTCATTTACAGGATCAAACCAGTTGCCCTCTTGTCTAACATTAAAAAGAGATAGTATTAAGTTTAAATCTTTTCCAGCCAGAATATTCTCAATTTCTTCTTTTGTCCAAAGATAGAATTTCCCTTCTTCTCCTTCACTGTCAGCATCCTCTGCAGAATAAAATCCTCCTTCAGATGAAGTCATATCTCTCAAGACATAATTTAATATTTCCTCTGCAGTTTTCTTATAAAATTCTTTTTTGGTTGCCTGGTATGCTTCAATATATACACTAGCTAAAAGTGCCTGATCATAAATCATTTTTTCAAAATGCGGTACAAGCCATATTTGATCTGTTGAATACCTGTGAAATCCAAACCCGATGTGATCATATATTCCGCCTTTATACATACCCTCCAGAGTTTTTTCAACCATTCCAAGAGCTTTTTTTGAATTTTTTCTTTTCCAGTATCTTAAAAGAAATAAGAGATTATGCGGAGTCGGAAATTTGGGGGAATTTCCAAATCCCCCGTTTTCAGGATCATACTGGCTTGAGAAATAATTAAATGCTTTATCTAAAACACCTTCGTCTATATCTATAGCTGTTTGTTTATTTAAGGAAGAATTTAATGCTGTAGAAATTTCATTTACAGATTTTAATATTTCTTCCCTTTTATTTTTCCATACTTTATAAATACCGGGAATAAGACTTAACATTCCCATTCTCCCAAACCTATCTTCTTTCGGAAAATAAGTCCCGGCATAAAATGGTTTTTTATCGGGTGTCATTATGATTGTTAAAGGCCATCCTCCGCTTCCTGTAATCATCTGGCATATCAGCATATAAATGCCATCCACATCAGGGCGTTCTTCCCTGTCCACTTTTATTGAAACAAAAAATTCATTCATCAATCCGGCAACTTCATTATCTTCAAATGATTCTTTTTCCATAACATGACACCAGTGACAGGTTGAATAACCAATAGAAAGAAATACAGGTTTATCTTCGTTTTTTGCTTTATCAAATGCTTCTTCACCCCATGGAAACCAGTCGACCGGATTAAATGCATGCTGCAGTAGATAAGGACTTTTTTCATTAATTAATTTGTTTGATTTTTTCATCTTTAATTTCAGTGAATTCTTTATTTTTATTCGTTAATTGTACTATAGTTATATTGCTATATTATTATAATAATTTAGAGGTCAAATAGCCAATATTCATAATTTTTAATTTTCCATTATGAACAACTTCAGTAAAAGAAATGCCTGTTAAAAAAGTGTCGTTCTGATATTTAATAATATCATTGTAATTCCTTATTTTTACATCACAATTTGTCAAGATTATTGAATAATTAAAAACCGGATAATAATGACGAAACCTCAAATATGGGTAGCAGCTTTTTTAGCTTTATTTGTTCTTCTTTTTTTATTGGAAAGAGCAACTGAAAAAAGTAATAATGAAAATGGTCATGTAGTCAATAATCCTGTACCTCAAACAGGAATGACCTCCGCAAATGCAACAGCTCCCGAATTAATAAGCAAGTTAGGATGTATAAATTGTCACGGTTCGGAACTAAATGGTACGCAAATGGGACCAAATTTAAAAAACATTTCGCAATATTGGAGCAGAGATAAATTAATAAATTATCTCAGGAATCCATCTTCATATATGTCTTCAGCGCGTTTCAGAGAGTACCAGGAACAATTTCCAAATACAATGATGCCGTCATTTGGAAATATTGATGTAAAAGAATTGGGTAAGATTGCTGATTATTTGCTGAAGAAATAAGTTTTTTATGCTATTGTAGAGACGTAATGCATTACGTCTCTACAAAGTAACCATTGATTAAGCTATTGTAACATCCTTATCAAGATAAACATCCTGAATAGTATTAAGAAGCTTAACACCTTCTTCCATAGGTCTTTGGAAGGCTTTTCTTCCGGAAATCAATCCCATACCACCAGCACGTTTATTGATAACGGCTGTTTTAGCAGCTTCAGCAAAATCGTTTTCACCAGAAGCTCCGCCGCTATTAATCAATCCGGCTCTACCCATATAATTATTTATTACCTGGTAACGGCAAAGATCAATCGGATGATCTGTTGTTAAATCGGAATATACTTTTTTGTGTGTTTTGCCGAATTTTATAGCATTAAACCCGCCGTTATTTTCAGGCAGTTTTTGTTTAATTATATCAGCTTCGATTGTAACACCAAGATGATTAGCTTGTCCTGTTAAATCAGCTGCTACATGATAATCTTTATCTTTCTTGAATTCCGAATTTCTTAAATAGCACCATAAAATTGTTGCAAGACCTAATTCGTGAGCATACTGAAAAGCCTGGCTGACTTCAACAATCTGCCTGTTGCTTTCTTCCGAGCCGAAATAAATTGTAGCACCTACTGCAGCAGCTCCCATATCATAAGCCTGCTCAACACTTGCAAAACTAATCTGGTCAAATTTATTAGGATAAGTTAAAAGCTCATTATGATTAAATTTCATAATAAAAGGAATTTTGTGGGCATATTTTCTTGAGCACATTCCTAAAACACCCAAAGTTGATGCAACTGCATTACATCCGCCTTCAATTGCCAGTTTAACTATATTTTCGGGATCAAAATATTGAGGGTTGGGAGCAAAAGAAGCTCCTGCAGTGTGTTCAATTCCTTGATCTACAGGAAGAATTGAAACATAACCAGTACCGGCTAATCTTCCCGATGAATAAATCCATTGCAGATTTTTTAATACGTTTATATTCCTATCGGTTTGTGCAAATATTCTATCTACAAAATCCGGTCCCGGAAGATGTAGCTGCTCTTTAGGAAACTTAGCTTTATAGGATAAAAGCGAATCAGCATCCTTTCCAAGTAATTCTTGAAGTTTTTTAGACATTTCTACTCCATTTCAGTTTTATTTAGGAATCAGTTCCAATTAGGTTAAAAAAAGTCAAATTCAAACATTTAAAATAATGGTAAATCATGTGTGATTCAATTTAATAGCATTAATAATTTTAAAAATATTCATTATAGAAATGAACTTTATATAGGTATCCCTTTAAAATGAATGAATTAATCCATTTTATGAATAATTATTTGCTTTTAGAAATTAACTTGATTTACTTTTTTAGTAGATTGAAAATGTTTACAGCATGGTACCTGGAATTCTCAATGAACAGTCTTCCTGTATCCATTCCGCCGCAAACTACCCCTGCTAAAAATATTCCCTCTCTATTAGTTTCAAATGTATTTGGATTGTAACAAGGTGATTTATCATTCGGAGAAATTTCAATTCCTATTTTTTCAAGAAATTCAAAATCGGAATGATAACCAGTCATTGCAAAAACAAAATCATTTGGAATTGTAATTAATCCTTCCGGAGTTTGTATATCGACTTCATTTTCTCTTATTTCAACAAGGTTAGAATTGAAGCAGGCTTTGATTGAGCCTTCCTTAATCCGGTTCACGATATCCGGCCTGACCCAGTATTTGACACTTTCTTTTATCTCATCTTCCCTGATTACCATTGTAACTTCCGAACCTCTCCTGTACGTTTCCAGCGCAACATCAACCGCAGAATTAGCTGCACCAACAACTACAATCTTTAAGTATGAATAAGGATGAGCTTCATTAAAATAGTGTTTTACTTTGGGAAGGGCCTCACCCGGAATACCCAGATAATTAGGGAAATCATAAAAGCCGGTTGCAAGGATAACGTTTTTACAAAAATAGGTCCTTTTATTTGTAATAACCGAATACTCTCCTTTTTCACCTTTTATATCCAGAATTTTTTCGTAAGTATTAACATTGAGTTTCCATGAACTTTTAACTCTCCTGTAATATTCAAGTGCTTCTCTCCGTGTTGGTTTGTCACCATGAGAAACAAACGGAACATCACCGATTTCAAGCCTTTCGGAAGTTGAGAAAAAAGTCATATTGGTAGGATAATGAAAAATCGAATTTACAAGACATCCCTTCTCAATAATTAAGTGGGAAAAATTATTCTTAGCTGCTTCAATACCGCACGACAGACCGATTGGTCCTGCACCGATTATAATAATATCAAGTTTATCTTCCATATTCAGTTTTGATTTTACATATACCAATCACCTTCAAGGAGATCGGCACATCAAATTGATTAATATATTTATTTTACAAATTTAAATATTTATAAGTTAAAATGAGATTGGAAAAATGTTTTGTTAATTTGATATGAGGGAGAGCAAAAATTATGATAAATATAGACTTCATCCCAAAAAGCTAAGAGATCTCTGAGGTTTACAAAACCCCAGAAGTTTTTACAAATTTTTACTTTAGAATCTGCACTATAGCAGGCAACATCATTCACGGAATCATTTGATAGATAAATCCTGTAAAAAACTGTTTCATCGAAACTCATATCGCTTTCATTATTTTTTGAAAAGAAGACATACTTCATATCCGATCTTATAGTAAAATTAAATTTTTTTAACCTTAAATGGTTACTAGAGTATACTATTTATCAAAACGGATATTGTGTTTTCGTTATAATGCTCTTTTTGTGTGTTATAAATTTAATCCCTACTTTTTAAACAAAAAAAATTATTTTAAAATTGATTTTTTAATCATTAAAAATGTAAAACCAACTACCGCTATGGTTAATAAAATTAAACATGTTACTTTTGATCTCGACGGAACATTGATTAATTCCGGCAGCACCATTTATAAAACAACTCTAAAAGCTCTAAATGTTCTAAATATAAAAGCTGTAATTAAGGAAAAAGAATTCAATCGAATGATTGGCGCCCATTTCATAAACATTTTTAATGAACTAAAGATCGTTGTGAAAGATTTTAATCAATTTATAGATATTTATAAAGGATTTTATTTTGATTTTATTGATGATTCAAAATTTTATCCCGGCGTTATAGAAATTTTACAATACTTACAGCAAAATGAAATATCTATATCTCTTTTAACAACAAAAGGTCAGGAGCAGGCTGAAAAAATTTTAAAACATTTTAATTTAGATAATTATTTTAATTTTGTAATGGGAAGAAGAGATGGATTTGGATATAAACCCTCAGCTGAGCCGCTGTTATACATTTGCAAAGAATTAAATGCAGCTCCTGAAAAAACTCTGATTGTAGGCGACACTGAACTGGATATAATGTGTGGAAAAAATGCAAATGCTTTAACCTGTGGAGTGACTTATGGATATAGAGCAAAAAATAAACTTGAAGAGCAAACTCCGGATTATATAATTTCAGAATTGTTGGAATTGAAAGAAATTATTTAGAGAGTTTTATAATCGTATAAAGGCATGATTTTCCGCTGAGAAAATTTATTTGTCAATGACTAGATATCTTAATGCCATCGACATCCAAATACTTCGCGGCAGTCCATTTTCTTTTGCAGGACTAAATTTTAATCTTTTTATATAATCAGTTGCAGCGGAATCCAGTATTTTAGAACCTGATGTTTTTTCGATAATGACTCTATTAACGTCCCCGTTTATATTTATTAAAAATCTAAACTTTACTCTGCCTTCAACATTATTTTTAACTGCTTGTGCCGGGTAAACGGGGTTGTCACCGGATAATATTTCCGGTTTAACAAAGGAGGTTACCTTCTGTGAAACCGATGCTTTTTGATCAACTACAATTGCTTTATAACTTGCCTTAATTGGCTTTTTTTCTTTAAAAAGTACAAAAGCCTTCTCTCCAAATTTTTTAAAGGAGATATTTAACCCGGAAAGAACGACTCTGATTGCATCCTTAACCTGGCTATTTACGATCCGGCAGGAAATGTTTTTATTATCAATTAAATTATCCTGGTATATAAAATTTACACCTGACTGAACCCGGATTTCATCCAAGACAGAACGCAAAGGTTCGCCATTGCAAATTAAAGATATATTCTTTCCGCTGAAGGATTGACTTAAATAATTGCCTGACAGAACTATTGAAAAAATATAAATTAAAAAAGTCAACCTGGCTGCAATTATTACTTTCATCATCTCATTTAGAAAACTGACAAAGAATCAACTTTAACATCCAGCCCAATACCGTTAATCATATCGGGGTATTTATTTTCAACCAGTTTTCTGATTTTTAAGAGCAGGATCTCTTTTTCTAAATTTGATACCCTGCTGTTTGAATGAGTACTTTTTATATACTGGATATCATATTTAAGGGAATTTTTTAATTCTTCTTTTACGAGATCTAAATTATTAAAATCAGGAAAACGCTGAATAAAATCGTGGTATAGTAAAAAAGATAATGGCCATGAATTCCAATTATTTTTCCACGCATTATAAATATCCGGTTTAATAACCAATCCGATAAAAAGATTATAATTAACCAGATCCTTCATTTTAGAAATAAATTTATTGTGCATTTTGAGGATCTCTTTTTCAATTGCATTTCTATCATCTGGAATTGCTTTTGCTATTTGATTATATAGATCATTTACTTCCTCAACATAGTCATTGGCATCCCATTTTTGATTAGAAAATTCAAATTTTATATCCATCGCCATTCTTGAATTAACCGGTTCACCATTTCTTTTTGCCGGATTAAAAACAAAATTTTTACTATACTCAACGGCTGCACTATCCAAAATTCCAATCCCTGAAGACTTAAGAATTGAAGAACGTTCAACATTTCCGTTTTTGGAAATATAAAGAATAACTCTGGGTGTTCCGGAATAAGATTTTTCCAATGCTGCCATCGGATAAAATAACCTTGGCTCACTTTTTAGTGAAGGTGGAGTATAATTTTTATTATTCTCGATATAATGGCTACAACCCGCATTGAGGAGAAAAAGAGTAAAAATAAACAGACTTAAATATTTCATGATAAACCTCCCCGGTTTAAAAAAATAATTATTTATAAATTAAGCCGCGTATAAAGAATAAGTATGTGCATTATTGTTTAATATTTTTTGATTTAATAATGTAATTTTCATTTTGCTTTTCAAAATCAAGTCCTAAAGCAAGACAGACCATTGATACTGCGCTGTCGGCATCATTATTTTTGAAAGAACCGGTTAAAGTATAATTTTTTAAGCTATCAGCCTGTAGAGATATATTTACGTTATAACGTCTTTCCAAATCCGTAATAATTTCTTGAACCGGGGTCCTGTAAAATACCAGGTTACCTGTCATCCAGCCAAGAAAATAACCGGCATCAACTTCTTTAGGAGAAGTAGTTTCCGCATTTTTATTGATAGTACCTAACTGATCTTTAGTAAGATAAATACCTTTATTACTTATATCTTTTGGTGAAAGATTAACTTTGCCTTCTTTTACAACAACTCTTGTATTATCATCCCTGGATAGGACATCAAACTTTGTTCCCAGCACAGTAATTTTTGCATTTTCAGTTGTTATAATAAAGGGATTCTTATTTTTAGTAACTGAAAAGAAAGCTTCACCGCTTAATATAATTTTGCGTTCACTATTGCTGAAAACTTTTCTATCCCCATTAGATTTTGACAGAAATTTAATATTACTTTCGCTGTTTAAATAAACAGTGGATCCATCTGGAAGTTTGATATTTTTATATTCATTATTTGAAGTACTTACTATATTAAGCTGTGGTTTTGAGACATCCCTGTTTAAGAAAAGGATTCCGATAGCGATAATGCTGAGAATAAAGATACTTACCAGGGCAGGTTTAAGGACCGGACTACGTAACGAGAATATTCTTCCAATGAAAGATTCTCTAACCCCAGGTTTTTCAAAACTTCTTATTCTTTCATTTAATCTTGACCATTCCATATCAATATCGATTGCAGGTAATGATTCATTAAAATTAGCTCCTGCCCAGATTTCTTTTAAATTTTCGAATTCTTTTTTATTTTCATCCGAATCAGCCAGCCAGTTATCCAGGACCTGTTTTTCATCTCCTGTTATATTGCCGCTTATTTCTTTAATACAAAGCTCTTGATATCGTTTATTTATCATATTATTTCCTTCTAAATGATAATACAGTTAAACGGGGAGAAACCCTACTTTAGGTTGATTTAATATGGAAGATGTATGCGTTTAATTTTATATAATTCTATTTTTTTCATTTTCCATATAACATTTATCATCCGGTTTCGCTTAAGTTTAGCGAGACTGATTTTTCCATTTTTAGATATAAACTATTTATTAAAAATCCTTCTTAATATATTTAGTGCCCTGGACATTCGTTTCTCAACTGCTTTTATTGAAATGTTACATATTGCAGCTATTTCAATATATTTGTATCCTTCAATTCTGCTTAAGATGTAGACAGTTTTTACTTTATCAGGTAATTTATTTATTTCTCTTTCTATATCGATTCTAAGCTCCTGTTTATTTTCCTCATCATCAAAAGCACTTTGATTTTTTATATCTTCAATAGACATCGTTTGAGAAAAACCTAATTTTGAATGATTAATAATTAAATTGTTAAGTGATTTATATAGGTAAGCTTTAATCGATTTATCCGGATTTAAATTATGTCTTTTAATCCATATTCTGAAGAATAGTTCCTGGACAAGTTCTTTTGCCGTATCAGCAGCATGCAGCCGGTACCATGCAAAACGAATGAGCACGGGATAATATTTATAATATAAATTCTTAAAAGCAGAATGATCATTATTAATAATAGCTTTTACAATCTGTTCATCGGGTAAATCATTGTAATTTTGATTTGCCATTATTAAAACACTTTATTTTAGATTTACTTTTGAATTATATCCTGTTATAAGATAATACAAAATCTTTAATCATTAAAATTACTAATTCTTTTTAACTGTAACCTGAATTTTAATACCTTGCATCCAGGCCCCAATCTGCAAGGTTCTCATATATAATTTAATTCTATCTGTCTGAATTTTATTAACGGATGAAAGGTTAAATATAGAATGCCCTTGGTAATTATTCATGAAGGTGTTAAATCTAAAAATTATTGAACTTATTCAATATTTTTTTTAGATTTTTCTTTAAATATTATTTATAAAAGTCTTCTATATAATTGTAGAGCGAAATTAATTTCGCTCTACATACAAAGAGCCTGTTTGCATTGTAAGAAACAATTAAAAAGAATACAAAACTATTTTGATTTTTCATTAAACAAATGATCTGCGGCCATTGCCAGCAGCATAAAATCTGTTGCTCCGCCTCCCATAACATATTCAGTCTGCTGCCAGAAATAAGGCCATGTTTTCAATTCGGGTAAATCAGGACGAATTAAAGCAGTTCCGCTCGATACACCACCCGATATATAAGTCCAGTCTGCCCTATTAAAACCATAAGCAACGATTAACGATTTTACTCCAACTCCTGAAGCAAATGATGCAGTATTCTCACCAGGATGGCACCCGAGAATAAAGTTTAAAGCATTAAATGCATATTCAGCCGGAAAAATCTTTGGAAATCCCATATGAAGCATTAATTGAGTTACTCCGAATGATTGAATCTTCCAGCCTGCACCCCAAATATAAGGCTTGTAGGGGACTCCATAAGGATTTTCTTTCTGCAGCTCGGAAACTTTTTTATATACAGCTTTCACAGCGTTTTCAATTTTATCAGTAAATTCTTTATTATCGATTTTCTTGACTACTCTGCCGACAACTATTCCAAATTTAGGGACATTGCTGGTAATTAAATTTGCATTTCCCAGCAGAAATTTCTCGTATGATTTCCCGGAAGTCGATAGATAAAGTTCAGCTGCAGTATTAATTTTATCTTCAGACTTTGCTGTAGAATCATTCCTGTAAATTTCTTTTGCAATATCCAAACATTTATTTGCCAAATCCGGATTATAATTTTTCATTACACGGTAAGATGCGGCTAAAACCTGGGCAATATGAAGTTCTCTCTTAGGATTTATTTCCGTAAATACCCTTCGGTCATCGTCAGGCAAAGGCAAGTTTAATATAGGATCTTTCTCTCCTTTTTTATAAATAAAATTATCTGTTGCATTTGCTCCTTCACCTAACAGTACATACTGATGAAGAGTGTTTTCCTGTATACCTCTATATAATCTGCCTAAAGATTCATATCCCCCGACAATTGACAATAAACCATGCTCCATTTGCTGTAAGATATCAGGTTTTCCGTCTGGCTGATGAATTTCAACAAACCTCGTTTTTTGATTAATAGAAGTCTGGTCATAATCATCTTTAAAAAGTTCATAAGCTAGTTCAAGTTTGTAAACCGTACCTGCCTGGGATTCGACTCTTAAGTCGTAATCACCTGCATCGTGCCATCCCCCGATATTAAGTCCCGGCACATGCTCACCTGATTTATATTTCGTAAGTGTTGATGGTCCCTGGCTGTAGCCGTCAAAATAATCCTTGTTAACCTGCGCCATAGTTGCATCGTCCATATGACATAGCCCATGCCACACTCTGTATTTTTCCTCAACTCTCATATGGCACATTTGTATAGGCAGAAAATACTCCAGGGTCGGCTGCCAGACATGCCTCGAATACACATTATTTTTAATTTCAAACTCATTAGATTCAATATTTCCATATTTTATTTTATATAATCCTTCTTTGGAAATATTGCTGAAATCAAAACGCAAATATTTATAGCGTAGAAAACTTCCCCATAGTTCGGGATTATTATCCTCTTTAACTATTGTTTCAGAATTCTCACCAATCTTTATCAATTGAACAGGTGAAAATTTATCAGTTAATTTGTCTAATTCAATTACCGCAAACTTGGTTTGTTTCGGATGATAGCCGACCTGCGAAACCTGGATAACAGGTTTATACCTCCAGTTTGTATCTACAGCCGGACTTATTATCCACTCTACAGCATCTTTTGTAACTCCAGCAGGAACTGTAGATCGTAAAACAAACCATCCGTTATTGTATAATCCTCTGCCATCAATTAATTGAAGAACATTTTTACGGCTTACAAATTTTATTTCCTTCCGGTTATTGCCAGGCGCAACAATTAATTCTTTTCCGACCGCAAGAGGTTTAGTTTGCAGGTTCCCGTTGTCGTCTTTTTCCATAGGACCTTCAGCTTGCCGCGGGAAAATTCCTGATTTACCGTCCATCAGATAATATTCTCCAAAATATTGTCCCGGAAATAATTCAAGATTAAACCCAACGGTTTTAGCCCATTTCTCAGATAAAGGTTTGTCAAGATCAACTGTTACTTTTATACTCTGGCCAACAGCTTCAGTTTTTACAGTATACTTAAATTGCAGGTCAGGATAGTTGATAGGATTAAAGCCCTTATCATCCCGGCTTGAATCAGGATACTGTAATTCGACAGAAATAATACCATTTTTCTTATCTACTTTTCTATCTTCGACTTTAGGAATAGGGGACCACTGACCAGGAGTTGGATCAAGTCTAACATCACCATTTGCAGCTACCCTTGTTCCGAATTGCACTATGGTTAATCCGCCTTGATGACCTTCGGGATAAAAATCATCGAAGGACATAACGTCAAGCCCCGGTATTTCATAATAACCTTCGTTGTTTATAGTCAATTTTTCACCTGGTTGTTTTGATTGGCAGAAAGTAGAAAAAGAAAATATAAGGATGAATGAAAGAGAAAAAAGATAAAATTTCATGAACATGCAGTACCTCGTTTCAGATATTTTATCCGGTAAAATTATAAGAATATTTTATCAATTAAGTTTATACTCATATAACCATTTCAATTATTTACTTAGAAATTTAATGAAAAAACTTTTAGGAATCATGAATATGAAAAAGAATGATTACTTAATAATTTTGATATCGGATGCTTCTTATTCTAATTCATATATAATCATTAAATATTTTGATTATTTATTCGTCTATAAAGTAGACCGGTATTATTCAAAATTTCCGGGAGTTTATTTCTAATTTGACACAGTTCACCGGATTTTACTAAAACATTAATATTATTTCATTACTTTTGCCATTCAAAATACATGATTAAAACAAAGACATATGAAGAGAAGAAAAGTTAAAGATATAAAAGAAAAACCTAAGCTGACTTCTTTACTTAAAAATTATATGAAGATGATCCTTATCCTTATTTTCCTGGTTCTTATAGGAAACGGGATGAATCTTATTATTCCTAAAATTATTTCTCATGGGATTGATTCTTTTACCGGTGGAAATTATGAATTTAAGACTATTGCATCAGAGTTTCTGGGAGCTTCTTTAATTATATTCATTTTTACATATCTGCAAAGCATTGTTCAGATTTTTACAGCAGAACATGTTGCCAGGGATCTAAGAGAGAAACTCTCAAATAAATTATCTCACCAGAGTTATGCTTATATCCAGGAAGCTAATCCTTCAACTTTGCTTACAAACTTGACATCTGATATTGATTCCGTAAAAATGTTTGTCGCCCAGGCTGTATCATCAATAATATCCTCCTTATTTATCATATTTGGAACTGTCGTTCTCTTATTAACTATTAACTGGGAATTAGCTCTGACAGTTATAGCCATTATTCCGATTATCGGAGGTGCTTTCTTTATAGTTTTGAAGAAGGTCAGAGCATTATTTAAAAGAGGCCGTGAAGTAATTGACTGGCTGAATAAAATTATTAATGAAAGTATACTTGGAGCTGCAATAATCCGCGTGATAAACTCACAGCACTTCGAATATCAGAAGTTTATTGGTGCAAGTACTGAAGCAAAAGATATAGGTGTATCTATAGTAAAATTATTTGCAACATTAATACCGGTTATTACTTTTGTTGCCAACCTGGCTACACTTTCAGTATTAGCCTTAGGCGGTCATTATGTAATAATCGGTAATATGACTTTGGGGAACTTCGCTGCATTCAATAGTTATATTACCATCCTGATTTTCCCGATAATTATTATCGGATTCATGACTAACGTAATTGCCACTGCTTCCGTTTCATACCAAAGGATTGAGCGGGTACTAAATACTCCCGATAAAATTGAAACCGGAACAATAGATGCATCTTTAAAAGGAAATATCCGGCTGCAAAACATCAATGTTGATTATAATAATAAACCTGTCCTGAAAAATATTTCATTTACAATAAATAGCGGAACACGAACTGCAATTATAGGCCCGACTGCCGCAGGAAAAACTCAGCTTCTTAACCTGCTGACAGGACTAACCAAACCGGACTCTGGTATTATTAAAATAGATGATAAAAATATTGAAGATTATAAAAAAGATTCTTTTCATAAACAGGTGGGAATTGTTTTCCAGGACAGCATTCTATTCAATTTAAGTTTAAGAGAAAATATTGCTTTCAATAATTATGTTACAGATGATTCTTTAAGAATGGCTATTGAAACAGCTGAATTAAAAGATTTTATTGATTCTCTCCCTGAAAGACTTGAAACGGTTGTATCGGAACGCGGAACAAGTCTCTCAGGCGGACAAAAACAGAGAATTATGCTTGCCCGTGCACTTGCATTAAATCCAAAAATATTATTGCTTGATGATTTTACTGCCAGGGTTGATTATCAGACTGAACAGAAAATTATTTCAAACGTAATGAATAACTATAAAGGATTAACTCTTATTTCGATTACGCAGAAAATCGCTCCTGTCGAAAATTTCGATCAGATTATTCTTCTTATGGAAGGTGAAATTATTGCTGCCGGCAGACATAACGGGCTCCTGGAAAATTGTCCCGAATATATTCAGATATATAATTCACAACGAAGTACAAATCATTATGAACTACAATCTTAATATATTATCAAAAGACAGCAGCAAGAAAAGATCTACTTGGACTGCAGTAAAAAATTTGGTAGCAGATGTAGTTTCAAAAAAGAAGATACTAATCATGGCTTTCATTGCAATGATTATTACTGCTGTATTGAATCTCTTCAGTCCTATAATAATCGGGCATACAGTAGATAATTATATTCGAACAAAACAGTATCATGGTGTTCTGGTTTTCAGCGGAATTTTACTTGTAATGTATATTATATCACTGTTTGCAGGATACGTTCAAACAAAGCTAATGGGAACTGTCGGCCAGAATATGCTTTTTACACTAAGAAATAAATTATTTAATAAACTCCAGGAACTTCCGGTTGATTTCTTTAATCAGAATAAAGCCGGTGATTTGATATCGAGAATAAATAATGATACTGATAAGATAAACCAATTCTTTTCACAATCGTTAATGCAGTTCCTAAGGTTCATACTTATAATGATTGGTTCGGCTATATTTTTATTATCTATAAATCTTCCGCTCGGAGCTGCTGCCCTTGCTCCCGGACTGGTTATATGGCTTTTTACACGTTTTATTTCTCCCTGGATCAAGCGAAAAAATGACGCCAGCTTAAAAAGTGTTGGATATTTGAGTTCAGCAGTACAGGAAAGCTTAAATAATTTTAAAGTAATCGTCGCTTTCAACAGAAGAGATTATTTCAGGGAAAAATTTAATCAATCAAACCAGGAAAACTATTCGAATGCAGTATCTGCGGGTCTTGCTAATAATTTATTAATGCCTGTTTACAGTTTCTTTTCAAATATCGGTCAAATGATTGTTCTTGTTTTCGGAATTTACCTGATTTCTCTAGGTGATTTTACGATCGGACTTTTAATCAGTTTCCTGGCTTACATTACAAGTTTTTATAATCCGTTAAGACAACTTGCAACATTGTGGGCTAATTTCCAGGTTGCTCTTGCCGGATGGGACAGAATCTCAATAATATTGAATATGGAAAATAATCTTAAAGTTATCCCTTTTACAGGAGATAAAAAGCCGGAAGATTCATCAGCAGTAATTTCGTTTAAGAAAGTATCTTTTTCGTATCCAAATAGCGCAGAAGTTTTACACAATATAAATTTTGATCTTAAAAAAGGAAAAACATACGCTTTTGTTGGTCCAACTGGTGGCGGAAAAACAACCACAGCGTCTTTAATTGCCAGGCTGTATGATCCTTCAATAGGAACTGTTTACCTGGATGGAAAAGATATCCGCACCTATACACCTGAAGAAAGAACAAAGAAGATCGGTTTTATTCTCCAGGATCCTTTTTTATTTACAGGAACCGTTAAGGATAATATTTTATATGGAAATGATATTTATAAGAATTCTTCTAATGATGAACTCATTAACGTCTTAACCGATGCCGGGCTGGAAACTTTGATCGAAAGATTCGAGTTCGGTTTGAATACAAAAGTACAAACATCCGGGCATGGAATAAGTCTCGGTCAGCAGCAACTAATTGCCTTTATAAGAACAATTCTTCGGAAACCTGAATTACTTATTCTTGATGAAGCCACAGCGAATATTGATACAGTAACCGAACAGCTATTGGAAAATATTTTAAAAAGATTACCGGAAACAAGTACAAAGGTTATTATTGCACACAGGTTAAATACTATTGAGAATGCAGATGTAATTTACTTTGTTAATTCGGGTGAAGTTATAAGGGCAGGCTCACTTGATGATGCAGTTAATATGTTGATGCAGGGAAAACGGGCTAGTTAATAGCAAATGGTCATTGATCAAAAAGGAAACAAAGCGTTAGTCATTTGTCTTGGTCTCTATGCAAAAAATGTATTGGACATTTATCCCAACATAGATGAAGGATCATTCATTCAATCAGCCAATCCTCCATTCAATATTTGTTGTCAACCGGTTGTCATTAGTTCCTATATAAACTAAACTTTGATCATTTATAGTCTCTTATCTTTTTTTAATAATATAACCTTGAGACTATTGAAGATGTTGGTATTGAATATTTTCAGGGGAATTTTTTAATGCTTATAAACAAAAATTTGGAAGTTTCAAATAAATTAGACAAATAATAACAATTGAATAATTCTTATGAAGAATTGGCCTGACAATATAAAAGTCAATCAGGTTCGGATAGCCAGACCGACAGATAAACTCACGGAAATCAAACGTTTTTATGGTGATGGGATCGGACTGCCGGTTATAGGTTCATTTATGGATCATGATGGCTACAGCGGAATAATGTTTGGATTACCTGATAGTAATTATCACCTTGAATTCACGCAGCATAAAGACGAAAAAGAATGCAGGGCACCTACACAAGATAATCTTCTTGTATTCTATTTACCAGATAAAAATGATGTTGAAAAAATTGCAGCAAAGTTGAATTCTCTCGGTTATAAAGAAACCGCACCTCAAAATCCTTATTGGAAAGAGAATGGAATTACGATTGAAGACCCGGACGGCTGGCGAATTGTTCTTATGAACACTAAAGGTATATAAATAGAATAAAGATAATATTTGTTGCATTAATAGTATTATCTGAACTTTTGCACTTCCCTGTTTAAGTTTTTCCGTTCAATACCGATTATAGATTTCGCATCCTTATAAATTATTCTTCATCAAACTTCCAGAAGATTGAATTCTTTAATTATTATTAAAGATTCACTATTTTAAATATTATTTAAAAATATATAATTAGTTACAGAATAATTAAACGGGAAATATTTTATGGAAACAAAAATCACATGGACCAAAATTGATGAAGCCCCTGCTTTAGCGTCTTATAGTTTATTACCAATAGTTAAATCCTTTTTAAAAGGTACAGGAATTGAAATTGAGTTAAAAGATATATCACTTGCAGGAAGAATAATTGCCAACTTCCCGGATAATTTAACTGAAGAACAAAAAATTCCGGATTATTTAACTGAACTAGGGAAATTAACACAGGTACCTTCAGCCAATATAATTAAACTACCAAACATTAGTGCCACAATTCCTCAGCTTAATGCAGCAATAAAAGAATTACAGGAAAAAGGCTATAAAATTCCCGACTATCCTGATGAACCTAAAAATGATGAAGAAAAAGCAATTAAAGAGAGATTTTCAAAAGTACTTGGTTCTGCCGTAAACCCGGTATTAAGAGAAGGTAATTCAGACAGACGAGCTGCAGCTTCGGTAAAAAAGTTTGCTAAAAAACATCCTCACAAGATGATGAAGCCCTGGCCGGAATCCGGTTCAAAAACCAGAGTTGCCTATATGAATCAAAAAGATTTTTACGGGTCTGAGAAATCTATTACTCTTGATAAAGAAGATACAGTTAAAATAGAGTTCGTTGATCAGAATGGAAGTGCAACAGCCTTAAAAGAAAATCTTAAACTGTTGAATGGTGAAGTAATTGACGCAGCAGTAATGAATGTTAATGAACTTAGAAATTTTTACGCTGAACAAATTGAAGCTGCTAAAAAAGATAATGTACTTCTATCATTGCATTTAAAAGCTACAATGATGAAAGTATCTGATCCGATAATGTTTGGTCATGCAGTTTCTGTTTATTACAAAGATGCACTGGAAAAACATGCCGATGTTCTTAAAGAAATCGGGGCAAATGTTAATTACGGTTTAATGGATATACTTGAAAAATTAAAGAAACTTCCTGATGAAAAAAGGAAGGAAATTGAAGCCGACATCAATAAAGTTTATGAAACCCGGCCGCAGCTTGCAATCGTAGATTCAAGAATAGGAAAAACAAATCTTCATGTTCCTAATGATATAATCGTTGATGCATCGATGCCCAATGTTGTTCGTGACGGCGGTAAAATGTGGAACCTAAAAGATGAACTTCAGGACTGCATCGCTATGATCCCGGATCGTTGTTATGCTACAATGTACGGCGAAATTATTGAGGATGCTAAAGCCAAAGGACAATTTGATCCAACAACTATGGGTGCTGTTTCCAATGTAGGTTTAATGGCAAAGAAAGCAGAAGAATACGGCTCACATGATAAAACCTTTGAAGTAAAAGGAGATGGAATTATTCGTGTAGTAAATTCTACCGGAGAAACATTATTAGAACAGCAGGTTGAAACCGGGGATATTTTCAGGGTGTGCCAGGCAAAAGATGAACCTATTAGAGATTGGATTAAACTTGCTGTGAACAGAGCAAGATCTTCTTCAACTCCTGCAATATTCTGGCTTGATGAAAACAGGGCTCATGACAGGGAAATTATTGCTAAAGTTAATAAATATTTGCCTGAACATGATACAAATGGATTGGAGATAAAAATTCTAAAGCCGGTTGAAGCAATGAAATATACTCTGGAAAGAACCAGAAAAGGATTGAATACTATTTCAGTTACAGGTAATGTACTTCGTGATTATCTGACTGATCTATTCCCCATTCTTGAACTGGGAACCAGCGCAAGAATGCTTTCGATTGTTCCGTTACTTAAAGGCGGCGGATTGTTTGAAACAGGTGCAGGCGGTTCAGCCCCTAAACATGTTCAACAATTAGTAAAAGAAAACCATTTAAGATGGGATTCGCTTGGAGAATATTGTGCTCTTGTACCATCATTAGAAATGATAGCTGAAAAATCCGGCAATCCAAAAGCAAAAATCTTAGCTGAAACACTCGATGATGCAATCGGGAAATATCTTGAGAATGGACGAATGCCTTCAAGGAAAGCGGGTGAAATTGATAACCGGGGAAGTTCATATTATCTTTCTTTATACTGGGCGCAGACTTTGGCCGAACAGGATAAGGATGCAGTGATGAAATCCCGTTTCACAAAAATATATGAAGAATTAAAAACGAATGAAGAAAAAATCACTAACGATTTAATTAAGGTCCAGGAGAAACCAGCAGACATTGGCGGTTATTATGTGCCTGATGATGAGAAAACTGCAGAAGTAATGCGTCCGAGTTCAGTTTTTAATAAAATTATTGACGGGATGTAATTTTAAATTTTATTGTTTAAGTTATATTATCGTAAAGGATAGGAATTATTTTCTATCCTTTTTTATTTTTCCAGCACATCTTTCTGTCTTTTCAGATACTCATTATATAAAGATGTTTCATCATTATCATATTTTTTGATTACTTTTTTAGGCGGTTCCGGCGTTTCGGGGTTATATTTAATCCCCCACTTCATCATCTCTATTAGAACCGGCTGCAAGTCAATCCCCTTTTGTGTAAGGCTGTAAATAAATTTGGATTTATTTTTCGGTGAAACCTGCTTGTAAATTATTCCTTCTTTTTCAAGCAATTCCAGTCTGGATGCAAGAATGTTTGAGGCAATTTTCTCTGCTGACTTTGAAAAATCTATAAAAGAAAATTTACCCATCATTATTATATCGCGTATTATTAATAATGACCATTTGTCGCCGAAAATATCCAGTGAAAATGATAAAGGACAATCTGATCTTTTTTTCATGCTAAAAAATAAATAAAGGTGTTGCAATTTGCAAGAACTTTTATATATTAGCACTTGTGATTTGCAAGAACTTTTTCAAATTACTAATTACAATTTTCAACAACTTAAATTAAAGGAGTTATAATGGTAAACATCAGTCATAGAGTTGGAATCAAAGCACCTGTTTCGAAAGTTTATGAGGCATTATCTACGGTTGAGGGTATTGCAAGCTGGTGGACAAAGGATACAACGGGATTTTCAAAACCTGGCGAAAAAGTCAATGTTCGATTCCTTGAACCTGATGGAAAAGAAAAAGGCAGTATGGACTTCGAAGTAATTGAATTGGTTCCTAAAAGTAAAGTACAATGGCGTTTTACAGCAGGACCAGCAGAATGGATTGGGACCGATGTGATATTTGATTTATCACAGGATGGAGATTACACCATTGTTCTTTTTAACCATAAGAATTGGCGTGAACTGGTTGAGTTTACTTACCATTGCAGCATGAAATGGGCAATATTCATGTTAAGTCTTAAAGAACTTCTCGAAACAGGTGAAGGCAGACCATCACCTAATGATATAAAAATTGATAACTGGAATTAGAAATAAACACTCCGGATTATAAAAAAATATTTTTGTCATGTATGGCCTGCCTGTCAGGAAACAGCTTGTCGAAGCATGACAACAATATCCAGAATAATGTGGAAAAAATTATGAGGAAATATATACAAAATCAAAATTTCAAAACTTCTTTTTTAGTTGATAAATCTCCTAAAAATGTTTTCAATGCCATCAACAAAGTACCCGGATGGTGGTCAGGAGAAATAAAGGGTAGATTCGACAAATTGGATTCTGAGTTCACTTATAGTGACCCCGATGTTCATTATTCCAGACAAAAGATATCAGAATTTGTTCATGATAAAAAAATTGTTTGGCATGTGTTGGATGCTTCTCTGACATTTGTAAAAAACCGAGACGAATGGAAAGGCTCGGATATTATTTTTGAAATTGAAAAGAAAGATGATAAAACCGAGTTGCGCTTTACACACAAAAGATTAGTACCGGAGTTTGATTGTTATGACTCCTGTTCAAGAACCTGGGATGTGCTGGTAAATGGAAATTTACGAAATCTAATCATCACTGGTAAAGACCAGCCAAGTCCATGGTAATAAAGAATCAAAATAATCAAGCAAACATTTTTAGTTATGTCTTTATCTTATTGGTTGTCAAAAAACTGCTCTGTGGTATCAAAATATTTTCCGGTTTAGGATTAAATTTCTGATTCAGCAATTATAATTGCTAAATATTTAGATTAACGGCATCAGGAATAAATAAACCTTATTTTGATAAAATCTCAGCTCCGAATAAAGCATATTACGTGGTACCGGATGTGATTATAACAAATCTGTGATGAATACACAATATCAAATCTTAAAGGAAAAGCAAAAATTCTAATCAGATGCATTGGATGTTCTGCTAATTTTTTAATTCGATACTATAAATTTTAACAGTATCTTTTTTCCCTTTTAAACTTACTTCCCCTATAAATTTTTTATTGAAGCCGTTAAGCTTATTAATTTCCGTTCCAAAATTTTCCGAAACAAGAAGGTCTCTATTATATTCCCTGCATTTATCCTGAATTCTGGCAGCAGTATTTAGAACGTCACCATGATAAGCAATGTCTCTTTTAATATCTCCGACTTCTGCAACTGTAACCGAACCGGAATCAATTCCGCCTTTAAATTCCGGGAATTCATTAAAATATTTTAAATAAAAATCTTTACGCTCCAGAAGTTTATTCCTGAAAGCAAAGTAAAGTTTTATTGAATCGAGAGGATCAAGATTGCTTTTTTTATTCCAGCTTAAAACTACTTCATCCCCGACATACTGATATATCTCTGCTTTATATTTGATTACAATATCTGTTAAGTCATGATAGCAGTTCTGAAGTAACCTGCTATATTTATGATTACCCAGTTTTTCAGCAATCGTAGTAGAATCTCTCAAATCAATAAAAAGAAAAATACGCTCTTCATCCCGCGGATTATGATATTTGCCGGTTACTAATTTAATTAAATTACCGGGTCCGATTTTTTTATTAATTTGAATTACAAAGGTTATCAGAATTACGGAAAACATATAATATAAAATCCAGGAAATGATAAACTTAACCTTGACAATTACCAGTAATCTTTTTGGATTCTTAAAAGGACCAATCTTAAACAAATAGAATCCGCCGTAAACTATAAGAAAGACTGATGCAGTTGTGATTAAATAAAGGGCACTTTTAATGAAAATAATTTTACCGAATGATTTTCTTCTTATAGTTGTTCTATCGGTAAATACATCAATGAGGCAAAAAAACAATCCGAAAAGAATTGCGCCCAAAGTTATTTCGAGATGGACATACCAATGATTTAAGTAGTTTTTTAAAATACCTTCGGAATAAAAATCACTTATTCCCCAGAATGCAACGATATAGTAGAAATAATAAATTACCAGCCAGGCGATGATAATATAAATCCATTCAATAGTTATTATCTTTTTTTTCCGCTGCATATATTTTTATTTACTCAAGTTGACTGCCTTTGGGATAAACCGTTGAAACGGTTATAAATATTCGTCTTTTTTCATTAACCCCGGATTAATCCCGGGTTAATGAAAACCAAAAGCATGATATTCAACTGTTTTAACAGTTTTTCAATTTAAGCGGTCAACTTAAGTTTATTTAATTAATAGTATAGCAAAAGGATATTCCATTTAATGCGGGTATAATAGAAAATTTATTTTTTGAATTTGTAGTTTCTTCATGAAAATTAATAATTGTATTAGAAATGAGTATTCCGAGAGCAGTTCCAATGAATACATCGGAAGACCAGTGTCTGTCGGCATATAAACGGGCTAATGGCGTTAATGCGGCTAAGCCAAACAGTCCTGCCTTAGCAACCGGATGATCAATCTGATGTGCGAGAATATTTGAGATGCCGAATGCTATTGCTGCGTGTCCTGAAATAAATGAAGCTCTATCCTGTTCCAGACCCTTAAAGAAATTAAATGATGAATTCCCATACCCTGTATAAGGACGTGCTCTGCCAAATATTATCCGGGTCGGTATTTGGACTATCCCAATGGCAACAATTGTTTCAATAAGCATCAGACCGGTATTCCGCAGCCAATTATTATCTGAAGCAACACCTGATAAATAAATTAAAAGGGCTCCTGAAAATTCGTTAAGCGGCGCACCGTAGGCATATCCTACAGGCTCAAGATTATCAAAAGTCTTATTCCTGTTATTTAAAAAGACTTTCCTGATTTCATCATCAAGAAGAAATGAACCGGCTGAGATAAGCAAAAATCCTCCGGCATAATAAAAATCTTTTGACTCCCAGTGAAATGGTGAAGAGAGCACTTTGCCAACAGATCCGGTTAAAGTCGTAATATCACTTCCCACTGACCTGTATTCAGGCATTGTTAATGAATCATTTGAATTTACTATTTTACTAAAATGATTGAAGGAATATTGTCCTGAGAAATTTTGAGCCGTAATTAATGGAGGACAAGAGATTACTAAAGTTAAAATTATAATGTTATAAATTAATTTGTTGCCCATTGTTCTATAGTATTAATTTACCCGTTTGTTGATACCCGTTTATATTTGGAGTAAAATTGATACTTTATTGAAGGATTTTATAATTAAAATATAATAATTTTTTTCTTTTAAAGAACCATTTGCCGTGTGTCAATATCTGTTTTTGAATAAAGATGAATTCAGTTCCGACAAATATTTTTTAGCTTCTATTGTAGAGCATATGTTTTATGAACTATAAAAAACTATCACAATGAATTAAAATATTCACAATAGTTTCATTTTATTATTTATGAGGTTTATATTTGTAATAAAGGGTTTTATTCCTAAATCAAAATCATTTTGCTCTTATTATATCTTAAATGGAGATAAAAAAAATCATATCGATATTTATGTTAATGCTTTTTGTAAGCCATGGCCTGCTGCAATTAACTTTATACAGAATCATGCAGGCAAAATATAGATCGAATATGATTGAGCAAATTTCCCGTGGAATTCCGGATTCATATCTCACCATCCTTAAGTTTGAGAAAAACAATTTCAAAAAGGATTCGGATAATCTGCAATGGACAGAAGATGACGAATTTAGATATGAAAACCTGATGTATGATTTAGTGAAGACAAAGGTAGTAGGAGATTCAGTTTATCTGTATTGCATTATGGACGAAGACGAGACTAAGCTGTATGCTTATTTTGAAAAATACCTGCAGCACTCAACAAAGAAAGGCCTCGATCAACTTAAAGATATTTCATCAGCAAATATTTTCCTGAGTCAGCTTTACTCAAATTCTCTTAATGCTGATTTTGAAAATCACCTTCATTTAACAAATCAAAATTATTACTGCTTAACATTAAGTACTCTGGATGGAGAGAATTTTTTACATACTCCTCCCCCGCGCTCATAGTTCCCATGCAAAATTTCATTGATTAATTGAAATGAAATGGTAAAGAAAAATTTACCTTTAATATAGAACTATGTGAAACCATTAAAATAGGTGAATAAATGAGATTAATCCTCTTAATTATAGTATTATACAGTTATACACTTTACTCTCAAATTATTACCGTGAAAGATCAGGCAACACAAAAGCCGCTGGAACTGGTTTCAATTTATAATTCGGATCCAAATAGATCTTTATTTACAAATTCAAACGGTAAAGTTAATATAAGCAGGCTGGATAAAAATAAAAGTATAATCTTCGGATTAATTGGCTATGAAAAAACAGAAATAACCTTCACTGAATTAAAAGAAGATAATTTTGTTTTATTAATGAAAAGCACAACAATTTCTCTGGATAATGTGGTAGTAAGCACTAACAGGTGGGAAGAAAATAAAAGTGAAATTCCAAATACGGTTGAAGTTATTTCAATGAGGGATGTTGACTTTCAGAACCCACAAACTACAGCAGACATGCTTGGAATGTCCGGAAATGTTTTCATTCAGAAAAGTCAGTTAGGCGGCGGCAGCCCGATGATTCGCGGGTTTGCTACTAACAGGCTGCTGATAGCTGTTGATGGAGTCAGAATGAATTCCGCAATATTCAGAAGCGGAAATTTACAGAATGTTATTTCAATAGATGCAAACGCATTGAGCCATACTGAAGTTATTTCCGGACCCGGATCAGTTATTTACGGAAGTGATGCGATTGCCGGAGTAATGAGCTTTCATACTTTGTCGCCGCGTTTATCCTCAGACAATAATATTATAATGAATGCAGGTGCAATGACACGATTTTCTTCTGCTAATATGGAAAAAACCGGACATGTTCATTTTAACATCGGGTTAAAAAACTGGGGATTTTTATCCAGTATAACTTATTCTGATTTTGGTGATCTTATAATGGGCTCCACTGGTCCCGAAGATTATTTACGTCCAACTTATCAGGATAGAATTAATGGGAAAGATACTGTGTTAATTAATTCTGATCCAAAAGAGCAAAAAGTATCAGGTTACAATCAAATAAATTTAATGCAGAAAATATTATTCACTCCGGCTGAAGAATGGGAATTTGAATATGCATTTCATTATTCTAATTCTTCGGATGTAACCAGGTATGATAGATTGATTCGTCACCGCGGAAATACTCTCAGGTCTGCAGAATGGTATTACGGTCCGCAAAAATGGATGATGAATAATTTACAAATAACTAATTTTACTTCTAATTCAATTTATGATTTATCTAAATTAATAATTGCATATCAGAATTTTGAAGAAAGCAGGCACGATAGGAATTTAAATTCTTCAAACAAAACAAACAGAGTTGAAAAAGTTAATGCATTATCATTAAATCTTGATTTAATTAAAGAACTAAATGGAAGTTCAAATCTTTTTTATGGTTTTGAAGCTGTATTAAATAAAGTAAATTCGTCCGGTACATCTGAAAATATAATCACCGGGATTTCCACTCCGGACGCTTCAAGATACCCGGACGGCTCCACATGGAACTCTTACGGAATCTATCTTACTTACAAAAACAAATTGAGTCCTCAATATATATTGCAAACAGGAGTCCGGTATAATTTTGTAACAATAGATGCTAACTTTGATACAACTTATTATCCCTTCCCTTTTACAACTGCCCAAATGAATACAGGAGCATTAACAGGCAATGCCGGGCTTGTCTGGCATCCGCACAGCGACTGGCAAATAAACTTTAATTTGTCAACCGGCTTCAGGGCACCAAATATTGATGATCTCGGAAAAGTATTTGATTCTGAACCCGGATCAGTTGTTGTTCCTAATCCAAATCTAAAACCTGAATATGCTTATAATGCTGAAATAGGTTTAATTAAAATATTTTCAGCAACAGCCAGGTTTAATATTGCAGGATATTATACATATCTTGATAATGCACTTGTAAGAAGGGATTTTACTCTTAATGGATTAGACAGCATTATGTATGACGGAATGCTTAGCCAGGTACAGGCAATACAAAATGCAGCAAACGCAAAGATCTGGGGAATTGAATTCGGCACTGATATCAAATTTGCTGAACACTTTAATTTTAGAACCCAAATAAACTATCAGAAAGGTGAAGAAGAAGATGATGCAGGAAATGTTGTACCATTAAGACACGCGGCACCCTGGTTCGGTAAAACCGAAATAATTTTTAGAAAAGAAAAGCTGGGAGCAAATTTATATGCAGTCTATAATGGTGAGGTAAGCTTTTCAGATATGCCGCCGAGTGAAATTGAAAAAGATTATCTGTATGCTTTAGATGGAAATGGAAATGTATATTCCCCTTCCTGGTATACTTTAAATTTGAAATTAAGCTATCAGCTGTTTGATAATTTTGAGCTTTACCTGGGTGTTGAAAACATAACTGCTCAAAGATACAGACCTTATTCTTCGGGAATTACGGCGGCAGGGAGGAATTTTATAAGTTCGTTAAGAGTAAATCTTTAAGATTAGTTAAAACATTAATTGTCGGTAATTATAAGCTAAAAGGCTCAGAGAAATCTGAGCTTAATCTTTAAAGGTTAATTACATCAGGTTGTTACAATGTATTGAATAGAAATGGCCTGTTATTTTTTTAACTGATTTTTACATCATTTCAACTTTGTCAATTCCATACTTAATTCCCATAAACGGTTCTTACCTGCTTATCATATGCCTGTGCCTCTGCTTTGGCTTCAGATTTTACATTGAAATATTTTCCTGTTACATTTTTCAATTCTGATGAAGCTGCCAGGTAGACTTCCGCATCTGCTCCGCTTTCAGGTTCACCCCATGGTGAAATATTTGAACGACGAACCATGTTAGTATTTAAATAAGTCCCCGGATGCAGGCTGTTAACCGTAATGTTTTCATCTTTTAACTTTTTAGCCAAATCTATGGTAAACATTATTAACGCGAGCTTGCTCTGACAATAAGCCTGAACAGAATTAAAATTTTTCTCAAGCATTATATCATCAAAATTAAGCGGACTTTGACCGGCAGAACTTACATTTACAATCCTTGCTGATGAGCTTTTTTTAAGAAGCGGCAGCAGCAGATTAGTAAGTAAAAACGGTGCAAGATAATTTACAGCAAAACGAAGTTCATAGCCGTCTTTACTGTAACGTTCATCAGCAAAACCGACGCCGGCATTATTAATTAAAACATCAATGTGCTTATAATCTTTTTTCAGCTCTTCGGCAAATTTCCTCACTTCTTTTAAAGATGAAAAATCTGCTGCCAATCCTTCAATTTTATCAGAACCGGATTTGTCTTTTATCTCTTCAACAGCTTTATTAACTTTTTCCGGATTTCTTCCATGAACTAAAACATAAGCTTCTTTCTGAGCCAGCTGTAAAGCTGTTAATTTTCCTATTCCGTCAGTTGAGCCTGTAACCAGTATTATTTGATCCTTAATATCTTTCATTATAAATCCTGTTTTAATTTGGCAAGTCAAGAAACTCAGCTAGAAGGATGTAATCCGCCATTAACATTTATTACCTGGTTGCTGATATAACCATTTTTAACAAGCATAATAACGGCATCTGCTGTCTCTTTTACAGTCCCGAATCTTCCAAGATGGATTAGTTCCGGTTTAATATTATCCAATTCATTAATCATATCGGTTTTTATTAAAGCAGGAGCAACAGCATTTACAGTAATGCCTTCTTTAGCCAGATTAGCAGCATAAAAATGCATCATCCCAATTTGCCCGGCTTTGGAGGCTGCATAATGCAGTCCAACCCCCCCGCCGATTTGAGCTGCAACAGAAGAGATCATAATAATTCTTCCCCATTTATTTTTCCTCATGTTCGGCAAAACTGCCTGTGTTACAAGGAAGTTAGATTTCAGGTTTATTTTTATTGTTTCATCGAAATCTTTTTCAGTAGTCTCCTCTATTTTCTGACGTACAGCAATCCCGGCATTATTTATAAGGATACTTATATTTTCTAATTCTTTTTCTACCGTTGAAATCATTTTACTGACTGAATCAGCTTCTGAAACATCTGCCTGTACAGCAACTGCTTTTACTCCTTTTTCAAGTATTAATTTACATACTTCATCTGCTTTTTCTTTATTGCTCTTATAATTAACGGCAACCTGAATACCTTCATCAGCTAATGACAGGGCAACGGCTTTCCCGATACCGCGGCTTGCACCGGTTACGAGGGCTATTCTGTTTTTTAAATTGTCGTTCTTCATTTTTTATAATAGAATTCTTATTGTTTCACTCTCATTCTATTCAGTAAATAAGACACAGCAAATTTTTACAGGGGCATTCTATAAGGTATTGTTAATAAACAACTATAAATAATTATTTGGTAAACTAAATTACAACTACAATTTTACCAACTGTTTTCCCGGTTTCAATCTGCTGATGTGCTTTAGGAAGATCTTTGAATTCAGATTTTTTAAAAATATGTGAATGTATTTTCCCTTCCTTAAGCAAATTGGCAATCTGCTTCATATCATTACCATTTGAGTTCACAAGTATACGGTATGTTTGTAAATTTTTAGATTTTGCTCTGTCAGCAATTTCACCTTCAAATGAAGATTTAATACTGATTATCCTGCCGCCGTTTTTAGCAGCTTCTATCGAACGCAGCAGATGCTCAGTTCCGGGAATTGAATCCAGTACAATATCTGCATCATTTATCTTATCTTCAAACTTTTCTGAAGCGTAATCAATAAATTCATCGGCACCAAGACCTAAAACAAAATCCCGGTTCGGAGATGAAGTGTTCCAATTACATATGCACCAAAAGATTTTGCAATCTGGACAGCATAGTGACCAACACCACCGGATGC
>CAVRQC010000003.1:0-9247 GCA_963723205.1 uncultured Ignavibacteriales bacterium
CTCCAAAACAAGCAAAATTCAAATAAAACCGTCTGATAAACAGGCGGTTTTCCTATTTTAAACTAAAATGAACTGTACAAATCACTGTACATGGATTACCACTTGAATAATTACTTATAAAAGGCTATTGGACATCCTTCCTATAAAAATTTATAGGAGGTTATATGTTTTTATTTAAGAGGAAAGATGTTTATTACGTAGAATTCTATGACATTAATAAACAAAAGAAAAGCCGTTTATCTACAGGAAAAACGACTAAGACCGCTGCGCTAGAATTTGTATCCAACCTACGTAAAAAACTCATTGTAAAGCCTGAAACAATGGCTATTACACTATCGACATTCAGGGAGAAATATCTGGAATATACAATTCATCTTTATACATTAAAATATATCAAAAGTATCAGATTATCTTTTAGAGTCCTGGAAGAATTTCTAGGGGATCCAGTTATTAATACAATTACAGACCAAGACATTGAACGTTTTCTGGTTCAGACCTATCGCAAAGCTAAACATGCCGCTCACCTTTACAAGCGCACCTTAAATGCTGCGTTTAACAAAGGAATCTCTTGGAAATATATCAATCACAATCCGTTTTCCAATTTCAAAAATCCAAAGATTATTAAGCAATTCCCAATTACAGTATCTGAAGTCGAACTAAACTGTATCTTAGACCAAGTCAGAATACCAGGAATATCAGAAGCAATTCTTATTGCATATTTCACAGGCATGCGACAAAACGAAATTGCCAATCTTAAATGGGTTCATATAAATTTAGATGAGAAAATAATTATAGTAAAGAATTCAAGTGAGTTTACAACCAAAAGTAAAAACGAAAGGCTAATACCGATTAGTAAACGAATTTTACCGGAATTAATTAAGATGCATGAAAATAAATATTCTGATTATGTTATTTCAACCAAACATGCTTATAAATATCATCCCGATACAATAAGTCATAAGTTTAAAGAAGCTGTACGAAAAGCAGGATTGTCAGAAGAAATTCATTTTCATTCTTTACGTCATAGTTTTGCAAGTAATCTTGTACGCCAGGGAGTTAGCTTATATATAGTAAAACAATTATTAGGGCATAGTGATATTTCTACAACTCAAATATATTCGCATTTGGATACTGGTTCTTTGAAAGATGCAATTGAAATTTTATAAAATATTTAACAGTAGAATAGTTGGTAATTTTTACTACATTTCATAAATTTCGTAGCTAGATAAGTTCATTGAAAAAATGATTGACATCTAATTATTAGATGGACTTAGGGAAAAAAATAAAGGAACAAAATGTTCAATATTAACACCTCCAAGGCATTATAAGGTGATAAATGTCTTTGGATTTATTAAAACTCAATATGAGTAATAAGAGTATTGATGATATCGATACTCTATTGGCAATCTTGAATAATATCAGAAATGAAAAGATTCAATCAAAGTATGAGTTAGCTAGATTTTGTAACGAGTATTCTCAATACATCTCGGCTAATTATTCAATAAAATATAGTGAATCAGTTAAGTTGTCGCTCAATCATCTAATTGATTTTTTTGATCCTCAAAAATCTCTTGATGAAATTTCAATTAAGGATGCTGAGTCATTCCTTTCCTGGCTAAAAAAGAGAGCTCCTAGAGGTTATCAGGTATATTACCGTAATCTAAAAGCAGCTTTTAATAAGGCAAAGGATTGGGAAAGTATTAAGGATAATCCCTTTTCAAAAATAAAATTGAGAAGAGAACAGAAAGAATATCCTTTTTTCATAACAAAAAACCAACTTAGCAAAATTTTGGATAATTGCATGAATGATGCTTTGCAAGAAATCTACTTTTTTGCATTTCATACGGGCTTAAGGCTTAGTGAAATAATTAATCTTAGGTGGAAAAGCATTAGCATCAAAGATAGGATTATCACCGTGGGCGATAATGAATTCCAGACTAAAAGTAAGGCTCAGAGGAAAGTACCTCTGTCAAACGAGCTTTATAATAAGGTATGGAATTGGTATTCAAAAGGTCGAGGTTCATGTTCATTTAATAATGGATATGTCTTTTCTAAACCTAATGGATTTCCGTATAACCCAGATTATATTTCTAGATCATTTAAGAAGGTATGTCGTAAAATTGGACTTGATGAAAGAATACATTTTCATAGTCTAAGGCATTCCTTTGCAAGTACCCTTGTACAAAATGGAGTAAATTTATATACGATAAAGGAATTACTTGGTCACAGTAGTATTACTACAACCGAAGTATATTCTCATCTTAATATAGGTGCACTTCAGAAGGCAGTGGAGGTACTTAATGCAGCCTAAAATAGAAAACTGGGATACGATTAGCGCTCGATGTATGTTCGTAAATAGGGTTGATCATAAATTAAATAATCAACAGGCCCCGACTGACGATGAAATAAGAAAGTTAACATATTTTGCATTCAATTTCGGTAATGATGGTAGAAAACGATTACTGACAAACACCATCAAAGCCGATATAGAAAGCAGTGTTATTGATCAAATTTGGTCACAGATTGGAGCTGAACAAAATGATGATTCTAGTTTATGTGACCGGTTGTGTGGCAAACATGGCCATTGTGAATTGATGAAAGTTATCAGGAAGGGAAGTCCTTTATCCTTACCCATTGAAAAACCTGAAAAATTCGATGAATCGTATGCTGTAAATTTATTTGAGAAATATAACGGCAAAGACGTTGTTTATCATAAAAATACACATACGTTCTATGAATATAGAGACGGCGTATGGGTAAAGATGCCTGAGGAAAAACTTGGAATGGTAATTGAAACACTTTTGATGACAATTTATCCTACTGATCAAGTTAATATTCAAAAGGTCAATTCTGTGTCAAATAGGATTAAAGTCAGGTCAAGATTATTCTTTGAGGAAGACTTCAATAGTAATAAGCTAATTCTAAATCTGAAAAATGGACTGTTTGACTTGAGGGCTTTTAAGTTGATCCCACACAATAAAGAATACAAAACAACTGTACAATTCCCGGTAGAGTATGATCCCAAAGCGACGTGTTCGTTATTCGATAGAAAGCTCAACGAGATCTTCGATAATGATCAGGAAGTGATTGATCATTTTCTAAAGTGGATGATGTACACTCTTCTCCCTACATATGAGCATCAGAAGGCTCTTTTATTGTTAGGGAAAGGCGGAAACGGTAAATCGGTGCTGATGGATGTCTGGAATGCGTTACTAGGGCAAGATAATTGTTCCAATCAGGAGTTGAGTAATCTGTCTAGTGATAGACACTACTCAGTTTTTCAATTGGTCAATAAATATGTAAATTTTTCAAAGGAAGTATCAACTCTTGAGAAAGAAACAAACATATTTAAATCTTTAACTGGTAATGATCTTATGTCAGCTCGGCAAATATATAAGAAGCCAGTTGATTTCAGAAATATAGCCAGATTAATTATATCGGCAAATCAGTTACCTAATTTTAAGGTGATAGATAAAGCAATTCTGAGAAGATTTGATATTATTAAATTTGAGAAAAGATTCGACTTAAATGCCGATACTCAATTGAATATTAAGTTGATTAAGGAGTTGCCCGGAATCCTAAACCGCGTACTTAGTAAATCAAAGGATATTATTCATTCGGACGAATCAATTTATTTTGAGGCGCCTGAATCAGTAAAGAAAAATATGTTACTGTTTAATGAATCATCTTCATCTGTAGCTGAGTTCGTTGATGAAATGTGTGTTGTATCTTCAGTTGAAGAAACAGATCATGCAACTACTCTTAAATCGTTATACGATTCATATATGGAATGGTGTGGTAAGTTAAACGGCGTTACTCCAAAATCTAGGAGCATATTTAAGGATGAACTGGAGACATTGTTTAATTGTAGTACCTATCAGATAAGCAGCGTAAAAGCACTATCTGGTCTTGTATACAAAAACATTCATTGGGTTATCGGTATCAGACTCTTAAGTTCAAATCAAGATACAACAGCATTGGCTGAATCCTTGAAGAAGAAGATCGGTCTGACGCCAACCCTATTAGCTAG
Organism: uncultured Ignavibacteriales bacterium; assembly: GCA_963723205.1. GTDB lineage: Bacteria > Bacteroidota > Ignavibacteria > Ignavibacteriales > Ignavibacteriaceae > CAVQBP01. The sequence continues at coordinate 4,031 of CAVRQC010000003.1, forward strand.
CTAATCTTTAGATTATTCGATAGTAAACAGATTTGTCTAAACTGGCGAATAATATTAATTAATCTATTAAATAAACTTCCCAGAGTCCATCGGAGGCGATCCTAAAGATCGCCTTTATATTTTTAAATCACTTTTTTGATTTGACTGGTGGAAAAGTGGAGAGGTGGAGTTGAATTTTAAACTTAGTCATAAAACGATGGTTTTGTAATTTCATTAATGGCCAGATATTTTCTATTCCACCACTTCCCTCATTCATTCCCGATGTATACTCAAATTTTACTATAACCCTTCCATTTCTACTAAATTCTTATTAATATACAGTTTATAATTATCAAATAAGGGAAAGGGGATTTAATGCCTAGTGGTATCACACACATTCTCTTGATGAAGAACCTCCAATCAATCTTACCGGAGAGTCCATTAAAACATCAGTTAGCAGCGAGTAGAGACTTTTTACAAGTCGGTGCTGTAGGTCCGGATTTACCGTATGCTAGCGTAGCCGATAGCGATTTGTTTTTTAGTACGCAAAGCGAACTTGCCGATAAATTTCATTACGTAAAAACAAATCAAGTTCCTATCAAAGCTTTAAAAGAAATAAAATCGTTAAACGATGACGGCAGCTTATCACCTAAAGAACTAAGGTATATGTTTAATTTTTTCTTAGGCTTTATTTCGCACATTGTTGCGGATGGGATCATGCATCCGTTTATTAGAGATAAGGTCGGTAATTATCATGAGCATCAGTCTGAACATCGTATCCTTGAAATGCAACTCGATGTTTTGCTGTTCCATTACCTGACAAAATATTGTGGGCGGCCCATAGAATTGAACTTTTCTAATATTCACGATGAATTGAAAAATTTTAATCACGAATTTTATCCAGAAGCGGATAGAGTAGTTGATTTGTTCGTTAAAAAGATTGACGAAGTTTATTCCGAAACTTACAGCAGAAACAAAGTATACGATTGGATTAACGGACTTCACCGGATGTGGGGAATTGCCGAGGGAGACCATCCAGCCATTTATAAAGAGATAAGTCTTATCGGTAGTTTTCTATTCCGAAATTACGATGAACTTCGTTCAAAGTATGATGATATAATTACATTGCGAGTTCCTGTTGATAGACCAGAAAATTTTCTTCATAAAGATAAGGTTAATTTCTTTGACGACTGTGTCCCAAGATTCTATGACATCTTCATTCCGATTGCCAATAAGGCATACGAATATATTTATGGGACCGGAACTTCGATATCCGATATAAACATTTATCCTATTGATCTTGATACCGGTAGAGAGTTAGCATCAAACAATAATCTTGATTTAATCCTAATGTATTGGAGTTGATATGAGAAAAGTATACTCGATTCTTATCTGTAATTATATCTTTAATGATAATCGGTTGTAATCCTAAAACCTGTTCGGATGTTCAATTAACCGATGATTTTTATAATGATCTTGCTTCGGAAGACAATAGAATCGGAAGCGAATTATATCTCGATGTATTTAATAATAATCTGGATACATTAACCTATAATTATTATATCACTTATCTTTCAAAACATGAAGCTCCTTCAGCAGAGGGTTTAGTCGAAACCATTAAGTGCGCTGATGAGAAATACCTATTAGCAGAAAAATCTGATTTTGTTCTGGTACTACTTTATAAAAATAAACATACTATTGTTGGAGATAATTCAAGAACAGAGATTTCGGTTGATTCAGTTTATATATATTCACCGGAAGGAGTGTTACCATCTTTAAGAAAGTTTGCTGAAAAATTGAAATAACATTTTAAAATAAATTTTCGGGTGAGCGTATATTTCGTAAATTAGATTATCCACAAGATAAACAAGAAAAGGCTACCAAAACTGAACTTACGCATGCAGAATTACTTGCAAAAGATTGGGCTGCATAAATTTTTTTATTAAAATGAGGGATTAAATTACGTCCTACTTTTTACCTCTATTTATAATCAAAATTATAGTAATATGAAATAAAGAGGAGTATATGTTACTATTTGACATTATAGTCATTCTGAGTTTTCATTTGTTCCACTTCTAATAAATGAAGCCCCCTTTGATAATCGCGAATGTAAGCTTTCAAAAATGAAGTCCGCCAACTTTTCAGCTTCTTTCCATTTTGTTGTTCTCCGAGTAGGATCAAAGCCTTTCGAATGAATTATTGCATGCAAAAGAGGAATTGACAGATCGCGTAGCCACAATCTAAAATTCGTATCACCACGCGTTCTCCATTCGGCATAAATATCCGGCAATTCCATTTGTGGCTTCCTTGGAGTAGGCTTTTTCTTTTTGGTCGTGCCGTCTGGAGTGATAGGAAGAAGAACGGCAAGGCGTTCAGCAAAATCGGGATTACGTGTACATTCCTCAGAAAGTAAATCAGCAACCTTCCGAATTATAGTGATTAGAGCTTTTTCGTTTCGCATAGAGTTTTGATCTCCTTTGTTAGTCCCTGAAAATTGGTATAGGCAGTTCCATATTTCCCTTTGAAAGTTCGTATGTCAGCATCCACATCTGCTCCTCTTGCCACAGCGACTGTCTGTGGGATTATACTCTCAAAGAGGGGGGGTTGTTCAAGTAAATCTGCCTGAGCAAATCTGCCTAAACGACGTGCCCTCAAGTCTTCAATTATACGAGAGTGAAGATTATTCACTTGAACCTTTGTTGCTACAATTCCAAGTGCTGGTAGTGGTCTATAATCTTTTGCAAAGCGATGAATGTTATCTACAATTTGATAAATGCCCCATGTAGATACAATATCTGGAATAGTTGGAATTATGTAACCTGTTGAAATCCGAAGACCATTCTTCGTTACCGTTCCAAGGCTTGGAGGACAATCAATAATAATATAGTCATACCGGTCTATAATAGGTTGAAGAGCAGCTTTAAGAATGTCAAGTGGATTGGAAGTGAAATTACCCGAAAGAGCTATCATTGGAATTCGATCTTGTAGATCAATCAATCGAATGCTTGAAGGTAAAAGGTCAAGCCGTGCAATACCGTCATTAATGGTTGATACACTTCGCACAATCGCCTTTTCTATATCAAACTTGGGATCATCCTGGGAATTAAGTCTATCTGAGAAAAGTTGTGCAACAGTCTGTCCATTCTCATCCATTTTAGCCCATTGATCCTCAGAAATCAACGTAACTGTAGCATTGGTCTGTGGATCTAAATCAACAAGCAACACATGCTTTCGTTCTTCTTGAGCTAAAATTTCTGCAACAGCAACCGCTAATGTTGTCTTTCCAACACCGCCTTTTAGATTAATAAAACTAAGAATATGTGTTTCCTCATGCCGAAAAATTTTAATCCACTCCTCAATTTTTTCACGTTCCCAAATCGGACCGCTATGCAAATCTTGCGTCGGTTTTGGAAAGCTATCATATCGCATCCTCCAATTGGAAACGGCTTGCTTGGACGTACCAGCAAGTTTAGCAATCTCTGCTATTCCAACTAATACTGTTTTTTCCATCTATTATACCTATAAGATAAATTAAATATTAATTATAACGTACACAACATATATATTATTGTGTATAAAGTCAACATAAAGTAATAAGTGTGAATAAAAGGAATAGAATCGAAAAATGTAACTATAAATCTAAGATGAACAAGGTTCTAACTCATATTTAATAAAAAGTTTAGAAAAACAGCAAGATGAAGTCAAACGGGAATACCTTCGTGAATGGGTTGAAGCTGTTAACGAATATAGCACCTTTGGGCAATGGCGGTGGGAAGTATTAACAGATCCGGCACAGATTGTTGGAGTGTTGGATACAAAATAAAAAAGCTCTTGATTTTCGCCAAGAGCTTAATAAGGTAATCTATTTTGTTCGTTTTTTCTTTCTTTTTGTCTGATTTTCTATTGAAGGTTTATCCGGCATCCGTTTAGTTTTCTTTTTACCGAACCTTCGCTTAATAGAAACCACTGTGCTTGTTGCTATATTATTTTCAGCTGCTAACTGTGGAATTGTCTTACCTTCCGTGTTCGCAATTTCTTTTTTCTGTTCGATAGTAAGTCATAACCGGTTTTTTATCCGGTCGAGGGTTTTTCTTTTTATCTTCCATATTTTGCTTATGTGTACCTAATTCCAGATGATCAATATTCATACAGGCTGGATTATGACATTTATGCCGAACTTCCATCCCTTCCGTTATTTCACCATTAAATAATGTCCATACGTAGCGATGAATTAACCATTCTACATAGAAGCGTTCGAGTCTACGATATCCATCACGGTCAATCCGATGGGAGATGCATTCATGGCATCCACATTCTGTTACGATGAAAGTGATTGGTTTAGCAGGTTTGTTCATATTCGCCTTCTATTAGGCATGCGACAACACCCTCTATATTGAGAGGCAGTATTTCTAACATTTATACTCCATATAATATTTAAATTTGTTGAATTTTAGGTGGGAATTATTCCCAATATTTATAACTCCTAAAGAGGCGATGGGTATTCGTCAGATCAACAGAATAAATGTCAAAATTGATTTCACTGATAATAAGAGTTTCCATTCCTGAAAAATGGGTGCAAATGCCCGTGACGTTCTTCGTTACCTGCGAAGTTCGAAGCGGGCATTGCTTTATCCGATAGTTCCAACGGTTCCTGAAGTTCCTAAATTGAACCGATAGGCCGAAAGGCGAGGGGAGACAGTCTCGGTATAAAATATCTTAATTTAAGCTATAATAACCTTATTTAGACCATGTATTAATAGTGATAAAAGGAGGGGGATCTATTTTTCTAAAACTATTATTCATGCCTTCATTTTCCTGAAAAGGTAAAGTATTCACAACCCAGTAGTTCCTATTCCCGAAGTTTCAATTAACTAAGCCGACCTCTACTAAAGTATAGGAAGGTCCAATCTATTAATTATTAAAGGAGAAATCATGTACGAAATTCAACAGACCGAAAAGGTCGTTATCTGTCCGTGGTGCTTCAGCGCCATAATTGACCATCACGATGAGGACAATTCAATTCAATGTCCCGTATGTAAACGAGAAATAACCCAGGAGGACTTGCACTATGCAGACGACAAAGACAATTAAATTCGATGTTAATAAGCCTGAAGATTATCACCCGGTCGGTAAGAAAGAGACGAATCGGGTAGGGAAGCTATTGCTTAAACAAATCATCGATGTTGCCAATCGCTTCGATGGACCGGTTATCATTCGAAGTTAAAATACATGCTAAAG
>CAVRQC010000004.1:0-11426 GCA_963723205.1 uncultured Ignavibacteriales bacterium
AATTTATGGTTAGGGTCATATGATAATGGACTTTTTAAATTTGATGCTAAAACTAATCATTTTCAAAACATTAATTATATTAACGAAAAATTTAGTAATGCAGGTCATATAATCTGGAAAGTCTATAAGGACAAATATGGCGTTGTTTGGATTGGCAGCTTTGGAGACGGCATTATAAAATTTGATCCGTTTAGAAAACCCTTCAATTTTGCAAAAATTAATCCCAATGAAGTTGCAGGCAGCGGATCTAATTATGTAACTGCAATTAGCGGATCTCAGCAAGATAACGAACTGACGGTCGGAACATCTTCAAAAGGTTTATTCTCTTTTAATATAGAAAATCAAAAATCAACTCCTTTGAAAATAAATTTCAAACCATCAGCTATAACGGACGGTAATATAAATATTCAAAGTCTTGCAGTTGATGAAAATGGAAACAAATGGTTTGCTTACAATAATTTAGGCTTTTTTAAAATTGATAAGAATAATGTATTAAGCCAAATCCATTCACCTAATGAAAACAAATCGAATGATGCTAATATTTATTCGATGAAAATAGATTTATCGGGAAATATCTGGATTGCTTCGGGCAATGGTTTTGAAAAGTATAATACAATTAAAAACGAATTGACACTTTTGCCTTCAATAATGAATAAAAAAATGAGTGAAAATCTAAATCAAAAGATACATAGGATTACCGCTATACGTAAACCGATTTCTTCCATTCTTGAAGTAGGCGAAGCATCAAATTTGGAAAAGAATTTTTCATTGAGCCATGATCAAAAAGTATTAATTATTTGTCTCGGCGAAGGACGAATGTCACAAGGTAATGATGATCTTTTTGATAAGGGCTCTCTACTATCAGGTGATGGAAAAGTTATCTGGTCGATGAAAGATTTTTCAAAAACATTTTATGATGGAGGAGGATTTAAAAACCGCATTACTGTTAAATGCCTGGATCTAAAAAAAGGCGAATATAAAATTAACTTTTCTACTGATGTCGGGCATTCCTATGGAAATTGGAATGTTCTTCCACCGCCCGACTCTATTTGGTATGGAATTCAAGTTTTGAATTTAAATGATACCGAATTTAATAGTATTGGAGACCTCATCAATAGTGAAATTAATTCCGATAAATATTTACCTGTGGAAATTGGCACCAGCATCGAATTCAGTAAGAAAATGTACAACGTAGTCTGGCTGGGATCAACTGCTAACGGTTTTTTTAAATACGATATTAGCACTGGAAATTTTAAACAATATAATTTTGATTCAAAAAATAAATTTTCTCCTAACAATTCAATTAATACCATTTTTGAAGATAGGAGTGGAATCCTATGGGTTGCGACCGCAAGTAATCTTATCAGATTCGATCCCGAAAAAGAATCAATTGAAAAGTTCGATCATAAGGATGGACTGCCTTCAATCCTAGTAAATTCCATTATTGAAGACAAGCAGGGAAACCTTTGGATTAATACATCCGGAGGCTTAGCGAAACTGAATAAAAATGCACCTAAAGATAAATGGAATTTTGTCAATTTTGATGCAAGAGATGGACTTCAGGGATTGGGCGCTAGTAAGGCGAGCTGGATTAGCAAAAATGGTGAAATAGTATTGGGGGGTAATAACGGCCTAATTTCATTCTATCCCGGAAAAATAAATGAAGTTAAACCTGATATTGTTTTAGAAGATATTAAAATTTCCGATGTGTCACTTAAATCAGACTCTGCATCAGTAACGTTGGAAAAAAGTGTAATGAAACTTGATGAATTGGATCTTGCTTACACTCAAAATAATATTTCATTTGAGTTTGCATCCATTCATTTTTCAAGGCCTGAAAAAAATAAAATAATGTATAGGCTGGATGGATTTAATGATCACTGGATTTCAACAGATAGAAATTTTGCTTCCTTCACAAATCTAAATCCGGGTGAATATATTTTCCGGTTAAAGGGATCGAACGGGGATGGAATCTGGAATGATAAAGAAAGAACTGTTAAAATAATTATTTCTCCTCCCTGGTGGGAAACAACTTTTGCATATATCGGATATTTTTTCGTTTTTGCCGGTTTAGTATTCAGTATAGATAGATTTCAAAGAAAACGCGTAATCGAAAAAGAACGGGTTGCGGCAAAAGAAAAAGAGCTTGCGCAAGCCAAAGAAATTGAAAAAGCTTATACAGAACTAAAAGCTACCCAATTCCAGTTAATCCATGCTGAAAAGATGGCATCTTTGGGTGAACTCACTGCCGGCATTGCACACGAAATTAAAAATCCGTTGAACTTTATAAACAATTTTTCGGACATTAGTAACGAACTGCTCGAAGATCTGATTACGGATATTAATAATGGCAACAAAGAAGAAATCCCGGAAATTGTTGAAAACCTGAAACAAAACCTTGAGAAAATAAACAACCATGGAAAACGGGCCGATTCAATTGTAAAAGGAATGCTTCTTCACTCCAGGGGATCATCGGGAGAGAAAACATTAACTGATATAAATAGTCTTCTTGATGAATATGTTAATCTTGCCTACCACGGAATGCGTGCAAAGGATAAAGAATTCAACATAAAAATAGAAAAGGATTATGATAAAACTTTAAAAAAGATAAATGTAGTACCGCAGGAAATCAGCAGAGTATTTTTAAACCTAATTAACAATGCCTGCTATGCAGCTAATGATAGAAAGAAGAAAAGCAGTGATGACTTTAATCCGGTACTCAAAGTCTCTACAAAAAATATGAATGGAAATATTGAAATAAGAATTGGTGATAACGGCAATGGAATTCCTAAAGATATAATAGATAAAATATTCCAGCCTTTTTTTACAACAAAACCTACGGGAGAAGGGACTGGTTTAGGTTTATCGTTAAGTTATGATATAGTTACAAAAGTACACGGAGGTGAAATTAAATTAGAGAGTAAAGAAGGAAAGTACACGGAGTTTATAATTGATCTTCCCAAACAATAAGGGACCTAATGATATTCATAATTGAAACCGAGAAATGAACAAAATATATATTCTGATAATTTTTTATTCTGTTTTGTGTTCAAGCATTTTTGCCCAGCCTCTACCAGACAGTTTGAAAATCCTGTACAATGCAGCAAAGACTGATTCTGCTAAAGGCAAATGTTTGAGTATTTACATGAATAGTTTCAATGGTGATTCTTCAGCCTGGAAAAATGTTATAGCATTGATCGGTTATTTCAAAAAAAATAATGACCAGGTTGGAGAAGATTATGTTCAATTATTTACGGCCTTTAACCTTACACAAACGGGTCAGTTTAATATTGCATTGAACCAGTCACTTCAAATATTAACGAGGTTTGAAGCGAGGCACGATAATTACGGAATAATAAATGCATATCTGAGAATTGGTGATGCCTTATATTTTTCCAGAGAATTTGAACAGTGCATTATATATTGTAAAAGGGCAATGTCTCGGGCACTGCTTGCCGTGGATAAAGAAATACTCTCTTCAATATATAACGAAATTGGCACTGCATATAACGAGATGAATAAGCCTGATTCGGGTTTGATATATGCACAAAAGGCAGTTAACTCTGATTATGAGCGAAACGATTTTTGGCGCCTTTCCATTTCAGTCAGCACATTAGGCGAAAGTTACATTGCCAAAAAAGAATATGATAAGGCAATCCCCTTAATCAAAAAATCTACCCGGATTGCAAAAGCTATTGATAATTATCATGTAATTTCATGGGATCATAATGACCTCGCACAAATTTTCCTGGAGACAAACCAACTAGACAGTGCAAGATATTATGCGCAGATGGCAGTTGAACTGTCAAGTGAAAATGGTTTTAAAGATCAGGTATTAAGGGCTTATGAATATCTGTATAAGTCATACGAAAAAACGGATACTAAAGACAGCGTATATAAATACTTCAGGCTTTCTATCGATACAAAAGATTCACTATATACCGCTCAAAAGGCAAAAGATATGCAAACATTCAGTTTCCGCGAACAAATTCGCCAACAGGAAATTGAACAGGATAAAATACAATTACAAAACAAAATCAGAACTTATGGTTTGATCGCAGGAATAGTTGTGCTTCTTCTAATAGCATTTCTGCTTTATAGAAATAATCGTAACCGGAAGAAAGCAAACAAACTTTTGCAAAAACAAAAAGATGAAATTGAAGTACAGAAAAAAAATGTTGAAGAAACACTGGCTGAACTAAAATCAACTCAAACACAACTCATTCATTCAGAAAAAATGGCTTCGCTCGGTGAACTTACTGCAGGCATTGCACACGAAATTAAAAACCCGCTGAACTTTGTGAACAATTTTTCAGAAATAAGCGGTGAACTTCTGGATGAGGTAACTGAAGAATTAGAGAATGATAACAAGGAAGAAGTTCTGTCAATCATTAAAGATTTAAAACAAAATCTTGAAAAGATAAACCAACACGGCAAACGTGCTGATTCAATAGTTAAAGGAATGCTTCTCCACTCAAGAGGAACATCCGGTGAAAAAACTTTAACAGATATAAATGATCTTCTTGATCAATACGTAAATCTTGCTTATCATGGGATGCGTGCAAAGGACAAAGAATTCAATATTACAATAGATAAAAATTACGATGAAGCATTAGAAAAAATAAATGTAGTGCCGCAGGATATAAGCAGAGTTTTTCTGAATATAATCAACAATGCCTGCTATGCAGCTTATGATAGAAAGAAGAGAAGCGGAAATGATTTTAATCCTGTACTAAAAGTCTCTACAAAAAAAACGGATGGAAAAGTTGAAATAAGAATAGGTGATAACGGTAATGGAATTTCCAACGATATTATTGATAAAATATTCCAGCCGTTTTTTACAACAAAACCTACAGGGGAAGGTACACGTTTAGGTTTATCTTTAAGTTACGATATAATTACAAAAATGCACGGGGGAGAATTGAAATTTGAAAGCGAAGAAGGAAAGCATACAGAGTTTACTATAACTTTACCAAAATCTTAAAGTTATAATATTTTTGAATAAGAGAATAAATGATGTCAAATAATAAAAATATTTTAATAACGTTACTGCTGCTGCTCTTTTCATCAATCTCATTTTCTCAGAATGAAAATTATGATTACAGCTATGTAACTCAGCCGTTTTCCAAATATTTCAGCCCTAAGGAATATAATGGCAACGCGAGTAACTGGTGCATCGCACAAGATAACCGGGGCATAATGTACTTTGGTAATGAGCACGGACTTTTAGAATATGACGGTACTTCCTGGAGACGAATAAAAATACCCTATTCTGCAGATGTCCGTACAATCGCTATAGATAATAACGGTAAAATATTTTTAACTGCATCATCTGATTTCGGGTATCTTAAACCGGATTCAATTGGTCAGCTTCAGTTTATTTCTTTAAAAGGTCAGCTTGATAAAGTCCGTAAGATAGACAAGGAATTCTGGGATGTTGCAGTCAACTCGAAAGGCGTTTTCTACAAAACGGCGGATGAAATTATCAGGTGGAATGGGAAAGATTTTAAAATCTGGGATTCAGTCTTTGCTTTCCGGCTTTATAAAATCGGTGATAATATTTATTCCCGCAACCAGGGAAAAGGTTTAATGAAAATTGAAGGTGATTCAATTTCTGTTATTCCCGGTGGAGATTACTTCAGGGATACCGGTGTATACGATATGCTTCCGCTTTATAAACCTGATCAGAATAACCCCGGAAAAATTCTCATCACTACAAATTACAGCGGTTTGTTTATTTATGACGGAGAGAAGAACGTACCTTTTAAAACTGATATAGATGAGTTCTTGAAAAAAAATCAGGTTTACAACACTTGTATTTTAAAAAATGGTGATATTGCACTTGCAACTCAGCGGGGAGGAGTTGCAATAATAAACCGGAATGGTAAGCTTGTCAGAATGCTCAATCAAAATTCCCGGTTGCCTACTAACGTTGCCTATGATGTTTACCCGGACAAATCCGGAGGTGTGTGGATTGCTACTAATGAAGGAATAGTTTTCAGTGAAGTAAATTCACCGTTAACTATAATTCCTGCTGAAGGTAAATTAAGAAGCCAGATTAATTCCATAACCAGGTTTAAAAATAAAATTTATATTGCTAATGATATCGGTGTAATGGTTCTGGAAAAAGGCAGATCAGGATTTGAACTTATTAAAGGAAGCAATAAACCCGCTTATAATTTAATTAATTTAAACGGGAAATTAATAGCAGCTACTAATTATGGATTAGAAACAATTCAAGGCGATCGTTTTGATTCTGAACTCGACCCCAATTCAATTGCTTTCCTTTCTCATTCAGCATTGTATCCCGATATGATTTATTATGCAGGAACAGGATTCTTTGGAATAATAAAATCAGGAACTGATAAGCCGCCTTCTGTTAAAACTTTCAAGATTGCTACTGACGAATTGTCTTCGGTAGTTGAGGACAGTGACAGTACTTTGTGGATGCAGCAAGGTGATAAATTCATTCTGCATGTCACCAGTAAAATAAAAGGATTTGAGAAGGCATTTGGAAGTGACAATATTCAAATAGACACTTACTCTGATAAAAATGGAATTCCTGGAAACAACTGGCATTTGTTTAGTCTTGATAATAGATTTTTGCTGGCCGCAGACAATGGCATTTTCAAGTTTGATCATAACGAAAAATCCTTTGTTCCTGATTCGATACTCGGCGCAGAGTTTACCACACCGGGTAATATCATATCCTTAATACAAAAAAGTAAAAAAGGGGGATACTGGATTCTTGCGGAAATAAACAAACATTACCGGCTCGGTAAAGCGCTGCTCCAAAGTGATGGTAAGTATAAGTGGGAACCTATGCCGTTATTCCAGAGACTGGATTTAAATTCTGTGAATGATATTTATCCGGATTATGATGCTGTGAATGACAAAGAATATTTATGGATTAGTACAAGTGAAGGTATCGTTTATTATGATCCCGGCAAGGATAAGAAGCTCAACGTTCCTTTTTCAGTCTGTATAAGAAAAGCAATTGTTAATAATGATTCAGTGGTTTTTGACGGGTATAAATCAAATTCTGAAAATCCCCCGAATGTAGTTATTCCTTATTCACAGAATGATATCCGTTTTGAATTTTCCGCAGCCAGTTATGAAAAAATAGATGCAAACCAGTATCAATATTATCTTGAAGGAAGTGATGATGGCTGGTCTGCATGGACTACTGAAATAAAGAAAGACTACACAAATCTTTCCGGCGGAAATTTTATTTTCAGGGTACGTGCAAAAAATGTATATGGAGTTATCAGCAATGAAGATCAGTTCAGCTTCAGAGTTTTACCGCCATGGTATTTATCATGGCGGGCTTATACTATTTATGCACTGTTGTTCATTCTTGGAATTTTTATAACCGACAGGACAATGCGCCGCCGGATTATTCGAAAAGAACAGGAGAAGGCAAAACTCCATGAAGCAGAGCTAATTAAAAAACAGGCAGAGGAACTTGAGACTGTTGATAGATTGGTGCGGATAATTAATAATGCGGCAGATATTGATACCCTTTTCAATTCGCTTCTGGTACAAACAGTAAGCTTTATTCCAAAAGCGGAAAAAGCGGCTGTGTTTTTACTCGATCATACAGATAACATGTTTCATATCGCTTTTACTCTCGGATATAACGTTGATGCTCTTAAATTTGTTACTTTTAAACCTGATGAATTGAAAAAAAGATACACTGAAAGTTCCGATGAGATAGAAAAAGATATTTATATTATCAACAGGACTGAGAAACTCTTTGGTGATGAAAAATTAACAGGTGTAAGAAAAGCAAAGTCAATGCTTATAATGGCAGTCGAATGGGATAATAAGTTAGAAGCATATGTAGTATTCGATAGTTTTGCAGAAAAGGATGTTTTTGATCCCTCTACTGCCAGGATTTTAAATAGGTTCAGAGAACACGCAGTATCGGCAATATCTAAAGCTCAATCCATCAAGACGCTGCAGGAAAAAAATAACGAAATTATAAAAACGCAGGAACAGCTTATTACGCAGCAGAAGTTAGCGTCGTTAGGTGCATTAACCGCGGGGATAGCTCATGAGATTAAAAATCCACTCAACTTTGTAAATAATTTTGCAATTCTATCAAATGAAATGCTTGAAGAATTATCCGAAGTTATTGAGAAAGACATGCAGGCATTTGAGAAAGAAAAATATTTAGAAATAAAAGAAATAATCGGCAATCTTAAAGTAAACCTTGAGAAGATAAATAATCATGGAATTCGTGCAGACAATATTGTAAAGGGAATGCTTTTGCATTCAAGAGGAAGCTCAGGTGAGAAAGTGTTAACCGATGTAAATGATCTGCTTGATCAATACGTTGATCTTGCCTATCACGGAATGCGGGCACAGGATAAGGATTTCAATATCACAATAGAAAAAGATTATGATAAAACTTTAGAAAAAATAAAAGTCGTTCCCCAGGATATAAGTAGAGTTTTTCTTAATATAATTAATAATGCATGCTATGCGGCTTATAATAAAAAGAAAAAAAGTAGTGATAATAGTTTCAGCCCAATTTTAAGAGTTTCAACAAAAAAACTGGATGGAAAAGTTGAAATAAGAATTGGTGATAACGGCAATGGAATTCCTGCTGATATTATAGATAAGATATTCCAGCCGTTCTTTACAACAAAGCCAACTGGTGAAGGAACTGGTTTAGGTTTGTCGCTAAGTTATGATATTGTGACAAAAGTGCATGGTGGAGAGTTGAAGATTGAAACAAATACAAGTGAAGGCTTGTCCACCGGAGCTAATGCGACGGTGGAAGCTTCGGAGCAAGCAGGTACACAGTTCATTATCCTGCTGCCTTTAAGTTATAATAGAAATAATTGATACAGAGCAACTTAATTAATTAACTGAAGGAATGAGGTTAAAAAATTTGGGAATATTAAGAAAATTTACTTAAATTATTACAGATCATAGTTTTATGATTTACCATCAAAGTCATTATTTAATTTCGTTCCCGAAGTACTTATAAAAGAATAAATAATCTTAACTATACTCAGCTAAATAATACATATTATTTAATTTAGTAGTAATTTATGAAAAAAATAATCTCTCTTTTAATTTACTGCTGCTTATCTGTACCTGTTATTTTCGCCCAAAACAGGATTGAAAACGGTTATCCCCTCATAACTAATTATTCGGCAAAGGAAAGCGGGGCGTATCAGAGTAACTGGGCAATATGCCAGGATAAAAGAGGAATTATGTATTTCGGGAATGACATAGGCCTGCTCGAATTTGACGGGATAAACTGGAGAGTCTACCAGGTGCCGAATAAAACAACCCTTCGTTCCATCGCAAGCGCCAGTGATGGGAAATTATATGTAGGAGCAGTTGGCGACCTTGGTTATTTTTCACCGGACTCCTCCGCTAGTTTGACATTTCACTCATTGATGAAATTTTTGCCTGCAGATAAAAAAGATTTTTCTGACGTTTGGCAGACTTTTGTTCTCAACGACAAAGTCTATTTTGACGTAATGAAATACATACTGATTTGGGATATTCAAAAAAAGCAATTTGAAATTATAAAAGAGAAAGACAATTTCCATTTGATATTTAAGGTTAATGGAAATGTATATGCGCGTGAATGGGGAAAGGGACTGGAAGTTTTAAAAAATGATTCGTTAGTTCTCTTAAAAGGGGGCGAAAAATTTGCGAATGAAAGAATATACGTGATGCTTCCTTTCCCCGGAGAACAAGGAACAATTTTAATAGTTACCCGCACAATGGGATTATTTAAGTATGATGGGAAAAATTTTATTCCTTTTAAAACCGTGGCTGATAAAGTAATCAAAGAAAATTTAATTTATTATCCCGGGGCAATACTTTCAGATGGAAATATCTTATTGGGAACTATAAGTAACGGGGCTGTTGTAATTGACACTACAGGTAAAGTAATAGGAAGATATACCAAAAAAAGCGGGCTTATCAGTAACGGTATTCTTTTCACATTTCAGGATAAGTCAGGTGCTATATGGCTGGGTACGGAGAACGGCATTTCCAGGGTAGATTATTCTTCGCCGGTAAGTTATTTCGATTCAAGAAATAATCTTTCATCTCCTCCACTTGATATCATCCGGTATAATGGAATTATTTATGTTGCAGCAAATAACGGTGTATATTACCTGGATCCGCATTCTTTAAATTTGCAATTGCTGAAAAACAGCGGCAATCAATCATTTGCATTTATTGCAGTAGATAATGAATTGCTCGTCGGGACTTTCGATGGTTTATTTAAAGTTGATAAGGATAAACTAACAGCTATTAGAAAAACAGTGGGAAATGAATACAACGTACAATGTCTCTATGCTTCAAGATTGAATCCCAGAAGAGTATATGTTGGTGCACAGGGTTTATGGTCGGTATTAAAAAGCGGAAATGGATGGATTGACGAAGGCAGGATTCTGAACATTACAGATGTAGCCTCCTCTATAATTGAAGAAGATGATGGAACATTGTGGGTAGGAACAAATGCATCAGGTATATTCAAAATTACTTTAAGAAAAGATACAAATGGAAAAATAATAGTATCTGACCCACATATTGAGCATTTTGATAAAACCAACGGCCTTCAGAGCGGTTTTAATTATGTTAATAAATTTAATGGCACAGTTTATTTTACTACCCCCGACAGCACCTACAAATTTGATGAAAGTAAGAAAATATTCTATTCAGATACTTCAGATAATATTATTTCTTCATTTTATAAAATAGCGGATAACAAAGGTGTCTCCTTTTTTCAACAGGATAGTTTAGGACATTTATGGATCGGGACACGGAGTTCTATTGCAATGGGTACCCGTCAGCCTGACGGTACATATAAATGGCTGCTTTCACCTTTTAATAGATTTGCAGGTGACCAGGTTGGACGAGTTTATACTGAAAAAAGTGGAATTACCTGGTTCCTTTCCGGTTCAGGTGTTATCAGGTATGATTTTTCAAAGAAAAATTTGAATAATTCTAGCTATCCTGCAATTGTCCGGAGAGTAGATATTGGTAAAGATTCAACAATATTTTTCGGAGAAATGTTAAATGCTCTTAATGCACCGGAAATTCCCTTTAAATATAATTCTATCAAATTTAACTTTTCTGCAACGAGTTATGAAGGCAAAAACACAAACATTTTTAAAACCATTCTTAATGGTTTTGATGATGACTGGTCCGCATGGTCAAAAGAAAACACAAAAGAGTATACTAACCTTCCGCCAGGCAAATATACATTTAAAGTAGCCGCGCAGAATATTCTCGGTATTGAAAGCATTCCCGGGACTTATTCTTTTATAATATTACCACCGTGGTACAGAACCTGGTGGGCTTACCTGGGATATGTTGTAATATTCGGGGGATTGGTTTTCAGCATTGATCGTACTCAACGCCGTAGATTAATGCTCAAAGAAAGACAA
>CAVRQC010000005.1:0-83906 GCA_963723205.1 uncultured Ignavibacteriales bacterium
CGTTCGCGTTTAAGGGAATCGGAACTTAGAGCAGAAGCAGCCGAGGCCGAGACTAAGGCTTTACAAGCCGAAAATGATCAGAAAGAAAAATCTTGAACTCCTTACTGAAATCGGACAGGATATAGCTTCAAATCTTTCCATTGAGCAGATTATTGACACTGTTTACGAAAATGTAAATTCGTTGATGGATGCCGCCGTTTTCGGCATTGGAATTTATGAGGAAAAGTACTGCAGACTGCGTTTCCCCGCAACTAAAGAAAAGGGGATTAAGTTTGCGGCTTTTACAAATGACATTAATGATGCGAACCGCCCCGGTGTCTGGTGTTTTAATAATCAGAAAGAAATTTTTACTAATGATTATTTAAAAGAGTTTCATAAATATGTAAAAGAAATAAAAGCACCGGTAGCCGGTGAACATACTCAATCAGTTATTTATCTGCCGCTGACATATAAAGGGAAGAAAATCGGTGTAATTACTTCACAAAGTTTTAAGAAAGATGCCTACAACGAATATCATCTTAATATATTAAGAAACCTCGCCACTTTTACTGCAATTGCAATTGATAATGCCGATGCATACAAACAACTAAATACAACTTTAAGTGATTTGAAAGCTACACAGGAAAAATTAGTTGTCCAGGAAAAACTTGCTTCCCTCGGCCAGTTAACCGCAGGTATTGCTCACGAAATAAAAAATCCCCTGAATTTTGTGAATAACTTTGCGCAGTTATCAAAAGAGCTTGTTACGGAGCTCCGTGAAGAGTTTGAAAAAGTGAAAGATAAGCTGGGAAAAGATACTGTAGATAATTTTGAAGATATTATTTCGAATATCGAACAGAATGCCTCTAAAATTAATGAACATGGAAATCGTGCGGACAGCATAGTAAGAAGTATGCTGCAGCATTCAAGAGGGAAATCCGGCGAAAGGATTCTATCCGATATAAACTCAATACTTGATGAAGATTTAAATTTAGCTTACCATGGTTTAAGGGCTCGCGACAATTCTTTCAATGCGTCCATTGAAAAAGAATATGATAAAAATATCGAAAAGATATCTATAGTTCCACAGGATGTTAGCAGGGTATTTTTGAATATTATCAATAACGGATTTTATGAAGCTCATAAAAAGAAAAAATCAGCAGGTGATCATTTCTCTCCGGTTCTTAAGGTAGCTACTCATGATTTAGGAGATAAAATGGAAGTAAGGATAAGAGATAACGGCAATGGAATACCGGATGAAGTCCGTGAAAAAATATTTGACCCTTTTTTTACAACAAAACCTTCGGGTGAAGGTACGGGATTGGGCCTTTCCCTCAGTTATGATATCATTGTGAAAGAACATGCGGGTGAGATTAAGTTTGACAGCAAATCGGGAGAGTATACAGAATTTATAATTACTCTTCCTAAAAAGTGAAAATTCAGCCGCTAATTAACACTAATTTTCACGAAAGTGTTTATGAAATTTGTATTTATATACTGAATTTGAGTAAAGATTTTATTTGAGAAAACATGTTATAGCTTAATAAATTTAATCATATTTATTAAAGACCATTAATTGATTTCACAAAAACGGATCAAGGTAAGTTAGTGAAATTCGTGATAATTAGTGGCTTTATTAGATAGAAATAATTCGTGGCTATTATTTTAAAAACAGCAAAGGAGAAATTAATGAAGCTGATAGTTGTAGATGATGAAAGAGATGTTCAATTTTTATTTCAGCAGAAGTTCAGAAAAGAAATTAAATCGGGTGAAATACAAATACACTATGCGTTCGACGGACCATCGGCATTAACTCTGCTGGAAACGCTCGATAACCCGATAAATTATTTAATACTATCCGATATAAATATGCCTGAAATGACGGGCATAGAATTGCTTAAAGAAATTAAAATGCGTTATCCCGAATTAAAGGTGATAATGATAACCGCCTATGGAGATGAAACTAATTTTAATTTAGCTAAAAAACATGGAGCGGTTGATTATTTTACAAAACCTATTGAATTTGATCTCTTAAAATCAAAATTGAACTTTTTATCAGCAAGTTAATTAGGAAAGGTTATGCGGCAGGCAAAAATTTTAGTAGTAGATGACGAACCGGATCTGGAACATTTGATTCGTCAGAAATTCCGGAAAAAAATAAACACAAACGAATATGAATTTCAGTTTGCAAAGGATGGGGCTGAAGCTCTGGATAAAATTACTAATGACGGGAAACTTGACCTGATTCTTACAGATATTAATATGCCCGTAATGGACGGGTTAACATTGCTTACAAAAATTAATGAACTTAACAACAGGCTGCTTAGATCAATAATTGTTTCTGCTTACGGTGATATGGATAATATCAGGACGGCAATGAACCGGGGTGCTTACGACTTTATTACAAAACCTATTAACTTAACCGATCTTGAAATAACTATAGAAAAATCTATAAAAGAAATTGAACATTACAAATCTGTCCTTTCATCCAGGGATAAATTAATTGCACTTCAGCAGGAGCTTGATATTGCCAATGTAATACAAACATCAATTCTGAAAAAAACATTCCCGGCTTTTCCTGAAAGGAAGGAATTCGATATATATGCAAAAATGCTGACCGCCAAAGAAGTCGGCGGCGACTTATATGATTTTTTTCTTATTGACAAATACAGGCTGGGTATTGTTATCGGTGATGTCTCAGGGAAAGGAATTGCAGCAGCTTTATTAATGGCTGTTAGCAAAACCCTGTTAAAAGCAACAGCATTTAAAGGAATGCCTGCAGATAGTATTTTATCTGAAGTGAATAATATTATTGTTGACGAAAGTCCTTCTAATATGTTTGTTACGGTTTTTTTCGGCGTGCTTGATACAAGAAGCGGTGCTTTTGAGTATTCCAACGGAGGGCATAATCCACCTTATTTAATTTCTGAAGATGGAAAAGTTAAACAGCTTGATAATATCGGCGGACTTATGATCGGTGCATTTAAAGATGTCCCGTTTGAATCTAATGTAGTAATGATTAAATCCGGTGAAAGCCTTGTATTTTATACGGATGGAGTTACGGAATCATTTAATAAAGATAACGAAGAATTCCAGGAAGCCCGTCTTGAAAAAGTGCTTGAAGGAAAAAATTCTTTGAATGTAAATGAATTAGTTCAGAATGTTTTCGATAACGTTCAATCGTTTTCTGAAGGAGTTGAACAATCTGATGATATAACCTGCCTGGCATTAAAATATTTGAAGCAATAAGAGTAAAAGTTGAATTATGTTTTAAAGAATTTCGAAACAGCAAAGCAGATATTATTTTGACTACAAATATTTGATTAATATTAACTGAATAGCTACTTCCCGTCGTTAATTATTCACCTATATCTTCATTCCACAACTCAGGATTCTTTTTAATAAAAATTTCCATTAGTTGTTTACATTCGGGATTATCAAGAATTATTACTTCCACATCGCGAGATCTTAAATAAGTTTCAGGACCGGTAAACGTTTTATTCTCTCCGACAACTACCTTTCTGATTCCATAGAGCAGCACAGCTCCGGAGCACATATCACATGGGGATAAAGTAGAATATAATGTCGCTTTTCTATAATCTGATGCTTTCATTCTTCCCGCATTTTCAAGGCAGTCCATTTCTGCATGCAATACAATGCTTCCTTTTTGTATCCGCTGGTTATGTCCTCTTGCAACTATTTTATTATCAATTACAAGTACAGAACCTATTGGAATTCCTCCTTCGGCTAATCCTTTTTTTGCCTCCTCAATTGCCGCTGATAAAAAATTATCCATTATGCTCCTTTCTACATAAACGAAACACCACAAGCTGTTAATTACTATAAACTTAAGCTAATTTATGTAACGTATTAGCTCTTAAATAACTACAGCTTTTTGATTGCTTTCAAACACTAATTTATAATACTCCGGATGCGTAACTAACGTATACTATTAATTATTTAAGTCTTCCAGACAGCTTAATTCCATTCCTATTCCACGGTGGAATATTTTCCAAAAATAGTTTCGAGTGTAGCCTCCCTGAAGTTAAAAATTTTCTCCAATTGTGCTTTAATAAAAATTTGATTTGATAGATGTCCCAGAACTCCAAATGGGGGTTTATATGTTACGATATCTGTCATTAAAACTCCATTCTTAATTGGTTCAATTCTATGCTGGTGGTGCCATATGGAATATGGGCCGGCTCTCTGCTCGTCAACAAAGAATTCCATTTCTTTAACATGTGTTATTTCTGATACCCAGGTTAATTTTATTCCTAACAGAGGAGTCAGTTTATAACTGATTATCAATCCCGGATATATCTTTTCCGGCAGGTTATTACTTATAATTTCGAATCCCATATAAGAAGGTGTAATCTTTTTCAGATTATGGGGGGATGAAATGAAATTCCAGATATTCTCAACAGTTCCGGGAATTTTCTGATTCTTTTCCAGTTGATAAACTGACATAATAAATATTCTAGTTATTTGTAAATAGGTTTTGTTTCTAATAGTAATTTTTTAATTGTATAAATAAGTTTAGTTCAACAAATTTAAGAAAGAATTTTACTTTTTCTTATCTTTAATCTTTATATTTACTGGAATTCGTGTGCTAGTCATTTATTTTCGCTGTTCTTAATATTAAAGTGACTGGCACATTAATAAATAAAATTACTCAAGTTGACCGCCTTTTGGATAAACCGTTGAAACGGTTATAAATATTCGTCTATTTTCATTAACCCCGGGATTAATTCCGGGGTTAATGAAAACCAAAAGCTTGATATTCAACTGTTTTAACAGTTTTTTAATTTAAGCGATCAACTTGAATAAAATTAACTATGATAGATCGAATTACAAAATTATTTCCTCTCTGGGCAATTCTATTTTCAATTATAGCTTTCTATCTTAATGATATTTTCTCAATTTTCAGGTCAGCTATCGTTCCGCTTCTGATTGTAGTAATGTTTGGAATGGGAATGACTTTAACATGGGATAATTTTAAAAAGATACTTAAATCACCATTAATTATAATTCTTGGATTCAGCTTACAATTCTTGATAATGCCGGCAGCTGGTTATTTTGTATCTGTTTTGTTTAATTTATCACCGGTAATGATGGCTGGTGTAGTCTTGGTTGGCTGCAGTCCTGGTGGCACAGCATCGAATGTTATAACTTATCTTGGAAATGGTGATGTAGCTTTATCAATTGCTTTAACTTTAACATCAACAGTACTAGCTGTGTTCTTAACACCTTTCTTTTCATATATAATTCTGAATCATGTGGTACCTGTCCCGGCCGGAGAAATGTTTTTGGATATATTACAAATAGTTTTAATTCCGGTTTTGCTTGGTACCGCGATTAATTCCTTCTTCAGTAAAAAAATAAGCAAGTTCAGAAATATATTTCCCTTAATATCAACTTTAGCTATTGTTTTTATTATCGCAATCATAGTCGCGTTGAATAAATCCAAAATTGCCGAAATGAGTTTTATTATAGTTTTAGCTGTAATGATGCATAATCTTATTGGATTATCATTCGGTTATTTTGTCCCCAGGTTGTTGAAATATGATAAGAAAATTTGCAGGACAATCTGTATTGAAGTCGGAATGCAGAATTCTGGATTAAGTGTAGCCTTAGCAGTAAAGTACTTTTCTACGGCTGCCGCATTACCGGGAGCAATTTTCAGTATCTGGCATAACCTATCCGGATCTCTGATGGCAGGGTGGTGGAGATTTAAGGATAGTGAAAACCTTCAAGGTTAACAGATTGGAACAAGAACCGGAGAATCTTGAAGGTTTATGTAATCGGTAATATCCTTGTCAAATACATCAACCTTCGAGGGTTTACTATATGTAATTCTGATTATCAACCTCGAAGGTTTACAATTTTCAGCCCGGAGGCCAGTTCATCTCTCTTCCGCCTAATAAATGCATATGTAAGTGATAAACTGCTTGTCCTGCTTTGCTTCCGCAGTTTATAACCAGACGGAATCCATCTTCAGAAATTCCCATATCTTTAGCGATTTTATTTGCAGCATCAAACATTTCACCTAAAAGCCCGGCGTGTTCGTTCCCGTTAATATCAGTTACTTTAGGAATTTCCACTTTCTTTGGGATAATTAAAACATGAACAGGAGCCTTCGGATCAATATCCTTAAAAGCTAAAACATTATCCGTTTCGTAAACAATATCGGCAGGAATTTCTTTGTTAATGATCTTTGTAAAAATAGTAGCCATTTTTATTCTTCCCTTTCAATTTGATATTTTTTCATTTTATTGTAAAGGTGGCTTCTCTGAATATCCAGAACTTCAGCGGTTTTGCTGATATTCCAATCGTTTGCTTTTAACTGTTTAATTATAAATGCTCGTTCGGCTCTTTCCTTAAATTCCTGGAATGAGTTACTATCACTTAAAATATCTTTCATTGAAGATTTTCCGCCCGGGAACAGGGATTCAATATCTTTTTTATCAATTTCTCTTTTATCAATAATAATAATTACTCTTTCAACAAAATTTCTTAGTTCACGGACATTGCCGCTCCACTTCTGTGCCTGTAAAAATTTCATTGCTTCTTCATTAAACTTTACAGGCGGTTTATTATGTTTTGCTGTTATATCTGCGGCAAAACTTTCAATTAGGATTGGTATATCTTCCTGTCTCTCTTTTAGTGACGGAATATTGAACGGTATTACATTTAATCTATGGAAAAGATCCTCCCTGAAATTTCCTTTTTCAATTTCTTCCTTAAGATTTTTATTTGTAGCGGAAATAATTCTGACATCAACATCAATGGTTTTAGTACCTCCGACGCGTTCAATTTTACTGTCTTCTATTGCACGCAAAACTTTTGCCTGAGCCTGCTGGCTCATATCTCCAACTTCATCCAAAAAGATGATTCCTTTATTAGCAAGTTCAAATTTACCTATTCTCTGCTGGAATGCACCGGTAAATGATCCTTTCTCATGCCCGAACAGTTCCGATTCTATTAATTCATTCGGAATTGCCGCACAATTGACTTCTATAAAAGGTTTATCTTTTCTGTTGCTCTTTGAATGTATGGCACGGGCAACTAATTCTTTACCGGTTCCGTTTTCTCCGGAAATCATTACACGAGTTTCAAGCGGGGCAACCTTGTCTATTAATTCTAAAATTTGATTAATTGCTTTACTTTTTCCAAGTATTTTTCCGTCGCCTAAATAATTCTTTTTAATATCTTCATTTTCAAGTAATAGGTTGGATTGTTCAACAGCGTTCCTTATACTAATTAGAAGTTTTTCCCGGTCTATGGGTTTTTCAATAAAATCAAAAGCTCCGAGACGTGTAGCTTTAATGGCATTCTCAACACTTCCGTGCGCCGAAATAATTATAACAGAAATTTTATTGTTGCTCTCTTTTATTTTTTTTAGGACTTCAAACCCATTCATTTCAGGCATTTGAATATCTAGCAGCAGTGCTGAGAAGGGTATAGCTTCAAGTTTACTCAATCCTTCACTTGCTTTTACAGCATAATCAACATTGTAATCCTCATATTCAAGGATCATTTTTATGCTTTCACAAATCTCTTTTTCGTCATCAATTATTAATACAGATTTCATTGAGTTAAATTTTCAATAATGATTATAATATGTTATGGATAAATGATTTTGGTTTACCCGTTTTTAATAATAGGAACCTTATAAATTATACCCGAAATAAGATAATGATTTCATCAGCATAACCTGGGAAGGTAAAACGCTTTTATTCTTTTTCAGTATATCTCCGAAAATATTGCCTAATTTGTTAGTTCTCAAATCTCTTTCGTCAATGGAAGATTGCACTTTAAAACTTTGTTCAAAAACCTCTACAAAATAACCAATTAGGTCGCCTAAATCAAAAATATTTGATGAGTAAGAAATAAATGCACTTCCAAAAAAATGAGCTAATTTATCTTTATCTCCGAAATTACCTGTTGGGGTATCATAAAACAATTCTTTCGGCAGGTTTTCATCTTTCTTTAAGAAAACGGAATCATTTGCAGAAACAAGAGGATAGTTTAAAATGCCGATCAAAGGGAACTGGATAGGGACTTCTTTATAGGGAACAGTAGCAAATGTCAGTGCAAGTAAGGCCTCGGAATAATCATAGTTTTTGTATTTAACAGCTCTTAAAAACAACGTGTCTGTTAATTCAAAATCATTATTGGTCTTTTTAAGATTTATGAAATAATCTGAAGCAATAAATTCGGATAGATAATTTACTCCTTCTGATAGTGTGCTTTGCTGCGGATACAGATTAATCACTAAGACTAAAAATAATACCTGGACAAGTTTAAATCTCATTATAAAAACTTTACTTACAGAAAATCTAATTAAGTAGTTTCTAATATTAAACAAAATGAAAGAAATTATCCCCCAATGGAGAAATTGTAAAGTTTAGTTTGTATCTTTGTCAGATTAAAATTTCAAGCAATATTTATTCTATTATTCAATGAAAAAGGTTTCATGATTATGTTCTATAGAAGCTCTGTATTATTTAATATGTTCATACGAATATTAATTGTTGTCTTACTAGTATCCGGTTTATGTTTTGGACAGACTGTCAAAAACGATTCAACCAAATCATACTTATTGGATCCAGTAGTAGTAACCGGAACAAGATATAAGATCTCTAAAAGCGAATTATCATCAAGTATAACAGTCGTAAACAATAAAGAAATTCAGCAGAACCATGACGTAAATGTCATCAGGGTTTTAAATAATAAAGTTCCGGGATTATTTCTTAATGATAATTATGTGATGGGATTCGGTGTCGGTGCCAGTTCAGCCGGAACGATAAATATCCGCGGAATCGGGGGAAGTCCTAACACGCAGGTTTTGGTTTTAATTGATGGTCAGCCGCAGTTTATGGGAATGTTCGGTCATCCTATTATCGATGCTCTTTCTTCTTCAAACGTTCAGCGAGTTGAAGTTATCAGGGGGCCGGCCTCAATTTTATATGGATCAAATGCTATGGGAGGCGCCATAAATATTATCTCAAAGAAAATGCCTGACAATAAGCTGGCTATGAACCTCACATCTTTTTACGGCTCATACAATTCTTTAAATGCAGTACTGGATGGTGGTTACCAGAATAAAAAATTCGGTTTTTATGTTTCGCTTAATAATTCTAATACAGACGGATACCGCAAGGATTCAAAGGATAGTTTCAGAAATATAACTGGTTTTGCTAAAATAAATTATTCAATTAATGATGAATACAGGTTGAGTTTGGATGGAAATATTTCCAAAGCTAAATTTTATGATCCGGGTCCCGTATATGCAGTTACACCAAATAGTTATTATAATTATCTGAGAAGCAGGGGAGCATTATCTTTATATAATTCATTTAATCAGATAAATGGTGCGTTTAGATTCTTTTACAGCTATGGTAATCATAACTTTTTTGACGGCTGGCATTCTTATGATATAATGAATGGAATTACTTTTTATCAAAATGTTAATCTTTCCAAAGGTCTAATTTTTACAGGCGGAATTGATTACAAAAATTACGGCGGGAAAGGGACTAATCCAAATATTCCGTTTTTAAAAGGTCTTGGAACTTATTATTCAAATAATGAAGCTGCGGTATATGGTTTGGTTAGGGATTCTCTATTCAGAAATTTAAGTGTCGAAGCGGGGCTTAGATATTCAAAAAATTCATTGTTCAAAGCTGTCTATACACCTCAATTTGGAATAACTTATTCACCGGCAAAAACAACTACACTGAAAGGCTCGGTAGGTGAAGGATTTCAGAATCCGACTGTTGTAGATCTTTATTTGTTTCCTGTAGCAAATGAGAATTTAAAACCTGAACATATCTGGAATTATGAACTGGGTATTGAGCAGAAACTTTTTGATTACCGATTAGAGATCGAGCTGACTGCATATTATGATGAAGGCGATAATATTATTATGGTTATGCCTCCATTCTTCATTAAGAACAATGCAGGCTCTTTTATACATAAGGGAATTGAATTTCTGGGAAAATATATAATAACCAATAATTTTAATGCTTCAGTAAACTATGCTTATTTGAACACTAACAATCCGACGCTTTATGCACCGAAGCATAATTTAAATTTACAGCTTGAATATAATTACAATAATATCCAATTACTTATTAATCTTAACCAGGTCTCAGGTCTGTATTCCAATATTCAAAAGTCTTTAAGGCAGAATTATTTTCTTACCGATTTAATATTAAATTATAATTTATTGACTTCAGTAGAACTGTTTGCAAAAGGGGAGAACTTATTAGACAAACGATATGAAATAAATGATGGCTATCCCATGCCAGGTCGAACAATAATAGCCGGTGTGAAACTAACTTATTAGAAATTTTGAGGACAGTCTAAAAAAAGTAACTTATAGGCTCAAATCCTGTCAGTCTGAGCCTGCCTACGCTAAAGCTTCGGCAAAGGCAGGCTTGTTGAAGACTAAAAAATGATTAAAATGTCTTACTTCGATAAACTGCTAGTGACCAATATGATCAAATAAACATATTTTCACTTAAGGTCCGCGTAGGGGATGCAAAATTTGCATCCCCTACGCTGGAAAGGTCACTAATTTAATTATTTAAGGCAAAGCCTTTTTAAATGTCTCCGTATGAAATTACACTACCTTTTAGACAACTCCTTAAATTCAATTCATGTTTGGATAACTCCCGGATTAAACCTGCCCGTTTCAGGATTATTATCTGCTGCTTCAATTGCCATTGAAATGTATTTACTGGTTAAAGCCGGATCAATTATTTCATCAATCCACAACCTCGCGGCAGCATATAGAGGGTTGCTCTTTTCTTCATATGATTGTGTTATTTCATCGAGCAGTTTTTTCTTATCCTGTTCTGAAAAATCCTGTCCGCTCTTCTTTGCCTGCTTCAGTTTAATATCCAGTAAAACACTGCTTGCCTGGCTTCCACCCATAACAGCAATCTTTGCATTCGGATATGCAAAGATAAAACGAGGATCATAAGCTTTCCCGCACATTGCATAATTACCCGCACCAAAGCTATTACCTATGATTATTGTAATTTTGGGAACAACAGAATTTGCAACGGCGTTGACCATTTTAGCACCATCTTTTATAATACCGCCACGCTCGGCGCGGCTGCCGACCATAAATCCTGTAACATCCTGTAAGAAAACAAGAGGTATTTTCTTTTGGTTGCAGTTCATGATAAATCTGGTTGCTTTATCTGCACTATCTGAATAAATAACTCCTCCGACCTGCATTTCACCTGTTTCGGTTTTAGTTACGCTTCTTTGATTTGCAACTATTCCTACTGACCATCCATCGATTCTTGCGTAAGCAGTTATAATGGTTTTGCCATAACCGGCTTTGTATTCATCGATAATTGAATCATCAACAATACGGGCAATAATTTCATACATATCATAAGGCTTGATTGTATCTTTAGGGAGCAAACCTAAAATCTCTCCCAAAGGGAACCGGGGCGGCTGACTTTCTTTTCTGTTAAAACCTGCTTTTTGAGTAAAGCCGTTTTTTTCTACAATGCTTCTAATCTGTTTCAGACATTCTTCATCGTTCTTCATAATATAATCTGTAACACCGGAAATATTTGACTGAACTTTTGCACCGCCGAGTGATTCGTTATCGATCACTTCTCCGATTGCAGCTTTTACAAGGTGTGAACCTGCTAAAAAGACCGAGCCCTCACCTTCTACGATCAATGCTTCATCGCTCATAATAGGAAGGTATGCTCCGCCTGCTACGCACGGACCCATTATGGCAGCTATTTGAGGAATACCCATTGAAGACATTACAGCATTGTTCCTGAATATTCTGCCGAAATGCTCTTTGTCCGGAAAAATTTCATCCTGAAGTGGAAGAAATACCCCGGCACTATCTACCAGATAAATAACCGGCAATCTATTTTCAATTGCTATTTCCTGTGCACGGAGATTCTTTTTCGCAGTAATTGGAAACCATGCGCCGGCTTTCACGGTAGCATCATTTGCAACTATTACATGATCTCTGCCATGGATCTTTCCGATTCCGAAAATAGTTCCTGAAGAAGGAGCACCGCCGTATTCCTCATACATCTCATAAGCTGCAAATGTGTTTAGTTCATAAAAAGATTTCGGACTATCAATTAAAAAATTTATCCTTTCTCTTGCAGTAAGTTTCCCTTTTGATTTGTGCTTTTCAATAGCACTCTTTCCTCCGCCTAATTTTATCTTTTCAATTTCTGCTTTTAATTTTCTTAGAAGATTCTTCTGATAGTCTTCACGTTGAAGGAAAATATCGTTTTCTATTATTGGATTTCCTATCTTTTTCATAAGAATGTAAATAAAATAAATATAAATAATGTTTTTGACTTAACAAGCTGCCTTCGCAAAAAAGCTTTCGGCAGGTAAACAAGGGACAACGATTTTAGATTTATGATGTGAATACACTGAGGAAAAATATCTTAGAGCATAAATCGTTAATCGATGTTCCCAAATTAAAAATAGTCAATGCTTTAATTATCAGTCGAGGCTGATCCAAAAGTAGCACAGAGTAAAGTACCAATTCCAGGTAAGCATAATATGTGCTACAAAAATGAATATTTGAATGTAAATAAATTGAACATTTAATATTTATCCTAAAGTTTTATCTTTTGGTCGGCCTTAAATTCTAATTTATAATTCTTTCAATAAATCCCTGGCAATTACAATTCTTTGTATTTCGGAAGTACCTTCACCGATTGTGCAGAGTTTTACATCACGATAAAATTTTTCGACCGGATAATCTTTTGTAAATCCATATCCTCCGAAAATTTGTACGGCTTCACTTGAAGCCTTCTCCGCAATTTCACTGGCAAATAATTTTGCCATTGCAGCTTCTTTTTTATTTGGCTGTTTATTGTCTTTCATAAAGGCAGCTTTACGTGTCAGCAGTCTTGCTGCTTCAATATCAACTGCCATTTCGGCAAGCTTAAATTGGATTGCCTGGAAATCCTTTAAAAACCTTCCGAACTGCTTTCTTTCATTTACATACTTTAATGAAGCATCAAGGCAGCCCTGAGCTAGTCCAACACTTAATGCTGCAATCGAAATTCTTCCGCCTTCCAGAACTTTCATTGCCTGAATGAATCCTTCTCCTTCTTCTCCGATTAAATTTTCAGCCGGAATTTTACAATTATCAAATGTAAGCTGTGTTGTGTCGCTTGCTCTCATACCCAGCTTGTTTTCTTTTTTACCGGCTATAAATCCATCCATCCCTTTTTCAAGTATGAAAGCTGAAATCCCTTTTTTACCTTTGCTTTTATCCGTAATTGCCATAACCACAGCGGTTTCACCAACAGTTCCGTGTGTTGTAAAGGTTTTATTTCCATTTAGAATATAATAATCGCCTTTTCTTTCTGCGACTGATTTCATTCCTGCTGCATCACTGCCTGATGAAGATTCGGTTAAACCCCAGGCACCAATCTTTTTACCTGAAGTTAAATCGGGTAAGTATTTTTTCTTCTGTTCTTCATTAGCAAATTTATATATGTGGTTTGTACATAGGCCATTGTGTGCAGCAACTGAAAGTGAAATAGAAGGATCAACACTTGCAAGCTCTTCAATAATTATTGAAAAATCTGTGTAGCCTAATCCTGCTCCGCCATATTCTTCTGAAACAAGAATTCCAAGAAATCCTAATTCACTAAGCTGGTGCAATATATCCACTGGGAATTCCTGGGATTCATCAAATTTCATAATATACGGACGGATATTTTTTTCGGCAAAATCTCTTACTGTATCTCTTATTATAACCTGGTTTTCAGATAATTTTGAAACGAATTGCACAGCGGAGGATTCCATAGACTTTTCCTTTCTACTTGTGGTAGTTAAAAGATCAAAATAAACTAAAAAGTCTGTTGTGTCTTTTGGAGCACCTGAGACTTTTTATTCTTAAATATAAATGAGCCTGCCTTAAAAAGTTATTATTATAAAAATTTGTTATTTATTTCATTCTATATTTCGAACTTAGTTTTCCAAAATTAACCTTTTTAGACCCGGCTTATAAATTACTTCTGATTTTTGTAATATTCTATTATTTCTTCAGCTATGTGATATGGAGAAAGATTTCCGAGAATAACTTTTTCCAGAGCAGAATTTAATGAAATTTTTCCTTTTTCAGTCCATAGTTCATTTCTTATTTTTTCTTCAACTATATCTTTTATTCTTTGTTTTAATTGATTCTCTCTTTTAGAGAGGAATTTTTTTTGTGTAACTAAAAACTCTTTGTGCCGCTCAATTTCTTTATAAATTTCCGCGATTCCCTTCTTTTCAGTAGCAATTGTTTTAATTATGCCGGGCATCCATGAGAATTCATCGTGAGTTTTCATCATAAGGATCGTCTTTAATGCTGTAACAGCCTGATGTGCCGAAGGGCGATCGGATTTATTTAATACAAATAAATCGGCTATTTCCATTAATCCAGCTTTCATTGCCTGAACGGCATCCCCTGACTCAGGTACAAGAACAACAATTGTTGTATCGGCTGCTTGCGCAATATCAAGCTCAGATTGTCCCACACCTACTGTCTCCAAGATAATAATATCGAAACCTGCAGCGTCCAATACATCCGCAGCATCAATAGCCTTTTTACTCAATCCGCCGAGACTCCCTCTTGTTGCCATACTACGAATAAAGACACCCGGTATCTGCCCGACATCATTCATCCTTACTCTGTCACCTAGCAGCGCTCCTCCGGTGAAAGGACTTGTAGGGTCTACTGCCACTATCCCTACTTTTTTATTTTTGCTTGTATATTGTTTAGTCAACTCATTTGTTATTGTACTCTTGCCTGCACCCGGAGGCCCTGTAATTCCGATCCTGTAAGCATTCCCGGTTTTTTGAAATAGTATTTTCAGCAGTTCGGAAGAAGATGAATTTCCGGATTCGACAAGAGAAATTGCTCTGGCAACAGAATGTCTGTCTCCATGATATAGTTTTTCTATAAAGGTATCTTCAATCATTGGTAAATAGACTTACCTGTAAACATCTTTAAGACGATTACAATTTAGCTGTTTTTTAATGAAGACCTAAAGAAATCAACCGTTTTTTGTAAGCCTTCCTGTAAAGTAGTTGAGGGTCTCCAGTTAAAAGTGTTGTACAGTTTATCGGATGTAATTACACTTCTCATCTGCTCACCTGCAGCAGCCGGTCCATGTTTTTCCTCTTTATTACTTCCAGCTATTTCGTTTAACATGTTAAATAAATGGTTAACATCAGTCTCCTTTGAAGTTCCAATATTATATATATTTGTTCTTTCATCTTTAAGAGTAATAAGATTTGCCTTTACAACATCGCCGACAAAAACATAATCACGGGTTTGCTTTCCGCTTCCGTTTATAATTGTCTGTTCATTTTTTAAAAGTTTTGTCGAAAAAATTGCCACAACACCGGCTTCTCCGAAAGGATTTTGCCTGGGTCCGTAAATATTTGCGTACCTTAAAATAGTATAGTTTAATTTATACTGGGCATTATAAAAGAATAAATATTTTTCAACAGCAAGTTTTGAAATCCCGTAAGGAGAAAGGGGAGAAGTAGGATGCTTTTCATCAGCAGGGAAATATTCCTGTTCACCATAAACTGCTCCACCGGTGGAAGCGAACATGAATTTTTTCACACCTGTTTTTATACAGTTCTGCAGAAGATTTATTGTACCTAAAATATTTGTGTTTGCATCAAATGCCGGGTCCGCAACGGATCTCCTGACATCCATTTGTGCAGCATGGTGATTAACAACATCAAATTTTTCTTTTTCAAATAGTTCTGAAAGACTTTTATCACCAATATCTTTTTTTATAAATGTTGCTTTAGGATTAACATTTTTTTCAAATCCCGTCGCCAGGTTATCAAGAATAAACACATCATGTCCTTCATCAATAAAAGCATCTGCAATTTGCGAAGCTATAAATCCTGCTCCGCCTGTAACAAGAATTTTCATAAATTATTCCTTATATAAATTAAATGTAGTAATATATTCTTTAACTTTAGGTGGAATAAGAAAGTCAACAGGTTTTCCACATTTTATATTATTACGAACTTCACTGCTGCTTATTTCAATTACCGGCGTTTTTACAAATGTTGCAGCTTTATAATATTTATCTTTTTCAATTTTTTCATCATTTGTACGTCTTCTTAAAACAACTAATTCTGCTAGCTCTAAAATTCTATCAGGCATTTTCCATGTATTGAAATTAATAATATTATCATACCCGATTATAAATTCCAGTTTATCATATTTCTTTTTGAACTCTTCAAGTGTTTGAACTGTATAAGAAATTGATTTTGCTTTTAATTCAATATCAGAAAATTCAAAATAAGGTATCCCTTCAATAGCTAACTGCAGCATTTTTAGTCTATGTATACTTCCCGCAGATGATTTGTCCGTTTTGTGCGGAGAAATATAAGCCGGGATAAAAATAATTTTCTCAAGGTGTCTGATTTCTCTCACGGCTTGAGCGGTTATCAGATGACCGTTATGAACCGGATCAAACGTTCCGCCCATCAAACCGATCTTCATCATTTCAAGAGGTCCTTGTATTCAATAAACAAATTAGTAAATCTTTCATGAATTTCCTGGCTACAGTAAGCAAAACTATCCTTTTTTGAAAGACGGTTGTACAACTCTTGAAAATCATCAATGTTTTTTATTAACATAAAATTATCTAAAACATGAATAAAATGCTCAAACTTTGCAGCTCTATTTAAAAATGAATCATAATTAAGTTCAAGCAAATCATCTTCTTCAAAAATATTACCGTTGAAAGAATTAAAACCGATAAACGACAGACTTTCGTTTATGCTTTTTCCAAGGACAATTGCTTCATCTTCAATAGATAGAAGATTAAGCGCATTATTCAGATCGTTGTCTGTAATTCCTATTGAATTAAAAAATACAATTATATTATTATTAAACCTGCTGAAATATTTATCGGATAGACTCTTTAAGATATTTTCCCGGCTTGTATCAATAAAATTAATATTTTCAGCTTTATTAAAATTTTCTGTTAAATGTTCTTTATCATTTTGATCAAAACAAAAAATAATATTTGAATTATCATAAAATTTGTTTGTTAATTCTTTATGATTGAGCAGTAAACTTTCATATAAATAAGTTGAATGTTCTTTATCCAGCGATTCAAAAGAGGGAACAAGTTCTTTATTAAATACAGGGTGAAGGGAAAGAATATAAATTGAAGAATTATGTTTCATTACTGGTGATGGTATTTTTACTTAATAAATTTTTAATACGTTCGCGATAAAATTCAACATCTTTTTCATAAGAAAATTTTCTATAGCCCCCGGAATTTTTCTGCTGCATTTTCCTAAAAGCTAAAGTAGTTGCAGCTTTAATATATAGTTTCCTGATGCTTTCATCAACCCAGCCGGGTTTATTTCTTTTAGACGAATTCAATATAAACAAATGTTCCAAAGGAATTAAACCGGTTTCTGTTTCGGAGAGTAACTCATTGTGTATAATTTTTTTCTCTTTTAAAATTGAAAGCCAGTAAACACCAATGAAAACAAGGATGGTAAAGAACATAAATAACAAACCAAGTCCGACCGTAGATTTGTAGCTAACGCTATAGTTCCATGAAAAATGGATGAACATGGCGAGCATTAAACCAATAATCGGAAGTGCAATTTTATGAACTGTTTTATTGAACTTTGCGTATCCTAAAAATGCTCCTAATGTTCCGGTTGATACACAATGCATAACCGCGGAAAAGAAAGTTCTTATGATTATTAAATTTAACAATTCAGGGAAAGTTTTACCGTAAGAAATGAAATATAAAAAATTTTCTGTCATACCAAATCCCAAACCGATAGCACCTCCGTATACCAAACCATCTGTAACATTATCAAATTTTTTGCTGCTAACAAGAATTAGTAAAAACAAACCTTTTGTTATTTCTTCGACAAAAGGAGCAATGTAAAAAGTGTCAATCCTGCTTAATAATCTTTTACTTGGAATAAAAAAGGATAAACCGGTATTCAGAAATATGCTGAATAACATTGCAAGAAGAATTGCTCCGATTGCTCCCCAAAGATAGCTTTGAAATACAAGCCTGAAGGGTTCACGCTCATAAATGTCAAATCTCCAGATAAGAACCAGGTATAAAATCATTGGGATTATGGCTGCCAGTATAGAGACCAGGATCAACATATATGCTGAACTTGTTCTTGAACATGAAGTTTAGCGGTAGTCTTCATAGAATTATTATTCCCTGATCCATTCACCAAGTTCCTTTAATGAAGGTCTTTTGCCATAAGATAGAATTCCTATCCTGAATATCTTGCTGGCTAATTTTATTGCAAAATAAATAGAAACCAGCATTATGACTATAGTAATTGAAATAATATAAAAGGGAACCGGTGTAATATTTAACCTTAATATCATTGTAGTTGGAAGTGTAAATGGAATATAAGATAATACTTTTATAAGTATTGAATGCGGGTTTTCCATCAAAGGTAATATCATAACTATAGGTAGGAGGAGTACAAAACTCAGATAAGTAGTTATTTGCTGAGCTTCCTGTTCGGTAGTAACGATTGAACCTATTCCGACAAAGATTGCTGTAAAAAATATTGAACCCAGCAAAAAGTAGATAAACATAGGCAGAATATTTTGAAATGCAGCATAAGGAATTACAGATGCACCTAAAAGAGAAACCGCAATTAAAGCCCATATCAATATCTGAAATAATCCCAAAGCTCCAAGTCCGAATATTTTGCCTGCTAATAATTCGTCAGCAGAGCAGCTTGAAATTATAATCTCAATTAACCTGTTTGATTTTTCTTCGACAAGACTCCTGACAAGCATTTGCCCGGAAAGCATAATCATCATAAAAAAGAGCATTATAAAAATAAAAGCAGTAAAGAATGTAGTAAGAAAGTCAGCATTGCCTTCTTTTCCCGATTCTTCAAGTTTTACCGGTTTTACTTCAATATTCTTAGAAATATATTCCATGATTGCGGGATTTATTCCTTCTGCTTTTAATCGTCTTTCAATTCTTGCATTATTAAAAGCATCTGAAAATCTTTGTGTGTCTTTGAAATTACCAACAGATTTACTTCTGTATTCAATGCTGACAGAATCAGTTCCACCGTTGTTTATTAAAATGTATCCTTCAACTTTTCCTTTAAGGACGTTATTATCAGCAATTTTTTTCAAGCTGTCCGTTTTGTTATTTTTTTTATTGCCGGCAAGATTAATCAGGATATATGCAGGCTGATTGTGTTCAATTGTATATTTGGCCAGATTTTCTTCCATGGGTCTGAAATAAATACCCGACGTATCTACAAGTCCAATTACTTTAATTGTATCTGATTCTTTGCCGGATAAAAGTGTGGGGGCAATAGAAAAGAATATTATTATTGCAGGTGTGAGAATAAGCGAAATTATAAATGCTTTTGTTTTTACTTTTTCAACAAATTCCCATTTAGCTACTGTTAAGATCTTTTTCATAAAAACTGGCTTTTATTTTCTTTTACAGCATCAATAAAAATTTTGTTTAATGTAGGTTCGATTACCGAAAAGCTGCTGATATTTATTTTGTCTACTAATATTTTAAGAAATTCACCGGGCTGTGTTCCGTCCGCAAGCTGAATTTCAGCATAGTTACTGTAAATATCTACCTGTTTTACAAAAGGAAGCTCTTTTATAAACGAAGCATCACCGCTGTACTCAATTTTAATATTGTTTCCGCCGTAACTCTTCTTAATCTGGTTTAAACTGCCGCTAATAACTTCCTTTCCTCTATTTAATAAAAATATTTCAGAACATAATTTTTCTGCTGTTTCCATCTGGTGTGTTGATAGAACTATTATCTTTCCGGAATCGACAAAAGAGAGAATTGTTTCCTTAATAAGCTGCTGATTAATCGGATCAAATCCTGTAAAAGGTTCATCCAGAATTAACAACTTGGGATTATGAATTACGGACATAATAAATTGAATTTTTTGCTGGTTACCTTTCGATAATTCCTGCAGCTTTTTATCCCGGTATTCCGAGGCTTCAAGTTTATTTAACCAGTAATCAGCTTCTTCCAGGGCAATCTTTTTGGACATATTTTTCAGCTTTGCAAAATAAAGTAGAGAATCAATTACTTTGCTCTTCTTATAAAGACCCCGTTCTTCGGGTAAATAACCAATCACATTAAAAAATTCATTTGTGATGGGTTTTCCTTCAAACGTAATTGAACCTGAAGTAGGTTTAATAATATTAAGTACGATTCGTATAGTAGTTGTTTTGCCTGCGCCATTCGGTCCGATAAGACCGAATATTTTTCCTTCTTCAATTTTAAAGGAAATATTATCTACAGCTCTGACATTGCTAAATTCTTTAACCAGGTTTTCAACTATCAGCATAAAAGATTTTCACCCTTTTAAACAGGAAAATAAATTTTCCTAAAATAAGAAATAAAAAGAATATGAGATATAGAGATGACAACTTTATAATAAATTAAAAATCATAACACTCAATATAAATTTATTTTTTGTTAAATATTATCTGAATAGTTAAAGGTGTTATCTCTTGTTTAATATTAAATGTTGAATTCGTCTTTAACTTCTTTAAATGCATTAATGGCAAAATCAAGATCTTCTTTTGAATGGGCGGCAGAAATTTGCACCCTTATCCTTGCGGTTCCCTTTGGCACAACAGGGAAGAAGAAACCAATAACATATACACCTTTCTCAAGCATTCTTGAAGCCATCTTTTGTGATAAAGCTGCGTCACCTAGCATTATCGGAACAATCGGATGTATCCCTTCTTTAATATTCAGACCGGCTTTGGTTATTCTTTCTCTAAAATATTTAGTATTCTCTTCCAATCTGTCTCTAAGGTGAGTAGATTCATTCAAGATTTCCAGGACTTTCAAAGATGCTGAAATAATGCTGGGAGCTACAGTATTGGAAAAAAGATAAGGACGCGATCTTTGCCTGAGAATATCTATTATTTCTTTTCTGCCGCTTGTATAACCGCCGCTTGCACCGCCAAGAGCTTTACCTAATGTACCTGTAATAATATCTACTCTTCCGATCACGTTGTTGTATTCGTGAGTTCCTTTTCCACGCTTGCCCATAAAACCAACAGCATGCGAATCATCAACCATTACCATCGCATTATATCTATCGGCAAGATCGCAAATATCTTTTAGCTTAGCAATACTGCCGTCCATGGAAAAAACACCATCTGTAGCAATTAGTCTGAAGCGGCAGGATTTGGCTTCTTTTAATCTTTCTTCCAGATCATTCATATCCGAATTTTTATATCTAAAACGTTTTGCTTTACATAACCTTATTCCATCTATTATACTGGCATGATTCAACTCATCACTTATAACAGCATCATCTTCGGATAAAATAGTTTCGAATAATCCTCCGTTTGCATCAAAACATGATGTATAAAGAATAGTATCTTCTGTTTCTAAAAATTCAGAAATCTTTCCTTCAAGTTCTTTATGAATTTCCTGTGTTCCGCAAATGAATCTAACCGAAGATAAACCGTATCCCCATTTGTCGTAGCTCTCTTTTGCAGCTTTAATTATCTCCGGGTTATTTGCTAATCCAAGATAATTATTTGCACACATATTCAATACTTGTTTTCCGCCTGTAACTTTTATATTAGCTTCCTGCGGACTAGTAATTATTCTTTCTTTTTTAAATAATCCTTCAGATTCTATCTGGTTTAGAATTCCATTCAAATAGCTTTTTTCTTCTTTAAACATAACTCCTCCTTAAAAATTAAAATAAACCGGAATTTTATATCTTATTTTATTTGATAATTCCGATTCGAAAAATATTTTCCCAAAAGGTGATGCATTACCGGGAATAAACTGGTATGGTTCTGAAAATTCACAATCCAGTGTCTTTTCAATGTCAGGATATAATGTTGTAGTTTGACGGTTATTGTCTTCTACTGCGAAAGATTCCGGATTATAAAAAAATGTTTTTTCATTTACATGAATTGTCATCCTCCCGGGTTTATTCGCAAATGCCGGTACCAGCTTCAATCTTAAATTAACCGAATCGGCATTAAATGTGTTTTTAATTTCTATCTTACCTTCCTTGTAAGTTAAAAATTCTTTTTCTTTTGGGCCGCCTTTATCATCTAAAATGATTAAAGAAAAATCTGTAATTTTTTCAAAATCATTTTTGCTTAATGTAACAGTAAATTCTTTTGATTCTTCATCTTTCCTGAGCACAAAAGGAATTGAACATGTATCCTGTCCGTTTAATTCTATATCAATATCATTTTCATAACCTAAAATATTTCCTCTTAATTTATAAGTGTCACTCCTATTATAAAGATTCATAACATTAATATTTTTGTTTGCGGAATCAAGAATTTTGTTATCAAGTCTTTCTATTCCTGAAAATTCTACAGACAAATTATAATTTGAAGTCTTGCCGTTTCTATATGAGCCTTCCATATCGAGTTCATAAACACCCGGTGTAAGATTGTAAAAATTCTTTTCAACAGCTTCTCCATCATCTCCGGTAGAAAGCCCATGGGATAAATACATTTCTGCGCCATCAGGTTTGAATAACCAGAAATATGCATTTGCGAATTCATTTCTTACATTGGATAAAGTTACATCCATAGTCGTTCCTCCTGCTGGTACTTCAATAAAATACCTTTCAATTTCACCGGGAGCAATTTTTTTATTCTGCCAGGTTTGTGAATAATTATTTGCATGGTTAAACTGGTACGGCATAACAACTGTTGCCCACATTTCAAATTCAGGCATGTGGGTTTTATCGTCCCTGGTTCCGGTAATTTTCCCGACATACAGACCAGGCCTTATGAGCTTGTCTTTATCAAGCTTAACAGAAATAGAAGCAGTCTGATTGTTTCTTATATGAATTTTTTTCTGAATCGGAATAAGCCAATCGCTATTGCTCTTAATATTGTATATCCTGAAAAATTTATTTTCTTTTTGAACATTATCTCTTTTAATTACGTAATTATAGACTTCATTTCCTGTCAAATAAGATCCGTTCCTTATATAAAGATTAGGAGCTTTCCCATCCGGCATATTAGGTGCAAAAGATGAAATTGTATAAGATTCAAAGTTTTTCACTTCACCCATTTCAATATATTTTTTAAGAAGAGCAAATGCATTTTTTACATTAATGTAGCCCCTACCTTCATCCAGCAATGTATAATCCTTCATATTAACCGCACTATTACGAATTGCTTTGTACACAAGAAAAGATGGCATTTTAATTTTAGGATATTCCTTAACTATTCCGCTCATTATAAGTGATACAACTCCTGCAGTATATGGTGATGCCATACTTGTTCCGGCCATTCTATCGCCGCGTGCCCAGTTAGGGACAGTAGATGCACTTGCACCCGGAGAGCATATATCAGGCTTTGAGACTTCTCCTCCTCGTGAACTAAAAAAGAATATGATGTCTTTATTTAATTCTGTCCCATATAAATCTCTACCAACTTCCTGAGGTAAAACAGCACCAGATGATAACACACGGCTTGATGCAGACGGCAGTCCTGCTGTTGAAATTCCCGGCCCTTCATTACCATTTGAAAGGCATACATACAAATATGGATTATGCAATAACAGGGTATCAAGAAAATGTTCAATATCAGCTTTGCCTTCTATTTCAGACCCGATACCAAAACTCATATTTATAATGCAAGGTTCACTTTTTTCTTTAGAAATCTTATTTGCATATAAAAAAGCTTTTTTCATACTCTCAGATACAGTTGCTCCGTCTGAATTACCTATTTTTAAGCTTATTAATTTGGCTCCGGGTGCAACACCTTCAAGATAGGTCCCTCCTATATGATAACCTGCTGCAATCCCCGCAACATTTGTCCCGTGTGCTCCAAAATCATAAAGAAGTGATATTATTTTCTCTTCCGGGAAAACATTTACTGCAAATGTTAATTGCGGCAGACCTTTTTCATTTGGAATATGAAAAGTATCGAATTTCTCATCATAATTTTCAATAGGTTTTTCATCCGATAAATCCCCATTATCATTTGTATCAAAATAAGCTACCCATTGAGATTTGCTTGAATCTTTTATTTGAAATGCTACGACTACATATTTGTCGCTGTCGGATCCATTTCCATTGAGATCTTCTGCATTAGATGACTTGTTTTTCAGGGCTGTTTCTTTTAATGCACCTATATAATATTTATCATCCACTGCTTTATACTTTAGTTTATTTGCACCTGCAACTTTCAGATTCTTCTCTTCATTAATAAAATATCCTTTCCCATTTTCGTCTTCTATTTTACAATTATAAAGGTTTATATTTCCTTCACCTGTAAAATCCCTTACATCGATTACTTTAGTTTCTCCTGTAGTGGTTTTTTGCAAACCTTCAATTCCCATATCAACACCTGTATCAAGAATTAGTATAATTGTTCCTCTGCCATCATATTCGGGATACATTTTATGAAATTCGGCTACACCTGTATTACTTAATGAAAGCAAAGTCTGAACAGAATCCTGTGCAAACATTGTTATAATGGATATTAGAAAAATAAAAGCAATTTTTAATCTCATTTTAGAACCCCAGAATTTCTGCTTTTTGAAATATTAATGGATATATTAAAATTGATATAAAAAGTTTAGTCAAAAATGATCAGAAGCATTATGACCAGTTTAAAATAATTTTGCCGGAATTGCCCGATTTCATTAATTCAAATCCTTCTTCAAACTTTTCATAAGAAAAATGATTAGTGATAACCGGTGAAATATCCAATCCTGTCTGGAGCATTACAGTCATCTTATACCAGGTCTCAAACATTTCTCTTCCGTAGATTCCTTTAATTGTTAAACCGTTAAAAACAACTGTCTCCCAATTTATTGCAGCATGCGAGGGAAGTATTCCAAGCAGGGCAATTTTTCCTCCATGACACATATTAGATATCATTGATTCGAGTGCATTTATATTTCCCGACATTTCAAGTCCTACATCAAAACCTTCCTGCATTCCAAGATCATTCATCACTGAATTTATATCTTCTTTTTTGATATTAACTGCTCTTGTTACACCGATCTTTTTTGCAAGTTCAAGCCGGTATTCATTTAGATCTGTAATTACTACATACCTTGCTCCGGCGTGTTTTGCTATAGCTGCAGCCATTATACCAATTGGTCCTGCGCCGGTAACCAGAACATCTTCTCCTAATACATCAAATGAAAGGGCAGTGTGTGTTGCATTACCGAAAGGATCAAAAATAGAAAAGAGATCGGAAGGAATAGAAGGATCACAATGCCATACATTTGAAACCGGTATAGATAAATATTCTGCAAAACAACCTGGACGATTAACACCGACTCCTTGTGCCTTTCTGCAAAGATGCCGGCGTCCTGCTCTGCAGTTTCTGCAGCGCCCGCATACAATATGGCCTTCTCCGCTTACCAATTCACCAATTCTTACATCATGGACATTACTTCCTATTGCTT
Source organism: uncultured Ignavibacteriales bacterium (assembly GCA_963723205.1). Taxonomy (GTDB): domain Bacteria; phylum Bacteroidota; class Ignavibacteria; order Ignavibacteriales; family Ignavibacteriaceae; genus CAVQBP01. Next base: position 25,449 of record CAVRQC010000005.1, read on the forward strand.
CGACTGTACCAACATATTCATGACCGGTTACCATTGGAACAGGGATGGTTTTTTTTGCCCAATCATCCCAATTGTAAATATGAATATCAGTTCCGCATATTGAGGTTTTTTCTATTTTTATCAAAACATCATTTATTCCTATATCAGGAACCGGAACTTCATCTAACCACAATCCGGGTTTTGAATATTGTTTTACAAGTGCCTTCATAGTTTTCATTATTAATTCCTATGCAAAAAAATGAATAAAAATAATAACTAAATTATATATAAGGTTGACAAAGAACAAAATCAGGGATGTGAAATGGAAAACTGAAACTACAAAATATAAAACTTGTCCTTGCGACTTGTTTGGCGAAGTTCAATAAATGATACCGGAAGTTCTTTTAAAAGGAACTCAATGTTAAAAGAACAAAGTCAGATGTAAAATGGTTAATGGAAGATGTGAAAAGTAAAAAGGAAGTGAGATTTTAAGGAATAGTCAATGGTAGAACAGTAAACAGGGAGTTGCTCATCAAAATCCCCAATGCCTTTGGGACAAATCCGGATAGGAGAAATGTTCGGCACAAAAAGGGGAGCAGCTCACCCGATTATTGAATAAAGAGCAAAATCGGATATTGAGAATGAAGCTGTACTATTTTTGTAATATTCAAGTTTATCATTAAACCACACATCGTCAATATCATTATGCCTGGCAGTTTCAATAAGCCAGCCTATTTCCACATCAGAAATTTTATTATCCGAATATGCCAGTTTAAGCCCGTCATCAATAAAGGACTTTGCAATTTTGATATTCGAAAATTTTATTGGATCTTCAAGAATATATTCATTTGACAAAAGGTCTTTTAAAACATCTTCATAAAAATCGGAAGCAAATCCTAGTTTTTCACCAATACCTCTTATTATTCTTTTTTCCGAATCAGCTAATTGCTTATCCTTTTTAGCAACAATAAGTAATCCTTTTAGGTAATTACTTTTATCTTTTATAGGTATTTCCATAGTTAATTCTTCTGGATTTAGATTTTTTAACAATCATTTCTAAACTACAAAAAAAATAGAGATTTACAAACTCATTAATTTTTTCGTTTGATCTCTATGTCTTCATTTTTCGTGTTTAGATGTGTCACAAATAATAATGTTCCATTTAAACTCTTTATTATAATTATCGATAAATTTTTTATTAAATTTAGTGATAAATAAAAATAAATCTGAAGGTATAACATGGAATTTAGAGTTGAAACCGATAGCATGGGAGGAGTAAAGGTTCCTTCCGATAAATATTATGGTGCTCAAACTGCACGTTCTTTAATGAATTTTAAAATTGGCAGCGAAAGATTTCCAAGGGAATTAATCAGAGCACTCGGCATATTGAAAAAAGCTGCAGCTCTCACAAATAAAGGGCTTGATATTCTGCCTGAAGATAAAGCTGATCTTATTGTCAAAGCAGCAGATGAGGTAATTGAAGGTAAACTGGATGATAATTTTCCCCTGGTTGTGTGGCAAACGGGTAGTGGTACACAAACCAATATGAATGCTAATGAAGTTATTTCGAACCGTGCAATTGAATTGGCAGGTGGACAGATTGGAAGTAAAAAACCAGTCCACCCAAACGATGATGTTAATAAAGCTCAATCTTCTAATGATACATTTCCAACCGCAATGCATATTGCGGCCGTTGAAGAAATTCACAGAAGATTAATCCCGATGGTTACAAAATTAAAAGATGCTTTAAAAGAAAAATCGGATGAATTCAAAGGTATTATCAAAATAGGCAGAACCCACCTCATGGATGCTACTCCTTTAACTTTAGGACAGGAATTTTCGGGGTATGTCCAGCAGTTGACAAATGGTTTGGAAAGAATAAATGATTCTCTGTCCAGACTTTATGAGCTTGCATTAGGCGGAACCGCAGTTGGAACAGGATTAAATACTCACCCTGAATTTGCGGTTAAAGCTGCAGAAAAAATTGCAGAATTAACCGGTAAACCCTTTAAATCTGCCAGAAATAAGTTTGAGGCATTGGCAGCTCATGATGCTTTGGTTGAATTTAGTGGTGTGCTTAAGACCATAGCTGCATCATTAATGAAAATTGCTAATGATGTCAGATGGTTAGGTTCGGGACCAAGAGCAGGTATTGGTGAGCTGCTTCTTCCCGAAAATGAACCCGGAAGTTCTATAATGCCCGGAAAGGTTAACCCGACTCAGAGTGAAGCAATGACAATGGTGTGCGTTCAGGTATTTGGTAATGATACTACTATTAATTTTGCCGGTGCAAGTGGTAATTTTGAGTTAAATGTATTCAAACCTGTAATAATATATAATGTCCTGCAATCCATTCGGTTAATTTCCGATGCATGTGAAAGCTTCACTGATAATTGTGTGGTTGGAATCCTTCCCAATGAAAGAAATATCAACAAGCATCTTAATGATTCGCTGATGCTGGTAACGGCATTAAATCCTCATATTGGTTATGATAATGCTGCTAAGATTGCCAAGAAAGCACATAAGGAAAATAAAACTTTAAAAGAAGCAGCAGTTGAACTTGATATTTTAACTGCAGAAAAATTTGATGAAATTGTAAAACCGGAAAAAATGATCGGTCCAAAAGCTTAGGAATTGGGATTTTCTAATTGACAGGTATAGAGGATGCAAATTTTGCATCCTCTAATACATTTATTGTCTTTATATTGATTAGCAATAATTTATCTTGAAATTCTTAAGCATAATCAGGCGGAGAAACAAATGAAAAGAAAATATGGCATTTTAAGAATATTATTTAGTACTGCATTATTATTGTTAATATTTAATGGATGCATAAAAGCGAGTCTTGAGGATACAGGCACTATTAAATATGTTAACCTTGAGGGTGGATTTTATGGAATTGTAAGTGACAACGGACAGAAACTGGACCCGGTCAACTTAAAAAATGAATTAAAAAAAGACGGATTAAGAGTAAAATTTGTTTATTCCTTGAAAAAAAGTGGAGCAAATATTCATCAATGGGGGAAAATTATTGAGATAATTTCAATCAGGAAAATATGAATGAGGTAATATTAAATATCTATTTAATTATTAATAATGGATATGTGGAAGAATTCAGAGCTATAGCTTACGAAATGGAAGGGGGAGATGATAACAAAATTAAATTCCTGAAAAGTAAAGCTGTTCAGGATTTTAACCATGCATATCATTTTAGTGCACCCGCAGACAGAATGGGCAGATATATGAAATATAAAAAATTTGCCCGTTTAGAAAATAGAGGAAGACAGTTTGAATTATTTGAGGAGATCTTTTCAAATTTTAAAGTTCCTGAAAAACCATTGATTTGTGTTACCCCGGTAGTTGATGGAAAAATACTAAGCAGTGAGTCTTAATTAAGAACCTAATCTTTAGATTTTGACGAACAGAATCTTTTAAAATATATAAAATTGTTTTAATCAGTAAACAAAACATAAAATTAATAAATAAAACTAATTAGAATTATAAAGGATATGCCAAATATTAATCCTACTTTAGCAGTTGATAAAAAAGAACCAACTCCGTTTTACAGGTGGATGGTTCTTCTCTTGGTTAGCGTTGCCATGTTCGGCAATTATTATGTATATGATTCAATCTCCCTGGTTGCTGATCAATTAAAAGCTTCACTTAATTTTACAGATCTTCAAATAGGACAATTCTATTCATATTACAGTTTAGCCGCGATTATAGTTTTGGTATTCGGTGGTATATTAGTCGATAAATGGGGAACAAAAAAATCAGCAATTATTTTTGCGTCAATATGCACAGCCGCAGGTTTTTTGACGGCTGTATCATCAAACATATATTTAATGCTTGCCGGAAGATTTTTGCTTGGTATCGGTTCTGAGCCGTTGATAGTTGCTATTACAGTAGCAATTGCTAAGTGGTATAAAGGTAAAGAATTAAGTTTTGCAATGGGACTAAATTTATTTTTTGCACGCAGCGGTACAGTGGCCGTTGATAATTCACCAACAATTTTCCCCGGTTTATATAGTGGCGGCTATTCTGCTCCTTTATATATAGCTGCATTTATTGGTATTTTATCTTTTTTAGGTATTCTCGGTTATTACCTGGTTGAATCTTCAGGTGAAAAAATATTTATGCTCGGGGGCGGGGGAGAGACAGATAAATTAAACATTAAATCTTTGTTTAAATTTAATAAGTCTTTTTGGTATATAACATTACTATGTGTTACATTTTATTCAGCGATATTTCCTTTCAGAACCTTTGCTGTAAAATTCTTTATGGAAAGTCATCATGTAACCCGCGAAACAGCGGGCTGGATGATCTCGAATTTACCTTTATCTGCTATGATTGCTACTCCACTTATCGGGTTGCTGGTTGATTTTATCGGTAGACGCGCATTACTTATGACAATAGGTTCAATTCTTCTGCTTCCTGTTTATCTTCTTATGGCATATAGTAATATTACTCTTTATGTCCCGGTCATTATGATGGGAATAGCATTTTCATTAATCCCGGCAGTAATGTGGCCGTCGGTTGCATATATTGTAAAAGCAAAGCGGTTAGGAGCTGCATATGCACTTATGACATTAATACAGCAAATCGGTATGATGATTTTCCCATTAATTATTGGTACTGCGAATGATTATAGTGGTGCCAGTGCTGCTAATCCGGGTGGGTATGATCTTGGGATGTGGATATTTTCAATCCTTGGAATTTTAGGACTTATTTTTGCCTACTTATTAAGAAAGGCAGAAACAGGGCCGCAAGGTCACGGACTTGAACTGAGCAGAGCAGAAGCTGAAGCAAGAAGGCTGGCTTCTGAGGCAGTCAGCTAATATTAAGATTACAATCTATTTCGACAAATCATTAACTCTAGCAAAAATATTGTAAACAGGTATTTACTCTTAATACAATTAAAGGGATTAACAATCCCCCTCCCTTATTCTAAAAAGGGAGGAACGAGGAGGGATAAAATCAAGCAGTCTGTTCTTATTCAAAATAATCATCTCACATTCTCTTTGATATTTAAGATTATCATCTCTAAATTCTATTCCTAAAATCAAAATTATTTTATGTTTAATTGTAGTTAAAAATTAGCTTTAGTGAAATATTTATATAATCCGCCTTTTTTAGTTAAAAAGATATTTAACGATTTTCAATGGAATAGTTCAATTAATAAAATTCTTCTTACTTTTGATGATGGACCTAATATTGAAACTACTGAAAGGATACTTGATACATTAAACCTTTTCGGCATAAAAGCAATATTTTTTTGTGTCGGAAATAATATTAAATATAATCCTTCCTTAGTAGATTTAATTTTAAGTGAAGGTCATCTTATTGGTAATCATACTTATAACCATAAAAAAATTGATAAGCTTAGACCGGCTAAATTACATGAAGAAATTGATTCCGTATGTTCGATCCTGGAGAAAAAACATTATTATTATCCAAAATATTTCAGACCACCTTACGGAAGATTCAATTTCCTTACAGCAAGAGTTTTGAAAGAAAAAGATTTAAAAAATATTATGTGGTCATTATTTACTTTTGATTATAAAAATGATCTGAATGTTGTTAAATTTGTTATTCAAAATTACTTGGAAAAAAATTCCATTGTAGTCTTTCATGATAACCTTAAATCGAAGGAAATAATTATCAAAGCGCTGGACTTCTTATTTGAAGAAGTAAGTAAAAAACATTTTGAGATCGGGATACCTGCCGAATGTTTGAAATAATATTTTTAATTTTCCTCAGCGGATATTTTATCCAATCTGTCTTATTTTCAATTGGGGTAAAAAAATCTTTCCCTAAATTAAAAGAAAGTGAATTGCTTCTGGTTTCAGTAATTGTTGCTGCCAGAAATGAAGAAGAAAATATTTTAACCTGTCTGAAGTCTCTTGATAAACTGGTTTATCCTGTCGGAAAATTAGAAATAATAATTGTAGATGATAAATCGACCGACAATACAGGTGAGATCATAGATGATTTTATATCGGGGAAAGAGAAATTTAAAAAGATTATAACAAAAAAAGAGATTGGCAAATTAAGAGGAAAGACAAATGCTTTGGCAAATGCTCTTGAAGTTGCCAAAGGTGAAATTATTTTAACAACGGATGCCGATTGCACTGTACATCCTATGTGGGCATACACAACAGCTTCTTATTACCAGCCTGATGTTGCTATTGTAAACGGATTCACAACACAAAAAGCTTACAGCGGATTCAGCGGGATGCAGGCTATTGATTTTATCTATTTGTTAATTGTTGCTTCGGGGACAATTAATTTCGGGAAGCCAGTCAGTTGTATCGGGAATAACATGTCTTACAGGAAAAAAGCTTATTTAGAAGTTGGCGGCTACGAGAATATTCCGTTCAGTGTTACAGAAGATTTTAATCTTCTTCAGGCAATTAATAATTTGAAAAAGTATAAAATAATATATCCTTTGGATAAAGAAACACTTGTAACTTCTCTGCCATGTAAAAATTTAAAAAAGCTCTATCATCAAAAGAAAAGATGGTCCGTTGGAGGATTGGGAGTTCCGTTTGCAGGTTATTTGATCATGGCTTACGGTTTCATTACAAATGTATGTATGCTTTTAACTCCGGTATTCTTTTCAACAACCTGGCTCTATTTAATATTCTTTAAAATAGTAATTGATTTTTTATTTATTTATCCTGTTCTCAGTGCCTTAGGCTTAAAAAAGAATCTGAAATATTTTGTTAACTGGCAGATTTATTATACAATTTATGTAGTGATGATTCCTTTTGTTCTTACTTTTATCGGTAGGAAAGTCAGCTGGAAGGGGAGAGAATACTAATGCTGCTGCTTTGTAATTATTATGTTACTTACCGTTGTAATGCATTCTGTGAATTTTGTCATTTTGCTGATCATGAAAATTTTAACACAACTCCATATGCTAAGCTTGAAGATTTTAAATCGAATATAGAACAACTTGCAGCCTTGGGTGTTAAGTTTATTGATCTTACCGGCGGAGAACCTCTCCTGCACAAGGATATACATTTAATGGCTGCGTTTGCTAAAAGCTTCAATATACAGACAAGCATTACAACCAATGCTTTACTTTATCATAAATTTGCTGAAAAATTGGCAGGTAATATAAATCTTTTACATTTTTCACTTGATTCACCTGATGAAGAAGAACATAATAGAATAAGGAAAGTCGATTGCTATCAGCATGTATTTAAAAGTATTGAAATTGCTAAATCGATTGGTGAATTCCCGGATATCTTATTTACGGTTACAGAAGAAACTTATTTAAAGCTTCCAAAGATGCATGAGATTGCAGCAAATCATGATCTTGTTTTACTCGTTAATCCGGTATTTTCATACTTTGGAAATCCCGGTTTATCAGATAAAGCAATCGACTACATTGAAAATTATTGTGATGGTAAGTTAAATATTTATTTGAATAATGGTTTTATGAAATTAAGAAGGAATGGTGGTAACGATACAAACAATCCAAGCTGCAAAGCAGTTTCAAGAGTTATCGTGATTTCCCCTTACAATGAAATTCTTCTGCCATGTTATCATTTTGCTAATGACAGAATAAAAATCGACAAAGAAATAAAACTGATAAGGAAGTCGGATAAACTAAAATCTTTTAAGAAAATGGAAGGAAGATTTGATTTCTGCAAAGGATGTACAATAAACTGTTACTTTGAACCTTCATTCGCATTCCCGACTAATTTATATGCTGCTGCAAGCTTGAATTCCAAATTTAAGTACAGCTATCAAAAATTGATTAAACAAAAATTGCAAAAAAGAATACATAGACTGAAAGATTAAGAATTATGAGGTATATTTTAATACTTTTATTTAATTTGACTATAATAACTTCAACATTTGCTCAGGGCAAAGGTGAATGGTTTCCTTCAAATTTGAATATTCAGCCGTTTACTGCAAACTTTATCGAACCAAGAGTAGGGTTTTCTTATTTACCAACCAGGAAAGATATTGAATTAGATATAGGTATATCCTCTGATATTTATCATTATACTAAAGATAACTATGTCTTATCTTTTGGTGCTGATTTATTTACTTATACAAGATTAAGAGGCGAAAGCCATTTCTTTTTTCCAGTTGATGCAGTTGATTACCTGTTTGGTATTAATGGAGGATATAAAGTTACAACACAAAATATTGAATATGGTTTAAGATTCAGGTTGAGTCACATAAGCGCTCATTTTGTAGACGGCCATTTCGACGGCAATTTAAACCAGTGGAGAAACGGAAGGAAGCCCCAGGTTTACAGCAGGGAATTTATTGAGCTTTTTCCTTTTTATAAAATAAATACATTTAGAGGATATATTGGGTTAACTTATATTTTCCATGTTACTCCAAAAGATATTGGTAAAGGCATTTATCAGGCAGGTTTTGATTATTATTTTAATAGTTTAATTTCAAAGAATATATCACCATACATCGCATATGATTTTAAGCTTGACAATATCGGCAAATATTTAGGAAACAATATTATTTCGATAGGTATCAAATTCGGAAGATACGATGCAAAAGGATTCAGTATAAATTTTAATTATTTTTCGGGTAAGAGTATTCATGGTGAATATTTTGATGTTACTGAAAATTATACAACCATAGGAATTAATCTGGACTTATAATGGAAGATTATTATGAACGAACATATTTAGAAAGCGATATCAAACAAAGAAGAACCAAGAAAAAAGAAAGATATCTTCTTCACATCGGGCTATTTATAATTACATTTATTACTACTACAATTGCAGGAGCCGAATGGATTCGAGGGACATTTGGCGGGACTTACGAATTCTCATACCTGATTAAAGGTTTACCTTATGCTGTTTCAATAATGTTCATTATCTCCTGCCATGAATTCGGACATTATTTTGCAGCAAAATGGCATAAAGTGAGTGCAACACTCCCGTATTATATTCCGTTCCCGTCAATTGCCGGTTTTTTAAATTTCGGTACAATGGGAGCAGTTATCAAGACACGCTCACCTATAAATACTAAAAAGGCAATGTTTGATATTGGTGTTGCAGGACCTTTGGCCGGATTTGTCGCTTGTCTTATTGTTTTAATTTATGGGTTCACTCATGTTCCCGGTGTAGAATACTTATTGAAAATTCATCCCGATTTCTTTTCTCCGGATTACGGCAAAAATGCACTCGGACTTTCGTTTGGTGACACGCTTTTATTTTCATTTTTTAAAATGATATTTATACACCCCGGGCAGTTTTTTCCACCTATGTCAGAAATATATCATTATCCTTATTTGTGTGTTGGGTGGTTCGGAATGTTTATAACAGCAATGAACATGATACCGATTGGTCAGTTGGATGGCGGGCACATAGGATATACTATGTTTGGTGAAAAAAATCATTATAAAATTGCAGTTATTTCTTTTGTATTATTATTTGTATTCGGAATTTCAGGACTTATAGATAATATTATGGAATTGAATTTAAATATTGGATGGTCGGGTTGGCTTTTTTGGGCTTTGATACTTTATTTTTTTATTAAGATAAAACATCCGCCAATCCCCGATAATTCAGAATTAGATCCGTTTAGAAAATTTCTCGGTTATTTGAGCCTGTTTATTTTTATTATTTCATTTTCACCCACACCATTTATAGTTTCGTTTGGGGGCTAAATAAAGGGTATTTTTTTACACTTGAGTAATTTTACAAAAGAATTATATATTGAAACTATGAAAAAATATCTTTTCTTGCTTTTTATTCCCATCTTTTTTGGGGGATGCGAAAAAACTAACAATGATATTGTTGATAGTCAGATATCATACCAGGTAGAATCTGTAAACACTGTAGATAATTTCTATTATATAAGCGGTGATTCTTTAATTACAGTTAGTCTAAAATTAAATTCTTCGGCAGATATTAAAAATATTTATTTTGATATTTACTCTTCCGATAATGCTCAGCTAAACGATTCTCCGGTTGAAATGTATGATAATGGTGTAATTGATAATGGAGATACAACAGCAGGAGATAATGTGTATTCTTCTAAGTACCCGTTGAGTAAAAGCTATCCAATTGGTTTATATACTATTAAGTTTTTTATCACAGACTTGAATAGTAATACAAGGCAAGTTGCAGTCCGGAGTTTTGAATACGACAATAATCAGGTAAATTATCCACCCCACCTTTCAGATTTGGTTGCACCTAATAATGTAATAGTTGAAGATCCGAAAAGTGTAATTTTTATGTCGGTTGCAGCTTCTGATTCAAATAGTTTAAAAGATATTAAGGAGGTTTATTTTATTTCTTATCGTCCTGATGGTTCTACTTCCGGTGCTAAAAATCAGATGTTTGATGATGGTAATACACAAAATGATGGTGATGTAACAGCGGGAGATGGCATTTATTCAATTTTGATTGAAGTAACTCCACAAAATACTAAAGGAAAGTATAGGTTTGATTTTAAGGCTGTAGATCGTTCTAATAAATTAAGTAATATCATTTCTCATAATATAGTTATCCAATAAATGGTAAAAAGATTAATCCTGTCAGTAATATTTATTGTTAGTCTATTTTCGGTTTCTTATTCTCAAAGTTCTCCCCAAATATTTAAACTAAACAATAAAAATTCTGTAAAAGCTTCTAATGACATAGCTCCTGTCGGCAATAGTGTCACAGATATGATTGTAGTTGGGGATACAATTTGGGTTGGTTCAGGTAAAGGAATAAGCGTATCTTTTGATAAAGGGGAAACATGGACAAACTTTTATGGTACTGCTGATTTCGGAACAGAAGATGAATCTGCTATGGGATATTATAAGGGTACTTTCTGGGTAGCTACCGCACATACGAAAGAAGTTAATGGGCAGAATATTGATCAGGGAAGCGGATTACATTATACAACAAATAATGGTGAAACTTGGAATAATATTCCTCAGCCGGTTGATGACTCCGGAGATTCTTTGTTAGTATATGGAATTAATGATAATGTTAATCTTCCTAAAGTACGAGCTCTGCCTATAACAGTATCTGAACAAAATGTAACTTATGATATAGCTTTTACACCCGGAACTATATGGATAACATCCTGGTCAAGCGGTTTAAGACGAAGTACAGATATGGGTAAAACCTGGCAGAGAGTTCTTTTGCCTTCCGATAATATAAATAGTCTAAAGCCAACTGATACAGTTAAATTTTCTCTTCAAGTCCAATCAGGTAATTTCGGTCCTGAAGCATATTTAAATCATGTGGCTTTTTCAGTTGTTGCATCTAATGATTCTACTTTATATGTGGGTACAGCAGATGGTATAAATAAAACTACCGATGCTAACAGCCAGTATCCCAGCTGGGTAAAGTTCAATCATTTAAATCAGGATAATCCGATAAGCGGAAATTTTGTTGTTGCCTTAGGATATAATAAAACTAATAATACTCTCTGGGGGGCAACCTGGGTTGCTGAAGGTCAAACTGAATTTAATGGTGTCAGCTCAACTACAGATGGGGGTAGTTCGTGGAATACTTATCTGGAAGGTGAGAAAGTCCATAATTTCGGGTTTAAGAATGAAGATGTTATCACAGCTTCCGATGATGGCGCCTTCAGATCAAGCAACCAGGGGAATAGCTGGATAGCACCAACTTCTATTATTGATCAGACCAGTAAGCTTGCTGTTACTGAAAAAACTTTTTATTCAGCCGGTTCACAAGGTAATTATGTATGGCTCGGTTCTTATGATGGATTAGCAAGACTAAATGAGCAAAATAATTTGATGTGGTCGGGAGATTGGAAAGTTTTCTTTTCATCGGTGCATTTAAATTCAAGCTCAGAAACTTATGCTTATCCAATTCCATTTTCACCGAGACTGGATAGACTTAAGATTAAGTATAGTACCGGCGGCATGAGTAAAAATGTTACTATAAGAATTTTTGATTTCGGAATGAATCTGGTCCGGACTGTTATTCAAAATGTTCAAAGAGGCAATCCGGTACATGAGATTGATAATTTAAATTCATCATCTAATGGTGTTATTGATTTTTGGGATGGTAAAGATGATAACGGGAATATCGTTCCTAACGGAGTTTACTTTTACAGAGTTGATGTTGGTGATAATAAATTATTCGGAAAAATTTTAGTTATTCAATAATCTTTGCAAAAAAAACTGAGGCTTACCAAAAGAAATTTATGAGCTAAATTTGTCAGTCTGAGCTTGTTTACCTACTCTACGGGTAGGTCGAAGACTGAAAGACTAAGAGAATGTCATACTTCGATAAACTGAGTATAACATCACACTACTTTTTGGTTGCCCTCTTATTTAAGTTAATGAGGTTTTTTTGAAGAAAACAATTATACTGGTTTTAGTTTTATCTTTTCAAGTAATTTTTGCACAAGCAAAAACCAGCAAAATCAGCAGCATGCCGGGTGCGTTCAGCAGACTGGGATTTGGTGCCAGAGGCATTGGAATGGGAAACGCTATGTCTGCCGTTACCGAAGGGAACCTTGTATCTTATTATAATCCGGCTCTTTCTGTTTTTCAGGATGGAAATTTATTCCAAACATCATATTCCTTTTTATCATTTGACAGGTCACTGAATTTTTTAAGTTTTACTAGAAGATTCGATCTCTTTTCGTCCAAAAGTAAATCTAAGCCTAGATCCAGTGCCGGAATTAGCATCGGTATAATAAATTCCGGGGTTAGTAATATTACCGGAAGAGATAATGAAGGAAATATAACTGAAAATCTTTCAACTTCCGAGAATCAATTTTTCCTCGGCTTTGCAAACAGGTTTTCGGAAAAGCTATCGATTGGGTTGGCAATTAAGTTTTATTATTATAAACTTTATAAAGGTATAAGTGCTACTTCTGTAGGTCTGGATTTCGGTGCATTGTATAGATTAGCTGAGCATTGGAATTTGTCTCTCATGATTTCCGATATTAATAGTAAATATAAATGGGATTCAACCCCTCTGTACGGTCAGGATGGAACAAGCTCTGAGAATAATTTCCCTGTTCTGAAAAAAATCGGGTTAAGTTACACTGAGAAAAATATTGGTTTAATAGTCGCCGCTGAATATGAAAATAGTAACGGCGGTACGAATATTCTTAGAGGCGGAATCGAATATAATATTATTGATAAGCTTTTTATTAGAGCCGGGGTCGATCAATTTAATTTAAGCAATTCCGATTTTCCAGCTAAACCGTCGTTTGGATTTTCTTATTTTAAAGATTTTGATAATATTACTATTGGTATTGATTATGCTTTTATGCTCGAACAATATTCCTCACAAGACAGGCATATTGTTGGTGTGAGTGTTAACTTCTAATTCCGGTTTCTTAATATTACTCGTAGTCATAATCTTAATCAAAAAGATTACAAGTATAATTTTAATACCATATAGCAATTTAACAATGAGGCAATTAAACAATTTAACCTTATAATAAAACATGAACAAAATAGTTTTACTAATAATCTCAATAGCTTTTATTTCAGTAACAATTTTCCCCCAGTCTGCAGGTAATAGCGGCTTATCATTTCTAAAGCTGGGCTTTGGTGCAAGGAATATTGCAATGGGCGATGCAGGTGCTGCAGCTTCAAATGATGTTACTGCTCTTTTTTATAATCCTGCTAAACTAGCCGGCAATGATAATTCAGAAATAATGTTTATGCATAACCAATGGATACAGGATATTAGGAGTGAAGTGCTGGGAGTTAAATTTAATTTCCTGAATTTACCGCTGGCACTTGGAGTTAATGTTACTTCAATTAATGATATTGAAGTAAGAACGCGGCCAGGTAATCCTGAAACAACATTTAATGCTAACTATTCTTTTTTTAGTTTATCTACGGGATTTCATCTTGTAAATAATATAAGTTTTGGTGCTACTATAAAATATTTATATGAAGGTTTGTATACGGATGAATCAAATGGCTGGGGATTTGATTTTGGATTAAATTATAAAACTAATTTTGATGGGTTATCATTAGCTGCAGCAATAAGAAACCTTGGTACTATGAACAGGTTAAGAGTTGAAAAGACACAACTGCCCAATGAATTTCGTATTGGGCCTTTGTATCAGTTTATTTTACCATCCGGTTTCCAGGTTACTGCAGCAGCAGAATATTTAAAATACCTGCAGGCAAATGATACTCATTTCAACCTGGGAGCAGAGATATTGTATGATAATTTGATTGCAATACGCGGCGGGTACCAGACCGGTTATATATCCAAAGGATTTACCGGCGGAGTAGGTTTAAGATGGGGTAATCTTAGTTTTGATTATGCAATTTCTCCATTTCAATTAGGACTAGGTTCAGGTAATTCAATTTCTCTTAATTTTAAATTCTAATAATTCTGTAGACTTAATTAATAAGCAATCAATCCGGAATTTCTTTTAAAGTTTTTAGAATTTCATTATCCAAAAAACTCAAATATAACTATCCAATGTATTCAAAATTATTAATGATTTTTAGTGCTGCTTTTATGGGAATAACCGGAATAATTTTGATCTTTTTGCCTGTAGAAACTATCTTGTTCCTTAATATTGGTGTAATCCACCCTGTTATTTTTCAAATGTTAGGTGCTTTGTATTTAGGTTTTACAATGATTAATTGGACAGCAAAAGCAAATTTGATTGGCGGAATTTACGGCAGACCAATTTCGATTGGAAATTTCACCCATTTTTTTATTGGAAGTATTACTCTTCTCAAATTTTTACTTAATGATACAAGCAGGCTGAACATAATTTTCCCGCTAACAATTTATTTATTTTTTGTAATAGCATTTGGCTATCTGCTGTTTATGCATCCGGGATTAAAAAGAAAGGTAGATGCTGATTAAATAATTTATGATTGGAATTTGTAAAATTAACTAATCGCGACAGTTTGTTTGTAAATCTTGCTATATAATTTTTATCTTAACGGAATAAATTAAAATTATTCTTATTTTATACTATCATTATTTTTACATTCCTATCATCGAATTATTTAGTAATGGATGAAGAAATACTGCTGAAAGAATATCAAAACTTATGTCGTGATGTAAAAAAAATTTATGTAGTTCCATTAATCAATTTTAATTTTAAAAAAACCAGCTATCTCTACCTCCTTTATAAAAAATTTATTGAAGGTAAGAAAAATTATGGAATTCATATTGAGAGCTTATCTGTATTTTCCCATCCTAAAATTGTAGTTAGCAAATTTAAAAAAGAAAAAAGTATACTTCATTATCACTGGCTTGAAATTTCCGATATTCAGTCACTTTCGGGAATGATATGGAAATTATTCTGGATAAGTCTTTACAAATTGATGAATGGAAAAATTATTTGGACAATTCATAATCAATTTCCGCATAGCAATAATTTTATTTATTTAAATAAAGCTATTATGAGATATATGGCTAATATTGCTGATAAACTTCAGGTTCATTGCGAATCTGCAATCGATATTATGATTCCGGAATTAAATGTCCGGAGAAACAAATTTTTTATTATTCGTCATCCGGAATACCCGGTTAAGGTAATGGGAAAAGAAGATGCAGTTAAATTACTAGATGAAAAAATATTTCCTGGAAAAATTAAAAAGGAAGATGCCCTATTCATTATATTTGGAGAAATAGCAGAATATAAAGGAATAAGAGAAGTTGTGGAAATATTTAATAATTTAGATGAAAAGAAAAAACTGGTAATTGCAGGTGTAACTAAAAAAGGGAATGAAGATTATTTCAAGAGAATACTGATATCTATTAGGAATAGAGAACAAATATTAATTTTTAATAAAAGATTACCGGATGATTTTGTTTCTATTTTTTTTAACGCTTGTGATACGGCAATATTTAATTTTAGTAATGTATTAACATCAGGTTCGGTTGTTATTGCGCTTAATTATAATAAAAAAGTTATCGTGCCGGCTAAAGGATGTTTGAAAGAGTTAAAGGGGGAAAATATAATTCAGTTTAATAGTATGGAAGAATTAAAGAACATTTTATCCTGTTAAATCATGAAAAAAATTCTAATCATTTTCGGTACAAGACCTGAAGCAATAAAATTAGCGCCTGTTATAAAGGCATTAAAAAGTGAACGAACTGTACAAACAATAGTATGTTCAACCGGTCAGCATGATGAGATGTTACAGCAGGTTGTAAAGTTATTTAAAATAAAGATTGATTATAGTCTAAAATTAATGAAGCCGAACCAGGACTTATTTGAAATTACAACCAGGTCTATTGAAAAGCTAAAAACTGTTTTGAACAAAATAAAACCGGACCTTTTAGTGGTTCAGGGGGATACAACTACTGCATTTACTTCAGCACTCTCTGCTTTTTATTCGAAAGTGAAAGTTGTACATGTTGAAGCCGGTTTAAGAAGTAATAATGTATACAGCCCATATCCTGAAGAAGTGAACAGGAAGATTATCTCAATTTTAGCAGATATAAATTTTGCTCCTACTTTTGGGGCTAAAAATAATTTAATTTCTGAGGGAGTTCCCGCAAGGAAAATAACCGTAACTGGGAATACTGTTATTGATTCTCTACTTGAGATTAGAAATAAACTGAACGAAAAGTTAGTTGAAAGAAAAATTAAAAGCGCATTAAAAGAACTTATCCCCGATAATCTATTTGATAAAGAATTTATTTTAGTCACAATTCACAGAAGAGAAAAATTTGGTAAAACTCTTAAAAACACATTGAATCAATTAAAAGAAATAGCCGGAGAGAATAAAGGATATAATTTCATATATCCTGTTCATCTAAATCCAAATGTAAAGAAACCGGTTCAGAATATTTTAAATAATATTCCTAATTTTAAACTGCTTCCCCCGCTTGATTATTTATCTTTCATTTATTTAATGAGTAAATGCCGCTTTATTATAAGTGATTCAGGTGGAATCCAGGAAGAATGTTATATATTCAGAAAACCAATTATTGTTTTACGTGATAATACCGAGAGGGAAGAAGCCGTTAAAGCAGGTTATGCATTTCTAGCCGGGGGAGGAAATAAAGACTTTAAAAAAGTATTTTACCGGATAGATAAAAAACTATCTCAAAAATTTAATTTTTTTAAAAGTAAAAATCCTTTTGGAAACGGTATAGCTTCGGAAAGAATTGTTAAATCAATCAAGAAACATCTTAGCTAACGAGTTTAAATGAAAGTAAATAAAAACTCAATAAATATTATTTATTTATTTTCATTGGAATTTTTTGTTCGCTTAATAGGATTTGCTGCAACAACTTATCTGGCGCGAGTCTTAGGCACTTCCGGTTATGGATTAATCAATTTGGGTTTGGCTATTCTTGGTTATGCATTATTATTTGGAAACAGCGGTTTAACATTATTAGGAACTCGCAAAATTGCTTCTGATTCTGCTAATTATGGTAATTTAGTCAGTGAAATATTAAGCGCCAGATTTTATCTATCAATAATTATCTTAATAGTTTCATATCTCCTAATCTCACTTTTTATATCTTCCTCTGAAACAAAGAATATCGTTTTAATATATATGCTTTATCTAATTCCATTTGCTTTTCTTTTGGAGTGGTTTTTCCAGGGAATTCAAAAAATGGGAGCAATAACGATAGGAAGAATTATAGGAATGGCTTCGTACCTTTTGTTTCTTATAATCTTTGTAAAATCAGAAAAAGATACATTGTTGACCGCTGTAGGCTGGGTTATAGGAGGTGCAGTAAATTCAATTATTCTCTGGCTAATATTTAAAAAAACTGGCAATAAAGCTAAAATAAAATTAAGTAATTTTAATTTTATACCGGTAGTTAAAAAATCTATATCTTTAAGTTTAGCTTCGATAATAGCAGGATTAGCTGTTTCTTTTCCTGTAATATATTTAGGAATTGTATCTACAAATTCAAATATTGGTATTTATAGTGCAGCATTCAAAATTATTATTCTCTTTCTGACTTTTGACAGAGTTTTTAATGCACTTTTTTTTCCTAAAATAATTAATTGTATTAGTAATTATCCCGAAAAGCTGGAAGAAATATTCAATTCAATTTTAAAGATAATAGTTGCATTTTCTCTATCGGTTGGATTAATAGAAGTTGTGGGAGGGAAATTTATAATAACATTAGTCTTCGGGAAATTATTTACTGATTCAATAATTATTTTCCAGCTTTTAACAGGTTATTTTACTTTCACATTGATAAATTCTGTCTTCAGTTTTACAATAATCGGGATGAATAAAGAAAATATTTATACAATTGCACTTTCGATCGGAGCCGCTGTTTTTGTAATATCTACAATAGTACTTTATAAATATTTATCTGTTCAGGGTGTTGCACTGGCTCTGCCCTTTTTTGAAATTACAGTTTTGTTTTATATGGCTTTAAAATTAAAACAGCACATAAAAATAAAAATACTAAGAAACCTGTTTACTCCTATTGCCGGAACATATTTCATAATTCTACCTGTTCTTTTGTTTATAAAAATCTCGCTTCTTGTTAAATTGTTCCTGGTTTTAATTATTTGTTTTCCTTTTATTCTTATCTTAACCGGTTTTAGTGTTGAAGAAGTTAAATTTATAAAAAGGGTGCTGCTCTGAAATTATCGGTTGGAATAACAAAACTTACCCCAGGCTGGATAACTATTCTTAACCAGATAGGAGTTCCTTTCGTTGAAATTAATTCAATTGAAAATATCAATTTGAATGATTTTGCTCTTATTATTATTTCTTCTTCATCATTAACAAAAAAAGAAAAGAAATTATTATATGATTATACTGATGAAGGGGGAGCGGCAATCTGCGAAGCTGAGAATGCCAGGGCTGTATTTAAAATAAATCTGAAATTATCCTATATAAAATTTCTTTATTCTGAATCAGATAAATTATTTAACAACTATTTAGTGTGTGATTTATATAATCATTGTAAAATCCCGGCAAATGGTAATCATCTTGATGACCAGGAGAAAATGAAATCTGTTTTAACATTGTCTGTCGGAAAAGGAAATCTAGCTGTTTTCCCGGAAGGATTTATTTCTTTAATTCATAAAAGCAGAGCAATAAGAAAAAACTTCTATTCGGAGTTCAGTAATCAATTTACTTCTGAAAGAGTTGCCGTAGTATCAAAAGGAATAATCAGAATTCATATTCAGAAAGCTATTGAATACCTGTTTCACAAAAGAGGATTACCATTTGTGCATTTATGGTTCCATCCTGATGGAGCAATAAATATTTTCAGCTTCAGGATTGATACTGATATGGGTACTGAAGAAGAAATTAATTCATTAAATAAGTTACTTCAAGATTATGATATCCCTGCCACATGGTTCGTTGAAACGAAATCTTCTCAAGACCGTATCGAATTATTTTCAAATTTAAAGAACCAGGAAATATCATATCACTGTTACCGACATAAAAATTTTTTAAGTTATAAAAAAAATGTAGAAAATATAAAAAAAGGATTAACGATTTTAAAAAACGCCGGTATAAAACCTAAAGGATATGCCTCTCCTTACGGAGAATGGAATAATACCGTTGCAAAAGCAATTGATAATTTTAATTTCTTATATTCTTCCGAATTCGGCTTTGCATATGATACATTGCCGCTTTATCCTTATTATAATTCGTATTTTTCGAAAGCTATACAGATCCCGATTCATCCGGTAAGTGTCGGACGGCTGCATTGGGGAGGGCATTCGGAAGAAAATATGATTAAATATTTCTTTAGTATTATTGAAAATAAATTATTTCTGGATGAACCAATTATTTTTTATACTCACCCGTTTGAAAAAAGACTTAATGTTTTCGAAAAAGTCTTTGAAAGAATTCATTTTTATAATAGGGAAAATTCTATCAGCAATGATTCATTAAATGGAAAAATCCCTATATTAAGTCTTTCTGAATATGCAGAATGGTGGAAAAAAAGGTTAGCTGTTAAATGGAGTGCTGAAGAAAAAGATGGAGAGGTTTTTATATCCACAAATAATTCAGATGAATCTTTTAAATTTGTGGCAACTTATCCTTCAGGAGAAAAATATTTTTTATCTACAATCAAGGATAAAAAAGTTAAAATCGAGAAAAAGAAAGATGAATTGCAAACGGTTGTTAATCTGCATAAACTTAGAAAAAAAACACTTCAAATGATTAAGTATGATATTATCGGACAAATTAGAAAATTAAAGCAATGAAAATTTGTTTTGCAACATATCCGGCAGTTACATTAACCGGCGGCGGTCCGTTTATTAAAATAAAAGAAGTGAAAAAGAATCTTGAATTACTCGGACACAAAGTAGATCTCTTTGATATGTGGAATTCAGATCAAAAATTAACTGACTATGATATTATACATTTGGTTGGTGCTAATTTCGCCATCTTCGGATTAGCGAGAACATTAAAAGAGAAAAAGATAAACTATGTTGTCGAACCCGTATTTTATTCAAATCATTCATATAAATTTATAAAGAATATAAATTCGTTAGAGAAATTTACCGGGAAAATTGCCAGGGGGATCTGGTTTGACTATGGAATTATTAAAGACATCTGCAACTGGTCCGAAATTGTTACACCTAATACTAATTCTGAAGCTGAAGTACTATCAAAAGGTTTGTCGATACCGGAAGCAAAATTCGATGTCGTTCACAATGGAGTTTCGGATAGATTTTTATCAGGCGATCCGGGTATTTTTCAAAAAAAATATGGAGTAAATAATTTTATATTATGTGTGGGACATCTGGGATTTAAAAGAAAAAACGGTCTTGCATTGGTCAAAGCTTTGAAACAAATAAACCATCCTTCAGTAATTATCGGGAATATTGATGATAGCGGGGAAGGAAAAGAAATCCTATCTGAAATTAAGAAAAATCAGAATATTATTTTAGTTAATGCTTTAGAAAACGAAGATCCGCTGCTGGTTTCGGCCTTTGCTGCATGTGATACTTTTGTACTCCCATCGCAGTTTGAAACTCCTGGCATTGCTGCCCTTGAAGCTGGATTGGCAGGAGCAAAAATCGTTATAACTCCTTTTGGTGGAACAAAAGAATATTTTAATAATATGGTAGAGTACCCTGACATTAATTCGATCGATTCAATTAAAAATTCAATTGAAAGAAGTCTTAATAAATCAAAAGATAATAAACTAAAAAACCATATTAAAAATAATTTTCTCTGGAATAAAATTGCCGAAGAAACTTCTGAAGTTTATGCTAAGGTTTTTGAAAAAATAAAATCAAAATAGTTAAAAGTATTTTGTAACGTCAATGAAAAAGGAAAAACCACAGTTAAGAATTCTGATTTGCAGGCCTGATAGAATAGGGGATGTGGTCTTATCTACTCCGATACCAAGGGAAATAAAGAATAGATATCCTGATAGTTTTATTGCTGTTATGTTAAGGAATTATACAAAGGATATATATGTTAACAATCCTTTTGTTGATGAAGTTTTAATATATGATGAAAATATAAATTCAGGTACATATATTAAAATGCTAAGAAAGTTTGCTTTTACACATGCATTTATGCTGCTTCCACAGGAAAAACTTAACTGGATATTGTTCTTCAGCGGAATTAAATATAGAATCGGAGTAGGCTATAAATTCTATCAATTTATTACTAACACCAAAAGTGTTTACCGATATAAATATATTCCCCTAAGACATGAAGCTGATTATTGTCTTGATATGGTAAGAAAAATAGGGATTGAACCTCAATCAATAAATCCTGAAATATTTTTAAATAATGAAGAAAAAGAAGAAGCTTTAGAGTTTAAAAATAATATATGTCCTGAAGGTGAATTCCTTATTGGAATAAATTCCACAAGTGGAAAATCTGCTCCTAATATCACACCTGCGGAATATCGAAAATTAGTTGAGCTATTACTTAATACAAAAGGGATAAAAACAATAATAACAGATTTAAATCCTCCCGATGAAATCAAAAATATTAAAGGTATTATATATCCTAATATAAATAATTCCTTAAGAGAATCATTAGTTACTTTCGCAGCACTTGATTTATTGATTTCGGCAAGTACAGGACCTATGCATATCTGCTCAGCATTGAAAATAAAGACACTTTCATTGTTCTCTCCATTAATAGCTTGTTCTCCGCAGCTTTGGGGTCCGTTAGGAAATAAAGCTTTTATACTAATGCCCGGAGAAGAATATTGCGGAATAAAATGCTCCGGTGATCCACGTAGTTGTAACTTCGATGGAGAAGGGGGGATTGATGCTGAAAAGGTTTATAAAAAAGTCTTGGAAATTATAAATTGATATCAGAATATTAGAATATAGAAGGTTTGAGAATTGTCCTTTATACCTTGTACCCAGACCGCTTAGATATAAAATAAAGTTAATTCAATGAAGCTTTTACTATCTCCAAATGCATATAAAGAAGCAGCAGATTCGATTACGGCAGCCAAATTATTTTCAAAATACCTAGATAGTAATCGGTTCGATATTATAGGAAAACCAATTTCTGATGGTGGTGATGCTTTTTTAAATATTTGCAAAGAAAATTATAAGATAAAGCTATTAACTTATAAAATAACTAGATGTTATGATGATAAATTAATGCAAGTTAGAGTAGGTTACGATAGCCTTCATTCTAATTTATATATTGAATCAGCAGAAATTTTAGGATTAAAAATTATTCCCGAAAATATGCGGAATCCGGGTGAATTAAATTCTAATGGATTAGGTGATTTGTTAAGAATAATTAAAGCAGAAGTAGATAACAAAAACTTGAATATTGAGAATGTATATATAGGAATCGGGGGAACTGGGACAAATGATTTAGGTTTAGGAACGTGCTCCCGTTTTGGGTTAAAGTTATTTGATAATGAAAAAGAGCTTGAAGTTAAGCCTATAAATTATCATAAAGTAAATCGAATTGAATGGATTAAACAAAAAATGCCATTTAAAATTATTCCGATTCTTGATGTCAAGAATAAGCTACTTGGCATTCATGGGGCAACTTTAACTTTTGGGAAACAAAAAGGTGCAGGTAATGAAGACCTAAAGTTAATTGAAAAAGGTTTTAACAATATTATACTGCTTCTAAAAAAGATGAATATGGTCGATTCGATTGATAAATTATCTGGGGCCGGAGGAGGATTAGCAGCAGGTCTATCGATATTTTTTAATGCTGAAGTAAAATATGCTAAAGAGTTTGTTATAAAAGACTTAGGCATTGACAAAATTAAAGATAATATCGACTATGTCATTACTGGTGAAGGTTCTTTTGATCATCAGAGCTTGATGGAAAAAGGAACGGGAATAATATTAGAAGAATTTAAAAATAGCGCAAAAAAGATCTTCCTTGTCTGCGGAAGTATTGATAAGAAAGTTAAAGGAAGTTTAAATGAGAAAGTTCACTGTATTGAACTTCAGAAATATTTCTCTTCAAAAGAAGAATCAATAATAAAATTCGAAAAGGGGATTAAATTGGCCTGCAAAGAAATTAGAAGTGTATTGAATTCAGTATAATTATTTAATGATATCTGCAAACAAATTCAGGAAAGCAAGCTTAAAATTTATTATTTTATCCCGCCTTAAAATTTATTAAATTATGTTCAATTACATCAATTTATTTTTAATTAAAAAAGGATTTGAATGAAGCAGTATTTAGACCTTGTAAGACTCGTTATGGAAGAAGGTAATAGAAAACCTTCTCGAACAGGTGTTGATACAATTTCATATTTCGGTGCATTTTATAGAGTTGATCTTTCAAAAGGATTTCCGCTTTTAACTACAAAAAAAGTGGAATGGAAATCATTGCTGTATGAAGTTTTGTGGTATTTATCCGGGGAAAACCATATTAGAAACCTTCAGAAACATACTAAGATCTGGAATGCATGGGCTGATGAAAACGGTAATCTTGAAACTGCCTATGGGTATTATTGGAGACATTTTCCCAGTGCGCAAAAAGATAAGAATGGAAACTGGAATGTAGAAGAAGTTGATCAAATCAAATATGTAATAGATGAATTGAAAAGAAAACCTTACAGCAGAAGATTAGTCGTTACAGCATGGGAACCGGGAAATGCAACTAAAAGTAAATTGCCTCCGTGTCATTATAGTTTTGCTTTCAATGTTAATGACGGGAAACTAAATTGTCATTTAACCCAAAGATCCGGTGATATAGCTCTTGGAATACCATTCAACCTAGCGGCTTATTCAATTTTAACCCAGATAATTGCACAGGAAGTTAACCTTGATTTGGGATTTTTTGCTCATACAATTATTGATGCTCATATTTATGTCGGGGAAAAGGGAACCCCGAACGAAAAATATGACCATCTTGAAGGTTTAAAAGAGCAATTAAAACGTGAACCGCTTCCTCTCCCGTTATTAAAAATTGCTAGGAAACCGATCGATGAACTTGAATTTGATGACTTTGAACTTTTAAATTATCAATACCATGATAAGATAAAGTTCGAGGTTGCTGTTTGAAAAAAATTATTATCTCAGCAGTTTCAAAAAATGGAGTTATCGGGAGATCAAACGGTGAAATGCCGTGGCATGTGAAGGAAGAATTTCAGCATTTCAAAAATACTACTCTCGGATTTCCAATTATAATGGGAAGAAAATCTTTTGATACTCTCGGTAAACCGCTTAAAGGAAGATTAAATGTAGTTATTACAAATAATCCGGATTATAAAATTCCTTTTAAAGAGGTAAAAATTTTTCACAGCTTACAAAAAGCAGTAGATTATTTTGATTCATCAGACCAGGATAAAATATTCGTAATCGGGGGGGGTGAAATTTATAAACAGGCAATTAGTTTTGCCGATGAAATGATAATTTCTATTATGGATTTTGAAGCTGAGGGCGATGTACTTTTTCCGCAATTCGATAAATCAAAATGGAATATTGTTAAGAAAGATAAACGGGAACGATTTGAGATTATTTATTATGTGAGGCAGAAAGTATAACTCTGCAAAAATAATTTTGAATGGCTATATTAACTATGTTGATTATAAAATCAAACAAAGTAAATCAAAAAAGGATCAATGATCAAACGTTACATAAATACATATTATTGTAGTCCCTTATATCATATGCCTTTATACCTATATACCTTAGATCACAGGAAAGAGCTGCTCTCATGACCGATAAACGAATAAAAATACTTCCAGAAAACATATCAAGTAAAATTGCAGCTGGAGAAGTGGTACAGCGTCCTGAATCAGTTGTAAAAGAACTAATGGAAAATTCTATTGATGCCGGTGCCGATACTGTAGAACTGATTGTTAAAAGAGCTGGTAAGTCGCTCATCCAGGTTGTAGATAACGGAATTGGGATGAATGAAGAAGATGCTATTATTTGTATTCAAAAACATGCAACCAGTAAAATCTTTAGCTATGAAGATCTTGAGTCTATTTCAACTCTTGGATTTAGAGGTGAAGCATTAAGTTCTATCTGGTCGGTAAGCCAGGTTGAGATAAAAACAGAGACTAAGGATGAAGAAATAGGAACTTTAATCAGGAATGAGGAAACCGGAAATATTATAAAAGAAAAAGGTTCCTTTCCCAAAGGAACTTCTATTTCAGTAAAAAATCTTTTTTATAATATTCCGGCTAGGAGAAACTTTCTAAAAACAGATGCTACAGAATTAAAACATATAATTGATGCCTTTAACAAGATTTCATTAAGCCACCCTGATCTTAATTTTAAGTTTTATAATAATGATGATATGATATTTAATTTTACTGCAGGGAATCTTGAAAAAAGAATAGAACAGGTCTTCGCAGATAATATGCTCGATGCATTAATCCCTGTTGAGGAAAGAACGGATTTTATTTCTTTATACGGATATATTGGCAAACCTGCTCTCTTAAAAAAGAGCAAAGGTGAACAGTACCTGTTTTTAAATTCCCGTTATGTCTTAAGTAGGCAGATAAACCACGCGGTATTTACTGCTTATGAAAATATTCTCGAGAAAGGTGATTACCCGTTTTTTATTCTATTTATGGATATCAATCCTAAAAGGATAGATGTAAATGTTCATCCTTCAAAATTAGAAGTAAGATTTGAGGATGAAAAAGATGTTTACAATTTTGTCCTTACAGTCATCAAAAAAAGTCTGGGTACTCATGATCTGGTTCCCTCAATTTCTTTTACTGAATCAACAGAACAAACAGAGAAGCTAAAAGTTCACAGCTTCAATAGAACAGAAAAAGGAGATTTTTCAGACCGGCCGAATTTTACTGAAAAGAAATCTTATGCAAAAACAAATTTTTCTGATAAAGAGATTGATTTAATTTTCAGTACTATTCCTGATGAAATAGAAAAACCAACCTCAAACAATATTTCACATCCTTTTAGTCAGTCTGAAAGAAAAGATATTGAAAGAACTGATTTAACTGAAAATTTCGGAAAAAATATTAAGTATTCAGAGGAAGTTAAGACGGAAGATGAAACTACTTTCATCATTCAGCTTCATAATAAATACATATTATCGCAGATTAAGACAGGTTTGATGATTATTGATCAGCATGTTGCTCATGAAAGAATTCTTTATGAAAAAGCTTTAAAAAGATTTGAAGCAAATCTGCCTTTTTCTCAGCAATTATTGTTTCCTAAAACTTTGGAGTTGGATCCCGGAACATTTGAAATCCTTAAAGAAATCAATCCGTATTTAATTAAATTAGGATTTGAAATAAAATTTTTCAGTAAGAATACAATAGTTATCGAAGGTGTCCCCGATGATGTTAAAAGCGGTTCGGAAGAAAAAATTTTACTTCAATTAATCGAAGAATATTATTCTAACCAGAGAGAAAAGAAACTGGAAGAAAGAGATAATATTGCAAAATCTTACTCATGTAAAACAGCAATTAAAGCGGGAGATAAATTGACAGATAAAGAAATGCGTTTATTAATTGATCAATTGTTTGCTACTTCGATGCCCTATGTTTGTCCTCATGGAAGACCAATAGTAGTAAAAATATCTTTAAATGAATTCGATAGAAGATTTGGCAGAACATCGTGAGATAGAATTTTAATAAAATATAGTAGAGTATAAAAAATATTTAATATATTAGTACCAATTATGCATTGCCCAAAAGGCAGATTTTATAAATGGTTTCAAAAGGACTAAAGGATGCGAGGTAATTATGATGTCGAAAGAATATATAAAAAGAAAAGAAATGTACTTATCACGTGTAAATAATTCAAAAAATACGGGAATAAAATTTACTACGGTTAGCGGATGGGACGTAAAAGTTTTGTACGGTCCTGATGATATTGAAAATATTAATTATTTAAGTGATATCGGCTTTCCGGGTGAATATCCGTATACAAGGGGAATTCATGAAAACGGATATAGAGGTAAGATATGGACAATGAGGCAGTTTGCAGGTTTCGGATCTCCTGAAGATACAAATGAACGTTTTCATTATTTATTGAACAAAGGTCAAACAGGTCTCTCGGTTGCATTTGATCTTCCTACACTTATGGGCTGGGATGCTGATGCTAAACTTAGTGAAGGCGAAGTTGGAATTTGCGGTGTTTCAGTATCATCTTTAAAAGACATGGAAGTGCTGTTTGACAAGATTCCCTTAAACAAAGTTTCAACTTCAATGACAATTAATTCTCCTGCTGCTATAATATTTGCTTTCTATTTGGCTGTAGCCGAAAAACAAGGGATTGATTTTAAAGATTTAAGGGGAACTCTTCAGAACGATATTTTAAAAGAATATATTGCGCAGAAGGAATATATATATCCTCCCAATCCATCAATGCGGATAATAGTTGATATGATTGAATACTGCCAGAAAGAGATTCCGCTCTGGAACCCAGTTTCTGTCAGCGGGTATCATATTCGTGAAGCCGGGTCAACAGCTGTCCAGGAGTTAGCTTACACTCTAGCTGATGGTTTTGCTTACATTGAATCCTGCATCGAAAGAGGAATGGATATAGATAATTTTGCTCCGAGAATTTCGTTTTTCTTTAATTCACATCTGGACTTTTTCGAAGAAATAGCAAAATACAGGGCTGCAAGAAAAATTTATGCAAAAAGGATGAAGGAAAAATACGGTGCAAAAAATCCTCGTTCCTGGTGGCTGCGTTTTCATACCCAGACAGCAGGATGCACTTTAACTGCACAGCAGCCGGAAAATAATATAATCCGTACAGCATTCCAGGCATTAGCAGGAGTTTTAGGGGGAACCCAATCACTACATACAAATTCTATGGATGAAACATTAGCCCTACCAAGTGAAAAAGCAGTAAAGATTGCTCTTCGTACTCAGCAAATAATTGCTTATGAAACAGGAGTTATTAATACTGTAGATCCTCTTGCCGGGAGTTATTTTGTTGAATCTCTGACTGCCAGAATGGAAAAGGAAGCAAACGAAATCTTTGAACAAATTGACTCTCTGGGCGGTGTGATTCCTGCAATTGAAACAGGATATTTTCAAAAAGAAATTGCCGATTCGGCTTACAGGTATCAAAAGGAAGTTGAAAGAAAGGAAAAGTTTATTGTTGGTGTGAATGAGTTTGTCGAGAAAGATGAAAAAATAGATATACCTATTTTACTTATATCTCCTGAAGTAGAAATTAAACAGAAAAATAGATTAGCTGATTTAAAACAAAGCCGTAATGAAAATGCAGTAAAAGAGAGCCTTGCAGAAATAAAAGATGCATCCCTAAATGGAAACAACTTAATGCCTGTGCTCATAAAAGCCGCTAAGAATTATGTTACACTGGGTGAAATGGTCAACGAAATGAAAGTAATTTTCGGAACATACGAAGAGGCAGCTGTTTTTTAATGAAGGAATATTTTAAATTATTCCGTCTTCATCAATGGATAAAAAATATTTTTATTTTTGTCCCTCTTGTATTTTCTAAAAATCTTTTCAATTATGATCTGCTATTTATTGTTATAGCCGGCTTCTTTGAATTTTGTATTGCTTCCAGTGTAGTTTATGTTATTAATGATATTATTGATATAGAATCAGATAGGGAGCACCCTGTAAAGAGAAACAGGCCGCTTCCCTCAGGTAAAATATCAAGAAAATCTGCATTAATTTCAGCAATCATTTTATTTGTAATAATATTAATTTCTCTCCCCTTATTTAATTTAGCTTTTGATGCCTACTTAATAGTCTACATTATCTTAAATATTTTTTATTCTTTCAAATTAAAAAATATTGTTATTATTGATATCTTTAGTATTGCTGCAGGTTTTATGATTAGAATGATCTCAGGTGCTGTTATTATCAATGTTGAAATATCAAGCTGGCTTATATTAACAACGATGTTTATATCTCTATTTTTGGGAGTTATGAAAAGACGTTCCGAGCTTGCACTTGTTGAAAATAAATCAACAAGAAAAGTACTTGCAGAATATTCTATAACATTTTCAGATCAGATGGCAACAGTTGCTGCTGCGGGAGTTATAATCTGTTATGCCCTATATTCTGTGGCTGCAAGGACTGTTTCTGTTTTTGGTACGGATAAATTAATTTTTACTACACCTTTTGTTGTATTTGGAATTTTTAGATATATGTACCTGGTTTATATGAATGACAAGGGAGAAAATACTTCTAAAATTCTCATTACTGATCTCCCGATGATTTTTAATATTTTATTGTATATTTTATTTAGTGTATTAATTATATATGAGATTATTTAAAATAAAACTTCCGGGGTTTTTCTTAAACATCGGATGTTTGGGAAATATTTAACAGATGTTTTATGAGTTTTTGTTTTTAATATTATTAATGGTTATAAGCGGATTCTTTGCAGGATCAGAGATGGCTTATGTAGTTGCAAGTAAAATTAAAATTGAGATACATGCCAGGAAGAATGAACTTGCAGCAAAAAATGCCTATTTCTTTGAGAACAGACCGCAGGAATTTTTTTCTGTTATTTTAATCGGTAATAATATTGTAAACATAGCTTTTGCATCAATAAGCACTATAATATTAGCTGCGTCATTTGGTTTACATGAATTTTCAATTTTATTAATATCGACTTTTTTTATCCTGATTTTTGGTGAGCTATTACCTAAATATCTGTCAAGAGAACTGGCGGACAGGGTAATTTTAATATCTGCTTTGCCATTGAGAATTATGTATTTCATCCTTTATCCATTTATAAAAATAACTTCTTCTTTATCATCTTTTTTAACTCAATCTTCTAATGTAAGCGAAGAAAATTTGAGATATCTATTTAGTAAAGAAGACATTGAATTGCTGGTAAAAGAAAGTCATGCTGCCGGTAAGGTTAATAAAAGCGAAAGCGATATTATAAGTAAGGTATTTGCTTTAAGTGAACAACGGGTGTATGAAGCAATGAGACCCAGGACAGACATTACAGGGGTCGAAATTGACCAGGATATAAATAAAGTACTCAATACATTTATTGAATCAGGATATTCTAAACTACCTGTATATGAAGATAATCTGGATAATATAAAAGGAGTTATTTATGCTAACGATATTTTTAAAAATCCTTCAAATATCGGGAGTATTTTAAGGGAAGTCATCTTTGTTCCCGAGACAAAGAAAAGTTTTGAAATGCTGAATGAATTTTTAACTGAACGTGTTTCTATTGCAGTTGTTATAGATGAATTCGGAGGTACTGCCGGAATAGTAACTATGGAAGACATTATTGAGGAATTATTTGGCGAAATAGAAGATGAATATGATATAGAAGAAGATATTTGCAGAAGAATAGGACAAAATGAATATATTATAAGCGGAAAAGTTGAAGTAGATTATATTAATGAAAAATATAACCTTGCGATTCCGGATGGTGATTACGAAACAATCGGGGGATATATTTCTTATAATTTGGGAAGAATTCCAGCACAGGGAGAAAATATTTCAATTAATAATTTTAATATTCTAATTGCAAGGGCAACCCAAACCAGAATAGATATGGTTAGATTGACCGTTAATTCGGAAACGTTTTTATCTGTGAAGTAAATTTGTGTCTTGATTTTTAAAAGTTGATTCTCATCGGGAAAATATTTTCATTATCTTTTTAATGTCTTCAATATAATAACTTACAGCAATTAAATAATTTGGCAATAAAGCATCCAAATAGAATAAATACCTTATTATAACTTAAAAACTAATTTTATTATAGTACTTGAATAAAATTTACCTTAAATTTGTGTCACAAAAATTTATTGATTAGTGAAAATACTATAGGAAAATTTGCTAAATTTTGTCGTTGAAAGAAAAAATTTAGATTGTAAAGCCAGGGCCGGATATTTTAATACTGATCATGGAAAAGTTGAAACGCCTATTTTTATGCCTGTTGGCACTCAGGGTACGGTTAAAGCTGTAAAAAAGGATTCATTAGAAAACGACATTAAAGCAGAAATTGTTCTTTCAAATACTTATCATCTATATTTAAGACCAGGAACAGAAATTCTTGAAAAAGCCGGCGGTTTGCATAAATTTATGAATTGGGAAAAGCCAATTTTAACAGATAGCGGCGGATACCAGGTTTTTAGTCTATCCGAACTACGTCAGCTTAAATCAGATGGTGTAGAATTTCGTTCTCATCTTGATGGTTCCAAGCATTTTTTTACTCCTCAAAAGGTAATTGAAATTCAAAGAAGTATTGGTTCTGATATTATGATGGCGCTTGATGAATGTACTCCTTTTCCATGTGAATATGAATATGCAAAAAATTCAACAAAACTAACTTCAGATTGGGCGTTTTTAAATAAAGAAGCTTTTGAAAAATCGAAACCGTTGTATGGATATTCACAGTTTTTGTTCGGAATAATACAAGGTAGTGTTTATAAAGATTTGAGAGAAAAATCTGCTGCAGATATTACAAAGTTGGATTTTGATAGCTACGCAATAGGTGGTTTAGCAGTAGGAGAACCTACCGAAACCATGTATGAAATGGTTGATTTTACTACTGATTTTATGCCCGAAAATAAAATTAGATACCTGATGGGGGTTGGGAGACCTGAGAATATCCTTGAGGCTATTGGAAGAGGGGTAGATATGTTTGACTGTGTTATGCCGACGCGAAACGCGAGAAATTCATATCTCTTTACTTCGGAAGGAATTCTTGCAATGAGGAATTCCAAATATAAATATGATTTTGAAACAATTGATAAAAATTGTGATTGTTATACCTGCAGAAATTTTTCCCGTGCCTATTTGAGGCATTTATTTATTGCAAAGGAAATTCTTGCACTGGAATTGGCAAGCATACATAATCTTCATTTTTATTTAAATCTTGTTAAAGAAGCCAGGAAGAGAATTATTGATGGTTCTTTTTTAAATTGGAAATCGGAAATAATAAAAAAAATATCTAATGAAAGAAAAAACAATACGGAGGATTAATTGAATACAATTATAGCAATGGCTCCCTCGGGTAGTGGAGGGGGAGGAAGTTTTATCAGCACTATTATTATGTTTGGTGCTATCTTCCTAATCTTTTACTTTATGATAATCAGGCCGCAGCAGAAACGTGCTAAGGAAAGAGAAAAAATGTTGTCTAATATTCAGAAAGGAGATAAAATTGTTACCAGCGGAGGTTTACATGCTACAATAGCAGGGCTTGATGAAAAAACCGTTCTTCTCCAGGTTGGAGATAATGTGAAATTAAAATTTGAACGTTCTGCAATCTCTTCGATAATTTCCAGCAAAGAAAGTTAGCTATAGTTTTTAAGCTGAAATTACCGCGGATTTTATTTATATTTTTTAATTATATTTAGAAAAATTGGGGCGAAATAATGTTTTGTACTGTTGAAGAAGCTATCGAAGAAATAAAAAACGGTAGAGTAATAATTATTGTTGATGATGAAGATCGCGAAAACGAAGGAGATTTCGTTTGTGCGGCAGAATATGTTACTCCTGACATTGTGAATTTTATGATTACTCATGGAAGGGGAATGGTTTGTGCCGCAGTTACCGGTAAAAAATTGGATTCTTTAGGTCTGCCATTAATGGTTGATGCTAATTCTGCACTACATGGTACACAGTTTACTGTTACCGTTGATGCTATTAAAGGAACAAGTACCGGTATATCTGCTGTTGACAGAGCTCTTACAATTAAAAAAATAATTGATCAAAACTCAAAAGCAGAAGATTTCGCGCGGCCGGGGCACATTTTCCCTCTACGTGCATTTGATGAAGGTGTTTTAAGAAGAGCCGGCCATACGGAAGCTGTAGTTGATTTGTGTAAATTATCTGGTTTAAAACCCGCCGGAGTTCTGTGTGAAATTCTGCATGAAAATGGACAAATGGCAAGAGTCCCTGATCTTCAAA
This sequence comes from uncultured Ignavibacteriales bacterium, assembly GCA_963723205.1. Classification (GTDB taxonomy): domain Bacteria; phylum Bacteroidota; class Ignavibacteria; order Ignavibacteriales; family Ignavibacteriaceae; genus CAVQBP01. The sequence goes on from CAVRQC010000005.1 coordinate 58,598, forward strand.
AAATTGCTAAAAAGTTCGGATTAAAAATTATTACTGTACAGTCTATAATTAAATTCAGGCTTCAAAAAGAAAAACTAATCGAGAAAATTACCGATATTAATTTTCCAACTGCTCATGGTAAGTTCAGATTAAATCTTTATATGAGTCTTGTTGATAATAAAAAGCAAATTGCTCTTGTAAAAGGTAAAATAGATCCCGAAGTTCCTGTTTTAGTTAGGATGCACTCAGAATGCTTAACCGGTGATGTCTTTCATTCATTAAGATGTGATTGTCATGATCAGTTAAATGCTGCACTGGATCAAATTGAAGGAGAAGGAACAGGAATACTGGTTTATATGAGACAGGAAGGCAGAGGCATCGGGTTAAAGAATAAAATTCTGGCTTATGAGCTTCAGGACCAGGGAAAAGATACTGTTGAAGCAAATGAGGCTTTGGGTTTTAAAGCTGATTTAAGAGATTATGGAATCGGTGCTCAAATTTTACTCGATTTAGGTGTGAAAAAAATAAGATTATTAACTAATAATCCTAAGAAAATTGTCGGTTTAAAAGGATACGGGTTGGAAATAGTTGAAAGAGTACCAATAGAAATTCAGCCTAACGAGGTTAACGCTAATTATCTGAAAACTAAACGCGATAAATTAGGACATATAATTTTACAGTAAATGAGCAAGTGCCAGTCACTTTTGAAGTGACTGGCCACTTAAGAATAAGTCTTTAAAATTTCATTGATAGATTCTTCAATCCCTTTCTGTTTAATACCCAATGATTGCAGTTTATCAGTATTCATCGAAACATCTTCTACTTTCGGTAAACTGGGAATATCATCCATAGTAATTTTCTCAAGAAGAGATTTTTCCAGTTTTGCAGTATTGCAAAGAACTTCTCCCAAATCAAATCGTGAAACTCGCTCTTGACCACCGAAATTAATAATCTCTCCTTTTGTTTCGAGTTTAATTAGGGATGAGATTATTCTTGCGGCTTCAATTAATGAAAGAGGAGTTCTATATTGATCCGTAAAAAGTTTAACATTTCCATTCTCTTTTAATTTCTTATACATTTCATGGAAATGACATTTTGAATGGTTTAATCCAAAGCCATAAAGTAAAGCCGTTCTGAGTATGGTATAATTACCAAATGTTTCCTGAATTTTTGTCTCTCCCATTAATTTTGTTTCTGCATAAAGGGAGACAGGAATCAATTTAGAATTTTCAGTTAATATAGAACCACGGTAACCTGCATAAACCAGGTCGGTAGAAAGATAAAATAATTTTGTATTGTTTCTTTCACATTCTTCAGCGATAATTCTTGTTGCATTAACATTCGTTTTATATACTTCCTTTGCGGATATGTTTTCGGAAACTTGCGGTGTTGAAATTGCAGCTGCATGAATTACTATGTCAGGTCCAAATTCCTGAATTACTTTCTTAATATTGTTAATATCCTTTATATCAACTTTTAATGAATTAAAATCTTTGCAGTTGCCTGCGTGTTCATGATAAAGCGTTAATATATAATTCTCTTTAGATAACTCTATATTCAAATATTGTCCCAGTAAACCGCTCCCGCCTGTAATTAAAACTTTCATTGATTTACCATTTGACTTTTCTTTAACAAGATTAATATTGTATTATTATGTTAATCAATAAATATATTTGAAATTTAATAATAAAACATTATAAATATTTAACAATACGGCAATATAACAGTAAAATAATATTTTTAACCTATTTGGATGAGATAAAAAACAGCAATAATTATATTGTGCATTTACCTTTGCTTTTTTTACTCACTTTGGTAAATTTATACCTTCATAAAAAAATAATAATATGAGAAAACTTCTAATTCTTATTATAATATTATGTTTAGGCCAATTTATTTCGGCTCAGGAAGCTAGATATTATGATGCTCCATTTGGAGGCGGTGGCGGATTTACCCCGGGGTGGATCTTTCCGAAATTTGATGAGGTAAATACAAAAATTAAACAATTTGGAATCCCTGAATTTTCTAACAGCGGTTTTTTTACAACCGGCGGCGCCGGATTTATTTATTTAGGATTTATAAAAAATTTACGAATTGGGGGAATGGGATTCGGCGGATCTAAATCTGTCTCTGGATCAGAAACATTTCCTGATTTGATTAATAAAATATCCGATATAAATTCTGTCCAATATGTACTAAATAAAGAAGTTGATTATTCACTTGGCGGGGGAGGCGTTACTATTGAATATACGCTTCCATTTGTCAGAACTTTCGGAATATCTTTAGGTGCGGTAATTGGCGGGGGAAGTCTGCAGGTCGATGTTTATCAGAATACAGGCTCTCTTTCCTGGAATAATTTATGGAATAATCTTCCATCTCCACAGATAAATACACACAGAACAATTAAAAATAATTTCTGGTTTTTTACTCCAACTGTTAATGTTGACATTCCTTTTTTAAGATTTATGATTTTCAGAATTGGTGGAGGTTACCAATTAACATTTGCAAGCAGCTGGAAGATAGACAACAATATTAGTTTTTCTGATGTTCCTTCAGGTTTAAATGGTAATAGCTTTTATATTCAAACAGGTATTTTCGTAGGATTTTTCTCATTATAGGAGCTCAATGAATAATATTTTAGTTACCGGGGGAGCTGGTTTTATAGGTAGTAATTATATAAATCAAACTCTGAAAGAAAAAGAAGATTATAATATAGTTAACCTTGATAAATTAACTTATGCAGGCAACCTTGAAAACCTTAAATTATCCGAAAAGAAAAATAATTATACCTTTGTAAAAGGAGACATTACAGATAGCAAAATAATTACCGGGATTTTTGAAAAGTACAAAATAAAATACGTGATTAATTTTGCCGCTGAATCTCATGTAGACAGAAGTATTTTAGGTTCCGAAATATTTTTCAGAACTAATGTTATAGGTACAAATGTATTGCTTGAGACTTCCAGAAAATTTGAAATAGAAAAATTTGTCCAGGTTTCTACTGATGAAGTATATGGAAGCCTTGGGGAAGAAGGGCTCTTTACTGAGCATACTCCTCTCTCGCCGAATAGTCCGTATTCATCCAGTAAAGCTTCAGCAGATTTAATGGCATTATCTTTCTTCCATACTTATGGCTTGCCTGTAACAATAACCAGGTGTTCAAATAATTATGGCCCTTTTCAGTTCCCTGAAAAACTTATTCCTTTAATAATAATTAATGCTTTGAATAATAAAAAACTTCCCGTGTACGGTGATGGCCTTTATGTAAGGGATTGGATTTTTGTTCATGATCATAATAAAGCAATTAATCTTGTCTTCGAAAAAGGAAAACCGGGTGAAGTTTATAATATCGGTGCAAGCAATGAAATGCCGAACATTGAAATAATAAAATTAATACTTGACTATCTTGATAAACCGGAAAGTCTTATAGAATATGTGAAAGATCGTCCGGGGCATGACAGAAGATATGCTATAGATTCAAGTAAAATAAGAAGAGAATTAAACTGGAAACCTGATTTCTTATTTCGTGAAGCTCTAAAACATACAATTGATTGGTACATTAAAAATAAAGATTGGTGGGAACGAATAATCTCAGGGGAATACCAGGATTATTATAAAATTCAATATCAACAATAAATATCACTTTAGAAAAATGAAAAAATACTTTGTACTTCTACTTTTCATGATTACTTATGTAAGTTATGCCCAAAACATCCTCAATAGTTCAACAAAATCTGAACAAAATGTTTTTCTTGGTGCCGGTGCTATCAGTGTTACAATTGGAGGAGACTTTATTGTAACTGGAACTTTCCCTGCCTTATTAACAGAAAGAGTAGATCAGTTTGTAACAAGAATTTATAACCAGGCAAAGGAAAAGGCATTAGGCAATATTACAAGCGATCCCCAGTTATTGTTCAAAGTAAAAAAACAGCTCGATGATTATTCAATAAGGGATATTAAGCTGAAAAGAGCGAATGGTGAAGTAATGAGTCTTGATTTACTTAAATTCAGAATTACAGGGGACCTTGCAGAAGATCCTTATTTAAAAAATGATGATGTTTTAATCTTTGCTCCAGCTGATTTAGAAAGAAATTTTTTCACAATTTCCGGTGCTGTAAATAAACCGGGAAAATTTCATTTTGTTGATGGGGACAAGCTTTCGGATGCAATAGAATTAGCACAAGGTATTAATAAAGCCTATGAAAATGTGGATTCGGCTAGAATTGATAGACTTAGTTATGATGGAGAAACTCTTACTTCAATAAAGGCTTCGGTTAATAGTGATTTCCAGTTGCAACGAGGAGATAGAATAACTGTTTTAGCTAAAGAAACCGAAAGGAAGGAATTTAGTGCTTATGTTGTCGGTGAAGTAAATTCACCCGGGGAAATTCCAATTTCTAAAAATAATACTACACTTAAACAGGTAATTGAAGCCGCAGGAGGATTAAAACCTACAGCGTCTTTGGAAAATTCAAAATTATTTACAGGGAATATTGTTCCGATGCTGCTCGAACAACAATTCGGAATTAAGATAAAAGATAATCCGGATATGCTTAAATTACAACTTCCGGATAAACTTGTTGAATTTGAAAATCTTGTTATGTCCCGCATGTCCAATTTAACGATTGAGGACACTGGTTATTTTTACATTGAAAACCGGTTGAGAATTTTGAATGAAGGTAGCGCGGTAGATTTCACAAAAATAAATGATGATAGTTCTCAAGCAGCTAATTATAGAGTTCACAATGGAGATGTAATAATTATACCGCGTATAATTCATAAGGTGTATGTATTCGGTCAGGTTGTCAATCCGGGTTATATAAATTATAAAGCGGGGGAAGATTTCAGGTACTATATCAAAAAAGCTGGCGGCTATGGTGAATATGCCCAAAGTGAAGGTGACGTTATGGTGATAAAAAATTCCACAAAAAATTGGATATCACCTACTGATTATAAAGTAAATATTGAAGAAGGAGATTATATATGGGTTCCCAAAAAACCTTTAAGGCCATTCAACTATTATGTAGGTCTAGTAGGTAGCTATTTTAGTATCATTGCCAGTGTAGCTACATTAATCCTGCTGCTGTATCAATTTAAAAAATAGTTGGATCACAATATAAATCTGAATGTGAAATGAATCCCGAAAGCAATAATAATTGGCTTTGATGCCTTTTTGATTTTAATTATAATTGTGTATTAATAAATCAAGAGTTTTTATTTTTTTATGAAGAAATTAATATTCCTGTCTGTTCTATCACTCTATTTAGTCGGCTGTTCCTCCTCGGTGGATACAGTAAATATGACTCCTGATCAACGACTTACATATGCAAAAAATTTGTATAATGATGAAGATTATCTGGATGCATTAAATGAATTTCAATCTTTAATTCTCCAGTATCCCGGTAATTCAATTATAGATGATGCTCAATATTACCTTGCAATGACAAGGTTTAAAAGAGGGGAATATATTATGGCAGCATATGAATTCAGCAGGCTGGTAAAAAATATGCCGGCAAGCCAATATCTTCCTGATGCACAATACATGCTTGCCGAAAGCTATTATAAACTTTCTCCCGATTACTCCCTGGATCAAAAATATACAAAAAAAGCAATTGATGAATTCCAGGCATTTATTGACTTTTTCCCAACTAACCCGAAAGTTACGGAAGCCGAGAAAATAATATCTGAGATGAATGATAAATTAGCTCATAAAGAATATAATAGCGCAAGAATTTATGATAAAATGGATTATTATACCGCTTCATTAATGTATTATAGTTATGTTATTGATACCTACCACGATACCAAGTATGCTCCCATGTCAATGTATAACAGAATAAAAATTCTTTTGGATAAAAATATGAATGATGAAGCTCTTGCCGAAATAATCACATTTTTAGAAAAATATCCTAACGATTCAAATGCCAAGGAAATCCAGAAATTGAAGACTTCACTTGAGAATAAACTTTCAGCATCGAAATAATGATCCCCGGAAAAAAAATAAGTGAATCGGTTATTACAATGACCGAGCTTGTGCTCCCGAACCACACAAATCAGCTTGGTAAATTATTAGGCGGTCAACTTATGCATTGGGTTGATATTTGTGCTGCATTATGTGCGTCCAAACATAATCACAGGGTATGTGTTACAGCCTCAGTCGATAAGGTTGATTTCCATCATCCTATTAGTTTAGGTGATGCCGTTACACTTGTTGCCTCGGTAAACCGCGTATTTAATACATCGATGGAGATCGGAGTAAAAGTATTTGCCGAATCTTTTAAAGAAGGATCAAAAATCCATACAAATACAGCCTACCTGACTTTTGTCAGCGTGGATGAAAACGGTAAACCAATTAAAGCTATTGAAGCAATTCCTGAAACAGAAGATGAAAAAAGAAGATATGATGAAGCACTTCAAAGGAGGGAAAATAGACTTAAATACAGGGTCTCTATTAAAGGCTAATTCATCACGATGTAAAAATAATTTTTACAAAATTCTTTTTGCAATTTTTTTATTCAATTCTAATCTTTTCTATCCGCAAAACCTGATAAATAATGTGCAGATTCCAATAAATGGATTTTGCAAATATAGAAATTTTAAAACAGGAGAAGATTATACTTCTGCTTTTGCCTTAAACTATAACAAGGACTCATATTCAGATATACTTTTGTATTCTCCCCTAAAAAAGAAAATAGATTTATTATCCGGGTATGAAAACGGAGAATTTTCAGAGCAGGACAGCATCAAAGTCCAATATCAATTTTCAAATATACAGGCAATTCTTAATGATAAAAAAGAAGTTGAAGGCTATGCCTTTGCTTCGAGGAGGGATAGAAAAGCAGGTATTTTCCAGATCTCTAACAGGAAGAAATTTGTAAATGTTCTATATCATAGCTTTTCATCATACCCTGAAAATATTTCAGTGGCAGATGTTGAAGGAAACGGTAATGCGGAAATATTGATCTCAGGCGGTACTTTCGATGGTCTTTCTTTACTATTCCGTTCAGGCAAAAAGTTAATTGAAAAGAAACTTGAAAAAAATACAAGTTATACCGATGCGATTTTTGTTGACCTTACTAATGATGGTATACCGGATATTTCCGGATTCAATCTTATTACCAACTCGATTGATTTCTTTTACAATTACGGGAATGGAGATTTCAGGAAAGTCCGCTCTATCCACATTAACAACAGAATTAGCTTGCTTCAATCTTTTGATATGGATTCGGATGACTATGCAGATTTAATTTTTGCCAGCAATAATTCTATATCAATTTTTTACGGTGATTTTAGAAGTGCTTTCGCAGACACCATTAATATTTAATCCTCTATATCACCCGGATAAAATCATTCTTGGTGATTTTAACAAAGACGGAAAAATTGATATTGCATATATTAATTATGATAAAGAAATATTGTCTGTAATATTCGCCAAAGGAAAGAGACAATTTTATCCTGAAATTATCTATCTCAAAAAGAAAGGAATAAGAGACATAATCCCTTATTACAGCAAATTTATTAACGGGATTGCCGGTATAAGCACCAAAGGTAATCTTTTTACAATCTCAAGATTGTCATCTTTTTCCGAAAATGTTGATTTGGCACTTGGAGCAGAACCATCGGCAATAACATCGTTTGATAGTGAAGATAACGGAATTACGGACTTTTGTTTTATGGACGAACTAACTAATTCTTTGGTTACTATTATAAGAAATAGTGCCGGTATCCCGAAATTTTATTCTTCATTTTCATTATTCCAAAATCATTCCGAAGTAACTGCTTCCAATATATTACCAAATGTCAAAGGCTTTTTTTGTTATTCTTTCAATAGTAAACTAATTGAGGCAATAATAGTAAACTTTTACACAAATAAAGTTATGAGAAAAACTATTTATTCTAATGGCGGTATTATGGACCTGAAGGTAAGAAAGGATGCAGATGGTAATATAGGTATTTATACTGCATACAGGAAAAGCGATATACTGGGTATTGATATCTTTAAATATTCCGATAGTAATTTTGCTAAAGAAAATTACGAAATCACCATTAAAGATTTAGCTTCCAATTTAACAATTGGAGCAGGTAAATCGGTATATTTTTGGCAGAAAACCGGAAATACTTTAACATTTTATCTAAAAGACTTTAGTAATATTCAGAGTCTCCCGGAAGAAAAAATTTCATTATCTTTGCAAACGTATTATAAAATAATTGAATTCACAGGTGATCTTTTAAATAACGAAAAAGATTTAACAATTAGTTTTTTTAATTCAGCAAAAGATGATTTTGCGGTAGTTTCTACAGAAAAATCTTTTACAGTAATTAAGGAAAATGACAAGCTGAGTAATTTAAAAGTTGAGAATAAAGATCAATTATTTTTTGGAGAAATGAAATTTACCGGATTAAAAAAATTATTTGTACATCATAATACAAATATTGACAAATTTAATTTTCTAAATAAAGGAAAAGAATTAATCTCAACAGATATCGCAAAGGTTATAAACCTGAATCGTTATTTTATAAAAAATATGAACCTTAAAAACTATCATTTAGTATTTACTCAGAAAAACGGAAGTCCAATTTCAGTTTATAAGATTAGCCAATGAAAGCACTTATTTTATTTATCATAATTTTACTTAATGTAAATTTTAGTTATTCGCAAAGTTTAACAAAAAAAGAACTTGATTCATTATATAATAAATTGATTTATCTAAATTCACAACAATTCAAAGTAAAGTCAGTCCAGAGTGTTGAGGGTGAAACAAAATATGATAAATGTGGATTCGGATTAGTAAGCTCATTGATGGCAAATATTAATAGGTTCACACCGCAGCAGCAATCCAATATTAAAAAAATTCTCCAAAGGCCTGTGCTTCAAGACAGTATGGTTACTCCTGATGGTTATTTTAGAATTCATTACGATCATGATGGTACAGATAAACCCTCATATGATGGTCTGTCAGTTAATGATTGCCTGGACCTAATTTCCCAAGCATTAGATTCAGTTTATCGGTTTGAAGTAGGCTATCTTGGATATCTTTCCCCGACTATCCCTTATGACATTTATATTACAAGCAATACTTCGGGCAGTTACGGTTATACCGATCCCGAGTTGGATAAACCAACTGGCAATGGAACCTTTGCTTCCTATATAGTTATTCATAATAATTATCAGTATTTCCAAACAAAAGGAATAAACGGTGCAAAAGTTACTCTGGCGCATGAGTTCTTTCACGCCATTCAGATTGCTAGATATTATTACAGATACAATACAGATGGATTCTTTTATGAATTATCCTCTACCGCTATGGAAGATTTCGTTTATAACAATATAAATGATTATTATAATTATTTGCCATATTATTTTAATAATACTGAGGATGCTTTTGGGTGTTCAAGCTGTAATGGTGGTGAACAGGAATATGCTTTGGGAATCTGGAACATTTTTCTGAGAGACAGATTTGGCAGTAATAATATAAAAAAAGGTTATGATATTCTTAAAAGGCAATGGGAACTTATGCCGCAGATGAGAGCAATTGAAGCAATAAATACCAGTATCCTTGAATATGGTTCATCGTATAGGAGGGAATTCAATGAATTTGGAATATGGCTCTTTTATACAAACTACAGGGCAATAAACGGATTGTATTTTAAAGAAGCTGTGAATTATCCCTTACTGCATATTTTAAATAAATTCGAAAGTATACCGGCTAATTCGATAAATGCTTCTACTTCTCCAACATCGGAGAATTATGTAAGGTTTATCCAGAAAATTGATAATAATAATTTTGATACGCTTGATGTGATTGTATCGAACTCTGATTATCGAAACGGAATTGATAGTATGGATAATCAATTTTCTTATAAACTTTCTGTCAGCTATAATCCCGTGTCTTTGTCAAATAACTATGATATTAATCTTTTTACCAATAATAGTTCGGTCTGGTCTAGCACAGTTATTTTAGATGATAATATTATTATACGAGATACAACTAATCCGCCGTCCCAGGTTGTTTCCTTGGATTATGCATATCCTAATCCATTTTATTATAGCCTGAATAATCATATAGAAATTCCTACGGCTATTAATGAATATAAGAAAGTAGATCTTAGTATTTATACAATTTCTATGCAGCTTGTTTATTCAGCAAACGATTATGCATCACCCGGAAAAAAAGGTTCATACATACTAAGATGGAACGGTCTCAATTCGAATGGAGAAAAACTTCCTTCAGGAGTCTATATCTATTATACAAAGAACGGCAGCAATACAACTTCTGGTAAGATTGTAATATTTAATAAATGAAACCAAAAAAATTTTTTTTAGAATGCAGAGTTAATTGTGAACACAAACTTATTCCAGTAAATCTTCCTTTATATCTTATGAGTGATTTTTCAATTCAGGCAAAGGACTTAAAAAAAACTTTCGGTAGAAGGTTAATATTTAATAATATTGATTTCTCTTTATCCGGTAATTTGATTTTTGGAATTACCGGGGCAAATGGTTCAGGTAAATCTACTTTGATGAAAATAATTGCAGGTATAAATTCTCCTACTGCCGGTAAGATTTCTTATTTATATGAAGAAAAAGAAATTATACCGGAAAAACTGCATAATTTTATCGGTTTTGTATCCCCGTATTTGGTTCTATACGATGAATTTTCAGCCTGGGAAAATTTAAATTATTTTGCGAGTATAAGAGATATTGAATTCAACAAAGAAAAAATCGAACATCTTCTCAACCAATTCCTTTTATATAACCGTAAAGATGATTTACTAAAAACTTATTCATCCGGTATGAAACAAAGGATGAAATTTATTTTTGCATTAATGCACTCGCCTAGATTAGTACTACTTGACGAACCTACGTCTAATCTGGATGACGAAGGAAAAGAATCTGTTTACGGGATTATGGAAGAGGAAGGAAAAGAGAACATAGTAATTGTTGCTTCAAATGAAAAATCGGATTTACAGTTTTGTAAAGAAAAATTAAAACTGGAAGACTTTAAATTATAATTGAACACTGTAGGAATTTGTAATGAAAATAAAGTCATACGCATTATTTCGAAAGGATTTTAATTCTGAATTGCGGACGCGGTATGCGGTTAATTCTCTTGCAATGTTTATCCTGGTTGCGTTGAGTGTTATATTATTTTCGATTGGAAACGAAAGAATTTCTCCCGCCCTAACAGGCGGATTATTCTGGGTTGTAATATTTTTCACTGCAATGTCCGGTTTATCTAGAGCATTTGTTTCCGAGGAAGAAAGAGGAACATCCCTAACACTTCAGCTAATTGCTGCTCCTTCAACTATTTTTACCGGTAAACTGCTTTTTAATTTAATTTTGGTATTTGCAATGAATATAATTATTACTCTATTGTATTCAGCACTTTTCCAGGAATTTGTAATCAGGAATTTATTATTGTTTGTCCTCGCCTTCATTTTAGGAAATATAGGTATGGCTGTTTCGGCAACAATTATTGCCGCTATTATTGCAAAGGCAGGATCAAAAGGGACTTTGTATCCAGTACTATCTTTTCCGATTTTACTTCCGTTAATAATTACTTCAGTCAGGTTAACTTTATTTGCTATCGAAGGGAACAGTTTCGATTCATCTAAAGTTGAACTGCTCATAATTGCTTGTTATGATATAATTATGATTTCTGCTTCATATATGTTATTTGATTTTATATGGAAGGATTAGAAGAAGTTAATTAATAGTTAATTAGGTAGATTAAAAGCTATTTTAATTAAGAAGAAATTTTATTATTTAAGTGGTATATCTTTTGATAATTTGTATAATAAATCAACACGTAATTCATTAAAATATATTAACTTTACTAAAACCAATCATATTTAATTAAAATAAATGAAATAACTTATGGCCTGGAAGATATTTTTATTTTTACTTCTTGCATTTGTTTCAGTAGCTGGAATATCTTTTCCCATAGTTGAGAATCCTCATACATGGTATCAGTTTCCTTTAATTCCCGGTTTGGAGCAAAATGCTAAAATTATATTCTTTCATGTTCCCACTGCATGGATAACTGTAATTGCATTCTTAATGTCGACTATTTACAGTATAAAATATTTACGCAAGAAAAATCTTGACGATGATGCAAAATCATATGCAGCAGCTCAATTGGGAATTATTTTTTGTACTTTAGCTACAATTACCGGTGCTGTTTGGGCTAAATTTGCATGGGGTGCATTCTGGAGCTGGGATCCCAGACAGACAAGTATTTTTGCTCTTTTATTAATTTATGGTGCGTGGTTTGCACTTCGTTCATCAATTGAATCGGAAGAAAAAAGAGCTTCTCTTTCGGCAGTTTATAATATAATAGCATTTATTACAGTGCCTTTCTTTATTTTTATTATGCCTAGAATTATGAGCGGATTACATCCCGGTTCAGCTAACGATACAAACTCGGGTCCAATTGTTGATTTTAAAATGAATGGAAATATGCTTTTTATATTTTTTCTTTCTTTGATAGGATTCACAATTCTGTACTTCTGGATGTGGAATATTGGTTATAAATCTTTAATTTATAAGGATAAACTTAATCGAAAATTAATTAGAGGGTAATATTGAACGGGCTTTATAGTTTTTTTCAGCATAATGCCATATATATTGTGTTGGTTATTGTGCTTATTGTCTGGTCAGGGGTGTTCTTATATCTCTTAAATTTAGATAAAAGACTTAAAAATATGGAAAAAGAAATAGAGGAAAATAAACATGAAAAATAAATATCTATTCGGTGGAGTTATTATTGTTGTATTCCTTGGTTTGATGGGGTATTTATTAACTCAGAGTAACATTAAATATGTAGACAATTTTCAAAATGTTATGAGTATTGATAAGACAGTTAAGGCTACCGGAAGCTGGGATAAAGCTAAAAACTATGAAATTAACAAACAAAACCGCACTTTCAGTTTTTATATGGTTGACCAGCACGGAAATGAAATGAAAGTTGTATATGATGGTACTATTCCAAATAATTTTGAAACTGCCCAGAGCGTAGTAGTTACCGGCCATTATGCAGATGGTTATTTCCATGCAAAAGAGATTTTAACAAAGTGTCCTAGCAAATATCAAAATTCGCAGGTCAAATCTTCTTCCCTGTAGTAAAATTTCTTAATCGTAATTTTGTTCTACTCTTTCCCAAAGGAAGAGTATGATTAAGATTATGAGCAAGATTAAGAATTAAAAAATTAATTAAAAATAGGATGTGTCATGGTTGGAAGTATTGTTCTAACGATTGCTCTTGCATGCAGTGCTTTAGCAATGGTTATGTATTTTCTCAGTTACAGGGGATACGATAATACTATAAATTATGGAAGAATTGCCTATCATTCTATGGCAATGCTTGTAATGGTAGCTGCAGCGTTATTATGGTATGCTATTATTAACCATGATTATAGTTATAAATATGTTTATGATTATAGTTCTAACAGTCTGCCTTTCGGTTTTTTAATTGCTTCATTCTGGGGCGGGCAGGAAGGAAGTTTCATGTTGTGGCTCCTGCTAAGTTCTATAGTAGGAATAATCCTTCAGTCATATACATCTAAAAGAGGAGACTTGGAAAAAAGAGTAATGCCTGTTTTTACTCTGCACACTACTTTTCTTCTTATTATGGTTTCACCTTTGTTTAAAGATCCTTTTGCTTATATCTGGTCGGAACCGTTTTTTGTTGCTGCAAAACATATTAACTCAGCTTTTATAAATCAGCCATGGCTTCAAAGTTTTATTTTTAGTGATGGTAGTTCAGGTCAGACATTCGTTAAAGTAAGTCACACACTTTATTCTACTCTTGCTGCTTCCGGAATTCATATGAATCAATTGATAGTTGACGGGAAAGGTCTTAATCCCCAGCTTATGAATTTCTGGATGCAGATACATCCACCAATTTTATTTACCGGATTTTCAATGGCAACCGTTCCATTCACTTTTGCAATGGCTGCTATGATGAAAAATGATTATAGGGATTGGGTCAGACAATCTTTCCCGTGGGTCTTAGCAGGTGCGGGTATATTAGGATTAGGTATAATGCTTGGCGGTTACTGGGCATATGAAATGCTCGGCTGGGGCGGCTACTGGGCATGGGATCCCGTTGAAAATTCAAGCTTAATTCCATGGTTAGTTGGAGTTGCTGCAATCCATACACTACTTGTTCAAAGGAAAACTCAATCTAAGGGGGGAATTGGGAAATATGCCAGGACGAATCTAATACTTTGTATAATGGTTTATATCCTGGTATTATATTCAACATTTCTAACCAGAAGCGGAGTGCTAGGTGATGCTTCAGTACATTCCTTTGTAAATCCCGGTATGCTTGTATATCTTTTCCTCCTTATTTTTATCGGCACATTTCTTTTACTTGGATTTGGAACTTTAATTTACAGATGGAAATATTTGAATGTAGAGGTCTCACGTGATGAAGGATTACTTTCGAGAGACTTAGCTTTATTTACTGCTGCCATTGTTTTAAGTTCTTCTGCACTTGTTGTCTTAGTTGGAACTTCTTTACCTATTCTCGGCAGTTCGGTAGATAAGTTCTTTTATAATCAAATGCATGTTCCGATTGCAATTATTATTGGTTTGTTAAATGGTTTAAGCCTTCTCTTGAAATGGAACCATACAAAAGGTGAGGACATTGTAAAAAAATCAATTTTCTCTGTTTCTGCGGCAATAATATTAGCTGTGCTAATTGTTCTGTTCGGCGGTATTAGTGATATAATGATGATCATTCTTTCTTTCTCTGCTGCTTTTGCTTTGTTTGTTAATATTGAAATTGCCATCCAGATAATCAGAGGAAATATGAAAATGTTAGGTGCATATATTTCCCATATAGGAATTGCTCTTTTCATATTAGGTGTAGTTGGTTCGGCAGCATACAGCAAAGAAGTTAATATCGATTTGATTAAAAATGTACCCCAGGAAGCTTTTGGTTATCAATTGACCTTTACAGGCTGGCATCCGGTGGAGAATAATACAAAATATGCATTTAATGTCGAGATGAAAAAAGGGGACAAGAATTATAGTATTGCTCCAATAATGTATATTAGTGATTATAGTAACGGTTTAATGAGAGAACCAGCAATCCTGACTACAATGACTAAAGATATCTATATCTCACCGCTTGGTTATGAAGATCAAAACAGCCAGGATGAAGGCCAATCAGCTTCTTTGAAAATAGGTGACAAAATAAGTTTTAACGGTTCTGAAATTGCCTATAAAGATTTTGTAAAACCGGATATGAGTGTCATGATGAGCGGTGGAGATTTCCAGATGGGAACGAATCTTACAGTTAAAAAAGACGGCAAAACATATAATGTGGAACCTACAATAAAAAGGGATCAAAGCGGTTTTAATTATATCCCTGTTACTATTCAGGAAGCAGATATAAAAATTGAATTAAAAAAGATAGATCCTTCTACTCAAAAAGCAGATTTTATATTAACCAAGCTGGATGCAAAGAAATCAGCAGCACCTTCAAAAGAGGTACTGACAGTAGCTGCCAGTGTTAAGCCTTTTATAAATTTTGTATGGGGTGGAGTTCTTGTAATGGTTTTTGGATTTTTCATTTCAGTAGCCAGAAGATTGAAAGAATCTTTAATTAAGTAGAAAATTGAAAAATAAATTTACTACTTAATATAAACAAGCTTGACAAAAAATCCTTTAGTCATTATGTTTATACTTCTCTTTTGAAAAAGTTCCTGAATCGTAGGGATTTCAAAGGGAAAAAGAAGAGTACATTCCGCGATAGCTCAATGGTGGAGCATTCGGCTGTTAACCGAAGGGTTGCAGGTTCGAGTCCTGCTCGCGGAGCAATAAAGGATTTGCAGAGAATGATTCTCTGTAAGTCCTTTTTTTATAACCATCTACATGGGTTCGAACATTCGAATTTTCTTGATCAACCATCTGTACTTCATTAAATATTTTATTAATAAAAATCATTGGTTTTTTTAACGAAATTCGAAGTTTTCTGTCTTTTAGGGTGAGGTTCGAACCGGTCAAACTAAGTATCTCTTTTTTATCATTTAATGTTCCATTTTCAAATTTTTCTTTTGCGGTTTCTGCAAACTTAAAAAGTTTTTCAACATTTTTTATCCAATCATTATTTTTAGCATCGCTATTTATCAGAAGCTTATTATATTTCATCTTTTCTAGTTCAAGTTCTCTCTTTTTAACGATATATTCCTCATCAGTAATTAAACATTCTAATTTTAAATTTAGTAACTCAGAGATTTTTTTAATACATGAATTCAAATTCTTTTGATAAGTATTTGTGATATTCTCAATTTTCTTAGCCTCATTCTCATTCTCTTTTATTAATATATCCACTGCCCATTGAGTAAATTCTTTTGGAATATAGATACTAGAAAGAATTTCGAGAATTTGAGCTTCCAAATCTTTCTCTTCAATACTTTTTTGAGAACAGTTAGGGTTAACTCGTTTAGTACAGTGATAATATATATAATGATGAATGTTACCATTTTTTTGCTTCTTATATTTGTTTTCAGCGGTTATAGCTGCTCCGCATTCTCCACATCGTATAATACCTCTGAAGGCAAAGGTTTTTGACTTTGGTCTTGGATTGGATCTTTTCCCAAGTAGGAATTGAATTTTATCATATTCTTCTCGGGTTATCATTGGTTCATGTGCACCCTGATAAATTTTCCCCGAATTTTTTGGATACTCATATTCTCCAAAATAAAATGGATCAGAAAATATTCTATATATATTACTTCTTGCAATTTTTCCACCTTTTCTGTTTCTCAACACCCATTCATCAGTAGCGATTTTTAATATTTGAGGTGGAGTATAAGAGCCTTTTAACATTAAATCAAACATTTTACGAACTAAATCAAATCTCTCTTCATCTTTTATAATTTCCTTTTCACCTTTCAACTTTTTTGGATTAGGCATATAACCGATCGGATTATGGGCAGGATACCATCCCCGTTCCGCCTTTCTAACTAATCCTCTCTTTGTATTTACTCTTAAATCTTGGATGAATTGATTCGCCATTCCCAGCTCTACACTCATTATTAACACATTATCAGATGGATAATAATTACTTTGATATGTCTGGATATGTGAAATTACATTTTGTTGAAGCATCCATTGAATATTTCCACCATCTACAGGATTACGTGCTAATCTATTAATTTGCCAACAAATTATTCCATTTGCTTCTTTATTATGAATTCTTTGAAGCATCTCATTAAATTTTTCCCGTCCTGGTTTCTTAGCTGATTTTGATTCGCTAAAAATATCGACAACATTTAATTTCTTTTCTTGTGCAAGCTTTTTTAAAGTAACTAGTTGATCTTCAATAGACCTAATTTGCCTATCTTCACTCTCACTGCTCTTTCTACAATATATAAAATATTTGTATTCCATTAAAAAACCTTAGTTAAGTTGGGTACAGAAATAATTAAAATATATTCATTTATCAAGCCCTGGCTATTTTTAATAATGTTCTAAATAATTGCAATAAATTTCCAGATAGTTGAGATGCTTCATCAAAAGAAATTCTTTCATTATAAATTTTATAATAAATTTCCTGTAATTTCATTATTTCATCTTTTGTCAATATTTGATTTCTTGTATCCATACTTATGATTCATTCTAGTTATCTTAGGACGTTCTTCTAAAAATTTAACTGTTGAACATTATCTATGTCACAATTTAAGAGTGACAAATTTTTAATTATATTTTCTTATATAAATATAAAATTCAGCCTTTTTTATTTTAATCTCGAACATAATTTTTAATCATTACTTATCACTGTAATCACTACAACATTTCCAGGATATTTTAGGGCAATTAAAAATTATATCAATATTAATTGTAAATGTTATATCACTTACGTTGTCGATAAATGATCAAAAAATTATGACGCGAAAATAATATCTTAGTTAAGGTTTGAAAAAGAATGTACTAACCGATAGTGGAATTCAGGAATGATTTTTTTTGTATTTCTTATAACTTCTATAAAGTTTTATGTCTTCATCATTGATAGGATAAAAATTATACTCTTCCTCCCAATATAATTTTACAGCTTCTCTATACTTTCCAATTTTTGAAGTCGAATTATTTATTAAATCTTGATAGTACTCGTCAATTTTGTTATAAATTATTTTCTTTTTTGGCGATAAAGGTCTTCCATATAATTTTTTTGCTTTTTCAATAGCTGCCAAATTCTGCTTGTGAAAATCAATGGCTTCTTTTCTTATAAAAAGCATATTACTAAATGATGAATCTCTTTTTTCAGTTAGAGCAAAGATTAAAGAGTTTAAGAATCTGATGGTGTTATTGATTTGATTTTGATAAGTCCATTTATTATCAATACTTAATGTATTGAATTTACTGTTATTTTTATGATAATAGACATAGGACTGGTCAGCAATTATATCTATTAAATTTAAAAGTATACGTTCATAATCAAGTACTAGTTGTAATCTTCCATCTGATTTGTAAAGTGCATTTTCAAATTTTCCATATTTAGTGATATTATCAAAAAAAGATTCGAATTTAGTTTTACCAAATCTTAGGGCATTTTTCTTAAAGACTGCTAATTCATTCACCTTCGATTCTTTTAATAATTTATTATATAGTTTATTAAAGTCGTAGTATTTTGATTTAAAACTTGTTCTCATTATTTAACTTTATTATTGTTTAAATACTTTTATAAACGAATCAAAAGTTGGATATTTTTTGGTTAATTCAAAAAATAATAAAATACTATTTATAACTTAATGAAATATGAAAATATTATAAGTGAAGAAAAAACCTATAACTGCTTGTAATATATATAATTACAAATAATACTAGAAAATAACAAGGAAAAATAATAAAATACTATTTATAACTTAAAAAATTATTTGGGTGACTTTAGATTTTCATTACTACTTCAGTTGTTGTTTAGAATTTAGAAATTTTGCAACTAAAAATTTTTGAGTTTAGAAAATTACATTAACTATTTTTAAAGAAAAGAATTATTAAATGAGCTAAAAAAAGTTCCTATAGGGGAGTTATTTATACTTTTCCAATCACAGCTTTGCTGTTTTACTAAATAAAACTTTCATTAAATAATTAACTACATTATTAGAGAATCCCACCTTATCTTTTTTTATTATTTGTCTGTATTTCTTGCCAATTATTATAAAATGGAGTTAATTTGTAATGATTCTATATATTTTTATGGGGAATGGATAATGAGTTGATTAGATAAATAGCAATTAGAAATTTTAATTTATTATTTTATAATTTGATAGTTTTTAATATATTATCATAGAATTTGGGGTATTGAAATGATCAATGCTGAAAATGATATAGACAATTTTTTATTGATAGAATATTTATCGAAAAACCCTAATCTTGATAAAGATATAACTATTCCTTTAACAAAATGGTTTGCCTCATTAAAAGGTTATGATAGTGAAAAAATAAGAAAAAATGCAAAAGACTTTCTGGAAAATTTAGCTCAAAAATCACTTGCAGAATTACATTTACCAGAACTCGATCAGAATAAGTTAGTTAAGATATTTGAACCTTTGGAGAAAGTATTTAAAGTTGCATCTTCTTTAAATGAAAAAGATAGAATAAGGGATCATTTGAGTCATACAGTTCGTAATTTTTTGTTAGCAAATTATATTTTAGAAAAATATGAGCCTCAACATAGGGATAAAGAGTTTAGGCTTTTGTCTGTTGCAACAATATTTCATGATATAGCATATCCAATTCAGCAATTCAAGAAAGTAGCAAAAAAACTAACCGATTCTACTATCAAGGAGTATCTAAACTCTACTGGTAATTTAGATTTTGAAATCGAAGAACCCGAAAATCTGCTTGATATACTAGATATTTGGGGAAATTTAATGAAAATTAATAACGGAAATTTAGACAAGAAAATACTTTATAAAGTAGAATATACTTACAAAAATATAATTAATCCTACAATTGCGGGAAGCGGAATATTCGATGCACCTCATTGTAAATCTTCCGTAGTGTTATTCTTGCGGCCTATCATAAATCAATGGAAAAATAATGAGACCTATTGGCAATCAAAAGTTGACGAAATTTGCGATATTTGTATTAATATGGCTTTTCACGATCGAAAAATGTTTCCAAATTTTAATGGTAGCTTTAATTTATCAAAATTTGGTAAAGCATTAAGAATAGCAGATGAATTACAAGAATGGGAGAGAGATGAAATTAATTTATCTTTTGTAAAGAATGCAAAAATTATAACTGGAAATACTGATTGGTTTCTCGAAATTTTTTATGAATTGAAGGATAGCATAGATAGCAAAGGTAAAATTATAAAATGCGATCCGATATATCAAATTAAAGATAAAATTCTTGGATTATATCCTATATGCACAGGGGAAAATATTAAACTTAGTTTCTCCTTACCAAATAGAATTGAACAAACAGTAAAGGTTAAAAATATTGTTAATAATAAAGAAGTGGAAGAAGAAAAAGCGTTCGCTGAATATATTATGGAGGAATTTTCGAATGCAAATCTAAATTTATTTAATATTGCAAATATTGATAAGAAATTTGATCTCATCCCAGAAATATCTTTTTTGGGTTCAAATGGGAACCAATTTGATAGAATTTTTAAAAATCAAAAAGCACAAATAATCATAAATTAATTCTTAATATTCAACAAATGACAGAAGAAGTAGCAAAAAAAGTCTTATTAGATGAATTAAATGATTTTCGCAAAATGTTAAATATAGAACCAGGCAATTTGGAACAAATCTTATTAAAAAAGAATGTTCATAAAATTTTAATCTTTTTACCAATTCAGAATTTACAAAAAAGAAATCAATTAGGTCTATTGCACCAGATAAAACCTGAATGGGAGCATGCAATACACTCAAGATTCGAGCATACTGTAGGTGTTATTGCAAAATGTATAATTGTTTGTGATTTAATTAATAAGCATTCATACAACAAATTTGATGAAAATGATTTAAAAGAATTAATAGTTGCGGCTACTATTCATGATTGTGGTCATCTACCAATAGCTCATGCAACAGAAAGGGCTCTACTTTCGACTGGGGAATCTAAACGCGGATTAACTCATGAGGAGAGAATAATACCTATTTTTTTATATAGTGATTATTTTAAACCTCTAAGGGAATTTATAGATAGTGATTTGGGACTATCGGGTGATTCGTTATTAAGAATTGCTAGTCTTATTGATTCTGAAATGGTGGGAGAACTTGCTATTGAAAACTCAAGTTTTCAATGGCCTAAGAGGGCAATACAACAATTACTTTCATCAGAACTTGATTTAGACAGATTAGACTATATTTTAAGGGATACAGCAGCAATCAATTATTTACCAGTTGTGCTAATAAAAGACAAAATAATAAATTATGTTAATGGGTTAAGTTTGATAAAGACTAGTAAAATTGATCAGGAAAAATATAGAGATGATGATGTTGAATTATGTTTGGATTCCGCTTTTATTGAGTCTGCATTCCAATTTTTGGTTTCAAGAGTATTATTATATAAATATGTTTATTTTTCTCAGGAAGTGAGGAGTTTTGAAGGGACACTTACATATCTTTTAAGTGTATTATTTGATCAAAAGAATATATCGATAAATTCTAATCATTTAATCACAATTTCAGATGAAGATTTTATTAAAAAATATTTAGATGTAGTTGTTAATGAAATTGATGATGATTTAGGAGGAATAAATCTAAAAAATGATATGAAAAAAGTTGTTGAAGTTTTAAAACATAAAAAAGTGTCAAGATTTAAATTCCTAAAATCAATAAAACCTAATAAAATTGAAAATCCTAGATTAAAGGAGGAATTTATTAAAAGACTTGGTTCTAGGGATTATATAGAAAATCTCAAAAAAATAATTATTAATAATGCTTATAAGAAAGGGATTGAAAAAGAAGATCTTAAAAATAAATATGTTTTGTTTGATGTTTTTAATCTTAAAACTGGTAAAGGATCTTTTTTAGTTAGGAATGCTAAAGAAAATATTTTACGAACATTAAAGGATTATATGAACGGTAGTAATATGCATCGACTTTGTTCAGAAGTTAGATTGGATGTATATACCTACATAGATTTAGCTCAAGCAACAACTAACAAATTGGAAGAAAGTATTACAGAATTTTACAACTCATAAAATGGAACAATTTGATTTATTTAGCCCAATTGTAAATGATGTGCTTTTTCAAAAAGCAAAAATATTAAAGGAAGAAGCACAAAAAATATCAGAAGAGGATTTCAATAAATTTTCTGATAGAAAAAATATTGATTATATATTAGTAAAGACCTCTATTGATCAAATAAAAGAAAAAGATTATAAAAATCCTCCCGATTTTCCAGCTACATTTATAAGGAAAATCAAGACGGTAATAGAATATAAAAAAGAAATAATATATTCTAAAGAAAATCTGATCCAAGCAGAAGTAAATAAATTGTATTTTGATAAAATAATAACTATGAAAGAGTTTGTTGAATTATGTAAGCAAATTTACAGCTTGGAGGTAGGATTCGATTTTTTTAATAGCAATAAATCAGAAAAAATAAGGGGTTCGAATCTTTTAATAATATTTGATCATAAAATCAACTTTGAACCAAATTTGAAGACAAAATCAGGCTCAATCATAAATTTAGAAAAAAGATCTTACCAATCACTTATTAAACTGATAAAGATAGCTAATAAAAATAAATGGCAGTTAATTGGTGCATATGAAGATTTTACAAAAGATGCAGATTTAATTAAGGACTTTGATCTATACGTAAATAATAAAAATTATAGAGATTTATTTGCAAATGATTATTTATTTTTAAATAACAATGAATTTTTTTCCACTCATTTTAATACACATGGTTGGCCATATATTATACTTTCACCTTTAAATACAGAAGAAAGTTATTCTTATTTCTATATTAAAAAAGGTCAGGACGGGAGATTTATTAGATTTGAAGTTTTTGATAATTATTTATCTAAAAAAGAATCTTTTGAATTAGCTTTAGGTGTCGAAGATAATTTAGAATTCATCGTAAGTAAAGATTATGAATAAAATAGGAAAATTTATTGGGGTTATTACTGAGATTATAGGGGAAAGAGAAATAAAATTTCTTGTTCAAAAAAACGAAAAAGTACTGATTGGAAGTATTGTTGGTATAGAGTCACTTGAAGGTCAATATACTTTAGCTTTAGTAAAATCTATAGATGTAGAGTATTACTTAAATGATCCCAAATTATATTTTATATCTTCAGCAGCTAAGGAAAAAGTTTCGGAATTATTAAATAAATCTACAAATCCTAGTTATGGAAAGTTCGTTACTGCAAAAATTTTAGGCAATTTTTCAATTGATAAAAAATTAAATCAATTTTCTCCTACAGCCGATACAATTGATTTTTATACTACAGATCCTTTTGAGATAGTTTATTTGATGGATTATGATTTAATCAAAAATGTTTATGGTTTAGTTGATGAGAGACCAATCGGAGATTTTATACCTTTTTCAATTGGAAAAATGATTTATCCATTTAAGAATAATGCCTATATGGATTTAAATACCTTTAAAAAACATACATTGGTAACCGGCGTAACTGGTAGTGGAAAAACTAGATTAGTTGCCTTATTAGTAAAAAATTTAGTTAATTTATTTAAAATTACTATAATCAATCCTCATGAAGAATACTCAAAGTTATTATTTCCATTTAGTAATGATAAATATTCATTAACAAATTATTCAAACAAATCAAAATTAAATTTGTTAAGAAAATCTTCTTTATATGTCGAGAATAGTAAAGTTGAAGAAAAGCGAATTGAATTCTCAAGTGAATTTCTTTCTCCTGATTATTTGTCTTTGTTATTGCCGAATATTTCTTCTCAACAAGAGGAAGAAATATTTAACTTATTCGACGAAATTAAATCTGATGAAGTTTCTTTAGATCTTATTTTATTTAATTTAGATAAAAAATTAAATGAATTAAATAATTTGAAAAATGCAAAGAGGCCTAACTTATTTGATGTAATAGTAGCTATTAAGAAAAAGATTGTAAAAATTAAAAATTTAGGCTTAATCAAGGATGGATTACCATCATGGTTGAAAGATGAAAATTATGCTCATATTGATATTATTTCAGGAAATAAATTGTATGAAGATTTAAATAGGAGATATATCACAACAATACTCCAAAATTTTCTATTGTCTCCAATTACCAATTATTTTAGAATCTTAGTTATAGATGAAGCACATCAAATCTTAGATATGAAAAACTCTAGGACTTTAAGTATCTTAACACAATTATTAAGAGAAGCTAGAAAGTTCAATACTGCTATCATTCTCTCCACTCAAAATACCAATGATGTTCCAGAATCCATTTTGGATCAATTTCAAAATAAATTTTGTTTTAGAGAGAAACAAAATAATTATACTGAGAATTTTCCGGATCAAACATGTCTAATTAACTTATTTAACTCAAAAACATTTTTTATTTCGCGAATTAAAAATTTTATTGATCCCTTCGAGCAAGATTTAGAAAAAACACTATCGAAGAAAGATAATGTATTTATTTCTGAATTAGGGATAAAATCAAAAATATGAGTTTTCTTTTTTTTGCGAATAGTGTCGAAACTGGTTACTATGTTGTAAGAGAACCTTAGCAAAAACAATTCCTGAAGTAGCTAAATTTATTACTGAAAAAGGATTAACTGAAGAAGGTGCTCCAATCTTTGTTCAGTTAATAACAAAAAATGCATCAAGATATGAAATTCAAGTTTCTAAAAAAACAACTTCTCAAGCAGTTCCAATAATAGGTTCTGCTGGTGATGCAGTAATAAATTTGTTATTCACAGACCACTTTCAAAGTATGGCTTGGGGACATTTTACGATTTGTAGATTGGTAATTTAAGCCGATAGCATTTTACGTACTTGGCAATTTAGAGATTAAATATGATTGAGGAATTAAATTCATTAAAAAGCAATTTCACTGCAAATATATCTTCAGTAGAAACTTTGTTGAAGTTCGATTGGTTCATTTTAGATTATTCGATTGATACTTTAGAAAACTTAAATAAAAAATTGCATGAATTACATAGTATAAGTAATCCTTATCTTTTAGCAGAAAGTGCTTTAAAATCATTAAAAAATATAAAGAATAATAATTCCATCAGTATTCAATATAGGACAATTTACAATCAAGCATTGGTTCTGCTAGTTTCTTATTATACGTCAACTATAAAGGAAATATTTTCAAAAAGTCTACTCCCATTTTTAAATAAGTTCGACAATTTGAAAATATTAGATGAAGAATTAAAAATCACT
>CAVRQC010000006.1:0-193662 GCA_963723205.1 uncultured Ignavibacteriales bacterium
TACGATAAACTAAAAGATAAGCGTCTTGTCTTTCTTACAAATAATTTTCAATTGAAGACTTTATTGATTGCTAAAATTTTCAAAGAACGATGGCAAATAGAATTATTCTTTAAATGGATTAAACAGCATTTAAGAATTAAATCTTTTTATGGTACAACTCCCAATGCAGTTAAAACACAAATATGGATTGCTGTCTCAGTATATTTACTGGTAGCCATTGTAAAGAAAAGATTAAATATAAATTTGTCACTCTACACTTTTTTACAGATTTTAAGTGTATCAATTTTTGAAAAAAGCCCGATTTTACAGCTTATAAACGATGTTGATTACGAATCTAAAACCTATGCTCCCTCTAACCAATTGAATTTATTCGACTTATAATTGGACAGTAGTAACAAATAATATTGATGACAGGGATGATTTAAGGCAGGAAATTTTAATTCAACTGTGGAAATCATATCCGAAGTTTAATTATAAATCGAAAATGAGCACTTGGGTTTACAGGATTGCTTTAAATACCGCAATTTCAAATTTAAGAAAAGTAAAAAGAAAAATACGCGAAGTGGAGTTATCGGAAAGCCATTATCAAATACCGGATCCGGATGATAAATCAGAATTCGATGATAATCTTAAAAAGCTCTATGATTTAATTTACAAACTGAATGACCTGGAGAGAGCAATAATACTTCTTTACCTGGAAGATCTATCATACTGTGAAATAGCCGTGATTGTCGGAATTTCAGAAACAAATGTAGCTACAAAGCTCAGCCGGATAAAATTAAAATTAAAAGGCCGGTTTAATAGTAATAAATAAGTTAACAACGGGAGTTGATATGGAATTGGAAGAATTAAAAAAGATATGGAAAGAACAGAATAATTTTCTAGAAAAAAATATTTCGCTTAATGAACAGCTTTTAAAAAATAGTTTTACTGCAAAAGCCAGTGGTGAAATAGAAAGTCTTCTAAAATGGGAATATTTTAGTTTAATTGAGTTCATAGTTTTCCTGATATTCATATCTATTTGTACTTATAGCTTTATGTCAGACATGAGATTTCTTATTCCGGGTATTTTCATGATAATTTTTTTAGGTTCACTTTCTGCTTTTTCAATTACATCCATTAAAAAATTAAATACTATCAATTTATTTTCCCGGAGTATTGTAGATACAAAACAGACAATTTTAAATTATAAAAAAGCATCACATAAATTCCTTAAAATATTTTTGTTTGTAATTCCCCCGGTAATCCCCTCTTTTATTTTATTGGGTGTAAGATTCATACGTAATATAAATCTGTTGGATTATCCTCTATTCTTTACAATATTATCAATTAGTATTGTTATAATTTCGTATGTAATAGCTTTTATTTCTTATCAATTGATTTTGTCAAGAAGATTCAAAATTATTGAAAGTAACCTGAAAGAATTAGAAAAATTTAATGAAGAATAATTACTCAGTTTAAATAAAAGGAGATAAATGAAAAAGTTTAATTCTTTAGTACTGTTTATAACTATTGTTTTTATTGCTGCTGTGAATTTCCCTATTCATGCACAGGATAATAACACATCTATTTTTTGGAAGGTGACGGGGAATGGATTAAAAAAACCTTCCTACTTATTTGGCACTGTGCATTTGATTCCGAAATCTGATTTTTTCTTTATAGACAGTCTTGAGGATAAGTTTAAATCCTGTGATGAAATAGCGCTGGAAGTGGATATGGACGATCCCGGCTTCTTAACAAAAACACAGCAGCTAATGTTTATGCCGGATGATAAAAGTCTTAAAGACTTGCTTGATTCAACTGATTACAAACAATTGTCGGGATTTTTTAATGATTCTCTAAATCTACAGCTTGATCAGTTTCAAAGATTAAAACCCATTTTCCTTGTACAGTTTATTCTTCCCAAAATGATTAATAAACCTTTAGCATCATATGAATTAACATTTGTACAAATGGCTAAGAAATATAATATAGATTTAACAGGTCTTGAAAGCGTTAAGGAACAGATGAATTCTATTGATAAAATTCCATTTAAAAAACAGGCAGAGCTGGTATTGGAAACTATAAAGGATTTTAATGAAGACAGACTGCTCTATTCTCAACTAATTGATGCTTACAAAAAAATGGATTTTAAAAACTTTTATAATCTTATGATAAAGGCTTCACCGGAATTAAAGGAATTTGAACAAATATTATTAATTGACAGAAATGAAAAATGGGTACCAAGAATAGAAAAAATGATAAAAGAAAAATCCTGCTTCATTGCAGTCGGCGCTCTTCACATGGAAGGAGAAAATGGTCTCGTTGCCCTGCTTCAATCAGATGGTTATAGTGTAACACCGATAAAATAAAAATATTGCGAAGACTCAAAATGTATATTAAATGGATTGGCTGCAGAGTAAAGAAAAATGAAAGACAAAATTTTTCCAAGGCACAGGAAAAATGGGAAAGAACCTCAGGGGCTAAGGGTTTCATAGCACAAACAGGCGGCTGGGATTTACAAAATAAAAATATTGCATGCTTAATTTCTTTCTGGGAAAACAAAGATTCTCTTGAAGTTTTTATGAAAGATCTTCATGAAGAAATTATTAAGGATAATAAACAAACTAACACTTACAGTGAAATATTTGTGGAATATTTCACAAGGATATTCAACATGGAAGGTGAAGCCGGTACTTTAAAAGAAGCCGTCCAAAGTGGAAATCTTTTAAGAATCGCTGACTGCACTGTTAAACCGGACAAAATTAAACACTTTGAAAAAATGCAGTCGGAAATATGGCTGCCGGGAATGTGGGAATCTAATGGAATGCTCGCAGAAATATTCTCAAAAAACAATAATAATAATTTGAGATATCTTGTTTCAACTTTATGGGATAATTTTCAAAATCATACAAATTATTCGCATAATAAACTTCCACATTTTCGGGATCAATCTGATGCAGCAAATGATATTTCAGAAATAACAAGGAAACAAATATCGATAGTAGATGCATGGAAAGTCATTAAATCCTAAAACAATCCCCAAAGAATATATCCGGTTAACTGGAAGAAAATTCCCCCACCGCAAAAAATCTTCACGTAAAAAATGGATTTAAATATTAGGAAATGTCTGTTTTCTAATTAAAATGGGCATGGCATTGTTTGTGTGTTCTTAAATAATTCACAAAAAAAATAATTTTTATATTAGCATATTTTAAAGCTAAAATATTTAAATATTCTTAAATAGTTACATTTATCTTCTGACATTTTCAAGTATAACCGATTTGTATAAAACAGGAATACAGTTAGGATTTTTAATTAAAGAAGGAGTTGATATGAATAAAATATTACTTTTTTGTTCATTGTTTTTTATAATGGAAACAGGCATATCAGCACAAACAATCGGGATTAATCCCTATTTATCAGGGGGAATAAACTTTGGGTATAACAGCGGTTTGGGAGTTCAGGGAAATTTAACTATATCAAATTTTGCACAGGATTTTCCTGTATCTATCCGATTTGGTGTTGAGTATACAAGTGTTAATCCGGGTAATCCTTTAGATGCAAGAGTAATCTTTATAAATGATGCAACCAATGGTGTTCCAGAAAAAAGCGGGTATGTATGGGATTTCAGGATGGATTTTTTATTCCATATGAAAATTTATTCTCTCCCTAAATCCTTCTTTTTCATTGGCCCAAGATATTCACAGTTTACCGCGGATTTCGAATTTATAGACGGGAATGAATTCTTTACTATCAACAGCAATCAGTGGGGACTAGGTGCCGGTGTTCAAAGTAATTTTCTATTAACAAGAAGATTGGATCTTGTTTTAACTACAGGTGTCGATTATTATTTATCCAGCATAATAGAAGGACATGATACATCCTACGGGCCGGATGGTGAGATAATTAACGGGAGAAAAAATTTCACTTATTCAGATGCAGATAAAGCTATCAACCAGCCAAAGTTTGTTATTAAAGCAATGATGGGTTTCAATTATTATTTTTGATTAAAATCTTAGGATAGTAAAATTTAAAAAGAGTTGTTATAATTAGCAGCTCTTTTTTTATAGAGAATCCTGACTATTTAATCAAAAAGATTATCTCTTCCCTTCCTTAAAATCTTTCCGCTTTTTACTCTTAAGTTTATGAATATTCTATACTCTTAGGTATAGTGTAAAGTTCAAATTGTTTGAGATATTATTTAAATTTTCTAAGTTGATAATACTATAATCAATTAATTAATTATGGAAGAACAAATAGATTACAAAAACATTAATAAAAAAGCCTGGAATATTAAAACCGATATTCATTTCAATTCTGATTTTTATGATAAAGCAAGTTTTATCAAGGGACGAAATTCATTAAATAGTATAGAAGTTGATTTGCTTGGTGATGTTAAGGGTAAAACTATTTTGCATCTTCAATGTCATTTCGGACAGGATACAATTTCCTTAAACAGGATGGGAGCAAAATCAACTGGTGTAGATATTTCCGATAAAGCTATCGAAAGAGCAAAAGAACTTGCTGCTGCAACAAAATCAGATTCTGATTTTATTTGCTGTGATATTTATGATTTGCCTCAGCATCTTAACAATGAATTTGATATTGTATTTACCAGTTATGGTACAATTGGCTGGCTGCCTGATTTAAATAAATGGGGAAATATTATATCAGGATTTTTAAAACCTAACGGGAAACTTATTTTCGTAGAATTTCACCCGGTTGTCTGGATGTTTGATGATAATTTCAAATTTATCGAATATCGTTATTTCAATTCAGGCCCTATAATTGAATCTGTTGAAGGGACTTATGCAGATAAAAATTCTAAGATAGTTCAAAAATATGTTAATTGGAACCACAGCATCAGCGAAGTTATAAACAGCTTAATAAACAATAATCTTGAGATTAATTCTTTCAACGAATTTGATTACTCCCCTTATGACTGTTTCAATAATACAATAGAAATTGAACCAGGTAAATACAGAATAAAACATCTTGAGAATAAGATCCCGATGGTTTATTCGGTAACTGCAACACGCAGATAAATAATTCCGTATGTACTTTAAAAATCAGGAACTCATTATTCCGTTTCTCCTGCTGACATCAAGTATGTCATAATTCCACACTTGGCGCAAACATAAAATCCTTTTTCTTCATGGAAATAAAAAAAATTAAGACTATTTTTAGTTATACTATTATTAAATAGAATATTTATACTAGGTGTAAACTCACTATGAACTACAAAAATCCCGAAGCATTAAAAAATCTCTTTATAAATACCAGATTAAAAACTAGTAATCTGTTTTTAAAATCGCGAGATATTACAATCGTAATATTTTTGTTATCTTTTTTTATTTTGTTTTCATCCTGCAGCATCTTTATTAAAAACATTGAAGTAAGCCGTTTGCGCTGTGAGTATAAAAGGAATCCTGTAATAGACAATTTGCACCCTAGATTGAGCTGGATTCTGGAATCGGATGATTTTGGACAAAAGCAGACTGCTTACAGGATACTAGTAGCCAGCACTCCTGAAAAATTATCTCCCGGTAATGCGGATCTATGGGATTCAAAAAAAATGATGGGAGATAAAACTTATCAGATTAAATACCTGGGAAAGCCTCTGCATTCA
The DNA here is from genome assembly GCA_963723205.1 of uncultured Ignavibacteriales bacterium. Taxonomy (GTDB): domain Bacteria; phylum Bacteroidota; class Ignavibacteria; order Ignavibacteriales; family Ignavibacteriaceae; genus CAVQBP01. The sequence goes on from CAVRQC010000006.1 coordinate 5,612, forward strand.
GGTGAGGTTTGTTATTGGAAAGTAATGAGCTGGGATAAGGATGGTAATTCGAGTAAATGGAGCCAGACTGCAAAATGGGAAATGGGACTGCTGAATAAATACGATTGGAAAGGAAAATGGATTGGGCTGGATTTGAACTATCTCGGAAAAGGAAAGGTATATCACCTTCCTCCTGCACCATATCTGAGAAAAACAATTAATATCAAAGAAAAAATTAAAGATGCACGTTTATATGTTTCTGCATTAGGTTTATATGAATTTTATATAAACGGAAAAAGAATAGGGAGAGATTATTTAACTCCGGGTTGGACAGATTATAATAAACGTGTTTATTACCAGACTTATGATATAACAGATAAATTACAAACGGGCAGAAATGTTTTAGGATCAATTCTATCTTACGGATGGTATGCCGGTTATATAGGATATGCATTATTAAATCACCTACCCCGGGTAAAAGGTTTCTATGGAGATGTTCCGGCTCTAATAGCACAGATAAAAGTTGAATATGAAAACGGTACATCCGAAACATTCGCTACTGATAAAACCTGGAAAGCTAATTACGGTCCCATTGTTGAGTCTGATATTCTGGAAGGTGAAACTTATGATGCACGAAAAGAATTCAGGAACTGGGATAGACCGCGTTTTAAGGATAGCTCATGGAAACAAGCAGAGATCATTGATACAACCGGAAGAAATCTTGAATGTTCACCGGGTGTTCCGGTTCGGATAACCGGTGCTATTAAGCCCAAATCAATAAGAAAGTTTAAAAATGATTATATTTTTGATATGGGTCAGAATTTTGCCGGTGTTGCAAAACTAAAAATAAAAGGGGATGCTGGAGATACAATTGTTATTCGTTATGGTGAAATGCTCTACCCGGATGGCAGTTTAATGACAAAGAACCTCCGGATGGCAAGGGCAACTGATACTTATATACTAAAAGGAGATCCTGAAGGTGAAGAGTGGATTCCCGATTTTACATATCATGGGTTTCAATATGTTGAAGTAAGCGGCTTAAAAGATAAACCGGATACCGGATTAATTACAGGGCTTGTGTTAGGTTCCAATACCCGTGTAACAGGACATTTTGAATGCAGCGATTCAATGGTTAATAAATTATACAGTAATATAGTCTGGACCCAAAGATCAAACTTTGTTGATATCCCGACTGATTGTCCTCAAAGAGATGAAAGATTAGGATGGACAGGTGATGCCCAGGTATACATAAGTTCTGCAACTTTAAATATGGATGTTGCAGCTTTTTATTCTAAATGGCTGGTAGATCTTAATGATTCACAGCTTGAGAATGGAGCTTACCCGTTTTTTGCTCCTTCACCTGCCGGTTTTGGCTCCAATGGTTTTTCACCCGGATGGATGGAAGCAGGTATAATATGTCCGTACCAAATCTATAAAACTTATGATGACACTGAAATTGTAGATAAATTCTGGCCTAATATGTTAAGGTTTATGTCTTTCCTTGAAAAGAGGGCAAAAGGTAAATACTATTTTCCTGAGGGTGCATTCGCAGATATTGGTCCCAAGGGGGGATTCGGTGATTGGCTGTCAATCGGCAAAAAAACATCGCCTGATATGCTTGCTACAATGTATTACGGATATTGTTCTTCTCTTATGTCAGAGATGGCAAATGCCGTTGGCAACAAAACAGATGCGGAATACTATGCATCTTTATTCAAGAAAATTAAACAAGCTTTTCTTGAACATTATGTAGCTCCAAATGGAAAGCTGAAATGCAATGCGGCAGCTTACGGAAACGGCGAAGGTTATGTTGACGGTAGCAGGGGATTTTCCGGCCATACTCAAACTGCTTATGCAAATGCCATTTATATGCATATGCTTCCAGATAGTCTTATACCTGTTGCAGGTAAGTATCTAAATCAATTAATAGAAGAAAATAACGGATATCTTACTACCGGCTTTCTCGGTGTTAAGCCTTTACTTCCGTCTCTGTCCGAAACGGGTTATACTGAAACTGCATATCAATTGCTGCTAAATAAAAAATATCCTTCATGGGGTTATGAAATTGAGAACGGAGCTACTACGATCTGGGAAAGGTGGGACAGCTATACAAAAGGAAAAGGATTCCAAGATGCAGGCATGAATTCATTTGATCATTATTCATTCGGGTCGGTTTGTGAATGGATGTTCCAATATATGGCCGGAATAAAATCTGAAGGAACTGCTTATAAACATATCATCATTAAACCGGAGATATCGAAAGATAAAATTAACTATGTAGATGCTTCAATTAATACAATGAATGGTAAAGCTGCTTCTTCTTGGAAACTGGAAGGAAATAAATTAATAATGAATGTAGTTGTTCCTGTTAATACTACAGCGGAAATATATATCCCTGCTTCTGAACCTGGCAAAATTAAGATAAATGACAATGAACCTAATAAGTTAGCTTATGTCCAAACTGATAAATTTGAAAATAATTTTCAGGTAGTAAAAGTTGGTTCAGGCAGTTATAATATAGAATCAATAATTAAATAAATGAACTGTAAATTCCGGTTACTTTTTTGAAATTTATTTATCTGCATTAAATATTTTAAGGATTTATTGTGAAAAGTACATTTATTGATATCATTATTTTTTTTCTCTGTATTATTCCGGGTTTAAGTACGGCTCAAAGTTCCATTGCCAGACCACCCGCAGTTCCACTTATAACCAGCAGCCCTTACTTCAGTATCTGGTCCTTTGCTAATAATCCGACTCAAGATTATACACGGCATTGGACCGGTAGTACAATGAGTATATTTTCAATGATTAAAATCGATAATAAAACTTATCGTATTCTTGGAAGTAATGTCGGTTCAATACCAGCTCTAAAATTAAAGCGGACCATTGTAAATCCTACTCAAACAATATTTATATTTAACGATGCAGGAATAGAATTAAAACTTTTATTTACAACTCCATTACTACCCGATTCATTAAACCTTATTTCCGAAGATGCATCGTATATAACTTGGCAGATTAATTCGATTGATGGAAATCAACATGATGTTTCTGTTTATGTGGATAATTGTGCCGAACTATGTTTGAATACTGCCAATCAGAAAGTCGATTGGGGAAGATTAAAACTCAAAAATGGAATAGCAATGAAAATGGGTTCAACCCGTCAGCCAGTTCTTGAAAAAAGCGGTGATGATCTTAGAATTGATTGGGGATATGTTTACCTGGTGTCTCCTAAAGATCAAAATCCTGAAAGTGCAATATCTACTGCCGATGAAGTAAGAAATGATTTTATTAATAAAAATACTTTGCCGGATGAAGATGATTTTAATATACCGCGCCAGGGGAATGATGGCTGGCCTGTTCAGGCTTTGACTTTTCATCTTGGAAAAGTAGGAAGTAAAACAAAAGAAGTCTATTCAATACTTGCCTATGATGATATTTATTCCATTGAGTTTTTTCACCGCAAAATAACTGATTACTGGAAAAGAAATGGTAAATCAATAAATAATGTTATTGATGAGAGAATTAAAAATTACAAAACATTAATGGATAAATGTGAAGAATTTGATAAAAATTTGATATCAGCGTTGATTGAAAAAGGAGGAAATGATTACGCATCTATTTGCGCTTTGGCTTACCGGCAGGCATTTGCAGCTCATAAACTTGCAGTAGATATTGACGGAACACCAATGCTATTCCCAAAAGAAAATTTCAGCAACGGATGCATCAGTACTGTTGATGTTATTTATCCCTCTGCACCGTTCTTCTTATATTTCAATCCTCAGCTTCTTAAAGCATTATTAACTCCGGTTTTTGAATATGCTGCTATGCCCAGGTGGAAATTCCCTTTTGCTCCCCATGATCTCGGGACTTATCCTAAGGCTAACGGCCAGGTTTACGGCGGAGGTGAAAAGTCTGAAGAAAACCAGATGCCGGTAGAGGAATCCGGTAACATGATCATTCTTACTTATGGAATATGCAGAGCTGACAATAATACAAATTATGCAGAAAAATACTGGAGCAGCCTTGAAAAATGGGCGGAATATCTGAAAGAAAAAGGGTTGGATCCTGAAAACCAATTATGCACGGATGATTTTACGGGGCATCTTGCTCATAATACAAATTTATCTGTAAAAGCCATTGTTGCACTTGACTGCTTTTCAAAAATTTGTGGAATGGCCGGAATAAATAAAAAAGCCGAAGAATATCATAATCTTGCCAAAGGATTTGCGAAGAAATGGGAAAAGATGGCATTCGATGATGATCATTATAAATTAGCATTTGATAAGCCCGGAACGTGGAGCATGAAATACAATCTTGTTTGGGATAAGCTGTTTAACCTTAATCTTTTTCCTCAGAAGGTTTTCGATCTGGAATTAAAATTTTATAAAACAAAATTAAATAAATATGGACTTCCTCTGGATAACAGCGCAGATTTTACTAAACCTGAATGGATGACATGGACCGCATCAATGTATCCCGACAAAAAAGATTTTGAAAATTATATGCATACTATAGCTGAATATTTAAACAACACTCCCGAAAGAGTTCCATTCAGCGATTGGTATGAAACAAAAACAGCACATAAAGATGGATTTCAGGCAAGGAGTGTTATTGGAGGAATATTTTTGAAATTATTGTTTAAATAATTTATTAGAATATTATTTATTTACAAATATTTTTTTATGATAAAAAAAAGAATAGCGGCTCAAATAAAAGCAATGTACATTATAATAATTTTTGCTATACTTTCAGTATCGGCAATGGCAAAAAACCATGAAACTGCCCGGGGTCGGTGGTTAGAGTATATGGATAAAGTTGCACAACCTGTGTTATCAAATATTGCAGCTGGCAAACTTAAAGAGAATATACCGGATGTACTTTCGGAAAGAATTGATAATCCGGGAAATCCTAAAAAAGTAGCTTACCTTGAAGCATTTGGACGGGCATTAAGCGGAATTGCACCATGGCTTAATGGTGAAGGCGGTTCACCAAAAGAAATTGCTTTTCGTAATCAATACCGTGAGTGGGCGTTAAAAGGTATAGCAAATGCTGTAGATACTAACTCAACCGACTACCTGCTATGGTCCGGTCCACAGCCATTGGTTGATGCTTCATTTTTTGCATTGGCTATTGTCAGATGTCCCTGGCTGTGGGAACATTTAAGTAAAAATGTAAAAGAAAATGTCGTTGCTGCTTTAAAAGCCACAAGATCAACAATACCGGTATATAGTAACTGGATCCTCTTTTCCGCAATGATTGAAGCTTTCTTCTCTAAGTACAATTTGCCATACGATCCTGTTCGTATCGAATATGGAATAAGAGAATTTTCCGAACACTGGTACGTAGGAGATGGAATGTTCTCAGACGGAATGAGCTTTGCCATGAATTATTATAACAGTTATGTTATCCAACCTTATCTTGTCGGTATACTTGATGCTGTGGGTAAAAGAGATAAATCATTTAATTGGTTTTTACCAAAATTGGAAAAAATCACCGCAAGGTATGCGGAAATACAGGAACGCTCCATCAATGATGACGGCAGCTTTCCTGTTTACGGAAGATCAATTGTTTATCGTGGAGGTGCATTCCAGGAATTAGCAGATATGGCATTAAGACATAAATTACCCCATACATTAAAACCAGCTCAAGTAAGATGTGCATTAACAGCAGTAATAAAAAAGACTCTTGATGCACCCGGAACTTTCACAAAATCCGGTTGGCTCAATATAGGGCTTTGCGGACACCAGCCTGATTTAGCCGATTTCTATATTACAACTGGAAGCCTTTATTTATGTTCTGCCATCTTCCTTCCTTTAGGCTTGCCTGCTGATGATCCTTTTTGGACTGAACCCGATGCTCCATGGACGGCTAAAAAAGTGTGGAACGGATTAGATGTTCAGGCTGATCATAGTCTTTCTAAATAAATTTCAAATTTCGCATTAGGATCCGTCTTATATAAAATGAACTATAAAAGAATAAAGAGTGATTTCCTGATATTCTTAACAGTACCTAATTTCTCTGCTTTAGGTTTTCTTCTTTTAACAGTATTCACTGCCGGTCATTACGGATTCTTCGGTGATGAGCTCTACTATTTTGCATGCAGTAAACATTTGGCTTTCGGTTATGTTGACCATCCTCCTCTTGTAGCCTTATTGACATTTATAAGCACTACCATTTTCGGCGAGACAATAATTGGTCTTCGGTTTATGTCAGGCCTATTTGGCGCTTTTACGGTTTTACTTTCTGCGAAAGTTGCAAAGGAAATCGGGGGCGGCAAATACTCTCAGGCGCTTGCAGCATTATCAATATGCTTCGGACTAGCATTCCCGGCTCTGAGCAGCTTCTTCTCCATGAATCCAGTCGACATAATGCTGTGCACACTTTTTTTACTGGTATTCCTGAAAACAATTCGTGCACCTTCACCGAAGAAGTGGATCACGCTTGGAATTATTTCAGGGTTTGGTCTACTAAACAAATATACATTCCTGGTACTTGGATTTTCGCTGCTGGTTTCTCTTATCATAACAAAAAAATGGCATATCCTGAAATCTCCATGGATTTATTTAAGCGGCTTGATCGGTCTTTTGATGTTCCTGCCCCATATTCTGTGGGAAATTAATAATGGCTGGCCTACTCTTGAATTTATGCAAAACGCAACTGAGTATAAAAATCTTAGTTTGTCGCCTTTTGCTTTCCTTTCACAAATAATTATCGGTTTAAATCCGTTCACATTTCCGGTATGGTTAAGCGGATTAGGATTTCTTCCTTTCAGCAGGAAGATAAAAGATTATCGGTTCCTGGGCTGGACCGCAGTTATATTTATTCTTATCTATATGCTTCAAAATTCAAAATTCTATTATGTTGTTCCCATTTTTCCCATCCTGTTAAGCTCCGGTGCGATCGCTGTTGAGCGGTTTTTACACAGGTTCAGTATTAGGTTTCTGAAATGGGCAATTGTAACAATACTTGCCATATCAGGCATAGTACTTATGCCTTTGGCAGTTCCCATACTTCCGGTAGATCAATTCATAAAATATTCAAAGACTCTAGGTCTGCAGGACGAACTTCGAATGGAAAAAGGGGAGAGTATTTCTCTGCCGCTTCATTTTGCCTATCGTTTTGGCTGGAAAGAACTTGTAGATACCGTTGCAGAAGCATATTATAATCTGCCGCAGGAAGAAAGAAAAAAATGTGCAATTCTCGCTTCCTGGTATGGAATAGCAGGAGCAATTGATCACTATGGACCAAAATATAACCTACCCAATGCAATATGCCCGCGAAACAATTATTGGATATGGGGAATACATGATTACTCAGGTGAAGTAGTCCTTACCATTGGATATGATTCCCAAACTCTAAAAAAATATTTTAATAGTGTTGAACAGGTTGCATATTTTACACATCAATATGCCTATAATCAAGTTATATATTTATGTAAAAAGCCTAAAGAAACACTTAAACAAATGTGGTCGGAGCTTAAGGTTTTTATATAGAGTTCATCGCAAAAGCCAACTTACCAATGAAGAGATCGAACATTATCGAAAAATTATTGTCACCCTTACCGAAACGGATAGAATAGTGAAAGAAATTGATAAAATAACTTTATTTAATGAGCTGTAGTGGACGAAAATTTTCGTCCACTACCGAAAAATAACTTTTTATAAAATACCATAGGGGAAAATTCAATGCAAGCCAGAAGACCTAACCGTCTCAAATATTATGATTATTCCAATGATGGATGGTATTATGTAACCATATGCGTTAAAGATTATAAAGATCATTTCGGCAAAGTTGAACGAGATAAAATGATTTTAAATAATGTTGGAAAAATTGCGGATGAATGCTGGAAAAAATTGAAACCTTACACAAAAATATTGAATTGGATTATTATATTATTATGCCGAATCATATTCACGGCATAATCGTTATCAACGATGTGGGGGATGCAAATTTTGCATCCCCTACACCTGACAGGACAAAAATGCAGTTAAGCAAATTGATTCAACAGTTCAAACGTGCTGTTTCCTTACAAATTAAATCAATGAATTTGAAACAAGATTTCTATTGGCAGCGGTCGTTTTATGATAGGATAATTCGTAATGAAAACGAATTATTTAATATCAGAAGGTACATAAAACAAAATCCTCTCAATTGGGAACTCGAAAAAGGTTTTGAAAACCTGGTGTTGTAGTGGATGCAAAATTTGCATCCACTACAATGGTACCCTGCCAATATCTTAAAAAACCTGTTCTTTTCCAGCCAATATGATTTTAATCCAAACAATTGACATTCCGATTAGAAGATTGGATATTAAGGCAATAATTTTTGTAGTTTGTTGAGTAATAGATGAACGATATTATACACAGAGACAAACAGGTAATAGGAGCTTGCCTTGGAGCTTCTTCCATTTCTTTTGTCAGATTAAGAAAGTCTGGCAATTTAATAAATATTGAAGATACGCTTTCTTTACCGCATAATGGAGATCCAAGAAAAATTTTTAAGGAAAAGCTTCATCAATTTGCTGTAACTAACAGATTACTGCAAAATAATCCGGCTGATTTTCAGGAAAAATCTTTTCCTTTTGAAAAGGAAAGTTTTTATGAAAAACCTCTCAAAGGTAAAATTCAAAATGATAAGCTTGGAATTGAACCTCACTACCTACCTTCAAACACAATCGAACCTGTTCCGGTAGTTGTAACCGGCAGGAAATTCAGAAAGCTCGTTAAGTTTACAAACATCTCGGAACCCGAAGCAACCGAATATGCTTTTACATTCCTGAATAAAAACAAAGAACCTTATTCTGCTGTCGCTTCACTCGGCGGTGAAACATTCATGGTTTATACTATCGATGAGGAAGGAAAAATCTCAAACGTTATAACACGGAATCAATGCGCCTCCGGGACAGGTGAATTCTTTCTTCAGCAGATAAAAAGAATGGATATTGGTCTCGAAGAAGTTGTTAACATAGCGAGAGACGCAGAACCATTTAAAGTTTCTGGCAGGTGTTCGGTATTCTGCAAATCCGACTGTACCCATGCATTGAATAAAGGAGTAAGAAAATCCGAAGTTGCCGCCGGTTTGTCTTTAATGATGGCAGAAAAGGTTGAAGATCTTCTGAAAAAGGTAAAGCCGGGAAAAGTAATGGTTGCAGGGGGAGTAACAAAAAACTCGGTTGTTATCGATTTTCTGAAAAAGAAAATTCCTGAAATTGAAATTCCTCCCGAAGCATCTTATTTCGAGGCTTTAGGTGCAGCACTTTACGGACTTGAAAATGATGTAAATGTAATTGAAGATTTTGATGATATATTTATTCCGAGAAAAAGCTCTTTCGTATTTCACCATCCTCTTAAAAATTTCAAAGACAAAGTCCATTTTAAAACAATGGAAAAGGGGAAAGCAAAAGATGGCGATGTCTGCATACTCGGACTTGATGTGGGCTCAACAACTACAAAGGCAGTAGTAATCAGAAAATCAGATAACAAAATACTTGGTTCTGTTTATCTTTATACACATGGAAATCCTGTTGAAGCTTCCAGGAAATGCTATTCCGAATTACTGAGACAAATACCCGAAAAAATAAATATTATCGGCATTGGAACTACCGGCTCCGGCCGTCAGATAGCCGGGCTCCACGCATTAACCGAAGGTATTGTAAACGAAATTGTGGCACACGCAGCAGCTGCTGTTTATTTCGATCCTGAAGTGGATACAATTTTTGAGATCGGCGGTCAGGATGCAAAGTATACTTATATTGTTAATAAAGTACCCGCCGATTATGCGATGAATGAAGCATGCTCTGCCGGTACCGGTTCATTCATTGAGGAATCTGCCCATGAATCGCTTGGTATAAAAGTAACCGATATTGAGCCAATAGCAATGAACGGAGATATGCCGCCGAATTTCAGTGATCAATGCTCTGCTTTTATAAGCTCCGATATTAAAACTGCTCAGCAGGAAAATATTAATAAAGAAAATATTATTGCCGGACTTGTCTATTCAATCTGTATGAACTATGTGAATCGTGTTAAGGGAAACAGGCCGATAGGCAAAAAGATTTTTATGCAGGGCGGTGTCTGCTACAACAAAGCAATACCAATTGCAATGGCTGCTTTAACGAATAAAGAAATTATAGTTCCTCCCGAACCGGGATTAATGGGTGCTTTTGGTGTTGCATTGGAAATAAAAGAAAAGATTGACCTTGACCTAATAGAACCGGGAGAATTTTTCCTTGAAAAACTCGCCGGAAGAGAAGTAAGCTACAAAAAACCTTTCATCTGCGTAGGAGGAAAGGAAAAATGTGATCTTGCCTGTTCAATCAATCTAATAAATGTCGAAGGTAAAACATATCCTTTCGGTGGTGCCTGCAATAAATATTACAATGTAATAAGTAAAACCAAAATTGATACCGATAAATATGATTATGTAAAGAAACGGCATTTTCTTACATTTAAAAGATCTGCACCGGAAGCTGAGCTTCCTGAAGATGCTGTTACTGTCGGTATAAATCAATCTTTTCATACTCATACTATTTATCCTTTATATTATAACTTTTTTACTAAACTTGGATTTAAAATTATCCTTTCCGATAAAATTGATGAAAAGGGTCTGGAAAGAGAGAATACATCTTTATGTTATCCTGCACAGTTATCCCTGGGTTTATTTTCAGATTTAATTGAAAAAAATCCAGATTATTATTTTATCCCTGAAATATCTGAAATGTATGTCGAAGATCCGCCAAATAACGGCACGAATCATCATCGCCTGGATTTTAACTGCACCTGCGTATTCCTATATGGGGAACCTTTTTATTTAAAACAAGGATTTAAAGATCTGATTCCCGAAAATAAGTTCATAACTCCGTATTTTAATTTTGCAAACGGCTTTAATCGAGAAGAAAAGAAATTTATTTCGGTAGCTAAACAATTGGGTATTGAAGATGAAGATAAAGTAAAAAGAGCTTTTCAGCATGCTTTAAAGATGCAGGAAGATTATCAAAACGAACTTTTTGCAATGGGAGATGAATTCCTTAAATATTTGAAGCAGCACCCTGAAGAAATGGCGATTGTTCTTGTGGGCAGACCATATAATTCTTTTACCGAACTGGCAAATAAAGGGATACCTAAAAAATTTGCTTCAAGAAGTGTTTATGTAGTTCCTTATGATATGTTTGATTACAGGGACCAGGCTGTTGATGATAATCAGTACTGGGAAGGGGGAAAGAAAATTTTAAAAGTTGCACGAATAATTAAAGAGAGTACGCAACTATATGCAACTTATATTTCTAATTTTTCCTGCGGGCCCGACTCAATGCTTTTAACAACATTCCGTTCAATAATGGGAACAAAACCATCATTGACACTTGAGCTTGACGGGCATACTGCCGATGCCGGTATAAACACGAGGATAGACGCCGCGCTTGATATAATTAAAAATTACAGGCGGGTTCAATATAAAATAAGCGACCCGGACTTTACTGATTTTGTTCCGGCAAAAATAGAATTTGACTCAGAGCAGGGGTTTTTCATTTCATCAAGCGGAGAAAGAATTCCTTTATCCGATCCGAAGATTGATATTTTAATTCCTTCCATGGGAGATTTAGCAGCTCCTATGTTTGCAGCAGGATTAAGAAACCAGGGTTTTAATGCTATCCCGATGCCTGAAGGAAATCCGGAAATACTGAAATATGGAAGATCTGTTTCAAGTGGGAAAGAATGTCTGCCTCTTCTTCTTTGCATTGGTTCATTACTCGATTATATAGAAAATAAATGGGATGGTAAACAGTATATTGCATTCTTTATCATACAGGGTGCGGGGAATTGCAGGCTAGGCCAATACCCGGTGTTCATCAGGGAAATAATCAAAAGAAAAAAATTAAGGAATGTTGCTGTCCTTGCTTTAATGAATGATGACGGGTTTGCCGGATTGGGGCCGGATTTTTCCTTAAGAGGAATTCAAACTATTTTCGTCAGCGATGTTTTAGATGATATTCGTTCGGGTATTATGGCACATGCGGTTGATCCTGAAGAAGGTTTAAAAACTTTTTACAAGGAATATGATAAGCTGAATAGAGTCTTTGAAAAAGATCCGGATAAAATTTATAAAGCATTAAAGAAATTTTCAGCGGTTATTAAAAATAAAGTTCCACCCGCTGTTCCGATAAATCATGCTAAATATATAGCTTTATGCGGTGAAATATATGTAAGACGGGATCATTTTTCGCATAAATGGCTTAACAAGCATTTTGCCCAGAAAGGATTCATACTTAAAGACTCTTATATAAGTGAATGGGTTTATTATATAGATTATCTTTTAAAGCAGAAACTACTTGAACCGGAAACATCCTATCAGCAGAAGCTGGAAAGACTGATAAGAATTGTCTATATGAAAATTGCAGAATACAGGATTAAAAAAATCCTGTCAAAAACAGGTTACTATAAATTCTCATTAACGAAGATTGAATCACTTCTTAAAAGAAGCAGTCACATCATTCCTCTTGAATACAAAGGTGAACCCGGACTAACTCTTGGAGTTGCATTGCACGAAACTATCGACAAGTATTGCGGCGTCATTAATCTTGGTCCTTTCGGATGCATGCCTACAAGATTTACAGAGTCATTAGCTGCTACAGAAATGAAAGTTGAAAACAAACTATTTGCTGAAAGAATTGTAGATCAAAATTATAAACTCCCTGATATATTTAACGGTAAAATGAATATTCCTTTCTTAACAATAGAAACAGATGGGAACGTTTATCCGCAGGTAATAGAAGCAAGGCTGGAAACTTTTGCATTGCAGGCAGAAAGAGTTGCAGGTTTAATGAAAGCAGCAAAGCTGAACGGGTACGGGGAGGTGTGAGGGCGTGAGAATACAATACCGGATTTCAGATTCGTATCTATATCTTAAATTTTTCTATTCATAAATATTAGAGAGGGGAAAATGAATTATAAAGATTTAGAAGTTTGGCAGATTGCAAGAGAGTTATCTGTTGATATTCATAAAATGACTTTAGTCCTACCTAAATTTGAGATGTATGAAGAAGGTAGCCAGATTCGAAGAACTTCTAAATCTATAAGATCAACAATAGTCGAAGGATATGGAAGAAGGAGATATAAAAATGAGTTTATCAAATTTCTTACATATGCCATTGCTTCTACGGATGAGACAATAGATCATTTGGATACCTTGTTTGAAACAGGATCATTTAAAAATGAGGAACTTTATAACTGTTTATTAAACAAAGCAAATCTCTTGGATAAAAAATTGATAAAATTTTTAGAATCCGTCGAAAGACAACATATTAGTGTAAAATAAAGATTTGATTACTAAATGCTTGATACTGGATTCCTGATGTCAAATTCCAGATTTTTTAATCCAGGACGTAACTTCCAGGTATATGGTATTTATGTTCAGGTATCAGGAATCTCATCCGGTCTCAGGAATCCGGTATCAGGCTTGGTGGAACACATTCAATTCAACAGGAGGAGCACAACATGGAACAGCCCATTCTTTCGGACAAAAATCAATTCCCAACCGAAGATATTATTTTTTCTCATATCGGAAGAACTAAAACTTTGTGGATCTCTTTTTTCGAATATATCCACTCAAATTACACTGATTTTTCCGAAGAGTGGAGATACTACAATGATGGGAAAAGCTGGCTTATGAAAGTTCAACGGAAAGCTAAAACAGTTTTCTGGCTTTCAATTATAAAAAATGCATTTAGAATAACTTTTTATTTTACAGATAAAGCCAGCCAGGCAATTTCAGAAAGCAATATTTCAGAAGAACTAAAAGCACAATTTAGGGATGGAAAATCATATGGAAAAATTAAAGGGATTACGATTATATTTAAAAGAAAAAAGATATTGAATATGCAAAATCATTGATAGCTGTAAAGCTGAGTTTGAAGTAAAATTCTATCGATGATTTTCCAAATATATTGATACTCAAAAACTTTAAATAAAAATAACTTTAAAATAGACTCTTTTCATTTGGGGGAACTGGAAGTGAAGTGAAAGTTCCTTAAATAAATAGACTATTTCCAGTAAAACAATTCACTTAAATAATTTTAAAGATTTTTAAAATCTTGCTCCACATCACTTTTCATTTTTGCTAACATCCTCTTAAAAACTGTATATTGATAAAGTTAAGAGGAAGCTATGTTATGCATTTCTATCAATTAATTAGTAAGGATTAAAACATGAACACCGAAAGTTTAGGGAAATATTTTCTCCAGGAATTGGAAGCTGAAATCAATGCCTCAAGGAAATGTTTAGAAAGAATTCCTGAAAGTTTATTTGCTTGGAAACCTCATGAAAAATCAATGCCTCTGGGTTACCTTGCTCTTCTTGTTGCAGAAATACCGAAATGGATAACAGAAACAATTGAAAAATCTGTTATTGATTTTGCTACATTCAAACATTTCCAGCCTCAAAATACTGCTGAATTAGTGAATCATTTTATTGAAAATATTAAAAATGCCCGTGATGCACTGGGAAAAGTTTCTAATAAAGAACTGGCAGCATTGTTTTATCTTAAAAACAACGGGGTAGAATTATTTAGTATGCCCAAAGACGAAAGTATTAGTTCAAGTATTAATCACTGGGTCCATCACCGTGGTCAAATAACTGTTTATATGCGTTTAAATAATATTCCTGTTCCATCAATCTACGGTCCTTCTGCTGATGAAAAAGTATTTTAATTGAGTATGCAAGAGGAATAATGAAATATAAAGCCGTAAACCTTGAAGAGAAATTTGGTAAATTTAATGAACAATGGTCTCCCAGGGTAGTTGCCGAAATGAATGATTATCAATTTAAAGTTGCTAAAATCGAAGGGGATTTCGTCTGGCATAGTCATAAAAACACTGATGAAACTTTTATCGTTATTGATGGAGAACTGAGCATCCATTTCAGGGATGGCTCCGTTAATTTGAAAAATGGTGAGATGTTCATAGTACCAAAAGGAGTTGAACATAAACCATGTGCTGAAAAGGAAGCTAAAATATTATTAATTGAACCAAGAGGAGTCCTCAATACAGGTGATGAAGAAGCCAGTGAACTAACTGCTACAAACGATATCTGGATTTAAAATTTTAGCTGCAAAAGTTAATTATTAAATTTTATCATATAATATTTTGAAAATGAAAATTAGTAGATCACTTTACTTTTTAATTATAATAATGTCCGGATTTATTTTTTCAACCTTTTCACAAGGGATATCTGAAGAAACTTATTCTGGAATGAAATGGCGACTCATCGGTCCCTATCGTGCAGGCTGGGGAACTGTAGCAGAAGGAATCGCAGATAAACCAAATACTTTTTATTTTGGGGGAGCCGGTGGCGGTGTTTGGAAAACTACTGATGCCGGCAGAACATGGGATCCGCTTATGCAGAATGAATCAGCTTCAGCTGTTGGTGCACTTGCTATTGCACCATCAAATCCCGATATAATTTATGTTGGAACCGGGCAGGTCGCTCTTCGTTATGATATCCTTGACGGCAACGGCGTATTTAAAACTATTGACGGCGGGAAAACATGGAAAAATATGGGGTTAAAAGAAACAAAATATATTGGGAAAATTTTAGTTGAGCCCAATGACCCTAATAAGGTTTTAGTGGCAGCATTAGGTCATGTCTTCGGTAATAATAAAGAAAGAGGGATTTTTTATTCAGCTGACGGCGGAAACAGCTGGAAACATACATTATACATAAATGATTCAACGGGTGCTGTTGATATGGCATATGATATGCTAAAACCTGAAATAATTTAAGCAGCTCTCTGGCAGGTAAGAGTTCATCCCTGGCTTGATTATTTTGATCCTCAAAAAGGGAATTCATCAGGAATTTATAAGAGTGAGGACGGAGGTTTACATTGGTATAAAATTAAAGGAAACGGATTGCCCGAAGAACCATTGGGTAGAATTGGCATTGCGGTTGGGCAAAGAACGGAAGGAAAAGTAGTATACGCAACAATTGATGCGGGTGAGAAGAGAGGCTTTTACATTTCGATCGATGGAGGTAATAACTGGGAATTAAAAAATACTGACCCTGAATTAGTCAATTCATATTTTTCCAGGATAACAGTTGATCCTGTAAATTCTTTAACTGTTTTTGTAATGGGAAGATCAATTCACAAATCAACAGACGGCGGAAAGACATTTGAAATATTTAAAGGGTCTCCCGGCGGAGATGATTATCATTACATGTGGATAAATCCTTTGCAGCATGATCATATGATAACGGCTTCAGACCAGGGAACAGTTGTTTCTGTAAACGATGGTGAAACCTGGTCCAGCTGGTATAATCAACCAACGGGACAGTTTTATCACCTAGCAGCCGATAACCGTTTTCCATATCGGATTTATAGTGGTCAGCAGGATAATGGAACAGTTGAGATAATGAGTCAAGGTCCCTATGGTGTAATTGAATTGCGTGACTGGCATCCGGTGGGTGCTGATGAAAGGGACTATGATATACCTAAACCCGGAGATCCTGATATTGTGTTTGGAAGCGGTCTTGGAGGAAGCCTGCATCGTTTCAATGAAATAACCCGCCAATCTATCGATGTATCACCATGGCCACATTCCAGTTATGCAGCTTTTCCAACAAGAGTTAAATATCGTTACTCATGGATAACACCTATAGAATTTTCTCCGGTTGGAGATCATGCAATGTACTTCGGTGCACAATACCTTTTTAGAACAACTGATGATGGGAACAAGTGGGATATTGTGAGTCCTGATTTAAGCCGGAAAAACAGAAATACTGACACATCAAACTGTATTGATCCGGATTATGAACAAGCTGTAAAATGCGGTTTTGG
Organism: uncultured Ignavibacteriales bacterium; assembly: GCA_963723205.1. Taxonomy (GTDB): domain Bacteria; phylum Bacteroidota; class Ignavibacteria; order Ignavibacteriales; family Ignavibacteriaceae; genus CAVQBP01. Next base: position 22,421 of record CAVRQC010000006.1, read on the forward strand.
TGTTATATGGAGTATTGCCCCATCACCCATTTCTGAAAAGGTTATCTGGATTGGAACCGATGACGGTTTGATACATCTTTCTACAGATTATTGCCAAAGCTGGAAAAATGTTACTCCGGCTTCTGTTCCACTATGGGCAAGGATAGATAAAATTTTGCCTTCACCATTTGATATACATTCGGCATATGCCGCAGTCAATCCAAGAAGACTTGATAAATTTTCACCAATAATTTTTGAGACTACGGATGACGGAAAATCCTGGCAAAAAATAGTAAGCGGGATACCCAGTAATGAATATGTTAATGCTGTTTGTGCAGATAATGAAAAGGAGGGGCTCTTATTTGCTTCAACAAACAGAAGTATTTATGTATCATTTAATGACGGGAAAAACTGGCATTCCTTAAAACTGAATTTCCCTACAACATCTATTAGAGATTTACTTGTTCATCACAATGATCTTATTGCAGCAACGCAGGGAAGAGGTATCTGGATATTGGATAATCTTTCTCCCCTCAGACAAATTTCCGATACCCTTGAATCAAAACCTGTATATCTATTTAAACCATTACAAGCATGGAGAATGCGCGGAAATACAAATCATGATACACCCTGGCCGCCCTCTACACCTCTTGGACAGAATCCACCGGAAGGTGCGATTATCGATTATTGGCTAAAAGACAATATCTCCTCTCCAATCAAATTATTAATATATGATTCCAATGGAAATCTTATTCGTAATTTCTCAAGTGATGAAAAACCTGAGGAACTTCCGGCTAAACCATATTTTGACAAAAAATGGCTGGGTGAAAAATCAAAACTTTCAACCGATGAAGGTATGCACAGATTTGTGTGGAATTTGAGGTATCCAAGACCCAGAGCCATAAATTACCATTATTCTATAGCAGCAGTATGGAGTGAAGGAACACCTATCCTTCCAATGGGGCTTTATGTTATGCCGGGTAAATATAAGATCGTGTTTAAAGTCAACGGCAATAATTATATTCATTACCTTGATGTAAAACTTGACCCTAGAGTGAAAATAAGCACCGATGATTTACAAGCACAACTAGATCTAGCTCGGGAAGTTCAAAACACGTTAAACAGAACTGTGGCATTATTTGACAGTGTCAAATTTAAAATGAAAAATGACAGCGGTTCGGTAAAGGAAGATTCATTTAATAATCTTAAACAATTTAGTAAAGCAGTAGTAAATGTAAGCAATGTTTTATCTAACTTAGCTTCTTCTGTTCAGACAGCGGACGCAGCTCCAACTCAAGGGCAACTCGTTTTATTTAAAGATTATAATAAACAAGTTGAAGATCTTGAAGAAAAGTGGAAAGCTCTTGATAAAGAATAGATGATCAAAAGTAAAAAAATTACTGAGAACTGAATCTCGAAATTCGATTCCGGATACCTGATAACTACCAAAGCAACAAATAAAAAAATTTTATTAGAGATTATTCAATTTCATTTGAATAGTCTTTATTTTCCCATTTATCATCTTCAGTCCAGTAAAAAGTAAAAATTATTTTATCTCGGGAATTAAGATCTAAAAAATATATTCCTAAGCCGCTGTTGGTGACAAAATTTTTTTTTGCTTTCCAGTTCTCAAAGCTCCAGTGTACTTCACACGGATCAGCAACTTCGATTCTAAAATAAGAAGGAAAATATTACTCAATAAATTATTATGATTTGTTTTTAAATAATGCTCTTTCACTCACAACTGTTTCAGGCATGTACTTAAAGACAACCCATGCTGAGGCTATAGATAGAATTCCTAGAAAAATAAAAGGTAATTCGAAAAATACAACCGCCAGAAATCCCGCAATTAATGGCCCCGTTGCAATACCAAGTCCGAACCCCATTGTTATAATACTCATTTGTCTTCCTTCACCGCCTTCACGGGATAAATCCGCTGCTATAGCAAATGCCGGAGCAGCTATGCCCGCTGCCGCTATACCCTGAAAAAGTCTGTATATAATCAATTGATTTAAAGAACTTGATAATCCTAGCAATATTGTAGCAGGACACATTAGAATTAGGCCTGCTAGTATTAACGGCTTTCTTCCAATAGAATCAGAATATTTTCCCAAAGGAACTTGAAACAATAATCGGGTTACCATCAGCATACTGAATGCTATACCGAATTGAAAAGCATTAATATTTAACTTGGAATTAAATTCATTTTCAAGTGCGGTTAAAATTGAAAAAGCTGCCGCCATCATAAAGGTAGCCACAGCTGCACTTAAAATACCCGGGCTAAAAAGTTTTCTCTCGAATATCTTGATCTTATTTTTTATTCCATCTTTTTTCTTTTGAATTTTTACATCTGAAACCCATATTTGAATTAAGAACATAGCAAGTATTATAAAACCGAATCCTGCATAAAACGCAGAATTAAAACCAAAATGATCTTTAAGAAATCCACCTACCAAAGGACCTATTGTAAAACCTATAATCCTGAGAGTGCTGTAAACTCCCATTGCCCCGCCGCGTGTTTCTTTTTTAGTAATTTCTGCCATCAATGCCAGCGAAGCAGGAATTGTAATTGCAACAGCAATGCCCTGGAATGTTCTTAAAAAAAGAAGATCAAAAAAATGCTGGGCAAAAACAAAAGCCAGCGTACTAATACCGATTAACCCTAAACCAGTCTGGATTAGAATTTTCCTCTTACCGATTTTATCTGATAGTGCTCCCATTACCGGCTGCAAAAATGCAGATACAAATCCATAAACAGAAAGTAAAATTCCTACGAGAACCGGCAGAGGGAAATGAAAATATTCTTTCGGCAGTTTTGCTACGTATAAAGGAATAATTATAAATAATATACTGTTGCCAACTGCATCAGCCATACGAGCAACTGATAATGCAAGAACTGCTCGGTTAATCCCCAAATAATTCATTAATTTCTGTTCCAAAAACGTACCTTTCTAATTAAGGATTTTAATGAATACCCTGGCTGAAGAATAATCTATATAATATTGATACAATTTCCCCCGATTCAGTTAATCAAATAAAGACCGAATGATGAAATTAATTGTAGAAGTTAAAAACAATTCAAATATGATGCATCATCCAAATCCGGCTCAAGATCCAATTATGACTTATTTAGTAAAGCAATTAAATCAAGATTTTTATTTTTTAATTCTTCCGATGAAGGCATTTTGTCTAATTTCATCAGCATTTCTACAGCAGCTATTTCTTTATCTTTATTATTACCCGCTGCCGCTGCAACCTTATTATTCTTCACATAGAAAGCAATAAATTCTTTAGATGAAACATCTCCCCAATAAATAATATCATCCCAATTTTTTGCATGTCCAACATACCTGATATTTAATCCTGCCTGGTGGGTCCAGAAAAAAGGGAGACTGTCATATTTAGTATTTTTTCCAGCCATTGAAAAACCGGCCAACCTGCCTTCCTGAAGAGCTGTACGCCAATGCTCAATTCTTACAACTTCTCCGGTCATCCAGAATGGAAATGCTGCTGGATCACCTGCTGCATAAATATCTTCTGCAGCCCAGAAAGAATTGTCAACTTTTATTCCACCATCAGGATTTTTAACAGGCCCATCTATAAAATCGGTTGCAGGTTTAACACCAATTCCTACTAATACAAAATCCGCTTTAACTTTTTCTCCGTTATCAATGATAACCGATTCTACTTTGCCATTTCCTTCAAAGTTTTTCACATTTCTTTTTAATTTAAAAACAACCCCGCTTATTTCATGCTGTTTTTTCAATAATTCACCTATCTCTTTTCCCAGAGTTTTCTCAAAAGGGACTTCTTCCGGTGATATAACTGTTACCTTAATTCCTCTTTCAGTTAAGCTGAAAGCTGATTCCATTCCTATGAAACTCGAACCTATTATAACAGCTTCTTTGGAATTTTTTGCAGTTTCAATAATACTATCTGAATCTGAAAAACTTCTTAGATAAAAAATGTTTTTTAAATCAGAACCCGGCAAATTGAATTCTCTGGGTACCCCACCTGTAGCAATTAGTAATTTTGTAAATGATAGCGCTTCTCCTTTTTCAAATAAAATTTTTTTCTCTTTAATATTGATTTTATTTACCATCATATCAAACATAAATTCGATATTATATTTTGAGTAAAAAACATCCGGACGTAAAGGCATCCATTCTTCCTGGGCCGAACCCTGCAAATAATCCTTACTTAAATTAGGACGATCATACGGAGTCCGGTTTTCCCGGCTAATGATGGTAATCTTCCCTTTATATTCTGCTTCCCGCATCGCCTGGGCAGCTGCATAACCGGCAGCACCCCCGCCTATAATTACATAATTTTCATTAATCTCTTCATCTATTTCCGACATTTCGGGAGTTTTACTAAAAGGAAATTCATCAGGAACTTCCACTAATACATTATCATTTTCAACTATTATGTTAAACTTAGGTAGACCATCTGAAGCCGGCGGTTCTTTGAGCGAACCTGTTTTCGCATTAAAACAAGCATGATGCAGAGGACAAATAATAGTTTCATCTTTTAATACTCCATCCTGTAACGATGCACCATAATGAGTACAATGAGCACCAAGTGCAAAAAGTTCATCATTAATGTTTACAATTAAAACTTCTCTATCTTCCCCAACTGAAACAGATTTCATTTCACCTTTTTTGAAATCGCCAATTCTGCCGACTTTTATATTGTTATAACTCATTAATTACTCCTATTAATAGTTATTTAAACTGTTATATCTTTATTTTTTGATTAAATATATAAAAAGTGCAGTTATTGAATCGTAATAAGGAGCAAATTAAACTCCAAACAACCATCTTATTTTGTGATAATTTAAATTTCAGGGCTCAAATCTTAAAGATTAGTTGAATTATTCCGGAATAAATATCTAAATTGTATTTTCTGATTAAATCAAAATAATGAAGAAAAAAAATTAATTTATGAAATTAAATCTCGGATGCGGTAAAGATATAAAAGAAGGATATATTAATCTTGATATCGTAGATTATGGCGGAAACCAGATTCATGATATTAATTCTTTCCCTTATCCATTTGAAGAAAATACTTTCGATGAAATTTTTTGCTCCCATATTCTAGAGCATCTTGATAATTTTCATAATACAGTTACAGAATTGTATAGGATTACCAAACCAGACGGTTTGATAATTGTATATGCCCCGTTCTTTTTGAATACAAAATTCTTTGGTGAACCTGATCATAAAATTCCGTTTTCAATACGAACTTTTGACAATTATGAATATATAGCAAACCGCAAATTAAAATTTTACGAAAAATGGAAACTGAACCATAGAACTAATTATGAAGGGAAGGCGCAATTTGAAGTTCTTGAAAAAAAATTTATTACATCGCACTTTACTGCTTTAAAATGGATGGACTTAATAGTAAATATTGAACCGGTAATGTATGAAAGATTTTTTGCGGGAATATTTTCACCGGAAGAAGTTTACTTTAAGCTGCGAGTAGTAAAATAATATAACCTGAATTGGGATAATTGAAATAATTATATTTTACTCTACCTTTTCTTCTTTCTTTAATCTGAGTCCTTCAATTAAGATCAGCAGCCATCCGACTAAAAAGCTTATTCCGCCTAACGGTGTTATTAATGCAAAGGTAATAACTTGAGTCGTTGAATAAAGATATAATGAAAAAGAGAATAGTATAATTCCAATAGCAAAAAACATGGCGCATTTATAGAATAGTTCCCTTCCTGTTAAGGCTATTGATATGATTGCAACTGAGTGAATTAAGTGATAAAGAACTGCTTTATCATAGATAGTAATCATTTCGGGACTCAATTTTGGTTCTAAAACATGAGCTCCGAAAGCTCCAAGAGCTACTCCAAGAAAACCGGCAATTCCGCCGATTATTATCCATGTTTTATTATTTTTCATTTTTATCTTCTTATCAAAATAGAGACACAAACTAAAGTTATTTACATTGAATAAGTAAACTAAATATTATTAACTTTATTTTCTAATATTAATTAATGGAATTTATGAACAAATTTGATTTAGTCTCAAGTTACCAGCCCTCCGGTGATCAGCCCGACGCAATTAAACAACTGGTTGAAGGAGTTAACAGAGGCGATAAATATCAAACTCTCCTTGGTGTAACAGGAAGCGGTAAAACATTTACAATTTCCAATGTAATAAAAGAAATTAATAAACCTGTTCTTGTAATATCACACAATAAGACTCTCGCTGCTCAGCTTTATTCTGAATTTAAAGGTTTTTTTCCAAAAAATGCTGTCGAGTTTTTTATCAGCTATTATGATTACTATCAGCCGGAAGCATATGTTGTAGCAAGTGATTTATATATTGAAAAGGATTTCTCAATAAATGAAGAAATAGACAGGCTCAGATTAAAAGCAACTACGGCTTTAGTTGAAGGAAGAAATGATGTAATGGTTATTGCCAGCGTAAGCTGTATATACGGAATTGGTGCTCCACAAGAATATGCAAACCAGATTATTTTTCTAAAGAAGGGAGATACGATTTCCCGAAAGAAACTTTTAAGAAATTTGATCGATATTCATTACGTAAGAAATGATGTAGAGTTCAGCAGGGGGACTTTCAGGGCAAGAGGAGATGTTATTGAGATTATTCCTGCATATCAATATGAAGAAGCAATTAGAGTTGAATTGTGGGATGATGAAATTGAAAGGTTATCTATAATAGATTCGATAACCGGTGAATTAATTAAAGAGGTTGATTCAACTGCAGTATACCCGGCAAAATACTTTGTTTCCAACAGGGATCAGGTTCAAAGGGCAATTCATGATATTGAAATCGAGCTTGATGACCGACTAAAAATTTTCCGTTCACAGGAAAAATATCTTGAATCACAAAGACTTGAGCAGAGAACAAAGTTCGATATAGAAATGATGAAAGAAATAGGCTATTGCTCAGGTATAGAAAATTACTCCCGTCATATGGATGGAAGAGTACCTGGTTCAAGGCCTTATAACCTTATGGATTATTTTCCAAAAGATTTTTTAACAATAATTGATGAGTCGCATGTTACGGTTCCTCAAATAAGGGGAATGTACAATGGCGACAGAGCTAGAAAAGAAACTTTAGTAGAACATGGATTTCGGCTTCCATCGGCTCTTGATAACCGTCCAATGAAATTTGAAGAATTCGAAAATATGCTTGGCCAGGTAATTTTTGTAAGTGCAACACCGGCAGATTTTGAACTCCAAAGGAGCGGCGGTGTAGTTGTAGAACAGATTATTCGCCCGACTGGTTTACTTGACCCTGAAATTGAAGTCCGGCCGATAAAAGGTCAAATAGACGATCTTATTGGTGAGATAAGAAAAAGAGTAGAAAAAAATGAAAGAACCCTGGTTACAACCTTAACAAAAAAAATGGCTGAGGATCTTTCCGATTATCTGGATAAGATCGGAATAAATGTCAGATACATCCATTCCGATATTGATGCACTTGAAAGAGTTGAAATTCTGAGAGATTTAAGACTCGGTGAATTTGATGTTTTGGTTGGTGTAAATCTTTTAAGGGAGGGATTAGATCTGCCGGAAGTTTCACTTGTTGCCGTAATCGATGCAGACAAGGAAGGATTTTTAAGGAGTGAGAGATCATTGATGCAGACAGCAGGAAGAACTGCAAGAAATGTTAACGGCAAAGTAATTATGTATGCAGATATTATTACTAATTCTATGAAAAAGACAATTGATGAAACAAACCGGAGAAGAGTGATCCAATTAAAATACAATGAAGAACACAACATCTCTCCTAAAACAATTTATAAAAGTATGGAAGAGATTATGTCTTCGACTTCGATTGCAGATGTTAGAAAAAAAGAAGAGAAAGATACATTTACTTTTTCAAAGGTGGCAGAACCTGTTTTGAAATATATGAATTCAGATCAAAAGAAAGATCTCATTGAACAATTAACAGAACAAATGTACCAGGCTGCAAAAGACCTGGAATTTGAAAAGGCAGCTAATTTGAGAGATGAAGTAAATAGGTTGAAGAAGATGTTGAAGTAAAACCCAATAAGTATACTAACATAACATTATTGTTAAGACACTGCACTTTTCAAATTTCTTATATTCCTTCAATTATTTTTTATTCGGATTTAATTAATTCTCCGCTCAACAAAAGTAGTTGTGTTTCTGCCTTTTTAGCTTCATACTGAGCACCAACCAGTCTGCTTTTTGCATCAATTAATTTTCTTTGTGTTTCCCTGAAATCAAGCGGTGCTATACTTCCGAGTCGAAGGCGTTCCAAAGCTATACTAGAATTTTCTTCTGCAGCTTGAAGATTTTCAATTTCAAGATCAACCAAAGTCAAACTGCTTTTATATACATTATATGCATTGTTTAAATCAGCCTCAACCATTTTTTGGGTTTCTGCATAAGATAGTTCTGAATTTTTAATTGATACCTTTGCATTTTCAATATTTCTGTTAGTATTTAAACCGTTAAAAATATTTAGAGATGCATTAATTCCATAGTTAATACTTTTGTTTGTATTTGATTTTACAAATCCTGCTTCCGATTCTGAATGTACATAATCATACCCGGCAAATACACTTATCTCAGGGAACCATCCGGAATGCGCCAGCTGCAGATTAATATCGGCAAGGTTTTTATTCTGCCTCGCTTGTATAAGTCTGCTGTTTCTATTTTCTATATTTGCCGAGAGCTCTTCAAAAGAAAGATCTCTATTAATTGCAATAACTGTATCAGTTATGCTGAAATCAAAATCGACATTTCTTCCAAGCAGTCTATTAAGCAAAATTTTATCCTGCTTTAATTTTAATTCTTCATTAAGCAAAGATGAACGATCTTCATTTAAATCAACCTGGGCTTGCAGTAAATCAAATTTTGAACCGGAACCTAATTGTTTTTTATCTTGGGCAATCCTTACTCTTTCTTCTGATATATTAATACTTCTTTCAATAACTGCAAGAACCTGTTGCTGTCTAACAACATCATAATATGTAGATGTTACATCTAAAATATTATTTTCAACTGCAATCTTAAAGGCAGTTTCACCCTGCTTTTTTAATTCTTTAAGCTGATTAAAACTTGCAAACATTTGAAAGCCGTCAAAGATAGTCCAGTTTAAAGTAAAGTCACCAGATAAATTGGTCGATTTAGCACCATCTCTGCTGATTTTTTGTCCGGATAAAAATTCCTGGCTGGTATTGTTGCTGCTTTTAGTATATGAACCCGTTGCGTCAAGTCGAGGAAGGAAGCCTGCGTTTCCTAAAGAATAATTGCTATCTGAAATTTTCTTTTCATTTTTGGCAATATTTATTGAATAGTTATTCTGTAATGCAATTTTAACGGCATCTTCTAAAGAAAGGGACTCCTGAGGATATATTACAGTGAACGATACTGAAATAATTATGAAAGCAGAAATAAAAAAGTATTTATAATTCATCGGTATAATTTTATCATTTACGCAGTTATAGTGATGACATCTTTAAATTTGAAATAAAAATATAACTTCATATTAAATTTGAAAAAAATAAAGACATCATCTCTTTGCTAATTAAATATTTTTCTCAATTAATTCTGGTTGTGTTTCTGTCTCAGTAACATTTGAAACAGTTGCAGTTTTCCTGGATAAATAAGTATACATTGCCGGAATAACGAGGAGAGTTAGGAAAGTCGAGAATATTAATCCACCGATAACTGCGATTCCCATAGAAACTCTGCTTTCAGAACCAGCACCCAAAGCTAATGCAATGGGTAAAATTCCAAGAATTGTTGATAAACTTGTCATCAAAATCGGTCTCAGTCGTGCAATAGAAGCTTCTTTGATAGCTTGAATCATATCCAGACCCGCAGCTTTTCTCTGATTAGCAAATTCAACTATCAGGATGCCATTTTTTGTTACCAGACCTATCAGCATAATAATTCCAATCTGGCTGAAAATATTTAATGTCTGGTTGAAATACCAGAGTGTTAAAAGAGCTCCTGTTAAAGCCAGTGGAACAGTTAAAAGAATAATAAAAGGATCTCTAAAACTTTCAAACTGTGCTGCCAAAACCAAATAGATTAAACCCAATGCAAGTAAAAACGCAAACACCAGACTTGATGAACTCTCAGCAAAATCTTTTGAAGGGCCATCAAGAGCAGTTGAAAATGTCTCATCCAATACTCTTGAAGCTATATTATTCATTGCTTTTATACCGTCACCAATTGTTTTATCACCGGCTAGCCCGGCAGAAACTGTTGCTGAGACATAACGATTGAAACGATATAACTGCGGCGGAGTGCTTTGTTCACTTGAAGTAATAACATTATCCAGCTGTATAAGTTTTCCACGACTGTTTTTTACATAGAGAGATTTTAAATCAATTGGAGCATCTCTTCTTTCCCTCGAGAGCTGTCCGATTACCTGGTATTGTTTTCCATCTTTAATAAAGTATCCAAACCTCTGCCCGCTGAATGCTGCCTGAATAGTCTGTGCAATATCAATAGTGGATACTCCTAAATCTCTTGCCCTTGGTCTATCGATATGAATCTTCAATTCGGGTTTATTAAATTTCAGATTTACATCAACCATTGAAAAAGTAGGATCTTTCTTCGCTTCATCCACAAATTTAGGTAAATATTCCTCCAGCTTTTTAAAGTTAGGTGCCTGAATAACATATTGTACAGGTAAACTTCCCCTGCCTCTCCCAATTGTCTGGGGCTGAATAACAAAAGTTCTTGCAGCAGGAAGGCTAGTTACTTCTTTTGTCAGTTGCTCAGCAATTTGCCTTTGCGACCTGGTACGTTGATTAGGATCAGTTAGAATTAATGCCATGAAACCTGAATTGACTGAACTTGAAGCACCAAAACCCGGTGATGTTACAGATATAATCGCATCTTCTTCTGGAATAGTATCTTTTATCATACTAATAAGATTATCCATGAATCTATCCATATATTCGAAAGTTGCCCCTTCCGGTGCAGTTGATGCCAAGGTTAGCCTGCCTCTATCTTCCAGAGGTGCAAGTTCCGAAGGTATACTTTCAAAAAGTACTGTAATTAAAAGAATTGACAATCCCATTAAAGCCAATGCCATCCATCGGTGCTTAAGAAAATATTCAAGAGAGCTTTTGTAAGTTTCATTCATTTTAACAAAGAACGGCTCTGTTTTATTATAGAACCAATTATGTTTCTCTCTTCTTTTCAAAATTTTGGAACTCAGCATTGGTGTGAGCGTAAGCGCTACAAATGCAGATATAATAACCGAACCTGCGATGACAATTCCAAACTCTCTAAATAACCTGCCTGTAAGACCGGAAAGAAAAATAACCGGGAGAAATACCGAAGCAAGAGCCACTGTTGTAGAGATAATTGCAAAAAATATTTCAGCAGATCCTCTTTTTGCAGCCTCAGCCGGATACATTTTACTTTCAATCTTGGTATAAATATTTTCAAGCACAACTATAGCATCATCTACAACAATCCCTATTGCAAGCACAATTCCCAGTAATGTTAAAACATTAATAGAAAAGTCAGCAATATACATAATGAAGAATGCACCAACCAGAGAAATTGGTATTGCGATTACCGGAATTATTGTTGTTCTCCAATCTCTTAAAAACAAAAAGATAATTAAAACAACCAATCCGAAAGCGACAAATATTGTCTGCTTTACTTCTTTAATAGAATCTTTTATATAGGTCGTAACATCGAACCCGATCCCTGTTCTAATATCAGGAGGGAGATCCTTTTTTATCTGTTCAACTCTTTTATAAAAATCATTTGTAATTGCAATATTGTTGGCACCTGCTTGAGCCACCAGCACAACACCGACCATCGGTATACCGTCTCTTTTAAGAACTGTTCTCTGGTTCTCTGCACCTAATTCTGCATAACCTATATCCTTAAATCTTACAATATTCCCTTTATCTTCAGATATAATAAGGTTATTAAATTCATCTTCATTTTCAAGCCGGCCGATTGTTCGTATTGATAACTCGGTATTATTTCCTTCAATGCTGCCTGTAGGTAACTCAACATTTTCCCTGTTTAATACTCTTTCAACATCAAGGGGAGTTAAATTATAAGCCGCAAGTTTAACCGGGTTCATCCAGAGCCGCATTGCATATTTTTTTTCACCCCAAATTTGAACACTGCTTACACCCGGTATAGTCTGAAGTCTTTCTTTAAAAACATTATTAGCTATTTCCGAAAGCTGGAGTAAATTCCGTGTATTGCTTTGTACATTTAAAAATACAATGGGGGTCGCATCTGCATCAGCCTTAGAAACGATCGGATTTTCTACATCTGGCGGTAAACTTCTAATGGCTCTCGAAACCCGATCCCTGACATCATTTGCAGCTGCTTCAAGATCAACATCAATATTAAACTCAACCGTAATTGTACTTCTACCGTCTCTGCTTACTGAAGTAAGTGAGCGAATACCTGCAATTCCATTTATTGATTCTTCTAGGGGTTCGGTAATCTGAGATTCTATTACATCTGCATTTGCTCCTGTATAAGTTGTGCTTACCGTTATGATTGGCGGATCAACTGCAGGATATTCACGGACACCTAAAAAGGTATATCCTAAAATACCAAACACAACAACTGCAATAGACATTACAATTGCAAGGACCGGCCTTCTAATGCTGAGTGATGAAAGACTCATAAATTATTTAATTGAATTCTGTAATTTTAACAGGAACACCGTCTTTTACCTGCAATATTCCTGATGTAATTAAAGTATCATCCGGATTCAGGCCGGAAGTCGCCTGTACCTTAATGTCAGTTCTTATACCCGTTTCAATTTTTTGAGATACAACCTTACCGGATTTATATAAATAGACCTTTTGCCCTTTTAATTCCGGTACAATAGCTTGAGTTGGAACCATCAATGCATTTTCAATTTTATCTAATATTAATTTTACATCAGCAAATGCTCCAGGTAAAATTCTGCCGGCAGGATTTGAATAAATTGCCCTTATCTTTAATGTGCGGGTTACAGGATCAATCTTCGGTTCAATAGCATATACTTTTGCAATATTTTCTTCTTTTTCCCCAACTAATTTAAAATTAACTTTATCACCAATTTTTACAGAACCGGCATACTGTTCAGGAATTGAGAAATCAATTTTTATAGGATTTATATTCTGGAGGCTGGCAATTACAGTAGAAGAGTTTATAAAACTACCTTCGCTAACATTTTTTAACCCAACGATACCGTTAAAAGGAGCTTTTATTTCTGTCTTTTCGAGCTGGGCTTTAATTAAATCTACTTCTGATCGGCTTACATTCAACTGGTTTAGAGCATCATCATATTCTTCCTGGCTGATTGCTTCTCTTTCTAAAAGCTTTTTTTGCCTATATTCTTTATCCTTAAGCAGTTCCAGTTTAAACTGTTCTCTTCTGAGCTGTGCCTGAAGTTCAGCATCATTAATTTTAACCAATAAATCACCTTTTTTCACCCGACTGCCTTCTTTAAAAGCTATTTGAGTTATTTTACCGGCTACTTCACTTTTTAAATCAACTTCCTCATTGGCTAAAACTGTACCGCTTGTAATTATATTGTTTCCTAACACTTCAGGCTTTAAAATATGTGCATTAACTAAAACCTGTGAATTGGCATTTAAGCGCTGGAAATTATCTTGAGAGCCCGAAAAATTTATTTTAGGCAGTGCCAACAAAACAAGTATTACAACAACTACTGCTGATATTATTGTAATTTTTTTCTTTTTACTCATAGTTTTCAAAAATATGAAAGTTTTAATTATAAACCATGTAGAGGGAGTTACAAAATCGAAAATTATACTATTTAAAGCAAGATAAATATATTCTTATAGAATCTTCCCTATTTACTAAACTGTAGCTTTTCTGATATGAAAAATTAAAATGTTTTTATTTTCTTTAAAAATTAAAAAGCCAGTTGTGAAACTGGCTTTGGTAGAGAAAAATCTATTTCTCTTTTTTAGCGTATTTTCTTTTAAATTTCTCAACCCTACCGGCTGTGTCAACTAATTTTTGTTTCCCGGTAAAGAACGGGTGTGATGCACTTGAGATTTCAAGTTTTACTAGTGGATAAGTATTACCATCTTCCCATTCAATAGTTTCATCAGTTTTAATCGTGGAGCGTGTTAGAAAAGTAAAATCAGCAGATGCATCATGAAAAACAACTGGTCTATAGTTTGGGTGAATACCTTTCTTCATTTTCCTTAACCTAATATAATTTCAAAATTTTGTGGCAACTAATATAAAAAAGGATTGATTTAATTACAATTCATGAAATAATTCAAAATAAATCTTTTTATGTCCAAAATCTTCATTTTAACTTATTTTGTTTCATAAATTGCATAAGATTAGCCTTAAGCCTGTTTATTTCCATCCTCTCGGTTTTAGTCAGATTTACCTGCCTGAAATTTAAACCGTTTTTATCAATTATGTAGTAATTAGACATACCGGGTGAAGAAACTGCCTCAAAATTTTGAGATGAATATGAGGAGCCGACTCTATCTGTCTGAAAATTCTTAATACTATAATCATTTTCACCCTTTACATCATTTTTAGTTACTTCTGTTTTCTGTTTCAAGGAGTTGTTTTTTCCCTTAGAATCTATCATTTTCTGAAGTTCCATATCAATGTTTTTCTCTTGAGACATTTGCGTAGCAGTTGTTATCATATCTTCCCGCAGCCTGGGTTTAGTATTGAAAGGATTTTCAATAGTACTTGAACCTGGTTTAATTACGAATAAAATTAAAACAGCAACAATAGCTAACGCAGCTGATGGAATAAATCGTTTGGGAGTAAAAATTCTAGAAAACCAACCTTCTACTTTCTCTTCCTGGTATTTACCGATATTAATTTTTCTCATCAAATTAGCTTCAAAATTATCTGGAGCCTTAACATGATGAAGCTCTTTGAGAGTTTTTATAACTTCCTTAAATTCCTGGTCTTTTTCATCAATCATTTTCCCACCTTTTTCACTCTTTATAAATATCCTTCAATAATTGCTGTAATTGTGCCCGCCCGCGGTTAATTCGTGATTTAACGGTACCGACAGGCAGATTAGTTATTTCCGATATTTCTTCATAAGATAAATCTTGAATATCTCTTAAAATTACTACTTCCCTATATGCTTTAGAAACTTTTTCTAAGGCATCCTGGATTATTTTTTCTTTTATTCCGCTGTCTGTAATTCTTTCCGGATCAAAACTTTCATCAGGGATTTCATAAGTTTCGTTTTTTTCGTCACCAAATGAATTGATTGAAAAAAATTTTCGCCTCTTTCTCCTTTGATATTCTGTTCTGGCAAGATTTCCTGCGATAGTGTATATCCATGTTGAGAATTTAGCTATTGATGAATAAGAATCTTTATATCTGTAAACCTTTATCATAGTTTCCTGAACAATATCAACACATGATTCATAATCTCCGAGAAAACGGAAAACATAATTTATAAGAGGATTCTTATATCTCTGAACCAAAATTTCAAATGCACCGATAGTGCCGTTCCGTTGAAATTCCAGGATTAATTCTTCGTCGGTTAATTCATTCAGAATTTTATCTGTCAACTTGACCTTATACTTTAAGTTGAAATGAATTGTTTCAATAATTAGACAATAAAATACTTAAAAATCATTTAATTTTGAAAAATTTCTAAGTTCCCGTTTATATAACAAAAATATGTCTATTATATTGTGCACTTTTTGACTGATATATTAATCCAAAATCTCAGCGAGTAGTAAAGCAATAACCGATTTATAATCGGTGGATGTAGTTTTAATTAACAAATCGGCCTTAAGTAAAGCTTCAGAAGCCCGAAAAAGATCCCTGTCGGAAAAAATCATCCTAGCATTTAAATAATTTTTATAATAATAAGGATGCGTACCCACAATTCCGGCAGCTATATTTTCAGGGAGTTTCTTTTCACGAAGTTCGTTTATTCTTGAAAGCCCCGTAACATACCTTGTTAACATATAGATAATAAAAGTCGGTTCTTTTCCTTGCTCAAGTAATTTAAATGCAGTCTTTATTGCAAGTGCTTTATCCTTTTTTCCTACAGCATTTTGCAAATCAAAAATATTATGTTCTTTTAACTCGGTTGAAAGTGAAGTAATATCGGTAATCCCAATTTCTTTTTTTTCTCCCAGGAAAGTAAATATTTTTTCAAGTTGTGATTCTATTAAATTCCTGTCTTCACCCACAATGTCAACAAGGGCCATTGCATTTTCCCTACTTAAATTTTTGTCTGCTTCTTCACAATAATTAATAATCCAGTTAAAAAGATGCTCACCTTTTAATTCTTTTGCTGAAAAGATAAAATTTTTCTCGATAAGGCTGGGAAAAGGTTCACTTTTAAACCCCGCAATTGAACTGCTGTGAATCAACACTAAAACTGTAAATTCCGGAGGAGATTCTAAATATGATGATAAATTTTTTTTGTCTTTTACTTTTTCGAATTTTTTAAAAATAATAAGCTTCTTTTCGGAACCGAAGGGAAATGCAGATGCAAAATCCAAAACTTCAGATAAAGTTTTGCTTTCGCCATAAAAGGTTTCTTTATCAAAATCTGAAGAAATAAAAGGCTGTACAGCTTTTTCTACTGCTTTTAACCCGATATTAAGTGAAAAGCTGTCTTCTCCAAAAAAATAATAAACCGGGAGTAAATTGTTTTTATTAATTTTCTTTGAAATCTCCAGAATAGTAGGAATAACTGGTCTATTTTTAGCCATTTCTTCCTTTTAATTTTTCATATTTAACTGCTTTAAACAGGAAGAATAATAAACCTCCCCAGACAATTCCCAAAACTGCAATCATAGTTAAGATTGAAAAAATATTCATTATATTAAGGTCAAAATTAAAAAGTCAAAAGTCAAAATTAATCTTTAATTTCATTAAAAGTAATTTAATTAGTTTTTAGCTAGGTATTTTTTAGATATAAAAGTCGGTATACGATCTTTTGACTTTATTTAAATATTTGTCTTACCATTAATTTATTTAATAGAATAAAAGTGATTAGCACAATTCCCCACTGGAAAATAATTGTTCCGGCATTTAAAATATGAAATGGATTCCACCATTCGGGATCCCATGAAACAGATGAAATTAACCACCAGGAGATTAAAATAATAACCTGGAGCGGGATAAGAATACCAATAACAACATTGTACCACTTCCCGATTTTAATATCACTACCGTAACCATTAATAATTTTTGTTCTGAATTTATTTACTCCGAACTTTATAATAGAAAATGAAATGAATGCACCGCTTAAAATTAAACCTACTCCCCAAACCCAATCCTGGTTTGTAAAAAAATCCAGGCTTAAAGCAGAAGGAATTCCCAGTACAAATGATGTTATACCAACAATAAAAATTCCCCGTCTTCGCTTGATACCAAAATCAATCAATGTTCTGGTGGCTAATTCTACCATAGAAATTAATGAAGAGAGTGCAGCAAAGAATAATGCAATAAAAAAAATAGAAGCGAAAAAAATATTAATAATTCTAACAGCAGATATTTTAGAAAAAAGTAGGGGAAGATAAATAAAAGTTAAACCTGTATTAGCCGGTCCGGATTGCGAGACCTGGGTTATTGCATCATTAGTGCTTAATGAAAAAACAGTTGAGAAAATAATTATACCGGCAACTAAAGAGACAGAATTATTTCCAAAACCAATTAAAGCTGCATTTAAAGAGATATCTTCTTTCTTTCTCATATAAATTGCATAAGTTAAAATTAATCCCCAGCCGGCCCCGGTATCCCAGGCATTTTGTGTTAATGCATTAAGCCAGATTTTATAATCTAAAATTTTATTTAAATCGGGAGTAAAAAAATATTTTATTCCTTCGAAAGAATTTGGCAAGGTTACAGCCCTGATGAATAAGATCAACAGTATAATTAATAAAGAAGGAACAAGAAATTTCGTTACCCGTTCAATTCCTTTTGTTATTCCCCTATATACAATAAAGGAGACTATAACCATAGACAAAAAGTGATACAAAAGAGGCTGGTAACCGGAAGAAAAATTCTTCCAGAAAGCGATATGATTTGCAGTATTAAAAATTTCACCGGTAACAGATGAGATAAAATATTTTAAGCACCAACCAGTTACAACTGAATAGTAGAACATAATTGCCGTTGAAACAAAAACAATAAATGCACCCATCCAGGCAAAGTTTTTTCCCGCAGTTTTGGAAATGGCTCCTACTGGTCCTAAACGAGTCGATTTACCAATTGCAAATTCAGCAATTATTAATGGAACCGACCAGATAAGAAGAAAAATAACCCATGGAATGAGAAAAGATCCACCGCCATTTTGAGCTACAACCCGGGAAAATCTCCATATATTTCCTGTCCCGACAGCAATTCCAATTGTAGCAATAATTAAAGCCCAGCGCGAAGAGAAATACTCCTCTTGTTTCATACTATAATTATTTTTCTTCTTCAGTAATTATTTCTTTTCTGTACATCAGACAATAATTTGTAATACCTCTAGTAAAGAGAGGATTATCTTATAATTGTTTTGATTGCAAGTAATGTATTTTAAGAACCAGGATTATTATCTCTCAAAACCTTTTTTTCAATTATAACTTCCTTCATAACAACATCTTTAACAGGACGATCATAAGGTTTTGTAGTTTCAACTTTACTTATCTTGTTTACTACATTCATACCGCCAACTACTTTGCCGAATATTGTATGGTGCCCATTTAACCATGGAGTTGGAACTGTAGTAATAAAGAACTGGCTGCCATTTGTATTTGGACCGGCATTTGCCATTGCCAGATATCCCGGTTTATCAAATGTTAAAGAAGAATCTATTTCATCATTAAATTTACCTCCCCATAAGCTTTCACCGCCCCTACCTGTACCAGTTGGATCACCACCTTGAATCATAAAATTATCAATTACCCTGTGGAATATTACTCCATTGTAATATCCTTTTTCTGCCAGTCCGACAAAATTTTCAACTGTTTTGGGGGTTTTATCTGCAAAAAGTTCCAGTTCAATATTTCCCATATTTGTCTTAATTACCGCAACTAAAGTTGAATCATGTTTAGTGTTGTCTGTCATTTTTTTACTTTCTTTATTTGTATCATCTGAATTAGAATATCCGCAGCCGATTAAGAAGAGTATTAAAATCGCAAACGAAAAGTACCTTTTCATTATTACTCCTATGGTTGAATAACATTTAATGATAATAAAATAATTATTAGAATTCCTAAAGCTATTCTATAGTATATAAAAAGAAAGGTAGTATTTTTTCGCAGGTATTTAAGTAAGAAGTCAATTGCGATATAACCACTAATTCCTGATACTATTGTGGAAATAATTAGATTTAATATCATTGACGAATTAAGAAATGCAAGTGATTCATATAATTCGAGTAAACCGCTTGCTAATACTGCAGGTATGCTTAATAAAAAAGAAAACCTTGCGGCCGCCTCCCTGTTTAATCCGATAAATAAACCGCCTGTAATAGTTGTACCGGAACGTGAAGAACCGGGAATTAATGCAAAGCATTGTGCTATACCAATAATGATAGAATCCTTTATGCTGAGATCTTTAATTTCTTTTTTAAATTTTGCAAGCATTTCAGCTAAAGCAAGAATTACAGCTAAACCAATTAAGCTTCCTGCAATTACATATAAATCTTTTGTTAATGTACCTTCAATTATATGTTTTAAAGATAAGCCGACAATAACCACCGGGATCGTACCTATAATTATCAGCCAGCCAAGTTTAGAATCCTGACTCTGTACGGCAAACTTTTTTCTGGAAGTGAGATTGTCATTAAGAAAAGAACTAATAATTTTTATAATGTCCTTCCAGAAATAAACTAATACTGCAGCTAACGTACCTAGTTGTATAACTGCAATAAAAGCTGTCCATTGCTCCGGGTGTTCCGGTGAAATAATATTCATCAATTTTCCGGCTACGGTTAAATGCCCTGTACTGCTTACCGGAAGAAACTCAGTAATACCTTGAATGATTCCCAGTATAATAGCTTCAAATATGTTCAACCTTCCTCCTTAAAATCTGTAAGTAAGTCCAATATGAATCCCCGCCGAAAAAAAGTTAAAATTTACATTTTCTCCGGTTATCCTGTTAACTAAATACATATTACCATTCTTCGGCTTTCCGTTTAGTTGATATTTAAGATCACCCCCGACATTAACATAAACATTATCACTGAGAATTGTATTTCCGTCTACTCTAAGAATTAATCCTAGCCCAACTGATTTATATTTAGTAGAATAATCAATACCTATTGTTTTTTCGTCAGCAATAACAAATGGAACACCGACTCCTCCACCGAATTTAAACTCGTATCCTTTTCCCTGAATAACATAATAGTTCAAAATTGCTGGCATAATTATATCATATGAAAGATTATAAGTGTTAAAATCCTGATTATAATTAAAAGAATTTAACAGGTAGGAAAGCTCAAATCCGACCTGGTAATTTTCTTTTAAAAAACGATCCGCTTCTAAAGAAAAAATGACAGCCGAGTTAAACGTATTCAACTGTCCGTTTGCATAAGTCTGATTTAAATAATCGGTTAATGACGGAGAACTTATGAAATCGATTCCCATATTTGCTTTAAGTTCCGTTTGAGAAAATGACTTGGATGTTATAATAGAAATTAAGAATAGAGTGAAAAGAAAATTTTTCATTTTATATAATGCATCAAATAAAGAATTGATCAATCATACGAGTTTAATAGCTAATTTAATTATTATCTTCATGATAAAAAATTTTCGCCGTCATATTTTGGATTTGAATATTATTAATCAACTGAACTAAAAGTTAAAATTGAAACGCTGTTTGTCATAATTCATCTACTCCTGTTTCCACAACTTTTATCAGGCTCTCATGACGCTTATTTAAGATGACAAAAGAAAGAAATCCGACGACAATAAACAAGACATAAGAAATTATATGTGTCAGAAATGCATATGATAAACTGATAACTTCTCCAAATCCGAAAAGCATTAAAGTAGATTTTGCCAAAGCATGATATGAACCTGTCCCGCCTGGAGTCGGGATTACTACCCCGATTCCGCTGATACTCATTAAAACCCATGCCATTGCAAAATTAACAGGTTTTATATTTCCCATAAATAAAGTATAAAAACCAAAATAAGAACATAAAGCGTAAAGGAGCATTATTATTATGCTTAAACCAAAAGTCAGCAAATAATTTCTTGTACCTTTCAAACTGCTGAAACCCTGGGTAAGCATTTCAAAAATATGCGCAGCCTTATCAGCCGCCTTTTTAGATACTTTGTTTAATAACCTAACTATAATACCGTAAAAATGTTCTTTGAATCTAATTGTTAAATAAATGAATAATATAAAGACAACTATTCCTGCCATAGTAAAATATAATGCGGATTTTAACCATGGAAAACTGGCATACAAATCCTCCTGCCAGATATACACAGAAACTAAGACGGAAATACCCAGAAAAATTATATCGATTACTCTTTCAACTATTACAGCCCCGAACATGGAAGATTTTGAAAGACCTTCCCACCTTCCGATTAAAACTGCTCTCGTAATTTCACCCAAACGCGGTACAACACAATTCACTGCATATCCGACCATCAGAGAACCAAATAAATATTTAAGAGAAGTATCTTTCTTTACCGAAAGCAGAATAATTTTCCACCTTACTGCTCGAACAAAATGAGATAAAAGAAGAGTTGCTGATAAAACAACTATCCAAAAAACAGAGGCATGAGAAACTATGTTAAGAATTTCATCAAAATTAACATCATGAAATGCGACATATAATAAAACTACCGCTAAAACAATGGAGAGTACAAAGTTAAGCACCCCCTTTAAATGAAATGTCTTTTGATTACTATCTGAGGTCAATAATCCTGCTTCCTTCCGGGGGTGTAAATGAAAATTGCGAATCAGAAAAATTTTGATTCAGTTTATAATTTGAAAGCTCAACTGTTATACTCAAATTATTCTTTCCAGTAATTTCAATTTTTTCAATAAGATTCTCACTGTTTATCCAAAGTTTAGTTTGAGCAAAGTTTAAATCAGAACTTTCATTAGGTAACAATATTAAAATATTATTGTCATTTCCTTCCGTCTCTACCTTAGATCTGGATGGGAAATCAAATATCATCTTATTAAATGAAAACATTGAAGTACTAGAATCATCATACTTTGTAATAATTACTTTGTTCTGCTTTTTATTATAATTCCAGTTTATTGAACCATTTGAAACTATTGTAGAAGTTCCGGTTTCGATTTTCACATTATCTTCTTTTTTGTAATAAAATTTTCCTGTTATTTTTTTACTGTTTGGTGAATACTGAGTAAAATTCGCAGAAAATGAGGAGATTGAACTATATTTATCTTGAATTTTTTTTAAAAGAACGTTGCCATTTTGTGCAGAAACAAAAGGGAAGAAAAATAAAATTATAAATATTCTCAAAAATATACTTTTCATGAATCCTAATTTCGAATAATAATCAAATATTGTTTTTGTTCTACAAATCCATATAAAAATTTGTTTCAAATTTAAGAATATTTGTCTGGATAAAAAATTTGGAATGCTGCAACGAAGATCTGAAAAAATTCACTCTATTCTTTCTTTAAATCATCAAACGCTTCATCTACAGTATTGCAAACAGGTAAAACACGGTCGAGTTGTGTTATTTTTATAAGAGAGTATACTTTTTCGGATGGAGCGGCTATTCTCATACTTCCACCTGTAGAATGCAGAATCCGGTTGGCAACCAGTATTGCGCTTAAACCGCTGCTGTCGCAAGTTTCTACTTCACTTAAATCCAGGATAAGTTTTTTGTTTTCTTCAACTTTCAGAAGAAGTGTAAATTCACCTTTCACAAGTCCGGAAATATTTGTATCAAGTCTTTTTTCATTTAGTTTAAATATAGTTATACTATCAATTTTTTTTATTTCGAAATTCATTATCAGCCTTGAAAAATTTTAAGACACTCCAGAAAATTTTTATAAGAAATCTCAGCTTCTGTTTCACTGTCTTTAATTTGAACATTATAATATAAATCCGAGTTTGGTTTAGTAAATCCAACCCTTATCGGTACTTCAGCTTGGGAAGAAATATAACTGTAGAATAAATTGTCACTCCTGTTTAAATCCAAAACGACCTGGAACATCATTCCATTTAATTTCGAAATTATTTTAGTAGAAGGAAGTTTTAATACATTTACATCTGCCAAAGTATGTTCAATAACCCTGTTCCTAAATCTTAACGGCATTAAACTCACCCTAAAATCATATGTTAAAGCCGTGGCATGCTTTTTATTATCTTCTAAAAAATAAAGCACCTGCATTGAATGAGCAAAATCCGCATCATTCTGCGGCATTAAGACTAAAAATTTAAAAGCTCTTTTGAAAAATTCAGTAAAAGTCTGATCTTTATTCTGTTTGTCTTTTAATTTCCAGTCAACAACCGTATGTGCAATTTTATCTTTTATTAAATCAAGCATATTTTACTCAAATTCATTTAGTAATTTAATAAATTCTTTTTCATTAATCGTTTTTATTCCAAATTTTTCAGCTTTGCTAAGTTTAGAACCCGGATTCTCTCCCACCAATACAAAATCTGTATTTTTACTAACCTTAGAAGTTACTTTACCTCCCAGATTAACTATTTTTTCACCTGCCTCTTCACGGGAGAAACCAGTTAAAGTACCGGTCAAAACAAAAGTTTTACCTGAAAATAAGGTATTCTCTTTTATTTTAGCTACCCCGGAAAACTGCAAACCGTGTTTTTTTAGCCGTTCAATAATATGAAGATTATTTTTATTTGAAAAGAATTTTTTTACACTTCCGCTTATACTTGGGCCAATTTCATGAATTGAAGAGATTTTTTCTTCAGAGGCATTAATTAAATTGTCTATACTATTGAGATTATCGGCTAATTTTTTTGCAGCACCTGCGCCAACATATCTAATTCCAAGTGCAAATAAAACTTTCGCAAAAGGTTGTTTTTTACTTTTTTCAATCGAACTTAACAAATTATCTACACTTTTCTCTCCAAGCCTTTCAAAATTTATTAATTCTTTTCTTTTTTCTTTTAAATCGTAAATATCTGCATATGTTTTCAAAAATCCCATTTCGACAAAAAGATTTATTAAAGCTTCCCCCAACCCTTCTATATCCATAGCACCGCGAGCAGCAAAATGTTCGATTCTTCCTTTAACCTGTGCAGAACATTCAGAATTTTCACAATAATAAGCAACCTCACTATCAGGTTTAAATAAAGATGAACCGCAAACCGGGCAATTTTCCGGGGGCTTAACAGGTTTGCTGTTTTTGTCCCTTTCATTTAAAACCACAGAAACTACTTTGGGAATTACATCTCCCCCTTTTTCAATTACAACTTTATCTCCTTCTCTAATATCTTTTCTTTTTATTTCATCAAAATTATGAAGAGTTGCCCTGCTAATTGTAGAGCCTGAAAGAAAAACCGGTTCAAGATCTGCAACGGGTGTTAATGTACCGATCCTTCCAACCTGCCATATAATTTTATTTATTCTAGTAAATGCCTGTCTTGCTTTGAATTTAAAAGCAACAGCCCAGCGCGGAGATTTTGCTATATTACCTAACACTTTTTGCTGTGCAAGAGAATTAACTTTTATCACTGCACCGTCAATTTCATATTCCAGTAATTCTCTTTTTTCTTCAAACTCATGACAAACTTCCAGCACTTGTTCAATATTATTACATAGTTTAACTTCAGAATTAACTTTAAAACCAAGCTTTTTTAATATATTAAGATTTTCGTATTGCGAAACCAAACTATCATCTGGAGAAATTAATGTATAAACAAAAATGTTAAGAGGCCTTTTGGCAACAATTTTAGGATCCTGCATTTTCAGAGTGCCAGCAGCAGAATTCCTGGGATTTGCAAAAAGATTTTCTCCCTTGTTTTCTCTCTCTTTATTCAATTTTGAAAAATCATCTATATTTATAAAGATTTCACCTCTTACTTCAATATCTTTTAAAGAATAGGGAATAGAACTTGTCTTTTTTAATTTAAGAGGAACTGCTTTTATTGTTTTAACATTTGTAGTAATTTCTTCCCCGACAAATCCATCTCCTCTGGTTGCCGCGGTATTTAAATAACCGTTAAAAAAATGAAGACTGACGGAAGCGCCATCAATTTTTAACTCTACAACATATTCAATTTTTTCATCTTTAGATAATGCTTCCCGGACACGCCGGTCAAAATCTAAAAGCTCTTCTTCATTATAAGTATTTGCTAAACTCAGCATTGGAATTTTATGTGTTACAGGATTGAATACTTTTGTCAGGTCTTTTCCAACACGCTGAGTAGGAGAATCAGGGGTTATCAAATGCGGATTTTCGTTCTCAAGTTTTTCAAGATTTTTAATCAGCTTATCATAATCTTCATCCCCGATAGAAGGATCGGCAAGAACATAATACTTGTAATCATGTTCCCTGATTTGTTCACGAAGAAGTTCAATTTTCTCTTCAATATTCATATAATTATTCTTTTACAAAACCGGCGGATTACTTAAATATTTTAACCCCCCTTTATTTATTGAAACATATTTTACCTGTCCTTTTTTACCTTCAAAGTTCAAAGATTTATTATTCAGGTTAAGTTGAATTCCACCGGAATTACCAATAGTAATTTTAAAATTATTCCCGGCAATAATATCTTTTTGAGAATGGGGAAATAAAATAAAATCATCTACCTTTTTATTGTCCACAATGATCTTTATCCACGAAGTATCATTAGACATAATGGTTAAATTCAAACTATCGGATGAAATTGATTTATTAGCTAAGGAATCGGTTTTCTCATTGGCAATATACCTTTGCTTGTTTTCTTTAATAACTTGTTCAATAGGCTTTTCCGGAACAATGATTTCGTGAGACTGATGGAGAAAGAAGAAATAAATAATCGCGAACACAGCAATTATTCCTACAAATATACTGCTCAAAATAATTCTCTTTCTACTATTCGGCAGATCCGATGGATTGGTCACAGGGGATTTAACAGCATTATAAAGATGCGAAGAAGCCGGTTCATTTTTTTCTTCTCTTGCTAATTCAATCGGTCTTTTGGTTTCCTGCTTAGGAGATTCTTCCTCATAAAGGATCCCTTTTTTTGAAGCTTCATATTTTTTAACAATAATATTTTCATCAAGATTTACAGCCTTGGCATACTGTTTAGTAAAAGCTTTTACATACAACTCAGGCAGATAAGAGAAATCCCCGCTTTCCATTGCTTCAAGAAATTTTATATCGATTCGTGTCACATTGGAAAGTTGCTGGATGCTTAGATTACAATTAATTCTGGCTTGTTTTAATTCTTCTGCTAATTGTTCAAACATTATTTAATTTTAATTTTTAATAATTACTAAAATGATTTTACGATTAAGAGTAAGATTATAATTACGAACGCTACATTAAAATAACATAATCTTAAAATTTATTAAATTTTTGTGTCATCCAATTTTGATTAATTTAGCTGCAAAAGCACCATCCATATGATGAGTATGCGGAAAAGTCTGGATACACCCGTTTTCATCTACAAGTTCATCTGAAAAATTTTTGTTTGCATTAATAAGCTTAAAGTTGTCATGTTTATCCAGAAATTTTTTAACTATTTCATAATTTTCTTCCGGTTCAATTGAACATGTGCTATAAACTAAAATACCGTTTAATTTAACTAATGTAGAAGCCTTTTCCAGATAATTATACTGCAAATCATTCATTGATCTTATATCAAGGAGATCCTTTTTCCATTTTATATCCGGTTTTTTTGATATGGTTCCCGAACCTGAACAGGGAACGTCTGCTAAAACCCGGTCAAAATTCCCTGATGTAAATTCCAAAGCATCACTGGTGATAGTTTTTATAGATTTAAACCCTAACCTGTCTATATTTTTTTTAACCAGCTTTAACCTGCTTTCGTATTTATCAACTGAAACAATTTCACCCTGATCACTCATTAAGCTGGCAATATAAACAGACTTCCCTCCGGGAGCTGAGAATAAATCAAGAACCCGCATACCTGGTTCAGGCGATAAAAGTCTGCAGGCAAGTCCGGCACTTTCATCCTGAATATTAAAATAACCTTTTTGATAATATTCCCATGATGTAATGTTTGTAAGGTTTAATAATTGAAAAAATTCAGGCAGATATTTTCCCGGCATATACCTAAGATTAACAGTATCCAATAATGATTTAAACTCTTCTGGGTTTACTTTTGTAGTGTTTATTTTTAAAGTTAAAAATGGTTTTTCGTTATTCGCCAGAAGTAATTTCTCGGTTTCTTCTCTTCCGAAACGCACCAAATATCTTTTTACCATCCATGAGGGATGTGAATAATAAGCACTTAAATAGCCTGGAAGATCCTCATTTGGATCAGGATACCTGATTCCGTTTTTATTCCTGATAATATTCCTAAGAATTGCATTGGTTAAATCAGCCGGTTTCTGCCCTTGAAGCTTTTTGACAAATTCTACTGCTTCATTAACAGCAGCATGGTCCGGAACTCTATCTAAAAATAAAATTTGATAGAGGGCCACTCTTAAACCATTTTTTAAATTAGGAATAGCTTTTGAGAATTGTCCTTTATAAAAACCATTTAATACCCAGTCGAGTCGTCCCATCCACCTTACAACACCATGGACAATTTCATAGAGTAATGCTTTATCGACACCAATAAGTTCGGAGTTTTTCATTTCATTATCTAAAAGCTTCTCCAAATAAGCATCGGTTCGTTCAACTCTATTTAATATTTTAACCGCTAAACCCCTAACACCTTCATACAGGTCAGAAACATTATGTTGTTCCAGTTTATTATCTTCAGGCTGCTCCATAATTGTTAACTATTATATCCTCGTTCAGTTCTTAAATTTTTAGTTAGTTCGAATATTTTTCTAAATAAATTCTCTTCAGAAGTATTCATTTCTTTATTCCTTCTAATTAATACATTTTTTGCAGTATTAATACTCTTTTCCACATCATAGGTATTTATTGAATCATTACCGCCCCATGAAAAAGAAGGTATATATTTTTCAGGGAAATCCGTACCAAATATATTACACGAAAAACCAACAGTTGTTCCGCTGTTAAACATAGTATTAATAGCAGTCTTAGAATGATCGCCCATTATAAGTCCAAGGAACTGTTGATTTGTATTTAATTCTTTCCCGTTAACAAAAGCTTTAATGTATCCATAATTGTTTTTTAGATCAGAGCAATTAGTATCAGCTCCAATGTTAACCCAGCTACCAATGTAAGCATGTCCAATAAATCCTGAATGCTGCTTATTAGAAAGCGGAAGAAATATAGAATTCTCTACTTCTCCGCCGATTTTGCATGTACTGCCGATTGAAACATTTTCATAAATTGTTGCACAGCTTTTTATTTTCGAATTTTCACCTATATATGCAGGACCTTCAATGACAGCATTTGGAAAAACATTTACATTTTTACCAATATAAACAGGACCATTTGAAGCGTCAAGGACAACTCCGGGTTTTAAAGTTGAGCCTTCACCAATATATATAATATCTTTTCCTATTAAATGAACACCTTCAAAATTTTTCCTGTTTAAATTATTTTTATTATGACCGGCATTCATTAAAAAATTATAATCATTTATCAGTTCATTTGTATTGTTATGAATTAAATCCCAGACAAAATTAATAATAGGAATTTCAATAGTTCCTATGGGTAAATTATTAAAATCAGAAATACTTAATAAACCATTTAATTTATCTTTAACTTTTTCAAGATTTTTTCCGGAGATCCTTGCGGCGATTAATACATCATTAAATTTATAAACTTTATCTTCTCCATTTAATGGAATAATTTCAGCTAAGCCGTCAGGAGCTAAAATTCTTCCATTTATAAAAAGGCATTCATTATCGTTTATATTGTTAACTTCTAAACCAGGATTATTATCTTTTACATAATCTTCAATATATGATCTGCAATGAAGAGAATATTTTTTACCCGGGTAGGCATCAATAATTTTACTACGAAGAGTTCTCATCCCGCATAAAAGATCATATACGGGACGGTAATAGATTAATGGTTCCAGCTGCGAGAAATATTTATCTTCAAAAATGCAAAGCTGCATTTTATTCCTGATTAATAATTAAAATTATAATTTAATATTTTTTGAGGTAAGAATCTTGTGAGATTTAACTTCCCAAATTGATTTCTCTAATAAATTCAACAAAAATCTATTCGTTCTTTAATGAGATTATCTCTATAAAAGAGTGATATTTAATTATATTATTTTAAACATCTCCTAAAAATTTATTGATTGAAGATTTCCCCGCCATCACTGTTACAATAATAGCAAGTACGGCTGAGGAAATAATAATAGTGGTAAATCCTATTATAACAATTTCAATAGCAACATCAATTTCAGCTAAAGCCATAGCCGAAAAGAAAAGAAGGATTATAAATTTAGTAAAACGGGAAATCAAGGAATAATGCAATACATTCTCTTTTGCTAAAGCATTATATACAGAATTTGAAACTCTGCCTGCTATGAACCAGCCGATGCTGAAAATAATTGCTGCTACAATTAATTTAGGAATGAAAAGAACCCCTTTTTGAATTAGGTTTGACAGAATGGTTAATTTCATTGCATCCAGGGCAGAATTAATGAATATAAGGAAAACAATAAAGAAAAATATATTCCCGATAAAACCGAATAAAGCATACCTGATATCAGCTTTTGACAAAGCCCGGCGCCATTGCATACGAATAAATAATCTCTCAAATTTAAGTGCGGTCATAAGCTGCACAATTATTCTTTTCACAAGCCATCCGACAAGCCATCCTATCCCCAGCAGTAAAATTCCTGCTAATAAATTCGGTAAGTAATCAATTATTTGTTTTCCAAAATCAAAAAACGGACCTTGAATTGTACTATCCATTTTCTACTCCAGTTTCTTTTATTGGTTTTAATAATAGCTGCCAGAAAGATTCGCGCTCTTCAAACTCTTTTACCCATATAACCGGGCATGCAGATTGTTCTGTTATTTCAACGGCAAGCGAGCGGCCCAACAAGAGTTCGAGAAAATCGCCCGTGCGGCCACCCATCAAAATCATATCGGCTTTTTTTGATTGCTCTACAATACCAGTTAATATATCTGAGTTATGTAAAATCAAAACTTCAGCCGGAATATTATTTTCGGCAATTAATTCTTTTACTTTATGTTCGCGCTTTTCTTTCTCCAGCCGTGGCGTATCAGGTTCATAAACTAACAACAATTTAATTTTACATTTAAAATAATTCAGGAAAGCAGGTGCAATTTCAGTAGCTAAAATAGCATGAATGTCGGCACGGAAAGGTATTAAGATTGTCTTAACTTTTTCTTTATTAAAACTGCCATGGAGGACAGCAATTTCTCCTGCAAATCTTTGCATAACACTATCAATTATTGATGAAAAGAACCTTTCGATAAAAGCCGGATTCTTTTCTCTTCCAACAATAATAAAATTACATTCCTCTTCCTCGGCAGTATGAACAATTCCTTCGGAAATCCTATGCGCAACTGTGACAACAGATCTCACATTGACTTCCGGCCCTTCAAACATATTTTCAGCAACTTCAAATAATTTTTTTGCATTTTTTATATCCCCCGTACCAACAGCTAAAGGAGCATTTTCTTTTACCTCATTTACATGAAGAAATATGATTTCGGCTTTGTCTTTTATCGAAAGAGCTTTTGCGATGTGAGTTAAGCTTGTAACCGATTTTAAATTAGCAAGCGGAACCAGGATTTTATATTCCTTTCTTTCCAACCGCTCAAGAGATTTTACTTTTTTAACATGCCGGATTTCACGCTTTGAAGCATAAGTTTTATACACAAACAGACCAATTGAAACCCATATTCCTGTGACTATCCATGCTGTAGGGCTATATTCGAACATGTAGAATGCCAGAAACAGCAGTAAGAGAATCCCAAGTATAGATAAGTATGGAAATAAAGGTGTAAAAAATCCCCTGTCAAGATCGGGTCTTTTCTTTCTTAATTTTATTAAAGTGATATTTACCTGAAGGAATAAAAGTAAAAACATTATATCAGCTGCGGCTGCCACATCTTCAATAGGTAAAGAAACTGCCATTATTACAACAATAAATAAAGAAAATAGAATTGAAAGATGAGGTGAAAAATTCTTTTTATGGACTTTACTGAAAAATGTTGGGAAATTTCTGTCACGACCCATTGCAAATGCAACGCGGGATGATGAATAAATTGTTGCGTTGAGGGCAGACATTGTAGAAATAATACCGCCCACCAGAAGCATAATGCCGCCACCGACAAAAAAAGATTTTGCGACTTCGACCAGTGCTGTTTCCTTATTTGATGCTAAGTATGCCCACGGAGTCATACCTTCCGGTTTTACAGAACCAAGCGCAGTAAAAGCAACTAAAACATATATAGGAACAACTATAATTAATGAAAGAAATACAGCCCTGGGAATATTTTTTTTCGGATTTTTTATTTCTTCCGAGCACTGCGATATAACTTCAAATCCCTGGAACGCAATAAATGTTAAGCCCATAGCTTTGAAAACTCCTCCCCAGCCATTGGGAAGAAATGGTGTAAAGGCTTCTTTCCAATCGGGTCTATGGAAAATTAAATTAATCCCAAAGCCGATAAAAATTGCTAAGATAACAATTTTAGCTATAGTTATTATATTGCCAATCTTACCTGTTTCGGAAGCTCCTCTAAAATTAATATATGCAAAGCCTATTGCGGTAATTACTGCTAATATTTTTTGGGGTTCTAAAAATCCCCAATGCGGCATAACAATATTAAATTCATGCAGAACGAGCTCGAAGTAAGCCCCGAAACCTAAAGCATAAAGACTGCAAGCAACGGCGTGAGCAAACCAGCTCATCCAGCCGGATATAAAACCATTCCATTTGGGCAAACCTTCTTTTACCCAAAGATACCCACCGCCTGCATCGTGATAACAGGAACCAAGCTCTGCATAAGAGAAGGCTGTTAATAAAGCAACAATTCCATTTAATGAAAATGTAATTATAAGCCCAGGACCAGCTACCCCTGCTGCAATACCAGTAAGAACAAAGATACCGGCACCTATCATTGCACCAACACCAATCAATGTTGCATCCATAAGACGCATTTCCCGGCTTAAATGAATTTCCGTTTCAAATTTTTTCACTGTTGGCCCTCTGGATAATGAAATGATTAACTAATGAAAAGTTTTATTTTTGCTTAATATAAGTAAGATTTAATCAAATATAAATTAAATATTTATATTTATTAGGAAATAAAAAAGGTTATTCAAAAATAATCTGTCACTAGTAAAAACAACAACTAATGTAACCCTCTTCTTTTTAATAAAGGTTCGATTTCCGGTTCGGATTCTCTAAATCTTTTATAAAGAATCATCGGATCTTCAGTCCCTCCTTTTTCCAGAATATTTTCTCTGAAAGATTGCGCAGTTTTCTTATCAAATATGCCGTTCTTTTTAAATACTTCAAATGCATCTGCATCAAGAACTTCAGCATAAATATAACTGTAATAACCTGCATCATATCCATTATTAAAAATATGGTTGAAATAAGTGCTTCTATACCGGGGAACAATTTCAGGTATCATACCTATTTTGTCCATCGAATTCTTTTCAAATTCATTCACATCAAAATCACCTATTTCAGTCAAAGTGTGATAATCCATATCTAGAAAAGAAGCAGCAAGATATTCTACGGTAGCAAAACCCTGATTAAAACTAGAAGACTTCTTTATTTTTTCTATTAATTCATCGGGAATAGGTTCTCCGGTTTTGTAATGAAATGCAAATAATCTGAGAACTTCAGGCTGAATTGTCCAGTTTTCCATAATTTGAGATGGAAGTTCAACAAAATCTCTGGGGACAGAAGTTCCTGATAGTGATTCATATTCACATTTCGAAAGCAATCCGTGTAGTGCATGTCCGAATTCATGGAATAGAGTTTCTACTTCATCATAGTTTAATAAAGAAGGTTTGTCGCCGACAGGTTTTGAAAAATTACCGACATTGCAAATAACAGGCGTTTCATTAAATTTGCTGCTTTGTTTTCTAAAGTCATCCATCCATGCACCAGCATGTTTGCTTGCTCTTGGAAAATAATCAGTATAAAGAATTCCTATATGGGAATTATCGGAATCTCTTACTTCGAATACACGAACATCAGGATGATACTTAGGAATATCTTTAATTTCTGTAAAACTTAATCCATATAACTTTGAAGCAACAGAAAATGCACCTTCCCTTACTTTATCCAGTTGAAAGTACGGTCTTATATCTTCTTCATTAAGATCATATTTCTCTTTTCGGAGTTTTTCTGCATAATACCACCAATCCCATGGTTCAAGCTTGAAATTATTCCCTTCTTTATAAATCATCTCTTGAAAACCGGAAACTTCTTTTTTAGCGATAGGAAGTGCTGCTTTCCATAAATCAAAGAGAAGTTTATAAACATTCCCGGGATCTTTTGCCATAGTTTTTTCAAGCACATAATCAGCATGAGTTTTATAACCGAGCAACTTTGCTCTTTCATTTCGAAGCTTAACAATTTTCTTAATAATTATTTTGTTATCGTCTTCATTGTTGTTATCAGCACGGTTTATATAAGCCCTAAATAATTTTTCTCTTAAATCTCTTTTGTGCGAGTACTGAAGAAAGGGAATAAAACTTGGTTTATGAAGTGTGAATATCCACTTGTTTTTACAGCCTGATTCTTTAGCTTCTTCTTTGGCATTTTGAACTATCGATTCCGGAAGTCCTGCAAGATCATCTTCATTTTCGATAATTAATTTAAAGGTATTGGTTTCATTAAGAATATTATCGCTGAACTTAAGAACTAAAACCGACAGTTCTTCATTTATCTTTCGCAATTTTTCTTTTTCTTCTTCATTCAAATTTGAACCATTACGAACAAAATCTTTGTACGTTTCTTCAAGTAACTTTGATTGTTCTCTAGTAAGATTCAACTTTTCTTTTTCATCGTAAACCGATTTAACTTTTTTGAAAAGTTTTTCATTAAGCAGAATATCATCGGAATTCATTGATAAAAGCGGAGCAGCCTCTTTTGAAATCTTTTGTATTTGATCATTAGTATTTGAAGACAGCATATTATAGAAAACATAAGCAACCTTGGATAAAAGTCTTCCGCTGAATTCCAGGTCCTCAATTGTATTTTCAAAAGTTGGTGTTTCAGCATTATTAATAATAGTCTTAATTTCCAATTGATTTTCTTTTATCCCCGCCCTAAAAGCAGGTAGGTAATGTTCGTTCTTGATCTTATCGAACGGTGGTACTTTAAAGAAGGTTTCATATTCCTTAAAGAAAGGATTATCATTTATAAGTTCAGAATCAGTAATCATCGGTATTTTTCCAAATAAAAAGAAATAATTGTTTTTTTGCCTCCCCCTTAATAAATAATTAATAAAAATCAATTGTTTTTAAAATAAGAATTTTTTTTACTTTTGCTAGTTGTTATTAAAAGGTTCTGATGTTCGAAAATTTTCTCAAAGCTGTCGAAAGACTCCGGTTACCCAAAGATCAATTTGCGATTTTTGGCAGTGGTCCCCTCTCTATAAGAAATCTTAGGGAAGCAAATGATGTTGATTTAATTGTTAAAGAAGAACTATGGGATGAATTATCAAAAAAATATTCCGTAATGGAAAAGAAGTTAATCAAGATAGGAGAAACTGAAATTTACAAAGATTGGAAACCATGGTTTGATGATGTTAATATCTTAATTGATTCCGCCGACATAATTAATAGTTACCGTTTTGTGAAGTTAGAATACCTTCTTAAATGGAAAAAGGAAATGAACAGGGATAAGGATATAATCGATATTAAAATTATAGATGATTTCCTTACCTAATTTCAGCTTTTCTAAAAATGACATCTTTATTCTTTTCGAAGGTGTAGCTGTCTTAATTAGAATTATAAAAATTACAGATTTTAAAATTTAATTTGAAATAATATGGATTTTAATTATTTTTGAAGACCGAAATGAAAAAGAAAGATTTACATATCGTTACACATTGGCACCATCATAATGGAAAATATTCTGCCGGTATGTAATTAATATGAATACATCATTAAATAATATATATCCGGCACCTGCCGGATTTTTAGTTTTAAAGAAATTTTTCTGAATAAAAGAGGCATAAATGAATGGGAATCTGAAGCTAGCTGTTCAAAAAAAAGGGCGTTTAACAGAGAAATCACTTGAACTGCTGAAATTATGCGGTTTGGAAGTTGAGAATTATTCCGAGAGACTTGTCGTATCTATAAGAAATTTTCCGCTGGATATACTTTTTCTACGCGATGATGATATACCCGAATACGTACAGGATGGCGTTGCAGATATCGGTATTGTAGGCGAAAACGTAATTTTGGAGAAGCAGGCCAAAATACAAATCAAGGAAAAACTTGGATTTGGAAAATGCAGCTTAATTCTTGCTCATCCAAACGATAAAGAACTAAAAGATATTAAAGATTTGAATGGAAAAACAATTGCAACATCTTATCCTAAAATTCTCAAGGATTTTCTTGAAAAAAATAAGCTGGATGCGAAATTAATAGAATTAAGTGGTTCAGTTGAAATTGCCCCGTCTTTGGGAATTGCAGATTTAATATGTGATATTGTTTCTACCGGTAATACTTTAATGATGAATAAACTAAAAAGATCATTTAAGGTATTTGATTCTGAAGCTGTATTAATTTCATCAGACAAAGATTTTACAGACCTGAATAAAAATGTAATATTGAATGATATTTTAAAAAGAATACGTTCCGTCCTCACTGCACGCTATTCAAGATATTTAATGATGAATATCCCAAAAGATTCTTTGGAAAAAGTGGTTAAATTAATCCCGGCACTTAAGAGTCCGACTGTTCTCCATTTGGCAGATGAAAACCTGCTTGCAGTTCATGCAGTAATACCTTCAAAAACTTACTGGGATATAATAGACGATTTAAAAACTGCTGGAGCATCAGGAATTCTTTTATTACCAATTGAGAATTTGATCCAATAAGCAATTAAAGTTATGAGAAATTACAAGCTTAATGAACTATCAACTGCTGAATATAAAAAGCTAATTAATAGACCTTCTATTAATTTTGAAAAAGTATTTGAAGTTGTTGAACCAATTTTAAATGATATAAAACAGAATGGTATTAAAGCTGCAAAAAATTATGCAAAGAAATTTGATGGCTTTGACGGTGATGAATTACGAGTAAATAATAAAGAATTTGAAGAAGCTGAAAATAATTTAAATAGAAGAATAAAAAATGCATTGGATAATGCTGCCAGGAATATTGAAAAATTTCATTCAAATCAAAAACCAAAACCATACGAAATTGAAACTGTTAACGGAGTAAAATGCAGCAGGGAATTTAGAGCTATTGAAAATATTGGATTATATATTCCTGGTGGAAGCGCAATTCTTCCATCAACTATGCTGATGCTCGGGATACCTGCAAAAATCGCCGGGTGCAGAAGAGTTGCTGCTGTATCTCCTGTTAAAGGTAATAGAGTAAATGATCCTTTGCTATATGCAGCAAAACTCTGCGGCATAAACGAATTCTATAAAGTAGGCGGAGCCCAGGCAATCGGTTTATTAGCCTACGGAGATTTTTCTATCCCAAAAGTCAATAAAATTTTCGGACCAGGAAATCAATTTGTAACGGCTGCAAAAATGCTTGTAAGTATTGATGCCGAAGGTTGTACAATCGATATGATAGCTGGTCCAAGCGAGGTTTTAATCATTGCCGATGAAAATGCTGATCCTTCTTTTGTTGCTGCCGACTTGCTTTCCCAAGCAGAACATGGTGCTGATTCCCAGGTAATTCTAATATCTGATTCTAAAAATAAAATAAATGAAATAAATACTGAACTGGATATTCAATTAAAAGCTTTACCCAGAAGAGAGTTGGCAGAAAAATCATTAAACAATTCTTTTTCACTATTAGTGAATAATTTGGATGAAGCTGTGAAATTTAGCAATAGTTATGCTCCTGAACATTTAATTTTGAATATTAAAAATGTAGAACAAATTAAGAATCAAGTTCAGAATGCCGGCTCTGTTTTTATCGGCAATTATTCACCTGAAAGTGCGGGAGATTATGCGTCAGGTACAAACCACTCGCTACCAACATCCGGTTTTGCAAAGAGTTTTGGCGGTGTTACTGTAGAATCTTTTATGAAATCAATTACTTTCCAGGAATTATCAAAAGAAGGATTAACAAATATTTCAAATACAGTTGAAACACTAGCAGAAACTGAAGGATTATTTGCACATAAGAATGCAGTTTCTATAAGATTAAAAAATTAAAAAGAATTAAAAGATTATTGTCAAGAATCTTTCAATCGTTAAAATAGTATTGTAAACATGGACATAAAACCATTAGTTAGAAGAAATATTATAGACTTAAAACCCTACACTTCTGCACGTGATATTTACGACAGCAGCGAAGGTATTTTGCTCGATGCGAATGAGAACAGCTTTGGTTCAACTCTCGTTGAATTTAATGGATTAAAATTGAATCGCTACCCGGATCCGCATCAAAAAGATATTAGACAAGTTACGAGTGATTATTATTCAATTCCTTTTGAAAATATTTTTTTCGGAGTTGGTTCGGATGAAGTTATAGATTTGCTGGTAAGAGTTTTCTGCAATCCCGGTCAGGATAATGTAATCATTCCTGAACCAACTTACGGAATGTATAAAGTTGCATGCGACATTAATAATATTGAAGCAAAAGAAGTTCTTTTAGATGATGAGTTTCAAATTGATCTGAGTGCAATTAATGAAAAGATAAATGAGCACACCAAAATGATATTTTTATGTTCGCCAAATAATCCTACCGGAAATGTGCTGAATAAAAATGATATCCTGGACTTATGCAAACAATTGAACACAATTGTTGTTGTAGATGAAGCTTACATTGATTTTTCAATTGAAGATACTATTGTTGATGAAATCAAAAATCAAAAAAATTTGATTGTGCTGAGAACATTTTCAAAGGCATGGGGTTTGGCCGGAATAAGATCCGGCTTTTGTTTGGCTGATGAGGAAATAATTAATATTTTATTTAAAGTTAAAGCTCCGTATAATATTAATGCTTTATCAAGATATGCGCTTATTAAAGCTATTGCTAATTCTTCCCGTAAAGATGATTTTGTAAAATCAATTTTAAAAGAAAAAGAACGACTGAAAAACCAGCTTGAAACTTTACTTATTGTTAAAAAGGTTTATAATTCCGATGCGAATTTTCTACTTGTGGAATTTGAGAATGCAAAACTTGTCCAGAATAAATTATTGAAAAAAGGAATAATTGTAAGAGACAGAAGCACCCAGCCGAAGCTGGGAAACTGTCTGCGGATTTCTATAGGAAATGAAGAAGAGAATGATGCCTTGTGGGAGGAATTAAGAAAGATTAAGTAAAAATATTTTTATTTAATAGAACGCGGATCTTATATGATGATTATGATTTATTATGATCAGTTTTAATCTTAAAAGATCATAATAATCTGTGCACCATTAAAAATTCAAATAATTTGGAACTAAATAATGAACCAAATAATCATTGATAAAAATTTTTTTAATCTCAATTCGAATATTTCAAAAGGCTTGATTTCCGGATTAAAGAAATTACAGCAGAACGGATTTCTGATCCAGATTGATGATCTTAACCTGAGCGATAAGAATGAATTAAAAATAATATTAGAATTAGAAGGTATTGTTGTAAATCAAAACGATAACAAAACAACGAAAAAAAATGACAAATATTTTTATCTTCTAACCAAAGGTGACCCCGGTAGTGATTCTGTAATTGTTCACGAAAAGGGAGAAATCAATACTTTTGAAGATGGAATAAACCAAATTTTAAGAAATTTAAGAACCGCAAAACAAAGAAGGAAAACCAAAGAAACAGATATTGAAATCGAAGTGAATCTTGATGGAACCGGCAAAAGTATAATTAATACAGGAATCGGATTTTTTGATCATATGCTTGAACAGATTGCAAAACATGCAAATATGGATTTAAAAATTAATGTAACCGGTGATCTCCAAGTGGATGAACATCATACAGTTGAAGATGTCGGTATAACTTTGGGTAATGTTTTAAATGAAGCATTAGGAAACAAAAAAGGCATAAAACGTTATGGCTATTTCCTGCCGATGGATGATTCAATTGCAAGATGTGCACTGGACTTGGGAGGAAGAGCCTACTTAAACTTTAAATGTAAATTTTCCAGAGAAAAAGTAGGTGAATTTCCAACTGAATTAACAGAAGAATTTTTCAGAGGTTTATCATCCGGTTTAAAAGCAAATATATTTATAAGAGCTAAGGGTAAAAATGATCATCATAAAATTGAAGCAATGTTT
This sequence comes from uncultured Ignavibacteriales bacterium, assembly GCA_963723205.1. GTDB lineage: Bacteria > Bacteroidota > Ignavibacteria > Ignavibacteriales > Ignavibacteriaceae > CAVQBP01. The sequence continues at coordinate 61,811 of CAVRQC010000006.1, forward strand.
AAAGCTTTCGCCAAATCATTAAATGAAGCGTGCCGGATGGATGAAAGAAATAAAAACATGCTTCCATCAACTAAAGGTGTATTATGATTGCACTAATTGATTATGGAGCAGGCAATGTTGCATCTGTTGCAAATGCCTTAAATGAACTTGGACATAATTTTAAGATAACAAATAAAGAAACTGAAATTTGTAATGCAGAAAAGGTTATTTTCCCCGGAGTAGGTGAAGCTTCATTCGCCATAAAACAACTGCATAAACTAAACTTGTATTCTTTTCTCAGAATTATTAAAAGACCAATCCTTGGAGTTTGTCTTGGACTACAATTAATGGCAGATTATTCAACAGAAGGCAATATAACTTGTTTAGGGATTTTCCCCGGAAATGTTTTAAAATTTGATCCGAAAAAAGTAAAAGTGCCTCACATGGGATGGAATGATATTCATTTTAAAAAAGAAAGTAAATTATTTTCCGGTATTAAAGAAGGAGAAAGATTTTATTTTGCAAATTCATTTTATCTGCCGGTAAATGAATATACTACTTCTTATTCTACCAACAATATTGATTTTGCTGCATCGATGGAAAAAGATAATTATTACGGAGTACAATTTCATCCTGAAAAATCGAGTGAAGCAGGATTAAGAGTATTAAAAAATTTCATTGAATTATGCTGATTATTCCTTCTATTGATATATATAAAGATAAAATTGTCCGCTTGAAAAAGGGTGATTTTAATAACATTACCTATTATTCAAATTCACCGTTTGATCAATCTAAATTATATGAATCACTTGGTTTTAAATTAATTCATATTGTTGATCTTGAAGGATCAAAAACCGGGAAGTTCACAGCGATTTCTTCTATAAAAGAAATTAAAAAGAATACACATTTAGAGATAGAATTCGGGGGAGGGATAAGAAATGCAAAAAATGTTGATGATTTATTTTCTGCTGGAATTGATTATGTTGTAATCGGATCTTTATCAATTAAAAATAAAAATGAGTTTGAAAATATTGTTAAAGACAATCCAGCTGATAAAATTATCGTTGCTGCAGATGTAAATAACGAAATGATTAGAGTAACCGGATGGACAGAAGAAACGGAAACATCAATTTATTCTCATATTGATTACTGCAGGGAACAGGGAATAAATAAATTTTTAGTTACTGATATTTCAAGAGACGGAATGCTATCCGGAACAAATAAAATCCTATATGAAAAAATTTTGAAAAATAAACCCGGGATAAATTTAATTGCCTCGGGAGGGATAAAAGATATTGAAGATATTAAAAGTCTTGAAGGAATAAATCCTTATGGTGTCATTGTTGGAAAAGCTATTTACGAAAACAAAATTGATTTAAAGGAGCTGACAAAATTTGATTTGTAAAAGAATAATTCCTTGTCTTGATGTTAAAGAAGGCAGGGTAGTAAAAGGAACAAATTTCGTAAACCTGGTAGATGCCGGATCACCTGTTGAACTTGCGGAGAGATACTCAAACGAAGGAGCTGATGAATTAGTCTTTCTGGATATTACTGCATCTCATGAGAAACGAAAAATTTTAATCCATCTTGTAGAAGAAGTTGCAAAAGCGATCAGAATCCCTTTCACTGTCGGCGGAGGTATTTCAGAAATAAAAGATATTGAAGCTTTATTGAAAGCAGGAGCCGATAAAGTTTCATTAAATTCTTCTATTGTAAAAGATCCTTCTTTAATTACAGAAGCAGCCAGGCAATTTGGTTCGCAGGCAACAGTAGCCGCAATTGATGTTAAATTTATTGGCGACAAATATAAAGTTTTTATTAAAGGAGGCCGGGAAGAAACCAGCTTAGTTGGGATGGATTGGTGTAAAGAGGCTACAGAAAGAGGCGCCGGTGAAATTCTGCTAACGTCAATGGATCACGATGGAACAAAAGAAGGTTATGATTTAAGATTCTTAAAACAATTAACACAAAATGTTACAGTTCCGGTAATTGCTTCAGGCGGCGCGGGTAAAAAAGAAGATTTTCTGGATGCATTTAAACAAGCAGATGTCGATGCCTGTCTTGCCGCAAGTTTATTCCATTTTAACATTTTACCAATTAAAGATTTAAAACAATATTTAAAAGAAAATAATGTGGTTGTAAGAATATAAATTAATTTGCCAGTTACTTTGAAGGTGACTGGCACATAGTTAAACATAAAGAAAAAAATTATGAAATTAGTTGTTGACAAATTAAACTTTGACAAGCTTAACGGTTTAATTCCTGCTATAATAATAGATAATAGCAATAACCAGGTTTTAATGCTTGGCTTTATGAATAAGGAATCTCTCAATAAAACAATTGAAACAAATAATGTTACTTTTTACAGCAGGACAAAAAAAGCATTATGGACAAAAGGAGAAACATCCGGAAACTATCTAAAATTAGTTAATATATTAGTTGATTGTGATAACGATACATTACTTATCTATGCCGAGCCTGATGGTCCAACATGCCATACTGGCAATTATTCCTGTTTTAATGTTAATAATACACAATCGTTAAACTTTCTGAATGAACTTTTTAATTTAATTAAAGATAGGAAAAAGGAACTTCCCGAAAATTCATATACAACCAGATTATTTAAAGAAGGAGCAAACAGAATTATCCAGAAAGTCGGTGAGGAAGCAATTGAAACCGTAATAGCTGCAAAAAACAGAGATAGGAATGAAATTATAAATGAAACTTCCGATTTGATTTACCATTTGTTTGTAATGCTTGCTGAGCAGGAAATTGAATTTTCAGAAATAGTTGATAATCTTAAAAAAAGAAGAGGAAGCAAATAGATGGAAAATGTTGAATCCTTTATACTAAAGTTTCAATGGTCAAAAATTCTGTTAGATATAAAATACTGGGAATAATGAAATACTTTGGATACTGTCTTATATTAGTTTTACTCCTCACCGCAAATAATCAAGCGCAAGAAGACAAAATTCAATTTGAATTTCTACCTTCCGGTTTAAATTTTGCTCCGCTTAAGGCTAATATCCAGGAAGCTAAAATAGGTGTTCTATTCTTTCCGGATAATAAGAATTTAAAGGTAGATATGGGAAATAATACGGACCTGGTAAAACTTAAACTTTCAGATGATAATATTTCGCTTGCTGCCGGAATTGAATTTATGGGTTATGCACTTTCAACCGATTATAAAGAATATCGATTACAAATTGATGCACTTGATGGCTTTTTCGGCGGTAATGTGACTTTTAAAAAAAAATTAAAAGGGAGTGAAGTTGATTTAAGACTGCGGATTATTCACAACAGTGCTCATCTGGTTGACGGACATTATGATTTCATCGAAAAATTCTGGATTAATAATGACAGTTCAATTCATTATACAAGGAATTTTCTTGAGCTTACTGCTGCCCATCAAATAAATACAAATTTCGGATGTTTTAAATACTACGGCGGGGGATCTTATTCATTCTTCGTAAGACCATCAAATATTAAAAGGGTAATTTCTTTTGCAGGATTTGAACTAGCCTTTCAAAATCTTTTGGGAAAGGTTTTTAAAAAGATGAAAATATTTTCTTAGCAGAACATCTTTGCCTTGCAGGTTTACATGAATATGTTGGTAGCCAGCAGGCTATGCTCGGAATAAAATTCGGCACCTGGGAAGGGAAAGGAATAACCTTATATCTATCATATTATACCGGTCTGAATTTCTTTGATGCTTATTACGGAGCAAGAATTTCGAAATTAGGAACAGGCTTCTATGTTGATTTTCCTTAAAATGATTTATTAAAGGTTTAATTATTTTTTAGAATGTGTTTCTTTACATACATTTATAAACTGTAATTGCTGCATTTAACTTATTATCTTAGATACTTGAATCTTTTTCAAACAATTTTATCTTTTCAAAATATTTTATGAAAAAGGAATCACAATGCACGATTTTTTAAATCAAACTTATTTCGGTAATACAATATTAATCTACATCACTGCTATAGCAGTATTTATTATAGGAATGATTGTAATAAATATTTTCAGAAAAATAATCTTAAGCAGGTTAAAGAAGTGGGCAGAAAAAACTAAAACCAGTATAGATGATTTTCTGATAAGGGGAATAGAAAAAGCTGTAATACCGCTTCTATATTACGGTGCATTTTATCTTTCAGCCAAAACATTGGCCATCCCATCTAAAGCAGAAATGCTACTTAATACTATTTCTGTAATTTTAATTACTTTTTTAGCACTTCGTGTATTAACTTCATTTATCAGCTATTCACTAAGCGTTTATGTACGAAGAAAGGGTTCGGGAGAAGCCAGGGAAAAAGAGCTAAAAGGAATTGTTACAATCCTTACTCTTATAGTGTGGTCTTTAGGTTTGGTTTTTTTACTTGACAATTTGGGTTTCAAGGTTGCTTCGGTTATTGCTGGACTCGGTATTGGCGGTATTGCAATTGCGCTGGCAGCTCAGACTGTCCTTGGTGATCTGTTTGCATATTTTGTCATATTTTTTGATCGTCCCTTTGAAATCGGCGACTTTATTATTGTCGGTGATAAATTAGGAGCTGTAGAATATATTGGTTTAAAAACGACCAGGTTAAGAAGCCTTGGAGGAGAACAGCTCGTCTTCTCAAATAAAGATCTTACTGATTCCAGGTTACACAATTACAAAAGGATGGAAAGAAGGAGAATCGTTTTTAGAATAGGGGTAACATATCAAACTAAAGCTGAACAATTGAAAGTAATCCCCGGGCTTGTCAAAAAAATTATTGAAGAACAAAAGGATACAACATTTGACCGCGGACATTTTGCAACTTACGGAGATTTCAGTTTGAATTTTGAATTCGTCTATTATGTACTAAGTCCGGAATACAATAGATATATGGATACTCAGCAGGCTATTAATTTAAAGATGTTTGAAGAATTTGAGAGCCGGGGAATTGAATTTGCTTATCCGACACAAACTTTGTTCTTAAATAAAGAGAATTGGGGTAGTACTGAAGTTATAAAATAATATTTATTAACTATTTGTATACTTTGTTTCTAAAATAGGCATATATTGAATCATCAGGCGGTAAAGCACCTTGTACCTTGATAATCTCTGATGAAAATTCTGAAGCCAATTTATTTATTTTTCTGATATCCCAGTTTTTTAAATATCCGATGCACAGGATTGCAGAATAAGCATCACCCGCGCCGACAGTATCAACAATATATGTTTGATTTATATCTGTTTGATAATAGCATGAATCATTTTCTTTATAAAGAACCGCACCTTTTTTTCCCATTGTTATACATAGAAGATCTATATTAAATTTTTTTATTAAAAATTCTGCGATTTCGTCCTGGTTTAACAAAACTTTTTGAGATTCTAAAAACAATTCTTTTATTATCGCCAGTTCATCCAGATTAAATTTTACAACGTCTGCTGTTCTTAAGGAGAATTCAATAATTTCTTTTGAATAAAAATTTTGCCGGATATTTAGATCATAAAAGTATTTTGTTCTTTTATTAAATAATGATTGAATGGTTTTTCTTGATTTTTCTTCTCTTTGTGCCAGAGTTCCGAAGCAAATGCAATTGGTTTTTTCATCTATCAGTTTTTCTACTTCTTTGTTTAATTCTATATAATCATATGCGGTATCGGTTTCAATATTCCACACAGGAATCTTTTCATTGTTTAACTCAGGTTTTGCTAAACCGGTAGGATGAACATTATCAATTTGTAAATAATCTGTTGATATCTTGTTTAACTTAAAAATTTCTACGACTTCATTTCCAAGATTATCATTTCCAATGCGGCCTATAAAATTTCCTTCACCGGTTAATTTAATTATGTGATAAATAAAATTGAATGGTGCTCCCCCTATTTTCGCTTCCTTATCAAAAATGTCAAATAAGATTTCCCCGATGGAAGTGATTTGTTTCAATATTCTTTAAAAGTTTTTTTCAAAGTTAATATTAAGATTCAGAAACAACAAATAGTGAGAATGTAAAAAAATGAGCGAATTAATATCGTAGATGTAATAAAAATCAAAAGCTGAAGATTAGTTTTAAATCAACTTCCAAACTACCATCTAATTGATTGGTTAAATCTCCGTCTATCCCTTTATATTTTAGTTACTACATTAATGAAAGACCTGTTTCAACATTAACATGTGAAAATTCTATACCATCTTTATGGATATATAATTTCAATATCAAATAAAAATGACTAATACTATTTTTAGAGTAAATCTCATATATCAGAAAGTCCTTCAATATTTTTCTCAACGCTTCACATCTATTATATTTTACTTAATGTACGTTTAATTATTTTTATCAGCATTAAAATTTGGAAAATTAATTTTGAATGTGGTTCCTGGTTGGAAATCTATTTCCAAAGAACCTTCAAGCTGTGCAACCAGAGTATCAACCAGTTGCAATCCTAATGAAAGTTTTTTCCTTTTAATGGAATCTTCAGACATACCGCTTCCATTATCACTTACAATTAATTTTAATTCGTCATTCCCATTTCTATTAAATTCTATCTTAATAATTCCCGGGTCATCTTCCGACTTATTTCGGAAAGCATATTTAAGCGAATTTGAAATTAGTTCATTGATAATTAATCCACACGGTACTGCAAAATCAATATTGATAAAGATATCATTAATATTTAAATCCAGTTTTATGACAGATTGATTAACAGCGTAAGACCTGAATAGATCTTTTGTTAAACGACGAACATATTCATTGAAATCAATTTTCCCTAGATCTTTAGAACGGTACAATCTTTCATGGACAAGCGCTATAGATTTAACCCGGTTTTGACTATCTGTAAACATATCAAGAGTTTCTTTATCCTTAACTTTCTTCGAATTAAGATAAAGCAGACTGGAAATTACCTGTAGATTATTTTTTACCCTATGATGAATTTCCTTAAGTAAAACTTCTTTTTCACCTAACAGGTTTTCTTTTTCAGATAATAGAATTTCTTTTTCTTTCAGAGAGGCCTGAACTTTTTCTTCGGCTTTTTTTCTTATGATTATTTCCTGGCTCAATTCTTTGATGCTTTGATCGAGATCTTTTGTTCGTTCTGCAACTTTATTTTCGAGTATTTTATTTTGCTTAGTAATTTTTCTCGTCCTCCCATGAATTATGAACAGTGTAATTAAAATGATGCCTGCAACAATTATAACTCTAAACCACCATGTCTGATAATATTCGGGATTTATTATAATTTGTAGTGAAGCTTCTTTTTCATTTTTAACACCATTATTATTTGAGGCTCTTACAATAAATTTATAAGTGCCGGGGGGGAGGTTTGTGTATGTTGCAGAATTCCTGTTCCCAACATTATTCCAACCGATATCAAATCCTTCAAGTTTATAGCGGAATGAATTTCTTCTTGCATCTCCGTAATCAAGGAGTGCAAAATAAAGAGTAATTACATCATTTCCGGGAGGAAGACTTATTGTTTTGACGCTGCTTATAGATTCTTTTAATATTCCATTTTTAGAAATAGGAACCGATTTGTTATAAATCTTTAAATCAGTAAAGACAACCGGTGAAGTTAGATATTCGTCTTTAATACTATCGGGATTAAAGTACATTAATCCATTGGAACCAAAATATATCAGTCCATTTTTTGACCTGAAACCGATATTTTGAATGAATTCAAGATTTTCGACTCCATTTCGTTTATTATAATTTATAAATTTTGTTTTGTTCCTATTAAATTTAGATAAACCGTTTCCGGTAGCAATCCATAAATAACCTTTTTTATCCTCCTGAATACCATTTATTAAATTATCGGGCAGTCCATCCTTCTTGGTATAAACTATTGTTTTGCCGGTCTCACGGTTATAACAATTCAAACCATCTATAGTACCAAACCACAACAGCCCATCTGAAGATTCAAAAATTGTAAAAACCCTGTCATTACTGATATAGTTCTTATTGGTAGTATCGCATGTAAAATTAGTGAACTTTAAAGTTTTAGGATTTAGTTCGCTTACACCGCCGCCGCCTGTACCGATCCATATCATACCTTGAGAATCAGAATATAAATCCCAGATAATATTACTTCTTAAACCATTTTGATTTAACGGATTATATATATACCTAGTAAATTTATTGGTTGTTTTATCATAACGATTTAATCCCCACCATGTACCGAACCAGAGGTAGCCCAGATTGTCTTGACAAATTGAGATAACTCCTTTGTTACTTAATGAAGTAGTATCATTAATATCGTAAGTAAAAAATTTATATTTACCCGTTTTAGGATCATAACTGTTTAAGCCATCGTTATTAGAACCAATCCAGACAATACCGCTTTTATCTACAAATATTGACCTAACAAAATTGTCACATAAGCTATTATTATTATTAGGATCATGCTGTAAGTGAATGGAAGATTTTCTATTGCTTTTAATTTCATCTAATCCCCCCATTGTACCGACCCAGATATTATTTTTATTATCAAGAAATGCTGATATTATACTATTGTTTTTTAACAGTGTTTGATCGTTATAAAAATGAAAATTATTTATCGGATGATATAGTCTGCTAACTCCTGCCGTTGTCCCAATCCAGATTATACCTGATTTATCTTCAATTATTGAAGATATATTATTGCTTATAATACTTGAAGATTTTTTTGGATCCTTAAAAATTCTTTTGAAATTATTATTTTTTAGATCAAATATATTTAACCCATATCTTGTACCGATCCACAGTTTATTACTTTGGTCCTGATATATTGCAGAAACAAACCCATTAGAGATAGTATTAGGATTTACGGGATCAGTATAATAGTCAGTAAATTCACCTGTAGCAGGATTAAATTTTTTTAATCCTTTTCCATTCATACCTAGCCAAAAATTATTCTGTTTGTCCTTATATATAACAGAGATTTTTCTGTACTCGAAAGTTTTTGAATCAGTTGGTTGAGAAAAATATGTTTTTAATATTTTACCATTCTTTTGCATGCATGTTAATCCGTTCCAGGTAGCTAACCATAAATTCCCCCGGTTATCTTCTTCAATAGATATAACGCTGTTTAGTGAGTCTGAATTAAGTCTGTTGCTGACTTGTTTGAATACCGTAAAATTGTCTTTATCCCTATTATATTTGTTTAATCCATTTAAAGTACCAATCCAGATGGTTCCTTCATTATCTTCAAATATGGAATAAATGAGACTATTACTTACACTGCTAAAGACTTGAGGATCATTCTTATATCTTTTAAATTTTTCGGTTTTCCAGTTATATTTATTCAGCCCGTCTGTTGTACCTACCCAGAGGTAGCCTTCTTTATCTTCTAAAATATTACTGATAGATTGGCTGGAGATACTTTGAGGATCTGAGTTATCAGGTAAAAAGACTTTAAAATTATAACCGTCATACCGGTTTAATCCGTTAAAGGTACATATCCATAAAAATCCTCTGCTGTCTTGAAGAATTTTAGTAATATTATTATAGGATAATCCCTCTTCAGTAGTAATATGTGAAAATTCTATCCCGCTTGTTTGGGCATTTAAATTTATAATCAGTATTAATATTGCTATTAATATCATCAATGGTAATCTGTATGAATTTTTCATTGGTTTTTGAATCTCATTATAAATTCTGTACAGAAATTTGAGTTAATTGTCATGATCCCGTTTATTTGAGATACCGGCAAATATTCTTTATGATCTTATAAGTTTTTAAACTTAAATAATGGAGGTTATAGACAGGTCTCTCTTAAGAAACATGTTCCTATTCCCGCTTTTACATAAAAATCCACTATTCATTACAAATATTATCGGAACACTAATTTGAAAATTTAATTAAACGCTGATTTTCTGCTGATTTCAGGTGATAGTTTAATATTTGAACTAATTTCCATTTAATTTGAATTTCACGATATTCTTTTTAATATGCTGCTAATCATGGTAGATATTCTTTTTTATCCGTTTTTTATATTGTTTTTGTCTATCGTTTTAGTATTCTTATTGGGAATCGTAATGTTTTCATTAAAAGTCAGTTAAGAGAAAAAAAGTTTTCTCTGCATCATAATAATTATGTTATTAAAAGGAGATAAATAAATATGATACTAAATCTTCCAGATCTAATCGCCTACCGGAAAAAAGATAAATGGGGCTTTTGCGACAAGAATAAAAATTTAATTATTCCGGCAAAGTTTGATAGCGTAGGTATGTTCGTAGAAGACCTTGTAAAAGTAGAATTGAACGGTAAATGGGGATTCATCAATTCGAAAGGAGAAGAAATTACTGAAATAAAGTATGATGATGCCGAGAATTTTCAAAATGGATTCGCAAAGGTAAACTTCGGCATTAAAAAGAAGAATAACTATATAGTTTTCAGCGGAAAATGGGGAATTATAAATGCATCGGGAAAAGAAATAATTCCTGTCCAATATAATGAAATCGGAGAGTTTTATGATGGCATTTTTCCTGTTAAATTAAATGATAAATGGGGATTGATAAATAAAGGCGGCAAATCTATTACCTCTACAAAATATGATGAACTCGGAAAATTTAGTGAAAACCTGATGCCTATAAAATTAGGTAAGAAATGGGGATTCATAAATAAAAACGGTGATGAAGTTATTTCAAATAATTATAACGAAGTTGGTTATTTCCATAACGGAATTGTTAAAGTCAGGCTAAATGAATGGTGGGGTTTAATTAACAAAGAAGGTAAAGGAATAACTCCTATTAAATATGATGAAATGGAAGATTTTAAAGAAGATTTGATTAAGGTAAAGATAAATAATCATTGGGGTTATATTGATAAAAAAGGAACAGAATATTTCGAAGATTAATAACCTTCGAGGTTTACATATTAAATATTATATGTTAACCTCGAAGGTTCGAACCGCTTAATAATAAAAATGAAATTGCAGTATAAATGAATTATTATCAACACTCGGGTTTTCCATTTGTATCCTGTATTGAGGTCTGAGTTCAATAAAGCTGTAAGGGAAAAATTCAAAACCTAATATCCATCTCGACAGTTCATCATTACTAATATTTTTATTTGGATCAAACCTGTCATATCTTACAACTGCTTCCAATCCTTTCACAATTTGATAATTTGCCTTAACCATTAAAGCATTAGCATCAACATTTTCTGCAGTTAAATTTTTTGCAATATCATATTCACCTATTAAAGTAAAATCACCTATTCCGAATCCAAAAAATCCGCCGTACATATTTACTTTGGGATATGTTTTAAGAATTGTAGGACCGAGTCTGCCTGCGAATGTAGAATATGATCCGCCAATCATAATTGGGATTTTACTAGCAATAACAGGCGTGAATTGTAAACTTGCCGTATATGCCGGATCATGCCTTAAAATAGCCGGATCGGTCGGGGCAAATGAATAATGAGGATTCCCGACACTTGCGGTTAAAAATATATCATCAGAAAAATATTCACCAAGTTCTATACCTGTTTCAGTATATCCCGGTTGATATATTAAACCCATAACTGAATTAGTAATAAATCCTAAATCACCTCCTCTTGTATATGCAGTATGGTCATCAATCCTAACTCCAAAATTCGGTGAATAAGTGCCCACTTTAATATAACCGTTGTTTGGAAGGAAATGAGCAATTCCATATGCTTGCCAAAATTGGTTTATTATGTCATATGAACCGTAAATATCAACTTTATCGTCCACTTTAATATCTGTATAGAATGTTCCGTTCATCTTTTGAAAATCGGTTTTTTTGACTCCCTGCGAATATAAATACTGCATCCTGTAATCAAGACCGAAATATACATTTTCTCCTATTTTATCATCCACTTTAAATGATTTATGTGCCGAAAACATTGGCAGTACATTTCTTTCAAAATGGAAACCATCTTTATTTCTTAATTCCCCGCCGGTAGGATTCACATGACAATCGGCACACTGTCCTCCCATTCTTAAAGCAAATCTGGGAAGCGAATAACTTATTTCGGAAAATGAAAAAATAAATAAAATAATTAAAAAATATAGAGATTTACTCATAATTGACCCTTTTTCAAATAGATTTAATAAATTTATAACTTATTGGATCCAACAAGATTGACTCTTATATTAATATCATTTGACACTCTTTTCCCCAGTAATAAATGTTCAACATTAAAATCTGACAAATGAATATCAAAACTTGATATTATGCCAAGCAGGTCTCCCGGCATTCTTGCTCTTGTTGCTTCACTTTCATCTAAATATGTAACCGTATCCTGCGTTGTTATTTCTCTGGTAACTCCATGGAGAGTAAAATCACCGGTTACTTCTGCACTTAATTTGTTCGGCCCCAGGTTTTTAACATTGGAAACTTTGGTTATTTTAAAAGTAATAACCGGATATTTCTCTGCATCAAGCCAGGATGAACTTCTTAAGTCTTTCTCCATTTTCTCCATACCTGTTTTTAGTGAAGCGACAGGAATTTCAAATTCCCCTTTCAGAGTATTTGCAAAATCTTTAACGTTAAACATTACTTTTCCATTTAATTTAGTAGTTAAACCATTAATATCTTCGAAAGGTGTGGTGCTGTAGAACGTTGCCTGATTTCTGCCGCTTTCATCTGCAAATGTAAATGTCTGGGTTCCTGTTGCTTTAACTTCAAAACCCTGTGCTAAGCTTGAAATAAATAAAGACAGCACTATAATTATTACTTTAAATAGATGTTTCATTTCTTCTTTTTTTTTTGAAAATAAAAAATAAAATTCCCGATAAAACCACAACTATACTGCTTAATGATGTTACAGCCAATGAATCTAAAGTAAATGAAAATCCGCTTGGCAGTAATCCGAATATAAATTTATCCTTCAATTCTTTATAAGTTGTACCAAATAAAGCATCTTTCTTTTCTATTAAAACCTGGGTTTTAGTAAATATTTCTCCTCCGCTTACAAGCCAGGCAATAACCGCTGCAGTTATTATTATTAGCCCTGTAATAATTGTTCTTTTTTGATATTTGTTCATTTTAAGTTTTTATTTGAATTGTAATATCTAATATCTTTAAATATTAAAATGTGACCTTTTAAGAATATTAAAAAATTAATTATAGTAATGTGTCACAAATTAATTATATCTTTATAACATTCTGTTTAATTATCTTTTAATTTTTCCATTCCTTGCTAATAGATATATTTTATATTAAATTTACTTACTCTTTTCGCCCATTAATGGGCGATTTTTGTTTGTATGAATATTTTTGATGAAAAAATAAAAGTTATCACAAATAGTATTGTTGAAAAGAACGGTTTTTTTCTTATTGATTTCGTTTTACGCGGGAATGAAAAAAACAGAGTTATAGAAATATTTATAGACGGAGAAAGAAATATATCTGCTGAAGATTGTGCAAATATCAGCAGAGAAATAAATACTGAAATTGAAACGCAAAACTTAATTGAATCAAATTACAGGCTTGACGTTTCTTCACCTGGTATAGATAGACCGCTGATTTATCTAAAGCAGTATCCAAAACATGTAAATCGTAAATTTGATATTTCCTATAATCAGCATAACGAAATTAAAAAGTTAACCGGTAAGCTTATGGATATCTCAGGAGAAGATTTAACGTTTTTGTCTGACAACAAACAAATTATAATTAAATTTAATAACATAAAAAAAGCTAAGGTAATAGCAAGTTTTTCTTAACGGAGGAAACAAAGAATGAACTTCGATATAGTAGAATCCTTTGCTCAGATGGTAAGGGAAAAAGGAATTGACAAAGATGTGCTTGCCGGAATAATTGAGGATATTTTCGGAATGCTTGTGAGAAAAAAATTCGGCGATGAAGCAAAATATGATGTTGTTGTTAATATGGATAAGGGTGATATTGAAATATTCCTTGAAAGAGAAATTGTTGATACAGTAGAAGATCCAAATAGGCAAATTAATATTGAAGAAGTTAACAAACGCGGGAATGATGAAGAGCTTGAAGTTGGAGAAGATTATGTTGAAAAGTTGGAGCTGGCTTCTTTTGGAAGAAGGTTGATTGTATTGGCAAAACAAAACCTTAACCAGAAAATCCGTGAAATTGAAAAAGATATTATTTATAATGAATACCAGGAGTTGCTTGGGGAAATAGTGGTTGGAGATATTTATCAGATTAGGAAAAACGACATACTCGTTAATCATAATAAAAATGAACTCCTCCTTCCTAGGAACGAACAGATCCCTTATGAAAGATATAAGAAAGGCGATACTGTTAGAGCAATCGTAAAAGAAGTTAGAAAAGGAACAAGTTCCCCGCAAATAATTATTTCCAGGTCCGATAATACTTTTTTAAGAAGATTGTTTGAAATCGAAATACCTGAAATCTATGACGGAATAATTGATATAAAAGCTATTGCAAGAGAACCCGGCGAAAGGGCTAAGGTTGCTGTCGAATCCCAGGACAACAGGATTGACGCTGTCGGTGCGTGTGTCGGTATGAAAGGTGTTAGAATTCATGCTATTGTTAGAGAATTAAATAATGAAAATATAGATGTTATTAATTTTTCCGAGGATCCGATTAATTTTATACAACGTTCCCTTGCCCCGGCAAAGTTGAAACAAATTGAACTTGACACGGTTGAAAAAAAAGCTGTTGTTACGGCGGATAGTGACCAGGTATCTTTAATCGTCGGAAGAAATGGTGTAAACATCCGTCTTGCAATGAAATTAACAGGTTATGAAATTGAAATCTTAAGAGAAGAAAAACCATTTGAAGAATATGATGAGGATATCGAATTAATTGATCTTAAAGAAGAATTAGGAGCTGATATTTACGAAACCTTAATAAATAATCGTTATGATACAGCTCTGGAGGTCTTAACAGCCGGTCCTGAAAAGCTAAAGGAAATTGAAATTTTTGATGAGGAAAAAATTAATGACATTATTGAAATAATAAAATCACAGTTTGAAGAAGAAGAATAGAACTTGAAAACCAGATTAAAAATTGTAAGGTAGTTATAATGCCAGAGACGAAAACAAAGAAAGTAAGAGTTTATAAATTAGCTTCCGAATATAATCTTTCGGCTGAAAATCTTATTGAATTCCTACAGAAGAAAGGGCATGAAGTAAAATCACACATGTCTATGCTTAATGATGAAATGATAAAGGATATAAACGCCCATTTCAAGAAAGATATTGAAAAAGCTGAAAAACATTATAAAAAAATTGCAGAGTTTAATAAAAAACGTGAAGAAAAGGTTGAAGAAGAAGAGAAAGTTGTAAAACAGGAAGAGGAGCAGGAAAAAATTGAAGAAGTAAAAGAAGATGAAGACGAAGTTGCAGAGATCCCTGCTGAAGAAGAAACCGCAGAACAAGCGGTTGAAGAAGTAGATGAAGGGACTCAGGCTGAAATAGTTAAAGAAGAGATTGAAACTCCTGTTGAAACTCACCAGGAAGAAATAGTAGCCGAAGAGGGAAAACCTAAAGAACCTGAATTCAAAGCTCCTAGTGAAATAGAGAAAGATAAAAAAAGAGGCTTAAAAGTCATTGGGAAAATGGATCTGGGAGAAGAAGAAAAGAAAAAGAACATTTCGCGTGATGATCAGGGAAAAGATGAAAAAACCAAAAAGAAAAGGAAAAAACCTAAGGCCAGGAAAAAATCTACAGAGCAGCCTGAAGAACAAACCCCTGCTAAAAAAAGAAAGCGAATAAAAAGATTTGAAATTGACGAAAAAGAAGTAAAAGCTGCAATCAAAAAAACTCTTCTAAGTATGGATGATTCGGTAGCTTCAGGTAGAGCCAGTGCGAGAAAAAAGAAAAGAAGAGAAAGAGAAGCAGAAGAAGAAAGAAGGCTTGAAGAAAAAAGTCATGAGCAGAAGACTATAATTGTAAATGAATTCATAGCTGTAAGTGAACTTGCTAATCTAATGGGTGTCCCAGTCAGTGATGTTATCCAGAAGTTTATCGAACTTGGCTTGATGGTTTCAATAAATCAAAGACTTGATGTTGATACTATTACTTTAGTAGCTGATGAATTCGGTTTTGATGTAAAATTCCAGGAGGAATACACTTCAGAAGCCTTGGAAGATTTTGAAGATGATCCCGAGACATTGGAATCTCGTCCTCCTATTGTCACAATAATGGGACATGTTGATCACGGTAAAACTTCCTTACTAGATTATATTAGGAGAACTAATGTAGTCGCAGGAGAATCCGGTGGTATTACTCAGCATATCGGCGCTTATAAAGTTGACGTTGGAAATGGGAAGAAAATAACATTTCTCGATACCCCCGGTCATGAAGCATTTACAGCTATGCGTGCCAGAGGGGCGCAACTTACCGATATCGTTGTATTAATTATTGCCGCTGACGATGCTGTTATGCCTCAAACCATTGAAGCTATAAACCACGCACAAGCTGCAAACGTACCTATTGTTATAGCCATAAATAAAATAGATAAACCGGGTGCAAATTCGGAAAAAATTAAGCAGCAGCTGGCAGATAGAAAAATTCTTGTTGAGGATTGGGGCGGCAAATATCAATGTGTCGAGGTCTCAGCAAAATCAGGGATGAATGTTGACAATTTGCTTGAAGTTATTCTTTTGGAAGCAGAATTATTAGATCTGAGAGCTAATCCCAATAGGAATTCCCGCGGTACTGTAGTCGAGTCGGAACTTGATAAAGGGCGGGGAATTACGGGAACTATTTTAGTCCAAAAAGGGACATTGAAAATAGGCGATCCTTTTGTTGCCGGAATTTTTCAGGGCAAAGTACGAGCTATGTTTGATGAAAGGGGTAATAAAGTTGATGAAGCACCTCCGGCTACTCCTGTTTTAGTTATAGGTTTTGAAGGTGCTCCTCAGGCAGGTGATACTTTCGTTGTCGTTGATTCAGAAAGACAAGCCCGTGAAATCGGAATTAAACGTCAGCAGTTAAAACGTGAACAGGATCAAAAACAGGTACATCATATTACACTCGAAGAAATTGGTAAACAAATTAGCATCGGCGGTGTAAAAGAACTGCCATTAATTGTTAAAGGAGATGTTGATGGATCTGTTGAAGCTCTGTCAGATTCTTTAATGAAATTATCTAATGAAGAAGTTGTTGTAAGAGTTATCCATAAGGGAGTTGGCGGTATTTCCGAAAGTGATGTACTCCTTGCTGACGCTTCTGATGCAATAATTATAGGCTTTCATGTAAGACCCCATCTTAATGCAAGAAAATTAGCGGAAGCACAAAATGTAGATATCCGGCTTTATAATGTTATTTATGATGCAATCAATGAGGTTAAAGCTGCACTTGAAGGTTTGCTTTCACCTGTAATATCAGAAGAAGTAACTGCAACTCTGGAAATAAGAGATACTTTCAAAGTTCCTAAAACCGGAACCGTCGCAGGCTGCTATGTTCAGGAAGGAAAAATATCCAGAAACAGTAAAGTAAGATTAATCAGAGATGGTATCGTAATTCATACCGGAGAAATTGCTTCGCTAAAAAGATTTAAAGATGATGTTAGAGAAGTTGATGCTGGTTACGAATGCGGACTTAATGTTGCAAACTATAACGATATTAAAGTTGGTGATGTTATTGAAGCTTACAAAATTGTGGAAACTAAGAAAAAATTAGCTTAAAAGATGTTGCAGGTACTCAACCTGTGCAGGTTTATATAATAGGTTTGTAATGTCCAGACGAATTGAAAGAGTTGAAAAACTAATTAAGGAAGAAGTAAGTCTCATTTTTCTTCATGAACTTCAGGATAGGCTTCCGAATAATGAAATTGGATTTGTAACTATCACAGGCGTTAAAGTAAGCGCAGACCTGAAAATCGCAAAAGTTTATTTATCCGTTCTTGATAGAGAAAAAAGAGATGCGGTTTTAGAAAAAATAAGATTAAAAGCCGGGTTTATAAGATCTCTACTCGCTTCCCGGATAAAAATTAAGTTTACACCTGAATTAAAATTTTTTATTGATGACACTCTTGATTATGTTGAAAAAATAGAAGGACTTATTAAGAAAATTCATAACGAAGATGATAACAAATGATACAATCGATTTTTCGAAATTTGATTTTGATTTAGGTGAAACAATTCTGATAGATAAACCTTTCATGTGGACATCTTTCCTTGTGGTTCATAAAATAAGAAAAGTTGTCGGAGTTAAAAAAGTCGGACACGCCGGAACCTTAGACCCGATGGCAACCGGACTTCTGATTCTTTGTACCGGGAAAAAGACTAAAGAAATTGGAAAATTTCAGGAATTGGAAAAAACTTATACCGGTATTTTTACTCTTGGTAAAGCAACTCCTTCAATGGATTTAGAAACAGAAATAATTGAAGAAAAACCTTTGGACAATGTTACCGAAGAAAAAATATTAAAAGCAAAAGAAGAATTTACTGGACAAATTCTCCAAGTTCCACCTATGTATTCAGCAGTTAAATATAAGGGAAAATCTTTATATAAATTTGCCAGGAAAGGAAAAACTGTAAAAAGAGAACCCAGAAAGGTATTCGTTTCAAAATTTAATATTACAAAAATAGAGCTGCCGGACATCCATTTCGAAATCTCATGTTCCAAAGGTACTTACATAAGAGTTATTGCAAATGATCTGGGAATTAGTTTGGGCTGCGGAGCAGTTTTATCTTCTTTAAGAAGAACCAAAATCGGTAATTACAATGTAGAAAATGCTCTTTTGGTTGATGATTTTACTGAAAAGATTAAATTGGGATTGGTTCAGGGATAATGATTATGCTCTATTTGCTTCATTTTCAGACAAAAAAAACATATATTAATAAGCTTTTTGTTTAGTCAAAGTATTTTATGAAAATATTCCATGAGTTCTCTGAAATTGTAAAAAATGAAAATACCTTCGTAACCATTGGTTCTTTTGATGGTATTCATTTAGGACATAGAGAAATAATAAATAGAATTAATGAAAAAGCTTCCCAAAATGGAGGTAGAAGTTTTTTAATAACTTTTGATCCGCATCCGAGAAGTGTTCTTTCTAAAAATGCCGATGTCAAGATATTAACAACATTACGTGAAAAATCTATTTTACTGGATGCTCTAGGAATTCAGAATTTGTTGGTGATTAAATTCACAAAAGACTTTTCTCAAATTAGTGCTGATGATTTTGTTTTAAATTATGTAATGAAGTATATCGGTCTTAAGGAAATTGTCATCGGTCATGATCATCGCTTTGGTAAAGGCCGCAGCGGGAATGAAACAATATTAAGAAAGTTAGGCAAAGATAATAACTTCGATGTTTCAATTGTCGGTGCTTATAAGCTGAATGATAAAATCATCAGTAGCTCGGAAATTCGAAATTCTTTAAATGATGGAAATATAAAAATAGTTAATACTTACCTTGGGAGATATTATTCTTTCAGCGGTTATGTGATTGCGGGAGATAAAAGAGGAAGAGAGCTGGGATTCCCGACAGCAAATATTAAACTTGCAGATGAACAAAAGCTTTTACCGGCTTTAGGTGTTTATGCGGTAGAATTTATAGTTGATAGTAATAAATATTTCGGCTTGCTCAGTGTTGGTAAAAGACCGACTTTTTATGAAGACGGGAAAATAATTCCCGAAGTTTTTATTTATGATTTCAACAAAGAGATTTACGGTAAGTTTGTAACTGTTAAGATTGTTGAAATGATCCGTGGAGAAATTAAGTACAATTCCGCCGGAGAATTAATTGAACAAATGAACAAAGATAAAGAACTAGGTTCAGAAATTTTAAGTAAATTAGTAGATTAGATTTTTAGTAATTTTTAATTATAGAAAAAATAAGATGTTAAAAATAGATTAAATTTAGAAAATAATTAATTAATCCCGGTTTCTTGAAATAAAAAGGATTTCTGGGGTTACATTGTATAAAATAAATAAGGATAAATAAAATGACAAAAGAGGAAAAACAGGGACTGATCAAAAATTTTGGGAGTAATGAAAAAGACTCAGGAAAAGCTGAGGTACAAATTGCTATACTTACAAAAAGAATAAATGAGCTTACCGAACATTTTAATGTTCATAAAAAAGATCATCATTCCAGGAGAGGTTTAATGACGATGGTTGGTAAAAGGAGAAGGTTATTAAACTATTTAATGAAAAAAGATATAGCAAGATACAGAACAATTATTAAAGAGTTAAATATTAGAAAGTAAAGGTTTATTAATGATATTAAAAGAATTAGAATTTGGCGGAAAAAAATTTTCATTAGAATCTGGCAGGTTTGCAAAACAAGCCAATGGCGCTGTGATGGTAAGGTACGGCGACAGTATGGTTCTGGTTTCTGCAGTAGCTGCTGATAAGGCTCCTGAAGATATAGATTATTTCCCGCTTCAGGTTGAATACAGGGAAAAAACCTCTGCAGCCGGAAAATTTCCGGGTGGATATATTAAAAGAGAAGGACGACCGAGTGAAAAAGAAATATTAAGCGCAAGGCTTGTTGATAGACCCATCAGACCTCTTTTCCCGGATGATTTTAATAATGAAACTCAGGTGATTGCCCTCGTTTTTTCTTATGACGGCGAAAACGATACGGATGTTCTCGCTGCAGTTGGAGCTTCTGCTGCTCTAACAATTTCAGATATTCCTTTTAACGGACCTATAGCTGAAGTTCGGGTAGGAAAAATTGATGGAGAATTTATTGTAAATCCTACTCACCGGCAAATTAAAGAAAGTGATATTGAGTTGGTTGTTGCAGGAACCGCCGATTCAATTGTAATGGTCGAAGGTGAATCAAATGAAATAACTGAAGATGACTTACTGAATGCTCTTAAATTTGCCCAGGGAGAAATAAAAAAGCTTGTTGATCTGCAGCTTGAATTAGCCAAAGAGATTAGCAAAGCTAAAAAAGAAGTTGTTGAAAAAAGTATTGATGAAAATTTAAAAAATGATGTCTATCAGTTAGCACATGATAAATTAAAAGAAATTGTCTATTCAGTTTTAACAAAAGAAGAGAGAAGTGATAAAAATAAAGAATTGACTGAATCAGTTAAAGCTGAATTCGCAGAAAAATATCCGGAACAGGAAAAAGTAATTGGAGAAATCATTCATGATCTTGAAAAAGATCTGATGAGGAAAAGGATTTTAAGCGAAGGTATTCGTCTTGACGGAAGAAATACAACACAAATACGTCCAATCTCAATTGAAGTGGGAATTCTTCCAAGGACGCATGGTTCCGGTTTATTCACAAGAGGAGAAACTCAAAGTCTAACAACAGTTACTCTTGGTACTAAAAATGACGCACAAACTGTTGATGGATTACTGGAAGAATATTCTAAGAAATTTATGCTACATTATAACTTTCCTCCTTTTAGTGTAGGTGAAGTTGGAAGAATGAGCGGTGTTGGCAGAAGAGAAATCGGCCATGGAAACCTTGCTGAAAGAGCACTTAAAATTATGTTTCCTCAGGAAGAACAATTCCCATATACAGTCCGGGTTATTTCAGATATCCTAGAATCAAATGGCTCATCTTCAATGGCAACTGTATGTGCCGGTTCCCTGGCTTTGATGGATGCAGGTGTTCCCATAAAAAAATCTGTTGCGGGAATCGCTATGGGACTTATTAAGGAAGAAGACAATTTCGCAGTATTATCAGACATTCTCGGAAATGAAGATCATTTAGGCGATATGGATTTTAAGGTAGCCGGTACTAAAGATGGAATTACTGCTTTCCAGATGGATATAAAAATCCAGGGAATTTCTTTTGAAATTATAGAAAAAGCTTTAGCCCAGGCAAAGGAAGGGCGTCATTATATTTTGGATAAAATGAATGAAGTAATTAGTACACCGCGGGAATCCATTTCATCATTGGCACCAAGATTAATTACTATGCAGGTAGAAACAGATCAGATTGGAGCAATTATTGGCCCCGGAGGAAAAACCATCCAGGGTATGCAGAGATTATTTGGTGTTGATATTAATATTGATGATGACGGTACTATAAGCATTGCTTCTCCAAACAAGGAGAATGCAACAAAATGTAAAGATTATATCAAAAAATTAACCGCTACTCCCGAAGTTGGTGAAATTTATGAGGGTGTAATAACCAAAATTATGGATTTTGGAGCTTTTGTTGAAATACTTCCAGGAAAAGAAGGTCTGCTCCATATTTCGCAAATAGATAATAAGAGAGTTAATAAAGTAACTGATTATTTTAAAGAAGGAGATATGGTAACCGTCAAATTGCTTAAGATTGAAAACGGAAAGTATTCATTAAGCAGAAAAGAGCTCTTGAAAGAAGACGGTAAAGATAAAGCAGCAAAACAATAATTTTTTTAATGATGAGATTGCCCTGATTTTTGTTCAAAAGAAGTTTTAAAAGAGAAATCTTTTCCGGATTAAAACTCTTATGTTAAATGGAAATTACAACAAACTTCCGGCAGTCTTATCTTTCAATAAGTTTTTATTTTAATTATAGATTTATGGTCCAGTTAAAATTGTTTCATTATTATCAAGCTGTTATTGAATTTATTCAGTTTAACATTTCCTGCTGCCTGCTTGTACCAAAAGTATCACATAGTACCAGGACAAAAAGAAGGGGTCAGGAAGAATTCTTTAACAACATGTTATGCTCATTTATTCCGGTTAATCCGGAATCTGACTACAAAGTTTGTCCCACTAACAATGGGATTATTTTTTTACTAAAGTTTATTTTATATGCGAAAAGAGATTATAATAAATTCTTCCACTTCACAGACCCGAGTAGCCATTACCGAAGATGGAAATTTAGTCGACTTTTTTGTTGATTATCCTGAAAACCGGCGCATGGTCGGTGATATTTATTTGGGGAAAATTGCCAGAGTCTTGCCCGGTATAAAAGCTGCCTTTGTTGATATTGGCATGAAGCACGATGCCTTCCTTCACTTCTCAGATATAGGAGAGACTACCAAGCAATTTCAGGAGATGCTTGGTGATGAAGACTCTGATGTTGATGATGAGGAAGACGAAGAGACAACAGAAAATACTACTTTTCACGAAAAACAAAGGCAAAATCAACCTGAAATTCCGAAACTGTACAAAGGTCAGGATATAATTGTACAGATTACTAAGGAACCCGTCAATAATAAAGGTGTTAGAGTTAGCTCCTCTGTTTCATTACCCGGGAGATTCTGTGTATTACTTCCGTTCGACGGAAAAGTTGGTGTTTCTAAAAAGATTTATGATTTCAAAGAAAGAAGACGTCTGCGGAATATGGCCCGGAGTATTCTTCCAAAGAATTATGGATTAATTATCAGAACTGTAGCAAAAAACCAGGATGAAAATGCTCTGCAGGAAGATTTAAATAATTTGATAAAAACATGGAAAGAGATAGAAACTACAGTCAAATCCGAAACTCCTCCTGCTCTTATCTATCAGGATCTCAATACAACTTCAAGCGTAATAAGAGACCTTTTTACACCTGACATCTCCAAAGTATTTATTGATTCAAAAAAATTATATAAGCAAATAAAAAATTATATTCAGCTTATACAGCCGGGACTTGCCGATAAAATAGAATCATTTAAATCCGGCCATTCGATATTTGATTCATTTAAAATTGAAGAACAGATTAAAACCTTAATGGGAAGAAAAGTTCCCCTGCCCAGCGGAGGATACTTGATTATTGAACATACTGAGGCAATGGTTGTTATTGATGTTAACAGCGGAAGATATGCAAAAAATAAAGAACAGGAATTAAATTCTTTAAAAACAGATCTTGAAGCATCCAGAGAAATTGCCAGGCAGCTCAGGTTAAGAGATATAGGCGGAATTATAGTTATAGATTTTATCGATCTTGAAGATGAAAAGAACAGAAAAAAGGTTTATGATGAACTAAGGAAAGAATTCAGGAGAGATAGAGCAAAAGTTTCTGTTCTGCCAATGTCCGATTTCGGGGTAATACAAATTACACGGCAGCGGGTGCGTCAAAATATAATGCAGGCAATGAAAGAAGTGTGCCCTTACTGCCTTGGAACCGGTTTACTTACTAAACATTCTCACTTGGTTTATGATCTTGAAGACTGGTTGAAAAAATTTAGAAGACATTCAAGCGAAAGATCTTTAATCATTAAGTGCCACCCAACAGTTGCAGAGAAATTTAGAAAAGGTGAATTCAAATCTCTTACGAAATTGCAATTTAAATATCTCGTAAGGTTGAAAATCGTTGAAGATGGAAGCATGCCTTTATCCCAGTTAAAATTCATTTCTAAAAAAACTCAAAAAGACTTGACTGATGAATATCAATAATGGTACTTTTTAATTTCAGGTAATTATTTTCGATAATAATATTTTGCAGAATGAATTATGAAAAAAACCAGGCTTTATAATATACATGAAAAATTAAATGCCAAGATTGTTGAATTTGCAGGCTTCTTAATGCCGGTTCAGTATACATCCATTATAGCTGAACACAAAGCCGTAAGAAATTCAGTCGGAATTTTTGATGTTTCCCATATGGGAGAAGTTTTCATCGTAGGAGAGAAAGCACTGGATTTTATTCAGCACATAACAATAAACGATGCATCAAAATTATTTTCCGGCAGAGTTCAATATTCTGCAATGTGTTACCCGGATAGCGGAATTGTAGACGATTTACTCGTTTACAAATTAAATGAAAACAAATTTATGTTGGTTATTAATGCTGCTAATATTGATAAAGATGTAAAATGGATGAAGGATAATAATAAATTTGATGTTAAGATTACTGACTCAAGCAATGATTATTCTCTGATAGCTGTCCAGGGACCCAAATCCAGAGAAGTTGTTCAAAAAATTTGTGATTTCGATTTAAACTTAGAGTACTATCATTTCATAGAAGGTAAAGCTGCAGGAACTGATATGATAATTTCCCGGACAGGTTATACCGGGGAATTAGGATATGAACTTTATTTTACGGGTGATGCATCCATAGCGGAAAAAGTATGGAATGAAATTGTTGATGCCGGTGAAGAATTTAACATAACTCCTGCAGGTTTAGCGGCCAGAGACAGCTTAAGACTTGAAATGGGCTTTTGTTTATACGGTAATGATATTGATAAAACTACAAATCCTTTAGAAGCGGGATTAAGCTGGATAACTAAACTGAAAAAAGATAATTTCATAGGAAAAGAAGCACTTTTAAAAATAAAATCAGACGGATTAAAAAGAAAACTCTCTCCCATTACTTCAGAAGAAAGGGTATTTCCAAGGCATGGTTATGCTATAACCTTTAAAGGCAAAAAGATCGGTGAAATAACAAGCGGGACTGTAAGTCCTGTTTTAGATAAACCAATCGCCTTAGGTTATGTTGATTCTGAATACGCCGTAGAAGGCTCAGAAGTAAATTTTTTCATAAGAGGTAAAGAAATTCCTGCAAAAATTGTGAAACTTCCTTTTATAAATAAAAATTGAACGGTCATGAAGATTAATGTTATTTTCTCACATAACAATTATGATGAACTTTTTTTTGCCTCAAAAACATCTGTTGTAATAGATGTTTTAAGAGCGTCAAGTACAATTGTTACAGCTTTACAAAATGGTGCTAAAGAAATTATCCCCGTCGCTTCCGTGGAATTCGCCGTGAAAATCTCCGGCGGTTTATTCACAGGACAAACATTAATGTGCGGAGAAAGAAATACAAAAATAGTTGAAGGTTTCGCTCTTGGCAATTCACCTTTGGAATTTACTGAAGATAAAATCTCAGGAAAATCTATAATACTTTATACTACAAATGGTTCAAAGGCTGTTGTGAAAGCGAAATTCTCTGAAAATCTTTTCGTCACTACATTTCTAAATTTGTCTGCCGTGGCAAAAAAATTAATAGAGATTGATAAGGATACTGAAATAATTTGTTCGGGCATGGGCAATGCTATTTCACTTGAAGATATAGTCTGTGCTGGAAAATTAGTTTCCGAAATTCAAAAATATAAAGAAGAAATTGAACTTTCGGATTCTTCCAGGGCCAGTATTACATTAAACAAATCTTTCGGAAAAAATATACATAAAATGTTAAAAGAAACTGAACATGGGCAAATCTTAATTAAAAATGGATTTGAAAAAGATATTGAATACTGCAGTAAACTCGATTTGTTAGAAGCTGTTCCTGTTTTTTCAAATAATGCGTTAAGATTGTTACCTGCAGTTAAACCTGTTGTTTAGTATTTGTTGAATTCTATAATTAATATAAAATGTTATTTTTGATTTAAGATGGCTGCAAAAAAGAGGCAAGTTACTAAGAACAATAAAAGATCAAAGAGTTCAAACGGGAATAACTATTTTACTATTTCTATAGAAAAGAAGAAAAAAATAATAGGGATATTTTTAATAGTTATTGCGCTTCTTGTATTCTTAAGTATAATTTCTTACTCTCCATTTGATCATTATAAATTTTCGGACCTATTTAAGGTATTCAATTCAAATTCTAATATTTCAGTAAAAGCAAGCGGTGCCTATAACTGGCTCGGCATTCTTGGAGCTTGTATTTCCGATTTCTTTATCAATTCAACCATAGGTTATTTTTCTCTTGTATTTCCAGTTATGGTTTTTATTTGGGGAGTAGCATTCTTAAAAAAAATAAATTTCCATTTCTTAATTTACTCATCCAACTTTTTAATTTTAACCGGATTGATTCTTTCCTCTATATTCGGAGTATTTAAAGTAAAGGATTTAATTAGAGTTAATGAACTTTCAGGAAAAATCGGATATTATTTAGGAGAAATTTTCACAAGACTGCTAGGTGGAATTGGAAGTATTATCTTATTAACAGCTTTTTTTATAGCTCTTTTAATTTTTGCTTTCGATATAAAACTTGAAAAGGTATTTCATTTTTTTAAAAACATTTTCTCTACTTCTGTAAATAAAGTTAAAGATGAACTGGAAAAAAGCAGGGAGGAAATCGAAAGAGACAAACTGAAAAAAATACAAAGCCTGCGGGATGAAAAGAAAAAGAAGAAATCATTTTCAAAGAAAAAAGATAATGTTCCGGAAGTTACCCCTGAAGAATTGATGGAAAGTGAAGCTGAAGAACAGACAAAAATAAGAATTATAAGAAAAGAGGATAACCCTCAACCGCAGGAAGAAAACAAAATAGTATCCGACGAAGATAAAAAAGTTGATCTCGAAAAAACCGGGGAAATCAAGGTTAAACCGCTGGATAAAAATGAAGAAGCAAATCTTCCCAACCAATGGGAGGAAAAGATTAATTATAAGAATCCAAGCCTTGATATTTTAGATCCTCTGCCTGAAGTAGATTTCCAGGTAGCAGAAGAAGAACTAAAAAGAAATGCAGAGCTTTTAAAGGAGAAATTAAAATTATTTGATATTCAAATCGAAGATATTTCGGTTACTCCCGGTCCGGTTGTTACACTTTATGAAATTGTTCCAGCACCGGGAGTAAAGATCAGTCGTATTGTTGGCCTCGAACATGATATCGCTCTTGCACTTGCAGCAAGGGGTATTAGAATTATCGCTCCTATTCCGGGAAAAAGTGCCATTGGTGTTGAAATACCAAATGCCGAAGCTTCACTTGTAAACGCAAGATCCGTCCTCGGCAAAATCTCCGAATCAAATATGGAATTGCCCATGGCATTCGGCAAAACAATAAACGGTGATGTTTATATGGCGGACCTGGCTAAAATGCCGCACATGTTAATTGCCGGATCGACCGGATCTGGAAAAAGTGTCGGCATAAACATGATTATTGCAAGTATGCTTTATACCAAGCAGCCTTCCGAAGTTAAGCTGATAATGATAGATCCTAAAAAGATAGAATTATCATTTTATAATAAATTAAGAAAGCATTACCTGGCAGTCTCCCCTGATCTTGATGAAGAAATAATTACAAATCCGCAAAATGCCGTTCTTCTCTTAAAGTCAGTAGAATATGAAATGGAAAAGCGGTATGATAAGCTGGCAAAATCAGGTGTAAGAAATATTGTTGATTATAATAAAAAAGTATCCGATCCTAAAAAGAGACCCCATGATACCGAAACTGTAAAACATCACCCGATTCCCTATTTAATAGTAATTATTGATGAACTTGCAGATTTAATGATAACCGCTGGTAAGGAAGTGGAAGAACCGATCGCAAGACTTGCTCAGTTAGCAAGAGCTGTCGGAATTCATCTTGTTCTTGCTACTCAAAGACCTTCGGTTAATGTTATAACTGGTGTTATTAAAGCAAACTTTAGCGCACGTGTTGCGTACCAGGTAGCTACAAAAATAGATTCAAGAACTATCCTTGATATGAATGGTGCAGAACAATTACTAGGTAAAGGTGATATGCTTTTCCTTCCTACAGGTCAGCCTAAACCCATTCGTATTCAAAATGCTTTTATATCCACTGATGAAGTTGAAAGATTAACTAATTATATATATTCACAGCCGGCATACTCCAAGCCATATTTTCTGCCATCATTGTATGATAAAAAGAAAGAAGCTGCAGCAGGATTTTTATCTGATCTTGATCCTATGTTTGAAGATGCAGCGCGAGTAATAGTAAGGCACCAGCAGGGGTCGGTTTCTCTTCTTCAGAGAAGATTAAAATTGGGATATTCGAGAGCAGCAAGAATAGTCGATCAGCTTGAAGAAGCTGGTATTGTTGGACCTAATGACGGCAGCAAAGCCCGTACAGTTTTGGTTGAAAATGAAGAACAGTTAGAAACAATCATTCGTTCATTATAAAAGAGTAATTAAATTATAAGTGTCTCCAGATCAACTTTATGTACTTCCATAACAGGCTTCCCTAAAAATAATTCTGCAACTTCTTTAAACTTTACAGGTATATCACTCACGTAAAATTCATGGTTGCCGTTCGTATTCCTGTTGGTATATAGATTTGTCCTGTCTAGTTCTTCCTTTATTATTCCCGCTGAAGCAACTCCGGAATCAATCAGCGTTACATTATCACCTATTACCTTTTGTATAACTTCTGATAAAATCGGATAGTGAGTGCAGCCTAGAACCAAAGTATCAATCTTTAGATTTCTTAATTCTTTTAAATATTCTTCAGCTATTTCATAAGTTGCTTTATGATTTATCCATCCTTCCTCAGCCAAAGGAACAAATAACGGACAAGCTTTTTCATAAACAATTATTGAATGATCTATTTTTCTTATTTCATTAGAATAAGCTTTATTGCTGATTGTTGCTCTTGTTCCAATTACACCTATGTTACCATTTTTTGTAGAGCTAATTGCTAACTTAGCACCCGGATTAATCATACCTATAATAGGGAGATCAAAATTTTTCTTTAATTCGGCTATCGCTATTGATGACGCAGTATTGCATGCTACAACAACAGCCTTAACGCTTTTACTGAGTAAAAATTTTGTGTCCTGAAAAGAATATTCTATTACTGTTGAATTTGACTTGGAGCCATAAGGCACCCGGGCTGTATCTCCAAAATATACAATATCTTCAGCGGGAAGAGTTGAAGCTAATCTTTTAACTACAGTTAAACCACCAATCCCTGAATCAAATACTCCGATCGGTTTTTCTTTGTCTACGAAATTCATTTATATATTATAATTATTAGTAATATATCTTAAATTGCTAAAATGCTGCATTGTTATGTTGTCCGCATAAGGTTTATGCATAACAGCCTTCAGTTGAAAAACTTAAAGCATTTGAGAGATTGTTCCTGTTAATTCAGCCCTGATAAGATCATAACCATTTTGAGAGATTTTTTTTCCATCACGATCAAGGACATAAAAAGAATCGACTATATCATCACCTTTTGTAGAAATTTTAGCAAAGTAAATCATTAAACCAAGTTCATTCATTTTTGATGTAACCCTGTACAGAAACCCTAACCTGTCCGGTGAAAAGACATCTATAATTGTATACTTTTCATGCTTTTCAAATGCGATTTTTATTTTACCTGATCTTTTAAAGAATTTACTTTCAATTCTCCACCACTTTGATTTCATTTTTGCAACTTCTTTATTCAGCTGCAGCATCCCGTTTAAAACATTATTTAAATCACTGGTTATTTTATCATACCTTGCAGGTTCTATTTTTCTGCCAGTTCTGAAATCAGTTACATTAAATGTATCAATAACTATATCATCTTTACGTGTAAAGATTTTTGCATCATGAATATTTGCATCGTTAATTGAAAGAACACCACAGACCTTTGAAAGCAGCGCAGGAAAATCTGTTGTAATAACTGTAATGTTCGTAAAATCACTAATCTCTTTGTACATAGTCGAGAGCTTAGTCCCTTTCAGTATCTCTTCAACATGTTGTGCTATTTCTTTATCCGAAAATTGATGAGCATAGGCAACATCATTTATAGAATCAATATGTTCCTGGACATGATCGTCGGAAATATTCGGTGAATACTTACTGATTTCCTGTGGAATCACATAAGTACTTGAGACCAATAATTCTTCTCCGGTTATTTGATCTTCGAGCATCGATTTGGATTTTCTATAAAGTTCAGAAAGCAATTCGCTTTTCCATGATGTCCACACTGCAGGATTAACCGCCGAGAGATCAGCATAAGTAACCAGGTAAAGTAAATCCAGATACTTTGTTGAAGGAAATCTTGAAGTAAAATTATTCAATGTTTCAGGATCATTTAAATTTCTTCTGAAAGCAACCTGCTCCATAATAAGGTGGTTATGCACAAGGAAAGTGACCATATCAATTTCTTCTTCACTGTAACCGAGTCTGTGCATAATTGACGATGCCATTTCTGTCCCTATAATTTCATGCCCGGCAATATCTATTGGTTTAGCTATATCATGAAGAAGCAGACCAAGGTATAGCATTTCCCTCTCTTTTAAGGTATTAAATAATTTTCCGAGAGTAGATATATCCTTTTCAAGCTTCTCAACATTCTGAATAGTAATGAGTGTATGTTCATCGGCAGTGTAGCAATGATAAACACCATGCTGCATAAAACCTACAAGGTCTTTAAATTCCGGGAGAAATACGGACAAAACCCCTAATTCATTCATTACCGTAAGTGTCTGCCCTACATTTTTGGGCAGTTTCAGAATTTCTCTGAAAAAAACAGATGATTCTGAAGCTATTAAATCTGATTCAGAAAAATTTCCCATCTCTTCAATAATTACCGATCTCAAATTCTCATCAAAATGTGCAGTATGTAAGCCTCGATAATAAAAAGCTCTTAAGATATCTGAAAGTGAAAGCTTTATTTTAGGATTTGTTAATGAAATAGTTTTTCCTTTTAATACAAAATCATCATCAAGATAAATTGCCAGAGAATCGGGTAAAGGATTTGAAATTTCATCCTGGAATCTTTTAAGCATTGATTTGGAAAAACGGTTTATGATATTTGCAGCTTTAAAATATTCTTTCATGAAAAGTTCAAGAGCATCACCCTGGCTATAGAACATTTCTGATATTTTTATTTGTGCATTAAATTCAAACCTGTCATTTTTCTGATTTTGAAACAGATGAAGAAGATTTCTAACTGCAATTATCAGCTTGTAACTTTGAAGCAGGCGGTTACACTCACTGTGTGTTGTATAATCATTTTTCCTTAAAATATCTATAAAGATTTCTGTCTGTGAGGCTTCGATCTGTTTATTAAGAAGGGTTTTATTTTTTAGTATATACATCCATTCAATTACCTGGAAATCTCTTAGACCTCCGGCGGATAATTTTACATTCGGCTCAAGGGTTTTAGGAGATTCTCCATACTTTGTATACCTGTCTTCGGTATCAGCAAGAAATTCATCTAAAATTTTTGATGTTGCTTTGTTATCTATAAAAGTAAATATCTCTTCATTCCATCTGTTGTATATTTTATCGGAACCATAAATAAAGCGTGTTTCAAAAAACTGTGTAAATGTATGCAGGTCTTCATGCAGGTATTTCTTTATATCTGAAAATTCTCTAAGGGTATGAGAAACTTCGATACCATTATCCCAGAACTTCGTAATCAGTTCGGTAATATCTGCTTTATTTTTATCAATCGACTCTGCAATAAACATTATATCAATGTCCGAATACGGTGATAATTCCCTTCTGCCGAAACTGCCGCAGGATGCTATTGCGAAATCATACTTCTTACCAACTAAAAGTGAACGGACAAAATCTTCCACGAGAAGGCTGTACTCTAAACTAAATTTTAAAGCATCCATCTGGATGGGATTTTGCTGGAAAAGCTTTTTTCGATTATTGAAAAATATTTCTTTTGAGCTTAAAACTTGTGTCATAAACAGAGTCTGAATTAATTATAATTTTCAGTATAATAGTCTTCTTTTGAATATTCTGCCTCGATAGTTGAAGATATACCACCTCTCACATTAAATTCTGCGGTAATCCTCATATATCTTGGCCGACATACCTTAACCAGGTCATCAAGAATTTTGTTTGTTGCACTTTCAAAATAAATTCCATCATTCCTGTACGAGTTCAAATAAAACTTTAATGATTTTAATTCAATACATAATTGATCCGGAATATATTCTACAGTTATAGTTGCAAAATCCGGCTGTCCGGTTTTAGGGCATAATGAAGTAAATTCAGGGGCTTCATGATAAATTGTATAATCCCTGTTCGGATATTGATTGTTAAAAACTTCCAATATTTTTAATTTTTCACTCATTTTAACAATTTCCTTTCTAAATGTAACTCAACCTAACCTTATATTTTATAGGATCTTCAATACCTGCCTTTTGAAAACCTCTTAACCTTAGAGCACAGCTGTCACAAACTCCGCATGCTTCATCTTCATTTTGATAGCAGGACCAGGTTAAATTTAAAGGAGCGTTAAGTTCAATTCCTTTCTTAACAATATCTTCTTTAGAAAAATGAATAATTGGTGCAACTATTACAATCTTTGTTTCAGGTTTTGTCCCAAAGTCAATCATTTTTTCAAAAGCATTAAAAAATTCCGGTCTGCAATCAGGATAACCTGAAGAATCTTCATAAACAGCTCCAACAAAAATTGCTTCTGCTCCAATTACTTCTGCCCAGCTGACACATACAGATAAAATATTTGCATTTCTAAAAGGAACATATGAAGACGGAATTTCTTTGGATAATAAATTTGCTTCACTTACTTTTATATCCTTATCCGTTAATGATGAACCCCCGATTTTTGCTAAATGTGCAAAATCAACAACCAAAGTATTTTTCACACCGCAAAAATCAGCAATATCGTAAAACGATTTCAATTCTCTTTTTTCTGTTCTTTGCCCATAATTAATATGGGCAAAAGAAAGATCATAATCTTCCTTCGCGATAGCTGCTGTAACGCAACTATCCATTCCGCCGCTGACTGCTACAATTGCTTTTTTCTTATTATTCATATTTAAAATTAAATAGTTAATTTAATAAAATAACATTTTACAAAGAAATAGTGGAAAGACGCCAGTCACTTTTAAAGTGACCGGCATCTAGCCCATAATACAATAATAACATTATATAAAAAAATTTAATCCTTAATTGCCGCTGAAAATCATCTTTCGTAAGTTTGTTTTGAATTTTTTATTCTTTTATACAAAAATCATGAGGAAATAATGAGAAGAAAAATCATTGCCGGAAACTGGAAAATGAATAATGATTTAAACGGAACTATAAGTTTAATTTCAAACCTGGCAAAAGCTTTAAATAACAATGAAAATTGTGATATAATTGTTTGCCCTCCATTTACATCATTAAGTGAAGCAAATTCTCAAATCAAAAATACAGCTATCAAATTGGGTGCTCAAAACATGTATTTTGAGAATGAAGGAGCCTATACTGGAGAAATATCGGCACAAATGCTTAAGAGTGTCGGTTGTGAATTTGTAATATTGGGACATTCAGAAAGAAGAGCAATATTTAATGAATCTGATTCATTAATCAACAAAAAAATAAAAAAAGCCTTCTCTTCTGGTTTAAAACCAATTTTCTGTGTAGGTGAAAGCCTGGAACAACGTGAAAAAGGAGTAACAAAAGATATTATCAAGACACAGGTTACTGAAGGATTGAAAGATATATCTTCAGAAGAGATGAAAACATTAATAATAGCTTATGAACCCGTTTGGGCAATTGGTACGGGCAAGAATGCAACCCCCGAACAAGCCCAGGAAGTTCATGAATTTATCAGATCTTTAATTCAGGAAAAATATTCGGAAGATATTGCAGATAATATGATTATCCAGTATGGCGGCAGTGTAAAACCGGGTAATGCAAAAAACCTTCTTTCTCAAAAGGATATTGATGGTGCTCTTGTCGGAGGCGCCAGTCTTAAAGCCGACTCGTTTTTAGGAATTATTCAGGCTGCTTAAATTCACTAAATCATAGTTATTAATTTTAAAGCCCAAGGTATGATAAAGGAATCATAAATTTTTTTAAAAAGCCAGTAATTTGCTTCATAAAAGCAGTTATTGGCTGAATTTTTGATTGATTTCCCCTCCCTTCTTTAGTATATTTGTAGGTTTAATTTCTTATTACGAAGGTCTGAGCTACGGATGGGATTATTGAAATTTTTCTTTCTTTCAAATATTATATTTTTTTTCATCCTTTCACATTCGGTTTCTGCTCAAATCATATTTAAAGAACTCCCCGGCTATCAGGCAAAAGCCGATTCATCTTTCTTTGATATTACCTCCACAAGAAAGAATATACTTTTAGACGGAATCTGGAAAGTTTATCCCACAAATAATAAAGAAAGAAAAATTTCTGAAGTTACTGTTCCATCAATATTTAAAGGGGATGCAGAATTAACTTTTGAAAAAGAATTCACAATAACCCAGAATGAATTAAATAACTATATAATGTTTATTCATTTTTTAGGGATGAATTATTCGGCAGATATTTCTGTTAACAATGTAATTATTTACAGGCACACTGGCGGAGAATTTCCTTTTCAATTTGAACTGCCGCATGATATATTAAGAGTAGACCAGAAAAATATATTAAGCGTAAAACTATTTTATAAGCTTGATTCCGAAAATACAATACCGGTAAAGCAACGATTTTTATTCCCGCAGAGTTTCGGTGGAATTTTCAGAGATGTATATATTCATTTAATTCCGAATATTTCTATTTCCGGGTTGAATGTTTTATCTAACTATAATTTAAAATCAGATAAAGCTTCTTTAAATATTAATTCGGAAATTGAAAATAAGGAATTTAAAAGAACAACCGATTCAATTGAAACACCCAATAATCTTAACCTGAAGATAAAAATATTCAAACCGGATGGTTCTTTAGAAAGTTCTTTCGAAAATAAATTTACTCTGGAAAGGAATAGAAGTACTTTCTTAAATAAAGAGATTGAAATCAAAAATGCTTCTCCTTGGTCGGCTTCAAATCCACGATCTTATATTATTTCTGCTGAATTGTGGAGGGGTGACAGTTTAATTGATGCAACAAAAAAAGAACTGGGAATATATTCACTTAAAGAAGAAAAAAATTCCATTTTATTTAACGGAGCTTCATTCCAACTCAAAGGAGTGACTTATGTTCCTTCCTTCGAAGGATTCGGCAGTCTTGCTTCATATAATAAGATGGAAGATGATATAAAGATGATAAAAAAACTGGGGTTTAATAGCATAAGGTTTGCAAAATCAGTTCCTCATCCATATTATTTATATCTTTGTGAAAAATATGGACTATTAGCATTTGTTGAAATCCCCGTAAATTTTATTCCTGCTTCTTTATCCTCCGATAGAGATTTTATAGTAAGAAGTAAAAATTATCTATCCAACTTTATTAAGGCATACAAAAATTATGATGCCGTTGCAGCGATTGGAATCTGCACCTCTGCTTTACCGCAAGTTAAAGAAAATATATCTTTAATAGATAACCTTGCAATACTTGCAAAGAAAAATTATGGGGGACTGATTTATGCTTCATTTGTTTCGGAAGATCAGGATGAAATTCCTCAGATTAAAAATGTTGATTTATATGGAGTTGAAATACTAAACTCACCTTTGGAAAATGAATTTGAAAAGTTCACAAAGCTGCAAAAAGAATTAGGAAGTGGTAGGGTATTTATTAGCGGAGCAACTTATGTTGTTAACCAGGAAAACAGCGATGGTTATGTTAATAAATTTTCATTTGAGGCACAGGCAAAATATTTTGATGAACTCACTGATTACGCGGATAAAGATTCTATTACCGGATATTTTATAAACTCGATGTTTGATTACCGTGGGAATTATACACCCTTAATTTCTGGTTATAATAAAGATAATATATATCATATAGGAATAGTTGGAGAAGACAGAAGCACTGATAGAATTGGCTACAAAGTATTATATGCAAAATTCCATAATGCAGAGAAAGTAACAATTCCTATCGGAAGCAGGAAAGATAACGCACCAATGGTTTTTATAATTATGGGAATTTTGCTTGCATTAATAATGGGTATTTTAGTTAATTCGGGAAGAAAATTTAGAGAAGATGCCTCACGTGCATTAGTAAGACCATATAATTTTTATGCCGATGTAAGAGATCAAAGGATAATTTCAGGTTTCCATTCAACAATATTAGCTATTGTCATTTCGGCAGTTTTAGCTTTAATCATTGGTAATTTGTTGTATTATTTCAAAATGAGCGTAGAGTTTGAGAAAATATTAATATCTTTTGGAAGCCCGGATTTAATAAAGATTATAAGTTATTTATCCTGGCATCCTTTAATGGCCATTTTATGGTTTACCTTATTTTTTATGGTTTTATTATTTATTTCAACTCTAATTATTAAAATATCATCATTTTTTGTACGAAATAAAGTTTATTATTCAAGTATTTATTTTTCAACAGTTTGGGCCTTTCTGCCATTTGTTCTTTTAATACTTGTAGGAATAATTCTATACAGGCTATTGCTAACCGATATAGCAAATCTTTATATTTACATCCTTCTTGCGATATTTTGTTTATGGGCTTTCTACCGCCTGATGAAAGGTATTTATGTAATTTTTGACGTTAACCCCAGCAGCGTTTACTTCTACAGTATAATCCTGGTTGCAGCCTTTATCGGAATAATTGTGGTCTACTTCGAATTAAAAAATTCTTTTATTGGTTATCTTTTGTTAACGTTAAAGCAATATTAAAGTAAAGAGAATTGTATTTATCAAAACTGGAAATATTAGGATTTAAGTCTTTTGCTCAAAAGACTATGGTTAACTTTAACAGCGGTGTAACTTCCATTGTAGGACCAAACGGCTGCGGGAAGACCAACATAGTTGATGCAATAAGATGGTGCCTCGGAGAGCAGAGAAGCGGCGCTTTAAGAAGTGACAAAATGGAGAATGTAATCTTCAACGGAACTTCAACTAAAAAACCAATGGGAATGGCAGAAGTTTCTCTAACTATCCAAAATACAAAAGGAATTTTACCTACTGAATTTTCCGAAGTTACTATAACCAGAAGAATCTTCCGATCCGGTGAAAGTGAGTATCTGCTTAACAAAAATTTATGCCGCTTAAAAGATATTACCAATCTTTTTATGGATACGGGTATAGGCGCAAATGCATATTCTGTTATTGAGCTTAAAATGGTTGAAACTATTCTAAGCAGCAAAGCTGAAGAAAGACGAACAATGTTTGAAGAAGCAGCCGGTGTAAATAAATATAAATTAAGAAGACGGCTCGCACTAAAAAAACTTGATGAAGTTAAAGCAGATCTTGTAAGAGTAAATGACATCGTTTCCGAAGTTGAAAAGAAAGTAAATTCTCTGGAAAGACAGGCCAAAAAAGCAGATAAATATAACAGGATATCTACTGAGCTAAAAGAACTTGAAATGGATCTTGCCGAACGGGAATTTGCTCTATTTAATATACAGAAAAATGAATCCAAACTTAAAAAAGAAGATAGTTTTCAGCGGAAAATTAAACTTGATTCACAAATAGCAGAGTTGGATGATAAAATCAAATCGGCTAAGAATAATCTTAGGGAAATTGAATTCCAGTTAAAATCCAAACGGACTGAAGTTACTTCTCAAACCGAAAAGATTTATAATGTACAAAAGAACCTTTCCGTAAATCAGGAACGGATTAAATCCCTTGAATCAAATATAGAACGTTATACCCAGGAGCTGGAAGAGTTAAAAAATCAACTCGATGAAAATAAAAATACAATAGAAGAAAATCTTTTGGGTCTTGATAATATTAAAAAGAAGATAGATTCCAAAGAAGAAGAGAAAAAAGAAACCGGGTTCAAATTAAATGAACAGGGAGAGTTATTAAATAATAAAAGAAATGAATTAAAATCTTTTTCGGACGAATTGTTCGAGAAATTTAAAGAGATAACAAACCGCGAAAATGAACTTTCAAATATAAATAAGTCGCTTGAAGCTAAAAATCAATCGATCAATAAACTTAAAGAAAGAATAAATTCATTAACCGGTAATATTGCAAAAACTGTCGGGTTTATCGAAGAACTTAACCAAGAAAAGGAAGATACTGAAAAAAAATTAAAAGAAACCGAATCTATTTATACTCAGAAACAAGATGAAAAAAACGAAATAGAAAAAGAATTAAACAAATTAAAAGAGCAAGAACTTGAAGATAGAACTGCACTTAATTCATTAAAAGATAAAATAGGATTTGTACAAAATTTAATAGATAATCTTGAAGGTGTTTCTAAAGGTGCAAAAGCATTAATTGAAGATGATACTTGGGCTTTGAAAGACAAAACTTTGCTTGCTTACATTGGAGATACTCCTGATAAATACAGAAATGCCATTGAAGCTTCATTAAAAAATAATCTTAACAATATTATTGTTGAAACATTTGATGATTTGTTAAACGGAATTGCTTTCCTGAAAAATAATGAAATCGGTAAAGCTTCATTTTACGTAACGGATAAGAACGGAAAAGAGAATAAAAGCATTTTTGAAAAAATCGGTGATTTCGGAAGCAAACGAAAACTTAAGAAATTAGAAAATGAAGATGAATTCTTAGGGTGGGCAAAAAGTTTTGTTCAAACTGATGAAAAATGGCTGCCCTACTTTGAAAAAATATTATTTAAAACTGCCGTTGTAGATTCAATTGATAAGGCTTTCGAATTATCATCAAAATATTTTGGATTCAATTTTGTTACTTTGAACGGTGATTATATCGGCAGCAATGGAATTGTTGATGCCGGTTCAGAACCTAAACTGGATGATTCATTGTTTGGCAGAAAACAGCTTCTGGAAAATTTGAAAAATGAATTCCCCCAAAGAGAAGCAAGTTTGGAAAAGATGAAGCAT
Source organism: uncultured Ignavibacteriales bacterium (assembly GCA_963723205.1). Classification (GTDB taxonomy): domain Bacteria; phylum Bacteroidota; class Ignavibacteria; order Ignavibacteriales; family Ignavibacteriaceae; genus CAVQBP01. The sequence continues at coordinate 100,831 of CAVRQC010000006.1, forward strand.
GAAATTGGGCTATTGGAAGAAAAGCTTAATGATATTGATCTAAAAATACTTTCCGATAAAGGTAAACTATTAGTTAATGATATTGCAAATCTTGAGAAGCAAATTGCTCAATTTGAATTTGAAAAGAAAAAAGCTGTAGAAGAGAGCGAAAAAGCCGGGAAAGATATTCAGGAATTAGCAGCAGAATCAAATAAAATTGATAATGAACGTTCGAGATTAAATGATATTCTTTCTTCACAAAATGAAGATAAACAGAAAGCCGATAAACAGAAAGAAGAACTGGAAATCGAATTTAATAAATGCGAAGAAGAATATGACAACTTAGTTGGAGATCAAAATAAAATTAATCTTGAACTTGAAAGATTCCTTGGTGAAAAAAAGAATATAGAAAACTCAATATCACGCGCTAAGGATTCAATTGAGATAATAAAGAAATCAATTTCTAAAAGAGAGTTTGATATTTCTTCTTCTAATGAAGAAAAAGAAACATTAACAAATATAATGGAAGAAAAAAATATAGAGTTAAATGATCTTGAAGCTGAAAAAGAATTTTTGATAAAAGATGAACAGGAGATCGATTCAAAATATAAACTTTCACAGTCTGAAATTTCCGAATTAGAAAACAACCGGGAACAAATTCAAAAAGAGAAAGAAGAAAATTCAGAGCAGATGCATTCCGCCGACATCAGACTTAACGAACTGAATATGAAAATCTCTAATCTGAAAGAAAATATTGAAGAGGATTATTCCCTGACTCTTGAAGAAAAAAATTATGATGACCTGGATTCATTTGACTTCGAGAAGAGAACGGAAGAAGTCCATACATTAAAGCAGCAGGTAAAGAATTTAGGACCGATAAATCTGCTGGCATATTCTGAATTTGAAGAAGAGAAAGAAAGATTTGAATTTTTATCGAGACAAAAGGACGATTTAATAGAATCTGAAAAAGATATTGTAAAAACGATTGAAGAGATTAATAATACTGCACAATCAAAATTTATGGAAACCTTTGAACTGATTCGCGGTCACTTTATAAATATTTTCAGGGGTTTATTTAATCCGGGTGATGAAGCTGATTTAAGGATTGAAGAAAATGCGGATCCGCTTGAAGCCAAAATCGAAATTGTTGCAAAACCAAAAGGAAAACGCCCAACCTCAATTGAACTTTTATCAGGAGGAGAAAAGACATTAACGGCAATTGCCTTACTTTTTGCGATATACCTTGTTAAACCAAGTCCGTTTTGTATTCTTGATGAAATTGATGCTCCTTTAGATGATGCTAATATCGACCGCTTCACAAAAATTATTGAGGATTTCAGTAAAGATACACAGTTTATTGTTGTCACCCATAACAAGAGAACAATGGAAGCTGCCCAGACACTTTACGGTGTTACAATGCAGGATGAAGGAATTTCAAAATTAGTTAGCGTTAGGTTTAATGAAGATTTAATATTTCAATGATAATTATCGGCAAAATGTAAGTAATGTATCAAGACCCAACGAAAGATATGCAACAAACAACAGATAACAAACAACAGATAGCAAACAACATACAAAGAACAATAGACTCTCATAGAGTATTTAAAGCTTTTGTCGACTTCGACGGAACCATTACTAAGAAAGATGTAGGCGATGCGATTTTTCTGAATTTCTGCGATGAAAAAATTGTTGACGATATAATAAAAAAATTATTAAGTGATAAAATTTCCGCAATGCAATGCTGGGTTTCTTTATGTGAGATTGCAAAAATACCCGGCAAAAAAGAATTGAATGAGTTTATTGATGTAATTGAAATTGATCCGGCTTTCCATGAATTTGTTAAGTTTTGTGAGAGTAATAAAATAGATATTTATGTTCTAAGTGACGGCTTTGATTATTACATAAACAGAATTTTTGAAAGGGAAGGTTTAAATAATCTGAAATATTATTCCAATAAACTGGAAATTACAAAAGATAATCACCTTATACCGCATTTCCCATATTTTGATATTGATTGCCAGACTTCTGCTAACTGCAAAAGAAATCATATTATAAACCATAGCGGAGATGATGAATATACAATATTTGTCGGCGATGGAAATTCGGACAAATATACTTCACAGTTCTGTGATTTCATTTTTGCGAAAGATGATTTATTAAAATTCTGCGAGAAAGAAAGAATAACTTATTTCCCGTTTAATGATTTTAATGATGTAATAAAAAGGATGGAAGTCCTGATAAAAAGGAAAAGGCTTAAAAAAAGACACCAAGCCTTGTTGAAGAGAAGAGAAGTTTATATGGCAGAGTAATGTTGGTGGTTGGTTGTAGGTTGTTGGAAATCGACAACTACAAACAACAAACTAACGACAACAAACAAAAAAGATATGCATGAACTAGCAAAAAAATTATTTAAATACAGAAGCTATACGCCGATCCCGTTTTTATTGGTAATGTTCTTTTATGAAAATGCCAATATATGGAGTTTAATAACCGGATTTATTATAGCATTATCCGGCGAATTAATTCGGCTTTGGGGTGTTAGCTGGGCAGGCAGTGAAACCAGAACGACTGGGACTGTAGGTGGCGTTTTTTTAGTTATTAGCGGACCTTTTGCTCATTTAAGAAATCCTTTATATCTGGGTAACATTTTGATTTATTTGGGACTAGGAATTATGTCTTATGCCTTGTTCCCTTATTTACAAATTATTGCTCTGTTATTCTTTATGTTTCAGTATCATCTAATTGTAAAAGAAGAAGAAGAATACCTGAGAAAAACATATGGTAAATCTTATGAAGATTACGTAAACAATGTACCTCGATTTCTTCCAAGACTATCTTCATATAAAGCTGAAAATGTCGAACAACCGATTTTTAAATTAAAGGCAGGATTAAGATCAGAAAAAAGAACTCTCCAGGCATTTGGATTTGTTACTTTAACAATTTTTCTCCTTTGGTTTATAGGAAGATTTTAATGTCGAAACATTTTGATTTAATTAAACAATTTGTTCGATGACAGAAAACGAAAACAAAAATTTGATGATTATTGCAGGTGAAGTTTCCGGTGACTTGCACGGTAGTTCGTTGGTTAGAGAGTTAAAAAAAATGGATAGCAGATTAAATATATACGGCATTGGCGGCGATAGAATGAAAGCCGAAGGAATGGAGTTAATATATCATATTAATAAAATGGCATTTTTAGGCTTTGCAGAAGTCGTTAAACATCTTCCATTTATAAAAAGAGTACAACGCGATTTAATTGCAATAATAAAAGAGAAAAAGATTAGAAATATAGTTTTGATTGATTATCCGGGCTTCAATTTAAATTTTGCTAAAAAACTTAAAGCTCTGAATTTGAATATTATATATTACATTTCCCCTCAAATTTGGGCCTGGGGTGCCGGACGGATAAATAAGATTAAAAAACTGGTCAGCAAAATGATTGTTGTTTTTCCGTTTGAAGAAAAGTTTTATAAAGAATCGGGTGTTAATGTTGAATTTGTGGGACATCCATTGATTGAAAGAATTAATGAACACAAATTATTAACAAAAGAAGAATTCTTTGAAAAGTTTGATTTAGATAAGTCAAAAGAAGTTTTGCTAATTCTCCCGGGAAGCAGGCTTCATGAAGTTGAAAGAATTTTTCCCGAATCAATAAAAGCTGCTGAAAAGATTGCGGATGAGTTTAATCTTCAAATTGTTATTGCCGGTTCACCGAATATCAGTGAAGAAGTTTATAATAATTTATCAAACACAAAAGAAAATAAAATTATTACCGGTTATACTTACGAATTAATGAGATATTCAAAAATCGGAATTATAAAATCCGGAACATCAACATTAGAATCTGCATTATTTACATTACCAATGGTAATTGTTTATAAAACAGGATTTATAACCTACTCCATTGGTAAAAACCTGGTTAAGGTAAAAAATATCGGGATGGCAAATATTATTGCAGGAGAAACAGTTGTCCCTGAACTTATTCAGAAAGACGCGAGTGCTGAATCAATTTACTTGGAATGCAAAAAGATTTTATCTAATGAAGGATTATATAATTCCATTAAGCAAAAGTTGAGTAAGGTTAAAGATAAATTAGGTTCTGAAGGAGCTTCCCGGAGAGCAGCCGGTTTAATTTATTCAATGATGTAAAACCATAAGTTAATAAACCAAAAGCTTATAAATATGAAGCTTAAAGAAGTAAAGCAGAGTTCCTTAAGGTTTTTAGGAAATTATCTCCTGGCACTGTTTGCATCTATTCTTTGTAAGACTTTGAGAATAAATTTTAAAAATCAAAACGTTATTGAAGAGCTGGATAAAAAAAAATCAAATTATGTTCTTGCCTTCTGGCATGGGAGCATGCTTGTCTCGTGGTATATCCACAGACGCCGGGACTTGGTTGCATTAATTAGTAAAAGTAAAGATGGAGATTTGTTGTCTAATCTGCTTAAATTTTGGGATTATAATGTAGTAAGAGGTTCAAGTACGGAAGGCGGTGAAATAGCGCTGGGAATCTTAATTGACTATGCTAAAAATAATAAATCGGTTGTTATTACACCCGATGGACCCAAAGGACCAAGACATAAACTAAAAGCCGGTGCTGTTATCACTGCAAAAAAAGGAGCTATCCCGTTAATTTTGATGGTAGTTGGTTTTAAACATAAAAAATATTTAAATAGCTGGGATAAATTTGAAATTCCCAGTCCTTTTTCAGAGACAAATATAATCTATTCAGATCCGATTTATATAGACAAAGATTTAAGTTACGAAGAAACATCAGAAATAATTAACAAGAGTGAAGAGATTCTGAATAACTTACATAATGTAGCAAATAGATTTTGACTAATATGGTGTCATGTAAAGATATTAGGAATCATGAATAATGAAGCTATTACGAATAATTTTATTGCCGCTTGTTCCGGTTTATGCTGTTGTAATTAAGGTTAGAAACAAGTTCTTTGATAAAGATATTTTCAAAGCAAAAAAAGTTGATGCAAAAGTAATCTCAGTTGGAAATATTACTATTGGCGGTTCAGGTAAAACGCCATTAGTTATTTATTTAGCGAATTTGCTTAAAAAGTATAGTAAATCTGTCGGAGTTTTGAGTCGTGGTTACGGAAGGAAATCGAAAGGATATTTATTGGTTTCGGACGGTAAAAAAATTTTTACAACTGTTGATTTAAGTGGTGATGAAATATTTCATACTGCTATGGAATGTAACATACCAGCAGCAGTTTCGGAAAGTCGGTTTGAAGGTGCAAAAAAGTTGATTAAGGAAACCGGGGTTAATGTTCTGATTCTTGATGATGCATATCAGCACCGCTGGATTAAGAGAGATATCAACATTTTGATATGTGAACAGAGATTTCTGCAGGAAACAGGTTTGATGAATCAATGCCTTTTACCTTCCGGAAATATGCGGGAACCTCTCAATTCTATAAAACGGGCTGATGCAGTAATCTTAAATAGAAAATTTTCCGAAAAAAAGGATATACCTTCTAAGCTTAGTAATTATTTTGAAGGTAAAAAAATATTTGACGGTTATTATGCAGCAATTGGTTTTGGAGATATTAAAAATCATTCGAAATATGAACTTGAAGAATTCCATGGACAGCAAAGCTTGATTGTTTCAGGTGTTGCTAATCCATTCTCGTTTTTGAATATTTTAAGACAGGTTCATATTAATACTGATAATAAATTAATTTTTAAGGATCATAAAGATTATTCATCAAAAGAAGTTCAGTTAATCAGGAAAAAATTTTACTCAACCAATTCACATTCCGTGATAACAACAGAAAAGGATGCGGTAAAGCTAACAAAATTTTCCAAAGAACTTGATGATATTGATATATTCTTTTTAAAAATAGAACTGAAAATTGACAACGAGAAATCTTTTACAGATTTCATTTTAAATAAACTAAACTGAATAAAATAGGTTAATTAATTCATTTGCTCATATTACTAAGGAGGAATACTTAAATGGCAAAAGAAAAAAAATATGTTTATTTCTTTGGTGGAAATAAAGCAGAAGGCAAGGCTGAGATGAAAAACTTGCTTGGTGGAAAAGGTGCGAATCTTGCTGAAATGGTAAATATAGGAATGCCTGTACCTGCAGGTTTTACTATCACAACAGAAGTATGTACTTATTATTATCAGAACAATAATAAATACCCTAAAGAGCTGAAAACTCAGGTTTTAAACGCATTAAAAAAAGTTGAAAAACTAATGAATGCTGAATTTGGTGATGCGGAAAACCCATTGCTGGTTTCTGTTAGAAGCGGTGCAAGAGCATCTATGCCAGGTATGATGGATACTATTTTGAACCTCGGTCTCAACGATAAAACTGTTCAGGGAGTAATTAAAAAAACTAACAATCCTCGTTTTGCATATGATTCATACCGAAGGTTTGTTCAAATGTACGGAGATGTTGTTCTCGGTTTAAAACCTGTTGACAAACACGATGAGGACCCTTTCGAAGTAATTCTCGAAAAGAAAAAACATGATAATGGCTTTAAGCTGGATACTGAATTAACAGCCGAACATTTAAAAGAGCTTGTTGAAGAATTTAAGGCTGCAATTAAAGAAAAAACAGGCAAGAATTTTCCAACAGATCCTATGGAACAATTATGGGGTGCAGTTGGTGCTGTATTTGGTTCATGGATGAACGATAGGGCTATTGTTTATAGAAAATTGAATAACATACCTGCTGATTGGGGTACGGCAGTAAACGTTCAATCTATGGTCTTCGGTAATATGGGAGAAGATTCCGGTACCGGTGTAGCCTTTACAAGAGACCCTGCTTCCGGGCAAAATATATTTTATGGTGAATATCTGTTTAATGCCCAGGGTGAAGATGTCGTTGCAGGTGTCCGTACACCTCATCCTATTTCTGAATTGAAAAAAGATGATCCTAAAATTTATAAACAACTAGATGATATCCAGAAGAACTTGGAAAAGCATTATAAAGATATGATGGATATCGAATTTACTATTCAACAGGGAAGATTGTGGATGCTTCAATGCCGTGTTGGAAAAAGAACCGGGTTTGCTGCTATTAAAATGGCTGTAGATATGGTTAAAGAAAAATTAATTGAAAAAGAAGAAGCGATTTCCAGGATTGAACCTAACCAGTTAAATCAGCTCCTTCGTCCTATCTTTGATCTTGATCAAAAACGTAAAGCAATTGATGAAGGCAGATTACTTGCAAAAGGTCTGAATGCTGGTCCGGGCGCTGCTTCAGGAAGAATAGCCTTAAGTGCACAGGATGCTGAAAAAATGGCTCAGTCAGGTGATCCTGTTATTCTAGTAAGAATTGAAACTTCTCCCGAAGATATTAAAGGTATGAGTGTTTCAGAAGGAATTCTTACTCAAAGAGGTGGAATGACTTCTCACGCAGCTCTCGTGGCCCGTCAAATGGGTAAAGTTTGCGTTGCCGGTTGTGGTTCTTTAAAAATAAGTTACAAAGATAGAAAGGTCTCTGTTGAAGGAAAGAATATTGTATTGAATGAAGGTGATTATCTTTCAATCGATGGAACAACCGGTGAAGTTATTGCAGATAAAATCGAAACGAAACCTTCAGAGGTAATCCAGGTATTAATAAATAAAACTATGGATCCTAAGGAATCACAAACTTATCAAACATATGAAAGCTTAATGAAATGGGCTGATAAATTACGCAAGTTAAATATCAGAACAAATGCTGACCAACCTGATCAAGCTTCTAATGCTGTTGCTTTTGGTGCAGAAGGTATCGGACTTTGCCGTACAGAGCATATGTTCTTTGGTGGTGACAGAATTATGTCCGTTAGAAAAATGATCCTTTCCGATAATCTTGAAGACAGGAAGAAAGCATTGAACGAACTTCTCCCACTGCAGAGGGAAGACTTCTACGGAATATTTAAAGTTATGAAAGGATTACCTACAACTATTAGAACTTTAGATCCTCCATTGCATGAATTCTTACCGCACTCTGAAAAAGAGCAAAGAGAACTTGCAAAGGCATTGAATATTTCTTTTGAAAAAGTAGTTGAGAAGATTGATAGCCTATCGGAATTTAATCCTATGCTCGGTTTCAGAGGATGCCGGTTGGGAATTCTTTATCCTGAAATTACTGAGATGCAAGCCAGGGCAATTATGGAAGCCGCTTGTGATGCTGCATTGGAAGGTATTAAGGTTAAACCAGAAATCATGATTCCGCTCGTCGGTGATTTAAATGAATTCAAAATGCAGGAAGAAATTGTCAGAAGAGTAGCTTCCGAAGTAATAAAAGAAAAAGGTAAAAAAGTGAATTATATGGTCGGTACAATGATTGAACTTCCACGTGCTGCCGTTACTGCCAATGAAATAGCTAAACGGGCAGAATTCTTTAGTTTTGGAACTAACGACCTGACTCAAACTACTTTTGGATTATCAAGAGACGATGCTGGTAAGTTTTTACCTCTTTATGTAGAAAATGAAATTCTCCCTAATGATCCGTTTGAAGTTCTTGATCAAGATGGTGTCGGTCAATTGGTTAAAATGGGAACCGATAAAGGCCGCTCAACTAGACCTGAATTAAAAGTCGGTATCTGCGGTGAACATGGTGGGGAACCTTCTTCAGTTGAATTCTGTCACAGAACAGGATTAAATTATGTAAGTTGTTCTCCTTTTAGAGTTCCGATTGCAAGATTAGCTGCAGCAAGAGCTGTTGTAAAAGAAATATCGAAAAGCAAAAAAACTGTAGCAAAATCAAAAAAGAAACCTTCATCTAAAAAAAGATAAATAATTTGAATCCCAAATTTCAATTTTCTGAGAGTTGGGAAAATTTTTCTTTTGATTACTTGAAGATAAACAAGTAGTAATTAAACTGTTTTGAGGTGCTGTTTTAGAATTATTTCGGGCAGCATCTCAATAACAACATTTAAAAATATATTTAGTTCACTTAATAAAGGTTAACGATAATGAAATTATCAGATTTCAAATATAATTTACCTAAAAATGCTATTGCGAAATATCCTGTTACCCCGCGAGATAAGGCAAAGTTAATGGTGTTAAATAGAGAAACTCAAGAAATAGAAAATAAAAAATTTTCCAATGTTATTGATTATATGGAAAAAGGGGATACTTTAGTAGTTAATGAAACAAGAGTATTTCAGGCCAGGCTGTTTGGAAAGAAAGAGAAAACAAATGCTAAGATTGAAGTTTTCCTTCTGAGAGAACTGAATGCAGAAGAATGTATATGGGATGTTATCGTTGATCCTGCAAGAAAAGTAAGAATAGGAAATAAGATTTATTTTAATGATAAACTCTGGTGTGAAGTAATTGATAATACAACCTCCCGCGGGAGAACAGTGCGCTTCAACCAACCGGAAAATGTATATAAAGCAGTTGAAAGGATAGGTCTTACACCCCTTCCCCCTTATATTAAAAGAGAGCCGGAACCTTCTGACAAAGAGGATTACCAAACCATATATGCAAAAGTTGATGGGGCTGTAGCTGCTCCAACCGCGGGTCTTCATTTTACACCTAAACTTATGGAAAAAATCGAAAAGAAAGGAATTCAAATTGTTCCTATTGTACTTCATATTGGTTTAGGAACTTTCAGACCTGTTGAAGTTGAAGATTTAACAAAACATAAAATGGATTCGGAATATTACGAGATTAGTGCAAAGTCAGCAGAATGCGTAAATAAATCTATTACCTCAAAACGTAACGTATTTGTAGTAGGTACAAGTACTGCACGCACACTTGAAACAAGTGTTACTGCTGATGGTTTAGTTAAACCCGGCCGAGGATGGACAGATAAATTTATTTATCCCCCTTATGATTTCAAAATTGTTGATAAATTAATTACTAATTTCCATATGCCTGAATCAACTTTACTTATGCTTGTTAGTGCATTTGCTGATACTGATTTAATTAATAAAGCATACAAAAAAGCATTAAAGGAAAGTTACAGATTTCTGAGCTATGGAGACGCAATGTTAATTATTTAAGCCAGGATAACAAAGTGAAAACATTTGCTATTATACCGGCAGGTGGAAAAGGTTTAAGAAGCAATCATTCGGTTCCCAAGCAATATCTGAAAGTTCAGGGCAAAGAACTAATTGCTTATACCCTGGAAATATTTCAATCTAATACATACATCAATAGTATTGTTGTTGCTTGTGAACCAGCTTATTTTAACTTGATACAAAGGTTAAAAAAGAAGTATAACTTCTCCAAAATTATAAATGTTGTTGAAGGCGGAAGAGAAAGGCAGCATTCGGTTTTTAATGCACTTTCCTCTCTTTATGCAGATAAAAATGATCTGGTAGTTGTTCACGATGCAGCACGTCCTCTTCTCCCTTCAAATGTTTTATCAAATGCCGTTAAACAGGCTAAGAAAAAAGGAAACGCTCTAACCTGCATAAAAGCGCGCGATACCTTGATGAAGGCCGATGAAACTGTTAAAGCTTATTTAAATCGGGATAATGTTTATTATGTACAGACACCTCAAATTTTCCGGTTTGTTGATTTGATGCAGGCAATGCAATCTGCAAGAAAAGCTAAATTTATCGGCACCGACGAATCGATGCTTGTAAAAAAGATAGGTAAAAATGTAAATATTGTTGAGGGCTCACCATACAATTTCAAAGTTACAACTAAATCCGACCTGGATCTATTTAAAAGTATTGTAAAAAACCGATAATAATCTTTACGGCATAGTAAATGTACATAAAAAGTTGAATTATGTTGCAGACCGCAGGATTACTAAATTTTCATTGCTAATTATGATTAATATAACTAGTTTTCATGTTCTAAAAAAGGATAATGAATGTTTCTTTTAACAACGATTATCGTATTGTCATATTTGGTCGGTTCTATTCCAACCAGCATTATTGTTTCAAAACTGGCAAAAGGTATTGATATCAGGGAACATGGAAGCGGTAATGCAGGCGGAACCAATGTTATGCGCGTGTTAGGCTGGAAACATGGTGTGTTTGTTATTTTATTAGATGCATTAAAAGGTGTTCTTGCGGTTGTTGTTATTGCAAGACTTCATTATGGCAGCATCCCCTTTCAAAACGCCACTCCTTTTGATGATTTTACCCTCGTTCAAATTATTGCAGGTATTTCCGCTGTAGTTGGACATATCTGGACTGTTTTTGCCGGTTTTAAAGGCGGTAAAGGTATTGCCACTGCTTTAGGTATGCTTCTAATGATCGCTACTATAGATATGCTTGTAGCAATTGGAGTTTTTATTATAGTAGTTTCAATATCAAAATATGTTTCTTTAGGATCTATCCTGGGAGCTATTGCAGTTCCTGTAACTTTGATCGTAAGGGAAAACATTTTTAATGTTAATATACCAAGCTATAATACTTTGCTTCCTTTTGTAATCGCTTTGGTTATGCTTGTTATTTTTACACACCGGAAAAATGTTGTGCGTTTAATAAACGGAAACGAAAACAAAGTTAGCTTTTCAAAGAAAAAGAAATAATTCAAGATAGCATTTCAATATTAGAACGAATTATACGGTTCTTCACCTTAATTTATTTCCGATTCAAAAAGAATATTTAATTTAGAGATGCATAGTGAATGTATCTCTATTAAAAAATGTATTTATTATTTAAAATGCAACGAGTTACTTGCCTATTAAGTCATCTTGATTTAAAAACTTTATAGTTATATTAACACACTAAATATTATTTTGTTGAATGTGAAATAGATAATACGTAGTATTTTATAATTTTAATTTTTAAGTAAAATGAAAATCTCTGTTTTAGGTGCAGGAGGCTGGGGAACTACTCTGGCAATTTTGCTTCATTACAATGGGCATATAGTAACATTAAGAGAATACGATAAACACTATGTCAAAGCCCTCAACAAAGCCAGGCTCAATGAAAAATTTCTCCCCGGTATAAAAATACCTGAAGAAATAAAAATTATTCATGATCTTGAAGAAGCAACTACAAATAAGAATTTAATTGTACTTGCTGTCCCATCTCAATTTTTGCGGGGAGTTATTAAAGAGGTAAATTTTATAAATATAAAAGATTCTATTCTCGTTAGTGTGGCAAAAGGTATTGAAAATAATTCTTTGATGACTATGTCTCAAATGATTAAAGATGTTTTCCCGCAAATAAATTCTGATCAAATCGGTGCTTTATCGGGACCAAGCCACGCTGAAGAAGTGAGCCGGAGAATCCCAACGGCCGTTGTAGCCGCTTCTCAAAGTATTGAAACATCAAAATCAATTCAGGCTGCTTTTATAACTTCATACTTTCGGGTTTACGGCTCAACTGATGTCTGCGGTGTCGAATTAGGCGGAGCATTTAAAAATATTATTGCAATTGGTGCCGGAATTGTTGATGGTGCAAAATTCGGCGATAACACTAAAGCAGCAATCATGACCAGAGGTATTGCCGAAATTTCAAGATTGGGGGTAGCAATGGGAGCATCACCTGAAACTTTCGCCGGCTTATCAGGAATGGGTGATTTAATAGTAACCTGTATGAGCAGACATAGCCGGAACAGGTATGTCGGCGAACAAATAGGCGCAGGCAAAAAATTAAAACAGGTTCTGAAATCAATGCAAATGATTGCAGAAGGAGTTGAAACCAGCCGATCAGCCACAAAACTTTCCAAGAAAAATGGAATTGAAACTCCTATTACCGATGAAGTTTATAAAATTCTTTTTGAAGATAAAGACCCGGTTAAAGCAACAACCGACCTAATGACACGTGATATGAAAATGGAATAAAGCATTTCGTTTTCCGTAATTATCAATTTCGTTCTCTGTAATTCTTTGTCACTGTACCCTTCAATCATTTGATTAATAGCCGGACAAAGGTTCCTTAACGCCTACACTGCTTTTTAATTGTTGAAATTTCAAAGATGTTAATTTATTTTATCATTAATGATTTCAACAAAAGAAAATATCCTCGAACAATCAGTACAATATTTAAAATCGGTAGGCCCTAAACGGGCAGAAGCTTTTAAAAAAATCGGGATAGAAACTATTCACGATATTCTTTTCTTTTTTCCTTCCAAACACCTTGACAGAACAACAACGATAACATCATCAAAAGCATACAGCTATTTAATGGCTGGCTATGACGGAGAATTAACTATTATTGCTAAAGTCGCTGATAAAGAAATTAGAAGATTCGGCAAACGGGAAATTATGAAAGTTCAGTTAAGAGATCCTTCAGGATTTTTTGAGTGTACATGGTTTCAAGGTGCAAAATATTTTTATTCTGTTTTTAATGAAGGAGATTTTTTCGCTGTCTCAGGTAAACCGGAAATTTCAAAATACGGCAATCTTCAATTTATACATCCAGATTTTGACCGGATATCGGAAGATGAATCTCAAAATCTTTTAAATACAGGAAAAATAATTCCTTTCTACAGGATCCCTAAAGAATTAAAAGAAAAAAATATTGGCGATTTCAGTTTAAGAAAAATTATCAGCAATGCAGTTGAAAATTATGCTGACTTGCTTGAGGAAACATTAACACAGGAAATAATTGCAGAACACAATTTATTAAATATAAAAGAAGCGGTAAAAAATTTTCATTATCCCGAAACCAAGGAAAAATTATCTACAGCTTTAAAAAGATTTAAATTTGAAGAACTATTTTATCTTGAAACGCTTGTTGCTTTAAGGAAATCAAATTATAAGACAAAACTTTCAGGGCATTCTTTGAAAATTAGATCCAAATTGATCCCGTTTTTTCTGCAAACACTTCCATTCAACCTTACAAAAGCACAGCTAAAAGTTTTAAGTGAAATTAAAAAAGACATGGAATCTCCATTCCCAATGAACAGGCTTCTGCAGGGAGATGTTGGAAGTGGAAAAACAATTGTTGCTCTAATTGCTATGCTTATTGCAGTTGATAATGATTTTCAAGCTGCTTTAATGGCGCCTACAGAAATTTTAGCAGACCAGCATGCAAAAAACATTGTAAAATTACTCAAACCTTTAAAACGTACTTCAAATAATTCTGAAAATAAAAATCAAATAAAAGTAAGCTTGCTTTTAGGAGGACAAACCAAATCGGCGAAAGAAAAGTTAAGGATTAGTAATGAGCTGCAGGAAGCAGATATAGTGGTAGGTACTCATGCTTTGTTTGAGGAAGATGTAAAATTTAGAAACCTTGGACTTGTTATAGTTGATGAACAACATAGATTTGGTGTTGCGCAAAGAGCCAAACTTCAAAGTAAAGCTGAAACACCGGATGTAATCGTTATGAGTGCTACTCCTATTCCAAGAACATTATCCATGACTGTTTATGGTGATTTGGATGTTTCTACTATTGATGAAATGCCGAAAAACAGGAAAGCAGTAAAAACTATTTTAAGGGATGAAAGTAAGTTGCCTGAAATCTATAAGTTCATTCTGGATAAACATAAAGCAGGATATCAATCCTTTATTGTTTATCCTCTTGTAGAAGAATCGGATAAAATTGAATTAAAAGCTGCCGAGACTTACTATAACAAGCTAAAGGAAACTTATTTAAACAAATTAAAGATCGGTTTAGTTCACGGTAAAATGAATTGGCAGAAAAAAGAAGAAGCAATGCAGTTGTTCCTTGCAAAAGAATTTGATGTACTAATTGCTACTACTGTTATTGAAGTAGGTATAGATATTCCCGACGCAAATATAATTTTAATAAATGACGCACACCGTTTTGGTCTTTCACAGCTTCACCAGCTAAGGGGAAGAATAGGTAGGGGAAATAAACAAGCTTACTGTATTCTTGTAACAAAAAAAGAATTTGTCTCCGAAGGAAAGTTACCCTTAAATGATCTTGATGTTAATTATATGTCCTCTTCACAAATAGAAAAATATAAGACTTCGATAAGACTGCAATCCATGGTTAATTATAAAGATGGATTTCAAATTGCAGACATTGATTTGAAGCTCAGAGGCCCTGGTGATATTTTCAGTACTAAACAAAGTGGTTTCCCTGATTTAAAATATGCAGACATAGTCAATGATATAAATTTATTAATGAAAGCGAAACTATCTGCATTTAAATTAATAGATAATGATCCTCATATAAATTCAGAACAAAATAAAATCATTCGACAAAATTTAATTAAGAATTATTCACACCATCTTAGTTATGCCAGGATAGCTTAAAGATTTAATTATCGAGAAAAAATTAATTCAATTAAAAAATTTCCCCCGTCTTTGATATAAAAAATTAATGATACCAGACACAAAAATAATTTTTAAAAAAATTTTTAAATTTTTTTTTTATTTTAAAGCAAAAAAATTATTGACTTAAAAATATTATTAGTTATATTTGCTAACAAAAAAAAATTTAAAGGAAAAAAAATTTTATCTTCCTTGAATAACTTAAGACTGAATGTTGCATTAACATACAATGTCAAACCAGAAAGTGAAACTTTCCAAGAAAATTTATCCCCAATTTTAAAAGAACCAGCTGCAGAAAAAAAATTATTAACTGATACTTATGCAGAATGGGATACCAGGGAGACAATAAATGCAGTTAAGTTTGCAATTGAATCTTTTCATAATGTTACAATGATTGAAGCTGATTATTATGCATTCGAAAAATTCAAGGAATACAAACCGGATATAGTTTTTAATATTGCCGAGGGCTTTAACGGGAACGGCAGGGAAGCACAAATACCTTCTATGCTCGAGATGCTTCAAATACCTTATACAGGCTCGGATCCTTTAACCCTTTCAATTTGTCTCGATAAAGCCCGTACAAAAGAAATTTTATATTATTATAAGATACCTAATTCGAAATTTTTAGTAGCTGATGATTTAAACCATATATCAAACTCAAGTTACAATTTTCCACTGATCGTAAAACCCGTTTCGGAAGGTTCAAGCAAAGGGATATATTCTTCCTCCTTTGTAAATAATCCGAAGGAATTAAAAGACGAAGTTGAAAGAATAATATCTGAATATAATCAATCTGCTTTAATAGAAGAGTTTTTACCCGGAAGGGAATTTACCATTGCTATTCTAGGTAATGGAAAAACAGCAGAGGTTTTGCCAATTGTGGAAATAAATTATAATGAATTCCCCGAGGATTTTATTCCATTATACTCTTACGAAGCAAAATGGATCCTGGACACAAAAGAAAATCCTCTGGATGTTTTTACCTGCCCTGCATTATTAGACAAACAGCTTGAAGAGAAAATAAAAAATATTTCTTTGCAAGCATATAATATTCTTCGATGCAGGGACTGGAGCAGGATTGATGTTCGGCTTGATAAAGATGGAGAGCCGAATATTATAGAAATAAATCCTCTGCCGGGTATACTGCCGAACCCGGAAGAAAACTCCTGCTATCCAAAGGCTGCAAGAGCAATAGGTTTAAATTATAACGATATGATCAACAGAGTTCTTTTAGAAGCTGCTAAAAGATACAACATTATATGAAGATAAATGCTAAAATTTTAATTTGCTATAATTCTCCGATTAGCATCTTCCCTGTCTATAATGGAAAACCTTCAAAAAAAGGTTTATCCCCCGATGACCTGTCTGAAAAAGGATTCTCAAGAGAAATCAATAGTGTTCAAGAGAAGCTTTCTAAATATTTCCGGCATGTTTTTACTCTTGCAATAGACAGAAATGTTGAGCGTACTATTAAACAGATTAATAAATTCTCACCCGATGTTATCTTCAATTTTGTTGAAGCTGTTGAAGGAATTTCTTCATACGAATATTGTATGGCGGGTGTTTTTCAACTATTAGGATTTGAATTCACAGGCAATCTTCCTGTTTGCCTTGGTAACTGTTTAAATAAAGCAAGAACTAAAAACATTCTTAAATCATTTGGGATACCAACTCCCGGATATATGACGGTAAAACCGAAAGAAAAAATTACTGAAGATAAATTTAACCTTCCTTATCCTGCCATTTTAAAATTACTTAACGAAGATGCGAGTATTGGAATTTCGGAATTCTCTGTAGTAAAGAACTTTACACAATTAAAAAAACAACTAAGCTTTTTACATAGGACTTATAAACAAGAAGTCATAATAGAAGAATATGTAGATGGCCGTGAACTCAATGTTGCAATCCTAAATAACAAAGCTCTCCCGATCTCTGAAATTAAATTTACAGGATTGCCGGATGGTCTGCCTAAAATAGTAACCTATGATGGTAAATGGATTGCAAACAGTATCTATTATGAAAACACAAAACCGAAATGTCCAGCGAAATTAAATCAAAAAATTAAAAATAAAATTGAAAAAACCGCATTATTAGCGTTCGAAGCATTAAACTGTAGAGACTATGCTAGGGTAGATATAAGATTGAAAGATAGTATACCATATGTAGTCGAAGTTAATCCTAATCCGGATATTTCTGTTGATTCAGGATTTGCAAGAGCAGCATCAGCTGCCGGCATTTCTCATCAGGAGTTGCTGTTTGAAATTGTAAACCAGGCATTGATTCGATACAAAGAATTAAACGTAAAGAAATATGATACGGAAAATAAAGCAAGTTGATGTCGAGGAGATTGAAAGGATTTTAAATAAGATCCCGATTTTTTCTGAGGCTGAAGTTAAAGTTGGCATGGAATTGGTAAACATTGCTGCCTCGGATATTGAACAAACTGATTACAATGTGTTTGTTTATGAAGAAGACAAAAAGATTTACGGGTATTATTGTACCGGAAGAAGACCACTGACGGATGCAGTTTATGATTTATATTGGATCGCAGCCGATCCGGAATCAAAAAAAAAAGGTATTGGTAGATTGTTATTGCAACATGCTGAAAATTTTGTTCTTGAAAAACAAGGCAGATGGCTTTTGGCTGAAACATCTTCAAAACAAAGCTATGAAAAAACAAGAAATTTTTATTTGAGAAATAATTTCTCGGTGATAGCCCAGATAAATGATTTTTATACTGTGGGCGATTCGCTAATTATTTTCGGAAAGTTTTTCAATAAATAAGAACAAACAGAGGAAAGTCATGGAACTGTGGCAGCAAATGGTAAGAGACAGTATTCATTCTGTAGATCAGCTTGTAGAAAAATTCGGGATCGACAGGCAGGACGCTGAAGACCTGGATGAATTTTTCCAGGCAAGGATCAATCCTTACTATCTAAGTTTAATTAGATATCCGGGTGATCCGATCTGGCGCCAATGCGTACCTGACAGAATGGAACTTGATGATTTTGATGCGGAAGAAGATCCATTGATGGAAGATGCAATGAGTCCCGTTCCTAATATCACTCACCGATATCCTGATCGTGCCCTATTCCTTGTAACAAGCCAATGCGGTTTGTATTGCCGTTTCTGTACAAGAAAAAGAAAAGTCGGTGATTATGAAAAAATTTCTATGAAGGGATTGGAAAGTGCATTTAAGTATATTGAAAAGCATACCGAAATAAGAGATGTTATTCTTTCCGGCGGCGATCCTTTAATGTTAACCGATGTCATGCTCGAAAAAATCTTAAAACGGTTAAGATCAATCCCTCATTTGGAAATAATAAGAATCGGATCAAAAATGCCTTGCGTTCTTCCCCAAAGAATTACTCCGGAACTATGTAAGATGCTGAAAAAATATCATCCGGTTTATTTGAATACTCATTTCAATCATCCATGGGAAATTACGCGGGAAAGTTCTAAAGCATGTGAAATGCTTGCGGATTCCGGGATTCCGGTTGGAAACCAGATGGTTTTGATGAGAGGTGTAAATGATGATCCCGCTGTAGTGAAAGAATTAATGCAGAAGTTATTAAAGATTAGAGTCCGTCCTTATTATATGTATATGGCTGATGAAACAAAGGGAGCTAATCATTTTAGAACTTCTATAGAAACCGGTTTGGAAATTATAGAAAACCTTCGCGGTCATACAAGCGGATTGGCAATTCCTCATTTTGTTATTGATGCGCCTGGTGGAGGCGGAAAGATCCCGATTCTTCCAAATTATGTGCTGCATCATGATGAAGATAAAATTATACTCAGGAATTACCAGCAAAAGGTATATTCTTATAAAAATTATAATGACCGTAATAACCCAAACAGTAAAAACGGCAAAACTTTCAAAATAAGAGCCAGCAAGAAAAATGGTAAATCCAAAGAAAATGAACCAAGTTTATTTGAGCTGGAAGAGCCTGTTTTTGAAGAGGTAGAAAATTAATAATGAATGCAGGGAATGCAAAATTTGCATTCCCTGCTAGCTGTGAGCTGTTAAAATTTTTATCATGTCTTTTTCTAATGTATCGCGGGGTGATTCAATTATTCTTCCCAGTTCATTTCCATCTTTATAAAAAATAATTGTTGGAACAAGTTCTATTTTAAGACCGTTCAGTTCATCTCCCTTTGTTTTTTTATCTTCATCAACACAAATAATTTTTACTTTTTCTGAAGGATAATTCATCGCATCAAGAATTTTAAAGAACCGGGGGACTTCCCTCCTGCTGTCACTGCACCAGGTTCCCATAACAACCTTTATATTCACATTTTTCAGACCATTTTTAATTTCTTTTAAACTTACCGAATCAACATTATACAAATCATATTCAGACATCCACCACCAATTGAAACTCGTATCCTTAAATGCTTCTCTGCTGCATTCACCAATTAACATCGGCATTCCGGAGTAACTATCCTTTACAATATTATTCAGTTTTTTATCTGTTGATCCGGAATCTGCCGGCAAATTTTTCATTACAACAATAATAGTATTTTGTTGAGATTTTAAGCCGGGGATTTTAGGTTTACCAAGCAATATGCCAGCAGCAAAAATAGATAAGAACAAAATTTTCATTAACATATTTAGTCCTGCTAGAAAGAATTTAATCTTAAATCTATCCCCCATAAAAGTTTATTTCTAAGGGTTTCGAAGTAGTTTGTCAGGGAAGTATGAACTAGCTTAAACGGACGATCACTTTTACTAATTCTTACTTCAAGCGGGGGTGAAAAAGTAAATACTCTTTGCCCATCACAGTTTACAAGAATTTCTTTATGCAGTGAACTAATCCGGACAGAAATTGTTTCATTGCCAGGCAAAACCAGTGGACGCATAGACAAGCTATGAGGTGAAATCGGGCTTAAAGTTATTACATCAGTTTTAGGGCTAACAATCGGACCGCCAGCTGACAGAGAATAACCCGTGGAACCAGTAGGTGTAGCGACAATTAATCCATCGGCAGAAAATGTGGTAACATATTTATCACCTATATCAATATCAAGCTGGATCATTTTAGGCCATCCGCCTTTGTCGAAAACAATATCATTTATTGCATAAAGTCTTTCTATTTTATGTCCGATGCATTCACCGGTTATGATCATTCTTTCTTCAATTTCATAATTCCCGTCTTTGATCTCTTTTATAAAAGTATCAATCTGGTTTATATTAACCTCAGCAAGAAAACCTAACTTTCCAATGTTAATGCCGAATACAGGTTTATTATGAAATTGTGCCTGGTAAGCTGTTGCAAGCATAGTCCCGTCTCCGCCGATCGATATTATCATATCACTTTTTTTACACAGCTTATCACTTTCAACAAACTTGGTCTTATTGATTTTTTCTTTAATTAAATCCTTATTTTCCGAAATAAGATCCATTAATAAGTAATCAAATCCGTTTTCTTTCAGCGTTTTAATCAATATTGAAATTACTTCGTAAACTTTGGCTTTTGAAATATTTGCAACTATACCAATTATCATTTCATTTTCAAATTTCTATAATTTATAATGAACTAAATTTCTTACTTGCTTTTTAACTCCCACAATTTACAATATTTTGTGAAAACATATGCCGAAGAAAATATTGCCAGGATAAATCCCTGTACTCCGTCAAGAAAGCCTCTTTTTATAATGAACATTTTTATAAAAATAAAAAGCGGTCTTAAAATTATATCTGAAATTAAAAAAGATTTTCCTTTATTGAAAAGCTCTTCCGCAGCTAATGTAGTGTACCTGTTAAATTTAACAAAGTAATGGTGGATAGTGGGATCGGTATAGTGATTAATATCATTACTTAGTTTTCCAACCTCTCCTTTCACAACAAGATTCTCATGAACATCTTTCTCATCGAATTTAACTTTATATTTATCAAAAAGGCGCGTAATTCTTCCCGGATACCATCCGCTGTGTTTAATCCACTTGCCCAGGAAAAACGCTTTACGTGGAATAGAATATGCAGCATATTCCGGCGATTTATTTTTAAATTCAGTTATCTCGTCCGATAATTCCATCGTTAATTCTTCGTCTGCATCAATCCACAAGACCCAATCATTCGATGTTAATGAAACCGCATACTGTTTTGTTTTCGAGTATCCCTGCCATCTTTTAATACTGCATTTAACTTCCGCAAAGGATTTGGTTATTTCCAATGTCTTATCATTTGAATCTTCATCAACAATAACTACTATTTCATCTATACATTTTCGCTGGCTTTCGATGCATCTTTGAATATTCAGTTCTTCATTCTTCGCAATAACTATGGAAGATATTTTAAACATTTAATTAATCAGTTTTTTTAATACTTTTTTAACTTCTTCCGGTTTTATTTGATTTATATCTAATGAGGATTCAAATCTATATGTATCTTTATTAATATTCGGATTATTCGTTATTTCACCCGGATAAATATAATATGAATCATTAAATATTTCTTTGGGATAAGGATGGAACCTGCTATAAAAAGCTCCATTTGATATACAAATAAATCGTGTATCAACAGCCACGGCAAAATGAACAGCGCTTGTTTCATTTGATATTAACAATTCTGCAGATGATAATAACTTAGCCATTTCTGTTAATGAGGTTGAACCGGCGGTAATGAAAACTCTTTGCGATTTTAAATTGTCCCAAATATACTGTGCAAGTTTAATTTCTTTTTCTGAACCATCAATGACAATATCATAATTAGAATTATCTAAAATGTATCTTGCTGTTTCTACATAATTATTGATGTCCCATCTTCTTTTTTCCGAGCTGCCTCCGGGGAAAAGTACAATATAATTTTTGCCCGGTAATTTAGTGAAAGAAATATCCGAAACGTCTATAGAAGGTTTTTTAATATCTATTTTCATCTCAAGCAAATTTTCAAAAAATTCTTTATTGCGGTTAAACTCAAACAGATTATTTTCTTTTGATGAAATTAGTTTCGTATACCATTTATCGGAAAACAAATTTCTTTTCCATTTTGAATGTTTATCAAGAGAACCTGTATTTCCTATTCGCTCCGACGCTCTGGACACTTTTATAATTTCATCACCATACAAGACTTCCCTTGAGTATGTTGTTTCAATTGCAATTTCAAATCCGTAATTATGAATCTCTTTTAACATTTTATATTTGTAGATAAAATTTCCATAAAATTTTTTCCTGTTCATCCAGACAAAATTATCTACTACATCCTTATCAAGGTTTTCAGCTAACTCTTTCCATGCAATATTGCCGCAAAGTGTGATTTTATAATTGCGATATTCTGAACTATCCTTTAAAAGGCTAATAAAGTTTCTGAAAAGGATATAATCACCAATAGCATCCATCCTGATTATAAGCATAGAATCCGGTAGCGTTTTAACTTTTTTAATGTTTATAAAAGGAAGAATGATTAAAAAAATCAAAAAATTAAACAAATTTTTTATTTTAATATACATTAATACTAAATTTTAAATTTAGCTTGGGTACTCATTAAAAATTTTTTTTAAATCAAAATGATCTTCCATAGTTTTTGATTTTAAAACCTTTTTTACAAATATGAAAAGACCTATTTTATTAAGAGACATCAATGAATTAAAAACTATACTACTAAATTTTTTATCCGTAAAAAGAAATAAATTCTTATAATTATAAACACAAAGATTAAATTTACTTGCTAATGTTTCCAATGTTTTTTTTGAATAAAAAGATATATGCTGACCATGCTCAAATGCGTAGTACCACCATTCGTCAGATTTGGGTAAAGGTTCCGGAATTAATTCGGTAGAAAATACTATACTTTTTGATATCTTTGACATTTTTTCTAATTCATTTACCGGATTAACTAAATGTTCGAATACTTCAAATGCTGTTAAAAGCTGGATATTGTTTTTTTCATTGGGATTATATTCAAAACCCTTAGCCAAAATATTTTCACAAAACGGATCATCCCAATAAAAATCAAAACCGACATCTCTCATCAGCCTTGTAAATATTCCATAACCGCCGGCATAATCCAAAAAATTTTTTTGTCTATTGTAAAAGAAACAAATTAATATAGATACTAACTTTCTGAAATAAAGATTTCTTTCAAGAATACCGGTATCAAAAATGTTAATAGCCTGTGCGTATGCCTCTTCAAGCCAATAAGGTTCTTCGGTAAACACATATTCGCAATTTTCGCAACGAAAATATTGGACATCATATTTCCCAAGTACTTTCGCATTAAAAAGTTTCTCAACTTTGTTTTTACAGATTTTGCAATTCATTTTTGTTACTTCGCCCAAATACCTGTTGCTTTTTTATTTACAATTTTAGAATACTGAATTGGAGCCCATATTGATCCAACTCCTACGCATATACAAGTTGCAGCAATAACCCCCGATATGCCCATATCCAAATTTCTTGCAAAATAAATTGATAATGGGATATTAATTATACCAACAATTACTGAACTATATAACTGCAGACGAATTTTTCCAACCCCATTTATAAAATACGCAAATATATTATTCCAATTAGATATAATGGCAAAAAAGCCCATTAGTATTGTTAAACCTACCGGAACTTGAATTGTTGAATTTAACCAGATATCATAAACCCAATTCGCAATAAAAATCATTATAATAACTAATATGCTAAGTAAGGCCCAGACTTTCAAAATTTTACTTATAGCATTCTTAATCCAATTAAGATCATCCTTAGCATATGCTTCAGTGTAAGCCGACCACATTGGGGTAAGTACCATAAAAAATATTATGGGAATATAATTAAAATATTTGTAGGCAATATTATAAACAGTAACATCAGCAGGGCCGAATAGCTGGGTTATTATCAAATTATCTGTTGTAAAAATAATTAATGTGGCAATTTGAATTATAAAAAATTGGGTCCCTAATCCTAAAAGATCTTTTAAATTGGATAACCTTACTGCTTTGAATGACGGTGAAATGGTTTTATACTTTCTCCTGAAAAAAATAAAAGAAGCAAATATAAACACAACAACAGGAATAAATGTTGAACCGGCGCCTAAAAGCAGTATTGAAGGAGAAGCTATCTTTAAAAGAAGATAAACCAAGAGAACTGTTAATAAATTAATACTGAAGCTGAAAAATCCATTTAAAGCTGTTTTCTGATCAGCATTAATTATGAAAGTCAAAAGTCTTAATACAAATTGTGTTAAAAAAAAGATAACCGAAAGAAGAACAAGCGTATTTAATTCGCTTTCCAGATAAACAGGAGCTTTAAATATTTCAAACCAGTTTATAAATCTGAAAATTACTATAAATACAATAATAATTAACAGTATTATCAATGAAAAAACGGCATAAGTAGTGCTGACATATATTTTTGCTGAATGAAGATCATCTTTTGCGAAAGCTTCGGCTAATTTATTTCTTAACCCGTTTCCCAAACCAAAATCCAGATAATTAAACCAGGTTAATATTGATGACAAGGTTAACCAGACTCCGTATTCAGTTTTTCCAAGATAATCCAAAGTGAGTCTTACAAGAAGAAGATTGAAAAGGAAATTAAATCCGTTGAAGATGAAAAGGAAAAAAATATTTTTTTTTGCTTTTAGTGACCTTGATGAATTTTCAAGATTAAAAAACTTCAGTGTAGTAGATATAATTTTTTGCATTCTTTAAATTTAATTTTCCCACTTGTTTTTGCGCCACAATTTAACTATAAAATTTAAATGTAAACTACTGAAAATCTTTTTTAACCTGGTACGAAAAATTCTTAAAAAATATTCCTTTTTTGCATTAAAATCCCAGAGACCATATTCCTTCAGAGCATTTTTATATTCTTTAATAGATTCAAGCTCATATTTCCACGATGCACCGCCAGAATTCATAACAGCGATAGGTTCGCCTTTTAAATATTTCCCTTTATTTCTGAAATCGGGTATTCTCTTTTCATACCTCATTATAAGCTCAAAGTCCATTGTAAATTTAAATTTTTCATTAAACGTACCGCATTTTTCGTACACTTCTTTTCTAAAAAACATTGTGGGATGATTATAAGGCATTGTAGTAGTAATAGGGCATAGAAGCGGTCTTCTTATATTTGAACCGTAAACAGGATCATCAAAGTAAACATCTCCGTGAACAAAAATAGTTTCATTATCTTTAAAGGCTTCTGCAACCTTTTTAAATACATTATTATTAAAATATCTATCGTCGCTATTTAAAATTCCTACAATCTCCCCCTTAGCTGCTCTAATTCCTTTATTAAAAGCATCGGCAATTCCCTTATCCGGTTCACTAATTATATGCAATGAATCCAGCAGATTATTTTCTCTGTAAATTTTATTTATGATGCTGACGGTATTATCTTTACTTTGATTATCAATAATAATATGTTCAAAATTTTTATATGTTTGATTAATAATTGATTTTACATTTTTTTCAATACTATTTTCGGAATTAAATGTGGGGGTTATAATAGAAATCAACATTATTTATTTTATTGATGTAATTATTTTTCTTGATAAAATTTTGAAAACTAATAGAATTTCGTTAGCGAAGAAATGCTCCTTTAATAGTTGTTGATTAACCCCGGGAGAATGTATCCGGGAAACATGGTTCAAATTTAATAAAATATTTTTATTTAGTTCTTCAGGTTATATAAATAAGTGGATAATAAAGATCTTAATATTTTAATTATTACAGCCAGAGCCGATTTTGGCGGAGGTCCTGAACATATCTATTCTTTAATAAAAGAATTATATAAAGATAATAATTTTTTTATAGCCTGCCCGGATGATTTTCCTTACAAAAAAAAATATGCAGAAATTCTTGGGGGGGACAGAATAATATTGATACCTCACAGAAAATTTAAAGTATCTTATCTTTTCAAGCTTAAAAATTATGCAAAAGATAAAAAAATAAAAATAATTCACTCTCATGGGAAAGGTGCGGGAATTTACAGCAGGTTTTTATCTCTTATTACAGGCATACCATGTATTCATACTTTTCATGGATTGCATACCGGCAGCTATAATAAATATCAAAAACTATTATATATATTTTTAGAAAAGATACTGTCTTCAATTACTAAAAAATTCATTTCTGTTTCCAGTGGCGAATACAACAAAATAAACAAAAATAAGATTACAAATCTAAAAAAGATAGCTATTGTTGAAAACGGGGTGGAAATACCCGATTTGAAAATTTCAGAAGATAATTTTTTTTCTTCCCCTAAAAATCTGATTACTTTTACAAGATTTAATTTTCAAAAAAATTCTTCACAATTAATTTATATTTTTGAAGAGTTAAAAAAACAAAAAAAAGCGGATTTATTTAAAATTATTTTACTAGGCACCGGGGAAGAAGAAAATGAAATTCAAAAAATGTGTAAAGGCCATAATTTAAGCAGTTTGTTTAATTTCAAAGGAATGGTAGAAAACAGATTCGATTATCTGAAAAATTCATTCTGCTATATTTCTACGTCCCGGTGGGAAGGGATGCCTTTAAGTATTTTAGAAGCTATGTCTTATGGTATGCCGGTGATTGCAACTAATGTTGTTGGTAATAATAATGTTGTAGAACATAATAAAACTGGTTTCTTATATAATATAAATAATCCTAAAGAAGCTGCAGAGTATATAATAAAATTGAGTGATAATTTTGAACTATGGAAGTCTTTTGCTGAAGTATCAAGAAATAAAATTCAATTAAATTTTTCGCTGAAAAAAATGGCGGCTGAAACTCAGAAGATTTATAATTCAATTTAAAAGTGGAAATTTGAAAACTGCAATTGTTCATGATTGGTTTGTCAGTTATGCCGGCTCGGAAAGAGTTGTGGAATCACTTACAAATGTATGGAAGGATGCTGATGTTTTTGTCCTTTTTAACTTACTGAATGAAGCAGACCAAAAAATTGTTGTGAAAGATAAAATTCCGAATACTTCATTCCTGCATAAATTTAAATCGATTAAAAAACACCATAGAAAATTTTTACCTCTTTTTCCTTATGCAATTGAGCAATTTGATCTTTCGGGCTACGATTTAATCATATCAAGCTCGCATGCTGTGGCAAAAGGTGTCTTAACAAATTCAAACCAACTGCATATTTGTTATTGCCATACACCTATCAGGTATGCATGGGATTTGATACATCAATATTTAAAGGAAGCTAATTTAACAACAGGTTTAAAAGGATTAATTGCAAAGTCAATTTTACATTACATAAGAATCTGGGATTCTGCAACTGCAAACAGACCTGATTTTTATGTTGCAAATTCAAATTATATAGCAAAAAGAATTCAAAAAATTTATAAACGGGAATCTACTGTTATTCATCCGCCTGTTGATACAGATAAATTTACCTGTGAAGCCAATAAGGATAACTATTATTTAACAGCTTCCCGTTTAGTACCTTATAAAAGGATTAATTTAATAGCAGAAGCTTTTACCAGGATGCCTGATAAAAAACTTTTGATAATTGGAGACGGGCCGGAAGAAGAAAAAATACGGGCAAAATCGGGAAGTAATATTGAATTTCTTGGATATAAATCCGGAGAGGCGCTTGTAAACTACATGCAGAAAGCAAAAGCATTTGTATTTGCTGCAGAAGAGGATTTTGGAATTATGATTGTTGAAGCACTTTCATGCGGAACACCCGTAATAGCTTTTGGTAAAGGCGGGGCTTCCGAAACTGTCACCGATGAAGAAAATGGAATATTATATCCTGAACAAAATCCAGAATCAATAATTGAAGGTGTGAAAAAATTTGAAATACAAATAGATAAGTTTGATCCTCATACTATTAGTAATTCTGCAAAAAATTTTGACAGGAAAATCTTTGAGGAAAAGATCAAGGGTTTTGTTGATAGTAAATGTAATGATTTTTTCGAACACAATAACTTGTAAATATGCTAACTAACCGGAAATCAATTTATTATTTAAGGCTGTTTTTAGATTTAATTATTTTAAATTCTTCATTTGTTATCTCTGCTGTTCTGGCTCAGTCATTCCAAATACTTATACATAAGCCGCACATGTTTATTCTCCTGGCCGGATTGAATTTTTTATGGTACTTCATTTCTAATGTTATAAATTTTTATGAAGATTTATCAACTAAATATTTTATTTACCGGTTCACTAATATTGTTAAGATTGTCTTTTTCCAGGTTTTTACAACTGTTTTATTTGTTTTCTTTGTAAAGGAACTCCTGTTTACCCGAAATTTTATAATATTATATGCGGTTTTCCTTCTCATCTTCATCAGCTTACGAGTTCAAATAATTAAATATCTTCTTATTAAAATAAGAGGAAGAGAAAAGAATTTAAGAAATGTTTTAATTGTCGGAGCAGGCGATACTGGAAGAAATTTTCAGCAAATGCTGAAGGATCATAGCGATCTTGGATATAATACAATTGGATTTGTTGATAATAATAAGGTCGGTGAAAACATACTTGGTAATATTAAAGATATGGAACAAATCATTACGGAAAGAAATGTTGAGGTCGTAGTTATTGCTTTGCCTTTCAGTGAATCTTTTCATCTTGATGAAATAATTACAATATGCAGCAGGCTTGCAGTCAGAACACATATAATTCCTGATTACTTCAGTGTTACATCTAAAAAATTCCAGGTAAATGTTATAGGAGATTTTCCTATAATTACAGTAAGAAACGAACCGCTGGCTGAAGCCCATTGGCAATTTTTTAAAAGGATTATTGATATAGTTCTCAGCTTATTGGTTTTCATATTTATTTTATCCTGGTTGTTTCCTCTTATCTTATTAGTGAATAAAATTTCGGGGAATGGTTCAACCTTATTTGTTCAGGACAGGCTTGGGGTTAAAGATCAAATATTTCAATGTTATAAGTTTAGAACTATGTATGCAAAATCAGAAAACAAAAATGTATATCAACCCACTTATGAAGGTGATCCGAGAGTAACAAAAATCGGCAAGTTTCTGAGAAAATCAAATATTGATGAACTCCCGCAGTTTATAAATATTTTAAAAGGTGAAATGTCTGTTGTAGGGCCAAGACCCCATCCACTTCCTTATAATGAGTTTTACAAACAGGTGGTTGATGAAATAAAAATCAGAAGCTGGGTGAAGCCGGGTTTAACAGGCTGGGCACAGATTCATGGATATCGTGGTGATGTAATTGATGAAGAGGAAAATAAGAAAAGAATTATGAAAAGGATTGAATATGATTTATGGTATATAGAAAATTGGTCTATATGGCTGGATATTCAAATCATTTTATCAACTGTTTGGCAAATGATCAAAGGGGAAACAAAAGCTGTTTAAGAATTACAATGAAACAGAATGCACCAGATTAGTACCTGGGTCATTCGGTTGTCACTTATGGTCATTATAGTCATATTAGAAAGCAAAATATTTTATTAAATTTGATTTTCGAAACTTGACTAAATAAATTGTAATAATTAAAAATAATTCATATTAATATATTGAGGTAAAAATGGCATCAGATTTTATAGCACATGTAGAAATACCTTCTACCAATATTGAAAAATCAGCAGATTTTTTTAATAAATTATTCGATTGGAATTTTAAACCGTTCGGAAATGGTTATCTTCTTTTTAATACACATAAAAGCTTCACAGTTGGTATTAGAAAAGTTGAAAAAGTTTTTCAGGGCGAAGCAACAATTTTCCATGTTCGGGTTGATGATATAAATAAATACACCGAAAAAGCAGCACAGTTGGGCGGTGAGATTTTCAGAGGCAAGACTACCATTCCAGCAATGGGATATTACGCTCTAATTAAAGACGTTGACGGCAACACAATTGGATTATATCAAACGAATTGATTTCATGAATGAATGATTGAATGACTGGTTGAAGGAATAAATTATATTTAATTCAGTCATTCAATCAAACATTCGAATATTTTACTGCATATTATTTTCTCTCACTACTTCTCTTATCTAAATTAAATTTAATGAGAACTTTAATATTAATGCAGGAACAAATACAGCACATTTTAAATAATATCATCTCTTTCATTTGGGGAA
Organism: uncultured Ignavibacteriales bacterium; assembly: GCA_963723205.1. Classification (GTDB taxonomy): domain Bacteria; phylum Bacteroidota; class Ignavibacteria; order Ignavibacteriales; family Ignavibacteriaceae; genus CAVQBP01. Next base: position 130,927 of record CAVRQC010000006.1, read on the forward strand.
TCCCGCTTCTTGTTTTATTAGTAGGAACAGGAATATACCTGACATTTTTTCTTAAAGGATTACAATTCAGAGAATTATATTATTAGGTTTGGCTGACATTAATAAAGCGGAAAGATGACGGTGATAATCCAGGAGATATTTCTCATTTCCAGGCTTTAATGACCGCCTTAGCTGCTACAGTCGGTACGGGGAATATTGCTGGAGTAGCTACCGCCCTGGCAGCAGGCGGGCCTGGTGCTTTATTCTGAATGTGGATAACCGGACTATTTGGAATGGCAACTAAATATGCTGAAGCCGTTCTTGCCGTAAAATTTAGGGAAAAAGATGAATTTAGTACCATGAGCGGTGGTCCAATGTATTATATCACCAAGGGTTTAAAATTGAAATGGCTGGGAATAATATTTTCTATTTTCGTTTTTCTTGGTGCAATTTCGAAACTGGATCTGGTTTGGACATTTGCCGATATTATGAACGGTTTAATGGCTATACCAAATTTGATTGCACTGCTGGGATTAAGCGGAATTGTTGCTGTAGAAACCAAGGAATATTTTAAGAAATGAATTTAAACCGGCAAGTAATCTCCAGCTTAAACAAAAATTCATAACTTTATTTTTTCTTCATCATAAGTTTAGCAATATCATCGGGAGTCCCAGGATCAGTTACTTTGTTGTTAACTGGTTTTAAAGATTGTAAATAAACAAAAACATCTGATAGGTCCTTATCATTTAATTTTGCAAAACCCTGCCAGGGCATAGGTGGCAAAATAGGGTGTCCTTCTCCCAAATGTTTCCCTGTTCTCAATGCCTTAATAATTCTATCGACTGTCCAATTACCCAATCCCGTCTCTTTATCAGGTGTGAGATTAGCTGTATAAGAAATTCCCCAGGGACCGATCCATGCTGTAGCATCTCCTCTGGAAACAACCCATTGACCTTTCGCAACAATTTTCAGATCAAAATCAGTTGAGGTTATTGGACCCTGAGAACCGGATAAAAGCCTTGTCGTATCCGGAACAGGACCCATTGCAGTCATAACCTTCGGGGAATGACAATCATTACATCCGCCCAGCTCAACCAGGTATTTCCCCCTATCAACACTAGTCTCCTGATTAGTCGTTTTTTCCTCCTGAGGTTTTGTACTGTTAAGTTGAGAAAATACAATGGTAATAAAAAGGACACAGAAAGAAATGCTTAAAATGCCTTTACGCATAAACCCTCCTAATTAAAAAATATTATTAAAAAGAGTTGTATCAGTTCGGGAAAACTGAATTAAAAATTCATTCAATGGAAGTAAAAAAAGTGGCTCCTTGATGGAATTTATTGATGTGAAACTAATCAGGAAGCAATTTGAAGTCTACAGGCATCTTCAGAAGAGAATATTTATTTTTTTCTCTTTTTATATGTTTTTACTTTGCAAAACTTCTGAATGGCCGGATAAGCAGCTAAATACCCTAACCCTCCCGCTTTATTTAAATCTTTACATGCTTCTTTTTTCTTTTTCCAAATAATATAACACATGCCTCTTTTATAGTAGGCTTTCCCATTTCGGGGATGCTTTTCAATAATCAGGGAATAATCTTTAATTGCTCCTTCATAATTCTTCATATTTATTTTAGCCTCACCCAAACTGAAATATGCCGGTAAATAGGAAGAATCAAGTTTAACTGCTGTAGAAAAGTCTTCCATTGCTTCTTTATAATTACCCATTTTGTTCTTTGTGTCCCCTCTGATATAGTATTCAACCGGTGAATGAGGGTTTAACTGTATAGCTTTGTCAAAGTCTTTAACGGCATTTTCATAATCACCTAAAATCGCTTTATCATTTCCACGGTTTAAATATGCCCTATCATCATTTGTATTTAATGAGATAGCTTTACTAAAATCTTCAATTGCTCCTTCGTGATCATCTAATTTTCCTTTTATATTACCCCTGTTCACGTAAAGCCTGGAGTTAAGAGAATCAATACTGATTGCCTGATCATAATCCCGGAGAGCTTTTTTCATATTATTGAGATAACTATTTAAATAACCCCTGTTAAAAAACGCGGAAGAATTTTTAGGATTTATTTCCAGTACCTTATCAAAATCTAAAATTGCTTTACTATTATTTCCAAGAGCCATATATGCAATACCTCTGTTCAAATATGCATCTTCAAAACTTGAATCGATTTTAACTGCTTTTGTATAGTTTTCTACAGCACTGCTGAACATTCCCAGTTTGTTCTCAGTATTGCCAAGCAGCAAAAGAATTTTTTTGTTATCCGGTTCAAATGTTAAAGCTTTATCAAATTCTATAAGAGCATTCCTCATATCCCCGGCTTCATAATTTTTTAAACCATTTTGATAATAAATGTTTTCTGCTGCTGAACACCCGATAAAATAGAAAAGTACAGGTATAAGTATTAATGCAGGAAATATATAAATATTCTTTTTTATAAAATTCATATTTGAAGAGCAGCCGGGAAATTGCTGTAAAATTTAGTCCAATTAATTTTTGTTCTGTAAAATATTTTAACTTTAAGTTTAAAAGAAGGTAAATTTTAAGAATTGAATCCGGGTTTATATTTTCTTCTTAATTTTTTTCAAGATACCGCTTCCTAAAAAATTATTTGCATTAGCAATTATAGTTTTGATTAAAACCAAAATATCTTTATCTCCTGCCCAGTTCCTTGTAACTATCTTAGGATCAACATTATTTATAATATCATTTAACACATATGCAGATAAAGCAATATCATCCAGAAAACCAACAGGTCCTAATAATGCTTCCGGCAATAAGTCAATGGGAGAAATAAAATAAGCAATTGCAGCATAAAGCTTTACTTTTTTTGATTCCGGGATTTCCTTATCAGTAGATAATTTTGTTAAAAGATGGAATAAATCCGGGGCTAATAAAATATACTCGCTCCATTGTTTGTTTTTTCCTGTATTTGATTCGAGCCAATCATTTATCTTTTTTCTAATTTTTTTATAAAAATCTTTTTCTTCCGGGTTCATTTTTTCCCTTAAATTAATAATACATCTTATTATGATGTTTTTATTTATTAAAGATAAAAATAATTTCCTAAATTTTGTTAATCGGGTCGTTAATATTAAGTATACTTAGTCTAATAGGAAACCCATTACTGATTATAATGGCATAATTTATGATTACATTTTAAAAAATAATACTAGCAAAACTTTTTTAAAATTGGGGAATCATAATGGAAAAAATTAAATATCAAATCCATCAGATAATTGAGAAAGAATTTAAAGAAGCATTGGAAAAAGGGTTGCTGGATTCGTCTTCAATTGTTAGCCAGATCTGTAAATTATTTTTTGAAAAAGAAGATGACATTGTTGTAAAACCAGAACCCGTATATGGCTGTTATGAAAATTCCAATGAATTTGAATAAGATAGAAAAACTCAAGTTAATTTCCTTCATCATAATTTACTATTATTAAAGAATTCTGCCTTTCTGTATTCATTGTTACGAAATTAGTTTTAATATATTTTTACTTTTACATTTTATTTGAAATTAGTAAAAACCCGGAAGAATTAAATGAAATCTGCCGTTTATATATTTAAATCAGGCCCTGTAAAATGGACAATACTTTATGTGGCTTTAATATCGGCAATATCCTTCTTTTTTGCTTCTTTCAGACCTCCTAGCATCACAGATAACCTTAATAGTTCAGCAGATTCATCAAAATATAAAGTTCAGAATTTTAAAGGGTCATCTTTACAATTGGCAAAAAATAAGAGGAAAACATCGGTTGATAAGATTAAAATAAAAAAGGAGATTATAACTGCCCCGGTTGATCTTATAAAAAAATATATGGATAAATATAAAGCTACTAATTTCAATGATTATCACTACCCTTATACGATTGATTACCAGGAAAACTTGAAAAACAAGAATGTTATTTTTTACATTTTAGTAGATGATATTTTTGAGGAGAACGGGCAATTATATATGAAAGCTTCCAAATCATATCTGGGATTGAATGTTTATTTGAAAATGCAATGTAGCAGTACATTAGCAAAAAAATTAAAAGATACTCAATACTACACATATATAGTTGCCAAAATAGCCAGAATTAATAGCATATACTTTTATACTAAAGGAACTTTCTCTAAGAGAAGGTACAATGACGATACAGATGTGGATATTAATCTTGCATCTAATAATATAAATTTGATGGTTACGGGAAGGTGCCTGGATATTTTTGAAAAATAATCTCTCCTTAGTTTCGCAATTCAATTCGGACAATTCTAAACACTACGGGGAACAAATCACAACCTGGATTTCGTCTAAGTATTAAATGAAACAAATTGTTTTCAAAATGAGTAAAAACCACTAAAAAAGGAATTAATCCATTTATTTAATTTGTTTTATTCCTGCTAAAAAATTTTATTAAAATTGCATGGAAAATAAATAGCCACTATGAATTTAAAACTTTTACAATTTTTTTCTGATAAAAAACCTTTCAATTTAAAAATTATAATTGCTTCTCTATTTTTAGTATTGTCTGCTATTGCACCTTCATTATTATTCGGAAATGAAATTCAAATAAATAATACCGATAAAAAAGACCGGACCGTAGAGTTGTCTTCATTTAAATTAGAACAAAATTATCCCAACCCGTTTAATCCAGCAACCCAAATAATATATTATATACCTGTTGAGAGTCATGTAAAATTAAAAGTGTATAATGTCCTTGGTAATGAAGTTGCCACTCTGGTTGATGAAGAAAAACCTGCCGGAGAATATTCAGTAAAATTTAATGCATCTGGTTTATCAAGCGGTGTATACATATACAGGCTTCAAACTAACTATTCTACAATTACAAAAAAGATGACATTTCTTAAATAAGATTCTTAGTACATAATTCAGAAGATCTTAAAGGATTTTGTTAAGCCTTCCTGCAAGGTTAATTCTATAAAGTCTCCCGAATATAATACTTAACACACCTCTCATAAATTCTCAAAAAAACACATTTTAGTGGTATTATTTTTGAAATTTTTAGCAAACATCCGTATCAGCACATAAATTTATTTTGACGAAAGATAACTAAAAAGCGGAAAATTAAAACAGAATAATCAATATTAAGAGATAAGAAACTATTAAAGGGAAAAAGTAATAAATGGAATATTTGGTAATATTTGCCTGTATAATTTTCCTTATTGTACTTTTGAAATCCATTGTGGATGACAGAAAAAGCGACATCTATAAAAGAAATAGTTTATAGTACCGGTTAAATGGATTAAAAAAATCCAACGTAAACAAAAGGATGCTTATGAAAAAAATTTACTATTTCTCTGAAGAAAAAACGCAATTCATTAAAATAAAAAATCTTAAGTCAAAATTCTATATTATCCTGCCTGTAATAATCATAATATTCGGTTTAACCTTATTTGAAGCCGGGCAATTTTTTGAAACCGGGAATCAAAAAGAGCACGATAATTTAAAGAAAAAAGTCAATGAAATTTTAACTTTATATAAAAATTTAAATACAGAATTAGACAGCATAGCTTCAAAGAACAATTCTTTAAGAGTAGCTGTTAATCTTTCACCATTATCAAGAGATGAGATGCAGGTTGGAATCGGCGGCGGCTCCTTTGATAATTCAATAGACTTTTTATCAGGCAATAAAGATATTAAACTTAGCGAAGCTGTTTCTTTTGTTGATGAAGTATCCAGGAAGCTCTCTTTTGAAAAAGCTCAATTCAACGAAATCAGAGACCAGCTGAAAAACAATCGGGATCTCTCAGCATGTATTCCTGCTATTAAACCCTGCGGCGGCGATTTATCCGACAGGTTTGGAATGAGAATGCATCCTATTCTTCATCGTTTAAGAATGCACGAGGGTATCGATATTGTAACTAATACAGGAACCCCTATTCATGTAACCGGAAACGGTATTGTCCAGTTTACCGGGTATAACGGTGGATTTGGATTATCTGTAATTGTAAATCATGGTTATGGCTATAGGACTATCTATGCACACTTGTCTAAAGTGAAAGTAAAACGCGGAGCACGATTACACAGAGGAGATATTGTAGGATTATCAGGTAGTTCTGGCTTATCGACTGGTCCCCATCTTCATTATGAGGTTCAACATAATGGGGTAAAGCTTAATCCTGAACATTTTTTCTTCAAAAAATTCAACTATTTCGTTGATTTAGCTCAGAAATAATAACACCGGAATTTAGATTTTCTTAATTGAATTTGTTGTTTATTTCATCTTTACTATCCACATTTCCAACCATAATTTGCTCAATACGCCATCTGTCCCTGGAATTAGGAATGTTTTTCGAGTTATTATAGATTTTATATTCACAGGAAGGTTTCCCTTCATTCAGCTTTTGATGAATAATACTTGTTCTATTATAGATTTCATAATATCCATCATTACCTATAAAACACTTTGGCATTTAGAACTCCTTTTTTAAATGGATGTTTTCTATGGTTGAGACGATTAATATGCCTGTTATAAATGATGATTTTTGAACGTTTTAGCCCACATGCATACCGAAAAATGTTTCAAGGTAAGACTATTTCTTTAGAAATAACAAACTGTGTAATAGTTAAAATTATAACTGAGAATAAAATGCTGATAAAAACTTAAATGTCTTAATAACTGTTTTTTACATTTTCTTCAAAATTTATTAAAGCATTTTCAACAGCAGTATGCATTTCATGGGTAGTAAAAGGTTTTAGGAGATAACCGTAAGGTTTGGTAAACGCGGCTCTATCAATAGTCTTTTCATCTGACAAAGCTGTAAGAAAAACAATTGGTATGTTAAATTTTTGGCTAATTATTTCTGCGGCTTCTATTCCGTCTGTTAATCCTTTTAACATTATATCCATTAAAATTAAATCGGGTTTATTCTTTTCAACCTGTTTAACGGCATCTTCACCGCTATTAACAACTGCAGTAACTTTGTACCCGATAGATTCCAATGTTTTTTTAATGTTTAACGCTACGATATTTTCATCTTCAGCTACTAATATCTTTGTCATAAATACCTCATTCTTTGTTCATTTAATTAAAAACCAGAATGAATACTAAAGAAAACACAAAAACCCGGCCAATTTTTATTTCAAAATAAATAAATCATTAATAGATTAAAAATAAAATCGCTAACTCCTAGATGAATATCACTTTTGAATTATTTGCCCAGCAATAGTGTTAATTCGCACATTTTACTAATATTTTTTGTTGAGACCGAATAGAAGAGATTAACTGATTCGACAAAATGTACGCATAAAATAGACCAAAAGGTCGTTTTTATACTAATACGGTATACCCAATATCTTCAAAAATTTTTCGTAAATTTGAAGAAATTTTAATCTTATTTATTTATGGAATATAGTTGCTCGAAAAAGTAAGAAAAAATATCCTCATTTTATTATCATTCTCTATTCTATTTTATATTATACTAACCATTTACGGTAATTTTAATAGTGTACTTCGGTCATTCGAACATTTTAATTTTTTTCTTCTCCCGGTATTACTCACTCTTTCTTTTTTAACTTTTTTTACCAGATTTTATAAGTGGCACTATTATATACGTTTATTAAAAATAAACCTCTCTTACCGTGAATCATTTATAATTTTTATGTCCAGCTTAATAATGCTTGCAACACCCGGTGCATTAGGAGAGTTATTTAAATCATATTTAGTAAAACAAATAACCGGAGAACAAATAAGTAAAACAGCACCAATAATTTTTTCAGAAAGGATAACCGATTTTATTTCGGTAATATTTATTGCACTAGCAGGGGCAATATTATATAATTATGGAATTTTTATAATGACTCTCCTGATAATTATTTTTTTGGTCCTGATTATTTTTATTAGTAATAAAAAGGTCTCAATAAAATTTATAAGTCTTTTGTCCAGTATTAAGTTTTTACATAAATATTTGTCAAAAATAAATATTGCTTATGAAAGCTTTCACTCGATGTTGAAAGGGAAATCTCTTTTTCTTATGCTTATTATTAGTATAATATCCTGGTCATTTGAGTGTCTTAGTTTTTATATTATATTAAAATCATTAGGCTTAACTATAACTGTAATGTGGGCAGGATTTGTATATGCTTTTGGAACAATTATCGGTTCTTTAACAATGCTGCCCGGTGGTGTCGGAGTAACCGATGGTTCATTTGTTTTTTTAATAGTTCAAAAAGGATTCTCAAAAGATGTAGCTGTTGCTTCAACTTTTATAATCAGGGCAGTTACACTATGGTTTGCAGTTGGTGTTGGTGCAATCTTCATTTTCTTTTACAAAAGCTGGTTTTCTGATTTATATAACGGTTATAATATTTTAAGTCTGGACAATGATGAATAGACATGTATTTGAATTTTATCTTTCCATTTGGCAAAGAATCCCGATAAATATCCAGAATAAAATTTCGGAATGGCTTAAGTACAGATTCAATCCTAATACCCTTAATCCGAAACTACCGAATGCTGCGGTTATAGATCCAATAAATATTTGTAATCTTGATTGTCCTCTCTGTGCATCAAAAAATCAAAATTATGAAAAAGGGAAAATGTCCTTTGATACATTCAAAATGGTCCTCGATAAAATCCCGTCGTTAAGAGTTCTGGTTCTGTTTAATTGGGGCGAACCTCTACTGCATCATGAAATTTTCAACATTATAAAAGAATCGGTTTCCCGGAATATTTATACTATTACTCATACTAATTTAAGCTTTAAGCAAAAACCCGAATTTTTCGAAGAATTAATAAATTCTGGACTCCACCAGCTTGTAATTTCTGCTGACGGTGCCTCTCAAGAGACTTATGAAAAGTACAGGGTAAAGGGCCGCTTTGATTGGATAACTGAGAATATTAAAATGGCAGTCAATGCAAAGAAGAAATTAAAGAAGAGGGATCCGAAAATAGTCTGGAAATTTATTGTTAATAAATTTAACGAGCACGAAATAGACTATGCAAAAAAATTAGCAAAAGAATTGGGTATTAAAATTTCATTTGACAAAATGGGATTGGCCGATGATATACCCGATTTAACTTTTGCCGGAACTCTTGATGAAAGAAAGAAGCAATGGCTTCCTGAAAATCAAGAATATGTTATGGATTTTTATAAAAACGGGGAAAAGTTCCCGATTAATAACAAACCGTGCAACCAGCTCTTTACTTCAACAGTTATTAATCCTGATGGAAAAGTTACACCTTGCTGCTGGGTTACGAGTAAAGAAAATGTCTGGGGAGATTTGACTAAAGAATCGTTTGAGGAGATATGGAATAATGAAAAATACAGATATTCAAGAAGCTTATTCAATAAGCTAAATTATGATGGGGAAACTAACTATACTGTTTGCACAAAGTGTGAAATATTCAAAAGAATTCGATAACAGCAGAATATTTAACTAAGAAAACATTCCGGATAGCCATTCTATTTCCCTAAAAATATTTTCAACTTTTTCCGGGTTAACAACCGTAAAACCGGATCTTATCCGCTGATTATTATAAGTTATGAAAAATATTTCTTTTCTTGATGGTCTTGAAAAATCAAGTGGATACCAGCACAAAAAATTACCTGTTCCCCAGATTCTCCATTTACCATTTATTAATGTTGGTTCTTTTATTTCAATTTTTTCAATGTCTTTAAATAAAATATTTTTTGAACCAAAAGGGAAATAGTAATTTTTTGGTCTAATCGAATCGTCTCTGATTTCAACCAAATTATCTTTATATAATATTTCTTCTTTCATTTCAATTAAATTTTTAATTTTTTTACATAAAAAATTTCTATCCAAATAAACATTTCTTAGAATTAAACTCAATATCATTCATATTAACGAATAGTATTATTTGTTATTCTTGATTAATTTTATATAAATTCTTTATTTCCAAGTTTAATTTTGGAGGGGAAAATGACCTCATTAAAAAAAATTACGATAATTGTTATCTTAATTATTTTCACTGGTTTTGGATATGCAATGCAAAATAATACCAAAGCCACTAAAGCAGATACATCATATAATGGAATCTGGCAGGGGATGCTCGATTTAGGCGGTGAAAATAATTTAAGTATTGTCTTTCATATTTCGGATGGAGCAGATTCCTTAACTGGAGCATTAGATAGTCCCGATCAAGGTGCCTTTGGTATACCCGTTACTTCCATAGAAATTTCCTCCGACAGTATCAGGTTAAATGTCCAAGCATTGAATGGATATTACTTAGGGGAACTTCAAAAGGATAGTTTAAAAATATCAGGTATATGGAATCAAAACGGAATGTCATTTCCTTTGATCTTAAAGAAAACGAATAAAGTTGAAGAAGTTAAAAGGCCGCAGGAGCCGAAAAAACCTTATCCTTATAAAGAAGAAGAAGTTAAATTCCAAAACAAAGAAGCAGATATTACTCTTGCAGGTACTTTAACGTTACCTGAATCAGGGAATAATTTTCCAGCTGTAGTTCTTATTACCGGTTCTGGTTCTCAGGATAGAAACGAAACAATTATGAACCACAAACCTTTTTTAGTGTTAGCCAATTATTTAACACGAAGAGGAATTGCTGTTCTGCGTTATGATGACAGAGGTTTTGGAGAATCCGGTGGAAAATTCAGCACTGCAACAACTCAGGATTTTGTTACCGATGCGCTATCCGCGGTTGATTATCTCTTATCAAGAAAAGAAGTAAATCCGAAAGAGATTGGATTAATCGGTCATAGTGAAGGAGGCTTAATTGCACCTTTAGCTGCTGTTAAATCAGATAAAGTGGATTTTATAGTGTTAATGGCTGGTCCCGGCTTACCAGGCGAAGATATTCTAAAAATGCAGTCGGATCTTATTCTGAAAGCAAACGGTGCAGCTGAGGACTATATACGAAAAACCGAAGCTCTTAACAATGCAGCCTATACACTTATTAAAACAGAAAAAGACAGTATAAAATTACGGAAAAAATTAGATAGTCTGTTTAATAATTATATAAATAGTTTTCCGGAGAATGAGAGAGCGAAGCTTGGCAAGGATCCGGAAAAGATTTTTGAATCCCAAATTAATTTTATTACTTCACCCTGGTTTAAATATTTTTTAACTTATGATCCTAGACCAACCTTAAATAAAGTTAAAGTTCCGGTACTGGCAATATATGGTTCTAAAGATTTACAGGTTCCGCCTAAGGAAGATTTGGAAGCTGTTTCAAAAGCTTTAAACGAAGGAGGAAATAAATATTTTAAGGTAGAAGAACTGCCGGGCTTAAATCATTTATTCCAGACAGCAAATACCGGATCACCGGCTGAATATGCTAAAATTGAAGAGACTATCGCACCAAAAGCATTGAATGTAATTGGAGATTGGATACTAAAAACAGTAAATAAAGGGAAATATTAATCCAAGAAAAAAGAAGATTTTATAAAAAAAACAGTCGGAAGTAATTTAATCCGTGTAACTTTCTTGAAATTTATTGGTGCAGCTAACATTTTGTTTTCTTTTACATACTTACATTGATTCAGGATTAAAAGAAAATTAAATTCAGTTTCTTTATAAATAAATAATACAATTATTTTTTCAATAATTTAAAAGCATGAGCCCAGCTGTTGAATTTAGCTCCATAATGAACCCACAGCATTGTCAAGGTTTCAAGCCAGATTGCTTCAGATAAATCTCCCATGTCAATTATACTTGTCCATCCAAGTTGTTTTGTTAACAATGTTACCTTTTCTTTTGCTTCTTTATCGTTCCCGGCAATAAAAAAATCGGGAACTCCCTCTTCATATTTCGGATTAATCATTGTATATGCATTAACTGTATTAAATGCTTTAACTACTTTAGCATCCGGAAGCCACATTTGAACATGCTGAGCACCGGAATTATCAAATGGGACAGCAATTTTAGGAGGCATCCCCCCGGAGAAATCCAGAGGATTAGTTACATCAATCAAAATTTTACCGGAAAAATTTTCTTTGCCGGCGAGATTTATCGCGTTTTCTGTACCCGACCATGCAGTAGCAAGTATTATAATTTCTCCGAATTTTGCTGCTTCTTCATTGCTTCCAGTAGAAGCTTTTGCATCGGCATTTTTTTGCCAATCATTTAATTTTGATTTGTCGCGCGTTCCAATCTTTACTTCAGTACCGATCCTGGTAAATCCTATGCCTAATTGCTGACCTACTGTCCCTGAACCAATTATTCCGATTTTCATTATAGCTCTCCTTAAAATTTTTATTCCGCTTTAAACTGACAGCAATAATAATATAACATCAGGTAATTTTATGTGTTTTAAATATCACGAAAAGCAGTAATGAACCATTTTAAGAAAGAATTTGAGAAGAAATTAATGTTCTTAAAAAGATAAAAAATCTTTTTACATTAGGCGGGTTTTAGTTGCAGTTTTAGTTAATTGAATATCTTTGATTCTTTTTTTTGCTTAAGAATACAGTCTTTTCAGAATCGTCTGATTTTTCATTCACTTCGTCTTGAATTTTCATTCTATTCAATTCTTTTAAATCATCAAACTCAAAAATATTCCGGGCATCAAAATCATCAATATTTTTATTGTAACTTTCAAATTCTCTTTCCATGTCCATCCTCAACCGATTTTTGATTTTCTATATAATTACTATATTAAATAGTTTCAAAAAGAGTACCAATCACAATATTGTTGAATCAGGGAGAATTAGTGCAAAAAATTAGTACTTAAAATTTCGTTCAAAAACGAAAATTATTTTTCAAAATTTTACCTAGTTTTAGTATGTTTTTAATTAATTGTTTTAAAAATTAAACAGGTATTATATGTTCACTAATTCAAAAATTTTTATAATTATTTTTATAGGAACCGCATTTATCTTGTCTTCATGTTCTTCAAAGGAAAATGCAAAAAAAGATAATGGATTTCCTTTATCTAATATAGATTCATCTGCAAATCCATCAAATGATTTTTATCAATATGCTGTGGGAAACTGGATAAAAAATAATCCCATACCTAAAGAGTATAGCATGTGGGGAACTTTCGCTGTATTAGCTGAAAAGAATTATAAAATTCTGCATAAAATCCTTGATGATGCTGCCAATAATAAAGAGACGGCAAAAGGAAGTATTCAGCAAAAAATCGGAGATTTCTATTTTACCGGAATGGATACATTACAAATTGAGACTGACGGTATAAAACCAATAGAAGCCGAATTAAATAAGATTAATGAAATTAAAACCAAAAAAGATCTTTTGGATGAAATTGTTTACCAGCATGTTCATTTAGGTGCACCTTTATTTGGCTTTGGTTCCGGAATAGACGCTAAAAACAGCAAAATGGAAATTGCTCAGCTTGTTCAGGGAGGAATTGGACTGCCGGACAAAGATTATTATCTGAATAAAGATAGCTATTCAAAAGAAGTGAGAGAGAAATATATAAACCATTTAACAAATATGTTCAAGTTAATTGGTGAAAAAGAATCATCTGCAAAGAAAGATGCTTCTATTGTAATGAATATTGAAACCCGGCTTGCAAAAGCATCAATGTCTAAAGTAGAAAGAAGAGATCCTAACAAAACTTATCATAAAATGAACCTGGTAAAATTGGAACAATTATCTCCCGGTTTTTACTGGGGTGATTATTTTAAAAAAGTCGGTATACCAAGCCTGGACAGCTTGAACGTTGAACAGCCTGACTTTTTTAAGGAAGTAAGCAAACTTGTAAAAGAAATTCCTATTGATAATTGGAAACCCTATTTAAAATGGAACCTGGTACATTCATCTGCAAATTATCTTGATTCAAATTTTGTAAATGAGCATTTCAATTTCTATGGAAAATTTTTATACGGATCGAAAGTACTTCAGCCAAGATGGAAAAGAGTTTTGTTTAGAGCAGATGATGCAATTGGAGAATTACTAGGGCAGCTTTATGTAAAAGAAGTATTTCCGCCGGAAGCAAAAGCACGAGCTTTGAAAATTGTTAAAAATCTCCTGGAAGCAATGGGTGAAAGAATTAACAATCTTGACTGGATGAGTCCTGATACAAAGAAACAAGCATTGCATAAGCTTGATTTATTCACAGTTAAAATCGGATATCCTGATAAATGGATAGACTATAAGCCATTGGATATCGAAAGAGATTCATATTATGCAAATGCAATCCGCTGTGCGGAATTTAATTTTAACAGGGATATAAAGAAAATTGATAAGCCTGTTGATCCGACTGAATGGGAAATGAATCCCCAAACTGTAAATGCATATTACGAACCTTTGAGAAATGAGATTGTATTTCCTGCTGCAATTCTCCAGCCTCCTTTCTTTAACCAAAATGCAGATGATGCGATTAATTACGGAGCTATGGGTGCTGTTATCGGACATGAGATAACCCACGGTTTCGATGATGAAGGAAGGCAATATGATGCCAGCGGAAATGTTAAAGACTGGTGGACAAAAGAAGACGAGACTAAATTTAATGAGCATGCAAAAAAAATTATCGAACAGTTTGATTCATATATTCCTGTCGATACTATGCATGTAAATGGTAAACTTACCGAGGGTGAAAACATTGCCGACCTTGGAGGTTTAAATGTTTCTTTTACAGCTTTCAAAAAAACCGACGAATATAAAAGCCAGGAAAAGATAGATGGATTTACTCCCAATCAGAGATTTTTCCTTGCATGGGCACAGGTTTGGGAAAGTAATACTCGGCCTCAGACTGCTAAACTTTTAATTAAAACTGATCCGCATTCGCCGGACAGATTCAGAGTTAACGGCCCGTTCAGCAATATGCCAGAATTCTGGCAGGCTTTTAATGTAAAAAAAGGTGAACCGATGAGGGCTCCGGATAATAAACTTGTAAAAATCTGGTAGTAATAAATTTTAATTATAGGGGCGAATTGCCAATTCGTCCCTATAATTTTTTTTGAAAAATATTAAATGAAATTCTTTGAGGAACAACGCACAGCAAACTATAGACTAAAACCAACAAACCATTAACTTTAACTCAATACCATTTAAATAACTTCAAACCAATAGCAAAGAATAAAATCCCCATTCCAAGCAAAATAAAAAATGGTAAAGCAACATCACTAAAGCCTGCCCCTTCAATAAAAATACTTCTAATTGAATCGGCAAGCATTGTAAGGGGTATAATTTTAATGAATGGAATTGACCAATCAGGAAAATGCTGATAACTGAAAAAAATACCTGAAAGTACAAACATAGGAGTAGTAACTGCACTTATAATTCCGTTTCCAACCTCGGGATTGGCAGTCCGGCATGCAATGAGAGCTGCCATACCGGCAAAATTTATATTACCGGCAACGAATATAAGAAACAAAGCTGCAATATTTCCCTGAATAGTTATACCGAATACTAAATTAGCAAAAATAAAAAGGAGTAAAGATTCAATAAAATTCATTATTGTTCTTACAGACATAAAAGAAACCAGGAAATAAGATTTCTTCATCGGGGTAGCAATCATTCTCCTTAATAATTTTTTTGATCTTTTTTCGATAAGAGTGTAGCCAAGCCCCCAGATAGACGACATAAGAATTCCCAGCGCCATTAATCCGGGAATAAGGAAATCAATATACCGTGTTCCTTTTAATGTAAGAGGTTCGATACTTGCATTATTCTCTTTCAGAGGTTTGCTGCCTCCAAGTATTTGGGAAAGTCTTAGATAGTTAAGCTGAGCATCGGGTCCGGAAGGATCGAAATGATATTTAAGAGCTCCACCCGAATCTTCAACTACCAGATTAATTTCACCTTTTTTAAGAAGCTTGTCTGCATCTTTCCAATTCATTTCCTGAAAAATATAAACTGTATTGCCGAGTTTTTTATTTTTTATTTCAAGACGATATTCGGGAGAATTATTATTATGATCGGTCCTCTCGCTGTATTTATTCAGAAATGAAATAATTGAATCAGTGCTGTCAGGCATGTTAGTTTTATTTTCAATCAAACCAATCCTGGCAGTAGTTACGGATTTTTGAGTAAAGGCAATGCCTAATCCCAAGGCCATAAGGATAGGAAAAACAATCCCCCAGAAAAGTACCGCCGGTTCGCGCATTAATTCTTTTGCATGCGCAATCACTAAGGCTTTAATCTGTCCAGATTTAAATGATTTATTCATTAAGATGTCTTCCCGCAAGATTAATAAAAAGATCATCTAATGTTTTTCTTCGGCTTTCAAAACTATTTAGCTTAAGATTTTTTTCTCTTAAGAAATTGAGAAAACCGGGGAGATTGGATTCAATATCTTTTATAATAAGAAGTCCTTTGTTTTTTACCGGATCCCATTCAATATTAAAAGTAGAATGTTTAAATAATTGCTCCGGATTTGCAGAACTTTCAAGTGTAAATTCAATATAATGCTCTTCACCTTCATTAAGGAGTTCGGTTAAAGTTCCTTCCTTGAGAATCTTTCCAAAATCCATAACTACAATATAATCGCATAGTTGCTCAGCTTCTTCCATATAGTGAGTAGTCAATATCAATGAGGTTTGTGATTTTTCTTTAAGTTCTGTAAGTATCGACCAAATTTCTCTTCTTGCGTTTGGATCCAACCCCGTTGTAGGTTCATCGAGAAGCAATATTTTAGGATTGTTAAGCAAAGCAATTCCCAGGGCAAGTTTTTGTCTTTGTCCTCCGGATAAATTTACCGTATAAGATTTCTTTTTTTCTTCCAGATCAATAAGGTTTATAATTTGATCAACTCTGTCCTTCTTTAATTCATAAAAACTTGCAAACATATTTAATGTTTCTTTAACAGTTAACTTATCAACAAATCTTGTTTCCTGGAGCGAGAGACCGATTGCATTATGAACTTCATCTTCATTCCCTTTCCAGTGTTTATTCAGGATTAGAATTTCTCCTTTATCCGGTTTCTGAATTCCTTCTATCATTTCAACAAGAGTTGTTTTACCGGCTCCGTTTGGCCCCAGTAATGCAATGAATTGTCCCTTGTGAATTTTCAGGCTAATTCCTTTAACAGCATCAACTGTTTTATAAGACTTATAAACATCTTTTACTTCAACAACGAAGTCATTATCAGTAAATTGGACCATTGCCTTGCATTAGAAATTTAAATGGGATTTTTAAAGAAATGCTGAAACTTAATACTTACTTTCTAAAGAATAAAGAAATCTTCAAATGAATTAACTTAGAAATTTATTGCTGCCAGTTTGTTTCAAGTATGCATAAAACAGAATCACCGGAAGATATTTGATGAATACATTTTATTTTTTCTGCTTCCTTTGGAATTTCAATTGAAGAAATGACAATATTACCATACTTGGTTTCTTTTTTATAGTTAACCTTCAAATGGTTCATACTATAATTATTTATTATATTTTGCGGGACCATTTCCAGCGCCCACTCAATATATTTTATGTTATTCACATGATGATTTGAATCGATATCAACGTAGCGGACATCGAATTCCTTTTCAGAATCAATTTTTGATATTTTATTTATGTCACCGAATTCCAATTCGATCATCTTATTCTTATCGACACCATATCCTTCAAAAATATCATCAGTTATCCTGGTCGGCCTTTTTGTATCAGTGTTAAGAAAAAGCCACATCGAATTAGCTGTAACAATTTTATTCCCGTTTAAATCAAGTATATCGAAATACCTGAATGCATGGAAACCTTTTAAATGAGACGGTTCGGTTCTTACTTGTATTGTCTCTTTAAATTCGGGATATCTTTTTATTTTTACATCCCACTTGTAAAGTACCCACCCAACATGATGCTGGGTATAATATTCAATTCCCCGTTTTACATATTCACTATGCAGAATTGCGATATCTTCAAAATATCTGAGGAAACTAAATATTGAAGCTTTCTGTTTTAAATCAACATCATAATAATGAATAAAATAATTTTGCTCGTACATATTATTAGTTAAAATTCCCCAGACTTTTTCAATTTATTTCATAATATACTTTTTTATAACAAGGTACTTTAAATCCGTATCACCAGCATTCCTGATTCCATGTTCAACATAAGAAGGACAATACAAGCTTGTCATCGGACCGACAACTTTTCTATGACCGTTCAGGTAAAATTCAGCCTTCCCTTCAAGTACGAAAAAGAATTCGTCTTCTGCATGTTTATGCGGCGGATGAGTGGCTTCATGCGGTCTAACTACACTAAGCTTTATTGTTCTGCCGTCAAGAAAATTCTTATCTGCAAACCAGTATAAATAACCTGATTTAGTTTTTTCTGCTTTATCCATTGAAAAAGTATTAACACAATTATCCAATGTATAATTTAAAGTGTCGCCAACAGGTTGATTATCATCAGATGTTTGAGCAAAAATTTCAGCAGTTAGAAATAATGATAAGCCTATAAGCCAGTAAATGATTAAATGTTTTTTCATAAGATTCTCGCTTTAATAAATATCGGTATGATTTTTTAAATCATAGGTTTTCCTCTTTTACAAAGCTGAAGTGGTATACCAAAAGGGTCGCGAAGCATAATTAAATGAGATCCGTCATCCATTTTTATTTCTTCTTCAAATGTTGCACCCACAGAGATCAATTTATCTTTAATTTTTATAGGATCATCAACAGTAAGTGCAAAATGAAATTCCAGAGGATTCTGCTTTTCATATTCAGGAATCCTTGCCGTAGTGTTGGAATATATTTCCATCATAACTTTACCGGCTTTATCTGTTAAAAACCTGGTAAACGGGTATTTATCCATCGATTTTACTAATTTCATTTCACAATTATCAACATACCACTGACTCATTTCGACCGGTTTGGAAACGTTTAATGCAAAATGTTCAAAATTCATTTTTACTCCCTGATTATTTTCGTGAAATTATCTTTAAAAAAAGACGAGCCTTTAATATTTTATAAAGGATATCGGTAATATAAAACTGTTCTGTTGTATCTTCAAACTAAAGAAGAAAAATATTTTTTATTTATACAGCACTTTATTTTTTCTTATAATTGATTATCTTACTGTTACTTCTTTCCTGAACTCTTTATTTGCTACCGAGGTATAATAATGGATCAGACAAAACAACGCGAATCCACTTTAAAACTACAGGAAGAAAATAAACGTCTTCGTACGGCGATTGAAGAACTTTCAGTGTTAAATGAAATTTCTACTGCGATATCTTCAACCCAGCCGCTCGAGCAAATAATTGATCTTATAGTTCGTAAATGTGTTAAGCATCTTAATGTAGAACAGGGAGCTGTAATGCTTTTGAATGAGAAAGATCAGGAAAAACCGTTCAGGACAATGATCCGTAAACAGGATTCGGTCTCAAATTACCTTCCCTACCGTTTAGATGCCCAGCTGACAGGCTGGATGCTGAAGAACAAAACTCCTCTGCTTATAAATGATCTTAAAAAAGATTCAAGATTTAATTTTATGGTAAACAATGAATTCCCGATTCGTTCTTTATTAAGTGCTCCTATGAATGTAAAAGGAAAAATGATAGGACTCTTAACTGTATTTAATAAAAAAACAAATGTTGGTTTTTTAAATAATGACCAGAGATTACTGGGGATTATTTCTGCACAGTCTGCTCAAATAATTGAAAATGCACGATTATACCAGGAAGAGCAGGCCCTTATACATCTTCAGGAAGAAATGCGCCTTGCCTATGAAATCCAGGTTGATCTGCTTCCCAAGTTTCAGCCAAAGGTTTTGGGATATCAAATTGCAGGCAAGAGTATTCCCGCAAAAGATGTTGGGGGTGATTACTTTGATTTTATCCAGATAGATGAAGACAGGCTGACTTTTTGTATTGCCGATATTTCAGGCAAAGGTATCCCAGCAGCAATATTAATGGCAAATCTGCAAGCCTCTTTAAGAGGCCAGGCAAAGCTTGATAAATCATGTAAAGATTGCGTTTCTTTTACAAACGATATTTTATATCATAACACAGCTCCAAATAAATTCGCAACATTATTTTATGGAATATTAAATAATGTAACCCACGAAATCACTTATTGTAATGCCGGTCATAATGAACCTTTCCTCTTTTCAAAAGAAAATAATTTAACGAAATTATCCACCGGCGGTTTAGTTGCCGGAATTGTACCGTCCTATCCTTTTGAAGAAGCAACAATTTCCATGCTCCCGGGCGAGTTACTTATCCTCTTCTCCGACGGTATAACCGAAGCGATGAATGGTAATGAGGAAGAATTTGGCGAAGACAGGTTAATGGAAGTTATAGTAAATCATAGAACAGAATTACCAGAAAATTTGTTAGAAATTATTTTTAAAGAAGTACAAAAATTCTGCGGTAACACTGCACAGATGGACGACATGACAATTGTTATTATCAAAAGACAAGAATAAAAATTAATAATCGGTTGTAAGCAAACTAAAATTAAATAACATTAAGTAATAATTAGAAAAAATTACCAGCAATATCTCATTTCGGTTTTGCTTAATAGATTAAGTGATTACAACGGAAGGAGGAAATAAAATGTTTATGCGTTTTTTACAATTAAAAATTGATACGCAGCATGGTGATAATTTTAAAGAATTTTATGAGAACACTGTCTACCCGAAATTACAAAACATGCCGGGCTGCCTCTTTGCAGGTCTTATAAAAAGCGGATTAACAAACAGTGATTTTATCTCCCTAACCTTCTGGGAAACACTTACTCAGGCAGAAGATTATGAAAAGAAGGGAGTATTTCACCGTCTGATTGAACAAGCCAGACCTTTTTTATCTGAATCTACAGAATGGAAAATACACCTGTCAGATAATATTGAACTGCAGTATGCTCCTGTTTCGGAAGAACCTGTAATAAAAAAATACTCTGTAAAAGTTCAAAAAAATAACAATGAAAATTTGAATTTATCAAATTCTAAAATGTTTGTCAGAATAGTTTCCGTAAAAGTTCAGGAGGATAAACTTGATGAATTTAAAAAGGTTTATTCGGAGGAAATCATTCCTGAACTAAAATTGGTTAAAGGATGTCAAAATGCTTACTTAATTGAAAGTACGAATGAAGATGATGAATATATTTCATTAACTGTTTGGAACGATAAAGAAAGTGCGGATCATTACGAATCGAGCGGCAAATTTACCCAGCTTGTGAATAAAATAAAACACACATTTTCTCAATTCTATTTATGGAAAATGGCCCTGGAAAAAGATTACAGTGCGAAAGTTAAAACTACAGAAGATTTAAAAATCGAACATTATAACTTAGTTACCGGTAAAAGCTTTATATAAGAAATGAAATAGTGAAAAAGAGTTAAATTAAACTGAAACTTGTTATTTTATTACCAACCCAAACAGAGTTTTTATAAAAGATTAAGAACTTCCATTTTATAACACCTGGAGTTACTAATGAACATTTATAGGCTGACTTATTTAATATTTTACCTGCTATTTACTTTTACACAAACAAGTTTTAGCCAAACTAAACAAGAATTTATCTCTTTATATATAAATGCGAAAGATGTTTCTAAAAGACTGCTGCATTCAAAAGAAATAATACAGGTTAAACCCGGACCATTGACCCTGGTTTATCCGGAATGGATACCGGGTGAACATGGACCAACCGGTCCCGTTGTAGATATGGCAGGTTTAATAATTTCAACAAACGGGAAAAAAATTCAGTGGAGAAGGGATCTAGTTGATATGTATGCAATACATTGTCAAATCCCTGAAAATTCAGACCAGCTGGAAGTTTCATTCGATTTTATACTGCCGCCTGAAAGGGGTGGTTTTTCGGAAGGAACTTCATCGACTGCAAAACTTCTTATGGTTAGCTGGAACCAGGTGGTTTTATACCCGGATACACCTAAACCCGAAAATACAATTATTACACCTACTCTCGTACTACCGAACGGATGGAAATATTTTACTGCACTAACTAAAAAGGAATTATCGGGAGATTCAATTAATTTTAACCCGGTTGCATTAAATATGTTGATTGACTCCCCCGTTTTAACAGGTGAATATACACGTCAAATTGATATTACACCTCCTTCCGGAGTCCCGCATTTTCTTGATCTTGTTAGCGACGATAGAGCCGCACTTGAAATCAATACTAAAAAGATAAATGAGTATAAAAAACTTGTGAAAGAGACCAATGCACTTTTTGGTGCTTATCATTATAATCATTATGATTTTCTATGCACATTAAGTGATCATACTGCACACTTTGGCCTGGAGCATCATCAATCAAGCGACAACCGAATGGCTGAAAAAAGCTTCATAAATGATAATCTATTTAAACGTGCAGCTACTCTTTTACCGCATGAATTTGTTCACTCATGGAATGGTAAATACCGGAGACCTTCAGGACTAGCTACAGGTGATTTTTCAGCTCCGATGAAAGATGATATGCTTTGGGTATATGAAGGCTTAACCCAATACCTCGGAAAGGTACTAACAGCAAGATCCGGATTATATACTCCCGAAGAATATTTGGAAGACCTTGCCAATGTTGCTGCAAGTCTGGACAATCGCCCGGGAAGGATCTGGCGCCCGCTTCAGGACACAAATGATGAGGCTCAACTTCTTTATTATGCAAGACGCGATTACGATTCCTGGAGAAGGAGCGTAGATTTTTATGATGAGGGAGATTTAATTTGGCTTGAAGCTGATATCATAATTCGTCAATCAACAAAAGGTAAAAAATCATTGGATGACTTCTGCAAAATATTTCACGGAGGAGAAAATAGTGGTCCGCAGTTAAAACCATATACCTTTAATGATGTAGTCAACACAATAAATAAAGTAGCTCAATATGATTGGAGAAATTTCTTTTTAACCAGGCTGAAGTCCTTAAGTCCGCATGCACCACTCGGGGGTATAGAAATGAGTGGTTGGAAATTAGTTTATAAAAATTCACCAAATGATATGGAAAAAATATCAGAGAAGGTATATCATTATACTAATTTAGATTATTCTTTAGGATTTACGATAAGCGATAAAGGGAATTTAAATGATGTTATTCCGGGTACCCCGGCTGCAAAAGCCGGTCTTGCACCGGATATGAAAATAATTGCTGTTAACGGAAGAAAATATTCCAGTAATGTAATCCATGAAGCATTAAAGCAGGCAATGGATAATTCTTCTCCCATCAAATTTATTGTTGCCAACGGTGAATTTTATTCCATCGTTGATATTGATTATCATAGCGGAGAGAGGTATCCCTATTTAGAGAGGGATACAGCAAAACCTGACCTTTTAAGCACAGTGATAACTCCTCTCACAAAATAGATATTGCACTTTAAGGAAAAATTATTATGAAATTGTACTCTAATAAATTTAAAAGGAGGAAAAAATGAGTATGAAAGTTAAAGAAAACTATAACGCTGTGGTTATTGAGATGAAGGGGAAGCTTATCGGTGGTCCTCTATCATCAGAATTTAGCAATGCTTTATATAGTCACATGGACAAGGGGGAGAAAAATGTTGTAGTTGATTTAGGGAATGTCACTTACGTAAATAGTTCCGGACTGGGAATATTAATCAGCGGTTTAACATCAATGAAAAAAAACGGCGGAGATCTCAAGCTTGCCAATATAAACAGCAAAGTTGAAGGTTTACTTTCAATTACAAAGCTAAACCAGATATTTGAACAGTTCGATTCCGTAGATGAAGCTGTTAAAAGCTATCTTAAATAAATTAATACGGGGATAAATAATATTACATCATGCTGAAAGGTTAAAATAAATTCTATGAAATTCTATTTCAAACTAAATGCTGTAGAACAAATAATTTTCATAATAGTACTAAACATTATTTTTTCCGATCCATTATTTTCAGAGAGTAATCATTTATTCAAATCAACTGAGATGTCAAATGATTCTCTTATGGTTAGAGTTGATTTTGCAGTATTACAGGTTTTGAGAAAAACCGGAACACCCGGCGCATCTGTTGCCGTTATAAAAAATGGTGAAATTGTATATCTGAAGGCATATGGAAATGCAAAACTTAATCCAAATGTAGTTGCTACAACAGATATGCGTTATGCAATCGGATCAATTAGTAAACAATTTACAGCAGCTTCAATTCTTTTACTTGAAGAGGAAGGGAAGCTCTCTCTTGATGATCCGGTTTCTAAATGGATGCCGGATTTAACAGGTGCAGATGAAGTTACTATTCGCGAACTTCTTTCACATACATCCGGTTACCAGGACTTCTGGCCCCAGGATTATGTACCCCCTATGATGCTTAAACCAATGCCTCCTCAAGAGATTCTGAGTCGCTGGGCAAAGAAGCCGCTTGATTTTGAACCGGGAACAAAATGGCAGTACAGCAATACAAATTTTGTAATTGCTGCTCAGATAGTTGAGAAGATAACCAATAAACCTTTCTTCGATTTTTTAAAGGATAATATTTTAAAACCTTTAGGATTGTCAAGTGTAGTTAATTTTGATAAAGGAAAATTAACTAAAGAAGATCCAACAGGCTATATGCAGTATGGTCTAGGCCCATTAAGACCGGCGCCGGAAGAAGGTGCCGGCTGGATGGCTGGTGCAGGAGAATTAGCAATGACTCCAAAAGATCTTGCCAAATGGGATATTTCAATGATCAAACAAAGTCTTCTGAATCCTGAATCATATAAACAATTTGAAACCGAAGTGCTTCTGAAAAATGGAGTTGGGACTCGTTATGGACTCGGTGTATACGTTGGGATGATGGAAAATCATCGTATGATATCGCACGGTGGTGAAGTATCAGGTTTCACAGCTTACAATGCAGTATTCCCCGATGATAGTGCTGCGGTTGTTGTATTAACAAACCAGGATGCTTCACCGGCAGCAGAAACTATTGCCCGTAAAATATTCCATATCTTATTTAAATCTCAAGATTCGCAGACTAAAATGAGAACGGAACAAGCCCGCAAAATATTTACCGGGCTTCAGCACGGTACTATTGACCGCTCATTATTTACACCGGATGCTAATGCTTACTTCAGTGAACAGGCTTTAAAAGACTTTCAATCCAGTCTGGATACTTTAGGCGAACCAGTTGAGTTTGTTCAAACTGCTCAGCGCGAACGCGGAGGAATGCTTCTACGCTTATTCCGGGTTGAATTTAAAGATCGTAATTTGCGTGTATGGACTTACCAGATGCCTGACGGAAAATTAGAACAGTATCAAATAGCACCACAGCCTTAAAAATATATTCATATTTTAAAATGACTGATAATAATATTACGAATGGTAAGATTATTATTCATTATATAATAATTGAAAAACCCGGCGAAGGAGGGCTTGTCCCCCGTAGCCCCTTTATTTAGAATAATTTTCATGACCGGTAAAACAATATTACATTATAAAATAATAAAAAAACTTGGCGAAGGTGGAATGGGTGTAGTATATCTTGCCGAAGATACAAAGCTTAAAAGGCAGGTTGCTATAAAGTTTTTACCTCATCACATTTCTGCAAGTGAAGATGAAAGAAAACGTTTTGAAGTTGAAGCACAAGCTGCAGCAGCATTGAATCATCCAAACATTGCTACAATTCACGCTATTGAAGAAGTTGATGATTCCCAATGGGGAAGGCAGATGTTTATTGTTATGGAATACATTGAAGGGAAAGAATTAAAAGACATTATTGGGCGCAACCATGTTGGGGCTGAATATATTCAGCCCATACAAATGAATGAAGTAATTAATTATGCAATTCAAATTGCTGAGGGACTGGATGCTGCACATAAAAAAGATATTGTACATAGAGATATCAAGTCCTCCAACATAATGATTACCACTGATGGCAAAGTTAAAATTATGGATTTTGGCTTAGCAAAAGTTAGAGGGGGATCAAATTTAACTAAAATTGATACTACCCTCGGTACAATTGCTTATATGTCTCCTGAACAAACAAAAGGTGATGAAGTGGATCAACACACTGATATCTGGTCCTTTGGTGTTGTGCTTTATGAAATGTTAACAGGAGATTTACCATTTAAAGGCGATTACGATCAGGCAATCATCTATTCCATCCTGAATGAAGAACCGCAGACTGCGGGGCTAGTTGATGATCAAAAACCATTGCACAGAGTTATAAAGAAAGCATTGCAAAAAGATCCTGAGAAAAGATACGGAAATGCACAGGAAATAATTCAGGATCTTAAATCAACAGATACATCAATTTTAAGTTTAGAAAATAACAGCATAAAAAAAATAAAGAAATTAGCTGTAATTCCCTTTACAAATATTAAAAATGATCCCCAGACAAATTTTTTAGGTTTTGCACTTGCTGATCAAATTATTGGTGCCCTGGCTTATTCAAAGAATGTATTGGTTAGACCTACAAGCACTATCCGAAAATACCAGGATAAGATTATAGATCTGCAGGAAGCCGGTTCGGAACTTAATGTGAATTATATGCTTGCTGGTAATTATTTAAAGGAAGCCGACACGATAAGACTTAATATAGAATTAGTAGAACTTAATTCTAAAAACATAATTTGGAGGGAGCCGATACAGATAAAATACAATAATGCTTTTGAACTTCAGGATATTGTCTCTCAAAAAGTTGTTGATGGATTGAAAGTTCAGTTTTCTGAAGAAGAGCGGGAAAGAATGAAGCCGGAAATTCCGCAAAATCCACTATCTTACGATTATTATCTTCGCGCTGTTTCATATCCCTCCACCATCGAAAATGATAAGATAGCCATCGAGATGCTTAATAAATCGATCGAACTGGATCCTCTTTATGCAAATGCATTTTTGGAATTAGGAATACGATACAACTCGTTGGCCCAGGTTGGGAGCGGTACAGAGCAAGCTCATGATAAAGCAGAGAGGGCTTTGTTAAAATCTATATCTCTAAAAAGCGATCTGCTGCCTGCCCTTGCATATCTTGCTTTAATTTATACAGACGTCGGGAAACATGAAGAAGCGCACTCACTTTTAATAAGAGCATTAAAAATTAATCCAAACGATGCGTGGCTGCATTTTTCACTTAGTTATCACTACAGATATATTGGCTTTTTAAATGAAGCAGAAAAAGAGATAGAAATTGCGCTCTCTATCGATCCTAAGAATCCCCGGTTTAGATCTTCTATTATATTATATATGTTTTTGGGTAAATATGATGAAATCCTAAAATCATTCAACCTGGGAATTGAAAGTCCTTTTACATTAAATTATTTGGGTGAAGTTGCTTTCAGGAATGGAAATAAAGAACTGGCACTTGACTACTTTGTGAAATCATTAAAAATAAAGGACGAAATAGGTGAGTTTTATTTTGCGGCTTCAATTGTAGAATATATGAAAGGAAATTTTGAAAAAGCAGCAGAGTACAATTTAAAAAGAGAATTAGAAAATCCGGTTGACAGCGAAATCTGTTATGAAATTGCCCGTTTCTATGGTTTGTTTGATATGAAGGAAGACTGTTACAGGGCATTAAATAAATCAATTAGCATGGGTTACATAAATTATACTTTTATGCAGCGTGATACTTTTCTTGATTCTGTCAGACAGCATCCGGGAATACAAGGTTTACTTTCTAAAGCAAAAGAGAAACATGAAGAACTTAAAAGTAAGTTGGCAACTGCTTATTAACTACAAAGAATTTTATCTGAAGTAATAGAATAAAAAATTTTTGAAATAATTTTATATGTGCAGTAATTTCCATAATATAGCTATAGATTCGGATGAGACTTATATACTTTATACAAGACGCGAACGCAATAAGAGCGATATCATTTTAGTTGATAATTTCAGGACTGAATAGTCTATGATTGGTGAAACAATTCTTCATTATAACATTTTAGAAAAACTCGGCGAAGGAGGGATGGGTGTAGTATATCTCGCTGAGGATACAAAACTTGAACGAAAAGTTGCTATAAAATTTCTTCCCCACCATATATCTGCTAATAATGAAGAAAGAGAACGGTTCAAAATTGAAGCTAAAGCTGCTGCCGCACTAAATCATCCTAATATAGCAACAATATATTCAATTGAAGAAACCGATGAAGAAATGTTTATAGTGATGGAATATATAGAAGGGAAAGAATTGAAAGATATTGTAGGGGCTCATAGCAATAAGCCCCTGCAGATGAAGAATATTATTAATTATGCAATTCAAATTGCGGAAGGATTGGAAGCTGCACATAAGAAAGAAATCGTACACCGTGATATAAAATCATCCAATATAATGATCACCGAAGAAGGGAAAATAAAAATAATGGACTTCGGCCTGGCAAAAATAAGGGGCGGAAGTCATTTAACAACTATTGGAACAACCATCGGAACAGTTGCTTATATGTCTCCCGAACAAGCAAAAGGAGATGAAGTCAACCACAAAACAGATATATGGTCATTTGGAGTTTTACTTTATGAAATGCTCACAATGAAATTACCTTTTAAAGGAGAATATGATCAGGCAGTTATTTATTCTATCCTGAGTGAAAAACCGGAACGTATGCAATTAACACAAAAGGATTATTCTCCTGCTTTAGTAAACATAGTGAATAAGTGCCTCCAAAAAGATCAAAAAACACGTTATCAGTCAATTAGTAAATTATTGTATGATCTCAAAAGAGTTATTGAGGTTCCCGATGCAAGCGCCGATACCAAACTACATGAAAACGGAAAAACATTCTTTGACAATAATTTTAAACATAAATATGCCCTGGTTATCGGTGGAATAGGGCTGTCTCTTGTTGTCCTGTTTTTCATTTTTCCCTTCAGCCGTAATTTTTTTATTTCTTTGATTAGTTCATCCTCTGTTTCTCCCGCGAAACATTTGCTCATTCTCCCTTTTAACATAATTGGTGGCGATTCAAGCAAACAGGCCTTTTGTGATGGTCTTGTAGAAACGCTTTCAAGCAACCTGACGCAAATGGAACAATTTCAGGGCTCACTTTGGATAGTGCCTTCCAGCGATGTAATTCAAAATAAAATAAAAAGTGCAAGTGAAGCTTATAAAACATATGGCGCAAACCTTGTGGTTACCGGAAGCTTGCAGTTTTTAAATAATCTTTTGAGACTGACTTTAAACCTTGTCGATGCAAAAAACCTAAGACAGCTGAATTCATCAATTATTGATATTAAATCAAAAAACATTGCCTCTATACAAAACCGCGTTGTTGTAAAATTATTGGAAATGCTGCATATTGAAATGGAACCTGAATTGAGAGATATTTTGGATGCGGGAAAAACTTCTGTCCCTGAAGCTTATGAATACTATGTACGCGGCAAGGGAAACCTGCAGAGATATGAAAATCTTGATAATGTTGAAGAAGCCATAAATTTATTTAATCTTGCAGCAGAAAGTGATACTACCTATGCATTAGCTTATGCCGGACTTGGAGAAGCTTTTTTACGCAAGTATGAACTCACACAAAATTCCGAATTAATAAACTCTGCCAAAGAAAATGCGGAGAAAGCTTTTAAGATTGACAGTACATTAGCCCCAATTAATGTTACTCTCGGGATGATTTATTCCGAAACCGGCAGTTATAAACTTGCAATTGATCATTTCAAATCAGCATTATTAAACGATCCCACAGATGCTGCTGCATTCAGGGGTTTGGCAAAAGCTTATGAAGCTTCAGATAATATACAAGAGGCTGAATTTACATATAAAAGAGCAATTAGTTTAAAACCCGATTACTGGGCGGGCTATAATGACCTTGGTGTTTTTTATTACAGGCACAGCCAATATACTGATGCCATTAACCAGTTTAAAAAAGTTATAGAACTAACTCCAGATAATTACAGGGGCTACAACAACCTTGGGGGTATTTATTATATGCTTGAACGCTGGTCTGATGCCAGGAGAATGTTTGAACGATCCCTGAAAATACGGAAGTCTTACAATATTTATTCGAACCTTGGAACTTTATATTATATTGAAGGCAAATATGCAGACGCTGCAAAAATGTATGAAGAGGCTTTAAAAATAAATAATAACGACTATATTACATGGGGAAATCTTGCAGCAGCCTATTATTGGAGCCCAGGAAATAGGGATAAAGCAATTTCTACATATAATAATGCAATCAACCTCGCAAAAACTAAATTAAAAATTAATCCCAAGGACTATGAGGTTGTTTCAAACTTAGCAGCTTATTATGCGGATATAGGTGATTCTTCCAAAGCTTTAAAATTGCTGAAAGAATCTATTAATTCAGCAGGTGACAATGCAATGGTAATGTTTCGTGCAGCGACTATTTATGAGCACCTGGGCAACAGGAAAAAAGCACTATATTGGATAGGTAAAGCAATTGCCGGTGGGTATTCAAGATCCGAAATTGAACATCAGCCTGAATTAAAGCAATTAATAACCGATGAAAGATATAAACAGATAGCATCAAAAAAACAGTAAAGATTTAATAATCCCGGATAATATTTTATACTTAATGTTCAATAAATTACTATCTTCATCATTATTTAGGAGGTACACTATGAAAGTTAAACTGATCATGTTTATAACAAGTATTGTTTTATTAATATTTTTCACGGGTTTTTATCTACTGTCCGTTCAGCAGGCTCCGAAAAAATATAACCTGGTTATTATGAAAATCGGTAAGGAATGGAAGGTAGTAGATGCTAGCGATTACACGAAAACCAAAGTTGAAGTAAAAAAGAAAGATACTATTATCTGGACAGTAAAAGGTACCGATGCCTCCCTGCAGTTTCCGGATAATTTATTTAATCCTGTAGATCCTGAAGATAGCCTTCATAACGGCTATACCAAATTCTTAAAAAACGGGAAAAAGTTGAAGCTTAAAGTTAAGGATAACGCTCCGGCAGGGACTTACGAATATGCAGTATTTTGTATAGTTGACGGCGTCTTTGCAAGAGGAGATTCACCGCCGAAAATTATAATTAAGTAATAACATTTTGTAAAATATTGGGAAATTTTGTTTAAGATTAATTAAAATTTTTTTCAAATTTCTGTGTTTGTAGCACAGGTAGCGAATCTGTGCTACATTTTTTGCAATATAACATAATTATAAAGATATTAAAAGACCTGCATAAGCGCATTTTAGAACAAAATATTATAACCGATAACTATTGCAGATAAGTGGAAAAAAGAAAAAATTTATTTTCTTTCCTACCGTTGTTAATCATTCACTTTTAATACAAAATTAGTTAGATTAATAATAATCAATAAAAATGCGTCCATTCCCAAAATAATTCTGTTCTTAAGAATAAAAAATGCAACATTGGGATTTGTCTGAATTTCCCTTATATCCTGCATTTGTATTATTTTAACGTGGTTTCTTCATTAAAGGGGTTTTTACAAATGATGAGGAAGATAAAATTAAAAGCCCTGAAACCAACAAAAGAGCATACGAACATTTTCTGAAAGGACGTTACGACTTGTACCAGCTTAAATTGGATCAGGCGAAAGAATCATTTGAAGAAGCAATAAAGCAGAATTCGGGTTACGCACCGGTATTTGCTTACCTTGCAAATGTTCATTCATGCCAATATGAATGGCTTGGGAAAAATGAAAATGATTTAAGAGAAGCAGTTAAGTATAGTAAAAAAGCCCTGGAACTGTCTGAGAATCTTACAGAAAGTCATACTGCCGAAGCATTTGTATTAACGCTTGAGGGAAATTATAAAGAAGCTGAAAATGAATTTATGCGCGCTATTGAAATAGCTCCTAATTCATATGACGCTTATTAATTAGCCAGAATGTGTTTTTCCATTGGTAAAACAGAGAAAGCGACAGATTATTTTTATAAAGCATCGGAAATAAGAAAGGAAGATTTTCAAAGTGTATATTCACTTTCATTAGTATACCGTGTATTAGGAAATGAGGAGAAATTTATAAAATCAAACAGGGAAGCTATTAATCGCGAATTAAGACAATTGGAATTAGATCCTGCAAACGATCGTGCCCCTTCTCTTGGGCTATCGATTTTTTGAATGCCGGAGAAAAGGAAAAAGAATTTGAAGGGCAGGAAAAAGCTTTAAAATTTAAACCGGATGAGCCTAGTGTACTTATCAACGCTACTTGTTTTTATGCACGAGCGGGCTTGCATAAAAAAGCATTGGATTTTCTGGAAATATTTGTTAATAAAGGTTACGGAAGCCGCAGTTGGGTAGAACATGATCCCGATTATGATTCTATCCGGGAACACCCGGAGTTCAAAGAATTATTATTAAGACTTAAATAAATATTTTGTTATAAAGTATATGTTTTAATATTTCTTTATTTATTTTAATCTCAAATCTTTTGCGGAGCTTAAATGAAAAAAATTGATCGTAAAAATTTTATTAAAGGTGCGGCAGCATTAACCCTTTCCGGTTTTGGAGCAGTTACATTTTTAGCCGGCTGCGGAAAGAAGAAAGAAGAACCAGGAGAGACTAAAGAGACTTCAGGACCTTGCAGCGATTTAAGCGGACTTACTCCCGCCGAAAAAGAGACAAGAGATTTATACAGATACATTTCCCATTCCCCCCATAATGATAAAAATTGTCATTTGTGTAATTTTTTTATTCCTCCTTCAGGCGGTGCGAATTGCGGTACATGCCAGGTAGTTAAAGGACCTATAAATCCTGATGGTTACTGTACCTCGTGGGTAAAGAAGATGTCTTGACAGAACTTAATTAAAACAGGATCTTTATTTAAATTTTATTAAAGCTTGAACTCAAGAAAAAGATCCGGAATACGATATAATGTAATTCCGGCTCGCTCTGTTTTTAAACAGAATTTCCAAAACTGATTCTGGCTATTTATTCTCAATATGATTAAAATATAATCTCCCGCAAAAAATATATTTGCTCTAATATTTAAATAATTTTTATGCTCCGGTTTAAGCAAATAATAATATACATTTTCATTATAGGGGTGGCACAAGCCCTTCAGCTGGCAGTAGTGTTATTCCGTAAGAAAGAGAATCATATTGCAAACAGGTTACTTGCAATTACAATGCTCTTGTTTGCAGCTGATCTGGCATCAATCATTTTATTTATAACAGGTGATATATTAAATGTCCCTCAATTAATGGCAGTAAGCAACACATTTCCATACCTTTACGGCCCGAATATATATCTTTATATTTTGTTATTAACCCGTAATGAAAAAGTCTTTAAACCGGTTTATTATCTTAATTACATTCCCTTTTTTTTAGTACAAATATATGGTTTGTTCTTTTTTTATTTTGAGCCGCAGTCATTTTACGAAAACCTGATGATACCCAATAATCCTGTACCCTGGCACTTTGCTTTGGTAGGTGACTTAATACCCGTCTCCGGGGTTGTTTATACTTTGCTTGCTATAAGAGAAACAAAGAAATTCAACAACCGAATTAAGGACTCATATTCTAATATTGATAAGATCAATTTAAAATGGTTAACATATTTGGTAATAGGTACCTCTGCAATCTGGATAATTGTATTGATCTCCTATGCATCCAATTTTATTTATGGTGAAGAATTAAGAGCAAACATACTTATATATATCGGCATGGCTGTGTTTATTTTTTTAATTGGCTACAGAAGCCTGAGACAGCCCGAAGTAATATTAATAGCAGCCGATATACATCATATTAAAGCAGAAAATGGATCTTATAAAAAATCCGGATTATCTGATCGATTTGCTGCAGATGCAATCGATAAACTAAATGAACTAATGGAAGGAGAAAAACCTTATTTAAACAATGATCTAAACCTTTCTGAACTTGCTTCCATGGTAAATTTATCTACTCATAACTTATCTGAAATAATTAATTCTAAGCTTAACCAGAATTTTTATGATTATATAAATAAATACAGGGTTGAAGAAGTTAAAAGACTCGTTGAAAATGACAGGGAGAACAAATTCAGCATACTGGGATTAGGATTTGAAGCAGGCTTTAATTCCAAATCGGCATTTTATTCTGCATTTAAAAAAGTCACGGGTATTACTCCCGCTCAATACAGGATTAATACCCGCAAAGCAAAAGTTGCTTGAATTGATATTTTCACTATATATGTACCGGTGGTTGTGGGGGATGCAAAATTTGCATCCCCTACCTCAGCTTCAACTTAAAGGCAATGGTGATATTTAAAACTCATACTCAACACCGATTACCGGCAGTGTGCTCCATTGTGTTTGAGAATCAATATCGTTTTTAATTTCATTCCAGTAATAGAAAGCAACATTTTTCCTATTATATACATTCCATACACTCAAATAAACAAGCAGGCTTGAACTGTTGAAATAAAATCTTTTATCGACCCTCAGATTCATTGAATGATAGTCCGGCAATCTTTCTGAATTGGTTCTGTTTAAATTCCAGATTCCAACCCCCGCCTTCTTTGAAGCTTCATAATCGAATGGAGTATAAGGAGCACCGCCGGCATAAACCCACCTGATTTTAAATTCCCAGTCATTGCTAGGAATGTAGCCGCCTTCAAGATTAATGTTGAACCTGTTATCATATATCCTGTTATGCCAGGTGCCTGAATAATCCCTGTAACTTGAATTTGAAAATGATCCGCTTACTAATCCATAGAAATCTTCAGCCAATTTTTTCTGAAGAATTACTTCTATACCTTTTGCATTGGCTCTTCCGTTGTCAAGTAAAGAAGCATTGCTCCAGAAAATTCCAAATACCTGGACCTGGTCGAACAGAAACATTGTAGGTTGCGCAGGATTTATAGGAAAGTTGTAGTAATCTTTATAATAAACTTCAACACTTAAACGGGTCGCGTTACCTAAAGTATGACTAAATCCTGCTATGTAGTGAACAGCAGAAGGTGTTTTAAGTGATTTAAAGTCTTCACTTTGAACAAGTATATTATTTGGAATCTCCTGGTGAAACAATCCCGCACTGAAGGAAAATGCTGTTTTAGGATCAAGATGATAAGTTAACGTTGCTCTTGGAGAAACATTAAAATTCTGATTATAAGTAAAGTAATCTATTCGGGTACCATAATCTAATTTTAAGTTTTGAAGCAGATTTATATGATGCACACCAAACGATCCCAACTTGTAGCCGCTAATTTTATTATTGACAAATAACTCCGGTGTGGTTTTACCGTATTGATCATCATACTCTCCGTAGAAAGTTTTGTACTTAGTGAATGTTCCCGAAAGATCTGCTCCAAACTCCAGACTATTTTGATTGTTTATCTTAAGATAATTTACATTCCTTAATCTGAAAATGTTTTCCTTCGAATTATTTGTATAGAACTGTTTTTGTGTTGCGGTTTTTCCGTAGTCTAAATCATACTTTATATAAGTGAAAGCAAAAGATGTATTTGAAAAACCTTTCTCATTCCAGATATGCTGCCAGTTTGCACCGGTTGTATTAGTAATTCCATTTGTTTTACCATACATATTGGCATCGTTTTCCACGGCTTTATCCGGGTTAAGATATATTTCATCAATAGAAAATACATTGAGTATTGACAAGCGGTTCTTATCATCAAAATCATACACAATTTTTCCCTGCGCATCTCCGTACTTGGGCAGCGGTGATCCCTCTTCAATCTGGTTAACCAGCAAATCAAGGTAACTCCGGTTAATTGAGAACAGGTAATTACCTTTATTTCCTATTGCACCTTCAACGGCACCGCCAAAACCGGCCATGCTTAAATTAACCTGCGGCGAAAAACGGGTTTTGTTTCCCTCCCTGTACGAAATATCCATTATCGATGACAATCTATCACCGTAGATGGGTGAAAAGCCGCCGGAATGAAAATTAACATCATTTATAAAATCAGCATTTAAAATCCCGATTGGTCCGTCTGATGATCCTTCGACCGGGAAATGATTAATATTCGGGATTTCAATATTATCCAGGTAAAAACTGTTTTCAACAGCGGTTCCTCCGCGCACAATCAGACTGTTCCGCTGATCATTTATTTTTGCAACTGAGGGGAGTGTATATAAAATCCGGCTGACATCACCGGCAGTTCCCGGCGAGCGGTTAATCTCCTCTGATGAGAAATTGACTGTACTTACAGGTTTATTTTCCAGCTCTGAGAAATATCCGTTTGTTACAACAATATCCTGAAGCTGCACGGCAGAAGAGCTCATTTCAATATTTAAATACAAAGTCCGGTCCGGTTTTATACTGATATCTGTTTTGGTTACCGACTCGTATCCAATATAGCTGAAAACAACATTTATTAAACCAACCGGAATGTTGGCTATTTCATAATTTCCTTCAATATCTGTTGATGTGCCGGTTTGGGTATTTTTAATAAAGATATTTACTCCTATCAGGGGTGTTTTGGTTTCTATATCAGCAACTTTACCTTTTATGCTTCCTTTTGGTTCATCTGGTTGAGCAAATAAAGCTGAAGAAGCGATTAACAGTAAAATCATAATAACTTTTTTCATAATTATAAACTCCGGTTTTTGTTTTTTACAGGAGCAAAAGTAGTCTGGATTAGTAAAAGTTTCGTTTTAATTGATGGGAATGGAATAAAAGGAAGTTTTTTTCGATGGGAAAGAACTTATAGTACCGGTTTTCTTCTTTATATATTAAAATATTTATCTAATTCCCATTTCAAAGGATTATTTTGGATATAATTTCTTATACGAAACAAATCTTCTTCATTTCTTATTATATGATCATAAAACCTCGCCTGCCAGGAAAAAGTAGTTATGCCGTTTTGATGGACACAATTTGTAACTGCAGATTTAAAACTCCCTATAACGTTGCCAAGTGTTGGTCCGTAGTGTTGTAGAGACGGGGCATGCCCCGTCTCTACAGAGTCGATATTTATTATACCATGTATATGGTTTGGCATAATTACAAAATAATCCAATTCAATTCCTTTATAATGCTTCGGGATATTTTTCCAAAATTCTTCCACTAATTTTCCTATGTCATTCAAAACCATTTTCCCATCCTCAATTTTTCCGAACCAGCACTTCATATTTCTTGTACAAATTGTAACATAATACCACCCTGGAGTGGAATAATCCCAATACTTTAACCTGTTGGATTCAACACGATACTTATTGCGAAAAAGTTTCATTAAAATAGAGAGAAGGTTTGTTACCCTTTGATACAAATAAAAATATTTTCTGCAAATATTCCTAAAATTTGTGGAAGATTTTTTATCATATTTCCGCATGAACGCGTCAGGATGTAGAGACAGGGCATACCCTGTCTCTACAAGAGTACGAAGTGTTTACATAAAATATAAATCCTGCAAAAACCTGCTAAACATTAATTTCGATTTATTTTGGTAAATTTATTTTAGAATTAAAACGGAGTACCCAAAATGAATAACAAAATTTTACTGCTTAGCTCTTTGCTTCTGGTTTTCACATCTATAATTATTGCCCAGGAGATAAAACATCCACCCGGAAATTATGCAACTGTAAACGGGAAAAAACTCTGGTATGAAATTGAAGGTCAGGGAGAACCTGTACTTTTAATCCCGGGTGGCCCCGGGAATTCCCGCACATATTTTCATCCCTGGTTTTCCGCACTGGCCAAAAATTTTAAAGTGATTTATTTCGATGCTTTCGGAAGAGGAAAATCCGACCGGGCAAAGTCGCCGGATCAATATTCATTCAAAGGAGATGTAGAAGATATTGAAGGATTACGCAAAGCTTTAGGATTTGATAAGTGGGATATAATCGGGCATTCATACGGTGGAATGGTTGCACAGCAATATGCACTTGATTACCCTAACTCGGTTAACAAATTAATTTTAATGAGCACATTCTACAGCGGTGAAATGTGGCAGGAGAATGATAACAGCTCTAATCATGAAATAAGGAATCAATATCCCGAAGTATGGGAAAAAGTTATGAAGCTTAGAAACGAAGGAGAATCATCAAGTTCAAAGGAACATATAAAAGCCTACTCGGTTCCTTCAGGATTGTTATATTTTTATGATGCTTCGAATGCATATAAAGTCAGAAGAGATTCTTTAATTATGAATACAAATGTTTATTATCAAATTGCCGGCAAAGATGCCGACTTCCTGATAAGCGGTGATATAGGTCCGCTTGACTTCAGAGCAAAATTAAAAGATTTAAAGATGCCCATCTTAATTTTAGAAGGAAGGTTTGATAGAATTTCGATCCCGAGGTTTTCCATAAAATATAAAGAATATGCACCCCAGGCTGAATTTGTAATGTTTGAAAAGAGCGGGCACGAAATGTTCGTCGAAGAACCGGAAAAGACTTTTAAAGTGATTACAGAATTCCTTAAAAAATAATTTATTGTTGTTCGTATTGTTTTAGAGACGGGGCACCTTGTCCCGGTTTGTAAGGACGTAGATTGTAGAGACACATCGCAATGTGTCTTTACAATGCGTCAGTTGCATTTTAAAAATATTTCAACTTATAATGTTCTGCTTTGAGTTCGAACTCTGAATTATTTAATTTAATCTTATGACAATTACAAAATTATTATTACTGCTTTTCCCTCTCATTTTTATGAGGGGCAATAATTTAAATGAATCTACAACTATATTGAAGGTAATGACTTTCAATATCCGGTATGATAATCCGGATGATGGAGAAAATGCCTGGCCGGTAAGAAGACATTATGTTTCCGAAATAATTAAAAAGAACAATGTCGACTTTCTTGGAATACAGGAAGGATTGAAACAACAGGTAGATTATCTTGCCAAAGAGTTAAGTGATTACAGCTGGATAGGAATCGGTCGTGATGATGGAAAAGAAGCAGGTGAATATTCCGCAGTATTTTACAGGAAGGACAAATTTGATAAACTCGAATCAAACACCTTCTGGCTTTCTGAAACACCGGGAAAACCCGGTCTTGGATGGGATGCGGTATGTAACAGAATAGTTACATGGGGAAAATTTAAAGATAAAAAGACAGGCGAAATTTTTTATATCTTTAATACCCATTTTGATCACATGGGAAAACTTGCGAGAAAGAAGAGCGCGCTCCTCATTAAAAGAACAATCGATTCACTTTGCTCCGGGGAACCGGTTATAATTACGGGAGATTTTAATTCATCAATTGATTCGGAACCCTACCGGATAATAACAACGCCTGAAGAAAGTAATAAATATTTGTTTGATAATTCAGAAAAGATTTCTTCTGCCAAACACGATGGACCGGAAGGTACTTTTACCGGGTTCGATACAAGTAAAGATCCGACAGGTCCAATAGATTTTATTTTTGTAAGCAAAGGAATAAAAGTAAATTCACATAAAACTATATCCGCAAAATTTAATAACCATTATCCTTCAGATCACTTTCCGGTATTTACAGAATTAGTTTTGGAATAGCCGAAATCTTTTTCTGTAGAGACGTGACAATTTTTCCCGGCCCCGTATCGTAGCGAGTTGTAGAGACGGGGCATGCCCCGTCTCTACAGAGTACGTGTCGGATTCGTAAAAAACTCTTGCGGTATCACTTTGTTGGGGTTGTCTCAAAAGCGGTATAATGTCATATTGAGTTTACCTGTCTGGCGTAATATAATGAAGCCGGAAACTCTAGCGAAGCCAGATCGAAGAATGACATTTAATCGTCTTTCCGTCTTCGACAGGCTGCTAGTGACCAACCTTTAGAAATAACACAAATTTTACTTGATGCTCGTCGTAGCATCATTGTAAGGGATGCAAATTTGCATTCGTTTCACCCTTAAGCGGAAAAGGTCACTAATTTAATTTTTAGAGGTAAAAACTTTTTTAATTTCTCAGTCTAACAGATTTTGAGTCTATAAATTACTTTTTAGCGCCACTCTGTAGAGACGCATGGCTATGCGTCTCTACAGAGTGAGTGCTTAGTGACAAAAAACCCTG
This sequence comes from uncultured Ignavibacteriales bacterium, assembly GCA_963723205.1. GTDB lineage: Bacteria > Bacteroidota > Ignavibacteria > Ignavibacteriales > Ignavibacteriaceae > CAVQBP01. The sequence goes on from CAVRQC010000006.1 coordinate 170,509, forward strand.
TTTACTGCAGAACACCCTCTTCTGTCATTTCTATTTTCTGCTTAGCAACGGGAGATTTGGTCATCTTTCCAATCAGGTATCCAATGAGAATCGAAATCCCCAGCACAATTACCGAATCAATAAAATCTGTTTTAAAAGTCATCAGGAATACTATACCCAATGCTGTAAATGATCTAATCAGAAAAGAGTTCCAGAAATAACTATCCCGCACTTTTGGTAATAGTTTAACTAATGGAAATTCCTTTTCGTCACGGGCTGCTTTTTTCTTAATATCAATCAGCTTTTTACCTGACAGAACACTCCCGGATATTGATAGTGAAAGTAATCCTATAATACCTAAAATTGCCCATGCAGCATCGACCCAGATTTCCGTCATCATGTAAATCCCGGGAATTAAAAGAAGGAAGAATGAAACGGCAAACAATTTTTTTAGAACGGAAAAATTATTAAGCCATAACATGATACTTTCGCGCGTCCCGGATTTACGGAGATTTATCAGGCACAGCCATTCAATCCCGACTGCAAAAAACATTAATAATGCACCTACAATATGCATGTATAAAGAAACAGTATAAAGCATTTTAGAGCCCTCATATAGTTTTTAATTTGTAGAAATTCTTGTTAGCTTCTTTTTACTAAAGCTGCAATGAGAAAATGCGGAATATTATTTTACAGGTGAAGAAATTTTTGAACGACTAAATTCTTAAAAATTCAGATAATTTCCCATACATAAACACAATTTTTTTTAAAGAATTGAAATTATATGACCGCCGTCAAGTCTTACCTTTGAAAATAACAAATATGTTTCCATCATTTTTATAAATTATAATTCTTGTTATAACATTATTCCTGAACACTTTTAAAATTATAGATTTCATTCAGCCCTAAGAATGAGAATGATAAGCCAATTAAAAGGATTGCGGACCGTACCCAATTCATAACCTGCCATTGCTTAATAACCTCGGCTAAATGGTTAATATCCTGTAATGATAAGGTCATTAATAAATTGTTTCTCGGGTAAAAATACGCGAAAGTAAACACATCCGTAAAAACAGTAATAATAAATGCAATTGCTAAAAACAGTTTTATTTTTTTCGATTTTTTCCAGAATAGAATTAAAGCAAGCAGAGCCAAAACCTGGTTAACCGGGGAAAAAACCCTGAAGAAAGTCCCCGGGTTTACTACGCTGAAATAAACACGGGTAGCCTGGACAGATTCCGGGATTTTTTCTCCCCAGCTTCGTGCATCTACAACAGAATTATAAATGTTTACAAAAGTAACCCCGGCCATAAAAGCTGTCGATAAAAACAATACGGTTTTTCTCATTTATATATCTCCTTAAATATTTAATATCTTCAAATTTAAGGAGCAGAAAAGAAGATGTATTGTAAAAATGTAAACTCAGAAAAGATAAGGATCCAAAGTGCCGGGGGATGCTGCAGCAGTATAAGATGTAGGAACTAATCCCGTAATATTTTTAAATTCTTTTATGAAATGACTTTGATCGAAATATCCATATGAATAAGCTGCCTGCGTAAGTTTTTTCGGATTATCATGGAGAAAACTTAAAGCTTCTGTTATTCTTTTTATCTCCTGGTATTTTTTAATTGAGATGCCGGTAGCATCTTTAAATTTTCTATGCAGATACTGTCTTGAAAATCCTGTTTCTCTCTCCAGTGAATTAACGGGTGAGAATGGATTTGAAAGAATTGCATTAACAACCGGGTCAGGTTCGTCATATTTTTTTGAACTAAGCATTTTCTGAAGCAGCCAGTTTTCCAGCAGACTGAATCGTTCAAATGTAGTTTCACACCCGGAGATTTTTTCGTAAAGAGTTTGTGCACTGTTTCTTGAAATTACACTGTCAAGTTCGAAATCACTGTCTGCAAGTTCAACGGGAGAAATATCAAATATTTTTTTAATTCCATTAATTTTAAATCTAATCCCGGTGCAATGAAAATAATCAACAGCAAATGAATCGAGATAGGATGTTTTTATACCTGAGATGAGATAGTGCCTGCAGATAATCCTGTTCAAACCTTTTTCTGCATTTCCTGCCGGGTTACCGAAAAAAGTGTCTCCAAGGTTGAATAATATTTCAGAAGTTCCTTTCGGAAGCAGCCTGTGGATTTTATACTCGGGTCTCCCTTTCAATTCAAGAAAACAATCTACACCGGAACTTAATATATTCTGAGGAATTCCAATAACCGCGTTAAGTCCGAAAATATTTTTCTCAATGATTTTCATAACGAGGGAGCAAAGATATTTATTATTTCAAAAGAATCAAATGATTTGGATTAGAGAGGATTTCATCCCGGAACAATTTGAATCAATTGAGAAACGGAATGAAAAATTAGTTTGATAATTATTTTGTAATTGAAAAGTACTGTTGTAGAGACTATTCACGATGCGTCTCTACAATGCTGCGTAATCACTACAGAAACACTCTAAGCTTTTTCCATCTTAGTGTAAAGCCGTTTCATTTGTCTGAAGCTGACCAGCTTCTTTTGATTTTCATCCCACAGGCTTAAGAGAATGCTTCTGAAGCTTGAACTAAAAGTTAATACTTTAGCAGCTTCCCGGAAATCCGGGTTTTCCTTATGGCATTTTTCAAGCATGTAATTAGGTATCTTCGGACTTAGGTGGTGAATATGGTGAAAACCGATATTGCCTGTAAACCACTGCAGTACTTTGGGAAGCTTGTAATAAGAACTTCCGGCAAGAGCCGCATATGCATAATTCCAGTTTTCACCGTCTGACCAATATGTGTCTTCAAATTGATGCTGAACGAAGAAGAGCCATGCACCCGTTGATGAAGTGATAATTATAATCGGCAGCTGAATTAGAAGAAAAGCTTTTAATCCCACAAGCCAGATTAATGCTCCGGTTAAAACAGCTATGGCAAGGTCGGTCCAGTAAACACTTGACCGGTAATTTCTTAAAGTTTTTAACCTGGGTGACGGGAACCTGTATACTATCGCAAATAATATGACCGGGGAAAAGATGAATAATATTAACGGGTTCCTGTAAAGACGGTATTTGAACTTTCCCCAGCGGGTCTGTTTCCTGTATTCACTTACAGTCATAGTATAAATATCACCTACTCCGCGCTGTTCAAGGTTGCCGGCACTTGCATGGTGAATTGCATGTGTCTTTCTCCAGTAATAATAGGGGGTCAATGTAAATATACTGCAGAACATGCCGGTCAAATCATTTGCACGTCTCGAACTGAAAAAGGAGCCGTGCCCGCAGTCATGCTGAATTATAAAAAGTCTTACTGTAAAACCTGCTGCCGGGAATGCCAGCAGAATTGTTATCCAGTAGCTGTAGTTAATTGCAAACAGCATTAAAATCCATGCAAGCACAAAAGGGATGAATGAATTAGAAAGCTGCCATATGCTTTTCCACATTTGTGATTTCTGATATTTAGATACCAGGTTTTTCCAGACCTGTGGGCTGGATATTGAATCAAGTATGTTCATTAAAATAGGTCGTCCGGGATTAACATTAAAAAATTACACTTAAAAATACGAAAAATAAATTTGATAATTGTGATAAAAACAAATCCATAAATTCCGTAACCGTTTGTAAAGCCGTACCGCGATGCGGCTCTACAATGCATACGTATAAGTTTTTAAGAACCGTTGCACCAGGATATTTTTATAATAATTATTCTCCCTATTCCCATGTTACCGATTTTTCAAATCACATTGTACATTATTAATTAGGTTGCTAAGTATATTATAGGTACATTGCTCTATCCGGTAAATAGACCGGAATCTTATTTATATATTATTAGAGGTTCTTTGTGAGTACTAAATTATTTGTAGGCTCTCTGCCCTGGTCGGTTAACGACGAAACATTAAAGCAGACTTTTGAAAAACATGGTTCTGTAGTTTCTGCTAAAGTTATTTTGGATCGCGACACCAGCAGGTCCAAGGGCTTTGGATTTGTTGAAATGGAAAATTCAACAGATGCTTCCAAAGCAATGAGAGCATTGAACAATTCGGAAATTGATGGAAGAAATATTGTAGTTAATGAAGCTAAAGCACGCACTTAAATATATTCTGATATTATTTTTGAAAAGGCACCTTTATGGTGCCTTTTTTATTTTAAATCCCGGATAACAACATGTAAACCTGCTCAACTGTTTAACGGTGATTATTATTAACTTATTTATTTATAAATAATTATATTTTTATATAGTCATATTAAATTATAAAATCATCTGATTCTTTACTTTGATTTTTATTTTCCATTGCGGAGATATTTTATAATCGAATATTGGGAAATGGAAAAAAATGAGGGAAAAAATTTATGAGTAAATCATCAGCCGGTGAAGAAAAGATCGGTTATTTATCTGCTGTAGCGATAGGTATAGGCGGAATGGTGGGCGGAGGTATTTTTGCAGTTTTGGGTTTAGCTGTTAAATTAGCTCACGGCGGCACACCGGTTGCATTCCTTTTAGCAGGTATAGTAGCATTAATAACTTCTTATTCATACACAAAATTATCAATCACCTTTCCCAGCCAGGGCGGGACGGTAGAATTTTTAAATCAGGCTTTTGGGGGCAGTTTGTTTACCGGCGGAATGAATGTTCTTTTGTGGCTTAGCTATATTGTTATGCTTTCGTTGTATTCGTTTGCATTCGGCAGCTACGGTGCAAGCTTATTTCCGGGCGCTCATGAAATCTGGAAGCATATTCTCATCAGCGGTTCAATTATCCTGTTCACTTTACTTAATGTGACCGGGGCAAAATTTGTCGGTGAAGCAGAAGAATACATCGTAGCAGTAAAGCTGCTGATACTTTTATCATTTGTCGGCATCGGATTTAGTTCGATTGATACACAAAGAATACAGCCCGCTGCATGGAGCAGCTCACTGGAATTAATTGCAGGCGGAATGATAATTTTTTTGGCGTACGAAGGATTTGAGCTTATTGCCAACACTGCCGGAAATGTTAAAGATGCAAAAAAGAATCTTCCCCGTGCTTTTTATTCTTCCGTAATATTTGTGATCATACTTTACATTCTTGTTGCGCTGGTAACAGTCGGTAATTTACCGGTAGCAAAAATAATTGATGCAAAAGATTATGCACTTGCGGAAGCCGCCAAACCTTTTATGGGGAGTTTTGGTTTTACATTGATTGCAATTGCGGCTGTCCTTTCCACCGGTTCGGCAATAAACGCAACTCTTTACGGAGCAGCAAAAGTAAGCTTTGTTATTGCCAAAGAGGGAGAGCTTCCTGCAGGACTGGAAAATAAGATCTGGAATAAGCCTATCGAAGGCTTGATTATTACTGCCGTACTAACTTTAATAATAGCCAATATATTCGATGTAAGCGGCATTTCTACAATGGGAAGCGCAGGATTTCTACTGATCTTTGCTGCCGTGAATGCTTCCAACTTTAAAATGAGCAGCAAAACCAAATCAATTAAATGGATCTCTTTTGCGGGTATCCTTTTATGTTTGACTGCTCTTGTTCTAATGATTGTTCAGACAATACATACTTCGCCCGGTAATATTTGGGTGTTAGTGGTTATGTTCGGTCTGGCATTCCTGGTTGAATTAACTTACAGAAAATTCAGAAAGAATAAAAACATTAAATCTATAATTACTAATTCTAATAGAACTGTTGAGAATTAAGAAAATGATTCATTGTTAAAACTTAACCGCAAAGCCCCGATGCAGAAAATTTAAAAAGAAAGTTGAAGAATTTGGAGGAACAATAATTTTTTTACATGTTATGGTCCAGGAATATTGGAGTAATTATGGAACTTGGCTATGTAACATCAAAAGGAAAGTTGACAATCCCGGCAAGACTATTAAAAAAGTACGAAATAAAACCAGAGACAAAAATAATTTGTCGTGAAGAAGGATATGGAATAAAAATTATTTCCGCTGTCACTACTAAAGAAGTTTATTCTAATTTTGGTTTTATGAAGAAAAGAGGGACAACATTAAAAGCATACTCGAAGGGAAAAAAGAATAATCTCTAGGGGTTATGAAATTAAAAAAACTACTAGATATAGATATAATATTTAGTCAAGGATATATAAATAATGAATCGTTCTTTCTACTCTGATTCTATAGAAGATTTCCTGCGCCTTGATACTGACAAAATTATAGGAAAACTTGTTTCAAATAATGAATTTTCCTTGGAGCAAACTCAAAGAGACGCTTGGAAAGAAGAAATTTCAATTCTAAAAAACTCTTTGTCAAAATTACATGGAAAAATTTATTTTGAATATTCAATTCCGCGCGTAGGTCAACGGATAGATGTTTTAATAATTATTAACTCTATTATTCTCATATTAGAATTTAAAATTGGTGAAAAAAAATATTCATCTAATGCTATTGATCAAGTTACAGATTATGCGCTCGATTTAAAAAACTTTCATGAAACTAGCCATGATAAATATATTGTTCCTATTCTTATTGCAACCAAAGCACAAGAGTCAATCTCTTTTCTAAATATAAATCCTCAAGAAGATAAAATATTAGCCCCGATCAAAACTAACCCACGAATGCTTACGGAAGTAATTAATAAATTATTGCTATTTCTTGAAGACGCTATTATAAATCTTCAAGAGTGGGAATTAGGCCGTTATCAACCAACACCAACAATTGTTGAAGCTGCAATGGCGCTCTATAATAATCATTCGGTTGATGACATTACTCGAAGTGATGCAAGTGCAATAAATCTGAAACAAACTACAGATACTATCTCAGAAGTTATAAAATATTCGAAAATAAATTCCCGTAAATCAATTTGTTTTGTGACTGGAGTTCCTGGAGCAGGCAAAACATTAATCGGTTTAAATATTGCGACAAAGCATATTGATAAATCAAATGAACTTTATAGTGTTTTTCTTTCGGGGAACGGCCCCCTTGTTGCAATTTTGAGAGAAGCATTAACACGTGATAAAGTTCTAAGAGAAAAATTAAAAGGCAATAAGGTTACAAAAGGTAAAGTTTTGAGTGAAGTTAAAATGTTTATCCAAAATGTTCACAATTTTAGAGACGAATATTTAAGGGATAAAGGGAAGCCCCTAGAACATGTAGCTTTATTTGATGAAGCACAAAGAGCATGGAATTTAGAACAAACTTCTAACTTTATGGTTCGCAAAAAAAATACTCGAGATTTTAACCAATCTGAACCTGAGTTTTTAATTTCTTGTTTAGATCGTCACACGGATTGGGCAGTAATCGTTTGTTTAGTTGGTGGTGGTCAAGAAATAAATACAGGAGAGGCTGGAATAAGCGAATGGATTTATTCTCTCGAAAGAAAATTTAAAGCATGGGATATTTATATTTCGCCCAAACTTACTGATAGCGAATATCAAGCTAAAGACATTCTTACAAATTTGAAATCACGTCAAAATGTTAAATATAATGAGTTCTTACATTTGTCAATTTCAATGCGTTCATTTCGTTCAGAAAATGTTTCTCTACTTATAAAACAATTGCTGGATTTAAAAACTACTGAAGTCCAGAAAACTTTAGAAAAAGTTAGACCAAAATATCCAATTGTGATTACACGCAATATAAATAGAGCAAAGCAATGGCTTAAAGAAAATGCTAGGGGAACAGAAAGATATGGAATCGTTGTATCATCACAAGCCGAAAGATTAAAACCACAATCAATTTTTGTTAAATCTCCTATGAATCCAATTCATTGGTTCCTAAATGGGAAAGAAGATACAAGATCATCTTATTATTTAGAAGATGTTGCTACTGAATTTCATGTCCAAGGATTAGAGCTAGATTGGGTTTGTGTCACTTGGGATGCTGATTTTCGATACTCAGAAAAAGGCTGGCAACATTGGTCATATAAAGGAAGTAAATGGCAAAAAATAAATAAAATTGAAAGACAAATTTATCTCAAAAATGCATATAGAGTTTTGTTAACACGTGCTCGTCAAGGGATGGTAATCGTTATACCAGAAGGAGATGATAACGATCGTACACGCAAATCAGAATTCTATGATTCTACATTTAATTATCTCAAAGAAATAGGATTTGAAGAATTATGATCTAAAATTTTTTAAAAGATCAAGATTCTTTAACTGCTGAAAATGTCAGAATACTATGTGTTGAGTCAGAGATTCATCATACTATGGCTGAAAAACATAACCTTAAAAAAATCGGATCCGTCTTCATTAAAAATTACGGCGGACAGGTAAAATACTTTCCATCCCGCCGATATTTTTATCGTAAGTGCTGGTTATAACCCACCCCTAAATTCCCTCCGGAGGAGGGGACTTTTATACTCATTTATGTCTATACACTGCTAGTTCTATCTTTTGAATCAAAATTTATCTTTATTGAAATATGCTGTCTTTAAAAGAAAATTTTTTTTTGTTTAATGTTTAGTTAAAATATTTATGATCAGCTAAAACATTTAATACGTATTGTTATCAACTCCAATGCAGGTATTGTCCCCTCTTTATCTGCCAAAGGCAGACAGGAGGGGCGGGGGGTGGGTCCAATATTATTTTATAACAAAATTTTTTATGTTGTATTTAACAATTACTTACCCGCTGTGAAAAGGAGAGAAATAATTCCATACAACCCTAAACTCAAAGAGCTTGCTCGCAAGCTGAGGAATGACAGCACATTCACTGAAATTATATTGTGGAACTATCTTAAGAAGAAACAAATGCGCGGTTTCGATTTCGACAGGCAGAAGCCTATTGATAATTATATCGTTGATTTCTACTGCAAAGATTTGAAACTGGCAATTGAGATTGACGGTGAAAGTCACTATGGGAAAGAATATAAGGAAAAAAAAGAGATAAAAGATTAAATGAGTTTGGTACTACTGTTTTACGATTTGATGACCTGGATGTTCGGTATAAACTGGAGAAGGTTTTGCAGACAATTGAAAAATGGATTGATGAGAATGCTGAAAGATTAACCCACCCCTAAATCCCCTCTCCGCCTTCATTTTATTCCGGCGGACAAGCAAGGAGGGGACTTTCATTTTCATTTATATCCTTTTATGAATACTTCTATCCTTTTATATAATTACAATAACAAGAGATTTACTCTTTAATTTATCGTTTTGAACGACAATGTTTTGTTAAAAAGATTTACAAACAGTTTTATTATTTCAAATGTGTTGTTATTACCTCCAATGAACGTATTGTCCCCTCTTTATCTGCCAAAGGCAGACAGGAGGGGCGAGCCTGTCTGGCGAAGCTTTTAGCAAAGCCAGAGGGTGGGTAAATATTTACTGCATTAAGTAATATTCATACTCTCCAATTTTCCAAAACCTGGTAAGCCGGATAAAAGGTACTAAAGGGATTGGTACAAATCACAGGCAGCAGAAAATATTTTGTTATTCATAATTATTTACATAGTTTCAAAAACCGGACTTAATTAAAGCTAAAATTAAATACAGGAATTATTAACTTAATCAATCTCAATTTCCGTGTTGTATTGTATCTATTCTAAATCCCAGCTTTATTATTGTGATGATAACATAAAAATCTTTCCAGCTCACGGCCTTTACAGTAGTTGTGCCGGTTTAATTTAATCTGAAGAACAAAATAATGAACAAGTAAATTCAGTAATCAGGTATTATTAATTATTAAACAGGCAATATTTATGAAACGTTCAGGGCTACTAAATTTTTTCTTCTCTGTTTTTTTTCTTTCCGCTTCAATAACTATTTATCCGCAGCAGAACGATCCTATTCACTGGGGCAGTCCTATCCATTTAATACAGGGTGAAAATATTTTTATGCTGTGGAGCCAGCAGGATAACGGCGGCTCGGGATATGTGAGTACACAAAAGATATACAAATTTTTAAATGATAGTTCTGTTGCTCCGGATCAGCAGCTTCTGGGGACACAGGTTCACCAGTCATCCTCAGCAGGTGTAAGCGGAAACCGGCAAATGGACGTGGCTACCGGTTATTTAACCAATGGTGCATTCGAGAACGTAATAGCTGCCTGGGAAGGACCGAACCAGACTATACAATTAATGATCCCGCGTTTCGATTCTTCATCCAGTACATGGTCTGAATCGGCTGAGCTAACTGTTCCGGGTCCGGTCGTACAATACGGAGCTCAGCAGAGAGGAAGAATTTACGTGAGAACCGGGGATTTCCTGGGAATCGGGAAGGAACAGTTTGTGCTGGCCTTCCAGGGTGCAGACTCTACTATCCATCTGCAGGTTTATGATGTAGACAATAGTCTGACTCCTCATTTAATTGCTTCAATTAATGATGAGAAACTTATGCCGACGCCTGCCGATCTTGCACGGTTTTCTATAACGGCCGGCGATCTAAACAGGGACGGCAAAGATGAAATTGTTCTGGACGGGATAGAACAGAATTATAACGGTTCAGGTAAGTGGGCACTTTATGCAAAGGTGTATGATGTATCCGGCTCCTCCGTTATCCCTGAAGCACGCAGAACTATTTTTGTTCAGCCTGCAGACTATTCAATCCAGTCGCCTGAATTCGGTCTTACAGCAGGACAATTTAAGAAAAACGGTGAAGATCAGATCGGACTTGTCTGTGCAGCACAGGAGCAGGGAGGAAATAATGCTTATGTCTTCACATATATGCTCGAAGCATCTCCAGATTTGAGCAATTTGACTTTCGATATTACAAAACGGGATTCTGTTCGGATAGGTACAGGCGGCTCGATAAATGATTTCTCTATTGCCTCGGGGGATCTCAACGGCTCAGGCCGTGATGAACTGGTTTTTGCTTTGAACCAGGTTATTTATGTTTATTCTACAGATGACCTTCTGAACATTACATACCGCTTGTCGATGGATGCACTTTCAAACGGGAATAATGATAAGCAGCTTAGTTACGACTTTCTGAAGGTCGGGGATTTAAATGCCGACGGCAGAGATGAAGTTATTGTTGCAAAGGATATTTACGGCAACACAATAAATCATTGGCTAAAGATGAATGCCTATACTGTATTACGGGATTTATCCTCAGATTCCCTGGTGGCTGCAGTCTCTTTTGATACTACGGCAGACAACGGACCCGGAAGTTATTACAACTATGCCATGGCACTCGGAAATTTCGATTCAACCAGTCTTACAATCGGGCGGCCGGTTCATGCCGTAGAAAGCAACATAGTACAGCCCCTTGTTGTATTGAATACACCTCCCATTCACTTCGATATACTTAACGGCAATAAATACGATCTGAATAATAGTTTCGACGGAAATGCACCAGGTTTTTATTCGACTTATGAACAGCAAAGTTCGCAATCGGTTAACCTGGAAACAAGTACACATAATGACGTCTCGGATGCAGCAGGTGTAAATTTATCAGGGAATGTCGGAGAGACTGTTCAGGTGGCTGCAGAGCCTCTTGGGGTCGGCGCCTCAGTTTCTGCCAGCATTGCCACAAATTTCCTTCTGAAAATTGAAGGAACCTGGGGTCATTCCTATTCAAGTGAAAAATCTACTACTCATACAACATCGCTTGATATTGGAGTATCGGCTAAAGGCGACGATCAGATATATGCAACGACATCATCATATGAAATCTGGACATATCCTGTCTACATCGGAAACGACACTGCATCTGTTGTTAATTATATTAATTTCGCATCACCTGTTAAGACGGTGGGCTCATGGTTTCCGAGTAAAACTTATGCCAGTAACTTTTATATTCCCAACCACGAAGTAGGCAACATTTTATCCTATTTACCTTCTGATAGTGCAATGAATAATCCCGACATTGATTCAAGTATAGTCTCCATAGATCAGAGCCAGGGATTGCCAATATCAGGTCAAAGTGGATCCCATTGGGATTTAAATGATACATATTATAAAAATTCCCATCTCGACTCAACCTGGCACAGCGGATGGGATATAAACTACAATTTCGGTGCACCGGCATTTTCAAGCGTCGGCAATAATGCTCATTTTACCTCAACCACTACATCAATTACATCCGGTTTCCTTCTCAGAGCTTATTTCGGAGCCATTGTAGACAGCCTGGGCAACATAGCAGCCTATACGGTTTTTCCATATGCGTACCGTTCCAAAGGCGGTGCAATTGTAATCAATTATGCAGTAGATCCTGTTGTAGCTGGCCAGGGTCAGTCTCAGAGCTGGTGGCAGCTGGAATACGGCAGGTATTCCGACCCGACTTTTATTCTCCCGTGGTTTTATGATCCGGAGAAAGGAATATCATTAACAGAAAACGCCAAGCGCTACCAGACAACCGATATTTTTTTCAACAATTATGCGCCTCAGCCTGGAGATACAATTAAAATTACCGCAAGGATTAGAAACTTCAGTCTGGCAACTACCCCGATACCTGTAACGGTAAAATTCTATGTCGGCGACCCTGATTCGGGAGGTACTATCATCACCGGAACTAACGGGGCAGATTCAGCTACGACAGTATCATATATCAGGGACCGGGGCTGGTCGGATGCAAATATCAATTGGATTGTACCTTCAGGATTACCGCAGTACCCAAGAATTTACGCCGTGGCCGATCCGGATAATAAAATCCAGGAAGTTCACGAAAATAATAACAAGGGATTTAATGTTTTAGGAAGACAGAGCACTGTTTCGGGAATAAATACCGTAAAAACTGTTCCCGGTACATATACACTTTACCAGTCATTTCCTAATCCTTTCAATCCTGCGGCAACTATAAGGTACTCAATACCAATGGGTAATCATGTAATCATAAAAATTTATGATATTTTGGGAAGAGAATTAGCAACGCTTGTTGACAGATATGAAAGGGCAGGTACATATAATGTTAAGTTTAATGGGGAGAAATATGCAAGCGGTGTTTATTTCTACAGGATACATGCGGGCAGCTTTGTGCAGACTAAGAAGATGCTCCTACTCAAATAAGTAAGAGTTTAAATATTTATAATCTGCTGTCCGCCTGTCTTAAAAACAGGCGGATAAGCAGGTGTATAAATAATATCTTTTTATAAATTAATTAATTGGAAACCTACCCATCTCTCCAACAGGGTATGGTTCACTTCCCGGGGCATTAAAGACAATCTTTAATTCACTTCCTTTATATCAATATTTTGTTAAGAAATATTATGATCGGTTATAACATTTTATGTGTATCGTTATTACCTCCAATGAGGGTATTGTCCCCTTTTTATCTGCCAAAGGCAGACAGGGGCGGATTTATCTGGCAAAGCTAACCTGCATTTCATTCCGGTTAGTAAACTTTAGCGAAGTCAGTGGGCGGGTTTCTTCAAGATACAAGTAACAAGTAAAAAGATACAAATTTTCGTTAGCCCACTTTTATCTTTTTTGAGCATTCCTCGAAAGATTGCCACTTTTCAGATCTTATTTCTGTAGAAACGGAACAACTTGTCCTGACTTGTAAGTGTACGTAAGCTGTAGAGACGGGGCATGCCCCGTCTCTACAACGTAAACGTCGCTCATAAAAATAATAAAGCGAGATATTTTACAAATTTTATTGACGCAGAAGGTTTATGTATTTATGTTTGTCAGAAATCATTAATATCGAAGTAAATACCAGTTGGAACAAACAAGTTATTATTAAAAAATAAAATGAAAATTAAAAACCAGTTTTATAATGAATTTGATACAGAGTGTTTCGAAGGGAAAAGAAAAGCAGATTACAGAACGCCTTTCGAAATAGACAGGGACAGAGTTATTCATACTTTTGCATTCAGAAAGCTTCAATCCAAAACACAAGTCTTTTTGCCTGGCGAATATGATTTTTACCGCACCAGGCTGACTCATTCAATAGAAGTAGCGCAAATCGGAAGATCTATTTGCACTTTTATTAACAGGACATCAAATGAATTAAATGAAAAAGATTTTTATATTGATCCGAAACTGGTCGAAGCGGTCTGCTTAACCCACGACATCGGGCATCCGCCCTTCGGACATGCCGGTGAAAGAAAATTGAATCAGCTCCTCAAAAAATACGGCGGATTTGAAGGAAACGCACAGACATTACACGAGATAACGGAAAACATTTATTCAACTATTAATAAGAGAAAAGGATTTAATCCAACCCGTGCTTACCTTGACGGCGTATTAAAATATAAACGCCTGCATAAATTCTTTAAAAAATCACCGGAGAACCATTTTCTTTATGATGAACAAAAAAAATATGTCGACTTTGTATTTGATAAAAAGCGGATTCCTTCAAATTTATCGGCAAATGAGAAACTTAATAATTTTAAAAGCCTGGAATGCGAAATAATGGACTGGTCCGATGATATTGCTTTTTCAATTAATGATATTATCGACGGTATTACCGCCGGCTTCCTGAACAGGGAAAGAGTGGAACGGTGGTTTAAAGGTAAAGATGATAATTTTAAAGAAACTAATGTAGATTTTTTCAGGAACCTGCTGAATGTTTTTAAGACTGAACAAATCACCAGGATCGGATCGATAAAAATGGGAGATTTTATAAAATCTGCCAGGTTAATCAAAAGAAATAACTTTATGTCCCGTAAAACAAACCGTTACAAATATTCATTGATGATAGATGATAAGTTCAGATCAGAATCAAAATTTTATAAAATCTTGGCGCTTGAATTAATATTTGAACTGCCGCAGATAAAGCAGCTGGAATTTAAGGGTGAAATCATTATTGAAAAGCTTTTTAATACTTTTGTTGAAAATTACTGTAAGACTAAAAATTATAAAAATTTATTACCGCGGGAATATGAAAAATGGATTAACGAATCAAAGAATGATAAAGAAAAAATCCTGCTAATAAGAGATTACATAGCCGGGATGACAGACAGGTATGCGATCAAAATTTATAATAGAATGTTCATGCCTGATTCCGGTTCAATACTGGATCTGGTTTAAAATTAATTTTCATTTATGTTTTTTTATTAAAACACTATCAATTTATACGATTATACAGATAAGATAATTTATTTTTAGTTTTATCACTTCAAGATGTTGTTAATTCTTCAAAGGAACACATTGTCCCCTCCTTTGGAGGGGCGAGCTTGTCTGGCGAAGCTAACCTGCATTTCATTCCGGTTATTAAACTTTAGCGAAGCCAGAGGTTGGGTTTTCTTTAAGATACAGGAAGCAAGTAAAAAGAAACAAGTTTTCGTTGACGGTACTTTTATCTTTTTTAACTTATCACCAAAAAGGTTGACAATTTTCAACTTTAACATTGAAAGTCTTCCCCGCTTATTGTATTATTTAATTATCCAGGCTGTTTGCTTTTTAATTAAAAAATACACAACTTCAATCAAGAATATATACCGAACTTTATTCTTTCTTACAACTTTATAATCAGCAGTTTAAACAGTACACAGACTTATTCGTTTATTTAGATTATTAAAATCAACATTCCTTTAAAAGGATATGCCGGATTGTCTTCTTAATAATTAAGATTCCGCAAAATGATATCTAATAAAGAAAGTTAATTTATGAGATATATTTTAAAAGTTACATTATCGTTCCTTTTCTGCACAACGATTTCCCTTAGTCAACAGCAAAACATCACTCATCAAAATAAAGGTAAAATGGACAAAATGATTAAAGTAGCAGCCGCTCAAATAACTCCCGTTTATTTAAACAAACAGAAAACGGTGGAAAAAGCATGTGCCGTTATAAAAGAAGCGGCACAAAACGGCGCAAAGTTAATTGTATTCCCGGAAGCATTTATCCCCGGTTACCCGGATTGGATATGGTTAATACCAAACAGCAAGAGTGCAGATCTGAACAAGCTCTATATCGAACTTGTTAATAATGCTGTTACTATTCCGGATAAAAGTACTGATCTGTTATGCGAGGCAGCAAAAGAAAATAAGATCAATGTTGTAATGGGTATGCATGAACGTAATACCGAGGCAAGCGGGAGCAGCCTTTACAACAGTCTTCTTTTTATTGACGACCAGGGGAACATTATTGGAAAACACCGCAAGCTTATACCAACCGGGGGTGAAAGGCTTATCTGGGCAAGGGGTGATGGAAGCACACTTAAAACTTATCAGACTTCGGTTGGAAAAATCGGGGGATTGATCTGCTGGGAAAATTTGATGCCTTTAGCAAGAAATGCTTTATACGAAAAGGGAATTCAGATTTATGCAGCCCCAACATGGGATAAAAGTCCGGGCTGGCTGATAAGTATGCAGCACATTGCAAGGGAAGGAGGAGTGTTTATTATCAGCGCCTGCATGGCTATAAGAAAGAATGATATTCCCGATCAATATTCGTTCAAACAGCTTTACCCAGCCGATCGTGAATGGATTAACTCAGGCAACAGCTGTATTGTCGGTCCAAACGGTAAGGTTTTAGCAGGACCGCTGGAGGCGAAAGAAGGAATACTTTATGCAGATATTAATTTGGATGATATCATTTCTGCGAAAAGAATGTTTGATGTGACCGGTCATTACTCGAGACCTGATGTTTTTAATTTTGAAGTAAACAAAAAACCGGAGAATTAATAAGAACATAGTAAATGCATCTTAACATTCAGAAGGAATTTTAACTAATATATTCAACATCTTTAAACAAAATGAGTTTCCCTAAACTCACCTCTTACTATAATGAAGTTCTATAGAATGCAATTTCATTAAGCGGGAATTTCATCATAGGATCACGGCAATTTATTCGACCATGTAATCTCAATTGAGGCATTGCTGTCATCTACTATTTGCAGTAACCTGAATTGTCTCTCACTCGTAAGACCTGCGTTTTCAACCATGAACCATTCAAGTTTTGTAATATGTGACTGCACATTGTTTTCTAACCGCTGTTCAAGTTTTGTTTCACTCTGCCAAACAAAAGGTATATTAAATCCTTCAAACTTCCATGTGTTAATATTAAGATCATAAATTAAAGAATCATTTAACACAAAACTTAATATATTATAATTTGATTCATCAATTGATATTTTCATATTGCCTATTTCATGAGTCATGTACGTTCCCCAATCATATACCCTGTCTTTTTTCCCGGTAAAAACATTACCTTCCTTGTTCACTTCATAAGGTTGGTGTCCAAATAATGTTATGCTCCATGCTTTAACCGTATCATACCTGTTATAATATGGGGAATACATTTCTACATCAGCTTCGATATTCCTAATTAAAATATTTACATAAGGCCAGTTCCAGTCGCGAAGATTTGATTTAATTTCCAGGTTGATATTCGAATTACCTGAATATGGCGGTTCATTTCCGCTGTTCACTACACAAGCAATTAAAGAGCTATAATCTCCAAGCTCACCAACGATGAAATCTGTTCCTCTATTTATAAAGACCAACTGATCGTTTATAAGTCCAAAGACTAATACTTCAACAAAGTCTAAATTTAAAGATGAGGGACCGATTTTAAATTTTAATTTTCCTTTTTCTTTGAATTTCTGGGAAATATTAATTCTGCAGAGTTTTGCCGACAGGTCGGGATACGTTCTGTCAAATGTTTTCAGTGTATCCGTTTCATCAATGAAATGAAGCTCATCAAGACTCGCTATCTTGCTGAGAAAAGCGTCACTGCTTATATTAAAAATATTACCGGTGATATATTCTTTAAAAGAATTCCGGCCACCATGTATATTCGGGAACACTTATTGAATTAATCAGTGCAGCTGCCCCGGTATTTTCATTATTCAGCATTTGATTAAACATATTAAGCAGTAGTTTTCCGTCGTTATCATAATTATCCATAATGAATTTTATGAACGGAGACATCCCGACACCATGACCGGCAACTTTAATACTATACTTTTTCCCGCAGTACCTTTCCAGACCGCCGGCATCAATTGTTTCCTGACCCTTTTCAATTCCTTTAAAGGGCTGCATCATCACACTATTATTTGCAAATACTCCTTCCCATTTTTGAGTTTCAGTACTAAACTGATGCTTTACCCAGTAAAGTGAGGCCCACTGAAACCAGTTTGTCTCATTACCCAGCCAGAGAGTCATTATGAAATAGTAAGCCGCCTCAGCTGCAATCATCCTCAAATCATCTTCGGTGGCAGCCTTATAATAGGCTTCATTTAAGTTGATTTTATACTTGGAGATTAGATAATCAAACCTTGTAAGTAACCCTGATGTACTTACATAATTCCACTTTTCAATCTCAGGCATATAATAATCAAGAGCAGGTTCTGTTTTTTTATCATCATATATACATACTTTGATTTTATCATCCGGACCAAATAATGTTTCAGATATAAGCATTTTATCAACGAAATAATCGACTGCTCCGTCAATAAGCTGCCCGAGCAGTATAACATTTGAGTTGTTCAGCCCGGCATCATAATTTATTTCAGAAGTTCTGCTGGTGTGGATGCCTCTTCTATTTATACCGATTATAATCCAAATCATTGGGTTAGCAATAAACTTAACCGTTTTTGATTTATCCAGATAGTTTATCGAATCTCTCGAAAATTGCGACGGCATTATATCTACACAAAGAAAGCCTGAAGAGTCCTCTGCCGGAACAGGATTATACATCATTATATTTTCTTCACTTTCCTGAATAAATTCTTCTGTACCAATTGCTATATTAGAACTCCCTTCAGGAACGTTGTTATATTTTATTTTTAGTTTTATCGGTTTGTGAAAAACGGCAGGCATTTTGTCGATTTTATATACATTTGTATTTCTTTTATCCGTAAAACCCGACTGGTCTTCAGCTAAAGAAAGTTTTATATTCTGCTGCTCATCGAAGGCTCCGGCTGGTACCGTTATAATAAATTCATCGGTACTTAAATTTCCTCCTTCAGGTCCTATTATGGTTTCAGTCAAAGATCCATCTGCAGTATTTTCAGGTGTTACCGGATTATCTTTTTTACATGATAAACTTATAAGAAGTAATAAAATGAAGGTTATTATTTGTAGCTTCATTACATCCCCGCAAATTATTTTTGGTTGTTTTACCCTGTTGTAAATTTTTTATCTTATAGAACCGGCCCAACCCTTTTAATAATAAAACCAGATGGTTCTATAATCCCTTATATTTTCTCCTCTTGCTGCCAGCTCTTCCAGGTAATCATATATCGGAACATCGACATAATTATAAGGCGGAATAGCAGAAATATTTTTTTCCCACGGATGAAACTCATAAACTCTCGATCCGTCGGGTAAGATCATTACAAGCCTGTGATCCTGTCCTGCCTGCAGCTGATTCTTGCCCAGCTTAGGCACATTAAACACCGGTTCATCCGTCCGATCCAGCCCGGGAAGTAATCTGGCTTCCTCTTTTCTCTCCTGTAAAATTCTGGCAATTGGAACCATATATCTTTTTGTTTCTTCTTTCCCTTTCATATTAAATGTATAATATGGATCAACACCGATTGATCTTAAGTCCTTTCTTAGTTTAGCTGTTTCGAATCTTCTTGAATTCTCTACAGTAAAAACCTGCTGATTATATACTCCCATGCCGGCTTTCCTAAACTTTTGAACTGCATTCATTGCTTCAGGAGTTATTTCATAAGAATGTTCGAAATGAGTAACAAGTGCCATCTCCAAATCAGGAGGATTGTGAAACCGTGAAATTATTTTCGTAAGATTATCTGTAATTCTCATTGGTAAAACAACCGGGATTCTGCTCCCGATCCTTATTCTGTATACCTGCTTTTTTGATGCAAGTGCTTCAAGCAATTTTTCGATCTGGCTATCCTTCATAATTAATGGATCTCCGCCTGTAATTAAAACATCACCGACGCTTTTGTGTTCATCCAGCCAGTCAACAGCCTCCTCAATTTTTTTGCTCGATGCAAGAGCTTTCGGTTCAAGCACTCTGTCAATCTCCCAGTTACGCTGGCAGTAAACACAGATCTGGGCACAGGTATTAAATGGTTTAAGTATTGAAATGAGCGGGTATCGTCTTGTAACCAGTTCAATTGGTGATGTATCATGTTCACCCATAAAATCAAAAGTTATATCCCTGTCTCCTTTATGCTCAATCATCTTATCAACATATTCTTTAGGCGGAATAACCTGCGCTCTTACGGAATGGTCATACCCGATCGATAATTTCCTATCCATTAAACTCAGATAATATGGGGTTATACCGAAAGCAATTTTATTTTTAACTGCATTATCAACAGCTTCTTTTTGATCCGTAGTAAGTTCAATAAGATCTATAAGTGGTGGTGCATTTCTTATAACATTTTTTAAATGCCACTGATAATCTTTCCAGTCTTCTTCACTGCTTTTAAAATATCTCAGAATTCTGACCTTGTTTTCTTTACGCCAGCCAATTACTTCCTCTTCCAGGCCGGATGGATATTTCTTAAAATATTTTTTCACACTTGAACCCAAATCATCAAGAATTTCCATTCTTGCCAGAGCGGCTTCCCTCCCTTTCATCTTCAAAAAATCAGGGATTCCTTTTTTAACCTGTGCATTTTCAAGATAGATATTGGATTTCCCGGTTACTCCCCTGAAAAGGTTTATAAATTCAAGAATAAAACCGACAGAAATCTTATCTTTTAATTCATCACGCTTGTTCCGGGCGAGCTTCCAGAGACTGTTGAGCGCTGAGAATTCGGTTCGAAATTCGTTGATTGGACCAATAACACTTTTGAAAACACGAATCGATTCCCGCACTGTTGACTTTTCAAGTATATGCAGATCATTATCAACAGCAAATATTTTTCTTTCTGATTTTTCAAGATAATTATATAGAGAATCACGGGCAGCTTCCAGATCGTTTGAATTCTTTAATATATCATAAATATCCGGATTTGATTCCCAGAGCCGATGTATATATCCTTCATAATCAACTTCAAAATGGGGTTTGAATAAGCTTACCTCGTCGGTAAAAACATCATCGAGCAATTTGGTGCTGAGCCATTTAACTTTTGGTGATTCGGATGGGGATTTCTTTACGGAAGCTTTTTTCTTTTCGGAATCAGTCATAGTTTCCATAACTGTCTCCTAAAGTAGTTGTAAACTAAAATTATTATAAGGTTAATTATTTAAATAGTCAACCGGAGGATATCTCCCGGCAGAAAAGTTTATAAATTATTATCCTGATTTTCACTAAAAAGCCCGTGATTTAAATGATATTTAATTGGAATTAATTTGGATAGTAATTCGATAAATATTCATACAAAATAATGCAGAAAATTAAAATTGTAGAAGTAAAAATGTTTATTTATCTTTCATAAATTAACTTTACGACGATATGAATGGAACATTTGCCTTAATTCTTTCCTGTCTCATTTCTCTCACACAGTTAGCTCAGGGGAAAGAAAAACAATTTAATATATCTGCTGATGAGTTGAATAAAGCTGCAATTCTTTATTTCACTTCCGGATGGAAATTCAGCCCACTATATATCAGCGGCTGGAATTCTCCTGAGTTCAATGATAGCAATTGGCAGGATGTTAATACAATGCAAAACAGCAGCTTCCCGCAGAACTGGAACGGCACCGGCTGGTTCAGGCACCATTTTACTATTGACACTTTGCTGTTCAACAAATCAGTATATCTGCACATCTGGTCGGCAGGTAAACAGGAAATTTATATTGATGGAAATTATATAACTGAACGATCCAATTGGAGACACCCTGAGATTGTTACATTTAACGGAACTCCCAGCCATGTACTTGCGGTTAAATATGTAAACAATGATCCCAGACATTATAAAGATGCAGGATTTAGTGAAGGTTTCAGAATTGGATTTGGAAATATAGAAGAAATAATGGAATCCGATCTTCATGAACTGAGAGGATATTCCAATGAGCAGATATTCTTCACTGCAATAACTCTGGCATTCGGACTCCTTCATTTAATTCTTTTCCTGTTCAACAGGCAATTTAAAGAAAACCTGCTCTACTCTATATTCCTCTTTGTATACGCAGCAAGTATATTTATGGATTACCAGGCCAATCTTTCGGCAAGCATAACAGAAATGCTTTTAACTTTAAGGATTCACCGAATTCTAATGTCATTAACTCAAGTTCTTGTAATTCCTGTTTTATATTCTTTTTTAAAACAGAAAGCGGGTAAATTCTTTTGGATTATAATTGCTTATTATTTATTTGTTTCAATTGCAGCAGTATTAAAACCATTAAATAACTTTATTTTCCTCCAGATAGGGATTATACTTGTGCTTGCCGAAAGTTTACGGATAATGATAAAGGCTTCAAAACAGAAAACCGAGGGAGTCTGGATTATTGCAGCAGGTTTTTCAATTCTTTTTATTTTCTCATTCTATGACTGGCTGCTTGATTTCAATTTAATTAATATGATTGGAAATTTTAATAACGGTTATGTGTATGGAACAATCGGTTTATTTATCTGTATGTCGGTTTTCCTTTCAAAAAGTTTTGCCAAATCAAACCAGAAGATAATCCTGCAGGAAAAACTTAACCAGGAACAGGAAATTGAAAATAAATTTCTCGAAGCCGAAAACCAGAGAAAGTCAAAGGAACTTGAGGATGCGCGTAAGCTGCAGCTTTCAATACTGCCAAAATCTTTTCCGCATGTACCGCATCTTGAAATATCTGCCAGAATGAAAACAGCAGCAGAGGTCGGCGGCGATTACTATGATTACCACTTAGCCGGTGATGGAACAATTACTCTGGCAATCGGGGATGCAACAGGCCATGGTATAAAAGCAGGAATAATGGTCGCTCTCATAAAAAGCTTGTTTGACGCGATGGCTCATACCTTTTTCATTCCTGATTTTTTTAATCACTGTACCAGGACAATCAAAAAAATGAACCTCGGCAATCTTTATATGGGAATTACTATACTTAAGATACAGAAATACAGGATTACAACATCTGCTGCAGGGATGCCGCCATTTTTTATTTACAGGAAAAATACGGATTCGATTGAAGATGTGGTTTTAAAAGGAATGCCCCTGGGTGCTTTCCATGATTTTCAATATCATCAGAAAATTATTAAAGTTGAACCTGGAGATATTATCCTTATGCTGACAGACGGTTTCGTGGAATTGTTTGATGCAAATATGAAAATGCTGGATGTTGATAAAGCAAAGGATATTTTTTTAGATCTGGTAAGAAAGAACTCTCCTGATATCATTAACGATCTTTTAAATGCTGCTGATAAATGGCTGAATGGATGCCAGCAGGCAGATGATATAACTTTCATTTTAATTAAAATAAAAGAAGAACCAAAGAATTAAATCATATAGTTCTAAAAGATATGCGAATAAAATTATAAAGATTAGACTCTATCTTTAAGTTAATAA
>CAVRQC010000007.1:0-51644 GCA_963723205.1 uncultured Ignavibacteriales bacterium
AACCCGAACAAATCATAACATTTTAAAGAACTCCAGGAGAAAAGATGAAAATTTTTCTTTTAATTATTTTCGGAATATTGCTGTGTACAGTATCGGTTTCAGCAGCAGAAATTGGTGTAATTCGTGAATTTCATGGCAGAAAGCCTGCCCTAAATAAGTTCAGGATAGATAGAAAAGATTTAATGGATATGAACCATAATGGTTCACCTGATATTGTAATTATTAGAAATAATGTACTTTATATTTTCGACAGCAAAACCAAAGAAAAGCTTTGGGAATTTATATTAACTTCTCAGGTACATATTGATAACAGCTTTGTAACATTCGGCGGATTTGCTCTATTTGACGATACAGATATAGTGCATATTATTTTAGGAATCGTTAATTCAATCGATCAGTCGAACTGTTATACAGTTATTATAAATACTCAAACTAATGAGGTTGAATATAATAATGTGGGAAAACCTGTTGCCATACTGCATTTGCCAAACGGGCATCCGGTGGTCTTAAGTTATGATGATCAAAGTAATGTATCCAGAATTATTGGAATACTAGTTGCACTTAAAGCTTCTTATACAAATAACTCAAATCTCAGTCAAATTCATCATGCGGAAGATTTTTCTCTTGCGCTTAAATATAAGAGTGAGCCAGGATTTCAATTAGCATATGATCCGGAATTATTTTCTTCACCTGATAAGAGTGATCTTGATGGTGATGGTTACCCGGATTTTCCTATGCTCATTGCTGATAGCGGAAATGTTACAGGTATGGTTGTACGTGGAGGGGATAGTATTGAGGTAATTTGGCATTATGATTTCCCGGAAGAAAATAAAACAGAAATGCTTAAAGGATTTCATGGCTTTGCAGACTTAAATGGTGATGGCGAAAAAGAGGCTATATTAGGTGATAACCTGGCTGTAACTTTAGACGGTGCCGTTCATATTATTGCAGAAAATTTTGAGATATTAGATATACAAGATGTGGATAATGACGGTTATGATGATATTATAGGCTTGAATACAGAAGATCGCACCATTGTAGTCTACGGGCTGCAAAGTGCAACATCGGTTACAGATAGTGACCTGGAAAGAATTGGCTTCTACCTATTTCAGAATTATCCAAATCCTTTTAATCCTTCAACAAATATTTCTTTTTCAGTGGTAAAAGAAGGAGAAGTAAGTTTAACAATCTATAACGAGCTCGGACAAAAAGTAAGAACCCTTCTAAATCAGTTCGAGCATACCGGAAACTATACTTTGAGTTGGGATGGCCGCAATGATGAAGGGAATGTGCTAAGCAGCGGACGCTATTTTTATAGTCTACAAACAGGCAATTTAATACAAGCCCGGAAGATGTTATTCTTAAAATAATTACCGAAATAAAAATAATTTAAAAGGAATATAATTATGAAATTAAAAAATTGTAGATTTATTATTGCAAGTATTTTAGCAATAGTCGCTTTAAATCCTATGTGCATATTTGCTCAAGAGCTTAGTGTAAAAGCATCATTTCAAGGTATTCCAATTAATAGTTGGACTAATCACAATGATACAGATCCTGGTATTGTGCTAGACTTTAACAGAGACGGTGTGCCAGATAGACCTTTTATAGATCCTAAGAATGAGAGTTTAGTGATTCTAAGTGGAAGCAGCAAGCAGAAATGGATTGTTCCTTTGTTAAGTCAGTATTATAAGGTTGAAATTTTAGAAGGCAGAATATGTGGATTTTATGAAATGGATGGTGATACCTCCACAACTGAAATTGTAATGGCTGACCATGAAGGGAATCGTTTTTGGTCGCCGGTTATTTTACGGGTAGATAAATCCTCTACAAAATTAACAGAAACGGATGAATTGTTAAGTAGCCCTAATTATTTTCTACTTGGTATAAATGATGTTGATCAAGATGGGAAAGATGACATTATTGTCGCTGATACTACTGTTAAAATGATTGAGATATTGAGTTATTAAGGAAGATTATATATAAAGTAATCATTACCGGGATTACCTAAAACATCTGGCTGAAAATCAAAAAACCCTTAGATCAATTCTAAATAACCAGAACATAACTCATTCTCTCCTCCAATTTAATATAGCTTAAGATTTGAAGTTATTACGATCACATTTAATAATTTTTTTATAGCAGTTTAAATGTAAATATTGTAGTATCCAAAAAGAAAAAATTTTATTTAGAAGAAACAAAATTATTTAAAACAACTTGAAAATATATTTAACCTGAGGAGAATCAAATGCGTACAATTAGAGAAATTCTTAAGAAGAAGGGTGGTGAAGTATGGTCGATTACTACTGAGACTACAGTCTATGATGCTTTATCTTTAATGGCTGAAAAATCGATAGGGGCAGTACTGGTTATTGATAACAATACTTTGAAAGGGATTATGTCCGAACGAGATTATGCCAGAAAAATTATTCTGGAAGGAAAATCTTCAAAAGAAGTTCTGGCTGGTGAAATAATGTCTCCCAGGGTCATTTATATTGATATTGATACAAATATAGAGGAATGTATGGCACTGATGATTAACAAAAGAATTAGGCATATTCCTGTATATGAAAATAATAATCTGGCCGGTATCATTTCAATTGGAGACGTTGTCAAAGCGCTAATAGATGAAAAAGAAGTTGTAATAAATGAACTTGAAAATTATATTACAGGCAGAAGATGAATCTCTCGATGAATATCGTGAAGTATTTATCTCTCTCTTTTGTATTTTCCCATTAATTCACCTTCAGCAATAATATGTTTTTGCATGGCTCTCATAAGTTCACCCTTCTCTGCACCTGCTTCAAGGTGTACCGCATTGTTCAATCCATATATCTTAAATATATAACGGTGGATACCGGAAGGAGGACATGGTCCGCCATATCCTATATGCCCGAAACTGTTAGTCCCTAGCAAGACTTCGTCCGGTATATTTTTAATTGGAGTAATATCTTCAGGGAGATTTTTAATGTTTGAAGGGATATTATAAACAATCCAATGGATAAAAGTACCGCCGGGTGAATCGGGATCCTCAGCAATTAATGCATACCTTTTTATTGCATCCGATGGCTTTTCCCAGCTTAATGCCGGAGAAATATTTTTACCATCGCATGTATATTTTGAAGGGATTAACTCCCCGTCTTTAAAAGATGAACTTGTTAAATTTATCTTTTCCATTTTAATTTCCTGCAAATTTGTTTGTGCCAAACTTTTTGAAAATATCAGAATCAATATCGGTAAAAATATGATATACTTTTTAATTAATAATTTATACTAATATTTGAAAATTGTGTCATCCACTGAGCAACTTGCTGACAAATGTTCTTATCATAGCCATTAAACCTGAAGGAAAAACTCCCAGCCAGACTAAGAATAAAGTAAGGAAAGCAAGTGCGACACTTCCGCCCAATGAAAATACCGGAGATTTTTTCTCTTCACCTTCATCTTCTTTGGTGCTGTACATAGCTGTAACAATTCTTAAATAATAATAGAGCCCTATTACGCTGCTCAATACAAGTACAATTGAAAGAAGCCATAATGTTGATCCTACACCAGCTGCCAGCAGTAAGTATTTGCCTATAAAACCTGCGGTTAAAGGTATACCCGCAAGCGATAACAGCATAGCAGTAAAGATTGCGGCAATCAGCGGACGCCTCCAGAATAATCCTATATAATCATCTAAGTCTTCTGCTTCTTTTTCTTTATCCGACAATATAGTAACAATACCGAAAGCTCCTATAATAGTTATAAAATATGCAACAAGGTAAAATGTAACTGCTTCAACTGTAAGGCTGTTTCCCGAAATAAAAGCGACCAGCAAATATCCCATGTGAGCAATAGATGAATAGGCCAGGATCCTTTTTACGTTCCTTTGAAGCAGTGCCAGTAAGTTACCGGTAATCATTGAGGCAATTGCTATGATTGAAAAGATAAGTATAATGGAATGAAATTGATATCCGTTTACAATATAGAAAAAACGGAGCAGCAAAGCGAACATTCCCCCTTTTGACACCGTGGCTATAAAAGCAGTAACCGGAGCAGAAGCTCCTTCATAAACATCCGGAGTCCACATATGAAAAGGAACTACAGCTAATTTAAAACCTATTCCGACAATCATCATTCCGAATCCGGTTAAAACCAGGGGAGTTATACCAATAGATTTAAGCCCCGTTGAAATTCCTGTAAAGTTCATTACACCATATTCTGCATAAAGTAATGCCATACCGAAAAGTAAAAATGCCGAAGATGCCGCAGCAAGTATTAGGTATTTAATTCCTGCTTCCAGTGATTTTTGAAATTCTCTTGTATAAGCTATTAATATATATAATGAAACACTGAGTACTTCCAGCCCTAGGAAAAATGAAATGAAATTATTACTGCAGACAAGTACTGATGAACCAAGAGTAGCAACCAGTAATAATATGTAATATTCTTCACGGTTTCCGGAATGTCTTTTAAGATGAGAATAAGACAGCAAAGAAACAGTAAAGCTTGCGGCTAATAAAAGTCCGATAAAGAATACCGCATAATTATCAACTATTAAGAAGTTGGATATATTCTGAGGTAAATTATCGGAAATAAAAAACAAAGTGATAAAAGCTGCGGCATATCCGGCTAAATTTAAACTGAAGGATAAATTATAGCTTCGCTTTGCTGCAATCAACAGCATTATAAATATTGAAGTTCCAGCTAAAATAATAAGAGGTAAGATTGGAACTAAATTCATCTTCCCTCCTTTATTTTTTTAATAGAAGAAATATAAGAAATATCTGCATCAGTTTGAATTTTATAAACATTCTGAGATATTGTTCCTTGATTAAATTCTATTTTATTCTGATTTAAGTTGTCTATGATTTTAATATTATTTGGTCTCGATATCAGGTCCTTCATAGTATTCTTTGAGGTGTTAAGAAAGGTCTGTGGGAAAATCCCGAGCCAGACGATTACTATGATCATGGAACCCATAATGACTAATTCACGAAAATTAAAATCTTTTATACTCCATTCCTTCACTTTACTCCCGTAAAAGACTTTCTGCAATATCCTAAGAGAATAAATTGTTGAAGCAACCAATCCAAGGGCAGCTAAAGCAGTAATGAAAATGCTTGCCTGGTATGACCCTGAAAGGACTAAAAACTCTGCAACAAAATTTCCCAATCCCGGAAGACCCAATGACGCCATTGTAAATAACAATCCTAATGCTCCCATCTTTGGAACCTGCTCCCACAATCCGCCCATTTGATTTAAATCCCTGGTGTGAATTCTTTCCTGCAGTGAACCAACAAGAATAAACAAAGCTCCGGTACTTATACCATGCGCAATCATCTGCATAACTACACCCTGAAATGCAAGCTGGTTCAATGCAAAAATACCAAGCAATACAAATCCCATATGACTTACACTTGAATAAGCAACTAGTCGTTTTAAATCAGTTTGAGCAAATGCAAGTTTTGCACCATATAAAATACCTGCGACACCAATCAGCATTGCAACAGGTGCAAATTCTTTTGCAGCAGAAGGAAATAACGGGATGACAAAACGAAGGATACCATATGCCCCTGTCTTCAGAAGCAATCCTGCTAAAATTACACTGCCTGCTGTAGGTGCTTCAGTATGTGCATCCGGCAGCCAGTTATGGAAAGGAACTGCCGGCAGTTTAACTGCAAAAGCAATAAGGAATCCGAGCATTAGCCACATTGCAGTGGTTGATGACAATGATGTACCGAGAAGTGCTTCATATTCAAAAGTGTAATTACCTGTTTGACTTCCATGAATAAAATACAATGCCAGGATAGCAATTAACATTAGTAAACCGCTGGCCTGGGTAAAAATGAAAAATTTAAATGCAGCATAAATTCTGTTCTCGTGTCCCCAGATCCCGATAATAAAATACATCGGTATAAGCATCACTTCCCAGAAGAAGTAAAACAGGAACAAATCAAGCGAGAGAAAGACTCCCATTATTCCGGCAAGTATCCATAAAATATTAAAATGAAAGAAGCCGACTCTTTCTTTTATTTCAGACCATGAAGTTAGAACAGAAAGAATTCCGAGGAAAAGAGTAAGTCCAATAAGTATCAAACTCAGTCCATCGATAGCAAGATGAAACCGGATTCCAAATTCAGGTATCCAGTTCCAGTTTATTTGTGTAATCCAGTCATTATTACTGCCCAGTTTAATTGAATCATAATTCGCAAACCAGAAAATAATAATCATTATAAAATCAACTAACAGAGAAATAAGTGAAATGATTCGCACCAATACTGTATTAACTTTTTCAAAAAGCCAGGCTATTAAGCCTCCCACAAATAATATTGCTATTAACCAGAAAAGAATCATAAGAATATTGTAATTGTTATCGTAATAATTGCTCCCAATACTATTCCCATAGCATACCATCTAAGCTTGCCGGTTTGTGTTAAGGACAAAAGATGGTTTCCCAAACCGGTTAACCAGGCAATACCTGTATATATTTTATCTATAAAATCATTTTTGTTTATTTGAGCAAGCCAGACAACGGGTATAACGAAAACATTATTGTATAACCAATCAAAACCCCAGCCGTTGTACCAGAATTCATGTAAAGCTGATTCTCTGAATCCCTTGCTTAATTCAGGTTTCTTCAGGAAGAAAAGATAAGCTAAATAAACACCTAATAATGCAGTGAATGCAGTTATCAATTGGAAAATCAGTTCAGTACTTATTCCTGCATGAACTAAATTAACAGAGGGTAATGTTAGATTAACAAAATCCGTAAATAGTGGAAAATTACCCAATGTTTCTGGAAGTTCTATAAATCCTGCAATCAATGATAGAACAGCAAGGATTACAAGCGGTACTTTTACTAGTGTACCAGGTTTATGTTCAACCTTTGATTTTGGTTCTCCATAGAATGTAATGAAAACCATCCTGAATGTATAAATTGCCGTAATAAAGGCGCCAACTAATCCTGCTCCCCACAGCCAGAAACTACCATTTGCTGAAGACCATGCATACCAGATGATTAAGTCCTTACTATAAAAGCCGGCAGTAATTAATGGCAGTGCCGCCAGTGAAGCTGAAGCGATTAGGAAAGTCCAGAAAGTTACCGGAAGTTCTTTCCTCAACCCTCCCATCTTAAACATATTGTGTTCGTGATGAACAGCTTGGATAACGGCACCAGCACCTAAAAACAGGAGAGCTTTGAAAAATGCATGGATCATAAAATGAAATACTGCCGCAGACCATGCTCCCACTCCAAGCGCTAAAAACATATATCCGATCTGACTTATTGTTGAATAAGCAAGAACTCTCTTAATATCATTTTGTGTTAATGCACTAAAACCTGCAAGTAATAAAGTTAATGCACCTATAACGGCAACAAGTGTTTGAACCGTAGGTGCTAAAGAAAATAAAACATGTGTTCTGGCAATTAAATAAACTCCTGCAGTAACCATCGTTGCTGCATGTATTAATGCGCTGACAGGTGAAGGACCGGCCATTGCATCGGGAAGCCATGTCTGCAGTGGAAGCTGTGCAGACTTTCCCAGAGCTCCACCCAAAAGAAGTAATGCTGCAGCGGTTGCAATTGATGAACCGGGTATCCACTGCATAGAAGCTTCCTTAAGAATGTTCTGTATGTTTAGAGTTCCGAAAGATGAAATCAAAAGAAAAAGCCCGATTGCCATTGCAGTATCGCCCACGCGGGTTACAATGAAAGCTTTTCGTGCAGCCGTATTATTTTTAGGATCTTTATACCAGAAACCAATCAATAAATAACTGCATAAGCCAACACCTTCCCATCCTAAATAAAGCAGTAGAAGATTTTCTGCCATAACCAATGTCAGCATTGAGCCTACAAAAAGATTCATATAAGCAAAAAATCTTGAATATCCTTCTTCATCTTTCATGAATTCAACTGAATAGAGATGAATCAGAAATCCAACGAAAGTAATAACAAACATGAACACAATAGTTAGTGTATCAAGGTGGAATGCAATACCAGGCGAAAATCCTGAAACACTAAACCAGGTCCATAATTTTTGATTGAACGAGTGACCGGCAGGAGGCGATGAAATAAAAGCAATTCCTGTAATAATTGTTATTAAAGCTGATAGTCCAACTGAACCTACTCCTATTAATGCATTGATTGGTTTAGGCAGACGTTTTCCGAATATTGCCAGAGTTAAAAATCCTGCAAAAGGTAAAGCGAGTATTATCCACAGAGTATTAATCATACCAAATTATAAATTAAAAATTTTCGCCAAAGGCGAATCAACCTTTGGCTGAAAAAATGAAAAATTATCACAATTTCTGTTTTCCATCTTCCATCCTAACCTTTCATATTATTCAGTGAATCGGAATCCAGAGTTTTGAATTTGTTATATACTCTTAAAATTAAAGCCAATCCTACTGATACTTCAGCAGCAGCCATTGCAAGAATAAAAATAAACATTACCTGTCCATCCGCCTGAATCCATCGCGCACTTCCAAGTATAAAAGCCAAACCTGCTGCATTAAGCATTATCTCGATAGACATTAACATAAATATGATATTTCTTCTAACTAATAATCCTATTACTCCGATTACAAATAAAATTATAGCCAGCAGCAAACCTGTTTCCAAAGGTACAGCACTCATTCAGATTCTCCTTTAAGAAATCTATGCAGATTCTTCTTTTTTTCTTTTCCCAGATGATAAGCGCCTATAATTCCTGCCATCAGCAGCATCCCTGCTAATTCCACTCCAAGTAAATAAGTATTGAAAAGAGAAATCCCAACTTGTTTCGGAGTAACTTCCTGCGTTCTGAAAATTTGATTATTGCCTGACGCCAGAACATAAATAAATTCTCCAAGAAGAATTAAGGTTAATATCCCAGGACCAATCCACATTGTGGGCTTAATTAATTTTTCTTCTTCTTTCGAAGATTCCTTGGTAATATTCAGCATCATGACAACAAAAATGAACAGAACCATAATTGCACCCGCATAAATTACTACTTCAAGTGCAGCAACAAAGTGAGCACCCAAAACAAAAAATATAACTGCAACCGATAAAAGTGATACTACAAGGTATAATAGAGCGTGTACAGCATTGGTTTGAGTTATAACAAATACTGTAGAAATAATTGCAACAATTGCTGCTATGTGAAAAATTAATGCCATTTTGTTCTTTTCATAATTTATAATCTATCAACCACCAACAAACTATCACCTTCATACAATTACGGTATCAAACTTCTTATATCGATTGGAGGATTTTCATTTTCCGCTTCTCCTTTATCTTTTCCTCCAATTGCCAATCCTGCAACTTTGTAATAATTATATCCATGATATTTCCCCTGACCACTTATTAACAAATCTTCCTTTTCATAAACAAGATTCTGACGGTTATATTCGCACATTTCAAAATCAGGAATTAATTGTATAGCATAAGTTGGGCACGCATCTTCACAAAATCCGCAAAATATGCACCTGGAAAAATTTATTCTGAAAAATTCAGGATACCTTCTTCCGTTTTTGTCTTCTGTTGCCTGGAGTGCAATGCAATCAACAGGACAGGCAACAGCACATAGGTAGCATCCGACACAACGTTCACCCATATCAGGATCCCGGGTTAAAACAATCCTTCCTCTCCATCTTGCTGGAAGATTTGGTTTCTCTTCCGGGTATTGAACAGTCACACGCTTCGTAAACATATGAAGAAACGACAACCATAAACTTCGTAGTGAACTAAACATAATCTCTACCTTGAGTCATATCGTTTAGAATAATTGAATATTGGTGTTTTGGAATGATAACCCCATTATTTCAACATTCCATTATTCCAAACATTTTGTTTAACATCCATTAAATCGCAAGAACAATTGCACCTGTTACAAGTAAATTGAGTAAAGCTAACGGTAACAACAACTTCCATCCATATTCCATAAGCTGATCATACCTTGGTCGTGGCAAACCTGCACGAAGCAGAATAAAAAATAAAATGAAAACAAAAACCTTAATAAAGAACCAGACTATTCCTGGCAGAAATGATGGTCCCAGCCAGCCGCCGAAGAAAAATGTTACAATTAAACATGAAATAAGGGTGATGCCTAGATATTCACCGACGAAAAACATTCCGAACTTCATCCCGGAATATTCCGAATGATAGCCTGCAATTAATTCACTTTCCGCTTCAGGAACATCAAAGGGAAGGCGATGTGTTTCGGCAACCCCGGCGATCATAAAAATTACAAATCCTACAAATTGTGGAATAAAAAACCACATCCCTCTTTGTGCCTCAACAATCCCTCTTAAGCTGAATGTATCCGATAACATAACTACACCCATAAGAGAAAGGCCCATAAAAACTTCATAGGTTATCATTTGTGCAGAACCTCTTAAAGCCCCCAATAATGAGTACTTATTATCAGATGACCAGCCGCCTAAAACCAGGCTGTATGTACCAAGGGAAGACATAGCTAAGAAGAAAAGTAGCCCGACATTTAAATCCACAACATAAATTTCTCTGGCAAACGGAATAACAGCAAATGTCATTAAAACTGTTGCTACAACAATTGAAGGAGCAATTACAAATATTGTTTTATCGGCAAATGGGGGAATCCAGTCTTCTTTAAAAAGATTTTAATCATATCTGCCAGAGACTGCAAAAGACCGAATGGACCAACCCTGTTAGGACCGCGCCTGTCCTGCCATAAAGCGAGCATTCTTCTTTCAAGCCAGATTAGACCTGCAGCAATCGACATCATTACCACCAGTACTCCGACAATAATCAATATTACTTCTAAAGTTATACTCATTTAGCTGTTCCAACTTTAGCCCAAACCGGTAAATTTATTACAGAAATCCCTGGTAATCCCTTCGGCAATCCTGCAATTCTTTTGGGAATTTTATTACTTAATTTTACCGGCAATTTTATTTTTTCACTTTCAAAATCTATTTCTAATAAATCTCCTTCATTTATATTTCTTTCTTTCATAACCTCTCCATTGAGAAGAATATACGGATTTGGAATTCTTTCCTGAATGGCAGGGGACATATTACTAAATTCATCTGAACCAAAAATGTGGTATACAGGTAAAAAGAAAAATTCATCTTCCTTTTCTCTATAAGAATCCGGATGAGGAATGAAAAAACTAAAATCTTTTTGCGATGGTTCAATTAATCTTCTTCCCGGATCACCGCCATGCAAAGGCCCGCCGACTTCAATCTGGTACTTGTTTATTGATTGAACTGAATTCCAGCCCGGTGACCAGAAGAATGGAATAATAGATGAAGGGGGCTCACCTTTGTACCCCTCCATTGTAAATGTCAAAGCAGAATCAAAATCCTCAGGAGGTTTTGGTTCGCTTACGTTCGGGTTTGCATTCATAGCAGTCCGACCACTGAATCTATGCGGTTCTCTTGGAATTTTTTGCCCGGCAACTCTAAAGCCGGGAGGAGGTGCTATTGTGTCTATACCTTTAAATATCGGAATTGCATCGGCGGCAGCTTTAGTAAAATCATAAAATGAATTTAAATTCTTGAATTCATCTTTGCCCGAAACACTTGCAAACTCATTCAGCCAGCGCCAGCTCTCTCTGATATCGGAAGCCTTTGGAACAAAAACCTGGTAATAACGCTGTGCTCTTCCTTCATTATTAACAATCGTTCCATCCGATTCGGCAAATGTGCCTGCAGGAATTATTATACCGGCTTTTTCTGTAGTTTGATTTTCATAAGAATCAAGAACAATTATGTTTTTAAAATTTTGAAGAAAATCATCTACTGTCTTTTTATTTTCTCTTGAATAAAGATCATTTTTCAAAATAATTAATGTATCAGACTGATTACTCTTGGCAGAATTTATTGCATCACTTAAATTTTTGTTTTCCAGGAAAGATACTCCTATACTGTTTGATTCTTGAACAATAAAAGATAATCCCGCTTTTTTCCCTGCTTGACACAAAGCCCAGGCAATATTTGCTGCAGCCTGAATTACTTCCTTACTCTTGGAACTTGTTCCCGATATAATAACCGGATTATCTGCATTCAATAAGTATTCGGAAATCTTTTTTGCATTATCTTTATCTTCATTAGAAATATTTTCAACCGTTCCGGCTTCCTGTTTAATTAACCCGGCTATTGAAAATCCAAATCCGGCAATATCATGAGGGGCTGCATAATAAGTTCCGGTAGCAATATCATCCAGCTTTGAAGGATAATACTCTGCAATAAAGAGCGGACCTCTTTCTTCCTGTGAGGCTTCTCTAACAGCTGCATCATGCCAGACCGGAATATTTAGATTTTGAGCAATTTTATTTCTTTTATTTTTTACGGATTGTCTTACTGCCAAAGCCATCATTGGTGCAGTATTGGTTAAATCTTCTCCTAATATTAAGACTGCATCAGTTTGTTCAACATCATGTAATGAACATGAATGAGCAGGTCCATTTTTCAGAATATCTATGATTAAAGAATTTAATCTGGATTCTTCAGCTTGAATCCCGTTATAAAAATTACCTTCGCCAACTAATTTCTTTAAAATAAAATTTGATTCAACTGAAGCGTGTGGAGAACCGATTCCGATAATCCCTTTAGCCTTGGTAATGATACTGCCGATTTCATTTAATACTTCACTGCTCGATGCAGCCAGACTTTCAGTACTTTCTTTCCTTTTCCAAAATGGTTTTGTAATTCTTTTAGTGCTGTTTACATATTCATAACCGTATCTTCCGCGATCGCAAATAAAATAGCCGTTAACCTGATGATTATACCGGCTTAAAATTCTCCTTAATGTTCCGTATCTTTCACCGGCAATAATATTGCAACCAAGAGAACAATTGGTGCAGACTGAAGGAGCAGTGGTTAAATCCCACTTTCTTGTATAATGTTTTTTTAGTGTTTTATCTGTAAAAACACCCGTAGGACAAACTTCAACTAAATTTCCGCTGAATTCATTTTCCAAAACTCCGTCTTTTGCCCTTCCAAAGTAAACGTGATTATGAGAGGCAAAACTGTCAAAATCTCTTCCATCGGCATAGTCTCTGTAAAATCTAACACACCTGTAGCATTGTATGCATCTATTCATTTCATGGTTAATAAAAGGGCCTAGATACTGATTATTATAGGTCCGTTTATTGAATCTGAATTTTCTATAGTCATGTCCTGTCATTACTGTCATATCCTGAAGATGACATTCACCTCCTTCATCACATACAGGACAATCATGGGGATGATTTGTCATTAACCATTGAATTACATTCGAACGCATTTCTTTTGCTTCATCATCCATTACTGAGATTCTTGTCCCATCTTTCACCTGTTCAAGGCAGGCCATAACAAGTTTCCCTTTTTGATCCTTTTCATCCTTAAAGGTTTTAATGGCACATTGCCTGCAGGCACCAACAGAACCCATTGCAGGGTGCCAGCAGAAGTAAGGCAAATCTAATCCTAATGAAAGACATGCTTCAAGGAGATTCTTGGAAGCATCCACTTCATAAGTTTTACCATCAATATTTATTTTTGCTTTTTTCACCGCCAAGGACACCTCTGTTCTTTGATATGTTTTTCATAATCATCTTTAAAATATTTTAATGAACTTTGCAATGGTTCCATAGCACCGGGTGCCAGAGCGCAAAAAGTATTTCCCGGTCCAAGGTAATGAGTATGAAATGATAAAGTATCTAGATCTTCCATTTTACCATTTCCTTCCTCAATTGCTCTTAAAGTTTTTTCAACCCACGGGAGGCCGTCACGGCACGGAGTACACCACCCGCAAGATTCCTGTGCAAAGAAATGCTGCAGGTTAAGAACCATTCCAACCGGGCAGGTTTGGTCATCTAGAATAATCATTGTACCCGTACCTAATCTGCTGCCTATTTTTTGTACAGATGAGAAATCCATTTTAACATCAAGATGTTCTTCAATTAAAAAATCGGTAGAAGCGCCACCGGGAAGTGCACCCTTAAATTTGAGACCATCCTGCATCCCGCCGGCATATTCGAAAATTATTTCCCTGGCAGTGGTTCCCATTGGTAATTCCCATGTTCCCGGTTTTTTTACTTTTCCGCTTACACCGTAAATTTTCGTTCCGCCGTCATCGGATAAACTCAATCCTTTAAACCATGCTGCTCCATTGTTTATAATATGCGGAACACATGATAATGTTTCGACATTATTTACAATTGTAGGTTTTCCAAACAATCCACTTACCTGCGGAAAGGGAGGCTTAGCCCGTGGTTGCGCCCTTTTCCCTTCAAGTGCATTTAATAAGCCAGTTTCTTCTCCGCACATATATCTTCCAACACTGGTATGCAAGTGCATATCAAGATTATAACCCGAACCCAGAATATTTTTGCCTAAATAACCTGCTTCATAAGCCTCAGCGATTGATTTTTCCAATAGGGAAGCGGAAACTTTATAAGCCCAGCGTAAAAATATATAAGCATCACTTGCCTGGATTGCATAAGCGCTGACGATCATTCCTTCAATTAGCTGGTGTGGATTCCCTTCAAGGAGAACCCTGTCTTTGAAAGTGCCTGGTTCCATTTCATCAGCATTACAAATAAGATATTTTGTCTTCGGAGCATCATCACCCATGGGTACAAAACCCCATTTCATACCTGTACCGAATCCTGCACCTCCACGTCCTTTCAAGTTTGAATCTTTTACAATCTGTTGTACTTGTTTTGGTTCAAATTCTTTTAATACTTTCTTTACAGATTGATAGCCGCCGGCTTTTTCATAATCCTTCAGATTTAAAGGTCCGCGATTAAGATCTATATTTTTAGTTAAAGGCTTTTCCATTTTAATAGGCTTTTGACTCAAAAATTTATTCGTACTTCTCTAATATTTTATCGATTTTATCAATCGATAAATCTCTGTGTAAATCATTATCGATCATTAAAGCAGGCGCATGATCACATGTTCCTAAACATGGTATAGGTAAAAGAGTGAACCTATCATCTCTAGTAGTTTCACCGTATTTAATTCCAAGTTTATTTTGAATGTGTTCCAATATTTTTTCAAAACCCATTACCCAGCAGCTAATGCTGTCGCATATTAATATTACATGTCTGCCGACCGGTTTACGAAACACGAGGTTATAGAATGTTGCTACACTTTCCAATTCATCAGGAGTCATTTCAAGAACTCCTGCAATATCATTTAAGCTTTCATCAGATATCCACCGTCTTTTTCTCTGAACTACTTTTAATGCTTCGATGCATGCAGCTCTTTTATGCGGATACTGTTTTACATGTTCGTTTATTTCTTTTAATTCTTCTTCTGTCAACATAAGCTAGTACTTAGTATTTAGTCGTTAGTAATTAGAGACCAGGACATATTCGAAGAACTAAGTCCGGAGTTATTTGTTGTCATTTATTAGTCATCCAATTGTCTTTACTTGATCTTACACCTGAACTTGCTCTCATCTATCTATATCTGCTAATACAAAATCAATACTCCCTAAAATTGATAATAAATCTGCTACTGTATAACCTTTGCTTATATATGGAACCATTTGAATATGCGGAAAAGAGGGCGTTCTTATCCTTGTTCTGTATGATGATGTATTCCCATCACTAATTAGATAATAACCGTTATTTCCTTTTGTTGCTTCAATTCCATGAAACGCTTCGCCGGGAGGAATTACCGGTCCCCAGCTTACATTTAGAAAATGAGTAATCAGAGTTTCAATATCGTGCATTGTTTTTTCTTTAAGCGGGGGAGTAGCTTTCGGATTATCGGATTTGTAAGGACCTTCGGGCATATTATTTAAGCACTGC
This sequence comes from uncultured Ignavibacteriales bacterium, assembly GCA_963723205.1. GTDB lineage: Bacteria > Bacteroidota > Ignavibacteria > Ignavibacteriales > Ignavibacteriaceae > CAVQBP01. Next base: position 15,750 of record CAVRQC010000007.1, read on the forward strand.
TCGATGATTCTTAGCGACTGTCTCATTTCCTCAACACGTACGAGAGAGCGATCAAAGCCATCACCATTCTGTGCTGTAGGGATATCAAATTCAAATTGTTCATAACCCGAGTATGGTCTTTTTTTTCTAAAGTCCCAATCATACCCAGTTGCCCTTAAACCCGGGCCTGTTATTCCCCACTCAATAGCTTCTTCACGAGTATAGGCACCAATACCAACTGTTCTTGCTTTAAATATCCTGTTCTTTAATACCAGCTTTTCATATTCTTTTAACTTTGGCGGGAAATAATCGACAAATTCTTTTACCATTTTGTCCCATCCCTTGGGAAGATCCTGAGCAACACCGCCAATACGAAACCAGTTGGGGTGCATTCTGTCACCACATATGGCACCAACTATATCAAAAATTTTTTCACGATCGGTGAACATATAAAAAACTGGTGAAAGCATTCCAACATCTTGTGCAAAGGTTCCATACCATACAAGGTGACTTGCAATTCTAAAGAATTCGCTCATCATTATTCGTATTACATTTGCCCGATCAGGTACATTTATTCCTGCTAACTTCTCAACTGCCAGAACATAAGCAAGATTATTAACCACACCTCCTAAATAGTCTATTCTATCTGTATATGGTATAAAGGTATGCCATGATTGTCTTTCAGCCATTTTTTCTGCACCACGATGATGAAAACCGATATCCGGAACAATATCAACTATTTCTTCTCCATCAAGCTGTAAAACAAGACGTAGCACGCCGTGTGTTCCGGGATGCTGTGGTCCGAGATTTAAAAACATAAATTCGCTATTTTCAGATCTCCTTGCAAGTCCCCATTGTTCAGGATGAAACTGCAAAGCTTTCTGTTCTGCTTCTTGTTTATCTGGGGGAAGTTGAAAAGGTCCCATTTCCGTTGCACGTGCCGGATGTTCTTTGCGAAGCGGATGCCCCTCCCACGTAAAAGGCATTAAGATTCTTCTTAAATGAGGATGTCCTTCGAAATTAATCCCGAACATATCAAACGCTTCCCGCTCATACCAGTCTGCATTTTGCCAGACACCAGTAATGCTGGGAACATTTGATGAATCCTCTTTTAATGCAACTTTTAATCTTATATCATCGTTACGATCAAAAGACAACAGATGGTAAACAACTGTAAAATCACTATCCGGCTGGTTATCTTTTTGTGCGCGGGCTCTTTCGTCAATTGCTGTTAGATCATACAGCATTTTATACGGTCTGTCAATCTCCTTCTTTAAATATGATAATACATTAACTATCTTATTAGGTGATACCCAAAGAGTTGGAAAATGATCATGAGTTTTTTGCTCTGTAAATTTATTCTCACCAAATTTTGTTCTTAAATTATCTCTAACCGAATTTACATCATTCATAACTTAATCTTTTTTAAGTCTTCAACAAGATCAGATTGGTAAAACTTTTTTGTCCTGTCAGAGAACCATATTTAAGCTTACAACAATCATATCTATGTTATAAATTTTGACTTTTGAATTTTAAATTTTGACTTTTATTATCATATCTCCTCAGGTGATTTTATTTCAGTCATCTTCATTCTTTGTTCTCTTTTAATTTCTTTCATAGAAGTTTTTTCAGCTTTGGTTACGCCCTGAGGACCAACTACCCAGCTTAAAGGTCTTTTTTCTTTACCTACAGCATCTCTGAGTAAAACCAAACCTTCCATGAATGCATCGGGTCTTGGCGGGCATCCCGGGACATACATATCAACAGGCATGAATTTATCAACACCCTGTACAACACTGTAAATATCATACATCCCGCCTGAATTAGAACATGAACCCATAGAAATTACCCAGCGTGGCTCCATCATCTGTTCATACAATCTTTTTATTATAGGAGCCATTTTAATAAAAACTGTTCCGGCAATAATCATAACATCGGCTTCACGGGGAGTTCCGCGGATTACTTCGGCACCAAAACGTGAAATGTCATATCGGCTTGTAATACTTGTAGCCATTTCAACATAACAGCATGATAGACCAAAATTAAAAGGCCACATTGAATTTTTTCTTCCCCATGCAAGAAGATCCTGCAACCTGCTTAGTATAATACTTTGTTTTATAGTTTCCTCAAAAGAGCTGTTTCCGCTTAAAGGAACTGAAGAGTCTAATGTTTTAGTTAACCACCATTTCATTTTATATTACCTTGCATAAAAAGTTTTAACAAACATCTTCTATTTGTAAATGCTCAATTTTCAAAGTGGGAAAATTATAATTTCTCTGCAATCTTTATCCTTTTTTTTTCATAGCTTCTAATATTTTTTTGCCATTGGGACCAAAATCCAGAGCACCGATTTTCCATTCATATACCAATACTGCAATAAGAATGAAAGTAAATACCAGTACCCCGATATATCCTGTCCATCCTACATTTTTTAGCGAAATTGCCCACGCAACAATAAAAACAGCTTCAAGATCGAATATTACAAAAAACATAGCAACAATATAGAAGTGAACAGGGAAACGAATTCTGGAATCTCCTGTTATTTTAATTCCTGACTCATATGGATCATCGGTTTCAGTCTCTTTATGTCTTTGACCTAAAACGTAAGATAAACCTACTATTATACTTACTAACAGTACAACTGCACCCGTATATAAAAGAAGCGGCCAAAGCAATGAAGAATGTCCTGCAGCGGTCTGCAATGTTACCTCACGTTAATTAAATTTCTGATTAATTCTTGTTATGATTTATAAAATAAAAATATAAAACGAGAATCCAAGGTCATGTGACACATGATATTCTAATAAAATATGTTTCAGAATCTATAATTATTTATTTATCTTATTGCATAGAGAGATTCTTAGTTTATAAGAATTTTCATTTCTAAGCTGATTCCTTTAAGGATATATTTCAAAAATAATTTTCCCTTTTCTTTAATAGTTTAATTTTATCTCAATATTAAAATATTCTATCTAATGTACTGAAGTCATAGAGCAGTTAATCAACAATCTTCACAATAACTTTTAACATAACAGGGTCTATATTGAGTGAAAATTTATTAGTCGGATTAGCACTAATTATAATATTAGGGATACTTGTGCAATGGATTTCATGGCGTTTCAGACTCCCCTCAATATTATTATTATTAATAGCCGGATTTATTTCCGGGCCTTATCTTGGAATAATAAAACCTGATGTTTTTTTCGGAGAATTACTTTTCCCGATTGTATCTATATCTGTCTCTGTTATTTTATTTGAGGGCGGGCTAAGTCTCAGATTATCAGAATTACGTTCTGTAGGCGGGGTTGTAAGAAATTTAATCTCGATAGGAATATTTGTTACATGGATTTTAACTTCTGCCGCAGCATATTACATAGTTCATTTGGAATTAGAACCCTCTATTTTAATCGGAGCTATACTGGTTGTTACAGGACCGACCGTTATACTTCCTCTTCTCAGGCATGTAAAACCTATAGGGCAAATTAATTCAATACTAAAATGGGAAGGAATAGTTAATGATCCTATAGGTGCACTCTTATCTATTCTTGTGCTTGAAGTAATTATTTCCGCCGGGATAAGGGAAGCGACTTTACAAGTAGCATTTGTAATTTTAAAGACAATCATTTTAAGTACATCAATAGGTTTGATAGGAGCGTACTTAATTGTTTTTCTGTTAAAGCGAAAACTTATACCTGACTTTTTACATAATCCAGTTTCCCTTTCTTTTGTTGTTGCTGTCTTTACTGCTTCAAATTTAATTCAACCTGAAAGCGGTTTATTTGCAGTTACAATAATGGGTGTATTCCTGGCTAATCAAAATACAGTAGCTGTAAGACATATAATTGAATTTAAGGAAAATCTTAGAATTCTATTAATTTCTTCTCTGTTTATAATTTTATCTGCCCGTTTAAGAATATCTGACTTTGATATTTTAAATTTTAATAGTTTCTTATTTGTACTTGCACTTCTTTTTATCATACGGCCGGCAGCTGTTTATTTATCATCTATTGGCTTAAAACTGAACTGGAAAGAAAAATTATATTTATCATGGATGGCTCCTCGAGGTATAGTTGCAGCAGCTATTTCTTCTTTGTTTGCAATTGAACTTTTTAGAGAGGGGATTAAGGGTTCAGAGCAAATAGTGCCTCTTGTTTTTTTTGTTATTATCGTAACTATTAGTGTTTACGGATTAAGTGCTATCCCGCTTGCCAAATGGTTGGGAATTGCAAATACTAATCCGCAAGGCTGCCTTATTTTAGGAGCTCATCCTTTATCAAGGGCTATTGGAAAAATTCTTCAAAGTAAAGGTATAAAAGTACTGCTAGTAGATAGTAATTATCATAATATAAGAGCAGCAAGAATGGAGAATTTATCAACTTTTCAGGGAAGCATTTTATCGGAATCTATTTTAAATGACATCGATTTAAATGGAATCGGATATTTATTGGCAATGACATCAAATAAAGAAGTAAACTCATTGGCGACAATTTATTTCTCAAGAGTATTCGGGAGCAAAGGCGTTTTCCAATTATCTGTCGAGGAACGTGTGGAAAACAAAGGGAAAAAAGTCTCAACCGAATTGAGAGGACAGATTTTATTTGGAACAGAATATACCTATTATTACCTTAATGAACGTTTTAATAGTAATAAACAAGTTAAGTCAACAAATATAACCGGGAAATTTGATTACGATTCTTTCTTAAAGAAATATGATACGGATATTGTAATTCCTTTTTTTATAATAGATGAAAATAAAAAATTAATTATTTATACTGATGGAAACAGACCGACACCTAAAAAAGATCAAACTTTAATCGGGTTATTCAAAGAGAATGAAAAACCTGTAGAATTAAAATAGCAGCTATCAAAAAAATATATCCCTTGTATAAATATTAGAATCTTTAAGTATTTAAAATGTATCATTAAATTATGATAAAATTTCTTCCGGTCGGCGGGGCACAGGAAATAGGGGCAAACTGTTATTATTTGAACTTGAATGATACGGGAATAATTTTGGACTGCGGGATGCATCCTCAAAAAATAGGATTGGAATCTTTGCCGGATTTTGATTTACTTAATAATTTACCTCTGGATTATGTTTTCATTTCACATGCTCATCAGGATCATTTAAGCTCGTTACCTTTTCTTATAAAAAGATTTCCATATTTAAAAATCATTACTACACCCCAAACCAGGGCATTAGCAGAATTAACTCTTCATAATTCAGTTTCAATTCTTAAAGAGCAAGTTGCTGATGATAGCTTTGAAGTTTTTACTCATGATGAAGTTGATCTCCTGATTAAAATGATTGACTATAAAGCATATAATGAAAAATTTCAAATCAAAGGTTACAGAAATAATGGAAAAACAGAAGTAGAATTTTATGATGCCGGGCATATACTGGGATCGGCAGGGATTTTAATTCGGCACGGGGTGAGTAAAAAGAATTACTATTACACTGGTGATATAAATTTAGCAAGCCAGCCAATGATAAAAGGAGCAGATCTTCCCAAAAGCAAAATTGATGTTTTGATATTGGAAACAACGTATGGCGCAACTGAATCCTCAGATATATCTGGTTGGAGTATACAAGCGGAGAGACTTGCTTCATCAATTAACAAAATATTTAATGACGGGGGTTCCGTATTAATTCCTGTTTTTTCTTTAGGTAAAACCCAGGAAATCTTAAAAACATTATGGAATCTAATTCAAAATGGAAAAATAGCAAATGCTGATATCTATACAGGTGGTCTAGGTACAAAAATCAACAGGGTTTATGATTACAACAGGTATGTAGTAAATATGAATGATCCTGAATTTGAATTAAGTTCGATTCCGCAGAAGAATTTATACGAAGTTGAAGATCCGAATGATTTCTTTAGATCACCTTGTATTGTGCTTGCTTCAAGCGGTATGATGATAAAAGGAACTGTATCTTATAATTTAGCTAAAAGGTGGATTAAACAAAAAAAATCTGCAATCTTTACTGTCGGTTACATGGAAGAATCAACACCTGGATACAAAATCGCCAATTCAACAAAGGGAGAAAAAATAAAGTTCTCTGAATCTGGAAATGAAGAAGAAATAAAATGTACAATTAAGAAATTCCGTTTTACTGCCCATTCTAAAAGAGAAGATCTGTTGGAAATTGTTAAAAGGTTAAGGCCTGAAAATATAATCCTTGTACATGGAGATACTGATGCAATCGATTGGATTGGTTCAAGTATATTGAAGCAATTTAAAGAAATAAAAGTTTATAAGGCAGAAGTTGGAAGAGAAATATTATTATCAACCTAATAAGATAACCTAATGCGGAATTCGGATTTTGGATTGTGAATTTAATCCTCGTTCCGAAATTACTTTAGAAGCATCAGTTTTTTTACTGCAGTATAACCATCAGTTTGAAGTTTGTAGAAATATATTCCGCTGGATAATCCTGCTCCGCTAAACTCTACATGATGGGAACCTCTATTAATATATCCATTAACCAGTGTTTTAACTTCGTTTCCTAAAATGTCATAGATTTTTAATGAAACAAAACCATCTCTGGCGATCTGAAAATTTATAGTCGTACTCGGATTGAACGGATTTGGGTAATTTTGCGACAATGAATATGTAGCTGGTGTCAATTCAATTTCCTGTTTAGCTACATCTGTAATCAGACTTACATAAGCCCGGATTACATAAACACCTATTGTACTGTCAGAAGCAGTTAAATAAAACCACCCTGGAGAACCTGATGAAGGTTGGCTTAGATAAGTTAAGCTGTGATAGTATTCCACAGGAGTTCTTGGTGTAATTACAATATTATTTCCATTATCACCCGTATAGACAAATACTGCGCAAAATTTACTACTTGCATCAATATTTTGATTGCGTAGATCAACCTTTACCATATTAGGCCATGGAACCGAAAACGGCTTAGCAGGTATAGAAGTTCCCTTTAAAGTAAACTGATTCGAAATAATATGACCCGGTCTTTCATTATTAGTAACACTAAATATACTTCCTGTAATCTCTTTATCGTTCCTTAAGCCAACAACTAGTGAATCTATATAGGTTCCTGGCAAACCATCGAAAAAAACTGCAATAGTATCATTTGGTGATAAGTTCCATGCACCTAGCACAGCTTTATTGTCGGCATTATCATATTTTAATTCAGTAACTGTGCTTGTAATTGTCCCGGATGATTGATATTGATAATCCTGAGTTGATGCTAAATTGGTATCGATTGCAGCAAACCGAATTGTATTATATACATTAGGATAATCCGGTTCAGTAAAAGCAGAATTTATCGGAACATTAACTACTCTCGATGAACTTGAACCTATCTCCAGAGCTTTCACTATAATATTGCTGCCGTTTGATGAAAATGTTACTTTCAAATTAGAAGATTTTGAATATGTAAAATATTCAGCTCCCAAATTTTGAAGTGTACTGGAAGTCAAGTTAATATCAGGATTAATTATACTGGTTCCGGTAGATACCGGTATTGGCTGATATATATATCCGTATGCAGGATTTACATTAGTATTATTCAATCCGTTAGCGATTTCCCAGTTTAAAAATACTTTACCTAGAGATGTAGAATAATATTGTGATAAAACTTTGTTTAAACCGGCGATCCCGACTAAACCAACTGTATAGCTATCCTGGACAATTTGCTTTAAGGAATTAACACCAAATTGCTCTTTTAAGAATAGGAAAAAACGTTGTGCTCTTGCATAATCATTTAATACTAGAGTCCTATCATTGGATCTCCAATCAAATAAATAGTGGTTTGGTTCATTTGCATAAAGGGATTGCATTGAAACACCATAACCGCAGACCACTTCAGCAGTCATTGACAATCCTTCATTAATAAATGTTAATTCAGGATTGGTTTTATGATAATTCCAGTTTATCATATGTTGGAATTCATGCGCAGCAGTTGAAAGTGCATTGTTTAATCCCGTTGTTGTTTTAAGATTTGTAGGATTAGCGTCCATAAAGTATATTTCTGCAGCCTGGCCTGCTCCTCTTGTTTCATTTCCAGATGAAAAATATCCTGCTACATATCCACCTGAACCGGAATAACCATCCTGTATATCAAGAATTAAGATTATGATTCTGGGATCATTATCTGCGTCCGGCGGATCACCAAATGTATCAACATCTGTTTGGTAAATCCCTTTATTTGGATCTGCAGGAGTTTGATTATCAAAATCATTTACAACAACAAGAACAGCGTTTGAATCTACATAGGTGCCCCACACATTATCTGCAACAAAAACATAACAATGGGTACCTACAGCTTTACATGTTGAAGAAACGGAATATTCACTACTAGTTTCATAATTATATGCCGTCCAGAATCTTTTTGTTCCTACAGTGAAATTCCATGCGGTAGTTTTTCTTAATTTTATCTGAGAAAAGTAGTCGGGATTATCTTTTAAAAATTGTGCAGTTTTTAAATATTCATCTTTAAGAAGATCACTGCCGGCAATCGGATAACTATCTGTATTATCATCTTTTATTAGGATACCTGTCTGATTTTTTTGTCCGTACGTTTGCCCTGCCATATTTATAAATAGTAGAAAGGCAATAGCAATTGAAATAAAATATTTGTTCATTAAGTTCTCTGCTGTTTTCTTTAATTTTTTATTATCAAAGATTCTAATTACTTTTCCATGATCTCTATTTTGTCTGCCTTTAATACCTTAACTGATTCATCATTAATAGAATAACTGGTATAATAAACCTTTGCTGTTCTTCCCTGATTCTGATAAAGAGTTTTTCTTACATCTTCAGGGATATCCATTAAATAAACAGATTTTTCAGTTACAATAGCAACTTCTGAAAATGGTTCATTATTTACCATCAGGATTTGACCTATAACAAAGTTTGTACCGTTTTTATCATTTTCATTTGAAGTAGAATTATTAGATGCCGAACATCCGAATAGTAGTATAGAAAATAGAATTGAAAATGATATTATAGCTGATATTTTGATAGTTTTCATATAGTTTGTTATAAAAATGTAAGTCAATGCAATATTTGTTCCTAAAAAGTTGTGAAATATAAATAATAATAAACAAGGGTGTAAAGGGTAAAATAAAGAATTATGTGTAATTTTTACATTAACAGATGTTATTGTAAAAAACTTTTTTCATTAGTTGTACGATGAAAAAAGAGTTTTGCCGATTCATAAAAATATACTTTCCGCATTTTTAATCATATTGAATAATATTGATTCTTAAAAATTAATAGATTATGTTCTTTTAAATACAACTTATATTTTTATAGAAGAATAGTTTATTGTAAAGTTAAAATTATAATCTAGCGAATTAAATTTATTATACGTGCTGTAAAGACTTTTATTCATATGATTCAAAATAAATCATTAAAATTTGTTACTAAATTAACTGCGTATATAATTTCAATCTTTTGTATCTCTACAGGTTCGATTGGTTTGTTCTTGTCTGTTTACAACTATAAATCTATTGTTATTCCAATTGTTTCATTAGGATTCATCTTTATCGGAATAATTTATGGAATAACTGCTTTCAAAAGTAAACCTGTTGATTTATCAAGGTCAAACGGAAAGTCGGGTAAACATAGTCTTGAACATCATTGATATTTATTTTGCTAAAATATTAAATATTATTAACTTTTTTGTATTACTAATTCATAAAGTGATTTAAATGAACATCATAAAAATTTTTGCTGTTGTCTCTTTAATAATATTTGTGTCGTGTTCAAACCAATCTTACCAAAACCCGGACAAGATAAATAGTAACTCCGCAAAATTTATTAATAATGTTCGGTCAAATTCAAATATCTTAAAAGTAAATATATGTGAACTTATATCTCCAGAGCTTTTAGCCGAAAAAATAGGTGGAAGTGTTTTAAAACAACCGCAACATTCGGACTATGGGACTACTCAAGGTTGTGAATATGAAATAGATCCGCCGGGAGCTGATAATTATGAATATTGTGCAATATGGTTTTATCCAGCATCATTATTTGAAAATTCAGAATCTGCATTAGAAAATGTGACGGGACTTAATCAAAAAGCAACAGTAGAAAATCTAACCGGTTATGGTGATGAATCTTACGTAATTCATAATGAATCTGAAAAGCAATCAATAGTACATGTTCTTTTGAGAGGGAGATTATATATAGAAGTTAAAGCAGAATATTTTGATGATGCAAAAAGAATAACAGAATTGGTTCTATCTAAATTATAAAGATTAATAAAATTATTTTCCTCTTATCCCGATTCAATCCTCCAATTTTTTAAAGAATAAAAGCATCTTGATTTTGATAAATTTATATCGTATATTTACGATATACAATGGAGCTATTTATGGCATTTTCAAAAAAAGAAGAATTTACACAGGAAGAAATTTGGCTTTCCGACCTAGCAAAGGCTATATCCCATCCCGCAAGAGTCAGTATATTGAAAATATTGGCCCAAATGAATGTCTGCATGTGCGGTGAAATTGTTGATTTGCTTCCACTTTCACAATCAACCGTTTCGCAGCATTTAAAAGAATTAAAAAGGGTAGGATTGATAACAGGGGAAATTGAAGGTCCAAAAGTCTGTTATTGTATTGATAATAAAGTCGTTAAGGAAGCAAAAAAAAAACTGGATAAATTTTTCTCACAAGTTTGTAATTGTTAAACTTTAAAAGGAGAACTATCATGGTTACCGACAATGAGTTAAAAGAAATGGTAAAAGAAAAATATACTGAAATTGCAGTTGCGTTTAATAAAAAATCATGCTGCGGTTCAGATAAAGAATCCGGGTATGAAATTTTGAAAGACGAATATTCTAAAGTAGAGGGATATGTTAAAGAGGCCGACCTAAAGTTGGGATGCGGCGTCCCAACAGAATTGGCAGAAATTAAAGCGGGTGATACAGTCGTGGATTTAGGTTCAGGAGCAGGAAACGATGTTTTTATTGCCAGAGCAATTGTTGGCGAGCAAGGTAAAGTTATAGGATTGGATTTTACAGAAGAGATGATTAAGAAGGCAATAAAAAATAATGAAAAATTCGGTTATCATAAAATTGAGTTTAAGCTTGGTGAAATTGAAAATATGCCGCTTGATAACGAAATAGCAGATGTAGTCATTTCAAATTGTGTTCTTAATCTTGTTCCGGATAAAAAGAAAGCATTCTCGGAAATTTACAGAATTTTAAAAACCGGCGCCCATTTTTGTGTTTCAGATATTGTATTAAAAGGAAAAATTAATGAAGAATTTAAAAAGTCAGCGTCGTTATACGCGGGATGTGTATCAGGTGCTATTGAACAGGATGAATATCTTAATATAATAAAGGAAGCCGGTTTTAGAGACATTGAAATAAAGCGAAGTCAATCGACACCTCTTCCTGATTCTTTTTTAGAGGAAAATTTTAGTTCTGAAGAAATCCAGTCTTTCAAGGATAATGTAAGGGGTATGTTCAGTGTAACGGTATCAGGAAAGAAATAAATGGAACTTATAACAAGGCCGGGATTTTTTATCCTGGTCTATTTTTAATCCGGCTACATGGGAGAATTAGTATATCTAACCTTTTATTTAAAAAGTCATTCATTTTTTTTATAGTCGGTAAAAAAATAAATTGTACCATCTTTACAATATTGCATTGTTAAAAGCAGTGGCTCTTATTAAACCGGAACCCCTTTCTGGTTTTAAACCAATTATTTTATTCAAAGTGTAAATGTTTTAATTAAAGAATAGCGGTAAAATATTAAAAATTATTTTTAATCCTTAACTTAAACTTTATCCTTTTTAATCTTAAATTAATAACTTTTGATTTATTATTCTTTAATTTATTTTTTGATGTTTTATTATAATTGCAATTTGATTTGATATATTTTTCAAGATAAAGTTAATTAATGGAATATCGCCAGGCAAAAACCGGAAAATTGTTAATAGAAATTTTACCTAATAAATGTGATTTCTGCGGATGCTGTGTTGGAGTTTGTCCTGAAGATGCTATTGAATTAAAAGAAGCTGAAATATTTATAATTGATGTTCGTTGTACAAATTGTGCTAAATGTGTTTGGAGTTGTCCGATCGAAGTAATTAAGTTTAATCGTGAAGGAGTGATAGTACAGTAGGCAAATAAATCAATTTGCAATCAGCAAAAACATAAAAATTTTTTTAATTCAGGAGGGAAAGATAAACTCTTCATTTAGAGATTTAACGGTTTATAAAAAAGTCTTTTCTCCTACAATGGAAATATTTAATATTTCAAAAGCTTTTCCACTTGAAGAAAATTTTGGATTAATATCGCAAATTAGAAATTCTTCTTACTCTGTTTGTTCATGCATCGCAGAAGCATATAGAAAAAGAAAATACCAGGCATATTTTATTTCAAAAAGTTCTGATGCAGATATGGAAAATAGTGAAACACAAGTTTGGCTTGATTTTTCTTTAGAATGCAATTTTATAGATCAAAATTTATACAAAAAGCTTTTTACTAAATCAGAAGAAATTGGTAGACTAATAAATCACATGATCGAAAATCCGGAAAAATATTTAAGAAAATCTGATAAAAATTAATTATATGTTTCTATTTTGCATACTGCCTAAAGTTAATTGACTATTCTAAATGAGATTATTTTTTAACAGTTAAATGCAGTAAAATAATTTATGAAGAATGAATATGATATAATAGTGGTTGGAGCAGGACCGGCAGGTTCTATGGCAGCACGATTTGCAGTTGAACAAGGTGTTTCTGTATTAATGCTTGAGAAAGATCGAGACGTCGGATACCCTGTCAGATGCGGTGAAGCAATAAGTAAGAAAGGTGTTGAAAATTTTATTGAACCTGATGAAAAATGGATCACCGCACATATTACAAGGTTTTCTCTTAATGCTCCGGATGGAAATGAAGCTTTAATCGAATTTGATGATTCCGGTTATGTGCTCGAGAGGAGAATTTTTGATTACGAACTTGCAAAAACAGCAGCAAATGCAGGGGCAGAAATTTTAACCCGTGCCTATGTTAATGGATTAATTATTGAAAATGATAAGGTGACGGGTGTTAAATATGAATTTCAGGGCGAGCAAAAAGAAATAAAATCTAAAATCGTAATCGGAACTGATGGTGTTGAATCAAGGGTAGGCCGATGGGCCGGAATAAAAACATATGTTGATTTTAGAGATATGGAATGTTGTACTCAAATTACTGCTTCAAATATTTCTGCAGATCAGAATACTTTGTATTTTTATTTCGGACAGGACTATGCACCGGGCGGATATTTTTGGGTTTTCCCAAAAGGGAAAAATATAGCAAATATAGGTTTGGGAGTTAGTGGATTGGTTGGTAAAAATCGTTCCGCCTTATCATTTTTAAATCAATTTATGGAAAAGAAATATCCTGATGCACCGGTTCTTACTTCAATTGCAGGAGGAGTGCCTTCAACTATAACTTTAAGTAAAATATCTTCACCTGGTATTTTATTGGCTGGTGATGCAGCTAGGCAGGTTAATCCGTTAAGCGGCGGCGGTATTTCTTCAGGAATGATAGGAGGAAGTATTGCGGGAAGGATTGCCGGCGAAGCAGTTAAAATGAACAAGCTTGAACATATTTTTACTTATGACAAGGAATGGCATGATAGGGTCGGAAAAAAACATGAAATATATAACCGGTTAAAAAACGGTATTTACAATTTTTCTGATGAAAAGTTTAATAAGATAGCTGAATCATTTAATAAAGTTCCCCAAAATAAAAGAACGCTTGGAAGAATATTTGTCACCGCATTAATTAACCAGCCCTCACTCATTGCCGATGTTGCAAAGGTATTTATTATTTAACACCATTCTTGAAAATATGGATTAATAAAAATATTTTTTAGATTTAATTATAAGATTTTTACTTAGTTAAAGGGAGGTCGAATTGAATATTGCTGTAATCGGTACGGGATATGTCGGATTAGTAACCGGTACTTGCTTTGCTGAAACCGGTAATAATATTCTCTGTGTTGATATAGATAAAAATAAAATTGAAAAAATGCAGAAAGGTATTGTTCCCATTTTTGAGCCTGGCCTTGAACTGCTATTCGAAAGGAATATTAAAGACGGAAGATTAAAATTTACTACTGTCCTGAAAGATGCTGTAATAAAATCAAGTATTATCTTCTTATGTTTGCCAACACCTCAGGATGAAGATGGAAGTGCTGATTTAAAATATATCCTGGGTGTTGCAGATGATCTTGGTAAAATATTTAAAGAAAATCCTAAAATTGGTTTTAAAATAATTGTTGATAAAAGCACTGTCCCGGTCGGTACAAGTGAAAAAGTAAAAAATGTAATTAAAAAACATGCTCCGGAATTTGAATTTGATGTAGCATCCAACCCGGAATTTTTAAGGGAAGGGATGGCCGTTGAAGACTTCATGAAACCTGAAAGAGTTATAATCGGGACAAGCAATGAAAAAACTAAGATGATTCTGGATGAACTATATGAACCCTTCGTTCGTTCCGGGAATCCTGTTTATTTTATGGATGAAAAATCAGCTGAAATGACTAAATATGCTGCAAATTCATTTTTAGCAGCAAAAATTTCTTTTATGAATGAAATTGCAAATCTATGTGAATTAACCGGCGCAGAAGTAGATAAAGTCAGAATAGGGATAGGGTCGGATTCAAGAATTGGAAAAAGATTTTTATTCCCGGGTGTTGGATACGGAGGCTCATGCTTTCCCAAAGATGTTATTGCTTTAATTAATACTGCAAACGAAAATAAATATGATTTTAAAATCCTTAAATCTGTTTATGATGTAAATAAAAAACAGGTTGACATTTTCTTTGCTAAAATTTTTGAACATTTCAATAAAAATCTTGCTGGGAAACATTTTGCTGTTTGGGGACTTGCGTTTAAACCCAACACAGATGATGTACGCGAAGCACCTGCAATTTCATTAATGAAAAGACTTCTAAAAGAAGAAGCTTCAGTTTCGGCATATGATCCTGAAGCAATTGAAACAGCTAAAGCCGTTCTGGGGGATAAGATAAAATATTGTGAAAGCTCTTATGAAGCTCTTGAAACGGCTGATGCACTTATAATCACTACTGAATGGAATGAATTTAGAAATCCGGATTTCAATAAAATAACTTCATTGCTTAAAGCACCTGTAATTTTTGACGGAAGAAATTTATATGATCCGGATAAAATGAACGAACAAAATTTTACGTATTATTCCGTTGGCAGAAAAGCAGTTATTAAAAAATGATAGAAAAAAATAAGGATGTTATTTCGAAATCATGGTTTGCTCTTTACACTAAATCGAGAAGTGAATTTAAAGCGGCGGAACAAATCGGTGCACACGAGGTGGAGTATTATCTGCCAACAGTTGTTAAGTATAGACAATGGAGTGATAGGAAAAAGAAAATTACAGAACCATTAATCAGGGGTTATATTTTTGTTTATGTAAATGAGAAAGAAAGAATAATATCACTTGAACAAAATGCCGTAGTCAGATGTTTAACCGAAAGGGGCAGACCAGCTAAAATTCCCGATTGGCAAATTGAAAATCTAAAAAACATGCTCAGAAATGAAGCAGATTTTTATATAGCCGAAGGTTTGGTCCCGGGAGCAAAAGTTAGAATTAAGGAAGGACCTTTTGAAAACGTAGTAGGTGTCGTTCAGGAAGTTGATGGAGGAAGAACTCTTGCTGTTTCGATTGATCTTCTTAACAGGTCTGTAGTTGCGCATCTGCCAAAAGAAAGTATCCTGGAAATTATTAAATAAATCAAAAGATAACACATGCTCAATCAGAACGAATTAAATGCTTTAAAAAAAGGGGATATAGTTAAACATTTCCTTTTAGTAAAAAAATGTGATGTTCGTACAGCCAAATCCAATAAACAATACCTGTCTCTTGAATTGGCGGATAAAACTTTAACCATATCAAGTAATGTCTGGGATAATTTTGATTCGTTTTTTGAAAGAATAAAAAACGGCGATGTAGTTTTTGTTACCGGCTTTATGGAAGAATACCAGGGTTCACCCCAAATAAGAATTACTAATATAAGATTTGCAGAACCTGCAGATAGAATTGATCCATCTGATTTTATGGAAAAATCAGTAAGAGATTTGGATGAAATGAAAAATGAATTCTTTAATAGATTGGAAGCAGTTTCAGAAAGTAAGTTAAAAGCTTTATTAAAATTAGTATTCGATGAAGAGAATTTTAGAAAATTTTCTTATGCACCTGCCGGAAAAGCATGGCATCATTCATATATACATGGTTTGCTTGAACATACACTGGAAATAATTAAGATATGTGATCTGATGTGCGATATACATCCTGAACTTAATCGTAATCTATTAGTCTCCGGGGCTATGATGCATGATTTTGGAAAAACGGAAGAATTGAGCTTTGATTCAGCTTTTGAATATACTGATAAAGGAAAACTAATAGGGCATATTGTAATTTCTGCAATGAAGATTAATGAAGAAACTAAAAAGATTCCCGGTTTCCCTGAAAATCTCAAGGATTGCTTAATTCATTTAATTTTAAGTCATCAAGGGAAACTTGAGTATGCTTCGCCTGTTGTGCCTAAAACTATGGAAGCAATTGTATTATATCATGCAGATGAGTTAAGTGCAAAAACCAATGCATATAAAAGAGCAATACAATCCGGAACTCTCAATGATAATAAATGGACAAAATTTATTTCTCTTGCTGCTACGGACTTATTTAATCATGGAATTTCTTCTGAAACTGAAGAAGAAATTAATAAAACTCTTTTTGATTAAATCTGGGGCATTTTATGAAAACCTATATTAGAAATTATCTGTTTGTTTTGCTTTTCCTTTTTGTATCTCCTCAATTCCTATTTCCACAATCAGTGGAGGAACTTCTTAAAGAAGGGGATAACTACTTAGATTCGGAATTCAACCTTACAAAAGCGTTGGAAGCTTATCAAAAAGCTGATACATTATCTCCGGATAATTGGGAAGTAAATTGGAGACTTAGCCGCGCTTATGTTTATGCGACCGAGCAAATGCCCGATAAAACCAGTGAACAAAAAGATGTACAGCTTGCAGAATATCAGAAAGCATATAACTTTGCAGATAAAGCCGTAAAACTTGCACCCGATAAATCTATTACATATTTAAGAAGAGCGATTGCAAATGGTAAAATTGCTTTATTCAAGGGAGTTTTTTCTGTTGCTTCGGTTGTTAATTCTGTTAGGGATGATTGCAAAAAAGCAATAAGCCTGGGGAATGGCAGTAATTATACTCAGGCGCTTGCTCATTATGTCCTTGCGAGAACAAATGCTAAAGTCAGTGAAAAATGGGCACCGGCTCGCGCAATTTTAGGACTAGGCTGGGCTGATATTGATAAAGCAATTGATGAATATAATATTGCAATAAAGTTATATCCGAACTATAGAATGTTTTATTTGGATCTTGCAAAAGCATATATCAGGGAAGATGAATATGATAAAGCAAAAGAAATGTTAAAGAATACAATTGCAAGTCCCAAAAGAGATCTTAATGATGATTCGGTTCTTGCAGAAGCAAAAGATTTACAAGAGCAAATTAAAGATGAATAGCATCTCTTTAAGTTTAATATAGTAAATGAAATTTTTGGTAAATTCTATTGTCTATTGTTAAAAGAGTGTGATTGGTTGCATGACTGAATGATAGCCTATCTGTATCTAATTATTCAGCATAGGAATTTTAATATTAAACTTTTTAGCATTTTCAATAGCTTTTTCATAACCTGCATCTGCATGTCTCATAATTCCTGTCCCGGGGTCATAAGTTAAAACATTATTTAATCTCGTTTCAGCTTCTTTAGTCCCGTCGGCAACAATAACCATTCCTGCATGAATTGAATTTCCAATTCCTACACCTCCGCCATGATGCAATGAAACCCAGCTTGCACCGCCGATTGTATTCATTAATATATTTAAGATAGGCCAGTCGGCAATAGCATCACTTCCATCTTTCATATTTTCGGTCTCCCTGTTGGGTGAGGCAACAGAACCGCAATCAAGATGATCCCTACCGATTACAATTGGAGCACTTACTTTTCCGGAGGCAACCAAATCATTGAAAATCTTTCCCATATTAGCTCTTTCACCATAACCAAGCCAGCAGATCCTTGACGGCAAGCCCTGAAAATGTACTTTCTTCTGAGCAAGGTCTATCCAGTTGCACAAAGATTTATTTTCAGGAAAAGTTTCTTTAATTGCTGTATCAGTTGCATAAATATCTTCAGGGTCTCCTGATAAAGCTGCCCATCTAAAAGGACCCTTTCCATCGCAGAAAAGCGGTCTTATAAATTCCGGTACAAATCCAGGTATATTAAAAGCATTATGCAATCCATTATCTTTTGCTTCACCCCGAATATTATTACCATAATCAAAAGTTACTGAACCTTTCTTTTGAAATTCCAGCATGGCTTTAACATGCTCAACGATAGTCTTTTTAGCAGCAGCAATATATTTGGAAGGATTACTTTTTCTTACGGCAAATGCTTCTTCCAAACTCATCTCCATAGGTACATAACCATTTAGTGTATCATGTGCCGAAGTTTGATCGGTTAACACATCAGGAATAATATCCTTTTCTAATATTTTAGGAAGAATTTCTCCGGCATTTCCTACTAGTCCTACGGATAGTGCTTTCTTATTTTTTTTTGCTTCTAAGATTATATTAAGGGCTTCATCCAAATCCTCGGAAAGAACATCAATATATCCCGTATCAATCCTTTTTTGAATTCTTTTTTTATCAACATCTATTCCTAGAAAGGCAGCACCATTCATAGTAGCAGCGAGAGGTTGTGCTCCTCCCATTCCTCCTAAGCCGGCGGTCAAGAGAAATTTTCCAGATAATGTGCCTGTAAAATATTTTCTAGCACATTCGGCAAAGGTTTCATAAGTTCCCTGAAGTATACCTTGAGTTCCGATATATATCCAGCTTCCTGCAGTCATTTGTCCGAACATTGTTAATCCAAGATTTTCCAATCTTCTGAATTCATCCCAATTTGCCCAATTGGGAACCAGCATAGCATTGGAAATAATTACACGGGGTGAATTAATATTCGTTTTAAAAATTCCTACGGGTTTTCCGGATTGAACTAGCAGGGTTTCGTTATTTTCCAACCTTTTTAAAGAAGATATGATTGCCTCGTAACAATCCCAATTTCTGGCAGCTTTCCCGCTGCCGCCGTAAATAATCAGTTCCTTCGGATTTTCAGCGACCTCCGGATCCAGGTTATTCATTAACATTCTCATAGCTGCTTCCTGTATCCAGCCTTTACATGAAATATCCGAACCATGCGGAGCTTTAATATTTGTTTTTTCAGTTTCAGAAATCATTTTACCCTCTTTTGAATGAAGGAATACAGTATAAACGCATAATAATAACATTATAACCTTATACCATATACCCTCATACTTTGCATATTATTAAAAAATTAATCATTAAAATGGGCATTTAAAATATTTTCATACTGGTTCAGCATTGATTTGTAGAGCCACTTTTTTACAAACCAGCTTTTCTTTGTCTGATTTTTTAAATACTTGATATTTTCTTCAAGCTGATGAGACAACCGGGTTCTTTCATCTTTAGTAAACTTTATAGTCTCAGTATTGGCGTTTAGTTTGTCTATAATCGAATTAAATGCTCTTGCTTCAGCAAAATACTTATTATCCCCTTCTATTTGTTTTAGTGTCTGTCTGCAAAAAGTTGTTAATAATTTCTTTTCATTTTTATCAAATTGAAAATTATAATTTGTGAATAGTTTCTTCATGTGAATCCGAATAGTTTTTTAATGATAACAGATTATCTTTCATTTTCTGGAAACCGGGCTTTATTATCTTATAAATATAACTTAGTCTTTCTTTATAGGGAATAAAGGCCGATTTCATTGAGTTGATTGTAATTTTTTCAACGTCTTCAAGATTTAAATTAAAATATTGAATAGCTGTTAAGAATTCTTTTGTCATATTAGTGTCACTCATTAACCGGTCATCGGTATTTATAGAAACTCTGAACTTCTCTTTATAAAAAATTTCAAACGGATGGTTTTCAACTTTATCGATTGCTCCGGTATGAACATTACTTAACAGGCAAATTTCCAGTGGTATTCTTTTGTCTAATACATACTGCGCCAGGTCACCATAACCTACAACGTTCCCTTTTTCATCTATAGAAATATCTTCGATTAAATGAGTTGCATGGCCGATACGGTGAGCACCGCACCATTGTATTGCCTGCCAGATTGATTCTTTACCAAAAGCCTCACCGGCGTGAATTGTAATATTAAAATTTGCTCTTTGTATAAATTGAAATGCTTCTATATGTTTTTTAGGAGGGAAACCTCCTTCTTCACCGGCCAAATCAAATCCGACAACTCCCTGGTTTCTAAAGTTAACTGCAAGTTCAGCAATTTCCAGGGTATTTTTCATATTTCTCATACCGCAGAGGATCAATCCATAACCAACCCCAAAATCTTTTGATCCTTTTTCGAGGCCATTTAAAACTGCGTTTACAACATCTTCATTATAAAGACCTTTTGTGGTATGGAAAACAGGAGCGAATCTTGTCTCAACATAACAAACTCCATCATTTTTCATATCTTCCATCATTTCATATGCAACTCTTTCGAGACCTTCTTTGGTTTGCATAACTGCTGTTGTATGTTCAAAACCCTGTAAATATTCTACAAGATTTCCTTTATTTGCTCCACTATGGAATAAAGCAGCTAATTCTCCGGGATCTTTTGTCGGCAGTTTGTTATACTTGACACTTTTCGCCAGATCAATAACAGTTTCGGCTCTCAAACCGCCATCCAAATGATCATGGAGTAAAACTTTCGGTACTGTTTTAATTATTTCTTCAGCAGTCAATAATACCTCATTTTTATTGGTTAAAATATCTTATTTACAGTGCAAAATCAATTTAAATAGCTGATGTGATTGTCCTTTTTTGAAAAGAATGTTCAATGTACATATTCTTGACTATAGAAACATAAAACCTTAAGTTTGAGAATCAAAACCGATTTTAAATGGAGTTAGAATGTATAAAAAAAATTTATTAATTTCGGCAATTTTATTAATTGCTTTAACCGTTACTGCGTTTGAATGTTCTTCTACTGAATTGACTAGTGCAAAGTTGTATATTCAGCAGAAAAATTACGACAAAGCATTGACAGTACTTAATGAAGAAATAGCAAAAAACCCTAAGAGCGATGAAGGATATTATCTGCTTGGAATGGTTTACGGTGAAAAAGGGGAATATGGTAAAATGGTAAATGTTTACGATTCTTCTCTGGCTATAAGCAATAAATTTTCAAAGGATATAAATGATTCTAAAGTTTACTACTGGGCTAATTTATTCAATAAAGGTGTAGTTTTATATCAAAAAGGTAATAAGGCTCAAAATCCGGATAGTGTAAAAGTCCTTTATGATAAATCAAGTAATGCTTTTGAAAATGCAATAAAAATTGAACCTGATTCTGCAGATACATATCGCAACCTGTCTTTTGTTTACATAAGTGAAAAAAATTACGATAAAGCTATACCGGTACTTGAAACTTTAATTGAGAAAAAAAGTACTCTTGACGGATATAAATTCCTTGGGGAATTACTTTATGACAAAGGAACAAAATTGATGTCAAAATATAAAGAATCAAAAGATGTTCAGGATAGTGTGCAAGCAATGGAACAATTTAATAAAGCAATTAATGTTTTGAAAAAAGGAAGAAATGAATTTCCTAATGATTCTGATCTTCTTTTAACTCTATCTAATTCTTATATAGCAGCAAACAAAGTGGAAGTTGCTATGGATGCTTTCAAAGCCGGTGTGAAAAAAGAACCGGAGAATAAATATTACCGCTACAATCTTGGTGTTCTTTATTTAGGTGCAAAGGACTATACAAATGCAGAAGCACAATTTAAAAAAGCGGTTGAAATAGATGCTAATTATGAAAATGCAAATTATAATTTAGCAGTTACATATGTTAGATGGGCTACAGAAATGAGAGACTCCCTGGAAGCTCATGATGATAGTTCCCGTGCATATTTAGGAATATACCGCAAAGCTTTACCGTACTTGGAAACAGTAGTTCAGAATGAAAGTGAAAAACCTGCTGTTTGGGAGCTTTTGGGAAAGGTTTATGCTATCCTTGGTATGCAGGATGATGCAACTAATGCTTTCAATAAAGCAGATAAGTTAAGAAAATAATAATAACGTTATAAATTGAATTGAATGTAATGAGTCAGAATAATCAACCACAACAAGGTCAGCAGATAAATATTGAATTGGGTGAGAAAGAAGCAGATGGAATTTATTCGAATCTTGCAATTATTACCCATTCACCGGCGGAGTTTATAATTGATTTTACCAGATTAGTTCCCGGCGTTCCGAAAGCCAAAGTTCATGCGCGAATAATTACAACACCACAGCATGCCAAGATGTTTTTAAAAGCATTAAAAGAAAATATTGATAAGTTTGAAGCAAGGTTTGGTGAAATTAAAATCGATACTTCGCCAAATCAACATTTTGGATTTGCCCCGGTTGTCAAGAACGAAAAAGTAAACTGATTAAAAAGTCTATTTATTAAACCTATAGGAGAAAATATATTTCCCCTATAGGTTTTTTCTTTTCAATAGAAATTTTACAAATCAATTTTAGAACTAATTTAATTTTTTTTTCGCAAAGCGAATTGGCAATTCACCCCAACAATGTTAAAAAGTTATTCTTATTTGATCCTGTCGGTTGAGTCATAAAATCCATCCAAATCCTGTTTCATCTTTTCTAAAGAAGGTTTATGAATGTACATCATATGACCAGCTTGGTAATATTTAATTTCTACATTGGATCGAAGTTGTTTACTTAAATTCATATGTGAAACAGTATATTCGGTTGCTAGAAACGGTGTTGCAAGATCAAAATATCCCTGCATCACTAATACTTTCAGATAAGGGTTTAAATCAATTGCATATGCCAAATCAACACTTGTATTTACAACAAACTGACGTTCTCCACTGGGAGCTGAATGTTTCCATTTCCATTTGCTGAAGAGACCTGTAAGAACTGAATAATCCATATCTTTTCCAAAATTTAAATCAGTATGAATATAATTAAGAAATGCAGCTGTATAAGCAGGGCTAACTGCCGGGAATAGAGGATCGTAATCTGCATATTGAGATAAAGGATCAAATGTAAATCCTTTAAACCTTGCATCAATTCTTCCTACTGTTTCTCTTTGATTATGTAAAAGTTCCTGAGTGAATTCCCCTTCTTGGATCCTTAAATTAGCCTGCAGGATATAATCTTTCGGAAGTCCGGTATAATCATGAAGCTTTTCGGCTATATCATTACGTTCTTGTTCCGAAATGGAATTACCTTTCAAGAGAGCATCAATATAATCACTTAAAGCAAACTTCCTGGCTTTTTGAAGAAGAGGAATAAGTTCAACATTTTGATCAGGCAGTTTATGATGATACCAGGCAACAGCAGTAAAAGTTGGGAGGTACAAAGCATAAGGAAGTTCCTGGCCGGTTAATCCATCAAATAAGGAACTAATATCCATCGCAGTCGAAATTAATACTATTCCATTAAAAGACATATGATCATTTGATTGAAGATAATTAATAATACCGGCACCTCGGGTTGTACCATAACTTTCGCCAATTAAATATTTAGGTGAATTCCAACGGCCGTTTTCGCTAACATACTCTTTAATAAAATTACTTAGGGATTCAATGTCGGCATCAACACCCCAGAAGTCTTCATTTTTTTTCTTACCGAGTGCTTTACTGAATCCTGTTCCAACGGGATCAATCATTACAAGATCGGATTTATCAAGTATACTAAATTGGTTATCAACAATGTTATATGGAGGCGGAGGAGTTTGGGTAGTGTCCGCAATGACAATTCTTTTAGGACCGAAGGCTCCCATGTGAAGCCATATAGATGATGAACCGGGTCCGCCGTTAAATGCAAATGTTATTGGTCTCTGATTTCCTTTTATATCCTTAGCAACATATGCGAAATAATCCATACTTGCTTCGGGATTTCCTTCTTTATCTTTTAGAATAAGTGTACCGGCTGTAGCAGTATACTTTATTGTTTTTCCATTTATTTGTAATGAATGATCTGTAACGGATTTTTCTGATTTCGGATTTTCATTTTTTTCAGAAGTTGAATCCTTCACCGTACCATGTGAAGCAAATATTGAACCCTGGAAAAAAAATAATGAAATACAAAATAATATATGATAAAGTTTCATTTTAGACCTATAGTAAGCTTTTTATTAGAATTGTAAAATAAAAACTAAATATTTAATGTAGAAAAACAAAGAAAAAAAACTTTCCAATATCCTTTCATTTAGCTTTAGGTAATTATTACCTTTTTTAGAAACAGGTGTTACAGTTATTCCCTGAATTTACGATAATATTTATGGCACTGCAGTTGTAAGATTGATGACTACTTTTAAAAATTGATTTAATGAGCTAACAAAGATGAAAATAAAAACAAAAGCATTAATATTTTTTATTCTCTTAGTATCGATTACCGGTTGTGTGAAGTTGCCTAATGATGTTATTGCTCCTCAATGGGATACTGAATTTAACATTCCGATTACAAATAAAACATATAAATTAGCCGATATTATCAAACCGCAAAAATATATCAAAATTGGCGATGATAGTAGTTATATATTTTATTCCGATACCTATAATTATTCTACCGGTGTTGCCGAGTACCTGGATCAATCAAACGAAACCAATTCGGAAGAAGCAAATATAATTGCTTCAAATAATGAAATTGATGTTTATCTGAAATTTCCGGGAAAATTAAAATTAAGTAAAGCAGAATTTAAAGAAGGCATTTTAAAATTTTATTCGTTAAATATATCTAATTCCGAAAGTGTTACGATTAACATCAGAATACCCGGCTTAACAGATCCTTCCGGCCAGGTTATAACTTCACAATTAACTCTTGCACCCGGTGATTCCGGGACAGTTGTAAGATTGCTGAATAACTGCAAATATGTTAAACCCTCATACCAACCTGATTCGTTAGATAATGGATTCTTAGCAAAAATAACGGCATCTTCCAATTCAAATACTGCGGAAACATACATAAGTTTTGTCACTTCCGGTTTTATTTTCAGATCAGCCACAGGTTACCTTCCACCTAAAACGTTAAATCAGGTAAATAGTTCACTTAAATTTGATCTTGGAAATGATATATCGAATTTTAGAGGGAATATATACTTAACGGGGGCTCAGTTAAAATTAAAAGCAGAATATGTATCTGTTAATTCAGATCCTTTTGAACTGGAATTAAGAAACCTTCAGGTTACCGGGAAAAGCCTGAATGACAACCAGCTGGCTCAATTAGTTTTTAAAAATACAAGCGGTACCAGCAGTCCGGCTTCAACTACAATTAATGTAAGGCTAGGAACAGTTGATACAGTTTTTGACGAATCAAACAGCAATATTGATGATTTTATTTCTTTTCTGCCTGATGAAATGAATATTACTACCTTACCGGTTATGAACCCAGATAATGATAAAACTTATAAAACTGTTACAGAGGAAGATTCTATCAAAATGGTATCCTATCTAACAACAAAAGGAATTGACCTAAATTCTAATGCAATGTTATCAATTAAGAGATCGACTCTTAAAGATACTGTTGAAATGAATATTGATCAATCCGATAGGAATTCGATTTTAAATGGTAAAGGCGCAAATTTAAATATACAGGTAAAAAATTATATACCTTTAACCTCCTGGATTAAAATAATTCTTGCTGATCAAAATTATAAGCCATTAGCAACGTTAACAAAAGGAACCGATGGTTCAGATTCCTTAAAATTTTCAGGAGCACAAATTAGTTCATCCGGGCAGGTAATAGCTAATGCATCAAGTCAGCAGATAATTAATCTGGATTCTGTACAAATTCAGAGTCTGGCTAGCGCACATTATGCAATACTCTCAGTAAGCCTGGAAACATCCTCAATTAATCAAAATCCCGCGCATGTTATTCTTAAAGCAAGTGATTGGGTTGAAATACGTGCTGCAGGTACAATAAAATATAATGTAAATCCCGGTAATTAATATGTTTAGGAAAAATATGTACAAATCGATAATTTTATTTTTTTGCTTAAGTTTGGAATTATTTGCTCAATACGGCTCAGTTGGGAGTTTTGATGCACGTAGTATGGGAATGGCAAAAACATATACTGCTACTTCGAGAGGAATAAATTCTATTGGAATTAATCCCGCTAATTTAATGTATGATGATAACGGGAGTTTTGAATTTTCAACTGTTTTACCTCTTCCTACTGTTTCAGTAAGAAGCGGATCAGATTTCCTTTCGATTGAAGATTTTAATTATTATTTCGGTGGAGTAAACGGGGAAGCCCGTTATTTGAATGATCAAGATAAAGAAAAATTAAATAATCTTTTTAAAAATGGTGGTGATGTATTCCTAAATGTTTCTACCAGAATTTTTTCAGCATCCTTGAAAATAAATGATGAAATAGGTGCATTTGGATTTTCTGTAAGTGATTTCATGGGTGCCAACTTAAAGATTCCTCAATCATTAATAGAAATTCCTTTGTATGGAAATTCATTAGAACAAGTTTATTCTTTTAGTGAATCAAATGTAAAGTCATGGTGGCTGCGCGATTATTCTTTATCTTATGCAAGAGAAATACCTGCTAAAAACATAGTCAAAAAATTGTTTGCCGGAATTACGCTTAAGTATATTAACGGGTTTTATTATGTAGGTACTGATCGCATAAATACTACATTAGAGACTAATTCAAATTATGAAATATCAGGTAAAGCTGATTTAGTAGGGTATTCTGCTTTTTCTCAAAATTTCGGAGTTAATTATGATTTTGACTCTACTGAATATCAATCAAGCTTTTCTCCTTTTCCCTCTCCTGCAGGCTCAGGATTCGGTTTGGATCTAGGTTTCTCTGCAATTATATCTCCAGTATTAAATGTATCTTTTGCAGTTACTGATCTCGGATCATTAAACTGGAATGAAAGAGCTGCCCAATATTCGGCACTGGGTGATATTTATGTTAATGATATCTCTAATAAAGAACAGATGGATTCTCTTGGAGATAAGATTACCGGGAAAGGAACATATATAAATAACTTTACTACTAGTTTACCTACTGCTTTGAGATTTGGAGCTTCATATTTTATAAAAGAAGGAATTATCCCGGGAACTCTATTAGTTGGGTTAGATTATAATCAGGGATTAAATGATATGCCCGGAAATAGTACTAAAGCAAGAATTTCTGTTGGATCTGAATGGAAGCCTATGGATTGGATCCCTTATATACGAATGGGATTATCTTTCGGTGGCTGGGCTGGTTTTAACTGGGCGTTTGGATTAGGGATAGACGCTGGAATAATGGAACTCAACTTTGCTACTTCTGATATGAATTCTTTGGTTGCTCCTAATGCTGCCAAACATCTTTCTCTCTCTTTTGGTTCCAGATGGAAATTTTGAATTGTGTATAATCTCAATTTCTTCCAAGAAATTGAGATTTTTAATTACTGCCTGACCCTAGGCAGATTTACAAAAGCACCTACCAGGAATACTAAATCAGCAAACCATGCAGTAAGAATTGGATTCAATACACCGTTCTTACCGAAAGCCAAGCTAATCTGCATGAATACCAGGTAAATAAATGTTACAAGAATATTTATCCCGACTTGAACCGCTAATCCTCCTTTCCTTTTATTTGCCGATATCGGCAATCCGAAAAGAACAATAACCAGGCTAGCTATTGGAAATGAAAATCTTGAATAATATTCAATTAGTGTATTTGTCGGGTCCAACCCCGATTTTTCCTGAGAGCTAATTGTACTTTTTAATTCGGTTAAATTCATCTCTTCAGGTCTTTGCTGTTTGGTAGTTAAATCGGATGGCTTAAAACTTAAATATTTTAATTTAAGTTTTGAAAAATATTCAGCACTTTCAACTTTTCGGTTAAAAATTCTTTTAACTCCATTATAAGCTATCCATGTATGACTCAGGGTATCATATACCATCTTGGCAGCATCGATCCTTGATGTCATATGTGTTAGATCATTTCTTTCAAATTTCTGTATGCTTACCCTGTTTGCCTGGTTATCAGAGTTGTCAAAAAAAGAAATATTTACAATTCTTGTAGGCGAATCCTGGAAAAAAATATTTCCTCCTGTATACACAAAACCTTTTTTTAAATAATTCAGTTGAATATTCAGCTTGGTTTTATTTGCCATTGGAACAACATAACCAGAAAAATAAACAGAGAACAGACTTATAAATAAAGTAGTAACTAAAAAAGGAGCCATAAATCTGTACATGCTTATACCGCTCGCTTTAATAGCAGTAAGCTCACTTAAATTCGATGCTTTTCCAACTGTAAATAATGCTGCAAATAATACAGATACAGGTGTCATCAATTTAATGATGTCGGGGGAGAACACTAGGTAATAATGTAGAATTATACCGATAGGAACACTTTGATCAATAAAGTCATCAAGGTTTTCCATCATATCTATTACAACAAAGAGAAGAGTAAATGCTATCAACCCGAAAAAAATTGTCTGAAGAAACTGCTTAATTAAATATTTATCTATAATCTTCATTGGACATTTCTTCTTCTTTCTCTTGAATTTCTCTCCATTGTTTTGGAAGCAGCTTTTTGGCCCAGCTGAAATCTAAAGTAACAGTTTCCTTAACTGTTTTATAGGTAAGAAAGATCCCGGCAATACCTAACAGAATATTAGCTATCCACATACCCATAAAAGGAGAAAGAAGACTTCTGTCGGCAAGCTTTTCTCCTCCGATTAAACAAGCCCAGTATATAAGAAAGAAAAACAGGCTGATGCTTGCTGCAATTCCGAAGCCTCCTTTTTTTGTCATCGTACCCAATGGTGCTCCAATTAAAATAAATACTATACAGGCAACCGGTATTGCATATTTTTTATAAATCTCAACAAGGTATTTGTTAATCTGATCCTCCCAGTATTTAATCCTGTTAAAATCTGAAATAATATTATTTTTTGTATTGTTAACATTGTTTAGAACTCTTGAATATATTAAAGCATTCCCTTTAGGTTTAATTTTTGAAGCAGGTAAAGATACTGAATCAGATATATAAAAATACCGTTTAATATCTTTTTCAGTATTATTCACTGTTGATTCTTTTATTAATTTTAAACTATCAACTATTACCCTCATAGCTGATGTACTCAATTCTCTTTCACCTCTTGAACTGCTAAAATTGGACTGCTGAAAGGAAAATTGTTCAGCATCCATTGTAATTCGGTGCTTCTTAAAAATTAATTTCCTGTAGAGGTTTGTATTGCCGACATCTGATTCATGTATTTCACCATTATGCAAAGACATTATTAACTTTGTCTGGTCTTTTGAGAAAAATATTTCCCCGCTTTTTGCGGTTACTATATTTATTTTACTGGGATCAGAATAATCATAAATTGTTATTTCAGACAGCTTGTTGGTTGTATTATTTATTCCCCTGACCAGGATTGCATAATTTGGCACTTCCTGTGAAAAAACTCCGGGTTCAAGTGAAAGAGTCGGTTTTAACCTGCTTATTTCCCCTCCTAATATTTTTGCTTCATGGTTAGCGTCCGGCAGTACATCATTATTAAAAAGAAATAAAAGATAACACAAAACTGTGCTAGCTAATAAAGGCGCTAGCATCATTTTATATAAACTAACGCCTGAAGATTTCATAATAGTAATTTCATTATTCTGCGACATGTTTCCAAAAGCCATTAGTGTTGCAACCAGGGTTGCCATCGGGATAACAAGCACAACCATCCATGCAAGGTTAAATGAAATTAACTTTATTATGATCCAGGTACTTAATCCTTTTCCAACCAAGCGGTCTGCAAACTTCATCATAAATTGCAGAATAAAGATCCCCATCAACGTTATTGTTGAAAAAATAAAAGGGATAAAATGATTTTTTAGAATGTATTTGTATAAAATCATAAAGTTAATATATAAAAGGAGTTACTGTTTCACAAGGTAACTGTAAACAGTGGAATTTAATTTATATTAAACATGCAGATAAAAAAATTTTTATTATATTTATGAGTTGTAATCTTATATATGATATTATATTAATTCTTAAATTAAAGTCTAAAATATCTTGAGCTGAAAACAGGTTAATTCATAATAATGAAAAAGATAATTGAAGTTTTTTCGCGATTAAAAAGAATTTTTCCGCTTTTTTTCTTACTTATTTTTTTAGGATGCTATAATACACCTGGTAATGTTAATCTGAACATTAAAGAAGATCCTGCATACCCCCGGTGGTTAAAATCCGGTAACTACTTAACTCAGCAAACGTCCGGTAATTGTTTTTTGGGACTGGATAAAGATGGAAATAAAAATTTCTTATTAGCCGATGATATCGGGAAGATACATCATTTTAAAATAAAAAAGGATACTGCTTTTTCCTTTTCACCTGTAGTTTTAGGTGAGAAGGTTAAGGTATATTTGCGGCCTTTTCCTAAATGGGATTTTGAAGAGATTACTTACGACAAATATACAAATTCAGTATACTTGTCTATAGAAGGAAATAATCCTGAACCGCAAAAATATGTCGGGATTTATAAACTAATTTTTAATAATAATAATGTGTATTCCGATACTATTTCCGGAATAGAAAAACTCAATATAAAACCGGAAAATCTTTTTCTTAAATATATTGCCAACAATATTGGTTATGAAGGTTTTACTGTTGATAAAAATTTTTTTTACCTAGGGCTTGAAGGTTTTACAACCAGCGGAATATTTGCCGATAGTACATTTCTTTTTATAGTTGATAAAAAGGATCTTCGTATAGTAAAACAAATAAACACAAAACCCCTTGGCATTCATACTATTTGTGGTTTATATTCGGATAAAGATAATTCGGTTTATGGTGTCGATAGGAATAATAAAAAACTGTTTCATTTGCTCCTTGATACAGCTAATAATTATAGTGTAAAGAAATTTGAGCTAACGGATATAACGACAAACATTCCAGGTTACCCGGAGTATGATTATGTTGCAGCACTTGAAAGCATTACTATGGATAATGAAAAAAATATCTATTTTATTGATGATCCCTGGAAAACTTTTTATGTTCCGCAAGAAAATATTCTGAAAAAATTAGACAAAATAACTGTAGATAACTACAAAAAATTTATACCGATAATTTATAAATTCAAACTAATAAAACCTGCCGGTTAGCAGGTTGGAAAAGGAGATCTGAAATTGAAGGAAGTAATTGATTATATTAAAAAAAATAAAGAAAATTATATTAATGAACTGAAGGAATTCTTAAGTATACCTAGTATTAGTACTTTACCGGAGAATAAAAAAGATATATTAAAATGTGCCCAGTTTGTTTCCGGGAAATTAAAAGATGCGGGAATGAGCCGGGTTCAAGTATTCAAAACCGAAGGACATCCAATTGTGTATGGTGAATGGCTGGGTGCACCCGGGAAACCAACTGTTCTGATTTATGGCCATTATGATGTTCAGCCGGTAGATCCGATTGAACTTTGGGATAATCCTCCTTTTGAACCTGTTATTAAAGACGGGAAAATATTTGCAAGGGGCGCCACTGATGATAAAGGTCAGCTATATATGCACATAAAAAGTGTTGAGGCTTTCTTTAAGATAACCGGCAGCCTTCCGTTAAATGTGAAGTATTTAATTGAAGGAGAAGAGGAAATCGGGAGTTCCAACCTGGAAGCATTCATAAATCGCTATAAGGATTTACTTAAGTGCGATGCAGTTTTAATATCGGACACCGCACTGTATGAAGCCGGATCCCCGGCTCTTACATATGGATTAAGAGGTATTGCTTATAGTGAAATTGAAATAACAGGTCCTAACAGGGATTTACATTCCGGTGAATATGGAGGTTCAGTCGCAAATCCAATAAATGTCATTTCAGATATGATTTCTAAACTTCATGATAAAAACGGTCGAATAACAATTCCCGGATTTTATGATGATGTAATAAAACTAACTAAAAAGGAGAAAGAGAATTTTAAAAAATTGAAATTTTCTGAAAAGAAATTTGCAAAAAATTTGAAGGTTGCTGAATTAAAAGGCGAAAAAGGTTATTCTACACTGGAAAGAATTTGGGCGCGTCCTACTCTTGACTGCAATGGTATAACCGGAGGATTTACAGGCAAAGGAGCGAAGACAATTATACCTTCAAAAGTTTCTGCAAAAATCAGTATGAGGCTTGTTCCTGATCAGAAACCTCAAAAAATATTTAAATTGTTTTCAAAATATATTAAAGAAATTGCACCAAAATCGGTTAAGGTTAAAGTTGCAAATTTGCAGGGTGGTGATCCCTGCTTAACTCCATTGAGCGATAAAGCAACAATCGCAGCTTCAAAGGCAATGGAAAAAACCTTCGGTAAAAATACTGTTTTTATTAGGGAAGGTGGTTCTATCCCAATTGTTTCTGAATTTTCAAAAAATTTAAAAGCGCCTGTAGTTTTGATGGGCTTAGGATTAAATTCGGAAAACCTTCATTCGCCTAATGAACATTTTAACCTAAATCATTTTGTGCTTGGAATTATTAGTTCAGCTAATTTTTTGAAAGAGTATTCATTATAATTGAATGAAATACAGTATTCTCGGTTAATTTATATAAAAATACTTTTTTATAAATTTATCCGGCAAAGTTTCGATAATAATAACTTCAAGGCGAATATTTTCATATTACTTTACGATCTTTGAAGATTTAAGAAATCTGTTTTTTAGTAGAACCAACTTGTAATTGATTTGAAAATTCAATAGTATTTTTTTTATTTTTGTGCAGCAAATATATTAAGGAATATTTAATGATTGAATTGGAAGAAAAATCATCCCCGTTAACCGAGTATTATGAATCTTTAGGATATAAAGCTCAAGTTGTAAACGGAAGAAAAATAATAAAAAATTTCAATCTAACTGAAATTGAGATTGACTCTCTTTATGATGGAGTTGGATTAAGAGATATTTCACATTACGGGATTTTAGAATTAAAAGGAAATGACTCGCTCGATTTTCTGCATAGAATAACAACAAATTCAATTAGGGACCTACCAAAAGAAGGGATTGAGAACACAATCTTTACTTCTGAAAAAGGACGTATTTTAGATTTTACTACTGTAATTAATTTTGAAGATTATCAATTGCTAGTTGGAAATCCTGAAAATCAGGCAATGGTGTATAGCTGGATTCAAAAATATATCATTGCAGATGATGTGAAAGTTGCAGATGTTAATGGAAAATATACTTTCCTGGAATTAATCGGTCCTCAGTCAGATTCTTTTGTAACTTTAATATGCGGAAATATTGTAAACGCTATAAAGCCTAATTCGTTTAGAGTAATTAACGCTGATGGAATGATATTTTTCCTTTTGAAAATTCTTGATAGAAATGAAAAGATAAGATTCTGGTTAATTGCTAATATAGAAAACGGACAGCAGCTTGTTAAGTACATGATTGAGAATAAGGGAATATTTAATTTTAGTTTGATTGGTGAAGATGCTTATAATATTTATAGGATTGAACACGGAATACCATCTGCCCCGGATGAAATTAATTCAAATTACAATCCTCATGAAACAAGATTATTAAATGCCGTTAATTTTAATAAAGGATGCTATATAGGTCAGGAAGTTATTGCTAGACTGGATACTTACGACAAAGTTCAAAGGTACTTATCCGGAATAATATTTTCGGATACTATAGATCAAAATGATAAATTCTTGCTGTTTGATGAAAACAATAATGAAGCCGGAATGGTTACTTCTACATGTTATTCATTGAAACTAAAAAGTTATATAGGACTTGCATATGTTGGAAGAGATTATATGCAGGAAGAAACTATTCTAACAGCTAAAAGTGAGTCTGGAAATTCCATAGAGGTTTCTGTTAAAACTTTACCTTTCAAAAGATGAAGATTTATACTAAAACCGGTGATAAAGGGGAAACCGGGTTGTTTGGGGGAGCTAGAATCTCAAAAAATTCACCAAGAATCGAAGCTTATGGTACTATAGATGAGTTGAATTCGTTTATTGGTTTAGCTATAACCGAAACACAAGATAGTTCAGTAAAATCTCTTTTAAACACAATCCAAAACCAGCTTTTTATTGTTGGAAGTGATCTTGCAACGCCGAAATCTGGCGAGGATCAAAAGAAAAACATTTTAAGAATTCCTGCTGAATTTTATGAAGAAATAGAAAAATCAATTGATTTTTTTGAAGAGAAACTTGATGCATTAAAAAATTTTATTATACCGGGAGGTTCTAAATCCGCTTCTCTTTTGCATATTTGCCGTACAGTTGCACGCCGGGCGGAAAGAAGAGTTGTTGCACTGAACTCTTTGGAACAAATTAACGAAAATATAGTTATATTCCTTAACCGTTTATCCGATTTGTTTTTTGTTCTTTCACGTTATGAGAATAAAATCTCAAATCATCCCGATGTTATTTGGGAAAAGCCAAAATCTCAGCCAAAAGCTGATTAACCTCCGGCTAAAAAGATAAAAATCAAAATTTGTAATATCTGTTTAGTAGATTTTTTTTGACTTTTGAATTTTTATTGGGGGTGACTCTGGTTTCGACGGGGTTGAAGAGGCATTGAACAGCACACCGTGTTCCCCGGATACACGTTAAAAATTTGGGAATAAAATAATAACTGGCGAATATAACTACGCCTTAGCTGCTTAATAAAAAAAGCAGCCGTTCTTTAAATCTTCTCGTACCGGGATTTAACTGAACGTCGTTTAGGTACGATAGCTGATTCCATTGTCTGTGCGGATGAAGCGAAACTTAAGCAGGCAAACTTAAAGCGATCCTTGTCTGTTTGGTAACTTTAAGTTAAAATAAAAATAGACTATGTGTGTAGACGTTTTTTGGTTCTTAACTTCGGACGCGGGTTCGACTCCCGCCACCTCCACCAATGTCCTTATATTATAATAACTTAGGGGAACCAATTACAATGTTCTTACGGTAATGCACTCTAAAAACTATTTTTAAATCTAATTTAATTTGATGGAATGAGATAAGAGTAAACGATTTTTACAGATGTATTTTAATATTCGGTTAATCATTGAATTATTTTATTATATTTTAGATGCAATTTTAATTATATCTATTAATACTTTTATGGCAGAAAAATCAAAACTTTGGTACCTTGAAAACTTTAATCTTTTTAAGGGATTAAACGAAGATAAAAAAATGGAGTTAAGCCACATTACATCAATGCGAGAATTAAATAAAAATGAACCTATCTATTTTGCTAATGATCCGTCTAATTCGATTTTTTTCTTAAAAACAGGCAGGGTGAAGATAGTTAAGTATTCAGGTGACGGAAAAGAAAATATTTTAACTCTCATTAATCCAGGTGAAATATTTGGTGAAATGGCCTTCCTGGATGAGAAAGAAAGAACAGATTTTGCTGTAACGGTTGAACCTGCTCTTATTTGTGCAATCAATAAAAATGATTTAGCTGAGTTCATCAATAAAACCCCTTCTTTAAACATCAAATTAACTAAACTAATAGGAATAAAACTGAAAAGCTTTTCTGAAAGGATAGAAGATCTAGTATTTAAAGATGCTAATCAAAGAATTATTTCTTTTATTTTAAGAATGATTGATAGGAATGGAAAGAATGTCGGGGGACAAATTTTTGTTAAACCTTTCTTAAAACATCAAGATATTGCAGAACTTGCTGCTTGTTCCAGGCAAACTGTAAACTATATCCTTACTGATTTAAGGGATAAAAATTTTATTAATTTCGACCGTAAAAAATTGATTGTAAATAACCTCACTGCGTTAAAAAATTATATAAATTAAACACTGTCAACTATTTGACATTTTTATTTGGTAAATCCTCTTATTT
>CAVRQC010000008.1:0-71446 GCA_963723205.1 uncultured Ignavibacteriales bacterium
TGGTTCAGCGTAAAATGGAATTTTGTGTTATTTAAATAAGGTGAAAAATCAGGAAGCATTTCTCACCTCAATTCTGTCGTTCTTAGCTTGTTTAAGCTTAATTTTTCTTTCTTGTAAGCGTTCATCAACTCTGTTAAGAAGAAAATCTTCAGGGGTTAAATAAAATAAAGAACTATGAAGTCGTTTAGTATTATAGAAATCAATAAAGTTCCGAATCTGTTTTTTAGCATCATCCAGATCAATAAAGGAAGATCTGGTTAAACATTCCTGGTTAATAGTGCCATGAAACTTCTCAATCTTGCCATTACTCTGAGGATAGCAAATAGAAGTCTTAACATGAGTAAGGCCTGCAAATCTTAAATATTCAGAAAAGTCCTTAGAGATAAATTGGGTTCCATTGTCAGAAATTATTCTGGGCTTACCACCGGGAAATTTTTCTAAAGCTTTCTGTAAAGTAAACTGAACATCATATTCCTGCATGTTCAGTCGAAGTTCATGATTAACTATAAACCGAGAATAACCATCAATAATATCAATTAGAAATAAAAATGTTCCTTTGAAATTAACATACTTAATATCAATATGCCAATGCTGATGTGGTTTTTCAGGCTGCTCAAAACCATAGTGTTTAGATTTAGATTTTACTTTGCTCCAGCGATTGAGCATGCCATTACTTTTAAGAACCCTGTAGACAGTGCTGGGAGAGACAGCCACAATATTTTCATCAAGCATCATATAGGTAAGCCTGCGGTAACCTTCTCCGATATGAGATTTAGCATAATTGACAATAGCTTCCTTTTCCCAGTCAAGAATCCAGCTATTTCTAGGAATAGCAGCATTATGATGATTAGGCTGACCAATCCGGTCATTCCACTGGTAATATTTGCTCTGAGTAATCCCAACCATCCGGATTAGTTTATTAACGGGAATATCTGTTAAAGGATGAATCATAGTTACAAACTCAATAATATTATCTCTGATATCAGGCTCGGTCCACTTAGCATTCAATCTTCTCCATTGAGATTTTTTTTTATTTCAATATTTTCTTGCAGCAAGATTGAGATAGCTTCATTACGCTTTTTTAACTTATCCTCAAGCAGAGCAATTTTCTTTAGCTCGGCTGAAGATGGAGATGTCTTTTTCTTACCAGCTTTGTTGACAAGTAAACTGGCAGCTCCTTCAAAGAGCTGCTTCTTCCAACGGTGGATTAGATTTACATGTACATTGTATTTTTCTGCCAACTCACTGATAGGAATCTTATTGTCAAGAAGTTCCCTTAAAATAACAGCTTTCTGTTCCGCACTTAAATGTTTTCTTTGGCTCATGGAATTTCTCCTTGTAAATGTAACTTAAATTATTACTATGAAATTCCATTTCCAACTGAAGCTTTACATTGTTTACATTAAGTGAAAATATTGAAGTATAGCTTTCATTATTTGATCTCTATCGTATCGCCCTAAAATAGTTTCAAATGGAAAACCCAAGACTATCACTCCGTAATTTTTTTTATAAGCAGTGCCAGCACTAAATTCATTTTCGGAATATCTTAATATGGTTTTACTTTCATCGGTGCTTATAATTGCATCAGGTGCTTCAACTGCATAAATTGAATCATTTAGCTCAACATTAAAAATAAAATTAAAACCCGGTAAAAAACTAAAGCCGGAAGTATGTACTTTACCTGTTTTCGAAGCATGATCGGCATCCCAGTTAAACTTTAAATAATTATTGGCAAATTTTATATCATTTGTATCTTTACTAAAATACAAATCACTTCCGACATAAGCTCCTGATATAAATAAGTTACCGCCAAATGAACAATAATCTTTAATTTTTTTGATTAGCTGTTCAGGAAATGTTTTAAATTGAAGTCCGACAGTAGAATCAAAATATGCTCTTTCCCTGTGAGTCGATTTTTCTTCCCCGAGAATGAGATCAACAAACTTATATTTTTTCAAATCAACTAAAGAATCAATAACAGCATCCTTGCTTGATGAAACAAACGAGAATCCGTTAGCTGCTAGAGATTCTCCGTGGATAAAAGGATAATCAAAACTATTTCCCGAAACTATTGTAGTTTCATAATCAGCATTGCTGGCACCGTGCCCTGGCGAATCATTTGATATAAATTTTGAAGTTGTACCAAAATTATATTGAGTGCCGGTAAAACTCATATCTTTTTTATAATTTACTCCTGCATCAATAAAATTTAAGAATCCGGAAAAACTTCCTGAATTAATAGAAGCCGGTGGGGAGATTCGATCAAATGCGTTAACAATTAAAACAGGCTTCCTGTTATTTTTAGCTTGATATACAGATAAAATTTCAGAAGGAAAGCTCTCTCCCCCATCATTTACTGATGTTACTTTAAAGCTGTAGATTTTTCCAGGTTCAATTGTAAGTCTGATTTCTGGTTTATATACCAGTTGTCCAGAATTAAAACCCCCATTCCCAATCCTTGTATAGACTATATATCTATCAGGAACAGCGGTTGGTTCATAAGGATCAGGAGCGGGTTCCCATTTTAAGCTTACCGTATCATTATTTAAACCGGAATAAAAATGAGTAATAGGCAAAGGCTGCACAACAAATTTAAAATCATCCTGAACAGAAAGAAATTTTAGAATTCCTATATAAATTGCTCTTGAAACATCAAACTGAAACCTTGGATCAAGTGCAAATTTCATATCAAGAAAATTTTGATGTGATAAAAGTTCCAGCAGCATTGAAGGTACATTGGGTCTTGCTGCTTCACTATATTTTGAATTTAAAAGGATTCTCCTGTTCCATGCAGTATCATACTTCAACCTGATTTCATGAACAATTTGCGATTGAATGATATCTGCAAAATCCCTGTTTGCTAATCTGGAAACACCACCAGGAAAAATTTTGGAAGTCCCGATATCTTCTATGCTGTAAATTGCCATAGTACCATAAGTTGTATCATTATATGTAATTCCGGCATTCGTATGAAAGGCCAATGAAAGGTCAATTGGAATACCCAGCCCTTTTACATTTCTGTTCCTATTTGGTCCATTAGGTATACCATAAAGATAATTAACATATTCACCCCTGCTCTGGTAATCATCATTATAGTCATTTTGTTCATCATTAAGATCGTACACAGAAGTATCAGGCATACCAGCATATTGAAGCCAATACCTTGCACCTTCTTCAAATTTAGGTCTTCCGCTTGTAATGCCTTCCCGGGAAATAATTCCCATACCGCCGCCAAATCTTACGGCATCTGCCGAAACAATTGAATTTTTAAAATCTTTTGTTTCATTTGTAAGTACAACTTTTCCGTTTTCCGGATGGTATCCTTTAAAAAATTTAAACTCTCCAAGATATTCCCATGTTTTCCCGCCAATTTGTTGATTGATTAAAAATTCTGTTTTCCCTCCTGCATGATATACAGTATAATGAGCATCATTGATAACGTTGGGTAAAGAAACATAGGAGATATAAACTGAATAATATCCTGTTTCAGGTATATTAGGAATCCAATCAACTTCAGCTGAATTTATTGAATCAGATTTTACTATTCTATATGTACCTTGTTCAAATGGATTTAATCCGCTAGGGTATGGAGGATTGCCAACAGCAAATGCTTTTCCAAATCCTTCTTTCCAGACATGATTCTGATCATACCTATTTTCAATATATGAACCGGATGCATAATCATCATTATCAATAACAACTTCATTTTTTTGAATATCTCTTTCCCTTGGGACAAAAACATTTGCACCTGCATTTTCAAGCATAGGAATTAAATATTTACTGACAAAAGAAAACGGTAAAAGATCTTCGACTGTTTGAAATAATCTCGGGCGCTGCCATTTCCATCTTTGTTCCTTATTTTCATAATACCAGCCATGGCTCGGCCACAAGACTATATTTCTATTCAATAAACCATTTGATGGAGAATATTTCTTACTTATATTTCTAATAACTTCTTCCGGAAGAGCTTTTTTTCTTGGTATTCTGCTGTAATCGTATTTCGTAGAATCTGAGCGATAGTAATTGGGGATTAATTCTTCAATATCATAACCTATCGTTCTAATATGAAAATCATAGTTTTTATATTTTTCAGCAAGATAGGATTTAAATAAAGAGTAAATATTTTTAACATTTTTTTCACGGAAAGGATAATAAGAAAACTCTTTACTTAATTTAATTGTTACCGATTTGTTTACATCATCAATTATAATAGTATCAAGTTTCGTTGAAGACGGAATAATAAACGGAAGACTTCTTGTTTTTATTACTTTTCTTAAAGAATCTATTTTTATTTCTACGGATTTCTTCTCTTTAATGATCTCTTGAGAAGTACAGCCAAAAAAATAATAAACGGAGAAAAACAAAAGCAGCGACTGAAAAAATATTTTTTTCATATTATTATTATAAAAAGAATTTAATTATAATAAAAAAATATTTGATTTTTAGATATTAAATATTTAATCTTGTTAGAGACAGTTAAACCTTAAATAAATATTACTATTATAAACAGTCTATTGAAATTTTTGTTAAAAAATTTTAGATTCAAATTAATTATACTGCAAGTTTGTCCGGCTTAATTTTTATTGGGAGAAATTGTGAAAATCACGAAACAATTTACAAACAGAGAAAGTAAATCTCTTGATCAATATCTTCAGGAAATTGGCAAAGTTGATTTATTAACCCCTGAACAGGAAATAGAATTAGCTATCAGGATTAAGAAAGGGGATCAAAATGCACTCGAAGTTCTTACAAAGGCAAATTTAAGGTTTGTCGTAAGCGTAGCAAAGCAGTTTCAAAACCAGGGACTCTCTTTAGGCGATTTAATAAATGAAGGGAATCTCGGGTTAATTAAAGCAGCAAAAAGATTTGATGAAACCCGTGGTTTCAAATTTATCTCTTATGCTGTTTGGTGGATCCGTCAATCTATAATGCAGGCTATCGCGGAACAATCCAGAATTGTAAGACTTCCTTTAAATAGAGTTGGTGCTTTAAACAAAGTTAAAAAAGCTTACAGTCAGTTGGAACAGGAACATGACAGAATTCCTAACCTTACTGAACTGGCTAATGAACTTGATATGGATCTTGATGAAATAGCTTACACTTTGCAAATGGCTGGACGACATGTTTCCATTGATGCACCATTCTCACAAGGTGAAGAAAAAAACAATAGTCTGCTGGATGTTATTGCAAATACTAAACAGCCTGACCCCGATAATAATCTCATGAGCGAATCGCTTAAAAATGAAATCGAAACCGTACTGGCAACATTAAGCGAAAGAGAAGCAAAGGTTATAAAATTATATTTTGGTATCAATTCCGAAAATTCTGCAACTTTAGAAGAAATCGGGGAAATGTTTAATCTGACAAGAGAAAGGGTTAGACAAATTAAAGAAAAAGCTTTACGAAGACTTAGACATTCTTCCAGGAGTCAGAATCTAAAAGTCTACTTAGGCTAATTTTCTTCTAAAACACTCGTTTTTCTTTCTTTTTTTAACGTTTTACGATTAGTTTGCTGTAGGATACAAATGTTTGAACATTTGATGTTGTAACTTATAATGTTTTTACTTATATTTGCAGTGTGTAATTCAAATAAGATAAGGAGTATATATGGAAACACAAAAGAGGAGTTCTGCAGATGTTTTAACTTCACAATCATGGAAAATTGATGAAATTCATTCAAAAATTAGATTTTCAGCAAGACATATGGTTATAGCTGAAGTTGAAGGACAGTTCAACAAATTTGATTTTAACCTTAATAATTATGAAGATGATTTTTCTACTAGCCAGGTCGAATTAACTATTGAAACTAATAGTATTGATACGCGAAATAACGATAGAGATAATCATCTTCGTTCAACGGATTTTTTCGATGTGGAAAAATTTCCGACAATTAAATTTAAAAGTACATCAATTACTAAAATAAGTGACGAGAAATATAAATTGCTGGGCGATTTGACAATCAAAGAGAATGCAAAACCTATAGAATTAGATGTTACCTATGGAGGTCAAATTAAAGATCCCTGGGGTAATATAAGGGCCGGTTTTAATGTTAGAGGCAAGCTTAACCGTTTTAATTATGGATTAAAATGGAATAACTTAATCGAAACCGGAGGTGCAGTTGTAGGAAAAAATATAAATATTAACTGTGATATTGAAGTCGTTAAGGTTGAAGAATAAATTTTCAGTGTAGCACAGATTTTAATCTGTGCTACACCTAAAAAGTGAGGAATAATATGATACATGATATAATAAAGAACAGGTATAGCACCAGAGCATTTTCTGAAAAAGCTATCGTCGGCGAAAAAATTTTATCATTATTTGAAGCTGCCAGGTGGTCTCCTTCTTCGAGAAATGAACAACCATGGAGATTTATTTTTGGTACAAAAGAAGATCAAACTACATTTAATAAAATTGCCGGAATTTTAAATCCATCTAATCATTTGTGGGCATACAAGGCACCTTTACTTATTTTGACAATTGCAAAACTTAATATAAATTCATCTGAACAAATTAATAGGCATGCACTTCATGATCTTGGATTGGCAATTGCAAACTTAACTTTTCAGGCATCAGCACTTGATTTATACGTACATCAAATGGGTGGATTTGACCAGA
This sequence comes from uncultured Ignavibacteriales bacterium, assembly GCA_963723205.1. Lineage (GTDB taxonomy): Bacteria > Bacteroidota > Ignavibacteria > Ignavibacteriales > Ignavibacteriaceae > CAVQBP01. The sequence goes on from CAVRQC010000008.1 coordinate 6,616, forward strand.
AAAAGGCAAGAGATATTTTTAAAAGACCTTTAAACTATGAACCTGTAACAGTTTTAGCGGTGGGTTATAAAGGAGATCTGAAAATATTACCTGAAAATCTTAAAGTGCGAGAATTATCGGAAAGAAAAAGAAAAGATTTAAGAGAAATTGTTTTTTCTGGAAAATTTGGAAAGACAAGTAATTTAGTTGATAACAAACAATTGGAAGTGATATAAAATGAAAACAATTATACATAGAGTTGATGAAAGAGGTATCGCTGAATTTGGATGGCTTCACAGCCGTCATAGTTTCAGTTTTGGCAGATATTACAATACAGAAAAAATGGGTTTTGGACTTTTAAGGGTTCTGAATGATGATATTGTCGAACCCGGTGAAGGATTCGGAAAGCATCCTCATGATAATATGGAAATAATTTCGATTGTTCTTGATGGTGAACTTGAACATAGGGATAGTATGGGAACCGGATCGGTTATAAAAACGGGGGATATTCAGGTAATGTCTGCCGGAAGTGGAATTACTCATTCTGAATTTAATCATTCAAATGAAAAGAAAGTAAACTTTTTACAGTTGTGGATAATTCCAAAAGAACGAAATATAAAACCGAGGTATGACCAGAAATATTTTTCTCCAGAAGAAAGAAAAAATAAAATTAAAACCGTTGTTTCGGGAATAGAACCAGACGGGATGTTAAACATTCATCAAAATGCTTCAATTTCTATAGGAAATTTTGTAAAAGGAACAGAAGTAAATTACAAAATTCAGTACCCCGGAAATGGAGCATATTTGTTTATATTAAAGGGAAATATTAAATTAAATGGTTATTCAATTGCAGAAAAAGATGCTATAGGAATTTCTGATGCTGCTGAAATTCCATTTCAAACAGATTCCGATACCGATGTAATTATTGTTGATGTACCAATGAAATAACCCAGTTTATAAAATACTGATATTCATCATAGCGCTGCTATATCCATTTGCAGTTAATGATAATTGCTAAAAATACTAAAGTCAATTTATGAAACTTGAATCAGAAATAGTCCAAAAAAAATTTAAAAATGAATATCATAAAGCTATAGTTAATATAGTATTTACATACAACTGGATGATTGAAAAACAGACAAAGCAGCTTAAACCTTACGATATTTCTCTTCAGCAGTATAATATTTTAAGAATTTTGAGGGGGCAACATCCAAATCCGGCAACAGTTAAATTAATAAAAGAACGAATGCTGGATAAGATGTCTGACGTATCAAGATTGGTTGAAAAATTGAGAGTAAAAGGACTGGCAGAAAGAGAAATTTGTCAGCATGATAGAAGAAATGTAGATGTATGTATAACTAAAAAAGGATTGGAGCTTCTTAAAGAACTGGATCCGAAAGAAAAAGAGATGGAAGAATTCATGTCAAACCTCGATGAAAAAGAAATTGAGCAATTGAATATTTATCTCGATAAACTCAGGGGATAATTTACCTACCTTTAATTACATCAAAAAACGCAACTTTTTGCATCATAACACGTCTAAATCTATTTATCTGTTTTAATTTTGTTAGTGCAAATAATCTGTCATTTATTTAATTTTAAAATCTAAATCAATTTTAAGGAAAAATATGAAGAACGATCCTCTGCGCAAGATAATCGGATCACTAGTCTTTTTAATTTCACTGGTAGTTTTATTTTTAACAGTTCAATGCTCGGTGTCTTTTTGGGATCCGGGAGAAATATCGGCAGCATCGAACTCATTAATGGTGCCTCATCCACCAGGGGGACCATTCTGGCTGATTGTAGGAAGAATTTTTTCGATGATTCCGTTTGCCAATGATATTGGATTCCGGATAAATACAGTCTCTGTTCTTTCCGGTGCATTTACCGTTTTACTTCTCTACTTAATTGTAATTAGAATAATTGAACACTATAAAAAGGATAAATATTCTGGTTTTTCAGACAGGTTAACGACATATTTATCTGCAGCAACTGGTGCTTTAGCTTTATCTTTTTGTGATACTTTCTGGTTTAACGCAACTGAATCGAATTATTTTGCATTAAGCACTTTACTATTTGCACTTATTGTCTGGCTTATGATGTTATGGTTGGAAAAATCTGAAACACCCGGAAATGAGAAGTACATAGTTTTAATGGCATATATTATTGGTATAGCAGCTGGTGTACATCTCATGAGTGTCCTGGCTATCTTAACATTCATCGGGGTAGTAGTAATGAAAAGATATGTTACCGATGATGAAATGTATAAAAAATCGGGTTATATTTTTCTGCTTCATATTGGAATTATAGCATTGATTGCTGTAATTATGTGGGCTTCTCAAACAAGTTCACAACCGCCTTCAACAGCACAGTACCAGGCATACGATTCAAGATTTAAATGGATAATGGTTGGAATTACTGCTGTTTTCATTGCTATTTTTAGAAAACAGGTGTTCAATAAAAATTCATTCTATTTCCCCATTGCAGTCGGGGGAATTGTTCTGGCAATTGCTTATCCAGGTATTGTAAAATTATTCCCTTCCTTTTTATTAGCTGTAGGCGGACCTTCTGCAATTACAAATTTAGTAATCTTCTTAGTTATCCTGGCTGGTCTCCTCTATCTTGTATACTGGACAAAGAAAAATAAAAAATCAATTTTAAATTTGGCTGCTTTGTGTTTCCTATTTACTTTAATAGGATTTACTACCTATTCAATGATTATTATAAGATCTAATGAAAGCACACCGATGAACGAAAATAACCCGGATAACTTCAAAGATCTTGTATACTATTTAAATAGGGAACAATATGGTGATTTTCCAATCTTCAAAAGAAGATTTTCAAATGAACCGATGCATAGGATGACATATACAAATTATTCAAGCGATCTTGATTTCTTTTGGAATTACCAAGTTAATCACATGTTCAGCAGATATCTTTTATGGAATTTTGTAGGAAGACAGTCCACTGTTCAGGACAGCGGTGTTAATTGGGGTGAGCTTTGGGGAATTCCTTTTATAATTGGTCTGCTCGGCCTTTATTCGCATTTCAAAAAAGATTGGAAATTGGCAGCATGGTTTTTAATATTATTTTTCTTTATGGGATACCTGACAGCCTTTTATCAAAACCAGCAGCAGCCGCAGCCAAGGGAAAGAGATTATTTTTATGCTGGCGCCTATTTTGTATTTGCTATATGGATTGCTCTGGGTTCAAAGGAACTAATCGATTTAATTATTGAAAAGGTAAAAGATCTCAGATTAAAAAGCATAACTGGATATACAGTAGCAGCTTTATTAATATTATTTATACCCATACATATGCTGCGCGTAAATTATTTTACACATGATAGATCTAAAAATTGGCTGCCGTGGGATTTATCTTACAATCTTCTGCAAAGCTGTAAACCGAACGCAATTTTATTTACCGGCGGTGATAACGATACATTCCCTTTATGGTATCTGCAATATGTAGAAGGTGTCCGAAGAGATGTTAGGGTCGTATGTTTAAGCCTGGCAAATACAAACTGGTATTTAAGACAGCTGAAGGATACGCAACCGTACGGTGATAAAAAAGTTAAGTTTCAGATGACTGATGCTCAGCTTGATAATATCCAGCCAATCCAATGGAAACCGCATGTAGTTTCTATTCCGGTATCTAAAGAAGCTATGCAAAAATTTGATGTAACAGATTCATCTGTAATAAAAACGAGGCAAATTTCATTCAGAGTTCCAAACACGATTCAGTTTGGAAATGTTAAAGGAATTAGGGTACAGGATATTGCTGTTCTCGATATTATTAGATCAAATAGCTGGAACAGACCAATTTATTTTGCTTCAACCTGTTCAAACGATTCATATATAGGTCTCCAGGATTATTTAAGACTTGATGGAATGACTTACAGGGTAGTGCCGGAAAAAAGCCCTATTAGAGGTGACTTCATCGACATTCCACTATTGCAGAAAGAATTATTGAGGTCTGACAGCAGTATAACCATATCGAAAGATTATACTCCCGGGTTCTTATTTAGAAACCTAAATAATAAAAACGTTTTTTATACAGATATGGAAGACGGACTTATTCAGAACTACAGAAATATTTTTGTACGTTTAGCTGCATACTACCAGTCTTCACTTCAGGATAACAAGATGGCATTGAAAACACTTGATATGATGGAAGAAAAAATTCCCCGGGAAAATATAAGTATGGATTACAGGCTTTTATATAATGTAGGAAATATTTATTACAATGCAGGTGACTACGATAAATTCAAACAAATAGCATCGGAAGTTATTCCTTCTGCAAGAGCCAATTTGAAAAATAGTGTTTATGAAACTAATTCACCTTTCAATTCGTTTAGTATACTTACAGATATCTATATAAAATTAAAACAGTATGGTGAAGCTGTTGATGTACTGAATCAATTGAAAAGCTATTATCCTAATGATCGTGGATTAGATAGAGAGATTGAAAGAATAAAACAAATGGAGAATAATAATAAATAAACCGGTTTAGAAAGTCGATAATTTCAAGAGATGGTATCTTAATTTTAGAATTAAGATATCATCTTTTTTTTATGTCAGAATAAAATCTGTTTATATTTATCAATAATATACTTTTAAAGTAACAACTGAATTCTTGCGGGTTTTTATTTTTACTACATTTCCATTAAATGAAACTGGTTTCCCATCTTCTTCTATAAAATTAGATTCGACAATTTTCTTCGGTGTTTTAGGTAATGTTAAAGTTGCTTCGGTTTCTTTACCTTTGGATTCATACCATTGGTAAATCCGAGCGTCAGAATCTTCGGCCTTTTTTACTGTTGTTAATATCAGGTTGTCTTCGTCCAGTTTTATAAATGAATTACGAGTTGGTAAGGAACCATTATGAACATCATTTACAACAGCAATTAAAGGTTCATTATATTCCCATCCTCTTTTTACAACATTTGCCTGCTGCCAGCTGCCTTCATGAGGATAAAGTGCATAATCAATTTTATGTTTTCCCATATCCTGTGTTGGATCCGGCCATTTGGGAGATCTTAATAAAGATAATCTCATGACATTAACTTTAGTATCATATCCATATTTTGAATTATTGAGAAGGCTTACTCCATAATTTCCCGAAGTCATATCAGCCCACTTCTCTGCCGGAACTTCAAATCTTGCTTTTTGCCATTTAGTTATCCTCTGAGTTGATCTTTGAATTGAACCATAAGGGATTTCATAAGTTGCCACAGTATCACTAAATGAAAACGGAAATGCAACTTTCAACATAGTATGTTCCTCCCACCAATCAACATCAGTTTGAAAATCTATCCTATCGAGTCCATTATAAAGGATGATATCCTGTGTAAAAAATGAAGATGGAAAATTCGGAGTAGGATAATCTTTAATAACTCCTGGTTTTAAATAATCCCGGTATAATCTCACAACAATCCTTACAGGACCTTTTTCTATTACTTCGGCTTTCCTAAAATGAGAAGGATATTCCTTGCCGGTCAGTCCGATATTCCATGCATCCCATTGTGCGGGTTTATCTTCAAGAAGCTGAAGTTTATTCCCTTCATTATTATTATTAAATAATTCTTTTCCGTTTCTTTTATCAAGAATATTTTTTACCCAGCCTGTGGATGTATCAATAGTAACTTTAAAAAACTGGTTTTCAAGATTATCAACCGAAACATTTAATTCAGAATTCTGCAGGGATGATTTTCCCTTTTTCAGTATATAAGTTTTATATCCTAATGAAGGAATATCGAATGCAATAAATAAAATTTGATTAGTATAATAATCCTTTTTATTTATTTGAGAAGGAATTTCTTTTCCGTTAATATCATAAACCGAATAATTATTTTTATCTCCTTCAGGTAAATTAAATTTAACTACATCAGTTCTCTCCCAGGATAGAGGATTGTAAACCTCCAAAGGCTGACCATCTTTAATTTCTGAAGTATTAATATTTTTGTTAATGCTTGTAAAAGCTTTATTTAAAGAAAAATCACTTATTTTTTCGGCTTCTTTATATTTTTCATCAGCATCAATATAATTCTCCCTTATGCTGGAACCCGGCAGTATATCATGAAACTGATTAAACATAACTTTTTCCCAGGCATCCTTCAGATCATTCTGCGGATAATGATTTCCATACATTGTGGAGATGGAAGAAAACTTTTCTGATTCGGTAAGTAAGTTTTCCAGTTCCCTGTTATATCTTTTTGTTTTTCCATGTGAAGTAAAAGTTCCGCGATGATATTCTAGATAAAGCTCATCATCCCAGACAGGGAGTTTTGAAAGGTCCTGACTTTTTAACCATTTTATATATTTACTTGTGGTTCCATATTCAATTTTCGGATAGATAAAAACATGCTTAAGATGTTCAATCCTGTTTATCATATCGACTGTCGGACCGCCGCCATGATCGCCGACTCCAAAAAGGACCATAAATTTTCTAAATCCGGTATTTGCTTCAAACTGTCTTAACCAGTCTACTAAACCATAAGCCTGAGTAATTGTATTTACATAATCAAAGGGGAAATAAGAAAGGATTTTTGAGCCGTCGGGAGATTCCCACCAAAAGACTCTATAGGGAAAAACATTTGTATCATTCCATCCAATCTTCTGTGTAATAAAAGCGTCCATACCTGCATTCTGATAAAACATGGGCATATTCCAGTTGTATCCGAAAGAGTCGGGATTCCAACCGATTTTAACATCAACACCAAGACTATCCTTAAAATATTTTTTTGCATAAAGAAGCTGTCGATCCCAGGATACACCGCCAGGAAGATTGCAGTCAGGTTCAATCCACATTCCACCAGTAACTTCCCATCTTCCATCTTTAATTCTTTTCTTTATTTCTTTATAAACTTCGGGATATAAATCCTGCATCCATTTGTAATACTGAGCAGCACTTTGTGTATAAGTAAAATCAGGCTTTACATCCATTATATGCAAAACAGAAGAAAATGTATTTCTGCAGATAAGTATTGTTTCCAGGTCGCGCCATAACCATGCTGCATCAATATGAGCATTCGAATCGAAAAACAGAGTGAATTTTTTCGCAAATTCTGCAACAGGTTTAAGGGTTTTCTTGACTTCCTCAACAGATTGATGAAATTTCAGGATATCACCTTTTTCAAGAGCTCCGGTATTTATTTTTAATACTTCTTGCTGCAGAAGTCTGTTTAATTTAATCTTTTCATTTTTATCTAAGGTTGATTTATCAATACCTGGATCAACAGTAACCCGTGCATTAGTCTGGTATGTTTCAAAGCTCAGAAGTTTTTGACCGGTTTTTAAACTAAGGGATAAATCCTGGACCTCTTCTTTCAATTGTTTTACACCGGTCATTTCAAGTTCGGCTTTTAAAAGTCTTAATGGTCCGCCATTATTAATAGCTTTTATAGTGATAAGAAATTTTTCACCCGGCTTAGCGTCATTAGTAAGAACAAAATCGCCATCCCACGGGAAATAACCTTTACTTTCTCCATTTATCCAGAGATAACCATAATCATCTACCGAAAGAAGTATTTTTAATTCACCTTTAACAGGCTGGCCTAAAATCCTTTCAGGTAGTACAATTTCCTTTCTCAACCAACATGAATCATCCGTAACTCTTTGTTCTAAATCCAAAGTACCCCAATCAGAATCATCAAAATTTGCTGAGGTAGGATCACCATTAATAACTGTTCCACCAGAAAGGTTTGGACTTTTTTTCCACTGTTCATAAGAAACTGCACTTAAATTTTTTAATTTCTTTGCCACAATATCTACATTCGATTCGGGTTTATTCTCCTTTAAATTATTCTGCTGAGCAATTCCAATAAAAGGAATTGATAAGAGAAGAAATAAATATTTAAGTTTTTTCATTTTATATTTTTTTCAAATTAAGATAAAACTATGCAGCAGTAATTTTACGATTCCTTCCAATTTTGTGGCCGATCAAACCGTAAAATCCGACATAAGAATAAGCAATCAATGGTACGATATAAGAAATTTCCAAACCACCTAAATCAGCAATATGCCCTTGAAGAGGAGGTAAAAGAGCTCCCCCCAAAATTGCCATAACAAGTAAAGAAGAAACCTGACTTTTCAGCACTCCGGTTCCTTCCAACGCAAGTGAGAATGTATTTGACCAGCCAATTGATGAGAATAATCCTACTCCTACTACACACCACATTGCAACAGTACCCCCCGCAATTATGGCTATTGCTAACAATACAACGATGGTTCCCATAAAAATAGTTAAAGAACGTCCTGCATTTGCTTTTCCAAACTGAAACATTACCCAGCATAGAATTAAAAGAGGCAAATAATCTTTTGATATTGCCCAACCTCTAAGTAATGAAATTACTATAAATCCAAGAATTGGAATGGCAGCTAGCAAGATTTTCTTGTTTTTCGATTTCATCTCACTTAATTCTACTGCACCCATAAAACGTCCCATCAACATTCCACCCCAGAATAATGCAACGTATTTACTGGCTTCTACTGCACTTAATCCTGCTATACTAGGCTGCCCTAGAAAATTAATGATCGAACTGCCTACAGAAACCTCTGCACCCACATACATGAAAATTGCAACAATACCTAAAACTACATGAGGGAACTTTAATGCACTTGCACCTTTTTCTATTTTTCCTTCACCAATATGAGGCAAACGAATGAAATAGAAAATAACTGCAAGAATAATGAACACTATACAAAATGCCAGATATGGTATTTTAACTGAATCGGCACCATGCATTCCTGCCTGGTTAAAATATTGAAAGATTAAATAGCCGCCGATCAGAGGGCCGATTGTGGTTCCAACCGAATTAAATCCTTGTGCAAGATTTAAACGGCTTGAAGCAGTGCGTTCAGGACCGAGTATGGTAACATAAGGATTGGCAGCAATCTGCAGCATGGCAAATCCAAGTCCTACAACAAATAATGCAACTAAAAATAAACCGTAAGAAGTAGCACTGGCAGCCGGCCAGAATAGTGCACTACCCAAAGCTGAGATCAAAAGGCTGATAACAATACTGTTTTTGTAACCAATTCTAGCTATTGGGTCTCCGGTAGTTAACGAAATTAAGAAATAGATGAGTGATCCAATAAAATATGCCCCAAAAAAAGCAAACTGTACAAGCATAGCCTGGAAATAATTCAGAGTAAATGCTTCTTTAAATCTTGGAATAAGAATATCATTCCATACAGTCATGAAACCCCACATAAAGAAAAGAGATGTCATTATAGCAAAGGGACCCCGATATGAATTTTTATTCTTTCCCTGCAGGTTATTAGAATTAGTTTCAGCAATTCCATTTATAACTGCCATTTAAAATTCCTTTCAGTATTTAGTTTCAATTTTACAATATATAATTAAGTTCAGGTTGTCTCATCAAGCATTTTAAGCGCAAAGGCATAAGCACCAATAAAGATGGCTCTGTTTGCACCTAATTTTGAAATACCCACTCCGATTCGTAATTCAGGATCATATTTTATTTTTTTGTCGGTACTATAAATAAAGATTTCCTTTACAGAACCTTTAAGAAACCTATTGAGCTGTTCTTGCTCTTCAAGATTATAAACATTTGCAACAACCCGTTTAAATTTTTTACCATCTTGTAAAACATAATTACTATTCATTTCATCAATAAGATAAGGCAAAAAGACATTTGAAGCTCCGGCAAGTCCTCCGCCAATTACAACTAGTCCGTCAATAAGAGTAATTGCATTGGAAATTGCATCACCAGCAACTTTAGCCATTTTATGAAAAGCTTCTATTGCAGCATTCTGATTTCCTTTTTTTTCACCTAACGCAATCTTGTACATATCAAGAGGAGTTGGTGAATCTTCAAAGTTCACTTCTGCTTCTAAAGCGTAAGCCTTTCTCAATCCCCTGATACTAACATGTTCCTCCACATTAACCGATGGATTTAGTACATCTCTTAAAAGCCAAATTTCCCCTGCAATAGAATTATCACCTAAAAACAATTTTCCATCTCTTGATATGCCTGCACCAAAACCGGTTCCTAAAGTTAGACCTAATAGATTTTTATATCTTTTAGGACTGCCAGATTTTTCAAGAAGATTATTTATATAAGGTAAATAACCGGCTATTGCTTCACCATATGTAAAAAGATCACCATCATTGTTAATAAAAACAGGAAGATTAAATTTATCTTCCAGCAAAGGGCCTAACGCAACACCACCTCGAAATGCAGGAAGGTTTGGAAGATCACCAATTATACCATTTAGATAATCTGCCGGTCCCGGGAATGCAAAGCTGATCGCTGCAGGAGGTTCAATCAGATTTTTCTTAACTTCCTCAAATCCTTTAATTATTGAAGAGATACATTTATCAAGATTATCTGCGTTAGAAGGTAAAGTAATTTCGCTAATTATTTGTTTATTCCCTTGTAAAGCAGTAAAGACAAGGTTTGTGCCTCCGGCATCCAAAGTCATTACTATGCGTTTATCTTCATTATAACTCATTTATTTTCTTCTTATAAAAAATTTATTAATAATTTTAATTTATTTTCTTTCATAAGTTTATTCAGATACAACTAATTTTTCTAATTCCTCTAAGGATTTTTCTTTGGTTTCCGGCATTATCTTCCAGACAAACAAGAAAAAAGGGATCATCATAATGGAGAAAAACATAAACACATTCCCGCCGCCAAATTGAGTAAGAGCAATGGGAAATACTAATCCAATTATTGCATTCATAATCCAATGTGTGAATGATCCAAGTGCCTGTCCTTTTGATCTTATCTTATTTGGAAATATCTCTGCAAGGAAAACCCATATCACTGCACCCTGCGATAGAGCAAAGAAAGCAATAAATCCTATAATAAATATAACCAAGCCTGTATTCCCAAGAAGAGAAGCATCATAATAGTCAATTGCAGCTCCCGCCAAAGCCAAAAACATTCCAACTGCACCTATAAGAAGAAGAGTTTTACGTCCGAACTTATCGATAAAGAACATGGCAATTATGGTAAAGAGCATGTTAGTCACTCCAACGGCAACTGCCTGGAGCATTGCGGTATTTGTATTCGCACCGGCTTTTTCAAATATCATTGGTGCATAATACATAATTACATTAATTCCGGATAATTGGTTAAAAACAGCTAACAGAACCGCACAAATTATTACAAAATTAAATTTCTTTTGGAAAAGTTTTGTCCCAACCTTACCTACTTCTTCTTTCAATGACTCAACAATATCCGATAATTCAGCTTGTACATCCTTTCTTCCAACGTCAGTTAAAACTGATTCAGCTTCATTATTAAGGGACTTTTTTACCAGCCATCGCGGACTTTCAGGAACAAGGAACAAAAGGATAAAAAATAGTACAGCAGGAAAAGCTTCAATCCCAAACATCCACCGCCAGTTATTTATCCCTGTATTCACTAAAAGATAATTTGAAAAAAATGCTACAAGAATTCCGAAAACAATATTAAACTGCGCAACGGCAACTAGTCTTCCCCGCATTTTAGCAGGAGCGATTTCAGCTATATACATAGGCGCCATAACGGATGATGCTCCTATGGCCAGTCCTCCTAAAAACCTGGAAAACAACAAAAAGTACCATCCGGTTGCAAGTGCACATCCAATTGCGGAAAGGAAATAGAAAATACCGCAAATAAAAAGATTGAAACGTCTGCCCCAAAGATCACCGGGTTTTCCAATTGCAATTGCTCCGATAACGGTTCCCCATAAAGCGATTGAAACAGTAATACCTAAAGTTGAATCAGTAAGATTAAAATATTGTGTTATATATTTTGTTGTACCCGAAATGACTGCAGTATCAAAACCAAAAAGGAAACTTCCCAAGGCTGATACAATTGTTGCAAATAATAATTTATTATTCAATAGTTTCACCTGAAGTTTAGGTTTAGATTGGAATATTCATTGAATTTATTTTGCTTTAGATATGTTCTTAATCATTTGTTTTTTTCAAACGTTTTAATTTACAATAAATTTTATTAAAAAATAAACTATGTGAGGTTACTTCAACAAAATATTTAATAATATTTACTTTTGTTTGTTTAAAGAATCTGATATTTAAATAAAAATTGCAGATATTTTTAAGAACATTAGTTTTTCTTCCAATTTTTGCTTTAATCCATTATTTGACTAACAACATCTTTAACGTCTTTCTAAATTCCCCTCCTCCTGAACGTCGGTAGTAATTATTGTATAAAAATAAACTTCAGAAAGCAAATCATTAGCATTTCATAAAATCCATTGAAAAACTGCTGGTTCAACTTCTTTATTTAACTCACCTATTAAATTATTTAATTCTAATAATTGATTCTTTTTATATTATATTTAAAATAAATCACTAGAAGTATTGATACTAAACAATAATATTCTATTAATTGGAATGAATAGATTATGTTAATCTTTTTTGAGAGTCTTAGATACAAGTTCAAGAAAATCTTTTTTTTCAAAAGGTTTGACTAAGAAATAATTACAACCAGCTTCAAAAGCATCATCTTTATAATACCTACCGAATGCTGTGATAGCAATAATTGGGGTTTCTTTATAACGCTCAATCTTTCTTATATACTCCGTAAGAGACAATCCATCTAATTCACCTCTTAAATTTATATCCATTAGGATTAAATCATAACTATTTTTATTAATCATATCCTGACCAATTTCCCCGTTAGCGGCAATACTCAAATCTCCAATTTCTTTTAAATAATGTTCAAATAAAACTGTTGTAGGTTTATCATCATCAACGACTAATATTTTAGGCAGCAAAATTTATCCCTTGAGTAATTATGTTAAAATAATATGTAATAAATGTGAATACCTTTTTAATAAATGATATGGAGATAAGTTTCAAATTGAATTTCATAATACGATTTTAAACTGCTATTGTATTAGCTCACTTGTCGAAATTAATCCCGGAAATCTTGTCACAAGAACTTCTTGTTACTTACAAATGTAATAATATTTAAATTCAAATTAGAAAAAAATATTCTAAAGATGTAAAATACCCTCGTTCTCTTTCAATCATTATGAATTGATGATTATAAATTACTTAAATCTTTCCTGGAATTTACAGGAAATAAAATTCTGAGATTTCAAGCCATAATAAAGAGATTAATTTAGTCTTTATTAATTGAATCACACTCAGTTTGACATTTAATAAAGTATATTGTTTATTATCCTTTATATTTTTAGCACGTTAATATTAATTGCCTTAGTAAATTCTTATTGAATAATGATATGAAACAAAATTAATTTTAACTTGTAAAAGACCTCATAATTTTAATAATGGAATTAACTAAGTAAAAAGTAATTAAATAAAAAAGAAGGCTCATATGAAAGCTAGGGCTTTGTCGGTAAAAGGACATCATGAAAACTTTATTACAAAAGCTTTGAAGGATTTTTTCAATCCTTATGAAGCGTGGGGAAGACAAAACAGGAATCAATTTTTAATTGGTGTATTTTTGATCATTATTTATTTTCTAAGTAATGCAATCATTACAGTTATACATCCGTACTGGAATCCTTTTATTTATACTTCAAACGGATTGTTATTAGCAGCATTTGCTTGTATCGGATTAGTTGTTGGCAGATATACAGTAAACACTTTCAATCTTACCTCAAATAGATATCCGTGGTACGAAAAATATATGCCTATGATTATATCTCTTTTAGGATTGGTTACCTTAATTGCTATTCAAAATTTAAGTGGTACTGGTGTTTATGATGCCAGCCTCTGGATAAATATAAGTGTATTATTTGTAATATTTATTATTGCAGCAGGATATTTTGTGGAGGGAAGCAGCAGTGAAAAGGCTATAAAAATATGGTTCTCACTTTTAGGGTACTTTTTCTCCATCATTGCAGTATTTTATTTTTTGGACCGTTTTTTAGAAACAATTTAAGAATTAAAAAAAAACCCGGAAGACTTAAAACATTATAAAACTGACTTTCCATTCTTATCCTTCATTAAAGAAAAGCTTTATTCTTTATGAAGGATAAAAATGCCTACTTAAACCCCGTCTTAACAAAATAAGTATATAGGATTCTAAAACAATAAATTCTTTATAGATATTTTTTTTATTTTGTTATAGTAAAGTTACCATAATATCTTAAAGTTGGGGCATTATGAAAAGAATTTTCTACTATTTTACTTACGTCTTTTTCATCCTATTAATTACAGGTTTTAATACAAATAAAATATCCAGTCCCAAAAATCTTTTAATTTTTTACTCCAGTAATGTAGCTCAGCAAAATTTTGCTGTTGAAAAGTTGAAAGAAGTAATTTCAATAAGTCCAACTACCAATCCTGGTAAGGCAGAAATTATAATCATTACTTCTGAAAAACTAAGCAAAGCTGAAAATGTATTATTGTACTATAATAATGTTGCAAAAGAAGGATATTCAATTAAGAAACTTCCTGGTGACAAAGTATCTGTAATTGCTTCTGATCAAACTGGAGCTATGTACGGCATACTTGATTTGGCAGAACAATTTGAAATGGGAAAAACAATTTCAACTGTTGAGGAAAAAAGTATTAATCCTAAATTTGCTTTCAGGGCAATTAAATTTAACCTGCCATGGGATTCTTACCGCAGGCATGAAAGTCTTCAGCTTCATTATAAAACAGTTAAAGATTTAAAATTCTGGAAAGCATTCCTGAATCAAATGGCGGAAAACAGGTTTAATGCACTTACTCTCTGGAACCTGCATCCTTTTCCTTATATGATAAAGTTAAAAAAATTTCCAGAAGCATGCCCATTTTCTAATGAAGAAATGAAAGATTGGCAACACTTTTGGCACAGCTTATTTCATATGGCTAAGGACAGAGGAATAAAGACTTATATAATTGACTGGAATATTTTTGTCAGCCCTGAGTTTGCAAAGGCTCACGGAGTTGCTCAATACTGCCTACCCGAAATGGCCGGCAAAGAGTATTATGGAAAAGGAGATTATTCACCTTTAGTACAGGAATATAATAGAGAGTGTGTGACAGAATTAATTAATGAATACCCTGAACTAACAGGAATTGGTGTTAGTCAGAATGAACGGATGGAAGGTGTTGATGAACAAACCTGGCAGAATTGGATAGTCGATACATATTTTGATGCAATGGATAAAGCAAATCATAAAATAGAATTTATTATGCGTGCTCATACTCATCCTGCTCCCAAATTAACACGAAAAGCTATCGAAGATAATGCTTATAGACTTGGAACAGTGTGGGTACCGGTAAAATTTAATTGGTCCCATTCACATGCAACACCTAAATTAGAATATATCCATGGTGGTTCACGTTCTCATTCCCTTTGGGATCCTGAGCCCAAAAATTATAAGATGGTTTTTACTATGAGAAACGAAGATTTCTTTATTCTTCGCTGGGGAGATCCAGATTTTATTAGAGATGTTATAAAACAAAACCATCAGGATTATGTTGGCGGATACCAGATTGGTTCTGAATGTTATATCCCTGCAAAAGAATATATAATCAAGCCAGGTCCATATCTTACATGGAAATACGGATTTCAAAGGCAATGGTTATTTTATATGGTTTGGGGAAGATTATTATATGATTCTTCAACTAAAGATGATGTATTTGCAAACGCATTTAATCAAAAATACAATATCAATTATGGTGATAAGCTGGTGGCAGCACATGAATTAGCAGATAAGATGCCGCTTAAACTAGCTTCATTCTATGCTGCATCATGGGATTTTACTTTGTACTCCGAAGGTTTCCTTGCCGGATACAAATCCAATATGGGTTGTTATTATGATAGTGTTTCCCCTTTTATATCGGTTAATGAAATAATCCATACGGTCACTTTAGATGATCAACTTATGTCTATTGACCATTATGTAAACGGAAAATTTAAGGATTCAAATAAAACTACTCCATTACAGTTAGCAGATGAACTTGAAAAAGAAGGAAATGATGCTTTAAACATTATTAAAGATATACAAACGGATAATCCGACATTGAAACATGAAATTGATGATATAAGAGCATGGTCATTGCTTAGTCTTTATTTTAGTGAAAAGCTTCGAGGAGGTTCTGCATTACAGTTTTACCGCATTACAGGCAAAGAAGATAAAAAAGCCGAAAGTATTCAGCACCTGGAACTTGCCCTGGAATATTGGAAAAAACTGGTAGCAGTAACAAGTAAATATATTACTGAAATTCCCCTACTCCACTTAGGAGACAAATTTAATAATGGCGGAAACAAGCGTAATATATCAAAATTTTCCTGGGCTAATTTATTAAGTGAAGTTAAGTATGATATTGAAATTGCAAAAAAATCTACTCCGGGAGGAATTACTAATACATCTGGAAAATAATACTATTACCATTTAGATTAATCAAAATGATACAAAATACAATCCACAAAATAATCTTGATTTAATTGTAAAGATTAAATAGTTTTGATAAAATTTAATGAGGAATTAATAATAAAATGACATTACGGAAAGATTTCACCACAAACAAATGCTGTTGTAGTTGTTGCTGCATGTGTTGTTGTACTGCAATGAAAGGCAGAGGGAAATTGCTCCGTATATAATTAAAAATTATAATTGATTTTTAAAACCCGCTGCCGATGTAAATTGACAGCGGGTTTTTAATTTTAAAACATTTCAAAAATCTTTGATACAATCAGGAGAAGTAATGGGATATAAAAATGAAAAAATAGATAAGACATCCTTAAAATTTAACCAGGGATGCATTGTTGTATTTACCAGCCTGGCATTTTTATTAAATAACTATTGGCTTGTAGCTTTTGTGGGTGTAGTTTTACTCATGGATACTTTAATTTCCGGTATAGGTCTCTTTAAATTAGTTTATAAACATATTGCAAAACCTCTAAAAATTCTAAATCCGAATATTTCTATTGAAAATAAAGCACCTCATCAATTTGCACAGGGGTTGGGCGGATCATTTCTTCTTTTGTCATTTTTTCTATTGCAATTTTTAGGATCAGCTTTCTTCGGATGGGCTGTTTCATTTATTGTTATTGCTCTTGCATTTGTAAATTTAACACTTGATTTCTGTGCCGGCTGCTTTATCTATTTCCAGATACAAAAAATCAAATTATCTGTTACATTAACGGAGAATAAAAATGCTTGAAAGAATAATCACCTTAAGTTTCTTTTTAATCCTGACTTATATTTTAGTAAGAAGACTTTACTCATCAAAAATAATATCAAACAGTTCTTTACCGTTTGAGATTAATAATATAAATAACGCATTGCCAACTATTTTATACTTTTGGACCGAACAATGTGCTCAGTGCAATAGCGTTCAAAAACCGACAATACTTAAACTGAGAGAAGAAGGAAATGAATTTAATTTTATTTCATTTAATGCAATTAAAGAACTGGAAATCACAAAACATCTGAATATAAAGACAGTACCCTCTACTGTAGTCTTGAATCATGACAAGAAAATAAATTATATAAACAGCGGTTATACTGCAGGTAAAATATTAAAAGAACAGCTTAATAAATTACACAAGAAAATGTAAAATTTTTGTTTGAAATTTTATGAAAGGAGTTTTTAAATGAGCGAGTTAGGAGAAGTCAAAATAAGCGAGATCGAGGAAAGAGGTTATGCAAATCCTGATGTTCTTGTTTCAACTGATTGGGTCGCCTCACATTTGAATGATACTGATATAAGAATTATTGAATCTAATGAGGATCTTTTAGTTTATCCTTCAGGTCATATACCGGGCGCAGTACAGGTAGATTGGGAAAAAGACCTAAATGATCAATTAAGTAGAGATTATCTTGATAAAATACAATTTGAAAAATTGATGTCTAAAATCGGAGTCACACCTGACTCTACTGTTGTTTTTTACGGAGATAAAAATAACTGGTGGGCTTGCTATACATATTGGGTTTTTAAACTATTTCATCATCAGAATGCAAAAATTATGGACGGCGGCAGATTAAAATGGGAAAAAGAAAAAAGAGAATTGACAAAAGAAATTAAAATATATCCCGAAACTGATTACAAAGCACCTGAACGGGATGATTTTGAAATACGGGCATTTAGAGAACATGTTCTGGAACATGTAAGGAACGGATTGTATCTTGTGGATGTCCGCAGTCCACAGGAATATTCAGGAGAAAGACTCCATATGCCTGATTATCCTAATGAAGGAGCTTTACGCGGCGGACATATCCCGAGAGCAAAGAATATCCCCTGGGCTAAAGCAATAAATCCGGATGACGGAACATTTAAGACTTCAGAAGAATTAAGAACAATCTATGAAAAAGAAAATGGTTTATCACCTAATGAAGAAATAATAGCTTACTGCAGAATTGGTGAGAGAAGCAGTCATACTTGGTTTGTTCTAAAAAATCTTTTAGGATTCCCGAAAGTTCGTAATTATGATGGCAGCTGGACAGAATGGGGAAACCTGGTTGGTGTTCCGATAGAAAAAAAATAAAAATTAGGACAGTACGAAAACGATAAATCTTTTCCATCACTATTGAAATAAAGCCGGTCGTATCAATTCTTTTTATTTATAGAATTTCTTATTTTGAAAAATATTTAGGGAAAAGTGTTTTATATAATCCGCTCTTCCCTTTTCATAAAAAGCGGTTTCCTATTTTCTATCTTTTCATTTTATCATCATTTATTCCATAAATTTAACCGTGATAAATATTTGACAATTATGAAAGAATTTTGAGACAAATTTCGATATTGTATTTCATAAATTTTTATCAAATTTTATTAAAAATCATAAGAAAGATTAGGTTATTTATATGAAGCGAAATTTGATTGTAGTGGTTTTATTATTTTCATTTTTTGTAATATTTATATCATCATGTGAAAATCTTAAATCGAATAGTCTTATAGGTAATCAAATAAAAATCACTAAAAAAGACAGCTTGGATTTTCAGGTAAAAAAAACAGAGGCCGAATGGAAAAAGATATTAACTTCTTCTCAATATTATATCCTGCGTGAAAAAGGAACTGAACCTCCTTTTACAGGCAAGTACATTGATAATCATGAAAAAGGAGTTTACAAATGTGCAGCTTGCGGACAAATACTTTTCAGTTCAGATGCAAAGTATAATTCCGGAACAGGATGGCCTAGCTTTTGGGAACCTTATTCATCTAATAGTGTCGTGTTGGCTGAAGATAATAGCCTAGGAATGAATAGAGTTGAAGTATTGTGCAGCAAATGTGGCGGTCATTTAGGTCACGTATTTGATGATGGCCCTGCACCTACTTATGAAAGATATTGTATCAATTCTGAAGCTTTAGTATTTCAAAAATCCGATGATAAATAAGGTAGGTAATTTAAAATAAGTTTTAGAAGAATTTAAGATTTGCGAATTGTTTTGTATGTGAAATTCAAATGTTCTAATGTTCTTTATCCAGAACTGAAAATATTATTTTAGGATATTGAACATTAGAACAATGAGTAACAAAATAAAAAAACTTAATCTCCTGAGCTACATCGATTTTTCAGCTTTTACAGTTGCATCTTCAATCATGACAGGATAAGAATACCCCGCACCAAAATCTCTGTTAACAGCAACCGTACCTTCGGCAATCACAACATCACCCACTTTTACAATATCTTTGCTGGTAATCATCAAATCATAATTATTTCCAGAGCCAGTCCCGTCCTGAATATGAATCCAGTTTCTTCCCATAATATTGGGATTAAATTTTGTGACTTTTCCTCTCACTTTAACTGTCTTACCTGCCAGTGAACTTTTATCAACATAAATTTGTGCAATAGTTTTACCGCCGCTTACTGGTTTAACAGAAACATCTTCTTTTACAGTGTTTAATTTAGGATGATTGGGAACGGTAGTCATCTCATTTGGTGTTTTGGAAACATGATCAACAAAAAGAACAGAATCAAAGGTCTTTTTTAATGTTTCACTATGGAAGTTTTTCATTTCCATACTTTTACCGAAATATAAGGTTTCTCCTTTTTGAACTTCCATTTGGGGAACTGCAATCCAATATTCAGAGTCATTCTCCTTCACTTTTAAATAAGTATAGTTCGAAGCATTCATATTTTCAAGCACTACAACTTTATGTAGACTTTCAGCCGGCATGGCTGCCTCTTTTGAAGCATTTTCTTTTGGTTCTTCTTTTTTCTCACAAGCTGTAAAGCCAATAGCTAATAACACTAAAATGATAATCGATAACCGGTGCATACTATCTCCTTTTTATAATAAATTACAATTTAATATGTGAATATAAGAAAAGGATAGCTAAAAAAAGATGGATAAAATTATCAAAAAACAGATTTATTTTAATATAGAATCAAAAGTCGTAGTTAAATTTTCTTTTAATATTTCCCATTTGGCATTATTATTTAATACGAATTTCTGGTTAATTTCAAGTTCAATCCCTATATAATATTTTTGCGAAAATTTCTTTCTTAAATATGAAGTAAATCCATCCGATATTCCCAGATAAGGATAATTAAATCGTATTTTTAAATGTTCATCTTTCGATAACAATTCCTTTTTGAATAAAATAGCAAAATCTCTTTCTCTGCTTATTTTCGGGTCATATAAGAGCCCGATATCAGCATTTCTTATTTGGCTATTTAATACAGGAGTAAAAGTGTGAACTGAAATGTGAACACTTTCTTCTCCTTTCTTTACTAATTCTTCGATTAGATTTTCAACTTTATTTCTAAAAGGAAAATAGTATTTATTTAATAACTCCTCTTTTTTATCCTGGTTCAGATTTTTTGAGAATTGGGAAAATAAGTTAGCACTATTAATTGACCGGTTTAGTTCTATTAAAAGTCTGCTTATTTCTGAAAAAGAAAAATAATTCTTTCCTTTGGATATTGTTTTGGCAAGTTCTAATGCCCCGGGATCATAAGCTTTGTGAGTTTGTAATATACTTATGTTATCGTTAAATAGGTATTGATACTTTGGAGGAATTTTATTCCCTCCATGTTCGCACGTTACAATAACATTCATGGGATAAATATTTTATTGTCAGCCAGTGATTCGGAAAGTCTCATATATGTTTTAAATATGTTATTACCTAAATAATTTCCAGCTAAAGATTTAATAATTCTGGAAGATAAACTTCCGTATTTTAATATTAATTCAATATTTTTAATCCAGGATTCCCTGGAAATATCATTTGTAAAGATAATTTCCTTAATTAAATATTTCCATAAATCACTTGCTGAAGATTTTTTATTTTCAGTATAATTGAATGCTCTTAAATACTCTTCATCCTCAATTATTGCATTTTCCCCCCCTTTAATAATTTTTAAGAATATTTGAGCGAGTCTTTCTTCATCCCACTTTATTTGCTCTTCTAGTTTAATCCATTTCTCGTTAATCAATAGCTTTAATACATTCACAATTGAATAAACAATTGTTAAATCTGCAGCAGGACATTCCTGGATATCTATAATTCTTATTTCAATAGTATTTCTTTCAAACCTGGCAATAGCTCCTCTTGAGTTAACCCATTCGTTCTTCAGGATTCCTTCTGTATCATAAGGAGATAAATCTGAATAAATTTTTTGCAGAATTTCGGTTTGATAATCGGATTTATTGAACACCCTTTCAGGAATAACCTTTCCCGGAATTGATGGAATTTTTTCCTGGTTTTTCCGGTAAACCTCAAGCCTTGTATCATAATAACCAGAGATCTTTCCATCTATAATAGGAGTGCTTGCACTTATTGCGGGAATAATCGGCAGCAGAAGCCTTATTGCTGCATGAAGCTTCTTAAATTCTTCATCATTATAAAAAGGGAGATTAAGATGAACACTTTGCAGGTTTGACCAGCCGTGCCCTTTGCAGTTAAAAATTTTATTATAAGTTTCATAGGTAGCATTATATTCATGCGGCCAAAGTATTGTTTCCTTATCCGGGTTCATAAAAGGATGCATGCCGGTCGGCATTAGCATACAATTGTAATTCCGTAATATTTTATTAATTGACTTTACATCCTTGGCAAATAATTCATCAAGATTGTTTAAATCTTTCCTGGGGCCATTAGTCTTCATTTCGATAACATGCAAAACCAGTTCATTTGACCACGATGTTTCAGTAAATTCCACATCTGAAATATACTCGCCTATTACGTCATAAATAACTTTATCTGTTATTGGTTTAATGTTTAGATTGTCTTTGTCAACAATCATATATTCCAGTTCAACACCATAACCGCCAAATAAATGCAGTGCTGATTTCATAGGCGTAAATTCTTAACTTTTCTGATTTTATCAATTCTATTTTTAAATGAATGCATCACGGATAAATATAATTTGTCTTTAAGTTTTTTATCTTCTATTCCATAATCTATACTCGGATTATCATTTACTTCTATAACAAAAACATGATCTCCTTTTTGCTTCAGATCAACACCATAAAATCCATCACCAATTTGATTTGCTGCTTTTAAAGCAATATTTATCACTTTTTCAGGTACATTCTTCACCAGTAAAGTTTCGAAATTACCATAGTTCGAATCGCCTTTATTATCCCAATCATAAATTTGCCAATGATTTTTTGCCATATAATATTTGCATGCGTATAAGGGAGTTTTATCCAGTATACCAATTCTCCAGTCAAAATCTGTCGGTGCAAATTCCTGGGCTATAATTAAATCCGAAGAATCGAGAAGCTTTTCCAATTCGATTTTCAGATTGTCCCTGTCGTTTACTTTTGTTACACCTTGTGAAAAAGAGCTATCGGGTTTCTTCAAAACGCATGGTAAACCAATCTCCTTTTCAACAAATTGAATGTTATCTTTATGCACAATAATGGTTTTAGGAGTTGGAATTTTTGCTTTACCAAGTAATTCTGCAAGATAGACTTTATTCGTACATTGCAGAATAGACCATGGATCATCAATTACTACAAGTCCTTCTGCAAATGCTCCCCGTGAAAATCTGTATGTATGGTTGTTTACAGCTGTGGTTTCCCTAATGAACAAAGCATCAAATTCGGGTATCCTGTTGAAGTCATCTTTTTCAATGATTTCACTTCGTATACCAACAGATTCACCTGCTTCAATAAATTTATCAATTGCCTTACTGTCTGATGGCGGAAGTTTATCTTCTTCATTAAAAAGAATTGCAAGATCATATTTTGCTCTGGGAATTTTTGATGACGAATATCTTTTCTTTGAAAAATACGATCGGGCAAATTCAACTATATAAGGTTTATGATTATCCGGAATATCAATAAAAGAAATCGGCGAAATGTTCTGCAAAATCCATTTCTTTTCATAAAAAAATTTTGCTCTTAAAAGTGGCGCCTGGAAAAGACTATATAATTGTGCACTTAATTTGTCATATTGCTTGGCAATATTTCTTCCAAAATAAATACTAAGCACAAAATTTTTTGATTGTATTTTGGACAGGCTTTTCTGAATTAATTCTTCAATATCATCTGAAATAATTCTTATTAAGGATTTTGATTTCAAATCCTGGATAGTAGATATATTAGGGAAAGCACGATGACCTCTTGCTTCAGCAAGAAGCGATACATAATAACCGGTGCTTTGATATCTATAAGACCTGCACAAATTAAAAATACGGGCCGATTCTATTTCCGAATATTTATTTTCTGTCAAATATGATTTTGCGGCTACAACTTCGACATCCTCTATATAAAAATCCATGTCGGCAGGATTATTAGTTACAACTATTTTTTTCATTTTTTATTTTTTATTCTTTATTCTTTATTCTTTATTCTTTATTCTTTAGGTTCAATAATTAAGAATATGGAATCATACGTTACAATTCCAAGAAGAATAGAATTTATTAATCTATTCACCTTTACAGAATAGTAATTGCTTTTAAAGGGATGATTTGTGTAAGGATCGGCTATGACGATATGTTTTTTCTCTTCATCATAACCACATAATACTACAAAATGTCCCGTCGGGTAACCTTTAATATCATCATATATTAATTTATTTTTTTCTATCGTTAGTTCCCGTTTACTTTGATACAAATAGGTTGCACTTAAACCGGTAAGAATAGGAATGTTTTTTTCAAAATACTTTTTTAAAAGCGAAGGAGTCAGTTCATCATATCTTAATTTACCCCCTTTTTCTAAAAATTCGATATACGCTTTAGATACAGTTTTCAATTTTTTATCTTTTTTATGATTGTATTGTTCCTTTAATTTTGCAATTAAATCAACATCATCAATAAACCAGGTCGGATCAAATACATTGAGGTTATAGGTATATAGCTTGGAATTGTAACCTCTGTCCAACGCATGACACGCAAGATGTACTGCAAGAGTTCCGCCTTCATCCAAATTAGTTACCTGTTTAATGACCTCCTTTAGACCAATTTCATCACCATAAAACTTATATACGGCATGTAGACTTGTAGGTCCGCAAGTTGTATCATCAGGCTGATCTTTAATTTTAACCTGCAGCATAAATTCTTTATAAAAATTATGTTAAATTTATATACAATATTTAATATTTAATATTGATCTAATATTGACTATAATTTTATAATAGTCAATCCTTAGTGTGCCGGTCACCTAAACTAATTTTAATATCTTTAAGTAACTTTGGGATGACTTTTATAAACCAACTATTTTTTCCATCATTAAAGACAATATAATTATTGTAAATGAACAAAATATCTTTAAATAAGCTTGAAGCATCGGAAAAAGATGCTCCGTTAAAAAGAGACATCAGGGAACTTGGTTTTATCCTGGGAAATATTCTGAAAGAACAGGAAGGCAAGGTTTTATATGAAACCGAAGAAAGACTGCGGGCATTAACAAAATCACTTAGGACCGAATATGATGAAAAAACAAGAAAAGAAATTATTTCATTAATTAATTCCCTTTCAATCGAAGATGCATATAAAGTTGTACGTGCTTTCTCCACTTACTTTATCCTTGTAAATGCTGCCGACGAAGTTCACAGGATTCGAAGATACAGGGAAACCATAATGTTTAACAGCGAACCTCCCGAAAACTCAATTGAAGAAGCTTTGCATTTCTTAAAAAATGAATTGAATGGTGAATTAAGTAAAAGTGATATTGAAAAAATATTAAACGGCATTAAAATAATACCGGTATTTACAGCCCATCCAACTGAAGCAACACGACAAACTATTCTAAGAAAAATATTAAATATTAGCCAACTGTTGCTACAAAGAGAATTGTTAAAAAATACTTCTGAAGAAGAGGAAGAGATTAAAGCTCAACTGCAGACAGAGATTACCCTGTTATGGCAATCAAATGAAATACGCTTTCACAAGGTAACAGTAAAAGATGAGATACAAAGAGGTCTCTTTTTCTTTAAGGATGTAATCTATGAAATAATACCGCAGTTTTATTTAATCTTAAATTCAAAGTTTAAAGATGAATTCAATTTGGATAAACCAGTCCCAAATGTTCTTAATTTTGGTTCCTGGATGGGAGGAGACAGAGACGGACATCCATATGTAACGGTTGATTTAACAAAAGAAACTTTAATGAATAATAAAAACCAGATTCTTAATCTTTATTTAAGAGATCTTTCTCCTCTTTATACTTCATTAAGCTCATCATTAAATATTATCAAAGCAGATAAAAAACTTCAACAGTCAGTAGAAAAAGACCGTGAACTTCTTAATCCCAGAATTAGTGAAGGCATAATGCGGGACCCTTCCGAAATCTACCGAACTAAATTATTGCTGATTGCTGAAAAGCTTCAGCATACAATTGATAGCACAGAAAAAGGATATGCAAATTCTGACGAACTTCAATCTGATTTTCAATTAATTTACAGTAGCTTGGTAAAAAATAAAGGAAAGACAATTGCAGATAACAAAATACTCCCGTTGATATACAAAATAAAAACTTTTGGTTTTCATTTGGTACAAACCGATATAAGACAGAATTCTCCGATGCTCCGTTTTGCTATCAATGATATTTTGAATTATTCTGAAGTCAGTCCCGATTTTCAATCTTTGGAAGAAGAAGAAAAAGTCAAAATTCTGACTAGGGAAATATTAAGTGCCAGACCGTTAAAAAATTCTTTTAGTGATTTACAGGATATTACAAAACAGGTTATTAATGAAATTGAATTAATTAACTGGGGGAAAAAGAATATTTCGCCGGAAGCATGTAATGATTATATAATCAGCAATTGTTCAACAGTGAGTGATGTTCTTACGGCATTGCTGTTGGCAAAAGAAGCCGGTGTAGTTATAGTGCATTTGGGAAAAATAGTAAAATCAAATTTTGATATTCTTCCATTGTTTGAAACCATCGAAGACCTTAGGAAATCCCAGGAAGTAATGCAGAGACTTTTTAATAATAAAGCATATGCATCTCATTTAAAGATCAGGAATAAAACACAAAAGATAATGATCGGGTATTCGGACAGCAATAAAGACGGTGGAATTGTAACATCAAACTTTGAACTTTATAAAGCTCAAAAAAACCTTAAAAAATTATGCGACAATGAAAAAATTGAGCTAATTCTTTTCCATGGCCGCGGAGGAAGTATTTCCAGGGGCGGCGGACCTGTTAGCCAATCAATATTAGCTCAGCCTGCTGGAACAATTGAAGGAAAAATAAAAATTACTGAGCAAGGTGAAATGATTTCTTCCAAATACCTTATTCCTGAAATCGCTCATCAAAGTCTGGAGTTTATTACATCAGCTATTTTAATAGCTTCAGCAGAATCAAAGTATAAAAAAGCTAACGATAAATTTGATGATTATAGTGAAATATTTGAGGCAATTTCTTCTAATGCACTTGAAAGTTACCGGCAATTAATAAATTATAAAAACTTCAATGAATATTTTAGAACTGCTACTCCTATTGATATTATTGAGCAAATTGAAATTGGTTCACGTCCTTCATCAAGACAAAAGAATAAAGATTTTAAAGCTCTGAGAGCAATTCCCTGGGTTTTTTCATGGACTCAAAACAGACAGACTATTTCCGGCTGGTACGGATTCGGGTACTCCATAAATAAATGCATTGATGAAAAAATAACTTCATGGGATGAAATTAAAAAGATGTACAATAAATGGGAATTTTTCAAAATGCTGGTCAATAATATTGAAATGGTGCTTCTTAAAACGGACATGATTATCGGGAAAGAATATGTTTCTTTGTGCAAAAATAAAAAATCTGCCGGTGAAGTATTTGAGATGATAAATAAAGAATATGAACTCTCAATAAATACAATCCTTAAGATTACCGGGGAAAAAGATCTTCTTGAACATAATAAGTCTTTACAGAGCTCACTTCTTTTGAGAAATCCTTACATTGATCCTATCAGCTTTATCCAGGTAAAATTTATAAAGCAATACAGAGAACAGAATTTTCCAAAATCTAAAAAAGATAAGCTGGTTTCCTTATTACGAATTACCGTAAACGGAATTGCTGCGGGAGTAAGAAATACCGGTTAGACTAGATGCAAAAGAGAAACTATTATTTTGGTTTTATATTTTTGAATTTTGACTTTTGACTTAATTGCTTATATCTCTTTTAATTTTTCAATACCCTGTTTGCTGTATCTCTTTAGAATCAATTTTTTAATTTTCTGCAAAGGAAAATTTGATTTATCGATAAAATAATCTAATCCGACACCATCAAACAAAGCTCCTAATATTCTTGCTTCGATAGCAGGATTTTTCAACCCAGCCTGCTTAAGAATTTTTTCAAACTTTTTAAGTATACCTGAATTGAATTCGTTAGATACCTTTTTCCCCTGTTCTATTATCTCGGGCTGAAGGACGAATGAAATATACAAGCGCCAAAATTCTTCATTTTCCTCAATATATTTAAATGAAAATTCTATTAAAATCTCAATTTTCTTATAAGGGTCCACGGAGGAGTCTAATATCTCTTCAAACTCCTGTCCTATTTGAAGCATTTGTTCAAATAAAGCCTCAACCAACTTTTGCTTACTTTCAAAATAATTATAAGCTAAACCTTTAGAAATTCCGGCAGCTTTTGCAATATCACTTATAGATGTCCCATGATAACCCTTTATTGAAAAGAGTTTTAGTGCATTTTCAAGAATTACTTTTCTTGTCTTCTCCCTCATTTCCCTGAATTGTTCTTTGGATCTTGGCATGATTACATTTTTATTGATTAAATGTTCAGTCATAAATTTATTTCTTAAACTGCAATAAAGCAAGTGTTAAAGACGTTAAAAATATCCGAATATGCTTGATTATAAAATAAATTTGTGCTTTATCACTTATTTTATTTAACTATTTATATTTTTTTTGCCAATTTATTTTGACAAATAAAAAATAATTATTATTTTTTGACTGAACGTTTAGTCATTCTTAAATATGAATAGTGAATAAAATGAAAAAGTTTATAATTTCCCTTCTGATTTTGATTCCAATCGGAATTCTCTATAGTCAAACGGCAGAAGAAATAATACAGAAAGCTGAAGATGCTGTTAAAGGTGAAGAAACTGCAAATGGAACATTTAGAATGACAATCCATACGGAAGATTTCACTCGGCAGCTTGTTATGGAATCTTGGTGGCAGGGAAATAAAAATTCTCTCATTATAACTAAGTCCCCGACAAAAGAAAAAGGAAATAAAACTCTAAAGATTGGAAATGAAATGTGGCAGTATCTTGCCAACACAGAAACTACAATAAAGATCCCTCCGTCAATGATGCTTCAGTCATGGAATGGTTCTAATTTCACAAATGATGACCTGGTAAGAGAATCTAATTTAGCGAAAGACTATACTCAGAAAATTATCGGAAATGAAAAAATTGACGGCAACGAAACCTGGAAAATTCAATTAACACCCAAACCGGATGCTCCCGTTGTTTGGGGAAAGCTCTATTATTGGGTCCGTAAACAAGATTATCTTCCTGCCCTGGTTCAGTATTTTGATGAGAAAGGGAATATGGTAAGATACCTGGTATATTCAGATGTTAAAGATTTTAACGGTAGAAAACTTCCGGCAAAATGGACAATGTATGACAAAACTAAGAAAGACAACTATACGCAAATTGAAATCCTCAGTATGGATTTTAATACAAAAATACCGGCAAGAAAATTCTCATTCCAGGAATTGGAAAGAGGAAATTAATTCCAAGCACAAGTTCATGAGAAATAATATCAGATGATTAAAAAATTATATCTTAACTAACAAATTATAAAGAATTTATGTTACTTAAACTTGCCTGGCGAAATATTTGGCGAAACAAAAGACGTACTATCATTACTCTTGCTGCTATTACTTTTGCTACATTGCTTGCGATTGGTATGAGGGGAATTCAGTTGGGGACATATGCTTTAAACTATAGAACTGTTATTGAACAGTTTACAAGTTATGTACAAATCCAGGCAAAAGGTTTTCAGGAAAACCCATCATTAAATAAAAGCTTTAGATACACTAATAAATTAAAAGAAAAGCTTAATAGTATACCTGAAGTTCCTGCCTACACACCAAGAATTTATGCCGATGGTTTAATAAGTTATAAAGACGCTTCGCTTGGCTCGGCAATCTTTGGAATTGAACCAACAGGAGAGAAAAAAGTTACAACCTTATTAGAAAAAGTTAGAGAAGGGAAATTTTTACAATCAGATTCAAGTCAGAATATTGTAGTCGGTGTAACTTTACTGAAAAATTTAAAGGCAAAAATTGGAGATACTGTTGTAGTTCTTGCCCAGGGTTATGATGGAAGTCTTGGAAATTTAAAATTTAAAATTATCGGCTCTCTTAAGATGGGTTCAAAAGAATTTGACGCAATGGCAGTTTTGATGGGTTTAAAAACTGCTCAATCTCTTCTTGGAATGTATAACAGGATAAATGTTATTGCTATTGGTGCGAAAGGACTTTCTGATGCACCCAATGTTCAAGCTGCCGTAAGTCAAGAAATAACTAATCCTGATTTAAGAGTTCTTTTATGGCGCCAGGTTGTTCCAGAACTAACACAATTGGTTGAATTTGATAATGTCAGCGGAATATTCTTTCTAGGTATTTTAATTGTAATTGTTGCTTTCGGTATTTTAAATACAATTTTAATGTCGATAACAGAAAGGTTTAGGGAATTTGGTGTCGAACTGGCTATCGGAATGCCCCAGTTCAATTTGGTTAAAATTGTTTACCTGGAAACATTATTAATTACTGTTTTCGGTTTAATCCTGGGAAACATTATTGGTTATGGAATTAATTTTTACATAGTCCAGCACCCTATAATATTTGGAGGTGAATTAACTAAGATATATGAAGAATACGGATTTCTCCCCAGATTAGAATCTACGCTGAACTTTATAATATTCATTCATGTTTCCATAGCTGTTATAGCAATTTCATTTGTATCCAGTTTATATCCTGCATATAAAGTATATAAACTGGAACCGTTAAAAGGAATAAGATACACTTGAGAAAGTCAAAATTCAAAAATCAAAAGTCAAAATCTAAGTAATAAATATGCTCTTAAAATTAGCATGGCGAAATATTTGGCGGAATAAACGTAAATCCTTAATTGTTCTCAGCTCAGTTGTTGTGGGAATGATAGCGATTATTTTTTATGATGGATTAGATCATGGAATGCTGCGCCAGATGCTGAATAATCAAATCAGCAACAGCGTTTCCCATATTCAAATTCACAAAAAGGGATTTGATGATAACAAAGTTATTAAAAATTATATTCCCGATAATTACCTTGTAGAAAAGGCTGTAAAACATCAGAAAGATATAAAAGCATATAGTGAGAGAGTTATTACTTTCGGATTAGCAAGCAGCGCTTCCAGTTCCTCCGGCGTATATATTTATGGTGTTTACCCGGATATGGAAGCTAAAGTATCAGATATAAAAAAATCTATTATTGAAGGAAAATTTTTTACAGGTAATAAAAGAGATATTGTTATCGGTAAACAGCTTGCTGATAAATTAGGAATTGGTTTAGGTGATAAAGTTGTTATTATGGCGAATACTCCCAATGGAGATATAGGCTCCGACCTTTTTAGGGTCGCAGGAATTTTTCAAACTGTTAGTTCTGATTTTGATAAAACAACTATTTACATCCCAATTAAAACAGCCCAGGAAATGATTGGAATTGATAGTCACATTTACGAATATGCAATTATTTTAAATGATTACCATAATGCGGACAAAGTGAAATCGGAACTTGAATCCAAGCTGGATAACAATTATGAAGTTTTATCCTACAAAGATCTTTTGCCAATGTTGATTTATCAGATGGATCTTTATGATCAGACTATGTGGATTTTTTATATGATTGTAGGTTTGGCATTAATCTTTGGTATTGTGAATACAATGCTGATGTCTGTATTTGAACGCATAAATGAAATCGGTGTTTTAATGGCAATTGGTATGAAAAATAATAAAATATTTTTGATGTTTGTCCTTGAAGCTTTTATGATTGGAGTAATCGGAACAATTCTTGGGTTAGCCTTAGGTTTACTGATTCACTGGCCTATCTCAATTAGCGGGATAAACTTCAGCATATTTTCAGATGCATTAAAATCTTTTGGAATAGGAGCAGTAATTTACCCGGTTCTTTCGGTTACAAATACAATTTTGTTGGTAATAATTATTCCGTTTATTGCTGTAGTTGGAGCACTTTACCCGGCATACAGAGCAATTAAACTGGAACCTATAAAAGCTATATATTACGTTTAATCTTGCAGCACAGATTATTAAAATTGCTGCAAAATTTAGAAACAAAAATTTAAGAGATATGGAAATAATAAAAATAAAAAATTTAGAAAAAACCTATCAGGATAATGGTGTTCCGGTGCATGCTATTCGTGGTATAGATCTGGATATTTCAAAGGGCGAGTTCCTTGTAATAGCAGGCCCTTCCGGTTCCGGGAAAACTACATTATTAAACATGATAGGTGCACTTGACAAACCCACAAAAGGAAATATCTATTTTGAGAGAGAAGATATTACAAAAAAAAGTAAAAACGAATTATCAATTTTCAGACTCCATAAGCTTGGGTTCATTTTCCAGGCGTATAATTTAATACCGGTACTTACTGCTTTAGAAAATATTGAATTCAGCATGATGCTACTTGGAGTACCTGAAAAAGAGAGAGAAGAAAAAGCATTAAAACTTATGGATGAACTCGGGATTAAAGACCTGGCAAATAAACGGCCTAATGAAATGAGTGGCGGTCAGCAACAGCGTGTTGCAGTTGCAAGAGCAATTATTAATAATCCATCCATCGTCTTAGCCGATGAACCGACTGCAAACCTTGATTCAAAAACTGCCGGGCATTTGCTCGATTTAATGCAGCAAATGAATGAAGAAAAAAATATAACTTTTATATTCTCATCGCATGATAAACAGGTAATGAACCGGGCCAAAAGGTTATTGATTTTAAAGGATGGGGTGATTGAATAACTTCTCTTTCAATATCAAAGTGCAAACAAAATTTTTTGTTCTCCATTAGACAACAATTTAAAATGAAAAAGATTTTATTAGCAGGAGCTACTGGTTACCTCGGAAGTTTTATACTAAAAGAACTTGAATTGCATGAATATAAAAACAGAATAATAGTTCGCGACAAAAAGAGGTTAATTGATTATAATAAATCGAAGACTAAGGTTATTGAAGCAGAAGTAACAAAACCTGAAACATTAAGCAATATTTGTGATGGCATAGATACTTTGATTTCAACCATAGGAATAACCAAACAAAAAGATGGTTTAACCTATATGGATGTCGATTACAGGGCAAATTCAAATTTACTAATTGAAGCAAAAAAGAGCGAAGTAAATAAATTTATTTATGTCTCGGTTCTTAATGGAGAGAAGCTTAAGCATTTAAAAATTTGTGAAGCCAAGGAAAAATTTGTACAAGAGTTGATTTCTTCCGGCCTTGATTATTGTATTATCAGACCAAACGGTTTCTTCTCGGATATAACCGAATTCTATAATATGGCAAAAAAAGGAAGGATATATTTATTTGGTAACGGAGAATTAAAATCTAATCCTATTCATGGAGAAGATCTTGCAAAGTTGTGTGTAAACTGCATTAACAAGGATTGCAAAGAAATTAAAGTAGGCGGTCCAGAAACATTTACTCAGAATCAAATTGCTGAAACAGCTTTTAAAGCTTTAAATAAAACAACTAAAATAACATACATACCCAACTGGCTTCGCAAAATTGTTTTAAAATTATTAACTGTTTTTACATCTAGTAAAATTTATGGTCCGGTTGAATTTTTTATGACAGTGATGGCAATGGAAATGGTCGCACCGAAATCCGGCGAACATACCCTAAAAGAATATTTTGATAGCCTAATTAAATAATAGATATGTACAAAAGACTTTTTCTGATTATTTGTTTTTTTTTCTTTTTCAAACCGTTACAGGCACAAATTAACTTTAACTTCTCCGGTTACGTCGTTGAACTCCCCGTTTACATGATAATGAAAAAATATCCTGTTTTTTTTCCTTTCCCGGTTGATAACCAGTTTTTAAATCTTAATAGACTTCGTTTAAAACCTGAAGTTGATTTATGGGAAAACGCAAGAATTAATGTTGAATATGAAATAGATGCTTTATATTCGGAAAAGAATTTATTATTTGATCTTTCATCAGTTAGCACAAGCAGACAGCTTTTTAATTTAAAGTGGAATTTAATCAAAAAAGGAAATTATAAAGTATCTCATTATTTCGATCGTCTTTATTTCAGGCAGGATTTCAGTTGGGGTAATATTTCAATAGGCAGACAAAGAATAGCATGGGGAAGCGGAAGAATTTGGAATCCTACGGATCTCTTTAATCCTGTAAATCCGGCTAATTTCGCTAAGATTGAAAAAGATGGGGCAGACGTTGCAGCCCTTACATATTTTTTCGGAAATTTCACAGATCTTGATATTGTTTATAATCCCCGGAAGAAAATTGAGAACAGTAATGCAGGTTTCCGTTTTAGAACAAATGTAGAACAATATGATTTGGCAGTTGTTGGAGGTTATTTCGATAAAAGGATTGTTGCCGGATGGGATTTCGCAGGAAGTGTTTTTAATGCGGGTATTCGAGGTGAAGGAATTGTCTCAATGAATAAAGAAAATATAAACAACAATTTTACAAGATTCATTTTAGGAACGGACTATCAGCTAACCCCCAAGCTTTATGCTTTAATAGAATATCAATATAACGGAGAAGGAAAAGCAACTAAAGCAAATTATGAATTATTAAGATTGGTAAATGGTGAAATTCTTAACTTAAGCCGGAATTATCTTGCATTTTCTGCTAATTATGTTTTTTCTTTCATTACTTCAGCTTCATTGATGGTAAATCAAAACTTAAATGATGGGAGCGGATTTGTTGTTATCAGTGGATTATATTCTATCTCTTCAAACTTATCTGTTACTGTAGGTGCTCAAATTACATACGGAAATGATTTTTCAGAATATTGGTATTTTCCACATTCAATTTATTCCCAGGTTGAATATTATTTCTGACATTAAAGTTGACATAGCATAACAGATAGATAGTGGAAAAATTGTTTATTTGTTATATGCCTTACTGTTTCAGTTCCGAAGTTTAACCCTAGTGTTATAACAATCCGGCAATAAACAAAATATATTTATTACAGAAAATAATTTTCAGTTTCTCTATATTAGAGACATTAAAATTTAATTTATAGGATATTTAAATGAAACTCTTAATACTATCAATAGTAACGGCTCTCATTTTAACCGGCTGTTCACAGAATAAAGACACAAAGGAAATTAAAATGCTGAAAGAGAAAATAGCTCAATTTGCTCCGGTAGAAATTAAATATGATTCCACTTTGTTAACTGAAAGACAAAGGATGGTTGTTAAAAAATTATTTGAAGCCTCACAAATAATAGATACAATATATCTTAACCAGGTTTATTCCAAAAACAGAGAAATTAAATTCAGTCTCGAAAATTCATCTTCAGAAGTAGATAAATTAAAATTAAAATATTTTGATATAATGTTCGGTCCGTTCGACAGATTGGATCATAACAAACCATTTCTCGGAAAGGAGCAAAAACCAAAAGGAGCAAATTTTTATCCTGAAAACATGACTAAAGAGGAATTCAATAACTGGATTAAAGAAAATCCCCAGGATGATTCTTCTTTTACTTCCTCCTTTACTGTTATCCGCAAAGAGAATGGCAAATTAGTTGCTATTCCCTACTCTGAATTTTATAAAACTGAACTTACAAAAGCAACTTCACTATTAAAGGAAGCCGCTGAATATGCAGATAATCAATCATTAAAGAAATATTTAATGCTGATTGCAAAAGCATTTGAAACCAATAATTATTTTGAAAGTGACATGACCTGGATGGATCTTAAAGATAACAAAATTGAAGTCATAATAGGACCATATGAAGTTTATGAAGATGAGTTATTCAACTATAAAGCGTCTTATGAGAGCTTTGTTACAATTAAGGATTCTGCTGAAAGTGAAAAGCTTCAGAAGTTTGGCACTTATTTAAAGGATATTGAAAACCATTTGCCTATCGAAGATAAATACAAAAATACCCAGCGAGGAAATGAATCACCCATTGTCGTTGTAAATGAAGTCTATTCAGCCGGTGATACAAAAGCAGGTGTACAAACCCTTGCTTTTAACCTGCCGAATGATGAAAGGGTCAGAAAAGCCAAAGGTTCAAAAAAGGTTATGCTGAAAAATATTAGCGATGCAAAATTTGAAAATCAACTAATCCCAATATCAAAAATAGTACTAGATTCTTCCCAGCTTCCCTATGTTACATTTAATGCTTTCTTCAGTCATGCACTAATGCATGAAATGTCTCATGGCGTTGGGCCGGGCTTTATAACTGTCAATGGCAGAAAGACAGAAGTTAGTAAGGAATTAAAAGAAACATATTCAACTATTGAAGAATGCAAAGCAGATGTGCTGGGTATGTATAATAATATTTTTATGATCGATAAAGGTTTATTTCCCAAAACTTTTGCTGATGAAACCTGGGCTACTTTTTTGGTAGGAATTTTCCGTTCGGTCAGGTTTGGAATTACAGAAGCACATGGAAGCGGAAATGCAATCATATATAATTACCTTCTGGAAAAGGGCAGTTATGAATATAATCCGGGAACTGACAAAGTAAAAGTCAACTTTGATAAAATTTATGGATCAGTAAAAGAATTAGCACATATTCTTTTAACTATTGAAGCTACCGGAAATTATAATGGTGCAAAACAATTAATAAAGAAATATGCACTAATATCTCCGTCGATGAAATCACTAATAGATAAACTATCCGGTATCCCGGTGGATATTAAGCCTGTATTCCAAATTGAAGAAGAAATGAAATAGATAGTTTTTATATTGAAATAAAAACCAGAGCAGCTCTAAATATTATTATATTAAAATATTTTAATTCTTTTGATTTAATTTATCATTTAGTATTTGGGCTGCTTTATCTATTTGGTTTGAAAATCTTTCAAATATATGAGCTACTATTTCAATCTGCTCATCAGCCTGTTTCCAATTTCTTTGTTCAATTGCTTCCCGGACAGCCGGAAGTGTTTTTACTCCGTAACCGGTATAAAATCCCGGAGCATAAATCTCATGTATATACCACGGTCTATTTGGTAATCCATTTTTATTAGTTAGAAAACGTTCTGTCCTCATTAAAATTTCATTCAGGTTTTTTATTGCTTTAGGAGACAATGTAATTCCTTCTTCTTTTAAACTCTTTACTGCTTTTTCATAACTATTAGAACTGTTTTCCAATTTAGTTAATGAATTCTGAAGAGGTGCAAAATTTATAAATGGAACAGGTTCTTTTTTTTCAGGTGGAATATATGTTTTAGTCGGATCTGAAACGTATATATAATCACCATCATCAACCATTTTATTTTGTTCTTTTGTTTCCTTTCTCATTTTATCTGTTAACTTTGAAATTTCATTAAAATAGTCTTTAACTGTGTTTGAAAAGTTTTCAAAGTTAAAAGGAAGAATTTCTGATTCAGATAAATTTAACACCGCATGTCCCGCAGTTTTAACTAATGCAACTCCATATTCAAATCCCGGGTCTCCAAAACGAATATAATGATCGTAAGAATCATAAATAGAATGATACTCACCGCCATTATCTTCCCCTCCATAACCAATATTCAAAGACGCAACACCTACATGCTGGAGGAAAGGACTATAATCCGATCCGGAACCAAGCGGGTAAATCTTTAAATCCTTTTCATTCATTACATCTCTTTTTTCCTCTTCACTTCCATTCACTATTAATCTTGAACGCCATCTCTTCGCAACACTTATGTTCTTTTCAGGGTCCTTTATATCTTCAGCAAGTTGGTTTACAAAATGCTCAAGAGTATGAGAACCACCGGCATATAAAAATCCCCTGCCATTTCCATCTGAATTAATATATGCAACGGCTTTTTGCTTCAATTCATCAGCATGTTTTTCTACCCACTCAGTGGAACCGAATAAACCTTCTTCTTCACCATCCCATGCACAATAAATAATTGTACGCTTCGGTCTCCAACCAGTCTTTAATAAATCGCCGAACATTTTTGCCTCTTCGAGCATTGCAACCTGCCCACTTATAGGATCTTCAGCACCATTTACCCACGCATCATAATGATTCCCTCTAATTACCCATTCATCCGGAGAATCCTTACCTGGTATTCTTGCAATTATATCTCTCAAAGGAACCATATTCCAATTAGATTCAACCTTTAAATGCACCTTGGCTTTCCCGGGTCCCATATGATAAGTAACGGGTAATGCTCCTCTCCAATTTTCCGGTGCAACCGGTCCTTCAAGTGCATTGAGAAAATGTAAAGCATCTCCATATGAAATCGGAATTACCGGAATTTTTGTCAATGTCTTCGCATCTTTTATTTCTGATCTTTTTGCATTTTCTGTAGCAGCAACAAAGGGAGTTAAAGGATCGCCGCAGTACTGGGGAAAATCAATTACAGATCCTCTTTGAACTCCGTCTTCACTTCTAAAAGGACCTTTCGGGTAAACATCTCCCTGATAATAACCATCTCCTTTCGGATCAGAATATATTATACATCCGATTGCACCGTGTTCAGCAGCAACCTTGGGCTTTATTCCTCTCCAGGCAGCACCATATCTTACAATAACTATTTTTCCTTTTACATCTATACCATGCTCAGCTAGGACTTCATAATCTTTTGGAATTCCATAATTTGCATAAACAAGCTCACCAGTAACATCTCCATTAATTGAATATGCATTATAAGTAGGTAATTGTTCATCTGTTTGATTTGACGTTTTATCTTCCTTTAAAGGCGGTTCAAAAAGTTTCGCTTTATACTTTGTAGGTGCAGCCATCTCAAGGAGTCCGGTTTTGGGGGTTGGAAATAAAACTTTGAACTCTTCTATTTGGGAATCAAATCCAAATGATTTAAATAAGGAATCAATAAATAATGCGTCACTTCGATCATAATTTGATCCCAGATGATGAGGATATGCAGAAAGTATTTTCATCCAGTTCCGGAGATCATTTTTATTTAAAGATGAATCAAACTCCTTCTGCAGTTCTATTATTTTTGATTCTTGAGCAAATTCTGAATTCATTAGAAAGAGGATTACAAAAGGAAAGAGGATTCTAAAAATTTTCATTATACACCTAATAATAATTATGAAATGAAAAAAGTTTACAACCGGGATTTTCTAAACGCCTAAAAGAAATTATTCATCAATTACTTTAATACTCCCCTTTTCAGGCATTTCCAACACATATATCTTATTATTTTTATCCGTTAATGTTGTATCTCTTAACCAAGGATTATACATCTTTAAAATTTTATAATTAATTCCGTTTTTAATTGCAAAATCTGCAAGATTAGGAATTGAATGATTGATATCTAAAGAAGTAGTTAGAAGAGGCGGATATAAATCTTCAGTTCTTAAATCGAATCCGTATTCTCGGGGATTACTTAGGATTTCTTTTACTGCAATAATTCTCGCAATATACCTTGAAGTTTCCTCTCCGAAAACAAGATTATAATAATTAGTTGTTTTTTGTTTGACAATTTGTTTTTCAATACCATTAGTTCCAAAGTTGTAAGATGCAGCGGCCATTGTCCATGTTTTAAATTCTGCATAAGCATCCAAAATATATTTACATGCTGCTTCAGTTGATTTTTCAACATTATACCTTTCATCTACCTGGGAATTAACTTCGAGACCGTATTTTTCTGCAGCATCTTTTGTAAGTTGCCAAAAACCGGTTGCACCTACCGGTGATATAACATTTGCCAGACCACTTTCAATAACAGCAACATACTTGAAATCATCGGGTACATTATATTCTTTTAATATTGGTTCAATAACCGGGAACCATCTATTCATTCTTTTTAATGACAACAAAGTTGAAGAATGCCAGTAAGTATTTACTAAAAATTCCCGATCAATCCTCTCATATACTTCAAAATTTTCAAGGGGAACTTTTTCACCGGCAAAAGATAAATCATGCGGTATCTCGGGTGAAATTATTCTATATTCTTGCGGGAAATCCTCTGATTTTCCGATTACTTTCTTATCGGTTAAAAATAAAAAACTGGTAATTATTAAAATACACGAAGCCGTTATAAATCCAAGTACGAAAAAATAATATTTAGAATTCATACTTCTCCCTCTATTTCCTTACATTGATCAAATTACTAAAATTTTAACTCTCATATATAAAAAAAATATTAAACTCGATAAAGCCAATTGTATTCAAATTTCTCATTTAAAAAAATTAAAATACAAACGAATTAGTAAACGCTTTATATTTTAGAAATTCTTATATTTGCCAGATATTATATCAAAAAATGAAACCGTATGGAACAAAATACAAGAAATTATCCACCTGATGTTGTATTCATAAATAATGACGAAAAAGAAATTATTGTTATTGGTACAGCACACATTTCAAAACAATCAGCAAATCTTGTTCAGATGGTAATAGAAAATGAAATGCCCGACTGTGTATGCATTGAATTAGATGCCCAGAGATATAAGGCTCTTTCTGAAAAAAACAGATGGGAAGCTCTGGATATAAAAACTGTGATAAAAGAGAAACAGTTAACTACCCTTTTTGTTAATATTATTTTATCATCTTACCAGAAAAAATTAGGTGAAAAACTGGGAGTTTTGCCAGGTACGGAAATGTTAAATGCAATAAATACTGCAAAAAATTTAGGATTAGATATTGCTCTATGCGATAGGGAGATTCGGATTACAATTAGAAGAGCATGGAATTCAATGTCATTCTGGCAAAAGTTCAAATTATTTAGTTCAGGTTTTGCAGGATTATTCGATAATATGGAATTATCCGAAGAGAAACTTCAGGAATTAAGAGAGAAAGATGTTCTTTCTGAAATGATTGAAGAATTAGGAAAATCTATGCCGGTATTAAAAAAAGTCTTGCTCGATGAAAGGGATATCTATTTGAGTAAAAAGATAGAAGCTGCAAATGGTAATAAAATTGTTGCAGTTGTAGGTGCAGGTCATGTAAAAGGAATTTGCAGGGAACTAGAAAATAAAAAAGAAACTGATTTAAAAAGCCTTGAGCAAATTCCACCATCTTCCAAAGCATTTAAAATTATAGGATGGGGAATACCTATTTTGATTATTGCTTCAATTATCCTGATCGGTTATATAAAGGGATTTTCCGCTGCACAGGATAATGTATTATTCTGGATTTTAGCAAACGGTATTCCCTGTTCCATCGGAGCAATTTTGGCTATAGCTCATCCTATAACAATTATTACTTCTTTTTTTGCTGCTCCAATTACAAGCTTAAGTCCGTTAATAGGTGCAGGTTATGTTGCAGCTTTTGTACAGGCCTATTTCCAACCTCCTTTGGTTAAAGAATTCAAGACTGTCTCGGATGATATAAGAAGAGTAAAAATGTGGTGGAAAAACAAATTATTAAAAATTCTTTTAGTTTTTATACTTACAGGATTGGGAAGTTTGATTGGTACTTATGTTGGTGCATATCAAATTATTTCAAATCTTTTTAATTAATATTCAAGCTCTTAGCTTTCACTAAAAACATAAAAAAACCGCTCTGGTTAGAGCGGTTTAATTAACACGATTTTTTGAAACTGCATTATCCCAAATAAGCTTTTAATCTTTTGCTCTGAGGAGAATGTCTTAAGTTTCTAATTGCTTTTTCTTTAATTTGTCTTACTCTTTCTCTGGTAAGATTAAATCTTTCACCGATTTCTTCTAAAGTAGCTGATCTTTCACCACCGATACCGAAATAAAGTCTGATAACTTCAGCTTCCTTCTCGGTTAAACCGGAGAGAATATTAGCCACTTCATTCTTCAACGATTCTGTCATTAAATTGCCATCAGGAGAAGGTTGTTCATCATTAGGAAGTACATCTATCAAACTATTTTTATCATCATCACCGGAAAATGGAGCATCCATCGAAACATGCCTTCCTGAAATTTGTAATGCATAAGCAACATCATCTGCACTCATATCAAGAATTGAAGCTAATTCAGTAGTAGTTGGAGTTCTTTCATATTCTTGTTCCAAATCACGGTAAGCTTTACCTATCTTACTTAAAGAACCAACTCTGTTTAATGGTAATCTAACCATACGGGATTGGTCAGCAATCGCTTGCATAATAGATTGTCTAATCCACCAAACTGCATAAGAGATAAATTTAAATCCCCGTGTCTCATCAAATTTCTGAGCGGCTTTAATTAATCCAAGGTTACCCTCGTTAATTAAATCACCTAAAGATAATCCCTGGTTTTGGAACTGTTTGGCAACACTGACAACAAACCTGAGATTTGCTTTGGTAAGGGCTTCCAACGCGCTCTTATCACCTTTCTTGATACGAATAGCTAATTCTATTTCTTGTTCAGGAGTTAGAAGGTCAACTTTTCCAATCTCTTGCAAATACTGATCTAAAGACTTACTTTCTCTATTTGTGAATTGCTTAGTTATTTTCAATTTTCTCCATCTCCTATTTTGAATTATTAATAAAAAACGTTATACTTAATAGACGTGTTAAAATTTAGTTTTGTTCCCACTTCCTTAATATAAAATTTAAACAGCTTTAAAAATAAATAAAAATTCTTACATAAGAAAGAGGAAATTTTTATTCTTTAAAAATTTTTTCGAATTAGAATATTTAAAAAGACTTGGAATAATGCTATTTTCTTATTTTTTTGCTGTTAATTCAAAAAATCCTACATTATCGAAGAAAAATCCTGCTGGATTTTCCTTAACACCATTGTGCTCTACCTCATAATGTAAGTGAGGACCGGTAGATAATCCCGAATCTCCTGTTTTAGCTATTTGAGTTCCCCTGGTAACTTTCTGGCCTTTTTTTACTAATATTTTAGATAAGTGAGCATAAATAGTATGGTATCCATATCCGTGGTCCAATTCTACAGTTAATCCATAACCTCCCCGGTGACCCACAAAAACTACTCTTCCATTTCCCGTAGCATACACCGGAGAACCAACATCTGCAATAATATCTATTCCTTCGTGCATTCTTCTAATGTGAAGAATAGGATGCATTCTCATACCAAATCCATCGGAAATTGCACCTATACAAGGTTTTATCGCAGGAATACAAAGACTTAATTTCCTGTTTTCCTTTAATTGTTTTGAAATTTCCAAAAACTGAGTTTTTTCAAACGAAATTTTTCTTGATATTTCATCAACAAAAGATGTAGCTTTTGCAAGTTCATCTTCAGCATCGTTAGATAAAAAATCGATTGTATTATCGAAATATCCGCCGCCAACACCAACTTTAAGCTCATCATCCGATAAGGGATGCAAATTTACAGCTAATCTTAAATCATTATTTGTTTTAGCCAAGCTGTCTATTTTAACAGACATATCTCGGTATTTGGCTATTATAGATTTTAATTCTTTCTTTAAAGATTTATTTTCTGACCGCAAGGATTGAATATTATTATCAGAAGAGCCAAAAATTGAATAAAGACTGTAGCCACTTAAGAATGTGCTGAAAACTACTAATACTATTAAAATTGTTTTAGAATTGTAATTGTGGTTTCTATCTATTCGTAAAAAGCGAAAAAATGACATTAAAACCCTATTA
Source organism: uncultured Ignavibacteriales bacterium (assembly GCA_963723205.1). GTDB lineage: Bacteria > Bacteroidota > Ignavibacteria > Ignavibacteriales > Ignavibacteriaceae > CAVQBP01. Next base: position 49,605 of record CAVRQC010000008.1, read on the forward strand.
TTTTTAATATTCTTAATTATTTTGAAATAGAAGATGGCAATATTAGAAGGTACAATATAACAAAAGAAATTTTTTTTATCAAAATTATTTATTTAAAAAAAAATTTCGGGAATTATCAAAATGATAAACAATCATTTAATTAGCTAAAAAACTATTTTTTAAAGTAGAATCTTATTCCAGCACTTAAATTCATCCCGCTGAATTTATCCCTGAAATGAATATTATCGTTTCGAATATAGTTATAAAGTGCTTCTCCGAAAGCTGAAAAGTACGAATCCTGAAATCTATGTTCCAAGTCTATCCCGCCGAAATATCCGTAGAGATTTTGATTATCCAGATTCTGGTATAATTCACCTTTTAAGGTTGATTTATTATTTACCAAGGAATATGTTAGTCCGGCAGAAAAACCCATGTTCCAATCTTGTGTTATATAAATGCTGTACCTTAATCCCGCATTATATATCAACTGGCTGAAGGATGAAGTAGTTTCAACAAGCTGATTAATTGGTTCCACCCTGGCATATGCCTGAAAATCAGATTTTGAAGTAAATGAAATCCTGTTATATATAGATAAATGATAATCAAGCGGTATCCCAAATCCAATTTGAAATAAAATATTTGGCAAATATTTAGAAGTGAGTTTTTCAGATGATGAAGATTGAATTACGCCAGCCCCACCCGAAAGAAATATTGATCTCTCAGGAATATGATTCTGAGCTTCTGCAATAAACGGAAAGACAAAAAGTAAGATTGTAATTAAATACTTCATAATTTTTTACGAAATATTATTTACAACCTAACTAATAGAGATCTAAATAGCAATAAGAATTTTATTAGAGCATGTATAATTTATTATTAAGAAATAATCTATTTTATTAATTGAAAAATATTTCCTTAAATAATCCGGTTTTAACAGATAATATTTATCAGTTCAGTTAACCAGAAAGATTAATAAAAATTAATCTTTTTTGCGGAACCTTTTTAATTCCTATTCGTCATAAATAATTAAACTAATTTTTATATTTATCAATCATAATTTATATTTAAATTATCATTTCTAGTCATTATTAAAATAATATGAATATTGCAGTTGAAAACCTTACTAAAAGTTATGGAACTCAGAAAGCTGTAGATACAATTTCTTTCCAGGTTCATACAGGTGAAATTTTAGGCTTCCTTGGACCTAACGGTGCCGGTAAAACCACGACAATGAAAATCTTAACCTGCTTTATGGCCCCAACCGACGGTGATATCAAGGTGGGAGATCTGTCAATTCATAATCATCAGGATGAAATTAAAACAAAGATTGGTTATTTACCGGAAAATAATCCGCTTTACCTGGATATGCCCGTTCTCGAATATTTAAGTTTCACAGCTGAACTTCAGGGAGTACCCAAGAGCAATATACAAAACAGGATCGCAGAGATGGTCCTGGTTTGCGGACTTAATGATGAAAAACATAAAAAGATCGGAGAGCTCTCAAAAGGTTACAGGCAAAGAGTTGGGCTTGCCCAAGCGATGATTCATAATCCTGAGGTATTAATTTTTGATGAGCCAACTACAGGATTGGACCCAAACCAGATAATTGAAATCAGAAAACTTATAAGAGAACTTGGCAGAGAAAAAACTGTTATTCTAAGTACGCATATCCTTCCTGAAGTTGAAGCTATCTGTGATAGAATATTAATTATTAATAAAGGTAAAATTGTTGCAGATGGAACTCCTGATACATTAAGAAAGCAGGCTCAAGGGGAAGAAGTACTTCGAATACAGCTGGATGAAGTATCAAATAGAGACTTCACTATTGAAAATTTAAAGTCAATTGAATCGATTGCAATGGTCTCACCTGTTACTGATAGTTTAAATACTTTTTTAATTGAAAGTAAAAACGGACAATCTTCCAAGCGGTCTATTTTTCAAATGTGTGTACAAAAAAATTGGATATTAACTGAAATGACCCCTATTGAAACTAAACTGGAAGATATCTTTAGAGAGTTAACTACATAAGATAAAAAATCAAAATTGACAGATTTTAATAATCTATATCAATAAAAACTTTATAGTAAAACATGGCTAAAAAAATTTGGATAATTGCAATTAGAGAACTTAAATCATTTTTTGATTCATTAACAGCGTATATTTTAATTGTTGCTTTTCTTGGATTAAGCGGATTCTTCACATGGCTTTTCGGTTCCGATATCTTTTTTATCGGGCAGGCAACTCTTCAGCCATTTTTTTCTGTAGCTTACTGGACACTTTTCTTTTTCATTCCTGCACTTACAATGAAAATGATTGCAGAAGAAAATAAGTCCGGCACAATAGAACTTCTCCTAACAAAAGCTGTAACTGATTGGGAAATTATTATCGGAAAATTTTTAGCAATCCTGCTCTTAATTATCATAGCTTTGCTTCTTACATTACCATATTATATCACCATAGCATCAATTGGGCCTATTGATAATGGGGCAGTATTATGCGGTTATCTTGGGTTGATTCTGATGAGCATGGTTTATATTAGTATCGGTCTTTTTGCAAGCAGTGTTACAAATAACCAGATTGTTGCTTTTCTTTTATCACTGTTTATAGGTGTATTTTTCTTGATTATTTTCAGCACACTGGCAAATGATTTTACAGGAATAATAGGGGAAATATTAAACTATTTAAATTTATCTACTCACTTTGAATCGATTTCACGTGGTGTAATTGATTCCAAAGATATAATTTATTTTCTCAGCATTTCATTTTTCGGATTATTACTTGCTGAGACTATGCTATCAAAAAGAAATATTGTCGATTAAAAATTATGTTAACTAAGAAAAAAGTAATCACCGGCCTCCTTTTAGTTTTTGGTATTTTAATAATCATTAATTTTTTTGCCTACCGGTTTTTTGTAAGGCTTGATTTTACTGCTGATCAAGAATATACATTAAGCAATGCAACAAAAAACATTTTAAAATCTTTGGATGAACCGGTAACGATTACCGCATATTTTTCTGAAGATTTGCCACCGAATGTTGCAAAAGTAAAACAAGATTTTAAGGATATGCTGATTGAATATGAAAATGCTTCAGGTGGAAAAATTGTCTATCAGTTTATAAATCCCAATAAAGATCAAGAAACAGAAATGCAAGCACAGCAAGCAGGGATTCAGCCGATTATGATCAACGTACGTGAACGTGACCAGATGAAACAACAAAGGGCTTACCTCGGTGCCGTCCTTCAATATGGTGAGAAGAAAGAAACAATTCCGTTTATTCAGCCGGGTTCGGCTATGGAATACGCTTTGTCATCCAACATAAAAAAATTAACGTTAAAAGAGAAAACTAAAATTGCTTTTTTACAGGGAAATGGAGAACCAACACTTGCCGATTTACCCCAATTGAGATCCCAGCTTTCCATAATGTATGATGTAGAAACAATAAAATTTAATGATACAACTGGTATTTCTAATAAATATAAAACTTTAGTTGTCATTGCTCCTAAAGACACAGTAAATCCTCAGTATTTTAAACTGCTTGATGATTACATGGCTAAAGGAGGCAGATTATTATTGGCATTAAACAGGGTAGATGGGAATCCTTCGAATGCAACGGGTTCAAGTGTATATACCGGCTTTGCAAATTGGCTAAAGAAAAAAGGTATCGATGTACAGGATGAATTTGTATTAGATGCTAATTCAGGAAATATTATGGTTCGTCAGCAGAATGGTATGTTCGTTATGAATACACCTGTTAAATTTCCTTATTTACCTGTAATAACAAAATTTGCGGATCATCCGATAACTAAAGGAATTGAATCGGTTATACTTCCATTCGCAAGTCCTATAAAGATTTCTCCGGCAGATTCTACTCTTCACATAGTAAAATTAGCTGTGACATCTAAAAATACAGGAGTTGAAAAACCACCGGTTTATTTTAATGTTATGAAACAATGGACAAAAAGTGATTTCCCTGTTTCTTCATTAACGGTAGCAGTGGCTGTTGACGGTAAAATTTTTAACAATACTTATTCTAAAATGGTTGTTTTTGGAGATGGTGATTTCGCAGTAAACGGTTCCGGTCAAAGAGCTCAAAGACTTGAGAAAGATAATATTAATTTAATGACGAATGCCATTGATTGGCTTTCGGATGACACCGGACTTATAGCCCTTAGAACAAAAGGCATAAGCTCACGTCCTATTGATCCAAACTTGGAAGACGGAACTAAAACTTTTCTTAAATATCTAAATTTCCTCCTGCCGATTTTACTTATTATCGGTTTTGGAATTATCCGTTATCAATATAGAAGAAAACTAAGAAATAAATGGATGAACGAAGATTATGTTTAATAAAATCTCTTCAAAAGCTCTTGCAGTAATTTTTGTTATTCTGTTGGTATTAGCAGCAGTATATATTTATTTTGATTCTTCCCGCGAAGAGAGATCATTTAGAACAGATATCGTAAATATTGATACTGCTAAGGTAACTTCTCTAAGTATTTATCCTAAAGCTAATAATCACAAAGAAATAAAAATATTTAAAGAAGGAAAAAATTGGGAAATTCAGCTAAAAAATAATAATACCGTACCTGCTGAAAATTCAAAAATAAAAAATCTTATCTACCAGCTTTCCAAAATTAAAGCAAATAGTGTTGCCGCTCAGGATGAAAGTAAATGGAGCGAATTTAAAGTGGATACTTCAGGTACAAGAGTAAAAGTATTCGAAGGAAATGATAATGCTCTGGACATAATTATCGGGAAATTTGCTTACCAGCAGCCTAGAACAATGATGACATATGTTAGAGTAAAAGGAGATAAAAATGTTTATGAGACAAACGGGTTCCTGGAATTTACATTCAATCAAAAGCCTGATTATTTCAGAGATAACACTATAATAAATGATGATATGTCACATTGGAAACGGTTAACTTTTACTTATCCTGCTGACAGTTCTTTTCAATTAGATAAAGATACAACGAACCATTGGAATATCAATAAACTTAAAATAGATTCATCAAAAGCTGTAAATTTTCTTAGAGCATTATCCCATTTATCAGGTTCTGATTTTGTAGATAACCCGGATGAATCCTTATTAAGTAAAGCTGCATACACCCTGACAATAGAATCTTCTGCATTAGGTGCAGTTACAATATCAGCTTATATTGATTCTACAGATTATTTAATTCACTCATCACAGAATCCCGATGCATATTTTAACGGAAAGAAAAACAATCTTAAAGGAAAAATATTTGTTGGGAAAAATTACTTCGTAAAGAAGAAATAATTATTTAAATCCCGTTCTCTAAAAGTTGTAGGGACACTAGTTCCCAGTCCCTACAATATCCGACTTAATATTAGTTCAAATATCACAAACCGGCAATTATTTCAAATCCCATATTGCTATTTAAAAACAATATATATAAATTTTTTCAAAATTATTCCTGAAATTTCCTAATCATTTCTCAAATCTTGTTCGGTTCTTTTTAATTACATAAAACAGGACTACTTCCTGTTTATTTTCTTCTTTCAATAAACAAAACGAGGGCACCCATGAGTAAAATTCAAAAAGAATTTCTTTTTTTTCTTTCGGTATTACTTATTGTTCTTTTATGGGGGGGGTGTAATAGCCAAAACAAAGATGAAGGTAAAATACCTATCACAACATCATCTGATGAAGCAAGAGAACAATATTTAAAAGGGCGTAATTTAACTGAAACCCTACAGGGACAGGAATCACTGCAATATTATTCAGATGCTATTAATGCAGATTCCAATTTTGCCTTAGCTTATCTTAACCGGGCACAAAACCAGCCAACAGCAAAAGCATTTTTTGCTGATTTAAATAAAGCTGTTTCTCTTGCAGATAAAGTTTCTGAAGGCGAAAAAATACAAATCTTAGGATTTGAGGCGGGAGTAAATGCGAACCCGGTAAAACAAAAAGAATATTATGAAAAACTAATTACCATGTACCCTGATGATGAAAGAGCTCATATGTTATTGGGTAATTTCTATTATGGTCAGCAGGATTACCAAAGTGCCGTTGAGCAATATAATAAAGCTGCCGAAATTGATTCTAACTATTCCCTAGCTTATAATATGCTTGGATATGGTAACAGGCAGTTAATGAATTATGACGCGGCAGAAAAAGCTTTCCAAAAATATATTGAACTAATTCCAAACGATCCTAATCCTTATGATTCTTATGCAGAACTTTTAATGAAAGAAGGTAAATATGATCAGTCAATTGAGAATTATCAGAAAGCCTTAACGTATAATTCACATTTCGTCTCCTCTATGCTGGGTATTGCGTCAGATGAAATGTACAAAGGTAATTATGATCCATCAAGAGCAGAGCTCCAGAAATTATATGAATCGGCAAGAAATAATGGTGAAAAAAGAGCAGCGAATTTCAATATGGCCATAACTTATATTGATGAGGGAAAACCAGATATAGCTTTAAATGAAATTCAAAAGAATTTTGATATTGCTGACATGAGTAATGATTACGCAAATATGTCGGGAGATTTGATAAATAAAGGAACTATACTTTTAGAGATGGGAAAAAGTAAAGAAGCACTGGGTAATTTCCAGGAAGCCGTAGAAGTCTTTAATAAATCTGCTTCATCACAGCAGCTTAAAGATAATGTAAAACTTGGATTACTTTATAATGAAAGTCGCGTTGCTTTACAGAAAAAAGATTTTAAAACTGCATCCGCAAAAGCAGAAGAATTTATGAATGGAGTAAAAGCAATCAATAATGCGAACCAGATTAAGCTGGCACACCAATTAAACGGGATGATTGCTTTGTCTCAAAAGAAAGCAGATAATTGTCTGGCAGAATTAGGACAGGCAAATCAGCAGAATCCTTATAATATTTACAGAATGGCACTCGCATACCAGATGAAGGGTGATAAAGAAAAAGCAAAAGAATATTGTGAAAAAGTAATTAACTTCAATCCCCTTCCAAACCTAAACAATGCTTTTGCTTTGTATAAAGCAAAAAAAATGATGAAAATGTTATAAGAATTTTTCGGGGTGGATTTATTCCACCCCATAATTTACTCGGAATAAAATTTAATTACTTTTATTATCGCTTTTTCACAAACCTTGCAAAATGGTTTTTTTCCTTTGGAAAACATAATACAATCAAGCATTGGTCTGTACAATCCTTTTGAAGAATAGCCCGCTCCTTCAAATACTCCTACTTTACCAACATATTTACTTTTGGAAAGATAGCTGTCTATCCAATCAGCATGCATTTTATCTTTTTGATTATATTCTTCTTCAGTTTTTTTTATTTGCTCCTGTGGTGATTTATTCTTTTTTAATTCAGCAATTTTATTATTAAGCTCTCTTCTTTCTGCCTGCCATTTTAAATCAACACTATCATATTCCGCTTTTTCCCATGGAGTTGGAATTTGAATTCCGGGTGTAATTAAATTTTTCCACTTTACTTTTGGAGGATTCAGCAAAGCTGTAATATTAGGTTCAACAGGTTCAATTCCTTTTGGATAAAAATCGTTATAAGCTACATCAGAAGTGTAATATTCATCTGCAAGCCCTGCAAAAGAATGGCCGAATTCATGTAAGAAAATATACGGACTCCAATGATTATCGGAAATGAAGGTACAAAAGAAATTATAGATACCCCCTCCACCATATCTTTTATGATTTACCATTATGTAAATTGCATCATAAGGAACATGAGCAGCCATATCTCTCATGGCTTTATTATCTTCTGTTAAAAGATATCTCTCGGAACCCAAAGAATTAAAAGTTGAGTTTAAAACCGTATTCCTGTAAATGCCTGCACGCGGTTCATCTGTTCCGTTTTCTTCCGAGGCTTTAAATACTCCCCATATATTAAAATTATTTTTATATGATTTGTATGGCTCCTGGCTGAAGAAAATCTTTGTATACCTTTCAAGATCCGATTTAAATTTGATTTCTTCCTTTTTTGTATAACCTTCACTTAATATTACTACATCGACTTTTGTATGAGAATCTCCATTTACAATTTCTTTATAAACTTTGATAGATTTATCTAATATGGGTTCTCTAATTATATCAATACTTTCAGGATCAATTTCAGTCTCAAAAAATTTTTCCAGTTTATTATCCTTTTTTCTTCTTTCAATAACCAATTTGATTTTATTTTTCGGATAAGGAATGATTGCGGATTCACTATATGTTCTTTTAATACCATTAGCAGCTTCTGCACTTGTTTGGTATTCACCAAAATATGAATTAAATCCTTTGGAGAATATTAATTCCCCGGATGATAAATCATATACTTTATAATAGTATTTGCCGTTATTAAAATTATCTATCAGGTTTTTTGTACTACCAGCCCATATTCCATATTGATATATTTTATCAACAGTAACTATTTCATCTTTTGAGTTTCCTATATGAAAATAGTCTATCCGCATTGTTTTATCTATGAAATAATTCTTAAAATTAATCTGTCCGTTTGCTATTGTTTCCATAGATAATAATGTAATTAGTAATTGAATAAATAATTTCATTTCACCCTCTATTAGACTTCTATGTGCCAGTCACCTCTCAGGTGACTGGCACACATATTTAATACGAATATTAATAATTAGAGACATATTTATAAAAAGCATCTTGAATTTTTCTGGTTATTGTTCCGGGGATACCGTTTTTTACAATCCAATCATCAATTTGAATTACGGGCTTCACTTCCGTAGTTGTTCCGGATATAAAAAACTCATCAAAATTTTTAAGATTTTTTTCTTCTATATTCGCTTCTTTTATTTCAATAGAATTATCTTTGCAAATTTCCATAATTACAATTCTTGTTATCCCTGAAAGGATAAAATTTGATAATGGAGGTGTATAAATAATATTATTTTTTACTGCAAAAAAATTTGTATGAGAACCTTCGGTTATAAATCCATCTCTAACTAAAACTGCTTCAGATGCCCCGATTTCTTTAGCTGATTGATGAGCTAAAATTGCAGGCAAAAGAGATATTGATTTTATATCACACCTTTTCCACCTGATATCTTCTTTTAATAAAACCTTAATTCCGTTTTCAATTTCATTTGGAGCAGATATTAGTGGATATACTGAAACATAAACAGTCGGCTTGGTTTCTTTTGGAGGAAAAGGATGCATCCTTGGGTAAAATTCTCCACGTGTTATCTGGATATAAATATTAAAATCACCTTTAATATTATTCCTTGATATTACTTCTTGAACAATTCCATTAATACTTTCAACATCAAAATTGCCGAGCTTAATTTCTTTTAAACTAAAAGATAATCTATCAAGGTGTTCATTCATCCTAAAGACCTTTTCATTATAAGTTCTCATAACCTCGTATACACCATCTGCAAATAGAAATCCCCGGTCAAAAGGTGATATTTTTGCATTATTTTCTTCAACAAATTTACTATTTATGTAGACAATCATAATGATCTTTGTAATAATTATTTATATTAAATTATTAAACTGGAAAAATCTTTCAAATTACTGTTTAATAAGTTACATTAAGATTTTTTAATTAAAAAGAATATACTTATGCAAACTACTATCGAAAAATCGAAAATTACTATTTTTGCGGAAAAGCTTTTTCATTTAAGAAAAGAACCTTCATGTCTTCTGCCTGATCGGAATTCAGTTCAGAAATTTGCTGATGAATTATTGGAACTTCTTTTCCCACACTTTTCCAAAAAACATTTTAATTCACCACAAGAAGTTGAAAAAGAAATAAACATACTTGAAAAAAATTTATGTAAGATAATTGAGCCACTGCAAAATTTAGGTAAAATATCTGCAAAAGAATGTGCCGAGAACTTTTTCGCAAAAATACCCAGGATTCACGATAAATTAATGTTGGATGCTCAAGCAATTTTTGAAGGTGATCCTGCAGCTACTAATGTTGATGAAGTAATTTTAACTTATCCTGGTTTTTTTGCAATTTCAGTTTACCGTTTAGCGCATGAATTTTATATTTTGAAAATTCCATATTTTCCCCGTGTACTTACCGAATATGCTCATCGTTTGACCGGTATTGACATCCATCCTGGAGCTAAAATAGGTAAATCTTTTTTTATAGATCATGGAACCGGAATTGTGATTGGAGAAACAACAGAAATCGGAAATAATGTTAAAATATACCAGGGAGTAACGCTCGGAGCAGTGAGTGTAAATAAAAATATGTCTAATTCAAAAAGGCATCCAACTATTGAAGATAATACCGTAATTTATTCAGGTGCAACTATTTTAGGCGGTGAAACTGTAATAGGCCATAACAGTGTTATTGGCGGTAACGTCTGGTTAACATCCAGTGTTCAGCCATATTCCATAGTATATCATAAAAGCGAAATAAAGTTTGGCAATTCGAAAATGAATGAGGAACCTATAAACTTTATTATTTAACATTAATATTTAAAAGGAGATTATATGAAAGCTAACAATATCCTTGAAACTATTGGCAATACACCTCATGTAAGAATAAATAATTTGTTCGATAAGAATGTTGAAGTATGGATGAAACTTGAACGTTCTAATCCGGGAGCAAGCATTAAAGATAGAATTGGTTTATCAATGATAGAAGATGCCGAAGAAAAGGGGATATTGAACGAGGACAGTATTATTGTTGAACCTACATCAGGAAATACAGGGATTGGACTCGCAATTGTTGCAGCAGTAAAAAAATATAAACTTATATTAGTTATGCCCGAATCAATGTCGGTTGAAAGAAGAAAAATAATGGCATCCTATGGTGCTCAATTTGAGCTAACTCCAAAAGAAAAAGGAATGAAGGGAGCAATTGATAAAGCCAAGGAATTAGTTGAAAAGAATAAAAATGCTTGGATGCCAATGCAGTTTGATAATCCAGCAAATGTGAAAGCACACAGGGAGCATACCGCTATAGAAATTCTGAAAGATTTTCCCGAAGGATTTGATTATTTAATCACCGGTGTCGGAACCGGCGGGCATATTACAGGAGTTGCTGAAGTACTTAAAGAAAAATTTCCGGACTTAAAAGTATTTGCCGTCGAACCATCTCAATCACCTGTTATCAGCGGCGGGCAACCGGGTCCCCACCCGCTCCAGGGACTTGGTGCGGGATTCATTCCAAATGTTTTGAAAACTGATTTATTGGACGGCACAATTAAAGTAACAAAAGAAGAAGCTTTTGAATACGCAAAAAGAGCAGCAAAAGAAGAAGGGATTTTTGCTGGAATTTCATCAGGAGCGGCTCTTGCGGCTGTGGCTAAAAAGCTGCCTGAAATCCCCGAAGACAAAAAAGTTTTAACTTTCTGTTATGATACCGGTGAAAGATACCTGTCCATCGAGGGATTATTTTAAAGAAATATTCTTAAGAGGCTGTTAATAAATTTTATCAGCCTCTTTTATTAGAATTATATCATACCGTTGTTTGTATAAATAATTTTTTTCTAATTTATAATTATAATGAAGAAATTCTTTTTCATAACATTCTTCATTTTCTCCTTGATTAAAATTTTCCCTTCCCAGGGAGACAAGGATGAAATTATTGTTGGGATAAAAAATTCCCCTCCTTTCATTATGAATAATTCAGATAATAAATATTCTGGTTTAAGTATTGACCTGTGGAATAAAATAGCTGACAGCTTAAATATAAAATACACATTTAAAGAGTATAACCTACCGGATTTAATTAAAGCATTAGAGAATAATAAAATTGATCTTTGTATAAATCCACTTACAGTTACAAGTAACCGAGTAAAAAAAATAGATTTTACACAGCCCTTCTTTATTACCAATCTGGCTATCGCTACAAAACGGGAGTCCGGCAATAATGTTATTTTATTTATAACAAAATTCTTCTCTATAGATTTTATAGAGATTGTTCTGATTTTGTTTTTAGTAATTTTAATATTTGGAATTTTAGTCTGGTTCTTTGAGAGAAAACATAATCAAGACCAATTTGAAAAAAATATGAAGGGTATTTGGAGCGGGATCTGGTGGTCTGCAGTTACAATGACTACGGTCGGTTATGGTGATAAGTCCCCTCAATCTCTGGGCGGAAGAATTGTCGCGTTAATCTGGATGTTTACTGCAATAATCACAATTTCCAGTTTTACTGCAAGTATCACATCTTCATTAACAATAAATAAATTAAATAATAAAATAAAGGGACCCGGTGATCTGCAAAATTTTACCGTTGGTTCAATAAAAAGTTCTACCAGCGATATTTATCTTCAAAATAAAGAAATAGAACATGTAAATTTTCCTAATATAAAAGACGGACTGGAAGCTATTGATAATAACAAAATTGCTGCTTTTGTTTACGATGAACCGATTTTACGATATACTATTAGTGAGAATGATTTACAAAACACAATAATTATTCTCCCAAGTAAATTTAATACTCAGTACTACAGTTTTTCACTTCCGAAGAAAAGCAAACTACTTGATAAAATAAATCCTCTGTTATTAAAAGAGATTAATTCCCCAAGCTGGTCTGATATTTTAATTCGCTATAATTTATTTGAAAAATATTAATATTGATCTTCTAAAGATCTCATATGAAGCCGGATTTCCTGTAATCTGTTATACTGCTTTAAAAATATTTCTTTAATATTCACCGGAAATTCCTCGTTAAGCATATTCTCATATTCTCTCATCGACTTTTCTTCCAGATTTTCGCACTTTCTTAATACTGAAATTTCATCTGCACTGAGTACCTGGAAAGGGAAATTCTTCAGTTGATGATTAATAACGTTAGTATCCCCCCTCAAATCTTTTTCCAATTTTTTCAGCTCATTTATATCATCAGCAATTTTCTGAATGTAAATAACAAATATTTCCTTCAGATTTTTATCTTTGATAATTTCCGCAGCATTTTTATAGCCCGATTGAACTTCCAGGTTTATATTAATTAAACTGCTAAGATTTTCCAGGACTTTATTATTAATCAATCTCATAACCGAAACAATATTTTCCTCTAATAAAAAATAATTTTAATTTACTATTTACTATACTGCCAAACAACACAAATAAAATCTTATACCTGTATTTTGTGCCTTTAATCATTAAAAGTTTATGTTTCATTATTTAATTTTTTGTACTAGGAAAATAGAAAATGGAACAAGGAAGAAAAATACTAATAGTTGAAGATGAGCAAGTAATTGCAATGGATTTAAAAAAGACAATTTCGGATTTCGGATATAATGTCCTTTCAACAGTTAGTTCAGGTGAAGATGCTTTAAGCTTTATGACAACAAACAAACCTAATTTAGTTATTATGGATATTTTATTGGCAGGAGATCTGAACGGTATTGAGACCGGTGTGATAATGTCTGAACGATATAATGTACCTATTATTTACATCACTGCTTATGCAAAAGAAATTTTACTCCGATCAAAAATAACCGAATCATCAACTTTTCTTGTTAAACCCTTTAATGAATCAGAACTTCAGAAAAAGATAGAAAAAGTATTACAGTAATTCTTCCGTAAAAAGATAGTATATGATTTTTATAAAAATTCAGTACTTATAAATTTTAGAACCACTGAATTATTTACCCGCTTTAACTTTTAATACTCTCTTTGATTACCGGTTTATCCTTTTTTATAACATTATCTTCTTTTCCGGAATGATAAATTTCTTCAATAATATATTCTTTTGATTCCTTAGAATGAGTAAAAATAATTATTTCAGCAACTAAACCTATTGCAAACAATTGAATTCCAAATACAATTAACAATATACCTACAAGAACTAAAGGACGGTCGGCCAGGCTAACACCTAAAAAGGTTCTTTGAAAAAATAAAAATAATGCTAATAGTGAACCTGCCGCAAAAATCAGCATACCGGGGAAGCCGAAAAAGCGAAGCGGCTTTTTAGTAAATTTTATTAAGAAGAATATGGAAATAAAGTTTACTATTCTTTCTAAATAATGCGTAAAAGAATAAACTCTTTTAGGTATATCAGTATAGTATTGCGCAACGGCATATTCTTTAACCTTAAAACCGGATCTACTAGCCAGAAGCGGAAGAAAACGGTGTTGATCTCCATAAATATATATTTTTTCCAAAAGTTCCCTGGTAAACATTCTAACGTTACAGCCGAGATCATTATAGTTCATTCCTAAGGTATATTTAACTAATGAATGAAAAAGTTTAGCCTGCAGACGATGAAGGAAATTATCTTTTTTCCTTGATCTAATCGCGATAAGCAGATCAACATTTTCAAAAGAGTTAACAAATCCCGGAATTTCTTTTTCATCAATTTGACGATATCCTGGTAGAGTTAAAATCAATTCTCCGAAACTTTGTTCGAAACCTGCATTAAGTGCAGCCGCATCACCAAACCATTTTGCCAATTCTATGATTTCAATCTTTTCCCCTTTTTCTTTCAATCCAAATAATTCATTTAAAATATTTTGTGAGTTTCGATCAGTAACATAGATGAATTCATAATTTAAACCTGTTGTTTCAATACTTTTTTTATATGCATTATACAACTCGGAGATGTTATCATATTTACTACTTTCCGAAAGCGTTATAATTATTGAAAGATCTATTTTTTTATCCATTAATTACTCCGTCTAAAAGAATAAAAAAGTTTTTTATTCATTCTCCTGTTTTTTAAAAGTCTTTCTATCTTGATATCTCCATTTTGATAAATCAGTTCACTGATAATACCCAAGAAAAGCAAAAAGAAACTTAAAGAACCTAATAATAATGTTGTACCCATTATAGTTACCAATGATATTCCGGGATACAAAACCATTTGGAAAAGGCCAAATCCTAAAGCAAGTAAACCAAGAATCCCGAAGATCATAGAAAATAAACCAAAACCATATAGAGGTAAATAGAAGAAAGTAAAAATTATCTTCAGGGCAACCATATCTATCATAACTTTGTAAATTCGCGAAAGACCATATTTGGAAGAACCGAATTTTCTCGCATGGTGTTTAACCTTAATCTGTGTAAATTTAGCACCGGACAAAGCTGTCATAACAGGTAAAAGTCTATGCATTTCAGAATACATAGGGAATTTTTTTATCACTTCAGATCTATAAGCACGAATAGCACAACCATTGTCTTTAACAGGAACACCGGTTAATTTGCTAATAAGTTTATTTGCAATTTTAGAAGGAATTTTTCTTGAAATCATTTTATCCTGACGATCATGCCTCCAGCCCAATACAATATCATTTCCCTCATTAATCTTTTCAATCATTTTTGCAATATCATCAGGATCATTCTGAAGATCCCCATCCATTGTGACAATTATTTTCCCGGCAGCATTTTGAAAACCGGCATGCAGACCAATAGTTTGCCCGTAATTTCTTTTTAATTTTATAACTTTTAACCTGGGGTCCATTTCAGCTAAATTCCGGGCATTTAAATATGTATTGTCAGAACTACCATCATCAACAAGTAATATTTCATAATCTAAATTCAAATTACGCAAAGCTTTTGTAATAGCTTCATAAAGAGGCTGAATTGATAGCTCTTCATTATAAACAGGCACAACAATTGATAAGTCCATAATTAAAGATATTATTACATGAGGCAAAAAAAGAGCATATTTCGTACCACTTCTATTTTAAATATAATTAGAATAAAAATTATTAAAAATTCTTTTTATAAATAAATTATTAATATATCATTTTAAGTTTTATTTTTATATTTTTTCATAATGATACACAAATAAGTTAATAAAGTTAATATATCAACATGGCATAAATATTGAAAAAATTATTGCCTACATATTATAAAATTTACAAAATAAGGAGAATCAATATGATAAAAAAAGTTACGTTCTATTTGTTTTTGTTATTTTTTGTTTTTTCATCAATAAATATTTTTTCACAAGTACCTGTAATTACTAAACAACCTCACTCACATGGTACAATAGTAGGGCAAACTGCAATTTTTTCAGTAATTGCTACAGGCGATACATTATCGTATCAATGGTATTTAAATGATAATCCTATCGGAGGAGCAACAGATTCTTTTTATACAACTCCTGCAGCAAGTTTAACTCACAATGGTGAACTATTTTATGTTATAGTTTCCAATAAATATGGAAAAGATACTAGTACAACTGCAACACTTTATGTAACCGCCACAAATCAAAGAGTTACGGCCAACCAAATTGTATTATACAATTTTGATGAAAGAACCGGAAATAAAATTAAGGATGTTTCAGGTGTAGCTGCTCCTCTCGATCTGACTATTACTAACACATCGTCAACTGATTGGTCGAACTATGGATTATATGTAAAGGATAATGCCTTCATAAAATCAACAGCTGCAGCAACACACAAACTAGTTGATTCAGTTAGAGCCAACGGCGAAATGTCTGTTGAATTATGGATTAAACCGTTATCAATAAATAACAGCAGAATTGTGGATTTATCTACTTCTTCAACAAATGTTGATTTTGGAATAGAATCTCTCCCTTCAAAAAATGGTTACAATTTTGTATTTAGATCTACTAATACGGATAACATGGGTGTCCCTGGTGTAGTCGATAATCAAGGATTAAATAAAGATTTAATAAACTTGACATTTACTTGGAATTCCGAGGGTGTTTCTACAATTTACCGTGATGGAATTAAAGTAGCATCAGATACAATAGGTGGTAGTCCATATCCTTGGATTTACAATGCGTATTTATCTCTTGGTAGTTATTTGAATGGCGATCATCCTTGGGAAGGTATCTATTATCTAACTTCAATCTATGACCGTGCACTCGATTCAACAGAAATTGCACATAATTATTCAATTGGGATTTCCGGTGCTGATCATCCATTCATAATAAAAGAACCCAAAAAGAAACAACTCATAGAAGGATATACTACTACATTTAGTGTTAATGTAGTTAGTGGTTTATCTGTTTCATATCAATGGCAAAAAGATGGAGTAAATATTCCCGGGGCAACTGATTCTACTTACCAGACTCCACAAGTTACTTTAGCTGACAGCGGATCAGTATTTAGGGTAATAGTAAAAAATTCCTCAGGAAGTGACACTAGTGATAATGCTCTTTTACAAGTGGCAAAGCCCAATCCTGATTGTCCCCAAGGTATAACCCATTATTATCATTTAGATGAATCATCTTCACCTTACAGAGATTTTGTAGGCTTTTCAAACGGAACAAGCAGTTCTGCACCTGCTTTAGTTAAAGGTGTTATTGATAGTGCCCAGAATTTCACAAATCAAGAGAAAATAGATATACCAAGCGATATGACTTTTAATTGGAAATCTGATGAAAGTTTCTCAATTGAATTCTGGATGAAAACTACCACTTCATCTTCTAATACAAGTGTAATTGTAGGTAGATATGATGATGTTAGTCTTGTTAACTGGTGGGTAGGCGTGGATCAAAATAGTAATATCATTTTTTCTCTTAAAAATACGGCTAATGAACAAGCTACATTGGGTGAAAATACAGGACCAGCTGTAAATGATGGGAATTGGCATTTAATTGTAGCATTAAGAGACGCAACAACAAACAAACTCTTCTTATATATTGACGGTAACATAATTGATTCAACCTCACAGACTTTTACTGCTGATTTTAGTGCAAATACACCGGTAACCTTAGGGTATTTTGACGTAAGTCCATATTATTATTATTCCGGTGCTCTTGATGAGGTTGCATTTTATAATGCCGCCTTAGCGAAATCTACAATTATGAATCAGTATTATAAAGGATTAAAAGGATACGGATACTGTGAATTAATTCCACCAGTTCCTGCTCCAACTAATTTACAGGCTGTAAAAGATAATCCGGACACTACAAATGTAAAATTATCATGGAATGATAATTCCTCAAATGAATCGGGATTTGTTTTACAAAGAAAACTTGGTGACTCTACCAGCACAGACACTTATGTTAATATTGATACTTTAGCAGCAAATGTAACTTCCTACATTGATTCTACAACAAGTGATACAACAAAATATACTTATAGAATATATGCCTATAATGCTGATACGGTATCTGTTTTTAGCAATGCGGCAACAATTACTACGCCTCTTCCCGTGGAATTGACTTCTTTCTCCGCAAATGTAATTAACGGTCAAGTAAGAGTTCTCTGGGTAACTGCTACTGAAATTAATAATGCAGGCTTTTGGATTGAAAGAAGTATTGACAACAAGAAATTTTCACAGGTTGCCTTTATAAAAGGGAAAGGGACTTCAACTGAAAAATCTTCTTATAGCTATACAGATAAATCAGCATTGTCCGGTAAATATTACTACAGATTAAAGCAAATCGATTTTGATGGGACATATCAATATGCAAAATCTATTGAAGTCGATATGGGACTTCCAAGTAATTATTCTTTAGATCAGAATTATCCGAACCCATTTAATCCTTCAACAACAATCAGATTTGCACTTCCTATGAATGCAAAAGTGAATATTACTTTATATAATACTCTTGGACAGAAGGTAGAAAATATCCTGAATAGTAATCTTAATGCAGGTGTTCATGAAATAGTATTAAGAGCACTTAATCTGTCAAGCGGGGTGTATTTCTATAGATTGGAAGCGCAAGGTATAGATGGTTCTAATTTTATATCAACAAAAAGAATGATTTTAACGAAGTAAAATATTTAATTAGACCAAAATATTATAGCCGGCAGATAAAATATTTGCCGGCTTTTTTATTTGATTTAATCATTTCTAATAAACGTATTGATATTAATTTTTGAAAATATTAGACAATTAAAACCTTGCTGAGTTTAGAATCAGATACTTTAAAATTTAGAATTAAGTATTATCCACCAATTAATTTTATCAACAGCTCAATCATTCTATAAAGCACACACAATTAAATTTCACCCATATCTTCAGTATAATTTCTTAATCCTCTAATAATAATTGTATAATTGTGTATCAAAAAGATTTTTTCAATTTTACCTAACTTAGGGAATGTATAATTGATTTATTTACCAAAGGTTGACAATTCGAAATACAATATTTCTTTCCTTGTCTGCATACCTGTTTTACTTAAATCAAAGCGAGTAGTAATTTTTATTATGAACAATTTATTAATAACCATTAAGCGAAGAATCTGAAAAATCCCTGGTTTATTACTATATCATTTTAAAAGAGTCATCTTTTTTGTTTTAACAAAATTATTAGTTCGAAGCTTATATATATATATACCACTGGGTAAGCCATAGCCATTAAAGGTCACTTTATGCGATCCTGCTCCTAATGATTCATTAACCAGATTAGCTACCAGCTGTCCTATTATGTTGTAAACATTTAAGGTAACTTTGGACGCTTCAGGAAGGCTAAATTGTATTTGTGTTGAAGGATTAAAAGGATTGGGGTAATTCTGATATAATTCAAATTTTAGCGGTAAATTTTTATTAACAGTCACACCTGTTTTAATCGACAAAGGATTATTTAATAGGTTGATAAAATTTGCTTTTATCGTTTTGCTAGTGTCATTTATATTAATACTTGATTTGACAAATCCCTTGAAATCCCAATCAATATCTGTTTTATAATTTCCAAACGAGTTTGTACTTGATATCCGGAATCTTCCAATTCGGACATATTCAGGCGAAATTGTATCGGTGCCTTGATCACTTCCTACTGCAAGGTTTTGTATGGTACTGTCTTCAATAATCCCGATATTTACATCAGGGACATTGCTTAACTGCGAACTGTTTTGAATATAGCTAAATGTCAAACTACCATACTGAGCAATTGAATCATTCAATGTCAGTACAATCTGATATGCAGTTAGATTTATTTTCCCTGATTGACTTTTAATAAAAGCTTCAAAATCATACTGACGATCAGTAATCATGGTATCATTTTTCAAAACTATTTGATATTGCGCAAAGGAACTGGAAAATGCAAATACCACAAATAGAACTATATTTAAATAAAAATGTTTTAAGTTCATTTCATTTGAATATTTTATTTAATCCTTGAATATTTAAATAAATTCCGCGATACAAAATTATAATCCGATTTTGAAACTACACCATTCATATCATCATCAGAAATATTATAACCGGATTTATTTATATTACTTGATATATTATTATAATCACTAACCGAGATTACTCCATTGTTGTCATTATC
This sequence comes from uncultured Ignavibacteriales bacterium, assembly GCA_963723205.1. Taxonomy (GTDB): domain Bacteria; phylum Bacteroidota; class Ignavibacteria; order Ignavibacteriales; family Ignavibacteriaceae; genus CAVQBP01. The sequence goes on from CAVRQC010000008.1 coordinate 69,676, forward strand.
TCCTGAAATCATTCCAAACTTTCCACTACCCAGATTTATCACTGAATTTTTCCCGTAAACAAAATTTGAATCGGATGTAAAATCATAAATAGAATCATTTGGCAGAGAAACAGCATTGGCAGACATTACCGGAAGATGATTCCTATGCTTAACTACAATAAAATAATTCCCGGGTGAAATTCCATAAAAATTTAAATAATCTGTTGAAACAGTACCCGTATCGAATATTATTCCATCGTTTCTAAGAAATGCTGCTCTTTTCGATACAGCGGGACCGTTATATGATTTTTTCAATTCTACTAAAATCCAATCTACAACTTTAGGTGGAAATGATACAACAAATTCATTTCCGGTATAATTCCATGGATTAACATTATAGGGTTGACCTTTGGGAAAATCAGACATACTTCTCAAATCAGTACGCATGGTATCATCACCTGCATAAGGTCCCTGCAAAAAGACTTTAATATGAACAGAAAAAGGCATTGTTGTAAAACTTAAAGTATCCGACCAGCCGTAATTTTTAATTCTGCTTCTCCAAAAATACTTAGTGCCATATTGTAAACCTGAGGGATTGACAGAAGTTGTTGAGATATTGGAGGAATCATAAACTATATTTGAAAAGTTACCATCGGTAGCTACCTGTAACTCATAAACAGCAGAGAAACTTGATGCTGCGGGTGGTGCCTTCCAATTTAAAGTAACATTCATAGGTTGATCGGTTATATTATTTGAAGGACTAACCAGTTTCGGTTGATAATATGTCTGCAATGCAGCAAACCAATGTTCTGCCATTTTATTATAACCACTTTCAATTGGGTGTAAATCAATATGCGGATTTTCAGTTGTAGGTTTAGAAAAATCATCAGGGTATATCAAATGAGGAGGTGTCTGCATAAAAACCAGTTTAACTCTCGATTTTTGCTGTGATGTAAAAGAGTCATATATTGTCCCAATATCATAATTGAGAGTGGCTTCCGAAACAAATTCATCGTGAATTATCTTTGCCCAAAATGTTATTGTATTTGGATTATGCACTAAAATATGGTCAATAATTACAGAATCTAATTGCTTTCCAATCAGGAATGGATCATCACCATGATTCAGGTCATTTGTCCCCATATGGAAGAGTACTATATCAGGTGTATTTTTACTTAAATAATAATCTATCCTATTCAGCATATTAGTACTTAAAGCAGATGGACTTCCAACCTCCATTCCGGCATGACCTTCATGATCAGCATCAAAAGCAGGATTGGAAGTATAAGAAGTGCCGCTATGCTGGGTACCTACAAAATCAAAATTGTATCCGGCACTTTGAAGCAAGTCAAATAACTTCGATCTGTAACCTACCTGATTTGGGTCATCCCCGACACCCTGCGTAATTGAATCTCCCAAAGGCATTATTTTTATAGGTGTGTCACCAGATTGTACTATCTTTTGTTCAGTTTTATTTTTTGCTGTTACAATTTTTTTTACTATCGAAAAAGTTTTATCACTAATATCATATAACGAAGAATCAGAAACATCACTTATTCTGATTAGGACTCTATCAATTATAATATCCGGAATATGCCAGGAATACTTATCGGTTGAAGCATCAATTGAAGAAACAATGACATGCCAATCTATTCCATTGCTTAGTGAAACCTCTATTTTAATTCTGGCAATTTGGTCACTTTCCCAGGTAATATTTTGAGTTGAATTTACTTCCCATTTTTCTCCCCCGTTTGGTGAAATTAATTTTAGATAATGTGTATTAATTTGAGAA
>CAVRQC010000009.1:0-68625 GCA_963723205.1 uncultured Ignavibacteriales bacterium
CAGTTTTGATTTTACAGGATTGGGTGAAAGCGAGGGAGTTTTTGCTGACACTAATTTTTCCTCAAATATTGATGATTTAATTGCTGCTTCTGAGTTCCTGAAAAATGAATATGAAGCTCCACAAATTTTAGTAGGCCACTCATTAGGAGGTGCTGCTGTCTTAAGAGCTGCATTGAAGTTACCTTATGTTAAAACAGTAGCTATTATAGGTGCTCCTTTTAATCCTTCACATATAAGGAATCTATTAAAAGATGATATTAAAACCATTGAACAAAAAGGAAAGGCTCTGGTTTCTGTCGGCGGAAGACCTTTTGAAATTAAAAAACAATTCCTTGATAATATTCTGAATGATAATGCCGAAGAGTATATTCACAAAATAAAGCAGGCGCTTCTGATTATGCATTCTCCCCAGGATAACATTGTAAGTATAGAAAATGCAGCCCAAATTTATAAAGCGGCTAAGCACCCTAAAAGTTTTATATCTTTAGACAGAGCTGATCACCTTTTATCAAATAAGGACGATTCTTTATATGTGGGAAATATTATCGCTGCCTGTGGCTGAAAAGGTATATAAAGTATCCTGAGACTGTATCGCTCGCGTCTGAAAAAAGAATTGTTGCAAGAATCGGGGAGAAAGGTTTTACAACCGAAATTAAAGCAGGTAATCATTCGTTTATTACTGATGAACCTGAATCTGTTGGTGGTAATGATTTGGGACCTACTCCTTATGATCTCTTGACTGCTGGTTTAGGTGCTTGTACAGCAATGACTCTAAGAATGTATGCTGATAGAAAAAATATCCCTCTCAAAGAAGTTAAAATTCATTTGCAGCATTCTAAAATTCACGCCAAGGATTGTAATGAATGTGAAAAACCTTCCTCTAAAATTGATCAAATAGAAAGGTATATTGAGCTTGAAGGAGATATCACAAATGAAATTAAACAACATCTTTTGGAAATTGCCAATAAATGTCCCGTTCACAGGACTTTAAAATCTGATATAAAAATTATCACAAATCTCATATAAGTATTATTTTATTTTTAGGAGAAGAACAAAATGAAAAAATCAAAAATTAAAATTGATATTCAGCACTTTGATGGTTGTCCGAATTCTCCCAAGCTGATAGAACGCGTTAAAGAGGCAATAAAACCTTATGTCCAATACGAAGAAATTTTAGTCTCATCTAATGAAGATGCTAAAAAGGTTGGATTTCGAGGTTCTCCTACTTTATTGATTAACGGTAAAGAATTTTGAAAATAAAAAAGTAACGGCACGAATCTTAACTTCGGATAAAATGAATGCTCTTAATTCACTTGATAATCCTAATAATGTTGTACCCAATGACTTTTCAGATTTTACATTTACGGGGAATAACCTGGCAGTAAACATGCCGGCAAAATCAATTATTGTTTTTGAGTTGAATGGAAAGATAAGCGCGAAAATTGGGGCATCTCTAAAGGTTGTTAATCCTAAACCACAATTGAAGTACACTTATTGCAAAGGTTATTTTATGAATCTTCCGGATTTTTCAAGCCTAATGCCTGTAAAAGAAGGTTATATCGAACAATTTACAATACGCGGTGGGAATTCAGGTTCTGATTTTGCTGTAAAATATGCTGGCTATATAAAAATTCCACAAGACGGATTCTACAACTTTTATTTAAAATCAGATGACGGCACCAAACTTTTTATTGATGATAAATTAATTGTGAATAACGATGGGAGGCATGCCCCTGTTGAGATAAATGGATTTGCGTCATTAAAAGCAGGTTTCCATAAAATTGAAATTCAATTTTTCCAGACTGGCGGCGGATTATTATTGGAAGCAAACATCGGAGGGCCAAATCTGAAAAGGCAGCCGATCCATGCCGGGATGCTTTTCCATGAAGAAAGATAAAGGATTAGCAGTGTTAAAAATTCTTTTATTGTGAGCTTAGAGAACTTTCTATTGCTTTGCACTATTTAGAAAATCTCGTGAAGTTTTAAATAAATGGTAAATATCAAAAGTAAATTATATGAGTGAATAATTTGAAAAGTAAATTCTCAATATATAGTTGGTTTTCTCTAATATTAATTCTTTTTATTTGTGGGTTCTCATACAAGGGAGGAAACAAAACAAAAAAATCTCCTCTATATTATGTTAACCCTCTAATTGGGACCGCACCTTCCACTACCTTAAGCGCCATAAAGCATGGAGCAGGAAGTGAGAATAATGCTCAAGTAATTCCTGAGGTCACTGTGCCATTTGGTATGACGAATTGGACACCTCAAACAAGAAATACTGAAGAAAAATGTATTGCTCCATATTATTATAATGATACTGTAATTACAGGTTTCAGGGGGAGTCATTGGCTCAGTGGCTCATGTACCCAGGATTATGGAAGCGTTACAATTATGCCGACCACAGGTTTATTGAAATGCTTACCCACCGAGCGCGGTTCAAAATTTTCACACAACGATGAAGAGACAACTCCATATTATTACAAAGTTTTATTAAAAAATTACGATATCCTATCGGAAATGACAGCGACAACAAGAGCAGGTATCATGAGATTTACTTTTCTCAAAAAAGGAGAGGAACATATAATAATAAATCCCAACAGCGATTACGGAGACGCATTTATAAAAATTATTCCCGATAGTAATGAAATTGTAGGTTACAGTCCTGTCCATAGAATTTATCAGGGTTGGGGAGAAAAGGCAGGCTTTAAAGGATATTTTGTTGCCAGATTTAACAAACCTTTTAAATCCTTTGGGGTATATCAAGATAGCAGCATTTTTAAAGGGGAAACAAAAATTTCGAATAAAGAAAACATTGGCGCTTTTGTTTCATATAATGCGGAAAACAAAAACGATACAGTCCTTGTTGAAGTAGGCACGTCTTTCACGAGTATCAAAGAAGCTAAAGCAAATCTTAACGCTGAGATAAAACAATTTGATTTTAATTCAATAAAAGAGAACTTGTTTTGTAAATGGAATAAATTACTTTCCAGGATAGAAGTAGAAGGCAAAAATGAAAATGATAATATAATATTTTATACAGCGCTGTACCATTGTTTTCTGCAGCCTAGGATTTTTAATGATGTTGATGGTTCATATGTTAAGTTTGCAGGCGGTGATTCGGTATTAAATTCTAACAATGAAAATTATTACTGTGATTTTTCAATGTGGGATACATACCGTGCTTTGCTTCCACTCTTTAACTTTCTGATTCCCGATAGAAATAGAGATATAATGAAGTCTCTTCTGCTTAAAGGCGAAGAAGGAAACTGGCTCCCAATCTTTCCCTGTTGGAACAGTTACACATCAGCTATGATAGGTGATCATGCAATTGCTGCAATTGCAGATGCCTATTGCAAACATGTTATTGGTTTATCAAAAGATGAATATGCTCTCCTTCTTAAAAATGCAATGGAATCACCTAGAAATTATTCCGATTATGTTCAAGGAAAGGGGAGAAGAGCTTTAAATTCATACCTGAAATACGGGTATATTCCTCTTGAAGATAGTGTTAAAGAGTCTTTTCACAAAAATGAACAGGTTTCCCGGACTCTTGAGTATGCATACGATGATTTTGCCTTAAGCCGGATTTCTTTAAGAATAGGAAATAAAAAGGATTATGAATTACTTTTAAAAAGAGCTTTGAATTATAGAAATGTTTTTAATAAGCAAACCGGATGTGTACGTGGAAGATATAAAGATGGAAGCTGGATTAAAGACTTCGATAAATATAACAGAGCTTCATACATAACCGAAGGTACTCCATGGCAATATACATGGTATGTCCCACAGGATTTTGAAGGTTTAATTAAACTTATGGGGGGAGAAAAAAATTTTAATGACAGTTTGGACAGTTTTTTTATGGCCGGACAATATTGGCATGGCAATGAACCGGGCCAGCAAATACCTTTTTTATATAATTATTCCGGGCAGCCTTGGAAAACACAGGAAAAAGTATCCGAAATAATGAAACAGGAATATGGACTTGGGCCCGGCGGATTAAGCGGAAATGATGATGGTGGTCAAATGTCTGCCTGGTATGTATTTGCTGCTTTTGGTTTCTATCCTGTTTGTCCCTCATTACCTGAATATATTATCTCAGGACCTCATTTTGATAAAATTACAATTAAACTTCCTGGAAAAAGAATCCTTGTTATTAAATCACCCGGAGCATCAGAAGGGAAAAATTTTATTAAACAGGTGAAATTTAACGGCAAGATTTATGAAAAAAATTATTTTAATCATTTTGATCTTATGATGGGTGGTATTATTGAATTTCAAATGAGTGATGTACCTGATAAAGGATGGGGAATTTCTAAATTTTGCAGACCAAGTTCTTTATCAAATTAATTGTAAGACAACTGCAAAAAAATTTTATCCGCAGATAAAAAACTTATCTCTGATGAATAAAGCCAGGAGATAAAGAGCAATTAATATAATGAATATAATTAATGCGCCGATTATAATAGATATCCCTAACCAAATCATACATGGATTGTTTGTCTACGTTCTTTGATCAAGTCTTAGACCTCTTTTATAATCAACCGATTTTCAATTGGTAACACAAACAATCCTACCTATTAAATTTAATTACTTTGGGGAAAGTTTATTACATTCCTACCTTTTTAGATAAAAAATCAGTTTTGCATTCCTTTGCCGGAATGAAAAAGGGGAATGGTTGATCTTGTCTTGTTGGTATCTTTTGTCATCATTTTAACAGGTGGATATTGAATATTTGATTTATCAATGAATTATTTCCTGACTTGTACACCTAAAAATTATTAAGTTGTTTTTAAATAACTTACGGAGGTAGAAACAACAAATTGTCGCATTAAAGGGCTTACTCCCCAATTATGACTTATCATATACGAAAAGTAAAGACCGCTTCGGATAGCACTGCGGTTCAAGTTGAAAATTATGTTAACCGTAAACGTATAGTGGTTAAATATATTGACTCTGCCCATAACAAAGACGAAGAAAAGATACTTTGGGATAATGCAGAGAAATGGATTGCCGAGGAGACTAAACAAATTTCCTTGTCCCCAAAAGAAAAGCGGTACATCTTACCAGAGCAATTAGAGTATCTTGGATTCCAGTATGCATTTTTATACGAGATATTTTACAAACTGCAAACAAGGTTGGCTATACTTGCTTTGGCAGCAAGCTGCTTAACGATTTAGTTACAATCCGCATTATTGAACCGACTTCAAAGTTACACTCGCTTGAGCTATTAGAAACCTATTTTAACATAAAACACAGCCGGCAAACTCTCTACAATTTGCTTCCGAAGCTACTGAAATTGAGAAATAAAATAGATGGACTAACAATTAACTTTACCATTAAAGAATTTGATTTTGACTTTTCGTTAGTCTTTTATGATGTAACTGCACTTTACTTTGAAACATTCAAAGCAGATGATTTTTGTAAAAACGGATTTTCCAAAGACAATAAGCCAAACCAACCGCAAATTCTCGTTGGCTTGGTTGTCAGCAAAGAAGGATTCCCGGTGGCTTATGAACTTTTTCCGGGTAATACATTTGAAGGACATACACTTATTCCTATCATGAAGGATTTTAACAGAAAGCGCAATATAAAAAACTAACAGTCGTGGCTGATGCTGCAATGATTAGTGCTGAGAATATTAGCAACTTAAAAACTGCTAAAGTAGATTATATAGTTGGTGCTCGTTTAGGAAATCTGAAAGATACTGTTTTGAATACAATAGACAAACAGATGCCGAGAACTGACTTGGCCAACATAAGACTTAAAACCAATCTTGGCTACTTGATTTGTGATTTTTCCAGAAAGCGTTTTAATAAAGATAAATTTGAAATGGAAAAGCAGATTACCAAAGCAAAGAAAATACTTCAGAATCCCGGGATAACAAAAAGAGTAATATTTATAAAAACTACTGAATCAAAAAACCAATTGAATAATGAACTCATTAAAAAAACAAATATATTACTTGGCATTAAAGGTTACTATACTAATTTAGACGAAAAGTCTCTCAGCAATAAACTTGCTATCGATCGCTACCATCAACTTTATAAAATAGAACAAGCATTTAGAATATCAAAGCACGATTTAAAAACCCGTCCTATTTTTCATTTTAAGGAAGAACCGATTAGGTTGCATATTTTAATTTGTTTCATGGCCTTAACTGTTTCAATGTATGTAGAACTAAAATCTGATATATCAATACAATCCTTTCTTTCTAAATGCAAGAAAATTACAGACGCCAAAATAATAGACAAGATTAATAATAAAATCATTTTTAAGAGAGTTCCTCTCTCGGATGACGTATTGTATCTTATGAAAAAGTTGAACCTTTTGCCGCAATAAGATGTACAAGCCAGGATACATTAACTATGTAGCCATTCATAGAATGTCCTTAATGGGTAAAATAATAATATGGTAAAGGGACTTGCTTTCTTCCCTTTTTAACCTAAATATTATTTAGAGCTTCTTCTCTGGATGTATACATTTCAAAAGTTCTGTCGAGGCTCATCTGCTGAATAAATATATGAAGTGAGGCATTAAATCCTATTAGTCCAAACTTTCCATTTAATTCAATTGTCTTCTTTAAATTGATTACTAAAGCACCAAGAAAAGTTGAATCAATATATTCCACATTATACATTTCAACTAAAAGTTTATTCCAGCCATTTACGATTGCATCGGAGAGTATATTATTCAATTCCCCTGCTTCTTCAATTGTAGCTCTTTTTAAATTAATAGTAACAATAAAAACGTCATTTACTGTCTCAGTAACAAAATCAGGTGTATTGTTCATATTTTATTATTGTAATCGAGATGGTAAATAAATTAGTTTTCATATTTACCCCTGCCCTCTGATTACGCTATTACTTTAATATAAGCGTAAAATAAAAATAGTGAAAATTTATTAGAAATATAAATATGGGATATATGGAACTTCATCTTCTTTTTATGATTGTGCTTTTTTGAATATCCCATGCCGGTCGAGTTTGAAATGGTAAAGTTTTGCTACTTCTATTTCAAACTTTTTAAACCAGCTAAAATTATAAACAGCGACTGCAGTTAATGCTCCCGCTGCAGGGCCAATCCAGTAAATCCACCATGCCGTCCAATATCCGGATATAACTGCCGGGCCGAGAGTTCGTGCAGGATTTGTACTGGTTCCCGATATTGGCGCTTCTGCAAATACCATAACTGCATAAAGTATCGGGAAAATTAAAGGCGTATAGTTTCTTAATTTCTTATTTCCAACAAATATGAATAAGAGTAGAACCATTATAAATGTAGTTAAGAATTCACCTAGTAACGCCGTCCAGGCAGTGTATCCATCCCCCGGGAAAGTAGCAGCATAATAAATTGAGCTACCCGTTTTTCCCCATAAAAACAAAGGCAATGCGCCGAAAATACTACCGATTAACTGGGCAAAAATATAACCAATTGCATTTGTGGAAGAAATTTTTCCTTGAGTCCAAAATGAAAGTGTAACAGCAGGATTGATATGAGCACCGCTTTCTTTGCCAATCCATGATACGACAATTAATGCTCCGGTTGAACCAAATAAAAAACCGGTAATTAATCGTCTTATACCATCGTCTGGAATTAAACTTAACATGAAACTATTTTTCCCAAAATTAAGAATAACAAAAGAAAGACCAATTAAAACTAATAATGCTGTTCCAATAAATTCAGAAGCAAATATTGTCCACGGAATTTTTATTAATTGCTTTTTCAAGTTTATCATTATCTTCAATAATTTTTTATAATAAAATATATACTCGAAATTTGGTATTATTAAATTAACAATTAATTATTACCTGAGATGTCATTAAACTCAAAGGATAAAAGTGAGAATAGGAATAATAAGTAGCCATTTTTCTTTTCCGTCAATTAATTATCTTCTTACAAATAAACTTGTTGCCGGTTTTGCAGTCTCTGAAGTTCAAAATCCGAGCATTCAGAATATTGAACTATTATCCGAAACTTTTAACGTTCAGTTTAATATTCTGCATAAGAATACTTTATCTGAAGATCTTATAGGCTGGCTATCAGAAATTAGTGCAGATATTATTTATATTTTTTCCTTTCCGTATAAAATTCCTGAAAAAGTACTTACTATTCCCGGATTTGGTTTTATAAATTTTCACCCGGGTATTCTTCCTTCGTACCGCGGACCTGATCCTATCTTTTGGCAGCTTAAGAACGGAATGACCGAAACAGGGATTACGGCTTATAAACTTGACAAAAATATTGACACTGGTCCAATAATTCATATCGAAAAAGAACAAATAGTCCCGTTGGATACATATGGTTCTTTAAGTAAGAAGCTTGCCAATACATTATTAAAAAGTGTTGTAAAAGTAACTGGTTTGCTCAAAAATAATTCCCCGGAAAATCTTAACTATATTAATCAGGATGAAAAATTATCTTCTTATTTTGGATTTCCAAAACAAGAAGATTTACTTATTGACTGGAACAGGCAAGAAGCTGTCTCTATCTTTAATCTGGTTAGAGCTTCGAATCCCAAATATCTGGGTGCAATTACTTTTTACAAAAATATGCCGTTAAGATTGTTACAGGTTTCCATTCAACAAACTGATTCAAGTAGTGAACCGGGAGTTATTATTGATTCCCTTAATGGAATTAAAGTAATGACAAAAGATTACAAAATAATTTCATTCGATATTATTTCTGCAAATGAAGGATACTATACAGGGAAATCATTTAAGAATATGTTCGGTATACAGTCTGGTGATAAATTTGAAAAATCGTAACCAGGATTTTTGATTGAGAAATATTTAACTCAATGATTTAATTGAATTAATTGTAAATAAGCTTGTTAAAGATTATTGGGAGAATTGGACTTTTGCTTATTCGCATATCTAAAAAACTCTAATAAACTTCTTGCCTGGTGTCTTGTTAAATGAAGATCAGGCATTGGTATCTTATATTTCTTTAACATTTTTTCTGCACTTGGATTCTTATGGATCATACCAGTTGGATTAAGAATCATATTCATAATATATTCTGAAGTTCTTCTTTCAATAAGATTTCTCTGTGAAGGGCCGATAAATTTTGTATCAAGTTTATGACATGCTATGCATGTCGTATTAAATAATTTCTTTCCTTCTGATACTAGCTCCGTATTGATCGGGTCTAATTTTATATCTTTCTTTACAGGTCCAATTCCATTTTTTACCTGCCACGGTGTTAAACCAGAAGTTTCATTATTAGAATTGTTGGATGTTTGATTTTTTTTAGTAGAAGATTGATTAGCTTCCTGGTTTTGCGAGGGATTTGTTTCAGAAGGAATATTAATTATATTATTTTTCTGATCTGTATTGTAATTTCTTGTTTTTTCGCATCCCCATAAACCAATTATTAGAATGGCAAAAATTATTACGGCGAATTGTTCAATAGTTTTTTTGTTGAATTTTTTAGCTTCCATATTTATATCTCAATTCTATAAAATATAAATATTATCAAACAAACAGTTTTTATCAAATGATTATTAACACATAACCATCTTAATTAGGATCTCATATCCAGCTATTCTTTAAAAATTGATTTAATCAACTCGAATTGATAGTACCATATTATTTTTAATAAAAAGTAAGGGAATATCTTCAAACGACTGGATAAGATTTCGGATCCATGGAAAGATATAAACCAAAATAAGAATGGATTGAAAAAAGCCAGAAGGATTTTAAATGGAATTGTGAAAGATGAATTAGACAAAATGGATTGCTGAATTTATAATAATATTGCAGCATAGATTGCAAATCTGTGCTACACAAAATAGAATCCGTCCTATCGTAATTTAAAAGTAATTGGGATAGTCATTCTTACCTTTACAGGCTTTCCCCTTTGTTTCCCAGGGAAAAATTTAGTCTCTTTAACTGCATTCATTGTAATTTCATCTAATTGAGGAAGAAGAGATTTTATGATGATTACATTATTAACATTCCCTCTTTCATCAATTATAGCTTGAACAATAACTTTACCGATATTATTCTTCTTTGTTGAATAATAACCGGATTTACCTTTTATAAAAAAAAACTAGAGCTGCTGTAATAAACGTAAAGAAAAAAAGCACGGAAATTGAATTAGGAGAGATGCTATTTCCTACTCCTTGAACAAATCCAATTTTCGTCCAATTAGAATTCTGACTACTAACTTCTTTCTTCTGACAAAATTCCCGATGCAGTAGAATCAAATATCATATATTTATCGAAAAAAACGCTGGGAAGATTAGATACAGTAGAATTCTATAACAATAATAAATATCTTTGCATTCCAAATTGAATAACAAAATAGCCGAAGATAAATGTATTTATTAAAAAGACGATTTTATTTCTTATTAATGTTGCCTTTCATTATCGGGCACTTAGGATATGGACAGACCAACAGTAAAATGAATAAGAAACAATATGATGTGCAGACAGATAGCCTTCGGGTTTTAAAATTGTCTTTAACTAATATAAACCTGCAGATGGAAAAAGAAATCGACAGCTTAAAAAAAGTATCTGACAATCTGGATAAGAAATTAAATATAGCCCAATCGGAATTAAAAAAGGCTCAGCATTCTTTTTATGTTAAGAAATATGGGCAAGAAAATGGTAACAGAGTTTTTGAAGGTAAAGTGTGGAAAGGAATGACCGAACAGATGTTGAAGGATAGCTGGGGCAAACCGGATAAAACTCATCGAAATAATTATAAGTGGGGAGTGTTTACTCAGTGGTATTACGGCAATATAACTTATTTCTTCAAAAACGGTAGGCTAATAGACTGGGAAGAGAAAAAGTAAGTTTCTTAAGAAATCAGATCTATTATTAGATAAGCAATAGTCTTTGTTCGGATTAAATATGGTATTGAATCAATATTAATCTTGTAGCATAGAAGCAAATCTACGCTACACAAAATCAATTCGTTTTATTGTAATTTAAAAGTGATTGGAATGGTCATTTTTACATTTACTGGTTTTCCTCTTTGTTTCCCCGGGAAAAATTTTGTCTCCTTAACTGCGTTCAAAGCAATTTCATCTAATTGAGGAAAAAGAGATTTTACTATACTTACATTACTAACATCTCCCTTTTTATTAATTATAGCTTGAACAATCACTTTTCCTTCGATACCAATTTTTTTAGCTAATTCAGGATATTGAATTTTGCTTTGAATAGCTGCAATTCCCCTTACAGGTTTCGGAGGTTCTTCAACCGCTTCGAATATTATAGTTTCATTGTCAATTGTTTTGTGAACTTCAACTCTTTCAGGGGGTCTGTCCACTTCAGCATCAACAATTAAATCTGTTGGTTCAAATTCAATTTCATTTATTTCCGGATCCATTGAAATTTCCGGAACTAATGGTTTTATTTTGGGGGGTGTTTCCGGCTGCTTAGTAGGCAGGATTTCAGATATGCTGATTAAATCCTGACCGGGTTCTACATATTTATCAACTTCTTTTTTTTGTGGTGAATATTTGAAAGCGGCAATAAGAAAAATCAGTGCAATTATTATACTTACTTCCAGATTGCGTTTATATTTTCCCCTTAAATCGGCTTTTGAAGTTTTATAAAGCGGCATGATTCCTCCTTTAATATTTTAAGATCCTCCTAAAGAATGAGTATGGATATTATACTTAAAGAGAGGATAATAGTTCCTGTAAACTGATAAATTTTACCAGCCGCCGCCACCTCCGCCGCCACCTCCGCCGCCGGAAGAACCACCGCTGCCCGAACTTGAACCGGGTGCAGTTGATGATGAAGAAATTGCGCTTGAAAACGAACTGCAAAATGATGATGTAAATCCATCGGCGGAAAAATTATTCCAGCTTGATCCTGAATACCATCCCGGATGATAAGCACTTTTTTCGATACTGCTTGTATTAATGACAGATGCAAACTGTAATGCCCAATCATTTTCAACATCAAGTGCCAAAGCATACGGTAAATATTTCTCAAATAACAGGGGAGTTTTTTCAGGTGAATTAATTGTATTTAGTCTGTCTTTCTCTGCTACAGAAAGATACATTTTAAATCCATCGATCTTGTCGAGTAATTTTCTCCCCGCAAGTGTTGGTGCTTTTAGTAAATGATAGAATAAAATATTTATAAAAACCAGTGTTGCCAAAATGATTGGTGTTAAGTAAGATCCTTGAGTGGATAGATAATATATGCCTGCTAATTCTCCTAAAAAGAACGGGATAGCAAATCCTGTTATAACCAATGCCCCTATAATCCCTGATATTTTTATTTTACCTGCTCCCGCAACACCCAGCCAGACTTTATAAACTGTAATTATTAAGAATGTAACACCAATGCTCCACATGCTTAGCCAGATTATAATGAACGTTTGATTCGGTGAACCAAGAATTCCCAAAGCAGCAATAAATATTATTGACAATACTGCTCCAACAATAAATTCTTTCCTGTTATTTAAGAAATAAATTTTTTCATAACTGTTCTTTAAAGCTTTTTTTAATTCTTTTATTGAATTACTTATTATTGTATGATTTTTTTGATCGAGTTCAAGGATTGATTGTTCCTTCTCAGACTGTTCCGGAGCATTTTGCGGCAGTCTGTTTATCAATCTGGATGAGAGTGTTTTAACAGCTTTATTTAAAAATGAATTTCCTATTGGTACTTTATCCTTAATCTGATTAATAACTTCTTCATAATTTACCGTTGAATGATTGGAATTAAAGTTTAGCTTTGATGCAATCTTTTTCTCCTCGGGAGTTAATATTTCTTCACCGGCTTTTTCTCTTATCAAAATAAATTTCCCGTCATCCTCTCTGATTGATAAATATCCTTTTACTGCCATATTAATAATAGATGCTGCGAAAGTTTTATTATCATAACCCATTCGTTTAATATAACGCATGGCCGCGGGGGAGAAATTATGAGGCGGAACATATTGAGGAATTATTGTCCCCTTCTCAGGATCTTTTCCAACCTTTTTCCATATTAACAGGTAATAAATAAGCACAATAAACAAACCAATTATTCCAATAAGAACATCCAGGTTATCGGAAAGAAAAAATCTGAATTTAGTTTCGGTTGTAGGTTCTTTAACAAAACCTTTCGGCCATTCCACTACTATTGTTAAACCTTCCCCCGTACTAAGTATTCTGTTTGTATTAAAGACCGCAGTACTTATACTTTTAGAATTATTATAATCTCTTCCTCTTGAACCGGATGATCCGGTGAAAGCAAGACAATTAATTTCATTTGATGCTATGTTTGGCGGTAAGTGCACTGCAGCTGATACTTTGTCAATATTAAATGCCCATCCGTTACCGGTGACATTCCAATATAGCTCATCATGATCTTTAAAAAATCCAAGCTGCCTATTTGTTTTATATTCAATTGTATATGTGTGGATCCCCCTGGGTAAGAAATAATTTTTGTTTCCTATATAAATTCTTTTCCCATCTGATAAGTCTTCTATTCTATAATTATCGGGTTTGCCGTCTCTTAAAATTTCCTTAATATCAAAATCAACTACATAATTATTTCCGTAAGTATCTTTGTAATGTGTCGGGAAATCTCTGTAGATACCATGCTTTATCAGATCTCCTTCAGTTATAACGGTTATTGTTTCAGTAACAACCATTGAAGCATAAGACTCTATCGTAATATCACTATTATAAGATAAGATTTTTTCTTTACCGAATAAAAAAGATAGGAACAATAGAAAGAACAGAATAATTTTTGACAGTGATAATAAATTCTGTTTAAGCAAATTTAACCTCCGGGATTTCCTTTTCCGAAACAAGAGTTATTTCAAAAAATGGCTCCTGTTTGAACTTAAAAATAGCAGCTATAATATTGCTTGGAATTGATTCGACACTAATATTGTAATTACGGACAGTGCCGTTATAGTATCTTCGGGCATACTGTATTTGTTCTTCTATTTCAGATAATTGCTTTTGCAGATCAAGAAAATTCTGGTTTGCTTTTAAATCGGGATAACCTTCAGCTACTGCAAAAAGATTTTTAAGCATTCCCGATAATTCTGATTCGGTTTTTGCTTTTTCTCGCATAGCTTCCATCTTGCTTGTTTGGCTTCTCAGGTTTGTAATATTTTCAAAAAGATTTTTTTCATGCGAAGAATAACCTTTAACTGTTTCAACAAGATTTGGTATTAAATCAGAACGCCGTTTAAGCTGAACATCAATACCGCTCCAGGCTTCTTTAATTAAATTTATCTCTTTAATGAAGGAATTATAAGTAACAATAATCCAAACAATAAAGAAGATTGATACGGAAGTAGAAATCAAGATTAATGGCATTATCATTCTCTCTTGTAGTTCTTGTACAAAAACAAAATATATGCCATGAAAATATAAAAGTAATATATGATAAATTCGTAATTATTTTTATTATTGAAAGAAAAATATTTGACAACGGCATTTTTTACATGGTGGAAATAATTAATCTGTAAAAATTAAACGTAGTTTTTGATGATGTTCCGTTTAGAAAAGACAGACCCAATTTTATTTTAAAATTGGGTCTGTAATAAATTAATCAAGAATTAAATTATCAGTTTTTTCTGTCATATTCATTTAATGCCATTTCCTGTAGATTCTCTTTCATTTCTCTTGGAAGAATTACATTCTCATAAAATTTACCATCCTTACCTCTTTCGTCCGGTGATGAGATAAATAATCCTTTTGTTCCATCAACAACCCGAAAACCTTTAATAATAATCCCATCTTGGGTCTGTACGTCGAAAAACGCTAAGGTTTTGCTGGAACTGTTATGAAGTGAATTCATTCGAACAATTTTCATTATGAACCTCCCTTGTTGATTTATATTAGAAACACCTGTTTATTTACAGGTATAAGTTGTATAACTAATTATTAATGAAAATATTATAAGTAAATAAATCTGAATTAGAAATACTTCTGTGGTCATATTTGTTGTGGCCAAGAAAAAAGGATAATAATTATCCTAAAATATTTCCAAGATTTAATGGTTCGAATAAGCTACGAAATGAAACTTATATAAAGGGTTTTGCCCTTAAATAATCCCCTAAGGTAAAAAATTTACTTTTTAAAGTAAGGTATACAATTAAAAAAAACAAGTAATCATCAAAAAAAAATTATTTTATTGATTTGATAATTCTTTTTAGAATCAACGGTATTTACGTAGAGAGAAATAAAAAGCTAAGCAAATACAAATTATTTTTTAAATTTTTGAAAAGAAGAGAAGACTTTACTTAAAATATTACTTTTCTTTTCTATATAAATTAATAATGGAATATTAAATAAAAGGAATAGAAGAGATTTAACAATATTGTCAAAGATAACAAGATTCGAAAATGAGAAGGCAATTATCAAAAACATTACTGCAAACGAATAAATAAATGGCCAGTAAATCATAAATAAATTATTTGTGATTTGCCGGAAATTTCTTTTAAGATTAAAGAATGCATAACCGTTTGCAAGTGCAGAGGCGAGAAAAAAAATAAATGTAGTAACAATCGCAATAGCAGACATACCAAATCCCATACTTATTAAAATCAGGTCAAGAATTATATCAAGGCATAACAGCAATGCAGTAATATACATAAACTTTTTTTGCTTGTTTAATGCTATAATTAGATTGGTCGGTAATCCCCAAATAGTAGAAAAAAATAGAGCTGCAATAAGAATATGCATCACTGTAATTCCGGGCATATATTTGGGCAAAAGTAAATTAATAATTGCTTTGATGTTGATATATATTATACCAAGAATAATAGGAATTATTCCCGATAAGATAAACATCGGCTTTGTAAAGTATTTCTCTATATATTTCGTTTCCCCTGTCTTTCCGTAAACATACATCATACGCGGAAAGATCACTGTGGATATAGTATACGAAATATAGCTTACCATAGATGAAATAAAAGCAGCCAGACCATAATAACCTGCATTTGTTTTTCCCAGCCATATGAAGACTATAAACTTATCTACGTTACCAATTAGGAAGATTAAAAACCACAGGATCATTATAGGCAGTCCGATGCGAAATAATTCTTTTAAAATATTCTTATCGATGTATAAATGGAGAGATAAATGTCCTTTAATTACCAGGTAAGTCAGTAGTAATAGCTGGGCTATAATCATTCCAAGTAATAACCCGTTTAACTTTAAGAAGAATAGAAGTGTTATCCCGAAAGCAGTATTAAAAATCGCGTAAAAAAATAAGTACCTGCTTAAAAGCAGTATTTTTTGCTCGCTTTTAAATTTGGGACGCATAAAGAGGTGAACAGCATTCAAAAGAAACAGAATACCTGATAGGCGTATCTCAGTTTTATATCCGCCGGCAAAACCTGTAAAAGAAAATATAAACACCAGTATCATAACAATTGATGAAATGAATATATTCCATGAAAGACTGGTCTGAATAAGAATTGATTTTCTCTCCTTATTTCCTTCACCAACACTAAAAGGAACTTCGCGAAGCATAGCCTGCTGGGTTCCAAGTCCAAGGTATGTTGCGCTGCCGAATAAAGATCTCAGAACAGTCCAAATTCCATAGAATGATGGACTAAGAAGCCGGGCAACTATAAATCCCCTTATAATATACAATATTTGTGTAGAATAAAGAGTCCCGCTTAAAGTAGTCGCATCACGAATTATTTCATCTTCTTCATATAATTCATTTTTATCCGGATTCCCTGTACTCATCCAATATTAACCTTTGATTTGAAAGCTTTAAATTTTCCTGATGGTTCTCTTTTTATAGAAGACACTAGTTTTATATTAATTCGGGCTTTAGGAAATAGTTCTCTTATTGCTGGTTTAATCTGCTGTTCTCCTTCATTATTATATGATTTATTTGGAACAATAAGCAGTGTAAAATTATTGAAATCTTCCTGAATAATTTGATATTCATAAACATTTGGTGCCAGAGAAGCAAATCTGCCTAAGTTAAAAACAGATATCTTCCTTCCGTCTTCCGTTAACATATAATCACTTGATCTGCCTTTTATCTGGTTCATTAATGGGAATGTTCTCCCGCAGGAACATGATTTATTTATCATGCTTCCGACATCTTGCAGATTATAACGGATGAAAGGCATTGCAAAATTATTTAAAACCGTAACTACTATTTCTCCTTCCTCGCCGGTTTCAACTGGCTGATTATCCTTTAAAAATTCCATGATCACACTGTCAATTGCGATATGGTATCCTTCATGCTTTGAACATTCGTAAGCAATATTATCTGTTTCGAAGGTTCCGTAGATATCTATTACATCTGTGCCGAATACTTTTTCAATATTGCTTCTCATATCCGGCATGAGAAGCTCCGAATCTGTAAATAACAAACGGGGGCTTTTTATTGAAATGTTATTTTCAATTAGTTCAACAGACAAGAGGTTTAATACAGATCCATACCCCTGAATTATATCGGGATTAATATCTCTTAACATCTTTATCTGATCATTTATGTTTTGCCCCGTAAAAATTCTGGATTCAGTTATTAATCCGAATCGATGATACCATTTAAATGGAGGAGATTTGGTTACACTAAAAGAAACTGAATGATCGATCAGCCTTTTTCCGTTAGAAATATAAGGTCTTATAAATTGTGCTTTCCGGAATTGATCAAATGAACGATCAATATAGAACATATAAGGAGAGCCGTTAGACCCAGCCGTTTTAACCGGTATAAGATTTTTTATATTATATTTTTCACTGATTAATTTATCATATGGATTTTGTGCCAATAATTTTTTACTAATAACCGGAATTTTAGTTATGTCGTCAATGGATTTTATTTCATCCGGGCGTAATCCGGAATTGTTGTACAACTCTTTATAAAAAGGTACGGTTGTATATGCATGATTAACAAGTTTCTTCAGACGCGTAGTCTGATAATGTATAAGCTCATCAAGCGAGCGCCGTTCATTTTGTAAAAGACGGATAAGATTTATGTATTTAGAGTTTAAGATCATCTTTTAAATTTTAGCAGACTCATTTTAATATCAGATTATTTAATCTATATTTTTTTGATATATGAAAGTTTATAAGACATCCATTTTTTGTGAAAATAAAACCAAATTTTAATAACGGGAATTGAAATTTTATATTGCGGTTTATAAAAAATAAGCATGTCTTCCGAATTACATCCTCTTTTTATTTTTGTTTTATACAAACCCCTGCCAAAAAAAATCCGCTTTACATTGTATTTTGTCATTTGCTTTATCGGTTCATAATAGCCGAGATTAAAAAAAGTGAAATCCTTTTTTGAAAGTCCGTGATCAACTCCTATACTTGAAAAAAAAACCTCTTCACCTTTTCTTAGAATGGTACATACTCCAATAATAGTTCCGTCTTTTTGAGCAGTAAAAATAATTGCATCTCTGCCAAAAATCTCTTTAATTTTTTTAAAGTAGTTTTCCTTTAGATAAAATCTATAGCTGTTATGTTTAAAATGATTCATCTTAAGGAGTTCTATAAATCTTTTTTCATTAGCAGCAGTAATTTGCTCTTCTTTTATTACCACGCCGGCTTTTTTATTTCTATTCAGTTCGTGTCTAATTGATTTGATCATGTTAGGATATTTTTCAGATAAATACTTTTTATATCCTTCAAATGATGACCATTTAACATCAATAAAATTTGAAGGGAGATCGTAGGTTGACGAATATCCGCGTTTTCTTAAGCTGTTCCTAAGAGCTTTCTGGTCTAAAGTAACATTAAGGAAACTAACCGATGTCTTTTTTTCTCTTGCAGTTTTTTCGATTACATCTATTAATATTTCCTGCAAAAAAATCATTTGATCATAATTTATGTTTGGAGAAAAAACAAAATGAGTTCCATGACCCCTTTGCCTGTTGCATATTGAACTAGGCAAAAAAGTTATTTTTTTCTTTAATCCGGTTTTAGCCAACCTGCCCAGCAGCACACTATCCAAAATCCTGGTTGAATTCTGCGGTTCGAAATAAAATGCTGATGCAGCTAAAATATTTTCATCAGAAGTAATAGTAATATAATATGGCTGTAATGGAAAAACTGTTGTTTCTTCAAATGTTTTAAAAAATTCATAAGACATATAAACATTATTTTCAGTAAGGTAATCCCATTCGTCTTTCTTTATCTCTTTAATTGAATTATAAATTGCAGTTCGGTACATAATATTATTGTAAGTCTCCCTTATATATTTGTTTAATTCATAAATGATTTTAATTCGTTTACCGCTTTCGCCAGGTAAACAGGGAAATCTTTTTTGTCAATTATCACTCCTACCTTCTTTCGTTTTAATTCCTTAAATATTTTATGCAGAACAACGGATTTATTTTTTGCAGCCTGGAGTTCCTTTATTACAGACCGCAGGTAATAAGAAAAGTTAATATAGTAGATACCGGATTTATAATTTGAAGCAGTTTCAAAATTCCCATCATTGATTGCAGCCATGCAGATTGTAAAAGGGAAATTGATTTCGCACTGAATAGCAAAAGCAATACTCCCGGGAAATCTTGGATTGATTTCTATTAATCTGGGTTTACCATCTCTTTCATCAATAATTAATTCTATTTCAACAGGTCCTTCCCACCGGCACTTTTCGAAAAAAGGCATTACCAATTCCAATAAATTGTATTCATTTGTACTTTCTGCATAAGCTGTAATTCCTCCGGTAACCGGGAATTGACGGATCTTCTTTAAAATGAAATATTCCAGGATTTTATTCCTTTTATCAATAATTATTTGTACAGCCCGCATCCTGGAAGCGCCCGGAATGTATTCTTCAATTATATAACTGCTGCCAATACTTTTAATATATTTCTTTGCACCATTCAGCTCTTCAATTGAACTTACGAAACATAATCCCCGTGCACCTCCAATATCATAATCCGGTTTAATTACCAGTTTAATTTTATTGCTTTCTCTTAATATAAAGTTTGCTTCTTCATCTGTATACCGAATCGGTACGGCAATTCCCTCCTCTTTACATATTTTATACGTTTCTCTTTTATCATATGCTTTCTTATAGCTTTCATAATCCGGAACCAGTACATTTACATATTTACTGATTTCATTCTTATTAAGTGAAATTTGTTTTGTGCCTCCAAGAAGAAGTAAAACATCTGGTTTCTCTTTTTTTATTATCGACAGAATATCCTCATAAAATTTGTTATCGGAAAACGGTGCGTGAATATAATGTCTTTTTAAATGCCTTGAATGAATATTAAAGGGAGAATTTTTATCATCTGCTCCGACAACAGTAAAACCTTTTTTAGCCAGACCATAAGCTGCTGCAATACCAATTTTCCAGTTTGATCCTATTAATAAAGCTTTCAATATCTTGATCTTTTAATTATAAAACCTTTAGTGAATTGTATTAAAGGTGTTCTATCATATAAAATAAAACGTTTATCAGTTTTTTAATTCCGCAAATGCTTTTGCTAAATAAACCGGAAAGTCCTTACTATCGATCATTACGCCGACTTTTTTTTGAAAAAGTTCTTTAAACATCTGCATTAACAGATCAAACTTCTTCTCTGTAATTCCAAATTCTTTTATTATGGCCTTTAAGTAAAATGAAAGATGGATATAAAATTTCCCGGCATCATAATAGTAAGAATTAGTATCGTTTTTATTCAATGCGGCTAAACAAGCAGCAAAGGGAAGATTAACTCCGCATTGTATTGCAAAAGCAAGACTGCCGGTAAACCGTGGATTAATTTCTATTAATTTAGGCCTACCGTCTCTTTCATCAATAATTAACTGGACTCCGGCAGGACCTTCCCATTTACATTTTTCAAAAAATGGTAAAACAAACGTAAGTAATTCTTTCTCATGTGTGCTTACAGCATACGCTGTGTTGCCGCCGGTAATTGGCCATTGATGAAGCTTTTTAAGGATGAAATGTGAGATTAGATTATTGTTTTTATTAAACAGCAACTGTAATGTTCTTGTTCTGGAAGCACCGGGTATAAATTCCTCAATTATATAATTTCCAAAATTATTCTGAATATCTTTTTTTGCTGAATTCAGTTCATTGATATTGTTAACGATCTTTAAACCGCGTGAACCACCGATATCAAAATCAGGTTTAATTACAAGTCTGTTATTTGTTCCGGTTTTTAATATTAATTCTGCCTCATAATCAGAAAAATGTTTAGGCATTTCAATTCCAGCCTGACAGCATATTTTATATGTTTTCTTTTTATCATATGATGTACAAAAACTTTCATAATCCGGAACCAGAACATTTGTATATTTTAAGAATTCTTCTTTATGTAACGATACATGCCTGGTTCCGCCAATGGGAATTAAAACATCAGGTCTTTCCTTCCGGATAATAGATAAAAGATTATAATGGAAATCAGAGGATTTAAATGATTTAAGTTTGTAATGTGACTTCAAATGTCTTGAATACATATTGAAAGGGAGTGATTTTTCATCGGCACCAATTACAGTCAAATTGTTTTTTGCCAAACCAAAGACGGCGGCCATTCCTATTTTAAGTGTGGAACCTGTAACTAATACTTTCAAAATTAAACTATGAAATGTTTATTGTAATTAATTATTATCGATAAAAATTCTGTGCCATACTTCGAAATTGATAATGTTCATTAAAAATCTTGAACAATCCTGACCTTCGTATAAGTGTTTATCAATTAGTGTATTAATGTTTTGGTAATTATAGAATCCTCTTTCCTTAAATGTTTTATCTGTAAGTAAATCAAGCATGGCTCCTAAACCATTTCTATCTCTTAACCATTTATCCAAAGGAAGTGTAAAGCCAATCTTTCTTCTGTATATGAAAGATTTATCAAAATATTGTTCGGATAATTTTTTCAATATTGTTTTTGGTATCGGTTTAATTTTTTTACTAAAATGAATCCTGTTCATTTTATCAAACAAATATCGGTTACTGAAAGGAACTCTTGCCTCAACACTCATCGCCATTGACATTTTATCCTGCCGCTCAAATAGAAAATTTAAATAGCTTGTCTGAAAAGATGCAAAAATTTTATTAACCAGTTCATCAATATTATTAATAATTGATTTCCTGTACTCTATATTGTCTTTTAGTGAATTAAATAAAAATACAGACATCTCTCTGGACAAGTAAGATGAGTGATCAATACCAACAATAAAATTTTTAATTGAATTTTTTATTTTTCTGAAATTGAAAATATCGGGAATTAGACTAAGTGATTTATAATGTTGCTGAAGAAAGCTAAGAACACTATACTTGAGAATCTTTTTACTATAAAAACTGCTGTATCCGCCAAAGAGTTCATCAGAACCTTCACCAGTAAGTATTACTTTTGAATTAGATCTGGAATGCTGGCATAACAGCATCAAAAATATACTAGATAAATGTACTAGCGGGATATCATAATGCCATGTAGCTTTTTCAAAATTATTATATAGATCCTTTCCGGACATAGAGAAACTGTGGTGAATGTTTCCATATTTTTCTGCAACAATCTGCTGATAAATGCTTTCGTCTTTTTCGTAATTTTCGAGAGTAACGGAATAGGTATTCAGCTTCTGATTATATTCTGTACTCAGGACGGCTGTAATATAACTCGAATCTATACCTCCGCTTAGCTGGATATTATATCCGACATCACTCTGTGTATGATTTAAAATGCTTTCATTAATATCATTTTTAATGACCGGGTAGTTTACCTCTGTATAAGGCATTTCATTTAAGCCAGCAGTAACATCGTAATAGAGTTCTTCTTTTATTAATCCATTCTTATTAAATCTCATATATTTTCCCGGATGCAGGCGGTAAATATCTCTGAAGATAGTATTCTTTCCGCTTACATACCCGTATACAAACTGTTCATACAATTGATTTTCATTTAATTCGAACCTGATAAGTTTTTTAAATGATTTTATTTCGCTGCTACAGATAAAGTAATCGCTGTTTGTAAAATAATATAAAGGTTTAATTCCAAGATGATCTCTTGCAATAAAAATTTCGTCAGTTATCTTATCATAAATTAAAAATGCAAACATCCCTTCAATTTTAGACAAACAAGCAGCTCCCCATTCAATATAAGTATTTAATAGAACTTCGGTATCTGTACCGGAGTTAAACTTATAATTTTTTCTGATAAGATCTTCCCTGAGAGTCTTATAATTGTAAATCTCACCATTGAAAATTATAATATAGTTTTTTGTTGAATCTAACATTGGCTGGTGACCTTCGTATGATAAATCCAGAATCGATAATCTTTTAAAACCAAATCCGACCCAATCATTCAGATAAAACCCTTCATCATCGGGTCCCCGATGATTTATTTCTTTAGTCATATTTTCTAAAGTACTTTTATTAAGCAAAGATTTATCTCCAAATGAAAGGACAGCAGCAATACCGCACATATTTTTATTAACCTTTATTTTGATTTTTTCTAGTAAATGAAAATTTTCGTTTCATCCATAGTTTATGAATTACAAACCAGAATTTGATAAAGTAATTAAAGTATCCGTAATTAGGTTTATAATAGATGTAAGTATCTGCCGCCTTGAATCCCCGCCTTTTCTTCATTTCATAAAAGGCATTTCCGTAAAAAATTTTTTCAATGCCTGCCTCAATAGCTTTTTTTATGGGTTCATAAAATGCTATATTAAAATGAGTAAGGTCATTCTTTGAAATTTCATGATCAATACCAACGCGGGTAAGTGCAGCATTATTGTTTTTCTTTAATTCAATGCAGACACCAATAATATCTTCTCCTTTTAAAGCCGTAAAAAAGACAGCATCACTACCGAAATTTTTTTTTAATTGTAAAATATAATCCTGTTTTAATGTAAATGAATTGGTATTATGTTTACCGTGATTCATTTTCAATAATTCATAAAGTCTTTCCCAATTATTCTCAAAGTCCTGTAACTCCTTTATTTCTATTCCTGCCTTCCGGTTTTCATTTACCTCCCTGGAAACTGTTTTTTTCATCGATGAATGTTCTTTTGAAATGGATTTTTTATAATCATCAAATGACGACCAGATAATATCAATATAATTTAAAGGCAGACTATATGTTTTGTAATAACCTCGTTTAGTTAATATTTGAGTTAAAGATTTTTCATTTCTCATTACATTAGAGAAATAAACAGAAGCATTATATTCCTCAGCAATATTTTCAATAATATCTATCAACCGTTTATAATGAAGGATCGTTTCGTTTTCATTTAATTCTTTTGAAAAGAGAAAATGCGATCCATATCCATTTTTTGAACCACACACTATAGCAGGTAAAAAAGTGAGACTTTTAATCCATTTAAAATCTATAAGCCTGCCCAGTAATATTTTGTCAATTGAGCTTGAATTTTCTTTCTTATCAAAATAACAAACAGAGGCTGCAATTATTTTTTTGTTATCATGTAATGTTATATAATGCGGGACCGGCGGATTGACAGTTACTTCTTCATAAGTTTTCAGCCAGGGGTAACTTAAGAATATATTATCTGCTGCTAATTCATCCCAGCATTTTTTATCAATTTCAGAAATTTTATTATAAATTTTTACCTGGTACATATATTAATAGAATCTTTGAATTATCCTACTGAAAGTGAATTTATTAAAAAGATTTATGTACAGCATCAAAAAAAGAAACTTTGCATTCAACTTTTCTTTAAATTTAATCGACTGATTGTTAAAAAAATCCGAGATGCTGTATAACACAGTTTTATTTAGCTTATGTAATTCTTTATAACACTGATATCTCACGAAAGGCGCTATCTTTTTACCCCGGAAGTCCATAAGAACATACGCATCAAATAAATAAGCTTCATTTTCATTTAAATGCCGATCATAAAAAAATGTACTGCACCTGGAAAGATTAAACCATGTATAACCAACTACTTTATTTTTCTTTTTAAAAAGAAGGCATCCTGAACCTTCTTTTATCCGTTTGGTAAGAAATTCTATTTTATATGGTTTTTCAGGAATATCTGCAATAATGTTTAATTCATCTTCTTTCAGTAATTCTACAGTATAATCACTGAATTCGTTGAATTCAAAAGGACTGCTCTGCAGATGCAGGCCTTCTTCAACCCAATAGAAAAGTGATAAATGTATCCCGATTTTTATTAATCCGTCATGCAATATTCTTAGAATATTATTATACCGGATTTTTTGTGTCAATCTTTTTATATAAGACATGTTAATTTGTTCAATTGCAGTCTAAACCCGGAAATATTTTGCCATCTCTTTTGAATGAAAAATTCCAGCAGGAGTAAAATTAAAGATGAACTTGGCTTTCATAATTTTAATTTCTTTTGTTCTAAAATTAAATTCTTTACCACTTTGAATTTGCCGTTCTCTTCAACATCTATTTGCGTTTTCCTTTTAATTTCAATGTCCATAATATGATTTGTAATATGCTCTAAAATATTTTTAACTGATTCCGATACATTTTTAAAATTTTCCTGATTGCTTACAATATTTACCAGCAGCTTGTTCTTATCTGACTGAATGATTTGATACTGCAGTAATCCTTTAATTTTTTCAATACTGGTTGTGAAAAGGTACGGAGAAATTATCTTATCATCCGGTAAAACAATATATTCCGAAGAACGGCCTGCATACGGTTTCATGGTAGAAAATGTCCTACCGCAGCTGCATTTATCCTGCATTAACAGCCCTTTATCGTTCATCTGGTAGCGTATTAATGGCATAAGGGTATTTCTTAAATCAGTTATTACTATATTCCCAACGGTACCAGGAGCAGCAGGTTTCCCGTCTTTTAGAATTTCAACTATTACCACATCTTCATTTATATGATAACCTTCATGCTTTTCGCACTCCCAGGCGACTTCTTTAAATTCTGTTGAACCGTAAACATCATAAACATCTGCCTCAAATTTTTCTTTTATGTAGTCACGTACAGTTTCCTGCAGATATTCGGAACTGGTAAATATCCTTTTAACCGAAGGCAGTTTTAAATTGTTTCCAAACATATACTTACCAAGCTGAAAAAAATAGCTTGGTGACCCATATAGTACAACAGGAGAAAAATTAATTATATTTTGAACAGAGTTTTGAAGCGGTTCGAAAATAGAGAATACCCTGTAACGTGATTTCAATTTTTGAAAAAGTATATTTGTATTTTCTTTATAATTTTGAGAGGTGCTTTCAAAGACTGCAATTTTGTCATTCAGTTTTACACCGCATTCCATTCTCGCCCGTGCTTTTACAAGATATTTCTTTCTAATCCAGCTTTTAAAATCATAGTTAGTCCACATTGGCTGACCCGTTGAACCGCTCGTATGACTTTTAAATTTATATTTAATCAGGGTGTTATGATTGATCAAATTATTAGAGCGAATGATATCTTTTGTAATAACCGGATAAGATGATAAATCCTGAATAGATTTTAAATTAGAAGGATTGACGCCGGCTTGATCAAATATTGTCTTATAGAATTGCACATTTCTATAAGCAAGAAATAACTGCTTTCTTAATAAACGAAAACGAAGAGCATCAAGTTCGTCTTTCTCACGATAGATATTTTGTCTTAGTAAAAATTGATTTAATAATATATTTTGCACAGGCTATTCTTTATTATATAGATTCAGTTAAATGAATTATCGATAAATAATTTAAACTTTCCGTTATCCGAATAAATTATTTCCTGGTTGAAAACCAATTCATAATTCATTTCGGGGGGAATGTATTCATTTAAATTTGATCTAATAATCATCTCCGATCCGGAATTAAATTTTTCATCTATTATCAGGTTAACCAGGATTTTATTTTTTAATTTTTTTACCTGGTATTGCTTTATCCCTTCGATATCTTTGAGCATCCTGCTTCCGAAAAAGCTTGGAACAACAAGATTTCCTCCATCGGGTAGAGTAATTAAATCGGATACTCTGCCGTTTATTGAAATAAATTTTGAAAAATTTAAATCCGATGATAAATATTGATTATCATTTAACGGTACAACAAGGTCTCCGTTCTCATATCTTATAAACGGCAGAACCGAGTTGTCTAAATCAGTAACTAATATTTTTCTTGAATTGGTTTTTTTATCAATAATATCTCCGAATTCTACATATACATGCGGATCCAAAACTGAATAATAACTATCAAATTTTGTTTGTGCTGCAATACCATTGGTCTCGCTGCCCCCGTAATGATCATAAACCGGCCCTAATAATTCCTGAATTTTATTCCTCTGGAAATCATGCAGATTTTCAGCAGTTGTAAATACACCTTTAATAAAATCAAATTTTTCTTTTTTTTCTTCCAAAAATTTTGAGAAAAAAAATATAGCGTTCGTATAGCCGTGAATGAACGATGGTTTCTTCTCTACAAGTAATCTATAAAGTGCCTCATATTGATTTTTATTTTTTAGAAAATACGCAGGAAACCTTATTTCATTCAGAAAGAATTTTTTTAATTGGCTGCCGGCTTTTTCCCAGTCAATATTTACGGTTTTAGGATTACCCCATATATTAATCCATCTGTCACCAGGTTGATAACCTCCCAGGAATTTATTAAAAAGCATTGAAGCTCTGTTTGCGGCGATTCCGTTTTTATCGTGATAGCAATATATTGGATCCCCGGTAGAACCGCTTGATGAGCTTTTTGAGCATTTAGATAAATCGAATTCTTTGGAAGCAATATCTTTTAAATGGTTTCGCAGATCACCCCGGGTAAGCTTAGGAATTGTCTTTAATTGATCCGGATATTTAAATTTATTTATATCAAACCCGCTTTCATCAATTCTCTTTCTGTAAAAATCTGAGTTTTTATAAGAATATGTAATCAACGCCTTAAGTTTGTTCATCTGGTAATCAACAATTTTATCCCTTGTCCAATTTATCGAGGAAAGATAAAGTTTAAAGAAATCATTAACTTTATAACCTTTCAAACGGTTGATATATTTTATTCCAAACTCTCTGGCAAAAAGCTTTCTGAGTGAATTCATTTTTTGTTATTTATTTCAGATTATGATCTTAAAATTATTTGTCGGCAAAATATACCGGAACCAGCTTTCCGCCCCTCGATACATTGACAATCTTCTGTTCCGAAGTACGGACATAACAGCCTCCGAATTTTCTATTAAATCCCCAGAAGTTTATATTAAAATACTGCTTGGAAAAACCTTTAAAACTATCATTAGAATATACCGGGAAACTTTCAGTGGGAATGTCAATATATTCCTGTACAATATATTTTGAGCCGGATTTAATGATTGAATTTATTCTTCTTTCCCAATCTTTCGGTTTTATCTCCTGGCCGATTAAAACCCCTTTTCCGCCAAAGCCATGGTTTGTTTTTATTACAAATTTTTTACGGTTTACTCTTATAAAATCAGCAAGATTTATTTCTCTGTTATGAAAACAGGTCTCATACTCTCCCAAAATCCTGGTCCATGGTATATGTTTTTGGATTACATCCCGTTCTTCTTCATTAAACAGTGTTTTAAATCTGTCATCCTGTATCAATGCGAATGAAAATTTTTGAGCACACAAACCGGAAGTAAAAGGATTTATCATACAAATGTTGTGTTCTGAATATGCTTTTATTACGTTCTCGGCATGACCGAAATATCCTTTTCTCAAATAATGATCAATAAAATTATTTTTTAAGCAGACATTTTTTGTGTAATTAAGAATTTTATTGCGCATACTTGAATGTATTTTACCCGTACTCTCTGTCCGGAAAAAATCATTTAAAGTATCCCGGTAAACTATGTGGATTTCTTCACCGTTAAGTTTAAGTGTTTTATCATCATAAACAAAATCCCTGGGATCAGCATAATAAACATTTATATTTTTCTTTTTTAATAACTTGACTATAGTTTCCACATCTTGGCTTATAAAAGAATTCCTTGAACACACAACAGCAAAATTAGGTTCTTTTTGTTCCTGCTTTTTATAATATAAGCAATATTCCCTGTATTTTGTTATCAGCATGTTATAAAGCGAATCAATTAAACTGTCGCTTCCTATATTGAATTCTTTGCTCAGGTGTTTTAATGAAGGGAGCTGATCAAAAATTCCAACCAGAAGATCGTTCATTCCTATATAAGAGGGATTATCTAGATTTATTTCCAGGAATTGTAAAGAGTCTTCTTTGGTATTATAGAGAGCATCCAGGCGGGCAACCTGGCTTTTACCGGAATACCCCGGATGAATTTCGATATAATCTTTAATACGTCCATTAACTGATAGTAAATTTCTTATTTCACTATTATTAAAATAGGCACATGTTAGTTTCTCAAAAACATTTAATAAAATATCTGTTATTATTGAAAATTCTTCCCGCTTTTTTTTTGTAATAAAATATGGTTTTAATGCCAGACTTTTTACAGGAATATTCTGATTAAGCAGAATATTTTTAAACTGTTCATACTCACTATTGTAGTGTTTCTCTTGT
Organism: uncultured Ignavibacteriales bacterium; assembly: GCA_963723205.1. GTDB lineage: Bacteria > Bacteroidota > Ignavibacteria > Ignavibacteriales > Ignavibacteriaceae > CAVQBP01. The sequence goes on from CAVRQC010000009.1 coordinate 29,349, forward strand.
ATTTGAGAATAGTAATTATTTATGTTGCTTATCGTTCCCATTTAAATTTCTTAAATAAATTTCTTTATAGGCTTCAGCAATATGTCTCCAGTTATATTTCTCGGCAATTTTTTCCGCATTAATTTTCCCCATTCTAGTTCTCATTTCCTTGTCGTTTTTCATAGTGATTATTGCTGATTTTATTTGGGATATGTTTCCAGGTTCTACAAGTATACCGTTTTCCTCATTTACCAGATCCGGAATACCTCCTTTATCGGCACCAATGATCGGTAGCCCGCAAGCCATTGCCTCTGCAATTACGTTTCCGAATGCCTCAGCCAAGGACAGCAGTATAAAAGAATCGCTTTGCCAAAAATATGATGGGATATCCTTCCTTGGGCAGAAACCAATAAATTTTACATTATTATCTAAGCCAAGTTTATTACACAATTTCTTTAATTCATTTTCATAATTTCCTTCACCGATAATTGTTAAACTGATACTACTATCGCTTATTTCAGATAAGGCTTTTAGAACATCCTGGATACCCTTTCTTTTAATAAGCCTTGAAACCGTAATTAAACGAAATTTTTTTTTATCCTCTGATCTGTAAGTTTTAGGTGAAAAAATGTCTATGTCTATTCCGTTAGGAATTACATCTATTGTCTGCCTCGGATTGGTTTGCAGGGCTGTTTGTTTCAGGCTATTTGTTACAGCAATAACAGATTTTGCATTTTTCCATATACGTTTTGTAATTGGCAAATAAATCTTGTGCAGCAATTCTAATCGCTGATTATAAATATCGTAACTTGGTACATCAGAACCGCGTAAGGAAACAATATAAGGCAGCTTACGATGCTTTCCGGGAAGAATACTTAAGAAAGCTGTGGGTAAACTGAAAAAATAATGGACAATGTCATACTTATTTGATATTGATAATTTGAGTAATTTAAAGTATGCAAAGAACAAATAAGTTAGTGCCCCTCTTAATCCACAGTCATGAATTCCTTTCCGAAAACTTGGAACAAAATAAATTTTGATCCCGTTCTCGATTATATCTCTAAATGAAAAAGAAATATGTGAAGTAATAATATTTACTTCATTTCCCATTGCAGATAACTGCTTCGCAATACTCTGCATTGCTCTACCTGCACCTCCGCCAAGAGGCGGGTATTCATAGTTCATTAATAATAATTTCATTTTTAAGAATATTCTTCTTTAAGAATTAGTTATTATTTAAGAAGAACCAATTATTGAAACAACTTTTGAGCCTAAAAATATCTGCTAAGAATGGCGCTAAAACTTTATACAATATAACACTTTTATCTTTAATGTCTTTTTAAGAGACAAGTAATAATCCAGCATTTAGCAAAATATATAAGAAAATTAAAGCAGATATAGGATATATTTACCTGAGGAAATTTATTATTTGATTTGTACTTGTGATAATAATTAAATAAAGCCTCATTTATTACTACCTGCAAAAGTTATATAAATTTTTTATAATATTAAATTGTCTGTGGAATAACTCACAATAAAAAAAAGCAATTTGATATAACAATCAGAAAGTTAGAAATCCTCGTACGACAAACCCTTTAAATCCCAATTTTCAATTTTGCGCAAATCCAGTCCTTCAATAAAAAAATCATTATTAGTAAAGTTCTGTTTAACTGGGCGTATCATCAATGGCAGCTCACCATTAACTTTTCTTTCAATAACTCTAAACAAACTTTCTGATTTAAAACCTAGTTCTTCCATTTTGAGTTTAACATTGTTGGCCACACAAAAACTATAAATAGAAAGAACATCAAAATATCCTGCCTTCATAATGAATTTCAGGATTTTCTCAATGGTGGCTTTATCCTTTCCGGCATAATCAGCAATAAATCCGCGGAGTTTATTAGTCGAAATACGAATAACCAGATACCCGGTAAGTATTTTATTTTCAATATAATATAGGAATAAATATTGGCTCCATTTGTTTGAAAGCCGCCAACTTAAAAAATTTTTATCCTGGTACAGCATTACTTTATTAAATCCTGATTTCTCTTTTTCAAGCAAGGCTAACATTTCTTCGGAACTCGGCTGCTGAGAAACTACTATATTACCAAATTTCCCATATGAGATCTCTTTATAGGTTCTGTTATATTTAAACTTTGTAAATAATAAATACCTGATTAGACCAATTGTGTTATTCTTAGTAAGATATTCTTTGGAAATAAGAGGATAATAACCCATCTTTAAATAACCTGGCAATGAATTTCTTGTTGCAGTCATGTTTAAAAGAAAGAATATTTCCCACTATACTCTTCTCCAGCTTTATTACCCATAATTACCGATAGCCCTTTTCTCCGGTGTTCCGGATGAACACATGTATCTCCGGGAATTAATGAAAGAATGTTATCACGTTTATCTTTTATTCGAAACCGAAGAGGACAATAACCTCTAAATCCGACAACTTTACCATTGTATAATGCCATGATGCCTGGCGAATATTCAAGGTTAGGATTATCTTTATACTTCCAGTTAAAATAATTTGTATTCCTTTTTTTATCACCGCCTAAAAGATATTTTAATAGATCTATAACCTGCGGATAAAATTCGGATTCGTATGGTAGTATATCATAATCTTTGAATATCAAAGTATTTTCCAGGTATTAGATTAATCTTCTTTTTTAAATATTTTTAATGAGGATAATATTCTGTTTATAATTTTGCTTTCCCTCTCAATATAAATAATTAAAGGTGTATTAAATACAATAAAGAGAAGAGATTTTAAAATATTATCCAGAAGAAGGATTTTCGAAAAAGAAATAGAGATAATAAGAACTATGCCTGCAAAGGAATATATAAACGGCAAATACAGTAAAGATAATTTTTTCAGAATTTGAAGCGATCTATCTTCCAATAAGTAAAATGAATACCCGATGGAAAGTGCAGATGTGAGAAAAAAAGTCAGGGCTGTAACTACTGCTACACCATTTATATCAAATCCGCTTTTTATTATAATTATATCAAGTACTACACTAAATAATAAAACGATTGCCGTTATAAACATAAATTTTTTTTGTTTATTTAATGCAATTAGTAAATTAATCGGCAATCCCCAGATAGTAGAAAAAAACAATGCAGCAATAAGTATGTGAAGAACAGTTATTCCAGGAATATATTTGGGCAAAAATATATCTATCATTGCCTCAATATTAATATAAATAATACCAAGGATGACAGGGGTAAGACCCGAAAGAACGAGCATGGGTTTGTTAAAATACTTTCCCATATATTTTTTTTCACCAGTCTTGCCGTAGGTATACATCATTCGCGGAAAAATAACGCTTGTTGCAGTTTGTGATATATAACCAACGATAGCTGATACAAATGTTGCCAGACCATAAAAACCTGCCTTTGTCTTTCCAAGCATAATAAATACTATAAGTTTATTCAGGTTCATAATTAGAAAGATAAAAAACCATAAAATCATGATTGGAAATCCAATCCCGAATAATTCCTTTAATATTTTTTTATCAATTGAAAGATTCAGAGACAAATGTTTATTAATAATTAAATAAGCCAAAAGTATCAGCTGTGCTAAAATCATCCCCATTAGCAAACCGCTAAGCTTAAAGAAAAAAAGGAGGCTTAATCCAAGTACGGTATTCAAAATTGCGTATGAGAGCATATATTTGCTCATTAACACATACTTCTGTTCACTATTGAATTTCGGTTGCATAAATAGATGAATAGCTGTTAACATGAATAGTATACCGGAAAGCCGGATTTCAAATCTATATTCTGCTGCAAATCCGAAAAAAGATGCAGTAAAAACCAATATCATAATGATTGTGGATATCAGTATGTTCCAGGATAAGCTGGTTTGAATAATAAAAGATTTCTTTCTGCTGTCTCCTTCACCTGTACTAAAAGGAACCTCCCTCAACATTGCCTGATGTGTTCCCAATCCGAAAAAAGGAGCACTGTTAAAAAATGTTCTAAGCACACTCCAAATTCCGTAACTTGAAGGCCCAAGAAGTTGTGCAATTAAAAAACCCCTAACCACATAAAATGCTTGTGAAATATAAAGAGTGCTGCTTAATATAGTAGCATCATGTATAATTTCTCCTTCATTGTGAGTGTTTTTTTCATTAGAATCATCAGTAATCATTCATTTACCTTTGATGTAGATGCTTTAGCTTTTACGAAATTTTCAATTTCAAATTAAATTGAAAATTGTTTAAGAAAAATCTATGGTTCTCCGATGCTGAATGGTAAGAACTTTTTCTTAGTATAAATTCAAAAATCGAAATCATATTTTAAATGAATCAATCACAGCCCAAAATTGCCCTGGCTTCTTTTGGAGTATAAGGTTCTTTCCCCAGAACTTTAGCGACAGCAGATAGTCTTTCAACCAATTGAGAATTTTTAGCGAGATGTTTCCTCTCATCATCTAAATAAATATTATCTTCCAGACCTATCCGTACTCCACCTCCTTCCATAATAGCCATCGCGTTCATTTTAAGCTGCCAATTCCCAATTCCCCCTGCCGACCAAATCGAATTATCGGGCAATTCATTTATCATTAATCCCAGGCTTAACATGGTGGCCTGGGCGCAGGCTATGTTTCCTAAAATTAAATTGAAATAGTATGGCGGTTTAATCAATTCTTTCGTTATTAAGTATTTTGCATAGTTGATCATACCGAGATCAAATGCTTCAAGCTCCGGGCGAATATTATTGTCCAGCATTTTTTGTGCAAGTGCTTTAATCATTTCTGGTGCATTCATTGATGCCTGCCGGTTAAAATTAAGTGAGCTGAGGGTAAGGCTTCCGAAATCTGGTTTCACTTCACCGCGGAGTTCCAGGCATTCGGCTCTTTTTTCGAATTCAGGAAAATTTCTGCCGCTTGTTGAAACACAAAGAATAAGATCTTTATTCTCTTTTCTAATACCGGAAATAATTTCTTCATATATTTCTTTTTTATATGTAGGCCTTTCCGTTTCATAATCTCTTGCATGTAAATGAACCATATTTACTCCGAATTCTGCAGCTTCTAAAACCTGGGTTATAATTTCTTCGGGTTTTACCGGCACATTTTCAGTCATTTTTTTTGTTGGTATCATCCCGGTTGGTGTGAAATTAAAGATAAATTTGTTTTTCATTTAATGACTCTCTTTTTGTTATATGGTTAAACAAATTTTAATATATTCATTTAAATTATTTAAGTTCTTAAATTTGAATTATTCTCTTATGCAGGAAATTTGAAATAGAAATTAGAGTTGAATATAATAAGAGATTCGTATTCTTGAATTAATTAAAGGGTTTAATATTCCACTTTTAATATAAAGAATGCTTTATTAGTAAATTAAAGCTAACTTTTTATATCAAGAAGTACAAGAAGATTTTTTCTGAAAATTTGAAATTAATAAATTGAACGGATCAATGCAGAATCTATTAACTTTTAATAATTGATCAGGCTGAAAGTATTTACTTTATGTCTATTCTTGTTCCCTCGGAATGACTGGAAAATTCCGGAGCATACATACTCTGGATTGAAGTAATGCCGTTTGAAAAATTTCCTTTATAAGTAGCTCTCAGTTCATATTCAAAAACATAAGTACCTTTAGGCAAATAGTTTATAAAGAAATTAGTTGCTGCATCTTTCGTACTTTCATAATACCAAAGACCATCTTGATATTTACTCTGCGATAATACACTAACCGGTTCAAAACCTGCTGCTCTCATGTCTTTTAAATGAACAAATTCCATACTGCGATCGACTCTTATTTCAATTCTTACTTTTATTAAATCGCCCGGAACTAATTTGGTACTTTCTGTTACCGGAGTAATTTTAAGTCCTGTAGGGCTATTCTGCTGCAGAAATAATTTTTTATTTATGTTTAATGCTGTTTTTGAAGATGTGATTTTATCAAGCTGTTCAAAATATTGCCAGTATAAAGAACCCCAGGCTACAACTTTATTATTATTTGTAACAGTTACTTCACCCATACCCGGAGTGATTTGCTTACCATTCCAGGAAGTTCTGAAATAACCTGTTCCTGCTTCAGGTTTGTTAGATCCTTCTAACTTACTTTGATCAATAACATGATTACCGACTTTTATTGTAGCGGGTTTATTTTCAGAAAGCCAATCAGTTCCTTTTAATAAAAGTGCATAACAAGCATCTGAAGTTGCTTTGGTTGTCTTCCAATCCTGGACCTGCTTTTGCTTAAGAAGCCAGATTTTCATTTCATCAACTGATTTTTCATCATGAGTAATTTCATCAAATGCTTCAATTAATAAGGCTTGTGTTTCAATAGGAGCCTGGTACCAATACCAGCCGCCTTCCTGCTTAAAGTACATTCCCATTTCATCATTGTAGACTGCATTTTCTTTTAGTGATTTTATTATTGCATTTGCTGTATTTGTATCACTTAATCTGAACAAGGCCAACGCTATCATTCCCTGTATATATTTGTTATTTGACAGCCAGTATGTTTGTGCCTGCTTTTTCCAGTAATTAAAGGCTGTTTTGAAATTATCCTGTACAGTCAAATCCAGGAAATATGCTCTTGCATATAAATATTGAATTTGAATATAGCTTATGTTTTTTTGTGATAAATCAACCTTATGCTCTAAAAGATATTTATAATCTTCGTTCATTTTTATATCTAAATAATGAACTGCTTTCTTAATCATGTTCCATGTAAGATTATTGTTCCGAACATTTTTAACTCCCAGTTTATCAAGATGTCCCATACCGGCTATAATGTGTTGGGTAATATATCTGTTTTCCGGCATTCCCGGGAACCAGGGCCATCCGCCGTTATCAAGCTGATTATCGCGAAGCTTTTGTTCGGCTGCCGATAGTTCACTAGACATTTTTGAGATATCAAAGAGTAAACCTACACGTTTTTTTCGTTCTGTTTCACTTTGTGAATTCAAAACCCATGGAGTTTCTTCCAATAGAATATTTTTTAAATCCTGGTTTTTCTCAAGGTTTGAAAGCAGAGCTTTCTTATCAATATTTTTCCAGCTTTCAAATACTGCTTTAATTTTTGGATTTGAATTTGCAATATGCGTGGCAATACTGTTTGCATAAAATCTGCTGAATATTTGTTCTGAACATTCATAAGGATACTCCATCAAATAGGGGAGTGCCTGAATTGCATACCAGGCAGGATTTGAAGTAAACTCAAGAGTTAGTTTATAATTTTTGAGAGTTGTGGATTTGTTATTCTTTAATTTGTCAAAAATAAAAGTTTTGGTAGTCATTCCTTTTACAGGGAGGGGTAAAGATTCGGTAACAAGCATCCTGTTTGGTAAAATAGGTAAAGCATTCTCTTCACCGTCCGAATAATTATCCGCTTTAGCAAGTACTTTATAAGTTATTGCATCAGCCATTCCAACTGGTATGTGAATCTTCCAGCTCAAACCAGTACTCTGGTTTTTGTTTATATCAAATTTTAATACCGGATTGTTATTTCCTAATAAACTATCAATCGGCTGCATAGTAAAAGAATTATATAGCTTTAGAGTAGCCAGACCGGATAAATCTTTTTCCGAAAGGTTAGAAACTTTTGCTGTAAAATAGATTGTATCACCTTCTCTGAAAAAGCGCGGAGGATTAGGCTGAACCATCAATTCTTTTTGTGTTACTGTTTCTTTAGTTAAAAAGCCATATTTCAAATCTTTTGTGTGGGAAAAAGCCATGAATTTCCAGCGGGTCAATGCTTCCGGCGCAGTAAAGGAAATAATGATTTCACCATTTTTATCTGTTTTAAGATGAGGATAAAAGAAAGCCGTTTCACCTAAATTTTTTCTTGCAGATATATTTTGAAATCCGGCATCCGGATTTTTCGTTTTTACTTTTGCAGTTTCGCCTAAACTTAAATCCTGCTTAACTTCATCCTTATCTGCTTCAACTGCCAGGAATTCAGCTTGCTGCGGAGCTTCTATTCTTAAAGAATTTACTGCGGATTTGTAAACAACTCCTGGTGACCGGGAATAACCATAGCTTAAAAAATTAAATCCAAAATAATTAAGATGATCATAGGACATAGATGGAAATGAAATATATTCGTTCCAGTTTTGTTCGTACAACCGGGAATTAATTTGTGTAAAGGAGTTTCCCGGATTCCATATTCTCCTGCTGTAAGTATAAACCGGGTAAATATTTAAACTCCAGATATTGGGTGAAAATGCATCTAATGATGCGTCGTACATAGAAGCAAGCATCTCTGCAGCTACCTTTTCCCCTTTTGGTCCTGATATCTTAATATTCCATTCTTCCTTTTTACCGGGTGTCATTTTATCTCTGAATGTCTCTGTGGAAATATTTAGATGTTTGTTTGTCCAAGGAACATTAATTATTATGCTCTTATTGAAATTTTCATTATTAACTGTTGAAATAAAATTAGCAATTAGGTTTCCCCTGTATTCTTCTTTTATCGGTATCTCTATTTTTTTCTGTTCATCATCAAGTGTTAACCATTTTGAAAGAATTGTTTTGCCGTCATATTCAAGTTCATATAGAACATTAACATTTTCTTCCGCTGATCCTATTAATAATCTGGCGGTTTCTCCGGGTTGTCTGGAAGTTTTAAGTTCAGCAAACCAGTTTGCTTTATTTGATGGTATCTTATCCGAAGACGGATCAAAAAGTGTAAAATATTTTTTTATTTCAATCGGAGTGCCGTTTTTATCTTTGGTATTTATGGTTAATAAATAAGACCCCGCCTGCCAGCTTTTCAATCCATTATTTATATTTAACATTGAGCTGTCGGTAGTTACACATGAAGTATCATATACTTCTTTTCCTTCTTTCCAATTATAAATTTTGTCTTCATCATTATAGATGTCATGTGGAAATAATTTATAAAACTCTTCTTTAGATAAAATATATTGATCCGGTTTTTCCCACATCCTTTTTCTAAAAATCCGTTTAGGTTCAATTAGTTTATTGATCTTAATATTAAATTTTGCCGTCTGAAATTCTCCGCTGAGGTTTGTACTTGTAACTCTATATTGATTTGTAATTAGTTTATTAATTGATTCGGGAATTTGAATATCTGCCCTCAAAGATATGTATCCGGCACTTACTGTTGTCTGGTCACTATGAGTTTCACCTGTAATATCTACTACATCAACATAGACGGTATAATTAAAAATTGTATTATCTTTTTTTGAATAAGAAAGATCAGGAATTAACTTAAAATCAAAATTAAATTCTCCTTTATTATTGGTTTTAACAATTCCGTTAGTTATTTCCATATTTGGTTTACTACGTCCCCAAAACCACCAGTAATAAGGAACAATAGTTTGTCTTATTACCCTGTATTTAACCGTTGCATTATCCAGGTTCACACCTGAATATGTTTTCGCATATCCTGAAATATTTACATTATCATTCAGCGAATAATCTCCTTTTATATTATTTAACTTAACTTCAAATTGAGGACGTTTATATTCTTCCACCCTGAATGATTGTGCCCCCGACTCATTCCTGATAGTCATTGATCCTGTTAAGACACCTGCTGGAGCAATGAACTTACCATCAACTGAGCCATAATCGTTTGACTTTAAATTTAGTTCTGAAATTTTTTGATTATTAACATCATATAATGCTACAGTTGTAGCTGTATTTGTTTTGATATAATTTTCTTTTTTACCGTCAGTTTCAATCAGTAATCCTTTAAAGTATATTGTTTGTCCGGGTCGGTAAATTGCTCTGTCTAAAAAGAAAAATGTTCTCCTTGTTATCCTGTCATTTTGATGATAGTAATAAGGATAAATGTTTTGAGATTTGAACCTGTCATTCTTTTTTTGTAACAGAACCCGGAGATTATAAAGTCTTTCCGGACGTTTAATTTCCCACAAACCTTCTTTATCTGTATGTCCTGATTGAATTAAATCTGTAACATATCGGCTGTTTTTTCCATCATATCTTTTTTGAAATAAACTAATTTCAGCATCAGGAACAGGAGTTCCTGATCTTCTATCCTGCACAAGAAATCGAATTTTATTATCACGATATGAATAATTATAACTTAAATTCGTTACCCATGAGTAGCCATATGCAACTGCATTTTTATCATATTCAAAATTTTTATTTGTTCCGGCAAGAATTAAATAATGACCCGCTTTTAATTTCGGAATAGGTACTTCAACCGAATGCTGTTGAAAATCTTTTTCATCAGGAAGATTTATACTCCACTCCTTAATAAATTTTTGATCTCTAAAATAATCTATCAAAGTTTTATTAATTAATTTTCCTGCCTTTTCCTCATTTAATTTATCCCAGGAAATTATCCGAAAATACACTTTACCAACATTTGTATATTGAATTAATGCACGGAAAGGTTGTCCAATCAGGTTTGCATACTCAACTTTAAAATCCAGGTCCTTATGCAGAATCTGGTTTTTTAATGTTTCACAAGCCTGGGCACCAGTTGAACCAGGGAATTTTTTGATTACAGTTTCGCAAATACCATATGCTTTTTTCTTATCCCATTTGTATTGGATATTAGTTTGAGGATTATATTGCCCCCCCTTATTTAAATAGTAATTCGCTCTATTATATAAAATGAGTGAAGAATAGGGGACATCAGAATACTTCTCTTCCATTTCATTCAAAGCTTTAAGATATAAGCTATCTTTATATTCATTGACACTCACACCTTTCATGAAATTTAATCTTTTAAGATCTATATCTATCAAAGGATCTTTTACAGAATCACTTAAATGAAATGATATTAATTCCTGAAACAATTTTGCTGCATAAAATTTTAAGGAAAGAGAATCTTTTGTTTCAAAATGTATTTTCACAAAATTTTTTGCGGGTGAAAAAATATCCGGATTTTTTAGTTCAAATTTATAAACCGGTTCGGTAACTGATGCTTCTTCATTTGTATAAAAATCAAGAGCGCGGTTTGCTATAAAATCAAACAAAGTTGGACGTAAATATGTCCTGTTTTTGTAAATTATCAAGATATCTTTAAAGGAGGAAACAGGAATAGTTTTTAAACTATCTTCATTTGATAAAGAGGAATGGTAAAGTTCTATTATTTCTTTTAAAAGCCTTGTGAGATCCCACGTCTCAAAATCATTGTTGTCAAAATTAATAGTCTCTGTTCTGTTAATAAATCTATAACGATTCTGTTTGTAATACTGCCAGTAAGCATCAGCGAGTATTGATTGCAAAACCGGTTTTGCAGGGAATGATGCGGAATCAATACTATTTTTTATCTGATTAACAACTTTTTTATTGCTGTTTTCTTCTGTATAGTTAATAAATTTTAACTTGTATATCAAAGCTTTTATTATCTGAGGTGAATTCTTTTCTTCTTTTGCATTTTGATAGATCTGTTCAACAATGGTTAAAGCCGAACGTGTAAGACCTGCTCTTTCAAGTGAATCAACTTTGCTCCATGCTTTTTTATTATTACCTTGATAGCTATAAAGCTTATATCCTATTTTGGTATTATTCTTTAATGGTGGTGTATTTGTAGTAAAGGATAAAAAAGATAATACAGATAGAAAGCAAAGTAAGACTAATATTTTGGTCTTCATAGAAAACCCCTATTTTATGTTAGCAAAAATTTTAATTTACCCTTTTCTGTATACTTGTAAAGATACTGGTGTTGTTTTCCTTGATGGTATTTAACAAAAGGATTCTCATTTAGTTCCTGGATAATTGAAATCTCTTTTAATAAAAATTTAAAATTCATTTTTATACAGCTTTTTATGCTTTTTTATTCCGTTTTTTTAGAATATTTTCATTGTTGTCTTTTTGATAGTTGCCAAAAATAATCATACTGAGATAGAAAATTACTAAAATGAATAATTTCCCGGAAGAATTACTTAAATATTTAGATGATTCTAAAAAACATTTGTCTTTAAAAGCAATTTCGCACTTTGTTAATTCTTATAATGATTTAAATGAAAATGAAATAAAATTTTTTGAAAAACATTTGAATGAATGTAAGATTTGCAAAGAAAATCTTTATAAGATTTTCGATGAAGAAATTAAGGAAGGGAAAACCGGTTATCAAGTCGATATAAATTTATCAACAAAAAATCATATAAACTTTACAGATACTGAAAAAAACATTGAGGGTATATTAAGTAAAGAGGATGAATTTTTTTATTTAACCTTTATCAATCTTCCTCATTATCTGGTTAGGCAGAATCTCCGTGTAAATTTTCCGGAAAATAACTTAGTTGTCAGAATCGTATCATCGGAATTAAACAGAAAATATGAAGTTAGTACCAGCGGTGAAATAAATTTTAGAAATGAATCTGAAGTACTTCTAGATGTAAAAATAAGAAAAGTTAAAAATCCCAGGACTTTCTCAAAAAGAAGTTACGGGTATATATATATATCTGCTGCTCTAGTTTTGATTGTCGCAACAATTTATCTTTTGATAGCAAACCCTGAACAGCCGAAAGAAACAAGCTCGACAGAAATTGAAAAACCGGACTCTGAAATGTTGGTTGATTCATCTCCTGTAAAAATAGATACTGTTCGAAAACCGGATACGACAAAACCTGAAGAACGAGAAAAACAAGTTGCCGAAAAGAAGAATCCTCCGCTGCAGATAAAAACTCCTCCCGAATTTAAAAACAATTCTTATCTGGAGCGTTTAGTGGATAAGTATAAAGAAAACGGAATTATTATAGTACCTGTTATAGGAGATACCCTGAAAAAACAAATTAGATTTAAATGGAGTCCCCTGGAAGCAGATGAATATGATATGAGTATTGTAAATAATAAAAACCAAGAAATATGGGGGAAGACTCTTGAAGATCCGCGTGTAACTCTTTACCAGAAATTAGATCCGGGAGTATATTATTGGAAAATAACCGTAAAAGCAAAATTGCAGACTATCGGAAAGTTTTATGTCAAATAATTCTCTATAATACCATTTTTATGTTTGAATTTTTCCCCAGTTTCTGATAAATAAGATCCCTTACAGCTTCTGAAGGAACTTCCACTATAAAATTTAAGCTGAAATAATTACCGTTCCTGCTGATATTAGAAGGTGTAACATCATATTTCAAACCACTTGATGCTTCCTCTATTGCTTCCAGAATTTTTTCCACATTCGTGCCAATTACTTTGTAAGACCATTCGCAAGGATATTCAATTTCAGGTCTTTGCTTATTGTTTGAATTTAAAATCATATTAAAGCGATTAGATGAATGAGGTCCCTATTAAAATATAATCAATGAATTTATATAATGAGACTTAAAAGTAATTTCTCATTTTTTACGAAATATAACCTTTGAAAAAGTACAGTACAAATTTTTTTGAAAATTCGTGTTAAATGCCATATTTCACTAATATTCCTGATATTTAAATAAATAAGACAATGGCTTTTTCTTTATAATTCTTTCATTTTTTGAAATGTGCTGTTTAAATATTCAACACACAATAAAAGTGCTCTGAATTGCAATATTTAAGGATTAACTCTATAGCTTGTTACTTTGGGGTGTTAATTAAGAAAATATTTTTCACTATTAAGAATTTACAATTAAAAATCTAAAATAAAAGTTCAAATAACTGAAATAATTGTGGCATTTAATATGACTATATATTGTTAAATAAAAAAAAACGATTTTAATCACTTAAATATTTCAAAAATAAGGAATTATCGAATGGGGACTAAGAATAGATGAACAATGGGATAGTAACAACAATACTTGATAAATGTAAGCGATGTTACTCTTGTGTCCGCGAATGCCCTGCAAAAGCAATAAGAGTTATAAACGGCCAGGCAACTGTTTTGACTGAAAGGTGTATTGTTTGCGGTCATTGCATAAAAGTCTGTTCACAAAATGCAAAGCAAATACTTAGCGATATTGATAAAGTACTAAATGAAATCCTGTTGACAGATAAAGCAATCGCAATAATTGCTCCTTCTTTTGCCGCATCTTTTCCTGATAATTACACTAAACTTCCTACGGCGCTAAGGAAAGCCGGCTTTTCAAAAGTTGTTGAAACAGCGTTTGGTGCAGACTTAATAAGTGAATATTATTTAAAAGAATTTCAAACAGAAAAAGAAAAGACAATTATTAGTTCTGCTTGTCCTGCTGTGGTAAACTATATTGAAAAATATTATAAAGAGTTGGTTCCAAATATTACAAATGTTGTTTCTCCGATGATTGCGATTGGAAGGTATTTAAGAGAAACCGAAGGAAACGATATAAAAATAGTTTTTATCGGTCCATGTATTGCGAAAAAAGATGAGTGTACGGATGAAATGCTTAATAATGAAATTGATGCTGTACTAACATTTAACGAAATTAAAAACATACTTAATGATAAAAACATTTCTATTGATGAACTTGAGGAGAGCAATTTTGATCCACCGCATGCATTTATGGGAAAAGCATATCCATTAGCAGGCGGTTTATTAAAATCAACAAATATACCTGAAGATATTCTTGAAAAAGAAATAATTGTTGTTGAAGGTAAAAAGAAAGTAATGGAGATAGTTGATGAAATTGCCAATAACAATATAAATGCAAAGTTTGTTGATATACTTTTTTGTGAAGGATGTATAAGCGGACCGGCAATTGACAGTGATCTAAATTATTATTCAAGACGTGAAAAAGTAATTAAATATATTGAGCAGAAAATTAATTCTGTAGATAAACAGATCTGGAAAAGTGATCTGTATAATGCAAGGAATATTGATTTTAGCCGGGAGTTTAAATCTAAGGATCAAAGGAGACCCTATCCAACTGAAGAGAGAATAAAAGAAATATTAGCTGAAACAAATAAATTTAGTCCTGAAGATGAACTTAACTGTGGTGCGTGTGGTTATAATACGTGTCGTGAAAATGCAGTTGCTATTGCTAAAGATTTGGCTGAAAAAGATATGTGTCTTCCGTATTTAATTGATAAAATTGATAAGGCCTACAAAGAATTAAGTTCAGCACAGGAGCAGCTTCAATCAGCAGAAAAACTTGCATCTATTGGGCAGTTAGTTGCTGGTATTGCTCATGAAATTAATAATCCTCTTGGAACAATTCTCCTTTATTCATCCATGCTTAAGAATGATATGGCTGAAAAGAAATTTGATCTTCAAAATGTAGAGGATATAAAATTAATTATTGATGAAGCTACAAGGTGTAAAAATATCGTTTCCGATCTGTTAAACTTTGCACGGCAAAACAAGCTCAAACTTTCAGCAGTCAATATTTATGAACTGCTTGATGATGTAATCCGTTCGGTTAAAATTAATCCGAGATATAAAGATATTACTATTCAAAGAGATGAAGAACTAAAAAGATGTATGATTGATTGCGACCTGGATCAGCTGAAACAGGTGTTTTTAAATCTTGTAAATAACTCTTGCGAAGCAATGTTTGAAAGCAGCAAAAAGCTTTTAAGCCTGGTTATTATTGAAAATAATAATCACGTTGATATCGAAATAAAAGATACGGGGACAGGGATTTCGAAAGAAAATTACAGCAAGATATTTACCCCGTTTTTTACAACAAAAAAAATTGGAATGGGAACAGGCCTTGGATTGGCAATTTCTTATGGAATAATCAAGATGCACAAAGGCGATATAACATTCCGGAGCGAGGTTGGAAAAGGTACATCTTTTTTTGTCCAATTGCCGAAATATCTGGTTATACAAAATGTAAATCTGAATTAAAGGGAAAAAATGGAAAAGAAAAAAATATTATTAGTCGATGATGATATAGATTTACTTGAGCAGAGTAAAATATCATTTGAATCAAAAGGTTATGAAGTGTTCACTGCAGAAAATGTTGATGAAGGCTGGCAGACATTTCAAAAAGAAAAACCAAATGCGGTTGTAATTGATCTTATAATGGAAGAACATGATTCGGGATTCATTCTAAGCTACAAGATAAAAAAAGATGAATACGGGAAAAATATTCCTGTTTTTATTTTAACGTCGGCAACATATTTAACTGGTTATAAGTTCGGTGTCTCAACCGATGAGGAAAAGGAATGGATTTATTGTGATGAAATTATAAATAAGCCCGCTGTAACAGAAAACCTGGTTGAAAAAATAGAAAATTATTACCTGAAGAAAGAAGAAGCCTGATTGTCAATATGCTTGATTTAAAAACAAATATTGCAGGTAAGGTTAAAGTTTTAATCGTTGATGATGAAAAGAGTCTGGGTATTGGAATTAAACGACTGTTGGAAAAAGAAGGTTATGATGCCAGACTCGCAGTAAACGGGTCTGAGGGTATTCAATATGGAACCGTCGAAGAGTTTGATCTTGCAATAATTGATCTTAAAATGCCAGATATTGACGGCATTATTGTACTTGAAAAAATTCTCAAAAAATTTCCTAATACAGTATGTTTTATTGCCACTGCATTTGCCAGTTATGAAACTGCAATCGAGTCAACAAAAAAAGGAGCATATGGTTATCTGCCAAAACCATTTCTACCTGATGAACTTCTCTATCAATTAAAAAAGGGATATGAAAGAAGATTCCTTTTAATGGAAGCCGAAAGATGGAAGAAGGAGAGAGAGGAAAGATTACTTGAAATTGCTTTTGAGAAAACACGTGCACATACTATTATTAATTCAATTACTGATGGAGTTCTTGTTGTTAACAAAAATGCTGAAGTTGTCCTTTTTAATCCTGCTGCATTAAAATATCTGTATACAGATAATTTAAAGATTGGCGAACGGATTATTGAAAAACTTCATCCGCAGATATCTGAATTAATTAATAAATTACTAAGTAATGATTCTTTTGTCTCTAAATCATATTCTGCTCAGATAGAATTAAAGCCAAATCATGAATCTTTTATAGAAGCTACATCATCAGGTGTTCCGCATCCCGATGGATCTCTTGCGGGAGTTGTTGTAGTTCTTAAGGATATAACAAATTTAAAGAAATTGGAATTCCTTAAGTCGCAATTTGTATCTATGGTATCACATGAATTAAAAGCTCCTATTTCTGCAGTGTATGGTTATCTGAAATTAATCAATGACACTTCCGTAGCAATTAGCGAAAATCAAAAAAAGAATTTTATTAATAGATCCCAGGTGAGACTTGATGGTCTGATTAAAATGGTAAACGATCTCCTTGATATTTCAAGGATGGAAATGAAATCTATTAAAAGAGAAATAACAGATATTGATATTACAAATGTAATTAATAATATTCTTGAATTATTCCAGGTCGATCTCAAAGCTAAAAATATATCTGTTGAATTTAATTCCGATGCCAATCAGCCTTTTATTAAAGCCGATTACGAAGAAATTAACAGGTTGTTTACGAATCTTATAAGTAATGCAATAAAATATAACCGTCAAAACGGATGTATTATTATTATTATAAATTCAACTGAAGTATATTTGATTGTTGAAATTAAAGATTCAGGAATTGGCTTGAAGGAAGAGGAAAAAAAGAAGCTGTTCCATGAATTTTACAGAGCAAAGAATGAATTTACTAAAGATGTAAGCGGCACAGGATTAGGTCTATCTATTGTAAAAAGAATAGTTGACTCATACTCCGGGAAAATTGAAGTAGGAAGTGAATTTAATAAAGGGACTACATTCAAAGTTTTTTTACCTTTTTTACTAAGTAGCCGTAGCTCAGATTAATTATCTGCACTGCTATAAATGGATTTAAATATTTATCATAAATAAAGTGAGGGTTCGAATGGCACGTATAGTAATTATAGATGATGATGCCGATATTCTTGATGCCAGCAGCTTAATTCTTACATCAAATGGGTATGAAGTAATAACGGCTGATAACCCGGATGACGGGTATAAAATAGTAAAAGAAAACTCACCTGATTTAATCATTCTGGATGTGATGATGAATGAGCCTGATGACGGGTTTTTTCTTGCTCAGAGGTTCAGAAAAGAAAACATCAAAATACCGATAATTATGTATACATCGGTTTCCAAAGCAACCGGACTAGATTTCGGCGTAAGTGAGATTGTACCTGTAGACGAATTTATTGAAAAACCAGTCTCGCCTGATGTGCTGATTGGTAAAGTTAAAAAACTTTTACAGATTAAACAGGAGGGATGAAATGCTGGTAATGGAAAAGAATGCGCTGTCTGGTGAAGTAGAAGAACTAATAAAGGTCTATGGTGCTGAACGTTCGTCACTTCTACAAATTTTACAGGCTATACAGAGAAAACATAAATATATTTCTGACTTTGCTCAACAGGAAGTTGCGCGGCTAATGAATATTCATCCTGTTGAAGTTTACAGTGTTATATCCTTTTATTCTTTTCTTCATTCAAAGCCGCAGGGCAGAAATATTGTAAGATTATGCAGAACAATATCATGCGATATGAAAGGTAAAGAAGATATAGAAGCTGCAATAGAAAGAGAACTTGGAATTAAATTCGGTGAGACTACAAAGGATAAACGTATTACACTCGAATTCACTAATTGTCTCGGCATGTGTGATCAGGGCCCGGCAATGATTATAAATGAAAGAGTTTACACTCATCTTAATGCTGAAAAAGCAGTACAAATTTTAAATGGGATAAAATAGGAATTAAAATGGAATCAATAACAGAAAGAAAAAAAGAAAGAACCGGCCCTGTATTGTTTTCCAGCTATTTTCAGGGTGAAGGAATTAAGAAAGCTCTGCAGATTGGCAGGAAAAATATTTTATTTGAACTTAAATTTTCCGGATTAAGAGGAAGGGGAGGTGCCGGATTCCCGACAGCAACCAAATGGATGCTGACGGCCGCTTCTATAGCTGAAAAAAAATTTATTGTCTGCAATGCGGATGAAGGAGAACCGGGTACATTTAAAGACAGAGTACTTTTATTGGAATATCCGGAGTTAGTTTTTGAAGGGATGGTAATAGCAGGTTTCACAATTGGAGCAAAATTAGGATTAGTTTATCTCAGGGGCGAATATGAATATATGCTGAAATCACTGCAGGATTATCTTCAACTAATGAGAACTGAAAATCTTTTAGGAAAAGATATTCAGGGTAAAGCAGGATTTAATTTTGATATTGAAATCAGGTTGGGCTCCGGAGCATATGTCTGCGGTGAAGAAACTGCCTTAATTGAATCATTGGAAGGTTACCGTGGTGAACCGAGAAATCGTCCCCCTTTCCCGGTTGATACTGGCTATATGGGAAATCCTACTGTTGTTAATAATGTAGAAACCCTTGCATCCGTTCCTCATATCATTACTAAAGGTGGGGAATGGTTCAAAACTCATGGAACAAGTAAATCTACGGGTTCGAAATTATTTTCAGTTTCCGGTGATTGTGAAAAACCTGGTGTCTATGAACTTCCCTGGGGCACAACAATTAATGAATTATTAAAAATTGTGGAAGCAAAAAATACTAAAGCAGTCCAGGTTGGCGGTGCATCCGGAGTTTGCTTACCTAAGTCTCAATTTAGCAGATCATTAGCTTATGAAGATGTTGCAACCGGTGGTTCGATAATAATTTTTAATGAAAAAAGAAATATGCTTAAAGTGCTAAAAAACTTTATGGAATTTTTTGTTGAAGAATCGTGCGGACAATGTACACCATGCCGTATCGGGAACGTAAAGCTTCTGGAAGGAATAGAGCTAATCGAGAAAGGGAAATTTACTTTCTCTTATATCAATAAATTAAAGGACCTCGGAAGAACAATGCAGGTTGCTTCTAAATGCGGATTAGGTCAATCAAGTCCAAATTCATTTATATCAATTCTTGAAAATTTTAAAGATGAAATTTTTCAGACTAACGGAAGGGGGAATTAAACGATGTCAAAACGTGAAAAAACCAGAGTCCCGGTAAGCCAGCAGCCATTTACTGTTCAAAAGCCTGAAGATATAACCACTATCGGTGGTACAGTAAGTATTCAGATAAACGAGAAAAGAGTAACCGTTCCCCTAGGAACTACAATTTTAGAAGCATGTAATGAAAACCAGATTCATATACCTACTTTATGTCATCACCCTGATCTTTGTATTGCAGGTGTTTGCCGTATATGTGTTGTAGAAGTTGAAGGAATGAGAATACTTCAAACTGCATGTTCATTTCCAATAACTTCCCCCATAAAAATTCATACATCTACTCCGATGGTTAGAAAAGCAAGGAGACATATTATTGATCTCCTGCTTAGCGAACATTATGGTGAATGTTATTCCTGTTTCAGAAACGGCAATTGTGAATTGCAGTCGCTTGCAAAAGAATATGGCGTGGATAATTATACTTTCGGACATGTTGACGAACCCCGCTATGAGGTTGATAGATCATCAGCTGCCGTAATCAGGGATATGAGTAAATGTATATTATGTAAACGCTGTGTGAGGACATGTATTGACCTCCAGGAAGTAGGGGTTTTGGAGGCAATAGATCGTGGACATGAAACATATATCGGAACATTTTTAGATAAACCTTTAGCCGATGTTATTTGTATTAACTGCGGGCAATGTATCAACAGGTGCCCTACTGCTGCATTGCGTGCGAATGATCCATCGGATGAAATATGGATGGCTATTGATGATCTGACGAAGCATGTTGTTATCCAAACTGCTCCATCTCCTCGCGCAGCAATCGGTGAAGAGTTTGGGATAGAAGCAGGCAAATCATTTACCGGGGAAATGAATACGGCTCTTAAACGTATTGGCTTTGATAGAGTTTTTGATACAAACTTTACCGCTGATCTGACAATTATGGAGGAAGGAACAGAGCTTCTTAACAGGCTAAAAAAAGCTATAGTTGGTAAGGATGAATCTGTTAAGCTTCCGCAGTTTACTTCATGTTCACCCGGATGGGTAAAATTTATTGAGCATTTCTATCCTGAATATCTCGATTATCTTTCAACGGCAAAATCACCCCAGCAAATGTTTGGTGCATTAATTAAAACATTTTATGCAAAGGAAGCAGGTATTGATCCAAAAGATATTGTAACAGTTGCGCTAATGCCTTGCTCGGCTAAAAAGTTCGAATGCAACAGACCGGAAATGGATGCGTCCGGATATAAAGATGTGGATTACGGTTTAACAACAAGAGAAATGGCGCAGATGATTAAGGAAGCCGGGATCTATTTACCGGAAATGCCGAAATCTAATTTTGATGATCCGTTCGGTGATGCTTCTGGTGCAGGTTTAATCTTTGGTGCGACCGGTGGAGTTATGGAAGCTGCATTAAGAACAGTTTATGAGTTAGTAACCGGCAGGGAAGTTCCTTTTAAGAACTTAAATATAGAACCATGCCGTGGTTTTGACGGTGTCAAACAGGCTTCTGTAAAACTGGAAGGTTGTGTTGAAGACTATAAATTTTTAGAAGGAATCGAATTAAAATTTATTGTGGCTCATGGGACAGCAAATGCAAAGAAGGTAATGGAAATGCTGAGACGCGGAGAATTGAATGATGTTCATTTTGTTGAAATTATGGCATGTCCCGGAGGTTGTTTAGGAGGCGGCGGGCAGCCAATTCCCACTAATGCAGAAATCAGGAGGAAACGGGCAGAAGCCATTTATGCTGAAGAGGAATCCCTGGAGATAAGGAAATCTCATAAAAATCCCCATGTTAAATATATTTATGAGAAATTCCTGACAGAAGGCCCCTGCAGTAAATTATCACATAAATTATTGCATACTCATTATACAAAAAGAGGTAAGTATATATCGTAATTTTATATAGTTAAATTTTTTAAACAATCAACTATTGTTTACATATTTAAATGATTGATTGAATGACCGAAGAATTCCTCCGGAGAATGGCTGAATGAAATTTCAATGGATCATTCATTCAATAGTTATTATCATCTTTACAAATAACTGTAAACAAAAGACTGTTATATAAATGATTACTCTAGTTCCTACATGGGCGCATCACTATGATGCTTTTTGGGATGCAATAAAGAGAAGAAATAACTGGTTCATTAAGCTTCGCTATGGTGCGGTTTTAATGCTCGTTGCTTTTCTGTTATCTGTAGAATTTATCCTCCGTGCTGCCTATTCTGATCTACAAGTCAAAGTATTTGTTATTTTGGTTTTAGCGATATTGGCTTACAACATTTCTTTCCAAAAAATCAGTAAAAAATTAAAATGCATACCCGGCAAATTTAATCCGCTTCATTTATCGCTTGTTCAGATGCTGTTTGATTTGTATGTACTTACATTACTTGTTTATTACACAGGCGGTATTGAATCACCATTATTTATGTTATTTGTATTTCATATGATCATTGGCAGTTTAATACTGCCTGGTAAAATTATATATAGTCTTGCAGGTTTGGTTATTATTGTGTTCTTTTCATTAACATTCGGTGAATATTTTAATATCTTAGCTCATTATAGTGTAAAAGGATTTTTACAGGTTCCTATTTATAACAACCTCCATTTCTTACTGGCATATAACGTTATATTTGCTTTCGTAATTATTTTTAGTGTGGTTCTTGCTAATCATATCGCTGTTCAGTTATATAAAATGGAACAGGAGTTAGTTGAAACAATAAATAAACTGCATGAAGCCGAAATCGAGAAACAAAAATATGTTATGGGTGTAGTTCATGAAATTAAAACACCTTTATCTGCAATTCATTCGTATCTTGATTTGATTTTACAAAAATATCTCGGTCCATTAAATGAAAAAGTCGAGGAAAAACTTTTAAGAGCTAGGATCCGCTCTGATGAAGCGCTTAAACTAACCGGTGATGTTTTAAAGATTTCCAAGCTGAGACTTATTGATGAAATAGGAAGTGAAGAAATTGATCTTAATGAATTACTTTATGCAGCACATAAGCAGCAGGAGATAAATATTCAATCAAAAAAAATTAATTTTAATTTAACTGATGATCGAAAAAACAAAAGAAAAATTAAAGGTGATCTTTTTCTTCTTGAAATAGCTTTTTCAAATCTCATAAATAATGCTGTTAAATATGTTAAAGATAATGGAGTTATTGAAGTTAAACTTAATTCCGATAGCGGAAGTATTCGTGTATCAATTAGTGATAATGGGATAGGAATTCCGCACAAGGATTTAAAAAATATATTCAGAGATTTTTACCGGGCTTCCAATATTAAGCAGAAGTCATATGAAGGAACTGGTCTGGGATTATCTTTTGTTAAGCAAATAATTGAAAGGCACAACGGAGAGATAAAAGTGGAAAGTCCATCTGGATTAGGGGATGAAAATAATCCTGGTACTTCCTTTGTCGTAACTATACCGTTTTAATTAACAATTAACAATTGTATGAAATAGGGTAGATTTGTATAGATAATGAAGATGATATTTTATTGTATAAGTCTTTTGGTTTTTATTAATTCTTCTCTTTCTGCACAATTAATTTCATTTAAAGGGAAAGTTATAGATTATGAAACCAATACTCCTCTAGCAGGAGTAAATATTTATGACAGTAATAAAGTATATACTGGCAGTACCGATAATGTGGGTAATTTTGTAATTAAAAATATTCCTCCTGGAAAATATAATTTTACATTCTCTTTTATAGGTTATTTAACACAAAACATTAGTGTTGATATTAATAATTCAGCAGCAATAAAGATAGTAAAGCTGATTCCTGCTCCGGTTACCCTGGGAGAAGTAACCGTAACAAGTACAAAAACCGATATGACTATAAAAGAAACTCCTCTTCCTATGGAAATTGAAACAAAAAAAACAATTGAAGAAACTAATGCCGTAACAGCTCCTGATTTATTAAGCGGTTTGCCTGGAATTGCACTTCAGAGAGATGGAATCTGGGCTACATCGGTAAATATTAGAGGCATGGGAAGTTCAAGCCAGGTCATTTTAATTGATGGAGATAGAATTGAAACCGCAACGGATCTGGATGCGACTTTATCTTTAATTGACTTAAATGATATTGAAAGAATAGAAGTGATTAAAGGTTCTGCTTCTTCTCTCTATGGTACAGGTGCGTTGGGTGGTATAGTAAATTTCATAACCAAAGCTTCAAGCTTTTCCGATGAATTAAGCACCAAGGGTTCCGTATCAAGCTATTACAACTCTGTCAACAAAGGTTATTCACATAATATTAATTTTGATTTGAAAAGAAATTTTTGGTATTTCAGGGTAAATGGGACACTTAGAAAGGCAGAAAATACAAAAACTCCATCGGGGATTTTAAATAACAGTCAATATTCTGACAATAATATATCAGCACTACTGGAACTATTGCCTTTAGAAAATCAAAGCCTCAAAGTTGAATATCAGAAATATAAAGGGAATGATATTGGTATCCCGGGTGGTTTTCCCATATTTCCTGATAATGCACTCGTTAAATATTCCAGCATTGAAAGAAATCTTTTCTCTGCACAATACAGGATAAAAAATATTTCGACTTTATTAAACAATGTTTCATTGAAATATTATAACCAAAATATTTACCGTAATGTTGAAGATATCCCTTATATAATACAACATCCTACACCTTTACAAAATGTTTATGTAGAAAAAATCACTCCTAGTGCCCGGCATTATACAAATGGCATTCAATTACAGCTTAATTTTATTCCTTTTCCAAATCAGATTTTAATAGCAGGTATTGACGCCTGGCAGCGGAAATTAGACAGCAGAAGAGAAAAGCATTTAAAAATAGACATGCTCGATTCGTTAAGTTCGGTCATTGCTACTAATTATCAAACAGTGGGAGAGAAACCGCTTCCTGAAGCATCATTTACAAGTACCGGTGTATTCCTCCAGGATGATATAAACCTAAATAAAAAATTAAGATTTTCTGTCGGCGGCAGAATAGACAGAATAAATGTAAGTAATTCTGAGATTTCAAATCCGGTTTATATTATTCTAAATGGAGTCAGAAATAATTCTCCGAAGAACCAGGTTTTATACTGGTCATCCTATAATACTCATGATATTTCATGGAGCGGAAATGTTGGCTGTATCTATGCAATAAATGAACAGACAGATATTACATTTAATTTTGCCCGTTCGTTTAGATCCCCTTCGCTGGAAGAGAGATATCAATTTATTGATCTAGGTAATTTGGTCAAGTTGGGGGATCCTAATCTTAAACCTGAAAAAGGATATTTTTTTGATATGGGATGGAGAATCTGGGATAAGATTTTCTTAATGAAATGGAATATTTATTTGAACCTGTTAAATGATCTTGTTACACAGGTGCCAGGGACTTATGAAAATCGTCCCGCATTAATAGAAACCAATATTGGTAAAGCAAGATTATACGGCTCTGATATTTCATTGCAGTATAATTATAATTCCTGGAGCTTGGTTTACTTTAATGCATCATATACAATGGGTAGGGACATTTTAAATGATTTATATCTGCCCCAGATTCCGCCGCTTAATGGTGTATTAGGTTTTAAGCTAACCAGGTTCGGTTATCAGTTTGATATTTCAGCCAAAATTTTTGCTGCTCAGAACAAAGTAGCACCCGGAGAAATTACTACACCCGGTTATGCTTACTTCAATGCCTTTATTCAATCTCCTTCTTTCAATATAAATTTTGCTGACTGCAGAATTTCAGGAGGAGTTCAAAATTTAACAAACAAATCTTATAGAAATCATCTATCAACAAACAGGGGATACATAAGGGAAGAACCGGGAAGAAATTTCTACTTAAAATTGAATATCGCATGGTAAAGCTATGAGTTGGTTTCTGCTTGCATTTATTTCTGCTCTTTTTTCCGCTGCTGCAGCGATTTCTCAGAAAAAGATTCTCTTTAAAGTAAATGCTCTGGAATTCAGCCTCCTGCTTTCAATCTTAAATATAATTCTTCTGATACCGCTATTCTTTTTTTTAGACTATGGAAAAATATTTGTAGACAAGCTGCTGATTTTATATATAAAAACAATTCTGGAAGCATTCGCATTCTGGAATGTTATGCTGGCAATTAAGAACTTTGAAATCAGCAAAGCTCTTCCGTTACTTGCATTAACCCCGGGATTAGTAGCAATATCAGCATTTATATTTATTGGAGATGCTTTAAGCCTTAATGAAGTGTTTGGTATTCTTCTTCTGATTTTAGGGACATACATTCTTGAAACAAAATCTAAACAGGATTTACTTACTCCATTTAAAGTATTTATAGGTTCGAAAAGACATCATTATGTAATTACTGCTTTATTACTATTTACAATAACATCGATAATGGACAGGCTTTTACTGCATAAATTCAATCTGGAACCGGAATCATTTTTAGTCTTTCAGAATTTATTTATTGCCATAAATTTCATTTTTATTTTCCTGTTTTCAAAAAAATCTTTTAATAATCTACAGAAGTTTATTAGATCGGATTTATTAAAGTTATTAATCCTTATATCTGTTTTTACAATTATCTATAGATATGCTCAAATTGAAGCTGTGAAAATTGCACCGGTTGCATTAGTACTTGCTGTTAAAAGAATTTCAATTTTCCTTGCAGCAATAATTGGCGGGAGGATCTTCAAGGAACATAACCTGTGGGTAAGAGCGGCAGCAACTGCAATAATTATTATCGGTACTCTGTTGATTTCGGTATATTAAAAATCACAGCAGATCATAATAAATCATAAAAATCTGCGTTCTATTAAACGTCTATTTGTTTATAGATCTTCTTAAACTTTTCAACAAATTATCTGCTTTTTTCCCTTCATCTTCAGGAACTAACTGCTTGTATTTGAATAAAGCATTAACAGCATCTTCATAATTATCACTTAAAGCGTAAACGAGACCTAAGTTGAAATAGGTATTAGGAAAATCGGGTTCGATTTCTGCTGCTAGTTCATAGTGCAGTTTTGCAAGTTTATAATCAGAAGCTTCAAAATAAAGATTAGCAAGATTGTAGTGCGCTTCAAGATGTCTTTCGTCTATCTTCAAACAGTGTGAAAAATAATCAAATGCTTTTGTAATATTTCCGGATTGGGATTCCAAAATTCCGAGATTACAATATGCATCGGCCGTGCAGTCATCTGCCAGTATAGCTTTAAGATATGCTTCCTGGGCATTGGGATTATTGTTTTCATCTAACCAAAGAGCTTCTTCAAAAGGAGCAAGCTTTGATGGAAGATAATGAATCTGAGCTTCCTGCTGGCTGAAAAGATTTAATTGTCCCTTCTTTTCCAGTTCTTTCTTTTTATCCTTCTTTGCTCTTTTGTACCCCAGTTTTGAAGGAGCTTTCACAGGAAGCTGAATAATTTTTACCATAAAAAAAATCAAAATCTTTTTACAAACAGTATCAAAAATAAGAAACAAAATCAATTGAAACTTAAGCAGATTTCTTTTTACGTGCTTTTTTCATTTTTTCAATTTTGTTACTAATGTTCCAGGATATTTTTCAGATAGTTCTTTTATATATTTGTTCGCTTTTACTAACCTTACTTTATCGACACTATTTAAATATGCCAACCATCCAAGAACTTGATTAAACAAAGCCATATTTTTTTGTTCGTGAGATAAGGTTAAATGATGAATCATTGCTCGAATAAGTTTATATTTATTTTGACCAATTCCAACATTATCGTCGTTAACTATCAGCCCTGTTACAACTTTAGTTCTTGCTGAACTTGCTACTCTTGTTTTGGAATCATTGACAACAAAACCTTCATCTTTAATAATGAACTTAATCATTGGAATAATTTTTACTACTCTAGAAGGATTTAAACCTGAGAATGACAAATCATCAGCATATCGAGTATACTTTATTCCTTGCTTACCAGCATACCCTTGGATTCTTAAATCCAGTGTCCAAGTGCATAAATTTGCAAGCATAGGCGAGCAAGGACCACCTTGAGGAAGACAAGAATTATACGTACAAATGTTTTTAAAAATAGTTGAAATTAATCTGTTGTATCCCAATGTCCTAAAAATATTGTAAACTTGTT
This sequence comes from uncultured Ignavibacteriales bacterium, assembly GCA_963723205.1. Taxonomy (GTDB): domain Bacteria; phylum Bacteroidota; class Ignavibacteria; order Ignavibacteriales; family Ignavibacteriaceae; genus CAVQBP01. The sequence goes on from CAVRQC010000009.1 coordinate 57,117, forward strand.
TTGAATTTACAGTTGGAAAAAAATCTTTCAAATCGATTGTTAAAACTGTATTTGCTCCTTTATGAGGTAAAGCGTTATCATAAGTTGAACTGCCTTTTCTAAAACCTTTACAAGATGATGAAACCTGAACTTTGTTCAGAATATTCACTAGTATCCAAGATTGAATTCCTTTCAGCTTTTTACTTGGTTGACAAATTGTCCTGGGTTTTCCAGATTTTTTGGGTATTGTGTAAGTTCTATAATATTTATCTGAATGAAATGAAAGTTGATAAATAGTATATTGTGATATATGGGTCTGTATTGAAAAATCTTTAAGGCTTCGGATTACAGGCAGTCCAAGCATATTCAATTTTATTATTTCAGATTCAGGCATAGTTATTTTCTTGAAAAGGGGTAGGTAAGTTCTATTTACTTCATAACTATTGAGTGAAATTTAATGATTAAACCAACTGGATTTTATCATTAAATTTTGCGATGATAATGTTGAGCTTGGAACTCGGATGCCGAAACAACACCCACTCACTAATATATTGCAAGCAATATACTTCGCGTCTAAAAAGAACTTACCCTACACCTTTAATTTCTTTTTTCTGTTTTTCAAATTTAATATTTCAAGTCTTAAATTGTCAATTTCAGTACTCTCTTCTTGTCGTTTTATTCTGCTTCCTGTTTTCCTAAAAGTTAAAAAATTTTTTATCCCTAGTGGGGTTAGTTTAAAACCGTTAGTTGTTAATTCAATTTGTCTCTTCTTTGTTAGCATTGTTAATGCTGCAGTAGTTATTTGAAATGCATTATCGGAATCCAAAGTTGCAGCAGAAACAAGATTTACAAGTGTTTCTCTTGTTACTGGTTCAAGGAGGTAAATCGACGGTAAAAGAAAATTATCGAGCTGTAATAGAGATATTTTGTCGCTTCTTTTGAAACTTCGCTTTTTCATTTTTCTTAATGAAGTATTAAGTTTTTCAATACCGCTATCTATATCTAATGGATCAATGAAAATCAGTCCGAAAGAATTTTCTTTTTTCACTAATTTCAAGGGACCTTGATTAATGAAACTTTTATCCTTTTTGAATTTCTTGTCTACAATACAAATTAATTTTTTCCTAAGTTTCTTATCGTTAGCAAATGCCCCTAATTCAGAAAAAGAACCTGGACTTTCAGGTATTAAAACAATTGCATCAACACTATCAGCTAAAAGTCCTTCAAGAGAAAGTAAATCTTTAGTCTTTGAACTGTATAATAATTCATCAAAAATATCTTCTGGATATATAATATCATATTGAAACGAATATCTAGATTTGTTTAAAGAACTGGTAATCTTAAATCTTAATTTATCTTTTTGAGATATATCAGCACCACATAAAAAAATTGTTGTCTTAAAGTTAAAGGAAGGTTTGTAAATGCTATCTTTTATTTTATTTGAGAGACTTACAGAGTCTACTTTAGATATTTCTTCATAACTTTTGGACATTAGCAAAATTTTATGTGATTACCATGAAAAATTATGTCTATATCCATTTTACCAATTCCCTCTAAGACTTAACCTAACAGAACTTTAAGATTACAATTTAAAATTTAAACAATCGATTTTCTTTATAATGATATTATTCCTTACATAATTAATAAATTTTGTTAAAAAAAGAAAGTTTACTATAATTTTTAATTCTATAGCTTTATTTTAAAACTTAAAAATTTAGGATTTTTATTGATAGAAAAATACAAACACATTATCTGGGATTGGAACGGAACTTTATTCGATGATGTTGAACTCTGTCATAATATCATTAACGGACTTTTAATAAGAAATGAAATTGAAGAAATCTCGTTGCAAAGGTATAGAGAAATATTTGATTTCCCCGTAAAGAAATATTACAAAACCGCAGGTTTGGATTTTAATAAAACATCTTTTGAGGTTTTAGGGAAACAGTTTATGGATGAATATGAAGAAAGAAAATTTGAATCATCTGTTTTTAATGAAGTAAGGGATGTTTTAGAATCAGTCCGGTCGTTAGGATTAACACAATCAATTTTATCTGCATACCATCATGATTCCCTGGTTAAGATTACTAAGCATTTCGGAATAGAGAACTATTTCATTGGGTTAAATGGACTTGACAATATTTATGCTGCTAGTAAAATTGATATAGGAAAAAAATGGATAAATAATTCAGGATATAAAAAGGGTGAAGTCGTTTTAATTGGCGATACTTTGCACGATTTTGAAGTTGCCGAAGCAATTGGTGCCGATTCTATTCTGATAGCGAGCGGTCACCAATCTAAAGAAAGGCTTTTAAAATGTGAAGTCATAGTGTATGATGATTTGAATTCATTAAAACGAGAATTACTAAATAATCATTGATCACTAAGTTCAAGAACTCTTCTCCAAAATACATTCTGGCCATTCATCCATTCACTCAAACAGATCATGCATTCATCCGTATCATTCTACCTTACTCATACCTTAAAGCTTCTATAGGATCTAAATTAGAAGCTTTGACTGCAGGATAGACACCAAATAATATACCTACAAAAGTTGTAACAATAAGTCCGACAATAATCCAAAATACCGGTAATATTACCGGAACACTGAGAACAATTGCAATAATGTTTCCACCGATCACTCCTAAAATAATTCCAATTAAACCTCCGATCTGGCTTAATACAATTGCTTCCATTAAAAATTGAGATCTGATCATTATCTTTCTTGCCCCAATGGCCTTTCTGATTCCGATTTCTTTTGTCCTTTCAGTTACGCTTACCATCATAATGTTCATTATACCCACTCCTGCAGCGACAAGAGCGATAAATGCAACAACCGCAGCACCAAGTCTGAAATATCGTGTAATATCATTAAACTGAGCAACAAGTTGATCATTAGTGACTATTTCAAAGTCATTTTCTTTCCCGGGGGATATCTTTCTTATTTTTCTTAAAGCACCTATCACATCATCCATTGTTTCAGAGATTTTGGATTTTGAAGAAGCCATAACAGTATAAGCTCCGCTTCTTCTATCTCCATAATATTTCTTGAAAACAGAAAGAGGAATAGTTACAAAATTATCCTGGCTAGATCCTAAAACACTTCCCCGTTTTTCATATACACCTATTACTCTGAGATTCATCATATCTATTCGGACATCCTGACCTATCGGATAAATGTTTTTAAATAATTTATCTGAAACATCACTTCCCAAAACGCAAACCATGTGTGCATAATTTTCATCCTGCAGATTTATATCCCTTCCCACGTCGACTACTAAATCGTTTACTCTTAATTCATCCAGGTTGAGGCCCTGAAGTTGGACAGTTGGATTGGTTTTTTCATTGCCATATTTAACAACCATTGAGTTTTTATCTAAGGAAATCCCAACAGCAAGAGGGAGTTTTGTTATTTCTTTGAGCCTTTTACCCTGTTCAATTGTAAGATCGGGTCTATTCCGGTATTTTCTCCATTCTCTTGGTCCTGTGATAGCCGGAAATTTCTGGACAACAAAATTATTTGTTCCTAAAGAATTAAATGCCGATTCTATACTGCTTTGAATTGCACCAATTGCAGTCATAACAATAATTATAGAAAACAACCCTATTGCTATCCCAAGTAAAGTTAAGATAGATCTTAACTTATTCTTTATGAGAGAACTTAAGGCCATTTTTATACTTTCTACAACAAGCATTTGATACTAATCCTTTCTTAGTGCTTCTACGGGATTTAATCTTGAAGCTTTATAGGCAGGCAAGAACCCGGATAACACTCCAACTCCTGAAGAAATTATTAAAGCAAGTACAACTATGCTAACCGGCATTGCAGTTGGTAAAAATTGATTTATTAGAAGGCTGAGCGGAAAAGAAATTATTAATCCGATTATACCTCCAATTAAACAGATAATTGCGGCTTCTGATAAAAACTGAATAAGGATTGACCATGTCTTAGCTCCAACTGCTTTTCGAATGCCAATTTCATTAGTCCTTTCTGTTACTGAAACGAACATAATGTTCATTATACCGATAGCTCCAACAAATAATGCAAGAGAGGTAATAACAATTCCTGCAATGGAAATTACCCCAACGGTTTTATCATAAACTTCTTTAAATACTTCCTGCTGATTAATTGCAAAATCGTCCGGTGTTCCCGGAGGGTCTTTTCTTATTACTCTCATTATTGAGCGGACTTCTTCCTTTACATCTTCAACATTTTTTTCATTTGCAACTTTAACATCAATTCTAAGTCTCCCTCGCTGTTGTCCGAATATTTTTTCAAATACTCCGAGAGGCATAATAACCTGTCCATCCATGCTGAAACTACCAAAAAGTGCACTGCCTTGTTTTTCCAAAACACCTATAACCTTCATGGGTACGTTATTTACTTTTATCATCTGGTTAATTGGACTTCCATATGGGAATAATGCATCTGCAATGTCGCTTCCTATTACACAAACATTTCTTGAAGCTTTCACTTCAAGATCGCTCATGAACCGGCCCTGTGAAGGAATTGTATTGGCGGTTTCCATATATTCAGCAGTTGTACCATAAACCACAGTAGATGTTGCTGTATATTTGCTTCTTTCAATTGTTGCACCAAAGGTTCTTTTATTTGGGGCTATTGCTTTTATTGCCGGGTCATCTTTTAACTTATCCCTTAACCTTTCATATTGTTCATAAGTAATGTCTTTTCTATTTCGGTAATAACTCCAGTCATGTCCTGCAAACCATTCGAATTTATCTATGTATAAAACGTCAGAACCAAAAGAAGAAATTGAACTGATAAATGCTTTTTCCAGGCCTACAATTGCTGTTGACATAGTTGTTACTGCTACTATTCCGATTATTATTCCTAAAGTAGTCAGGAAAGCACGCATCTTATTTGCACGTATTGCGCGCAGTGAAATCAATATTCCTTCTTTTATATCTATTAAGAATTTTTTCAATTGAAAAATATCTTTCTAATTTTTAAGAAAAATAAATATAAGCATTAGCCACGAAAAAAATTATGAGTTAATAAGTTATAGACACAATTTTGCACAATATGGTTTAAAATTAAGATCCTTGAATTATCAATATTTATCATTAATTTCATTAAAAATAAGTGTGAATACCTAAAATTCGAGCATATTATTAATATTCTCTCGTGAATTTCTAATTAACAAAAAATGCTTTAATTTAGTGTGTTGTGTTGTGCACTTTTATAGTAAAAAAACTATTAAGAGGATAAAACACCCTTTGTCTGGTTAATTAAAGAAGCGGTTTGCACATCTCAAATTAAATAACAAAATTATTTAATATTCTACAGGAACTATCATGCCTAGAATAAAATTCTTCATCGTATCTTTATTGCTTCTGCCTTTCTTCGCAATTAATGCACAAACATTAGATAGAAAGGACGTCCCGGAGAAATACAAATGGAATTTACAGGATGTTTATAGATCAATAGATAATTGGAAAGCAGATTTTAATAAAATTACTTCACAGATAAATGATGTTGAAAAGTACAAAGGAAAGTTAGGTGAAAATGCCGAAACTTTTTACAATGCTCTAAATTCATATTTTAATTTGCAGAAAGAATTTGCCAAACTTTATGATTATGCTAGTAAACTAAGTGATGAGAATTTAAATATTTCGGTAAACCAGGCATTAAAGCAGCAAGCTTCAAACCTGGGAACAAAAATTTCGGAAAGTACCGCATTTATTAAACCGGAAATATTAAAAATTGATACAGAAAAAATAAAAAAGTTCTTTGGTGAGAGAAAAGATCTCGAACAGTTTAGTGTATTTGTAAATAATATAATAAGATTAAAGGCTCATACACTTTCAAAAGAAGGTGAAGAACTGCTGGCAAGCTTTGGTTCAGTTACCGATACACCTTATGATGTTTTCAGCATTTTTAACAATGCTGAAATGCCTAAGCCGGAAGTTAAACTTTCAACAGGTGAAGAAGTAAAGCTGACATCATCAACATATACAAAATACAGAGCTGTTGAAAATCGAAAAGACAGGGAAAAAATATTTAAAGCTTTTTTTGAAAATTACGGGGATTTCCAGAATACATTAGGTGCGAATTTAGCAGGAAAAGAAAAATCTGATTATGTATATGCAAAAGACAGAAATTATAAGTCATCATTAGAAGCTTCTCTTGCACCTAATAATATACCTACCTCTGTTTATGAAAATTTAATTACCCAGATTCATAACAGCCTTCCTACATTGCAAAGGTTTCTGCAATTGAAGAAGAAAATGCTTGGTGTAGACACTCTTCATTATTATGACTTATATACTCCAATAGTAAAACAAGTCAAGATGGACTTTACAGTTGAACAAGGTCAGAAAGTAATATTGGATGCTCTCAAACCATTAGGAAAGCATTATCTGGAAACAATCCAAAAAGCATTTAATGACAGGTGGATAGATTATATGCCGAATACAGGGAAGAGGAGCGGAGCTTATTCTTCCGGTGCTTCGTATGATTTTCACCCATATATTTTAATGAACTGGAATGATGACTATTATTCTGTTTCTACGTTAGCGCATGAACTCGGCCATACAATGCATAGCTATTTTTCAAATAAAAACCAGCCTTATGCCGAATCGGATTATCCTATTTTTGTAGCTGAAATAGCTTCAACCTTAAACGAAAGTCTTCTTAATAATTACATGGTTCAGCATGCTAAATCAAAAGAAGAAAAACTTTATCTTCTCGGAAGTTATTTAGAATTGTTAAGAACTACCATCTTCAGGCAAACTCTTTTTGCAGAATTTGAACTTGATGCTCATAAGATGGCAGAAAAAGGTGAACCTATTACAGGGGAAGAATTAAGCAAGCTTTATTATAAATTAACTAAAGAATATTATGGAAATGATAAGGGGAATTGTATTGTTGATCCATATATTGCATATGAATGGGAGTTTATCCCTCATTTCTACTATAATTATTATGTATACCAATATGCAACGTCTCTTATCTATGCAACAGCATTATCTGAAAAAATAATAAAAGATGGTCAACCTGCAGTAGATGATTATTTTAAATTATTGAAAGGCGGAGATTCTAAATTTCCGATAGAGTTAATTAAAGAAGCTGGAATTGATCCTTTATCTGCAGAACCTTTTAAAATAACTATGGATAAAATGAATAAGATAATGGATCAGATTGAATCGATTATTAAATAATATTGTTACAAATACAAAACACCGGCTGTGCTCATAAGCACAGCCAACTCTTTCCATATTAATTATTATGCGCTTGCTATTTTTTACAGATTTTGTGCTAATGACATATACCCGATGCGGGAGGATTATTACTTTACAATTTTAAACTATACCGGTTTTTATTTAATAATATTTTCTTAATTCCTTGTTAATACAATTAATATACATTTGCGATAATCTTTTCTAATAATAACAATAAATAAAAATATATGATTGAAATAATGATTCATAATCTGAGGGGTGGAATAGCTGAAACCAAGCTGCCAGGAGCTATTTCCCATCAATTACTTGTAGCGATAATTGCAGGATTAATCGGATTTTCCACTTTTTTTTCAACTCTTGTTCTCTTTAAACTTTATAATCGTATATTCGGGCATTTACCTGTATTCACCATAGATACTAGTGACATCTTATTATCTTCTGTGGGATTTATTTGTTTGTTCCTGATATCTTTTTTGGATAATTCATCAAGAAAAAGAAGCTAATTCTTCTTTTGAATTACTTCTAAATTTTGAATGGATTTATTAATATCAATTCCTTTTCCAAGTATGCCTTTAAATATATCCCCGGTTTTATTTAAACGATCTGGAATATTGTGTATTGTAAAATTTTTGGGAGATAATCCCGATATTACTTCTTCCCAATATAGCGGAGTTGCAATGGTAGCTCCTGGTCTCGGGCGGACGCTGTAAGGTGCGGCTAAAGTCTGATTCGACCTGTTTTGAAGGTAATCCAGATAAACTTTCTTTTTTCTTTTTGAAGGGCTTATTTCAAGGCTGGTGATTTCAGGGATACGGTTGTTAACAAGCTTTGCAATAAAATGTGCAAAATCTTTTGCTGCATTATATTTATATTTTACACCTAAAGGGACATAAATGTGCAGACCTGCTGCGCCTAAGGTTTTGCAGAAGCTTTCAGTATTTAATTCATCAAGAACATCTCTTACTACCAGGGCTACTTCAATTACTTTTTCAAAAGATATATCTTAAGGGTCAAGATCTATAACAAAATAATCTGGATTATCAATATTAGTAGTTCTCGAAAACCATGGATTGATTTCAATACATCCGGGATTAGCCATATAAATCAATGCAGCTTCACTAATGCAAATCAGGAAGTTAATTTCTTTATCGTTGGATTCGGAATAAATCTTTTTGGTTTTTATCCAACCGGGATGTTTTTGAGTAATATCTTTTTGAAAAAAACTTTTACCATTAATTCCATTCGGATGTCTATTTAATGATTGAGGTCTGTCAACCAGATAAGGAAGCATATAACTTGAAACTTTTCTGTAATAATACAATAGGTTTCCTTTTGTAAATCCTTCATTAGGCCAGAATATTTTATTAACATTAGTTAGTTTAATTTTGTGATTGTTTATTGCAAGTTCCAGGTCCTTTTCAGTAAAACCACCTCCCGAATGGCCAATATAAACCAGGGTATTTCCTTCGTAAGCTCCCAAGATTAAAGCCCCTAAATTTTTTCTTGACCCTTTAGGTTTGGTAAATCCCTAGATGATTGCTTCCTGTTCTTGCCTGAGTTTCAGTTTAATCCATTCATTACTTCTTTTATTTAGATAGTATTTACTATCTTTATTTTTTGCTAATATTCCTTCAAGTTTTTTTCCTTCGGCAATTTTATAAAATAATCTACCTTCTTTTTCAATATGATCGCTGTATTTTAAATCCGGTATATCTGGTAAAATTTGTTTTAAGATTTCGTTCTGTTTTATTAATGGCAGGTTTTTCAAATCATACCCATCAAGGTAAATTATATCAAAAATATAATAGAGTAGATTTCCTTTCTCGGTCTTTTGAAAGTTCTGTGAAGCTGAAACTTTGAAACTCCGTTATCATCAACGGAAACTATTTCGCCATCTAATATTACATTATGGTCTATAAATGATAAAGATTCGACTAAAGGTTTGAATTTATCATTAAAAGATATATTGTTTCTTGAGTAAAGATTAACCTCTTTATTTTCAATTTCAGCAATTGCCCTGTATCCATCCCATTTGATTTCAAATAACCAATTATCGTCATCAAAAGCATCATTCCCGATAGAAGCAAACATGGGTTTTATTTTATGAGGTGTTTTTGTTTTAGGAAGGTTTTTGAGGGTTAGGAAATCTATTTTACTTCCGGTTTTTATTTTTTTTTGGCTTTTCGTTATTTGCTATATCTTCAATAGTTCTATCGGATAAAACCGAACGATCTTCCTCCAGAATATCTTTGGTTGAAACAAATTTATCTTTATGTTTAATTAATAACCATTGTTTTTCACCCCGGTTTTTCATTTTTACCAATACAAACTCACCTTTAAGCTTTTGTCCCTCCAGGTAAAATTTGAAATCTCCTATTTCATAGCCATCTTTTAATATTTTTTCACTTTCTTTTTTATCATCAGTATTAATAGCGTGGTAGGTACCTTCATCCCAGACAATAACTTCTCCTGCACCATATTCACCTTCGGGAATTATTCCTTCGAAATTGCGGTAATCATAGGGATGATCTTCTACATGCATTGCAAGTCTTTTAACTTTAGGATCAAGAGAAGGTCCTTTGGGAACTGCCCAGCTTTTTAATACCCCCTCAAGTTCAAGTCTAAAATCATAATGGAGATTTTTCGCCGCGTGTTTTTGAACTACAAAACAAAGTTTACTTTTTCCGGATTTTGTATGTCCCTCGGGTTCCGAAGTTTTTCGAAAATCTCTTTTCTGATTGTATTCTTTTAGCCCCATACTACATTTTAAAAATTAAACAAAGTTATCTTCCAATTGTAAAGTAATGTTATAACCATTTTGTCCATTTAATAAAAAGCCTGTTTGACTTTTGGGATTGACCTGGTCGTTCGGTCTGTCGAAAGATAAAATTATCCAAACTGTAACAACAACAGCAATTAATATTGCTATGAATAAAATAATAGTGGATCTGGTCTCACGGTTAACTTGTGACATAATAATCTCTTCTTAAAAACATTTATTGTCTTAAACAATTAAAATTTAGTGTAATTTAATCTTACTTATAGTGATTTTTGGCAAAAATTAATCTAACTCATTTAATTATCATAAGAACCAGGCCAATAGCTAATAATGTCATATACCCAACACCCAACAATTTTGACGGTGGTTTAAAGGAAATCGTATCTAAAAGTAAAAACATAAATCCGCTAAAAAATGCAATGATTAATAAAGCCGAACTGGCTGATAATACACCGTTTTCCCATGTATCGCCGGAAGTTGTTAATAAAATGAATCCTATCAAAAATCCGAAGATATGAAATAAAACCGAAAAAACAGGGGCAGGTTTTTTTAGAAAGAAATATGTCAAAACATGCAATCCGAACAGAAGAGAAATTGCAAAAGCTATTTCCGGGAATATCATTAAAAGCTCCTTAAGAAAATTCTTGAATAAATGACGTAATTTTAACCTACTTTGTTATGTAATACTATTAAAAGTATTATCCTTTAGGTTAGTTGGATAATTTTAAATATAGAAAATTACAGTCCATATTTATAAAAATTTCCTAACAGATTTAGAGATTTAGCAAGTCAAATTTCAAAGCTATGATTTAAATCAAGTCCGATGATAATCTAAGTCCTTCCGGAAACTATAAAAACAAACAAATATTTCGACTTAAATACTAATATAGTCGAAAATTTGCAATATAATCTATCTGGGTAATTAAGTGATATGTTTTATTGATATTACATAGGTTAAAAAATATGTTTGTATAAGTTCTTTCACAAATTGAGAGGTAATGTTGAAGTCATTAACGAAAATGTTAATAATTTTAGGTATGATTTCATTGGTAGGGTTTACATTTGTTACAAATGATGTTAGTAAAGCTAATGAGCCAATGAATAAAGAAGAAACAGTTCCTGTTAATGAAGAAGAAAATACCATAAATAATTCAATAGTCAATTATATTGATAAGGGTGTAATGACTGCTTCATGGTACGGTCCTCGTTTTAACGGTAAATTAACTGCAAACGGGGAAATTTTTAACCAGTCTGCTTTTACGGCTGCTCACAAAAAACTTAAATTTGGTACTTTATTAAAGTTAACGAATTTGAGAAATAATAAGTCAATTATTGTGAGGATTAACGACAGAGGTCCTTATGTGAGTGGAAGACAGTTAGATCTGTCTAAAGCAGCAGCTCTTTCTCTCGGAATGATAGAAAAAGGAGTTGTAAAGCTAAAAGTAGAAGAAATAAGCTTAAAGGGAGTAAATTTCCCGGTCGTTAGCCTGAATTAAACCCTTAAATATAAATCAAAGCCCGGTTTCGGCCGGGCTTTTTTATTTTAAA
>CAVRQC010000010.1:0-5878 GCA_963723205.1 uncultured Ignavibacteriales bacterium
AAAAACACCCCTAATATTAATTATTCATACTTCAAAGATTCTACAGGGTTTGCTTTGGCAGCTCTAATGGCTAAAGTACTTACTGTAATGAACGCAAGTAAAAAAGTAAATACACCTGAAATCAAATAGATCCACAGGTTTATTTCAGTACGATAAGCAAAATTATCAAGCCATTTATTCATTACAATCCAGGTAACCGGTACAGATAGCAAGAATCCAATCATTACAAGTCTTATAAAATCCCGTGCAAGTAGTTTCACCAGGCTTATAAATGAAGCTCCAAGCACTTTCCTGATCCCGATTTCTTTTGTCCTGCTTGATGTAATAAAAGCCATTAAGCCAAGCAATCCCAAACAGGCAATTGAAATTGCAACAACTGAAAATACGACAAACAGGTTACCAAGCCTCATTTCTGATCGGTAGAGGCTTTCAAATGTATCATCAAGGAAAGAATAGCTAAATGGGTAATCACCTACACTTCTTTTCCATTCTTCTTTAATAGTTTCCATTGTAGCTGAAATACCATTTGAAGGTAATCTTACCGAAATAAATTCTGGCAAATTATTTCCAATGGGTACCATAATGGCAGGGCTGATTTTGTTTTCAAAAGATTTGAAATGGAAATTATTTACAACACCGATAATTTTAAATCTATCAAACTTCTTACCTATTGCTTCTTTAACTGTCCAGCCCATTTTTTTTATTCCTGCCTCATTTATTAAGGCTATATTATCTTCCCTGTTTGCATCTTCGATCCTTATTTCTCTACCGGACAATAATTTAATCCCGAGCGTTTTTAAATAATTATTATCTACCTGGTTATAGTTAACAGGAAAAACAGGTGCATCTTTTCCATTAGGACTTAGATATAATGCTACACCTCCTTTTTCAGGAATTGAGGTTGATTGACAAATATTAACAATATTTGAATTAGCTTTTAATCTATTTACAAAGGATACGGCTGCATGCTGTTCACCCTTTGTTTCAAGAGAAATATTTAATACTTGCGCGGGATTTAACCCTAAGTTAAGATTTTGGAAAAAGTTCAATTGCCTGTATATAATAAATGTACATATGATAAGTATCATACTTATTGCAAACTGTAAGATCACTAAACCTTTCCTCATTTTGCCTTTTGACAAAACCACTGCTTTGCCCTTAAATACATCCGAAGGTTTAAACGAGGATAAAATAAGTGAAGGATAAATTCCTGAAAGGGTCCCAATAAATAAAATTGCAATAATAAATAGAGCTATAAACCACGGTGTCCGGATTAAATTGCTTGAAAGATCCAAATCCATTAAACTGTTAATTAAGGGAAGTAATATTTCCGCCAAACAAACTGATATAATTGCAGCAAACACAGTAAGCAGAATCGATTCACCAGTAAACTGCCAGAACAGGTTTTTACTTTTTGCACCTGATACTTTACGGACCCCCACTTCTTTTAATCTTGTTGTAGCCCTGGCTGTAGCCAGGTTTATATAATTAATACAAGCTATCAACAAAATAAATGCTCCTATCAATGCAAATATATAAACATAACGAATATCAAAAATTCGCCCGGGAAATAGCTCCCAGTTGAGATCAGATTTAAGATGTATGTCTTTTAGGGGTTGTAAATAAAACTCCGACTTTTGTAACTGTTTATCAGCTAATTTCCCTTTTAGGACAACAGGTATTTGTGACAATATACTTTCAGGTTTAACTTTTTTGTTTAACAGGATATATGTATAAAATCCACTGATTTTATTCCATTCGTTAACATTTAGTCCATAAAGTTTTTTCGGTGTATTAATGAGCATAGAAAAACTGATGTGTGATTGTTGAGGAGGGTAATTTATTATTCCGCTGACAGTATATACTTCATTTTCATTCAAAGTTATTTGCTTCCCGATTGGATTCTCATTAGGGAAATACTTATCTGCTGTTTCTTTAGTCAATACTATATCATTATTGTGATTCAAAATATTGTCGGTGTTTCCACGAATTATAGGATAACTAAATATTCTGAAAAAGGAGGGATCGGTATACAGTATTTCATCATTATAAAAAGATTTATTTCCAATTTGTACAAGCGTTTTACCTCTATTTCTTAATCTAACAGCAGATTTAACTCCCGGTATTTCATTAACCAATGCACTAGCAAGCGGACCCTGCATATTTCCGTTTCTAATTGTTTCGTCAGCAAGGTTTTGTTTAATTGCTACTCTATAAATCTGGTCAAAATTTTTATTATGCTTATCGAAGTCCAAATGGTATTCTAAAAATATTATGATCAAAAAACACACTGCAAAGCCCAGGCTCAAACCTGCAATATTTATAATTGAGTAGCCTTTATTTTTAAATAAATTTCTAAATGCAATCTTCAAATAGTTTCTAATCATTTATACCTCTTTTATTATTCATACCTCAAAGCTTTAATCCGTCTCGTCTTTCGACTCGCCGGGATCTCCGCACTAAAATACTATTCGTATCGTAGTGCTTCGACAGGATTAGAATTTGTAACTTTTAAGGCCTGATATAGCATTGTAAAAAATGCTATTACTAAAGAAATAATTCCGGCCAGCAGAAACATCCAGGCATTTAGACCAATCCTGTAAGCAAAATCCTTAAGCCAATTGTTCATTAAATAATAGGTAGCCGGCCAGGATAATAAAGTAGATATGCTAATAATTAATAAATATTCCTTAGACAAGAGCAGGATTATTCCTCTTGAATTTGCACCAAGTACTTTTCGGATCCCTATTTCCTTCTTTCTTCTTTCTGATGAATATGCAATCAATCCTAACAGCCCAAGACATGCAACAAAAATTGCAAACCCTGAAAATATTCCTAAAATGTTCATCATTTTTAAATCTGATTGATATAAATGTTCAAAACTCTTATCCAGGAACTTATATTCAAATGAATATTCCGGATCGAATTTTGCCCAGGTCTTTTTTATATAATTGATTGTTGATGAGATATTGGCTGATTTTACTTTAATTGATGTTGTCCGTGCTTTAGGACTAAAATAAAAAACTATGGGACCAATTTTATGATGGAGTGAGTTCATATGAAAATCTTTTACAACACCGATAACTTTACCGCTATTTACCTCACCTTTAATATCAAGTCTTTTTCCTACAGGGTTTTTCCACTCAAGTTGATCAGCAAGTGTCCGGTTAATTACAATTCCATTTGTTTTATCAGTAGGAAACTTATCAGAAAAATATCGTCCAGATGATAATTCCAGTTCGTATGTTTTTGCAAAATTTGCATCCGCTACTCTAATAGTTGATGAAATATATTCAACATTATCAGCTTTGCCTTCGGGAAGAATCTGGTAACTCATCATATTCTGTCCGGGTACAGAATTTGAAACTGTGGCGGATTTTATCGATTGATTTTTTAAAAGTTCATTTTTAAAAGCCTCAAGTTTATTCGAAAAACTTGTCCCTCCTGTTTCAAGAGTTATTACCTGGTCAGGATTAAATCCTAAATTCTTATTCTGTACATAATTCATCTGGCTGAATATTATTATTGTAGATGTTATTAAAAAAGCGGAGATTACAAACTGAACACCTACAAATATTTTCCTTGAAATATTTTTGTTTCTTCCTTTTATTCCGACACCTTTAAGTACTCGTATTGAATTAAATCGTGATAACAATATTGCAGGATATATTCCAGAAAATATACCAACAACTAATGTGAGCAAAATGATGAATAAGAATAATTGCTGATAGTTAATACTTAATTTAATTCCAGCAAGATTATTGAACACAGGAAGCAATACTTCGACAAATAAAACTGATAGTAAAGTTGCCAGTGTTGTAATTAAAAGTGATTCAAAGAGAAATTGCTTTATTATTTGAAGTTTTTGTGCGCCGAATGTTTTTCTCACACCAACCTCTTTTGCCTTTTTTAAAGCTCGTGCGGAAGTCAGGTTCATAAAATTAAAAGAAGCTATAAGAAGTATGAGGATTGCTGCAAATAATAATATTTTAACATAAGAACCATTCCCCTGCCTTGTACCTCTGGTAAACAAAAGAGCAGATGAACCAAGATAAATATCATCCAGCGGTTGGAGGTAAAGTTTATATTGATCAGCTTTTGTAGGCAGATGCTGTTTAATTAAAGAAGAAAACTTTTTTTCAAGTTCTTTATAATTTGCATTAGGCTTTAATAACAAATAAGTATAATCAACCTGGGTAATCCAGTTATTTGCCCATAACATTCGCCACCCCTCATCTCCCCTGACAGTTGTACTCCAGGAGATAAGAATATTATATCTCAAATGCGAATTATCCGGAGTATTTTCTATAACACCTGTAACTTTAAATGGAACTTTATCTGAATCATAAATTATTTTCCCTACAGGATCATCTTTACCGAAAAATAATTTAGCAACCTTTTTTGATAGAATAACGGACATGGGATTAACGAGAGCATTTCTTGAATCACCTTCAAGTAATTTATAATCAAATACATTGAAGAAATTAGAATCAGCAAAAACCACATCGGATATTTTGAATTCTTTATTATCTCTTTTAAACAAAAGATCAGAAAACCATGGTAAAACCCGTATAGATTGTTCAACTTCAGGGTAATCTTTAACCATTGCCGGCCCCATCATTCCGGAACTGATTGCGTGCCTTTCTTCAGTTCCTAAACTTGGTGTATTAATTTTATTTACCCTGTATATTCTATCTGCTTTTTTATTAAATGAATCATATGAATACTGGTTTTGTACATAAAGTGCAATCAGAATAAATGCGGTCAGACCAGTAACAAGTCCGGTAATATTAATCAGTGAATAGAATTTACCTTTGGTTATGTTTCTTAGTGTAATCTTTAGATAATTCTTAAACAATTTGATTTCCTCATATCATTCGTAATGTAATGCATCCACCGGGTTTGAATTTGCAACCTTCAAAGCCTGGTAAACTATTGTTAAAAATGAGATAATTATCGACAGAATTGTGGTGGCAATAAAAACTGTTATTCCTATTTCGATCCGGTAAGCGAAATCCTCCAGCCATTTGTTCATAAAGTAATAGGCCATGGGCCAGGAAATTATATTTGCAAAAAGAACAAGTAACAGGAAATCTTTTGAAAGTAATCTTAAAAGAGAAGGAATACTAGCACCCAGTACTTTCCTGATACCTACTTCTTTTGTCCTGTTAACAGTCAGGAATGAAACAAGTCCGAACAAGCCGAGACAGGCAAGTAGAATTGCAAGCCCGCTGAACACATAGAGAAACGTCAGCATCTTTGCATCGTCCTTATAAAAAGAATCAATGTATTGATCCAGGTAAGTATAATCGAAAATGTTATTAGGGAAAATTGATGCCCATGTTGATTTTATAAATTCTAATTCTTTTTTACGTGACCCCGGAGCAAGTTTTATGGCGGCCTGGTTATAGATCTTTCGAGCAGATGTCATTACCAGTGGTTCCATTTTATCGTGCAGACTCGATTCATTAAAATCTTTAATTACGCCGATTATTTTCCCTTCATCTCCCCAGATATTAATAGTCAAACCGATCACTTTATCGTAACTTTTGCCAAGTCCAATTTGTTTTACAAATTCCTGGTTAACTACAAATATCTTTTCTGCTGAGTTTTCCCTGATGTTTTCACCGGCGAGCAGTTTTATTCCGTAAGTTCTGATAAAATCAGAATCGACAAATTTTATCATAGAATTATACTTCTTTATTTCATTATTCATTTTCACCTTACAGGTGCCTCTCCACCTGTTTGTTGAAGCTGTACCGGTACTTGAAAAGCTTACGCTCTGAACTATCGTGTTACTTAGGAACTGATTTTTTAGTGTTAATGTTTTTAGCGAGTCTCTTACAGGGATTGGGACTTCTACAATAGAGTCTTTCCT
>CAVRQC010000011.1:0-3925 GCA_963723205.1 uncultured Ignavibacteriales bacterium
AAAAGAGCACGAACAGCGTCTACGAAAGCTGATCCCACCCAGGTGTGCGGCATATCGCCGATCATCTTTGGAGTTTCAGGATCCTTCCAAACAACTTCCGCCCAATCATTCCATCCTTCAGGCCGCTGATCTTTTATAAAATAGTTTAAGAGATCATATGCGCGATTGATTTCATTTAAATAGATAAAAGTACCGGCAACTCTAATTTCATATGGAGTATAATTCACCCAATTGTCATTTGGATTAAGGCGTTTTTCAAAATTATCAAAATATTTATTAAAAGTATTTTGAAGAGCCGGCTCGGGTAAATATTTTAATTCGCCGCAAGGATATACTGCTATTGTTGTTGACGTAGCATCAAAATCGCCAAGTTCTGCACAGCCGGGAATATAATCTATATCTTTATTTTTCATTGCCAGGTTTATGGAATTATACAGATTCTTTCTAAATTCATCGCGGAGTTTTGCATATTCTTTAACCTTATCTTTTTTATTAAGAATTTTTGCAATGGATTCTGCATCTTTCAATCCCTCTAATACAAAAAAGTCGTCCCAGTACGAATGCATTGGTTTTGCCGAATAACCTTCATGACTTATAGATGCAGGAACCAATCCGTAAAATGATTTTTGTTCATCTGTACCGTTTTTATTTTTTTCAGTAGATTCTTCTGATATCTGGTATTTAATATAATTTACGGTTGCTTTAATATTTTCCCATTTACTTTCCAGCATTGCGGTATCTTTAGTGAAATTAAAATATTGTCTTAATAGATAAATATATTCACCCTGGCTGTCGTTTTCGGGAACAGGATCGGCACCTCTTTGATCAACCACGCATGGAATTTTTCCCGAAGGGAACTGATATTTTGAGTACCAATTAATGAAATCTTTAACTTCTTTAGTTATGCCAAAACGAAGTAGGGAAGTAGACATCAATGCACCGTCCCGAATCCAGGCTCTGTCATAACATCTTGGGCCAGGCTGCAAAGCATTATTGCTGCGGTTAATTAAAATATAAGCTAGATTACTTTTTAAAGTGTTAACTAATTTATCTTCAGATGGGGGAAGGTTTATTTTTACATTATCTAATTCTTTTACCCATTCGTCAGCAACCTGTTTAAGCTTTGAATCATATAATGAAACTGCAGAATTATTGCTAATATCTGCTGAATATTTTTTATCAAAAGGGATTATTAAAACAGCACTGTAAGTTTTACCAGGATCAAGTTTAAATGAATATTGAAAAGCACCAGATGCAATTCCGTAATTCATCTTTAACTGTAGGAATTTTTCGGAAGAGAGTTATCTGCTTATAAAATTAACAATTGATCCGTTGCTGAAAGTCGAAGAGCCAAAATTTGATGGTTTTGTAATGGATATAACTCTTTATTTTATTAACATTTGCTATTCCATCATTATATTCAATAGAATTTATTTTTGTAACCCCGCCTGTTGTATTTAAATTCTGCCATGGAGGATTTACTTGAAATGGCCTTATGGCTAGGAATAAATTTCCTTCTTGTATTTTTTTTGATGTATTGGTTATTGAGTATTTAATATACATAGATGAAGAATCCATTTTACCGTATGCAAAAGCTTTAATTTCAAGTTTAAGATCTTCCCTTAACCATGTAACATTTGGAATGGGAAGATAGTTTTGTTCAAGTCCTTGTTTTAATTTTACATTGCTCCAAGTGATAAATTTATTATTATAAAACAGAAACGGTTCAATCGAAAAACTTTCTTTACTGGTTTCGATCATACCTTCTTCATTAATTAAACCTTTCTTTTCCCCGCCATTAATTCCAACTAATGTCCAGTAAGTTTGTTTGTTTAATAAATATTTAGGAAAATATCCTTTTGGATAATAACCGGCAATTTGTTCGAAACGATAATTGTCATCTTCCGCGAATTTATAATTTTCAATACTTAATTCTTTTATTCCGTAACCTTTTTGTCTGCTGCTTTTAATAAGATTTATTCTCATATAATTTGATTCGTTATCCTGCAAAGGGATAAAGCTGATTTTTCGAGAATCATTTTTAGCTGTATATAATGTTTTCCAGTTTTTCAAATCATCCGAAGATTGTACTTCGTAATTAACAGCGAAATCTAAGCTGTCCCAATTAATAATAATTCCACCGTATTCACGCAGATATTTAAAATCTATTATTAATGATTGTTTCTCATCAGGTTTGCTTTTCCATTCCGTCAAGAGATTTTTATCAAAAATAAATGAAGGCTTGCTTTTTAGCGACGAAGAAGCTTTTACCAAAGGAATAATAATTTTAGTTTGAGGCGACGGTAATTCTTTAAAAGATAATTCATCAAGATAAACCGTTCCGCTTCCTCCGGCAGCTGCTGAAATTATGAGTTCAATTTTTCTAAGATGTTTTAATTCACCTCCGCCTCTAGGTCCCCAGGCAAATCCTATCTGTCTTTTCCTAACCGTGTGTAAAGTCCATTCTTTAGGAAAATCATATCTTCTATAAACATACCACCAGACATTATTGCCTGTCGAATCATCCAATTTAAATTCCAGATTATTTTTAGGAGAGATGCCCTTACAATAAAAATTAAATTTGTAATTAGAGGGAAGGTTTACTGAAAGATTCTTAACTATGCCGCAATAACCTGCACCGGTAAACTTATAATCTATTTTAATTGCATTCCCTTTCACTCCTTTTACCAGGGAAACATTCATACTAGCTCCATCGGAAATAACTTTTTGCCAGATATTAAGATTTTCAAAATCATCTAATTTTATAGTTTGAGCTGATAAGTAAATTGAAAATATCGAAAAAATATTAAGGGAAAAAACGAACAAAATAATTTTCATTTATTTTTTCTTTTTTAATAGGTTACATAAAAATATTGAATTTTATTGAAATTTCGCAGTTCTAATTAATCCGATGAAAAAGAAAATAATTGAAATAAATATATAAAAGGTTGTTATTGCAAAAATTATGCTCTTATAAAACTTTGAAAAGATTTAACTTGACAAATAAATATATATCTTTTACATTTAAATGTAAACGTTTACAATTTCTTCTTAATTTGATTGAACATAGTCCTCTAATTAATTAATTAATTAATTTCATTAATAAAATGGGAGTCGTCCTATGCTAAAAAAAATCTTTACCACGTCGTGTCTTCTTGCTATTTTTGTTTTTTCTTCAATGATAAATTTGAAGGCACAAAACTCTGATCCGGCATCGCTGCCGGTTTATCAAGCAACTGGTCCAATCACAGTTGATGGCAATTTGAATGAGCCTGATTGGTCTGCAGATACGCCAAGACTTATGTTCCGACTTAACGGTACAGGTTCGGGAAATGTTTATACTCCGACTAATACTAGTGGCTTGATAGTAAAAGGTCCATACCACGATACTTCAACTTGCTATGTCCGTTTTTTAACTAGCGGTATGAACCTTTATATATCCCTTCAATCAGATGATAAATACGTTTGTAAATTCGATTGGGAAGGTGATGGGATGTTTATGAAATTGAAGGATGGAACTAACACCGATATGGAATTTCACTTGTATGTAAAGGGTGACACTACATTCGGAGCTGAGACCGGAGGCGGAAACCCTGCGCCTGCCGGCAGTTTTAATGGAATTGGTATTGTGAACGGTACCATATATGATTCAACTGATATAGATAACGGTTACACAGCCGAAATGGTTATTCATCTTGATTCAATAGGATTTTCTGTAATGCCTAGTACACTTACATTATCTGTAGTTATTTTTGATCCCGATGCCATTGCATATGGTCAACCTTGGGGAACTTATGGCGAATTTGCTAAACAGTGGTGGGGAAGTGAATGGGGAGGAGCAAATGCAAGTGATTATCGTACATTAGATTTGATGCAAACACCATTGCCAGTTGAACTGACTTCTTTCCGAGCTTTAGCCGTAGAT
>CAVRQC010000012.1:0-31645 GCA_963723205.1 uncultured Ignavibacteriales bacterium
CAATAAGTTAGGCATAATAAATTGGAGTCAAAATGAAAAATCAATTTATACTTTTAATTTTGTCATTGGTATTTATTTTTTGCATAAATGTTAATGCTCAATGGGTGGAACTTAGTAAGTTGCCAAGCACCGTAAACGATGAAAATTTTTTAATTGTATCAGGGAGTGATATTTTTGCAGGAACAGGAAGCGGCATTTACCTTTCAACAGACAATGGAACGAACTGGAATACGGTTAACAATGGTTTGCCGGATAATTCAATCGTAACTTCAATGGCTATAAGCGGAAGTAATACTTTTGCAGTAGTTACTTATCATGGAGTATATGTATCTTCCGACAGAGGATTAAGCTGGACTTCCGCTAATAATGGTTTGCCGATAACTATTGGTTGCTTACTTGCCAATGGAAACAATATTTTTGCAGGAACTGAGAGCGGAGTTTATCTTACGACTGACAATGGAACAAACTGGACTGCATTGAATAATGGGTTTATAAATCTGCCGGTTGTATATTCCTTATTATTAGTCGGCAATAATATTTTCTCCGGAGGTACAGATTTTTCAGGAACAGGAATTTATCTTTCTACCGACAATGCAGCAAACTGCACTCCGGTTAATAACGGCTTACCGGAGGGAACAGGCATCTATTCTATGGCTGTTATTAACAATACTCTTATTGGCTCAACAAGGAACTTTGGATTATTTCGTCGTCCTCTTTCGGAAATGGTGCTGACTGATACAAAAAATAATCAAAGTAATTTACCATCAGGATATACTCTTCAACAGAACTATCCTAATCCTTTTAATCCGACTACAACTATCACTTATTCATTACCTAAAAGTAGTTTTGTAACACTGAAAATATATGATCTATTAGGAAGGGAAGTAACGACATTAGTAAACGAAGAAAAACACAGCGGAATGTACAAAGTAACCTGGAATGCACAAAATCTTCCATCAGGTGTTTATTTCAATAAGATTACAACTGGTCAATATACGAAGGTTAGTAAAATGCTTTTGCTGAAATAAAGATAGTATATAACTTGAAAATATTTTATAGCTAAAAAAAACTATTGCAAAATTATCTATTTTGATTTAAGTTGAGTCGATCATAAAAATATCTGGGGAGAATCAAGCAATTCTTAGTAAAACATAAATATTCAAATTTTAAAAATGAATTGACTGAGCGGTGATATGATCGGATTAAAACCGAATATTCAAATTCTGGAGAAAAATATGAAAAAAATTTTCATAATATTTTATCTATTGTTGGGCATTATAATTATTGGCTGTGAAAAAGATAATGAAATAGTTTCCCCGCCAGAGTTAACCAAAGCTGAAATCATAGCCCAGAAACTCCAAACATTAATTGATGAATCACACCCAACATTGGCAGTTGCATTTATATATGATAATGTTCAGAATGATTGGGTTAATGATAATAATGGAGAAAGCTGCGGTGGTTATAAAATAGAAAGTCCATTTATTAAAGTGTGCGGTGTATATTATAATCTAGAATATTTGGTAAAATATGAACCCGGCAGTACTTTGAAATTATATTTTTTACATTAGGAATGGGCTGCAACTTAATTGCTTGTCCGTTATATAATAAAAGAAAATTTTAAATGAAAAGGATAATTTTAATAATATTTTTTCTCTCATTTTTCTTCTTTGAGAATTTATCAGCTCAAAGTAAATATGGTTTCTCACTTGGGGGAGGCTATATTTCTTATGCATTAGATAAAACTAAATTACCTTATTGGGAAAATGGATATCTAATTAATTTCACATCTAATTATAAACTTGCAGAAAGTATTTCTTTGTTTCTATCTTCATCATTTCAGCAACATTATTTTAATTCAAAACTTGTAACCCTTATTGTTACTGAAGAGGCAGGATATAGATATAGCATAAGTGGTGAAAATAGCTCTGTGATTGAACTTTCGATTGGAAGCAAACTATATGGAAGTAAATTCTATATTAGTAAGAAAGAAATAAGATCTTATCTGGGAATTGGAACAGGTCTACTACTAATTAACCAAGGTAATGTGTTTATCACAGAATGGATGGAAGGTATTTCAAATAAAATAACCCGTCCATATTCATATTCAAATAAAAATTATTCTGTTGCTCAAATAAATTTTAGTTTGGGTTTGGAAGTTGAAATTACTGCTAGTTTTCATTTAGTGCTTGATGGAGAATTGATCGCGTGTTTTGATGAACCAATATATTTCCCTTTAAGTACATCAATTAAATATGATTTGTAAAAGTTAGTATATAACATTGCATTTTAATCCGACGTATTTTTACGCACCCGGCATTAATTTTACAACCTTCTCAATCGTCATCGGCGCGCACCCCTCATAATGATTATTAACATTTAAATAAACATCTACACCTCTTTTATTCAAATCTTTAATCATCTCAACTATATCATTCAATTCCTCATCCCGGTTTATATAAATCTTATTCCAATTCTCTCCTGATATTTTTTCTATCCCGCTTCTATCCGGCCCATGCAGCCTGATAATTGTCTGCCCTTTAATATATTCTTTATACTTATTGTAAATCCCGACAACCGGCGGCATAAAATATCCCTGCAGAAAAACATTTGTAAGCTCCAGGTCTTTCAGAAATCTGAAATAAGATGTATTAAGATAATTCGGATTTCTTATCTCGATTGACATTGGCGGAACATCTGCGGGTAGGGAAGTGAAGAACTGGTGCAGGTGTCTTTGAAGCTCAGAGAGTGAAGACATCTTCTGTTTGTTCAAATATTCAAACTGGAAGATTAAAGAACCAATTTGATTTTTAATAGGCTTCATTGTCTGCAGGAACTCCTCGAATAAATCAACCGACATGAAGTGAGGATTCTTCTTTAATGGCTCTGATTTATTTCTGCTGTAATAATGAGTAAGGGTAATTGAGTTAGGGACTTTAACCGTAAACTTAAAATCTTCCGGGACAGATTTCTTATATTCATCGACTGTTTTTTTGTCCGGCAGCTTTACTATATTGAATAAAGACCAAAACCATTGATCTACTTCAACAGATTTGTAATGTTTAGAATATTCTTTTAAATAATTAATATTCTCCTCGTTAGGATAAATTATTCCTTTCCAGGAATCATATTTCCAGCTGCAGGTACCGATTATTAATTTATTCATAAATATTTTGTTATTTGATAATTCTGGTTTGATAGAATTCACAGCAATATTAATAAAAAAGAGTAAATTAATAAACAATCATTAAAAGAGAATTAATTTGAGCTGGCATAAAATACCTCTCGATTATGAAGAAGAGTTATCGGGAGAAAAAGATAAAATTGCAGGAATAATTCATGATGTAATAGACGCATACACAGAGAAAAGGCATTCAAAGGGGATAGCAATTTTTGAAGGGAAAGAGCAAAACACACACTTCATCTATTTTTCACCCGCAGCGGTGAAAGTACCGGCACTTGTGGATTTAATTAATATTTATTCAGGATTAATTTGCAAACCGCCATTTAAGGGGAGTGTACATTATTTAGCCGGTGATCTAAATTACGCAAGATATTTTTTGTAATATTCAATTTCAATTTCAATTTCAATTTCAGCTAATTTTAATTAAAAATTCTAAGGTATTTCAATCCAGGATGACAAGAATACCAAACAATTTCTAAGCGAATTGAGAAGTCTGATGAATAAACATGAAATCAGAATAATCGCTGAGGGTAAGAAAGTATATTTTGAAAATGAAGATATGGATATAAAAGTTGAGATAGACGAAGAATTAAATGATGAGGTATTTGAAATTTAATTTATTTATAATACAGTACCAGATAAAGTGCAGGCAAGGCCAGGATGAAAGCACAGATTAAGTTAATTGGATTGAACGGGCTGCCTTTCATTCTTCTTTTTAGATTACTTAGCGATAATATAAATCCTAGGACTATACTTATTACTGCTATGCTGACAGCAGCCAACTCGCGATTACGGTAACCTAGTATTCCCACCGGTAAACTGGCAACAACAATAAATAACAGCGGCAATACCATTGCAAATAAAATTGATTTAATTTCTATATTCATACATAATTTCCTTTTCCAGTTTATGATCAAGAATTTTACCATATTTAACCATTAAAATAAAAGTTAAATACAATTTTATTAAGCTTGAACTGTAAAAAATGACAGATAAACCGGTATTTTTTTATTGAAATTTTTACGTTTAATTAAAATACTGATTCCTAATCTCTAAAAGTTCATGTGCCACGATTAAAGCTTCTTCGCAGGATTTTTTAGAGAAATGATTCAGAACAACTTTATCCTTTTTCTTAATTGAAACACAGAATGCATGGTATTTACCTGTTATCTTAAGTTCTCTGTCTTCTTCATAAAAATCAATTAAATAACCTCTGTTTATCAAATCGTCATATTTCTCTTTGAAGTCTATCATTCTCATCTCCCGGAAATCAATACTCAATAATTTATCTTTGTTTATTAAGCAGTTTTTCAATCTTTGGTATAAAGTTATAACCGTCCATGAAAGCTTTTTCAGAGGAAATTCTGGAGGGAAAGTGAAATATTTCTTTACCGTTTTTCTTAAATGAAGCATAATATATCTTTTCATGTACCTTAGCGAACTGATTATAATTATCTTTTTCAGAAAAGCTGATTTCATAACCCCTGTTAATTAAATCCTCAAATTTTGACTTAAACTCTTCCATAATTTGTCTCCATAAAAATAGTGTTCAAATGTACACTATTAATTTTAAAATGTCTATATTCGAGAAAAAATATTTAACCAAGCCATTCAATCATAAAACCTAATTGCAATTAAAGTTGAAAACCGCCCCGAGCGAATTGTTACTCTTCTTATCTTGCACAATTTTTTTTTGATTGTTTTTTTGCTTGCTCCTTTTATTCCATCTTGCTGCCCAAAAAACTTATCCACATATCCACATTACTCTCCTAAGCTCTCTTTCTCTATGTTGTTCAGTTCGCCCGAACTCGGATTTTTGACCTAATTTTGTATAATAAAATATACAATTTGCCACATTCTTTAGGTGAAAAATTGTTGATAAGTTTGGTGAAATCGAGAAGGATTTTAGAAGGATTTTTACCGGGTGTAAACGGGAGCCAATTTTATTTCACAAAAAAGCATACTTATGAAGATCTATGATATTCTCGGCAGAGAAGTGGCCATATTAGTAAATGAAAAGCAAAAACCGGGATATTATGAAGTTAAGTGGAATGCAAGTAGATTTAGCAGCAGTGTATATTTTTTCAGTATTCAAGCTGGTGATTTTGTCCAGATAAAGAAAATGGTCTTAATACAATAAAAGATTTATTTTGAACAGGTATAATATGTTGACAATATTCAAAATCAACAATTTTATTTAGAAAATAAATATCAAGATTAATTAAATATACGTGATAATTAATATTTTTAAATTTTACTTACTGCAGCCGGTTTTAACTTATTAACCGATATAAATATTGATATAAATAAAACTATTCCTATAATTGCCATAATTACTTCGCCTATCAGCATACCGAATGCACTCCATTTCCCATGCGCCCATTCATCAACGAAAATCATATAATAAATCGGTGCATTTGAAAGAGAAGCAAATACATTGTATTTAGTTGCTGCAGCACCTTTACCTATAGCTTCAAGAACAAATGCGCTGAAACCGGCGTAAGTAAGCCCTGTACTTACTGCGTAGAGTGATGTCCAAAGGATAAACATCTCCTGGGTACGGGGACTAAAAGCCATACCAAGTGCACAAAGCGCTTGCACCATACCAAATAAAATGTAGGCCTTTTTGCGATCCATCAGGTCGCTTATCCATCCGCCGGTTAAACAGCCTATTGCCGAAAGAACTCCGCCGACAACTCCAACAATAAGTGCTACGGTATTTGCAGAGGCACCCCAATCTTTCGATATGGCTGACCATAAATTTGATGCGGCGCCCGATCCAATGGGCAGAAAACATAAAATGAGTGCTAAAAATCCCATCCGTGATTTCAATAAAGACCAGATATCTCTATTCAAATTACGAATGGTTTTCAAATAACTCTTTTCTTTAATGAATGAAGGAGGTTCGGAAAGAAAAATCAAACCGAAGCTGCATAATAAGATTGCGATTGCTATTATCGCAGCACCGGCGAAAGGTGAGATTTTATCTGCAAGCCATAAACCGGCTCCTCCACCTAATCCTAATCCGCCAAGATTACCTGCCTGCAGCCAGCCGCCTGCACGGCCTTTCAAATTATCAGGTACATCATGCGCTACTAAACTCTCCGTAGTCATAGCTATAAAAGAATTTGCCACATTGGTAAACAAAACTATTAGTGTAATTGTTGTGAGGTATCCGGTCTGTAAAGGCAGAATACCTATTATCATAATACCAATTGCCGTTAATACATTTGTCAGCAGATACCATTTTTTTACTGTTAATGTTGTATCAATCAAAGGGGCCCATAGGAACTTTAAAATATTGGGCAGTAATCCGATTGAAACAATAGGAGCAACCTGGACTAACGGGATACCGGCATTGGTCAGCAGATATCCCAGTGTAACGGTCACATATCCGCTTAAAACTCCAAATGGTAAATACAGGAACATAAAGATACTCGGATGAACATGTTTTGTTGTATCTGAATCTAATTGGTTATTCAATTTCATTTTACAATATTCCTTCTGAACCTAAATCAATAAAATTAACTGCTGAACTAAAACAAGCAATTTTTTGGATTAATAACCTGTATGATAATAATACGGCATTATTCAGAATGTGTGCTTTAGCAATTTTAATTATTTTTTTTAAATTTTATTGTAAATCATTATGGTCAGCTGCTTGCTATTTTGCCGGAAGGGATTTTTTTAGGGTATATGATGTTCATGTTAATACATTGAATCAGGTAATAAGGTTTCCTTATTAACAATAAGCTTGAGTTACTAAGGTGAAAACATTAAATAAGATTTGCGATTTGATTTTTGATTGCCTATAGACAAAGAAAGTAATGGAGTAAATCCCGGTTAGTTATTTGGATTTACTAAGATTTATTAACACAAAATGTCAAAAGATAGGAATTATATCTTTAATCCAATCGTTAAAAACTCACTAAAAAATTTCCCCTTTTTTATAAATTTTCTTGATACTTAACACTTTTCAATATAATTTAATAAAGTCATCTAAAGCGGGTAAATTAACTTCTCTATATTCGAATTAAGTAATGATAATCTCCATTGCCATTAAAAGTGATAATGGGATGGACTTCCTATAAAATTGAATTCCGGAAAATAATTTTCATAACTGTATGAGAGTTGTTGGAATCAATAAAGGCAATTTTACATGGCAGTCTTGTGATTAAAATATAATGAGTTGCAAATCGGTTCAGAGAAAATAACAATTGCTTCTTAATTTATTAATTTTTTAAGGAGAAAAAAATGAATACAAATGATAGTGATTGGAAATCTTTCGACAGCACAGCTCAGAAAAAAATTAACCGGAGAAATTTCATTTCAAAAAGTGCCGGTTGTACTGCAGGCTTAACATTATTAGCATTCCCGGGAATTATAACTGAAGTATTAGCTGCAAAAGGGGACAAATCAAAAGAAGAAATACACAAAGAGCTGGAAGAAAAGGTAAATAATAATATGAGGAAATACGGGGCTTGTTCTCAAGCCAGCTTTTGTTCATTGAACCAGCAGTTTGAACTGAAAGGAGATGATACTGTTCGTGCATTAAAACAATTTGCCGGAGGTATTGCCGGGCGCGGTGAAACCTGCGGTGCTGTATCGGGATCTTTGCTTGCATTAGGGTTATTTTTCGAACCGGCAGAACAAAAGTGGGATGAACAGGCAAATTCTCCCTTTCAATATGCAGGTGAGTTTTTTAATAAATTTCAAAAAGAATTTGGTTCTACACGGTGTTCTGAAGTGGTCGAACATCAATATGGAAGGAAATATGATTTCCTTAAGCCGGAAGACAGGAAGCTGTTTATGGATGCTGCAAAAAGCGGGAAGTGTATGGAAGTAGTGAAAAAAGCTGTTCTGGCTGCTGCAGATATAATTTTAGAAAATTCATGAGTATAATCTGAGGTCAAAGAACCTGAGGCTGGAAAGATGACATCTTTAGAAAGAAATATTTAATTTACATTAAATGAAAAGATTGCTTTTTAGTTAAACTGATTTGAATAAGATAAAAATGTCATCTTTACACACAAATTTGTTAAATGTCCTTCCTGATGATGATGTACTCTCGCAATGTATTCATTGCGGGTTATGCTTATCTGTATGTCCAACATATGATATAACAAAGTTTGAAAGATCATCACCGCGGGGCAGGATAAAGTTAATCAAATCGGTTGCAAGAGGAGAACTATCTATTACTCATACATTTTCTTATGAAATGGATTTCTGCCTTGACTGCCAGGCATGTGAAACTGCTTGTCCGGCAGGAGTTAAATACGGCTCAATGGTAGAAGCTGCAAGGGTTGAAATAAGTAACTTAAATTTTGGCTTATCAAACAAAGAAAGAATTAAGAAATTTATTCTAAATAATATCTTCACATCTAAAAAAAGACTTAAACTAATTGCCAGATTAATTTACTTCTATCAAAGATCAGGTTTACAGAAATTACTTCATTCATCCGGCTTATTTAAAATCTTCTTTCCCAAATTATCGGAAATAGATAAATTATCTCCACAGGTGTCAGAACGATTTAGTGATGAAGAAATACCGGAATATGTTTTACCTGGCGGTGAAATAAAATACAGAACTGCATTCCTTTCCGGCTGCTTAATGAATGTTATGTTTGCTGATATAAATAAAGATACGGTTGATGTATTAAAAGCATGCGGATGTTCGGTTTATACTCCTAAAAAGCAGGTATGCTGCGGTTCATTAAACGCACATAACGGTGAAATGGAAACGGCTAAAAAACTTGCCAGACAAACCATTGATGCCTTCCTGCAGTCAACAAATTTACCTGCCGAAGATTCAGCGAAGGCAGGCCGCAACCAACCACAAACAACAAACAACAATCCATTCTACGATTATCTCGTTTCCAATTCCGCAGGCTGCGGAGCGTTTATGAAAGAATATGTTCATATCTTTAAAGATGATCCCGAATATGCAGAGAAAGCAAGAATATTTTCATCAAAAGTAAAAGACTTTACTGAATTCATAAGTGAATTAAAAATTCATGTACCCTTAAATAAAATTGATGCAGAGATTACCTATCACGATGCGTGTCACCTGGCGCATACGCAAAAAATAACTAAAGAACCGAGGGAAGTAATAAAATCAATGCCGGGTATAAAATATAAAGAACTTGAAGAATCTTCCTGGTGCTGCGGCAGTGCAGGTATTTATAACATAGTGCAGTATGATTCTTCAATGATTGTACTGAAAAGAAAAATGGAAAACATCAAAAAAATTAATCCTGATATAGTTGTAACCGGAAACCCGGGTTGTATTTCACAATTAAGATACGGCGCAGAGAAGTTTAATATTGATGTTGAAATATTACATCCGGCTACTTTAATCAAAAGAGCTTTGGGTAAATGAATACATTAACTATATAGAACACGAATAGAACTGATGTATCCATCCAACGTATGTGCTCAATCAACCTCCCCTTTTTCTAAAGGGGAGGAACGAGGAGGGGTTAAAAAAGATATTGCATATTTGTCCAACCTCATTTCCCGGCAACCTAACCTCATCCTTTTGTTCCTCTGCCTGCGGCAGATAAATTCTCCTTAGTAAGGGAGAAGAAAACAAGTGCCTTACATTATCAGTTAAACTCTTTATCCGATGTACTGTCCAGGGAAAATAGAAATGTTATTTACCATAAGTTGTAATATTTTATCAAATTTCGTTTATAACTTCAGAGAACGTATTACCAGATACGGCGCAAAGAAATATAATATTAAGGTTGAAATACTGCATCCGGCAACATTGATAAAAAGAGCTTTGGCTAAATGAATCAACCGGTAAGAAATGATATGAAAACCGGCATATTTACAGAAAAGCCTGGACGGCAATAGAAGATCGATAGAACTGATTTAGCAGATTTTCAAGGATTTATTTGCTCTTTCCGATGCATTGTCATTCTGGGCATGATAGTCATTTTGTGCTGCTAAAATTAAATAGGTATAAAATAAAAATACCACTAAAAATAGTCTTTGCCTTTAGCTGCATTTCATTCAGAGAAGAATATAATAAAATGCTTAAGGCATTCAATATAAAATATGAAGACGCTTATTTATTCAAATATTTTGATTAGCTAAAATAATAATATAGAACTCCTATGATAGTGCCAAATGGCAAACACCTATACACAATTATATATTCATAATCGCTAAATTGAGCGTAATGTCCCATCCATTGGAGGGGCGAGGGGTGGGTTGAAAATTAATACACAAGACACAAGTAAAGACACAAGACACAAGTAAAAAGATACAAGTACCGTTTACGTTCCTTTTTTCTTTGTACTTTTGTCTTGTATCTTAGTGTTTGCTTGTTATAACCAGAGTTATGTAACAACCCTTAAATCTATTAGTATATTATCAATACTTTTATTATTTTGCCTTGGTCATACCACATGCGTTTTATTTAATATTTAAAGATTTATAAAAAATTAAATTAGTATTGTTTGAAATAGAACACATTGACTTAAATATTTATTTAATATTTTTTTCCCCGAAAGTTTTGTTTTTATTTATAAATTTTTATGTTTGTCGTCTAATTTGAATTCTTTATTCAAAAAAAGATACTATCATTGCTTTAATCTATTAACTAATCCCACTTATATTTTTTAGGGCGTCAACTCGATGCAGTAGACTATTTTATATTTAATATTAAATATAAGTGATTCATAAATTGATTTTCATAAAATATAATTGTTACAAAAAAAAGGGCTGGAATGAAAAGTACCCGGTTGGATTACATTCTAAGAGTTCGGTTGCCAATCACTATTTTTGTTATTCTCGCGTGTTTTACTATTACATTTTTTGTCAGCAAACCTGAAAGAGATATGGTGGGCTATAGCCCTGATCAACCAATAAACTTCCCTCATAATATTCATGCAGGACTTATGAAAATCGACTGCCAGTATTGCCATACCGGTGTTGAAAAATCACGTGTAGCTATGGTGCCTCCTGTTGCTACATGTATGAACTGCCATACTATTGCGAGGAAAGACAGACCTGAAATAATTAAGCTGACCAAATATTATAAAGAAGGAAAAGCATTGCCGTGGAAAAGAGTCCATCGTGTACCAGACTTCGTTTATTTTAACCATAGTGTACATGTAAATATGGGTATCGATTGCGTCCATTGTCATGGAGATGTTAGGCAGATGGCAAAGATTAAAGAAGTACATTCATTTACAATGGCTGCATGTCTCAGTTGTCATAGAAATGCCCATGAAAATTTACCGGAATTAAAAAATATTAAAAATGGTCCTGATTATTGTTTCGCTTGTCATCGTTAAACAGGAGTATTAATGGAGATAACTGAATTTTTTCAGAAGAAAATTAAAAGGAAAAACTTTTTTACAACAGCCGGTACCGGCATGCTGGGTTATTTTGTCTTCAGGTCTTTTCCCTTTAATCTTTTTACAAAAAAAGAAGTGAAAAAAACACAAAAAATAAAAGTAAGTATTAATCCTCTTGCTGTTGAAAGAAAAAACACAGGTAAAACCAATGTCTGATTCCGACAATAAAAATAATTTAGAAGAGAAAAAAGAAAATCCCGATATCAACTATTGGAAAAGTTTTGAATCATTATATAATGATCCTTCGGTTATTGAAGCTTCACGACACGAATTTCAAAATGGTGTTACCGATGATTTTGATTTGAAGAAGACCAGCGGATTATCCAGGAGAAAATTCTTAACTCTTGTAGCTGCCTCTGCTGCATTAGCAGGTGCGGGATGTGCAAATTACAGAGATGAAGGGGATATAATTCCTTATAATAAAAAACCTGAAAATATAACACTGGGAAAACCTGATTATTATGCTTCGGTTGCTGACGGATGCCAGGAAGGCTGCGGTGTTCTTGTTAAGACAAGAGAAGGCAGACCTGTGAAAGTTGACGGTAATCCTGATCATCCTGTTAACCAGGGTAAAGCATGTGCAAAGTGCCAATCAACAATTTTAAACTTATATGATCCTGAGAGATTAAGAAATCCTTTAACCAGGACTAAAGAGGGCAGCCAGCTTAATTCTACATGGCAGAATATTGATGATAAAATCAGGAATATTTTATCGAATTCCAACGGAAAAGAAATTGCAATTATTTCTCATAGAATTAATTCTCCTTCAACAAAGAAAGTTTTCCAGGAATTTCAGCAGAAATATCCTTCTGCTAAAGTTTATTCCTATGATTTATTTAATGAAGATACCCGAAATTCTGCTTGGAAAAAAACACATGGTGCCGATGTTTTCCCTTTAATTAAGTGGAATGAAGCAAAAATCATTGTTGCTCTTGAGTCAGATTTCCTGGGTACCGGACCGAACAAAACTGAAAATGCAATATTGTTTGCAAAAGGAAGAGAAGTCAGTGACCTGGATAATTTTAACCGGTTATATGTTGTTGAAGGAAACATGTCGGTTACAGGAAGCAATGCTGATTACAGGATTAAATTAAGACCGGATGCCGAATATGAATTGGTACAGGCAATTTCCGGGGCAGTTTCCGGTTCCGGATCGAATGACCCTGTGCTTAAAAATTTTGCGGACAAATATGAAATTCCCCTCGTTAAATTAAAATATTTGGTTGATGACCTTCTGAAGAATAAAGGTAAATCAATAATATATGCCGGCGATACACTTCCTGAAAATGTTCATATAGCTGTTAACAGGTTGAATGAAACTCTGAATAACAATAGTATGTACAGAACAGATTCTTCAAAAGTTTACCTGCAGGCTTTAAGCACTTCCGGGGAATGGGAGAGTCTTATCGGCAGTATGAATAACGGCAATGTTGCTGCTGTTATCCATTTCGATTCCAATCCGGTTTACCATCTTCAGAAAGATCATGGCTATGCAGATGCCATTAAAAAAGTACCGGTTGTAATTACTCTTACGGAAAGCAAAAATGAATCTTCTGCTGTAAGCAATTATGTCCTTCCAATTAATCATCCATTTGAATCATGGGGGGACTTTAAAACCAGGACCGGCTTTTATTCTATGCGACAGCCGGTTATTGCTCCTATATATAACACACGGCAGAAAGAATCAGTACTTCTTTTCTGGACTAAAGGGAGCAGCGCTAAATTTGAAGCAAACTTTTTCCATAATTATTTAATGAGCTTCTGGGAAAAAGAAATATATCCCGGATTAAAATCCGATCTTGATTTTAAAACATTCTGGCTCTCATCATTGCATGATGGGATTGCACCATCAAGTGATAACCCGGCAGGCATAGGCAAGTTTGATAATAGTGTAAAACCGGATAATCCAGGAAATAAAAATGCAGGTTATGTTATTAATCTTCGTGAAAGTTATTCTACAGGTGACGGCCGTTTTGCGAATAACGGATGGATGCAGGAGCTTCCGCATCCTGTAAGTAAAGTTACATGGGACAATTATGCTGCAATTTCTTTAAATACTGCAAAAGAATTGAATATAAATGCAACTCATGATATGCATGATTCTTCTTATGATATGATAGAAATATCGGTGAATGGAAGAAAGCTTGAGATCCCGGCATTTGTTCAGCCCGGTGCCGCTGATAAAACTATTACTATAGAACTTGGATATGGAAGAAGCACCATTGGTGTTATAGGTACAGGTGTCGGTTTCGATGCAGGTGTTTTAATGTCAAAGAATCCCGGAGTTTCTCCTTGGATTTATTATGCTGATGTAAAAAAGATAGATAAGACATATCAATTGGTTACAAGCCAGGAGCATCATACTTTTGATGTAGGTATTACTAAAGATCAGGTTCAGAAAAGAGGGATCATAAGAGAAGGCACAGTAGAGGAATATAAAAAGAATCCGAAATTTCTGGAAGCCGATAGTGAGCATTCAGAGAAAAGTTTGTATTATCCCCATGAATATCCCGGTGTAAAGTGGGGGATGGCGGTTGATCTTAATAAGTGTTTAGGGTGCGGTGAATGTGTTATTGCATGCGGATCTGAAAACAATGTTCCTATTGTCGGAAAAGAGCAGGTTGGGAAGGGAAGGGAAATGCATTGGATCAGGATCGATAGGTACTACTCAGGTACGCCCGATGATCCTTCTGTTAGTACACAGGTTATGGTCTGCCAGCAATGCGACCATGCTCCTTGTGAAAATGTGTGCCCCGTTCTGGCTACTACACACAGTCCCGATGGCTTAAACCAGATGATTTATAACCGCTGTGTCGGGACAAGGTATTGTTCCAACAACTGTCCTTATAAAGTAAGAAGATTCAACTTTTTTAATTTCAGAGATCATTTTAAAGAGCAATACCAGCAGGCAGATATTTTTGATCTGGTTTATAATCCTGAAGTCACTGTCAGGTCACGCGGTGTTATGGAAAAATGTACTTTCTGTATTCAGAGAATTATGAATGCAAGATCCGATGCTATAGCAGAAGGAAGGGAAGTAAAAGGTTCCGATGTTAAAACTGCCTGCCAGGAAGCATGCAGCACTAATGCTATTAAGTTCGGAGATATCAACAATAAAGAAGAAGAATTCTATAAATACAGGAACCATGAACTCGGATATTATGTACTTGAAGACTTAAATGTAAGGCCCAATGTTACATACATTGCTAAATTGCGAAATACTCATAAGGAGGAAGTATAATTGGCTACTGATTACTCTCATGAAATAGCTGTAATTGATGAGCGGCTTACCTTCACCGACATCGAAGAGATGATTGCCAAACCAATCAGTGATAAGCCAAATAAAAAATATTTCTTTGCTTTAAGTATTACCGTAAGTATGCTTTTATTGGGAGTTGTCTGCTTAATAATAGCTTTCTATTATGGTATCGGTATGTTTGGAAACAACATACCGGTTGCATGGGGCTTCCCTATAATCAACTTTGTTTTCTGGGTAGGTATTGGTCACGCAGGAACACTTATTTCGGCAATCCTTTTCCTTTTAAGACAAAGATGGAGAACAGGTATTGCTCGATTTGCCGAAGCTATGACAATATTTGCAGTTATATGTGCTGGTTTATTTCCCCTTATACATCTCGGCAGACCCTGGCTCGCCGGCTATTTAATCCCTTATCCAAACCAGCATGATCTCTGGGTTAATTTTGTTTCTCCTTTGGTTTGGGATGTGTTTGCAGTTTCAACTTATTTTATAGTATCATTATTATTCTGGTATGTAGGTTTAATACCTGACTTTGCTTCTTTAAGAGATAAGGCTACTTCAAAAGCTAAAAAGTTTATCTATTCTTTATTCAGTCTTGGTTGGAGACATTCAAACCGCCAGTGGCAGCATTATGAAAAAGCTTATATGATCCTGGCCGGACTTGCTACTCCTTTGGTTCTTTCCGTTCATAGTGTTGTAAGCTTCGACTTTGCAATGGCAATACTTCCGGGATGGCATTCAACTATATTCCCTCCTTACTTTGTTGCCGGTGCAATCTTCTCCGGTTTTGCAATGGTTGTTTTTGTACTGGTTATCGTAAGGAAAGTATTCGACATGGAAAGTATTATTACCATGGGTACCCTGGACAATATGAATAAAGTAATTCTTCTTACCTCACTCATGGTTGGGTATTCTTACGGCATGGAATTTTTTATGAGCTGGTACAGCGGTGAAGTTATCGAAAAGTTTGTCGTAATAAACCGTGCCTTCGGACCTTATGCATGGTCTTACTGGATAATGATAAGCTGTAACGTTCTGTTCCCCCAGCTATTCTGGTTTAAGAAGTTCAGGCGTTCAATCCCGGTTATGTTTGTTGTTTCAATATATGTTCTTATCGGTATGTGGTTTGAAAGATTTGTAATTATCATTACTTCCTTGCACAGGGATTTTCTTCCTTCAAGCTGGGGAATGTTTACCCCCACATTTTATGACATAGGAATTCTTTTAGGAAGCTTTGGCTTATTCTTCACTTTGGTTCTATTATTTGCTAAGAACCTGCCGGTAGTTTCAATTGCAGAAGTTAAAGCTCATTCAAAAGGGGCTCAGCCTCACCATGAGCATGCGGAGGTACAAGCTTAATGGATAGATCAAAAAAATTATATGGTGTAACTGCTTTATTCGGTAAACCTGAAGAAGCTCTGAATGCAGCCGAAAAAGTAACCGATGCCGGTTATAAAAAGATAGATGTTAATACTCCTTATCCGGTTCACGGTATGGACGGGGCAATGAAATTAAAGCCTTCATATCTCGGGTTTGTTACTTTAACTTTCGGGTTTTCCGGTACCGCTTTTATACTGTTTTTTATGTGGTGGACTTTATCGGTAAGCTACAAGCTTGTTATTGGCGGAAAACCGTTTTTCCCTCTGCCGGCTTTCATCCCTATTACTTTTGAATTTACGGTATTATTAGCGGCTATTTCTACTGTATTCGGTATGATTGCTGCCTTCTTTAATCTTCCTAAAAACAGTCATCCTTTAAACGAAACAGATTATATGAGATCGGTTTCGTCAAATAAATTCGGAATAATCATAGAGGCTGCTGACTCTCTATTTGAAGAAAACAAAGTGATACAGTTTCTAAAGGAATTAGGTGCCGAAAAGATTGAGACTGTCTACTGGCCCGAAGAAGAAAAGTTCAGAATATTTGAACCGAAGTTTATTACTTTCCTTGCTGTTGTTGCCATATTTACTATTGGTACTACATATTTCTCATTAAATAAGCTGATGTATATTGTACCATTCAACTGGATGGACAAGCAGGATAAGCTGATACCTCAGGAGAAAAGCGATTTCTTTTCCGATGATTTCGGTATGAGAACTCCTGTTGAAGGAACTGTTGCAAAAGGATTTATGCCCTACCCGTTTATGGGTGTTGATACGCCTAAAGTCTTTTTATCTGATCCGTTGCTTCCCACAAAAGAGGTCCTAAAATTAGGACAAAGGAAATTCTTAACATTCTGCAGTCCGTGTCACGGAAACTTAGGAGAGGGAAACGGACGTCTGCAAGGACAATTCCCTAACGGTCCGACTTTCCATTCCAACGCTGTTATTAATATGAGTGACGGCCAGATATATCATATTATTACAAACGGCAGAAATGTTATGCCATCTTATGCATCTCAGATTACCAGAAAAGAAAGGTGGGCAATTATCAATTATATAAGAGTACTTCAAAGAGCGGAAAATGCATCTCCGGAAGATGTGAAATTTGCGAAAGAAGAGGAGTCTGGTAAAAATGTCCAATAATTTTGTTTATCAGAAAAAAGAATTACCCCCTTATATTGGTAGAATCGGATTCTCCCTTTTAATTATAGGTGTGGTTCTCGGGATTATCAGCTATATAGTTGATCCTGCCAGGGCAGCTTTCAGCTACCTTACTTCATATATATATATAGTTAGTATAGCTATAGGTTCTTTATTCCTGGTTGCACTTGAATATACTGCCGGGGCAACATGGAGTACGCCTTTCAGGAGAATTGCTGAATTCTTAGCTGCTGCAGTTCCATTATTATTAATTCTTGCCGTTCCTTTAATTTTTAATATACATGATTTTTTCCTTTGGGCTAACAAGGAAGTTGTTGCAAGCGATAAAATACTGGAAAGCAAAACCGTTTATTTAAATGTTCCGTTTTTATTGATACGTCTTGCTGTTGTCCTGGTTTCATGGATTGTTTTTTACTGGGTGATTATTAAGAATTCCCGTAAACAGGACACAACAAATGATCAAAGATTAACGACAAGGAATATAAAAATTTCTACTATCTTTATCTTATGGTTTGCTGTTTCAATTTCTATTATAGCAATTGACTGGATAATGAGTGTTGAACCCCATTGGTTTTCTACAATTTTCGGAGTTTATTATTTTGCGGGAACAACGTGGGCTGCGCTGGCCGCTCTTACTTTAATTGTAGTCTTATTAAAGGAAAACGGCTACCTGGTTGATAAAATAAAGAAAGACCATTATTACAGTCTGGGAACAATGCTTTTTGCATTTACCTGTTTCTGGGGTTATATGGCTATTTCGCAGTACCTGCTCATATGGTATGGAGATCTTCCTGCAGAGACTACATGGTTCGCTCACAGATGGCATGGTGTATGGACATTTTTATCAATCGCCCTGATTATCGGGCATTTTATTGTCCCTTTCCTGGCACTATTATCTTACCCCTCAAAAACAGATCCTAAAAGATTAAAATTTATGTCTGTCTGGATACTTGTTGTTCATTTCCTGGATGTGTACTGGATGATCATGCCGGGAATGAAAGTAGCATCGGGAGGTTATTATTTTAGCTGGGGTGATCTTGTATTTCCAATTGCCGTTGTCGGTTTATTAATAATTGTTTTCAATTCAATGGCAAAGAAACATAATATGATCCCGGTTGGTGATCCTAAACTTCAAAGAGGTTTCGATTTTCGTCTTTAATAATTAATAAAAATCTATGTCTGATTTTCAAGATAATTTAAAAGATAAACTGGAAGAATTAAAACAGAATCCCGGTAAAATATTTGGACTTTTATATCCATATATTTTTATAATAATTCTTGTGCTGGGCTTAGTATACATGGCAAATTTGAACCAAATAGCCAGGCAGACCATACCGCCCGCTCTTCCGGATACAACTGCTCCCCAACAATTGCAGATAGAGGAACCCAGGATGGTTGCAGCAGTTGATGTGAATGAACTAAGTAAACCTACAGATGATCTAATATCCAAAGGTAAAGCTTTATATCAATCAAACTGCGCTTCTTGCCATGGTGTAGACGGAAAAGGAGACGGTCCTGCTTCAAAGGGTTTAACTCCTCCGCCCAGAAATTATACAATTAAAACCGGCTGGGTTAACGGTCAAAAGATTTCCCAGATATATGAAACCCTGGAAAACGGAATTACAGGTTCGGCAATGAGGTCTTTTGATTATCTATCACCTGAAGACAAATTTGCACTCGCTCATTATATACGGAAGACTTTTGTGCCTGATCCGCCCGAAGATTCCAAATCAGATTTACAAAACCTGGAGCAGACTTATAGTTTATCTAAAGAAAGAAAAATACCGGGACAGGTACCTGTTGAAGTTGCTATGGATTTAATTATTAAAGAAAACCAGGGCAAAGCTGTAAAAGTTAAGAAGACAATTGAAGAAATTTCCGGAGACAAAAGCGACGGAGCTGTAATCTTTAAAAAAGTTACAAAAAATCAGGACCTGGCAATTACTTCATTAATTAATTCTTTGGTCTGGAAAAATAATAAAGATAAGTTTGTAAACCTGGTTGTAGATAATGTAAACCAGGACGGATTTAACGATCAGATTTTCTCTTTAAATGATTCGGAATGGAGCCTGTTGTATAATTATATGAACAGGATCTTATAACAAAATTAGGTAAACCGTTATCCGGAGGACTCCTTTGGAGAAACGGTTATGAAGATTGATATTTTATTATGAGGGTGACCCAAAAGTAATTATGGGCTAAAAATCTGTCAGTCTGAGCTTGTTTACCTACCCTTCAGGTAGGTCGAAGACTGAAGAACGATTCAAATGTCATACTTCGATAAACTCAGTATGACAATTGCACTACTTTTGAGACGGCTTCTAACGAGAATTTGAAAATTAAGTAATTAATAATTTATAAAAGTGAAAAAAATCTTAAATATCGTTTTAATTATTCTTTCTTTCTGTACCGCGGGCCTGACTTTCGGAGGTCAGAACCGGGAACCGGGAATTCATGAGCATCTGGGTGCAAAAATTCCTTTGAACCTTACTTTTAAAGACGCAGACGGAAAAAATATAAAACTTTCGCAAATCTTTACTAAATCTACGGTTTTGGCATTTGTGTATTATAATTGTCCCGGTTTATGCGATCCTTTAATGACTGAGGTCGCAAATGTAATCAACAA
Source organism: uncultured Ignavibacteriales bacterium (assembly GCA_963723205.1). Classification (GTDB taxonomy): domain Bacteria; phylum Bacteroidota; class Ignavibacteria; order Ignavibacteriales; family Ignavibacteriaceae; genus CAVQBP01. The sequence goes on from CAVRQC010000012.1 coordinate 19,982, forward strand.
AGTTGATCTCGAACCGGGTGTTGATTATGATGTTGTATCTATAAGTATGGATGACAGGGAAAATTCCCTGGATGCAAAAAAGAAAAAGCAGGTCTTTACAAGTTTGATTACAAGATATTTTCCCGATTCTGCATGGAGATTTCTTACTGGAGATAGTGTTACAATAAAAGAAGCAACTGATGCTGCAGGTTTTGATTTTAAAAGAGAAGGAAGCGGGTTCATTCATACCAGTGTTCTTATTTTTGTTTCGAAAGATGGAAAGATTTGCAGGTATCTGTATCCTGATTTAACTGCAAAGAAAAAATTCGGTATTCTCCCGTTTGATTTCGAAATGGCAAATATGGAAACTGCACAGGGAAAGGAAATGCCGGTTATAGGAAAGATGCTACAGTTTTGTTTTAAATATGACCCGGAAGGGAAAACATATACAATAAATTTATTAAAAATTTCTGGTGCAGGAGTTTTATTTTTAACAGCAGTATTTGTTGTGTTTGTACTGGTAAAACCAAAAAAAGAAAAAAGTAAAAAAAGGTAGAAGTTTATGTCAAGCGAAGCAGTCACTGTTTCTGAAAACCAGAACGATCATTCAAGTTACCTTGATGATACGGGAAAATATAAGGGTATAAGAGCCTGGATATTTTCAACAGATCACAAGAGGATTGGGATCTTATATTTAGTTGCGTTGTTAAGCTGGTTTGCTGTAGGAGTAACTTTAGGATTCTTAATAAGGCTCGAACTGCTGACTCCCGGCAAAACTATTGTAGATCCGCAGGCGTACAATGAGTTCTTTACCCTGCACGGCGTGGTAATGCTCTTCCTTTTTGTAATCCCCGGGCTTCCTGCAGTATTCGGGAACTTCTTCCTTCCCATAATGCTTGGCGCAAAGGATGTGGCTTTCCCAAGGCTGAATCTTCTTTCGTGGTACCTTTATATGCTGGGAGGTTTCCTGGTAATTTTAGCAATTGTTCTTCCCGGTGGGGCTCCTGATACCGGCTGGACTTTCTATATCCCTTACAGTGTCCGAACCAGCACCAATATGATATTTGCCCTGACCGCGGTATTCATATTAGGATTTTCGTCCATATTAACAGGGTTAAATTTTTTAACTACCATACATAGAATGAGAGCGCCGGGTATGGGTTGGTTTAAAATGCCTCTCTTTGCATGGTCTTTATATGCTACCGGCTGGATCCAAATTTTAGCTACACCGATTATCGGAATTACCTTACTGCTGGTTATTGTTGAAAGAGTTTTCCATGTAGGTATTTTCGATCCTGCATTAGGCGGTGATCCTATTATGTTTCAGCATATGTTCTGGATTTATTCTCACCCTGCAGTTTATATAATGGCGGTTCCTGCAATGGGTGTTATCTCTGAAATTCTGCCTGTCTTTGCCAAGAGAACAATATTCGGATATAAATTTATTGCATTTTCAAGTTTGTCAATTGCTTTGTTTGGTTCTCTGGTTTGGGCGCATCATATGTTTGCCGTTGGAATGAGCGATCAGGCTGAATTTGTCTTTTCGCTTTTAACATTCCTGGTGGCAATTCCAAGCGCCATTAAAGTATTTAACTGGACGGCAACATTGTACAAAGGCTCCATTTCCCTTGATCCGCCCATGCTTTATGCGCTTGCCGCAATATTCCTTTTTTCAATCGGCGGATTAACCGGGATTATTCAGGGTACATTATCTGTGGATATTCAGATTACCGATACTGCCTTTATTGTCGGCCACATACATTATGTTGTATTCGGTATAACCGGTGTGGGTATATTTGCTGCACTGCATTACTGGCTGCCCAAAATGATTGGAAGAATGTATAATCATAAAGTTGCAAAAATTGCATTCTGGATCTTCTTTGTAGGATTTAATGTGCTTTATTTCCCGATGTTTGTTATGGGATGGCTGGGAATGCCGAGAAGATATTATGACTATCTGCCGCAATATACAATATATCATCAAATCTCTACTGTTGGTTCATGGATTATGATTACAGGTCTAATAATCATGTTTTATAATCTGATCAAGTCTGTTAAGTACGGTAAAAAAATTAATGCAAAAGCTGTGTGGGTTTATGGTGAAACTCTTGAATGGACCGTACCTACACCGCCGCCTCTTGAAAACTTTGATGAAATTCCGGTTGTAACAGATGGGCCATATGAATATAAATTTAATGATGAACCTATTCTTGAAGAGGAGGAAAGTTGAGCACTCAGGAACATGCTGTAGTTAATGTACACAGGGATGATATAAGGACAAGAATGGGAATGTGGCTGTTCCTGTTCACCGAACTCCTTTTGTTCGGGGGCCTTTTCTTTGCGTATACTGTTTACCGGCATTTGTATTCATCCGAGTTTGCTATTGCAGGCCATGAGATGCATGTTATTATCGGGGCTATGAATACGGCTATTCTTCTTACAAGCAGTTTGACCATGGCCCTGTCTATTGTAGCTATCCAGAAGGGAAATAAAAATCTTTCAATTCTGTACCAGTTGGTAACTATAGCTTTGGGAATTTTCTTCCTGGTAAATAAATATATCGAATGGAGCTCTGAAATTTCTGCAGGAAACTATCCCGGGTCAGCAGCACTTGATGCCAAAGGACATGGCCAGATTATCTTTTACGGACTTTATTACACGATGACCGGACTCCATGCACTTCATGTTATTGTAGGAATGACAATTATTGCCGTTATGTGTGCATTTACCGTTAAAGATGTAATTACTAAAGACAATTATGTTAAACTTGAAGTCGCAGGTCTTTACTGGCACCTGGTTGATATAATATGGATTTTCCTTTTCCCCTTATTTTATCTTATAAATTAAGAAAGAATTAAATGGAGAAACAAGAAGAAACACAAGCCGAACATACTTCGCATAGTTATAGTATATATGTATTGGTATGGTTGGGCCTTTTAACTTTAACAGCTCTTACAACTGTTGTTGCAGGTATTAACTTTGGTGCTTTAACAGTTGCAATAGCATTATTAATTGCTTCTACCAAATCATATCTTGTTTTAACTGTCTTTATGCATTTGCGGGTTGAGCAGAAAGCTTTCAGGGTATTTATTCTTGTAGCTCTGGCCTTTCTTATTATTTCATTTGTTCTTTTATTTTCAGATTATTCTTTTATGCAAGGGTTTATAAAATGATAGCAGATGCTTCAAATTTTGTAGTAACAGTAAATGATGCATTTATTTTAGTAGTTGCTATATCGGTTTTTTTTCTTGCACTGATAACTGTTTTGATGGTAACATTTGTTATTAAGTACAACAGCAAAAGAGTTAAAAAGGCAACGAACATCCATGGAAGCCTGCCGCTGGAAATAACATGGACAGTTATACCAACTATACTGGTTTTGATAATGTTCTGGGTCGGATGGAACGGTTATAAACAAATGGCTCATGCTCCGAAAGATGCAATGAACATAGATGTAACCGCCCAGATGTGGCAGTGGAAATTTAAATATAGTAACGGGAAGGAATCCGATACTCTTTATGTTCCTGTTAATAAAGATGTAAATTTCAGGCTCCATTCAATGGACGTTGATCACTCTTTCTTTATTCCCGCATTCAGAATAAAAAAAGATGTAATACCCAATAGGACAAATACAGTCTGGTTCAGGCCGGAAAAAGAAGGTGAATATGTTTTAACCTGTGCTGAATACTGCGGATTAAGACATTCTTATATGCAGTCAATAGTTAGTGTTATTCCCGAATCTACATTTACGGAATGGTTAAACGGGAAAAGTAATGTTAATGTTGCGGATACATCTTTTGGTAAAGATGTTAAGTTATCCGGGCAGTAATGAAAGTGCAAAAGTTATCCGATAGTCATGGTCCATACCTTGCCTGGGATTAAATGGAAGCAATGCAAGAAAAAATAAACTTATTATCTGAATTAACTAAAATAAAAAGTTACCCGGCAGTCATGGTCCATACCATGACTGAGATTAAATAGAAGCTATGAAAGATAAATTAAACATATTATCTGAATTAACTAAAATAAAAATCACGCTGTTTGTAACAATTACAACAGCATTCGGTTTTATTTCTGCTGCAGGTAATGTTACCGCCGGGATAATTGCGCCTGTTACCGGGATACTTCTACTGGCATGCGGTTCTGCTGCCGTAAATCATTATCAGGAACGTGAAACCGATGCTTTAATGGACCGTACCAGGAACCGTCCTATCCCTTCAGGTAGAATATCTCCGCAAAACGCTCTTTACATTGCATTGTTTCTGATTGTTATCGGTTCAGTTATTTTATATATGGGTTCCGGTTTACTGGCTTTAGGACTCGGACTTCTGAACCTATTATGGTATAACGGTATTTACACGCCGCTGAAGCGGTACAATGCGTTAGCAATAATACCGGGTTCAATGGTCGGAGCAATTCCTCCTGTTGTAGGATGGGTTGCAGCAGGCGGGAATATATTTGATCCGCAAATTTTAATAATTGCTTTCTTCTTTTTTATTTGGCAGATTCCTCATTTCTGGCTGCTGCTTCTGATTTTATCTAAAGATTATGAACAGGCAGGATTCCCTACATTAACTAAAACTTTTAACCAGGATCAATTATCCCGGATAACTTTTATGTGGATTTCTGCAACAGGGATTACCGGTATATTAATCCCGCTCTTCGGTATTATTAAGTTTCCATTAATCGATTTCGTAATTTTTCTTTCAAGCTTATGGCTTATCATGAAGGCAACAAAACTCCTGCAGAAAAATAAAGGAAACAAGTCATTCGGCTTTGCATTTAGAGCAATAAATATTTTTGCACTTATAGTTGTTATACTTTTATCAATAGACAAACTGGTCTTTTTATCTTAAAAACTCGAGTGAGAATATAGATGGATTTTTTTAATAGTTTAGTGATTCCACAATCTGCTGATCATATAAAGCTTTTGCATTATATGTTAATACTTATCCTTTTTCTTTTTATTCCTTTTATTAGTATGATCTTCAGCGGAACCATCTTGTCACTTTTTTACAAGGGAAAAGGATACAGAGATAAGAACAAGCTTTATCTAAAATTCTCAAAAGATATTGCCGAAATAACTACAGTTAATAAAAGTTTGGGAATCATCTTAGGTATTGTACCAATGCTGACTGCAATACTTATATTTATCCAGCTTTTACATGAAGCTAATACTTCTGTTTCGGTTTATCTTGCCTGGTCGTTTATTTTATCTACTATCGGGATAATCCTGGTATATTCTTACCGTTATTCTCTTTCTTTTAATTCTATTTTTGATTCCCTCCGGGAATACGCTCCGAAAAATGAAGAGATTTATGATGAATTCAGAAAATTCAGGAAAGGGAGTATAGAGGTAAGCAATAAAACGGGTTTATTCGGTATTGTTATGTTATTTGCAGGACTCTGGTTTTTTACTGCCGGGGTTACATTTGCAGCTTTTCCTAATGATTGGACAAATTCAACTATAATCGGGAATCTTTTTTCAGGGAAAGTCCTGGTAAGATTTATTTCATTTATCATTGGATCTTTCGGTATAACCGGTGGTTTGTTGTTTTTCAGGTTCTTTTTCTGGGAGGGTGGAAAAAAGAATATTGAAGACAATTATAAAGAATTTGTCAGAAAAACAGCATTGAAAATTTCCTTTGCATCAATGACTTTACTCCCGGTATTTCTACTTCTGGATGTAATTCTGCTGCCGGAAACTGCAGTGTCGGTAGGAATTTTCAGTTATTCAATTGCAGCTATACTCTTAATCTTTCTTGCATTACACCTTCTTTATTCTATGGTTAAATATTCAAATACCAGGTTCAGCGGTTCAATATTTTTTGTTATACTTCTTATAGTTTTATCCTCTACCGTTAAAGATGAACTGGCAATGAGCAATTCTACCGAGATGCAGTCTCTTAAGTTAGCTGATAAATTTGAGACATACATGAACGGATTAAAAGGAGTCTCTGCTACTGCTGTAACAGTAAGAACCGGTGAACAAATATATCAAACAGTTTGCTCTGCATGCCATAGGTTTGATAAAGTAGTTGTTGGGCCGGCATACGATAATGTATTGCCTCAATTTGAAGGAAAAAAAGATGCCCTTGTTGCCTTTATAAGGAACCCTGTAAAAGTTAATCCGAAATTTCCTCCTATGCCTAACCCCGGTTTGAGCCTTGCGGAAGCAAAAAATATTGCCGACTATGAATTGACAACTCATATGAAAGATGTTTTCGCTCAAAGGAGAGCCGAAGCCGGTAATGACGGTGAAAAACTTTTCAGCAGGATTTGCGCCGCATGCCATGCATATGATCACGATATTGTTGGACCTGCACTCAACGATGTACTTTCAAAATATAAAGGGAAAGAAAATGAGCTTATTAGTTATATAAGCAATCCTAAAAAAGTGCAGAAAAACTTTCCTGAGATGCCCAATCCGGGCTTAAGTCCTGAACAGACAAAAGCAGTTTCGACTTATGTAATGGAAGAGTACAAGGAGAAGGGTAAGTAGGGATTTAAGAGCTGCAGCAGCAGAGCTCAGAAGTAAGAGAGCAGGGGAGTTGAGAAGATAGGATAAAAATATCGGGATCCATTCAATAATTCTACATTAAGTCATTCATAGTCATAATCATTTGTTATTAGAATACCTCATTAACAAAACATTTTAATCAAAGAGCTTGAAATCTAATTCACCTTGTCATTTCGATTTACCTGCCAAAGGCAGGACCCGGCACATACTGATTTCAGCCGGATGCCGGAATGATAAATCTTACGTCACACATAAACGTAAGTGCATAATGCAGAAGCTGACCAAAAACTGTGGCACAGATTATAGATTGTTTATCGGGACAGGTATAAAGGAGAAGGAAGTTAGATAAGTATTGAAACGGCGTTAGTACTCAATCAACCTCCCCTTTTTCTAAAGGGGAGGAACGAGGAGGGGTTAAAAAGGTTGTTTTTTTGTCTTCTTAACTCATTTTCCTGGTTATTAACCTCATCTTATCGTTCCTTCTCCTTATTAAGTAGAAGGAGGCAATTACCCTATCCTGCAAGAACGTATGGATTCGTCACGGTAGACTCAGGCTTTAGCCTGAGATGTGGTGCTGCAATTCGTACTTACCCTGCAATGGAATTTCCGCAAACTAAAGTTTGCGGCTACCAGACCCCTCTAAACACATAACTGGCTGCTATGTTGAAGATTATCAATTGAAAAACTATGTTTACTAAAGTTTCGAGCTCATTGTCATATCGATTTACCTGCTAAATGCAGGACCCGGCTTATATTGATTTATTACTGAAGCCGGGATGAGAAATCTCCAAATCCATACTTGCAGGAAACCCAAACCATAACAGGTTGATCTGATCAAACAGATTCATTTACAAAAAAAAATAACTCATCCTGTAGTCCTTCCCTTAAAAAGGGAAGAACTTGTAATCAATAAATCAATAAATCAATATATTAATCATGTTATCTTCCTACCTCATTATACAACTTACTAACCTCATCCTTTCGTTCCTTCTCCTTATTAAGTAGAGACGGGGCATGCCCCGTCTCTACGACGTGCCATGCCCCGTCTCTACGACGTGCCATGCCCCGTCTCTACAACGTGCCAGTCAGATTCGTAAAAAACTCCTGCCGCGTACCTTTGCGGAGACACATCGCGATGTGTTTTTAATGCTAAACTAGTGAACAAATGTTCATCAGTACAATTACCGGCTATATAGGTATTGATACCGATTTATTTTAATACACTTTTCAGTATATATATAACCGGAAATTGGGTATGTTAATAGAGAAGAAAATATTTGCACATATTAAAATAATTTTGTTAATATTGTATTAATCAATATTAAAAGTATCTTAAGGTTGGGGGTAAATATCTTCAAATTAAACATATCCTCTTTATAAATTTTTATACTGATATCATTTAATTAAAGTTGTATTAAACTAACTCCTGATATTATTTTAACTTTTTTAATCATGATTACTAATATAAATTCGTAAAATAAAGTTGATTTCAGAACTCTACTCACGGGCAGTAATTTATTTTATTAGTGTGAATTACCCTCCTGATTCTCACAATACTAAAGTTTTTCATTGGATACTTCAAAGAATGGAATATAATTTGTTATTAATACCCTGATAAGACAGCAATAATGCTGAATTAATACAATAATGGAGTTACGCATTAGTAGATAAATTAAAAATATTAATTAAGTAACAAGAATTTCTTTATTGATCGACAATTTAAATTAAATACCGGTTAATCCGGAACCTAACTTAAAGTATGCTGACTGTTTAAACATGGTACAAAATCTAATTGACTTTCAGGTCGAGGACTTCCAGACACTCATAGAACAAAGCCCTACTTCAATTATCATAATGAACATAGATTGGAATATCATTTATGTAAATCCCAGGTTTGTCCAACTAACCGGGTATACTGAAAAAGAAGCCGTAGGAAAAAATCCGAAGTTTCAGAATGCAGAACAGATAAGTCCTGAAGAATATAATAATATAACGGAAACAGTTCTTTCCGGGAAAGTCTGGAAGGGTGAATTCCTGAACCGGAAAAAGAACGGCGAGCTTTACAATGAATTTGCAGTTATATCTCCTATAATTAATAATAAAGGGAAAATAACAAAGATAATTAGTCTTAAGGAAGATATAACCGAATTAAGACAGACAGAAAAAGCATTTCATGATGCAGAAAAATTTGCAGCATTAGGGAAAATGGCTTCATACATAACGCACGAAATTAAAACACCTTTAACTTCTATTAAAACAAATATTGATATGCTTCTGCGTAAAAATGATTTACCGGAATATGCTAACAAATATTTGGGAATTGTGCAGAGTGAAATAACCCGTCTGTCCAACCTGCTTTCGAATATTCGGGAGTCTACCAGGCAGGAAGAATTTAAAATCTCGGAAATATACTTGCCCGATTTATTTAATTCAATATATGATATTATTTCACCGCAGCTGGAACTAAAAAAGATTAAGTTTATAAACAATGTATCCGGTTGTAAAGTCCTTGGTGATATCAATAAGCTCAAATCTTTATTTATGCTGCTGTTAGAAAACTCCATGTCTGCTGTTTGCGGGGAAGGGCAAATTGAGATATACAGCACTACAGTTAATGGTAATTGTTCTGTATTTTTGAAGGATAATGGATGCGGAATTGAAACAGTAGATGATATTTTCAAACCGTTTTTTACTACGAAAAAAGATGGTACGGGATTGGGACTTACTATTGCGCAAAACATAATTGAAAAACATGAAGGAGATTTAAAATTAGTCTCTTCAAAACCCGGAGAAACTATCTTTGAAGTCATTCTGAATAAAGGATATATGGTTGAATAAGATTTTAATTATAGACGATGATAAATCAATAAGAGACACTCTCTCTGTCTTTTTATCTGAATTCGATTATAAAATATTATCGGCGGGGAGCGGGGAAGAAGGTTTGTTAATTCTCGATAAAGAACGTCCCGAATTGATTTTATGCGATCTTAAATTACCCAGGCTAAGCGGACTTGATCTCCTTAAAGAATTGAATGAATATGATTCCCGCATGCCGGTAATTATTATGACCGCATACGGTGACAGCCGTACCACCATTAAAGCAATCCAGCTTGGTGCTTACGATTATATTGAAAAACCGCTCGATGTGGATCGCCTGAACGTATTAATAAAAAGAGCTCTTGAAGAAAAAAAGATCAGTGAACACCTTGAAATTACAATCTCAAAAGACAGCGATGAGTACAGAATTGAAAACAGCCTGATATGCAAGACTCCTGTAATGAAGGAAGTGCTGAAGAAAATAGGTAAAGTTTCATCTAACAGGGTGAGTGTTTTAATCCATGGTGAAAGCGGTACTGGTAAAGAACTAATAACAAAAGTCATTCACTATTCAGGTATAACAAAGCATTTACCTTTCATTGCAGTTAACTGCACTGCACTGAGTGAAACATTACTTGAAAGCGAATTATTCGGTCATGAAAAAGGTTCATTTACAGGGGCAATTAGAGATAAAAAGGGGAAGTTTGAACTTGCAGGCGAGGGTACTATTTTCCTTGATGAAATATCTGAAATTTCACCAAACCTCCAGGTGAAGTTGTTAAGAGTTCTGCAGGAAAAAGAATTCGAAAGGGTGGGTGGAGAAACCATTATCCCCATGCAGGCAAGAATAGTAGCGGCGACTAATAAAAATCTTAGTGAACTTGTACAGCAGGGGAAATTCCGCGAAGATCTTTTTTACAGGTTAAAAGTCTTTACCATTGAAGTTCCTCCTTTAAGAGAAAGAAGGAATGACATACCTGCACTAGTCATTCATCTCCTTAAAAAGATCAATAATGAACTGCATAAAAATGTAAGAAAAATACCTATCGAAGTTATGGAAATGCTGCAGAATTATGATTGGATCGGTAACGTAAGAGAACTGGAGAACATACTTTACCAGGCAGTAGTTTTATCAACTGATGATGTCCTTCATAAAGAAGATATATTACTGAGAAAAATTATACCTGTCGAGTCAAACATGGACGGAGACCTTAGTCTTTCCGAACTGGAAAAAATGCATATTGAACATATACTGAAAAAAGTAAACTTCAATAAAACCAAAGCCTGCAGCATACTGAAAATTTCAAAGCCAACCTTAGACAGCAAGATCCGCAAATACAATATAAACTAGGCGTATGTACGCCTATAGATACCGGTTGCCGGATATGTTAGTCATTGGTCATTCATTGTCATTAGTCAGTCGTTCGAAAGTATTTCATTTTCCTGATTATATGTCAAGATTTAAAATAAAATGTCATAATTATATATGTTTGTTTATCACTCAAAAGAGCGTAATGTCCCCTCCTTTGGAGGGGCGAGGGGTGGGTAAAGAATGTACCAAAACAGAAGTCAGATATCAGAAATCAGTAGCCGATGTAGAGCTAGCAGAAGGGCCTATCATTAACCAATAAATTTATTTATTGGTATAAAAGAAGGAAATCAAATCCTGCATACGTAACTGTTTCAACCGTTTTTAGTGAATTAGTATAAAACTTCATATAATATTTTTTTTATACTTTGAAGACAAGCAAAGCGATCGCACCACTAAGTACAAAGTGAATTATAATCCATAGAAAATTCTGTAGTAATAATAATATCAATATTTTACAAACCAATCCTGTATTATCCTTCGACCTGCAGCCGACTTTTTATGACTAAATTGATTCTTTTAACGCAGAGAAATCCGAATAAAAAATTGTAAATCCTGACAAAATAAATATCTGTCATTCTGTCAAAATTTTATAAAATTTTTATAGATTTTATACGGATTTTAAGGCTTAATTTTACCCGGTGTTTGCTTGGGGTTGTCTCGGAGATGGAGCAGAGGTGGAAATCAGCCGACTGCCTGTGATAAAATTAGTCGGACAGAATGACTGTTGTTTTATATAGTATTAACAAAAAATATTATTTCCATAGCAACTTATCATCTGGTAATAATGAGGAGTATTGACTTATTATGACGAGGGGGTTGATATGGAAAAATAAAATTATTAAATAGCAGCTACATTTCGGGGAATTTTCCTTAGGTGGCGACGCGATATTAATAGAATACGAATGGAACTGATTAGACGGATTTTCACAGATACATTTGTCATTTAACATGTATTTTTATTCTACCAAGATTTAAT
>CAVRQC010000013.1:0-68590 GCA_963723205.1 uncultured Ignavibacteriales bacterium
TAGGGAACAAAAGATGGAAGTTGCCAGGGATTTGTCCCTTGATTATGATCTAAAAATTCCTCTTGATAAAAAAGAAAGACAAAAATATAAAAACGAAATATTTGATGAAAATTCTTGGAAAGCCAGTTACGACAGGATGTCCGACAAACAAAAAGCCGAATGGAATAAAGAATATGTAAGTAAGAAAGAAAAGTTTGAAGAAAGCAACCTGCACGGTAAAGAATTAGCTGAATGGAAATATGAAAGATATATTAAGGATTATTTAGAATGTATTGCTTCCGTTGATGATAATGTCGGCAGAATTTTAAATTATCTGAAAAAAAATAATCTGGAAGAAAATACAATTGTTGTTTATACGTCTGATCAGGGATTTTATTTAGGTGAACATGGTTGGTTTGATAAAAGATGGATGTATGAGCAATCTTTAAGGACACCCTTAATTGTAAAAGTTCCGGGTGTCACTCACGGAAGCATTGACAATAATGATATGGTGCTTAATATTGATTATGCACCGACATTTCTTGATTATGCCGGTGTTTCTGTCCCGGCTGACATGCAGGGACGATCATTCAGGAAAATTCTGGAAGGAAATCGTCCCTCCGACTGGCGGACAGCAGTTTATTATCATTATTTTGAATATCCTGCAGTACATAGTGTTAAAAGACATTACGGTATAAGAACAGATCGCTATAAGCTGATTCATTTTTATTATGATATCGATGCCTGGGAACTTTACGATCTGCAGAAAGATCCGAATGAATTAAATAATCTTTATGATAATCCTGAATTCAAACCTGTAATTAAAGACTTGAAGAATCAGCTGCAGAAACTCCGTGAGCAGTATAAAGATACTGATGAGAAAAAATTTCTTCCTAAAAAGAATATTAAAATAAATCATAAAGGAATAGGAGCTAAGGTTTCATTTGTTTACCCATATGCTTCAAAATATTCGGGGGGAAATACTAACGCTTTGTTTGACGGCTGGATCGGACCGGATCAAATGTACTCTAACGTAGATTATTCAGTATACCAGGGTTTTGAAAAGAATGATATGATAGCAAACGTTGATTTTGGTAAAGAGCTGGATATGCAGGATATTAAAATCGGATTTCTCCAGCATACAGAATCCTGGATCTTTTTACCGGAATGGGTAGAAATTCAATATTCAAATGATAATAAGAATTTTACTGGTTTAGGAAAAATAAATAGGAAATCAAGTTTGAAGTCTACATATATCTTTAAGGAATATTTCGATTTTAAATCTGAACCAATTAAAGCAAGATATCTTAAAATTCATGCTAAGAATATCGGTACATGTCCTCCGTGGCACCAGGGTGCCGGAGGCCGTGCATGGATTTTTACTGATGAAGTAATTATAACTTAAAGGGAGAGTTTAGTGAAAAAGATTAATATAATTTTATTAATTATCGTTTCATCATTATTATTTTTTTCTTGCCAGTCTAGTAAAGCTAAAAGAATAATCTTAGTCGGCATAGACGGATTAAGCACAGATGGAATTCAATGTGCAAAAACTCCTAACCTGAACAGATTAATTAGAGACGGAGCATTTACTTTAAAAGCACGCGGAGTAATGCCGACTGTCAGTGCTCCCAACTGGGGATCAATGCTTTGCGGTGCAGGTCCGGAACAACATGGCATAACTAACAATGGCTGGACAACCAGGAATCATACAATTGAACCTACAATAGCCGATAAAGATGGTTATTTTCCATCTATATTTACTGTTATTAGAAATCAGATACCGGATGCTAAAACTGCAATATTCTATGATTGGAAGGAACTAATGGACCTTTTTAACGGGAAATATATCTCCGAAATTAAATTTGATACTGATTATCATGATGTTTACAAAGATGCAGTAAAATATATTCTGCATGAGTCACCTTTATTTACATTTATCTATGCCGGGCATGTTGATGAAGCCGGTCATAAATTTGCGCACGGTTCACCGGAATATTACAAATCAATTGAAGATGTTGATAATGAAGTCGGAAAGCTTTTAAATGCTCTGGATTCTGCAGGATTATATGAAACAACTGATTTTATAGTTGTGTCGGATCACGGAGGTGTTGGATACGGACATGGCGGTGAAAGCATGGCTGAAATCCAGGTGCCGTGGATTATTGAAGGACCGGGAATAATAAAGAATAAATTAATTGATCAACCGGTAAATACTTATTATACTGCATCAACGATTGCATATTTATTAGATTTACACCAGCCTGACGAATGGATAGGTAAACCTGTGTTAGGTGCTTTTTCAGAAAATTCTATATCTAAATCGAATAAAAATAGTTATTTACCTAGACCCAAACCTTCAATTAAAAGCGGAATATTTACAGAATCTGAAAAGCTCACTTTTTTTGTAGATGATAAAGATGCCCAAATCAGGTATACAACTGATGGAAGCAATCCAAGTGAAAATTCCATTTTATATTCCAGTTCATTAAATCTTGATACCTCGGAAACTGTAAAAGCAATTTCTGTTAAAGGAAAAAATATAAGTGAGTTAACTACTGTTAATTATGTTAAAGTTTTAAATGTTAAATCAGCTTTACTGATAAATAAACCTAGTCCTAAATATCCAGCTGAATATAACGGATATTCTCTTATTGATCATCACTTAGCTAATGACGATTTTCATAATTCTGCATGGATGGGCTTTGAAGATGAAGATTTTGAGGCAGTAATTGATCTCGGTAAAAATCAGGAGATAAAAAGAGTAACTTTAAGCTGCCTGGATAATAAGAACTCCTGGATATATCTGCCATCAGAAATTAATTATTTTGTTTCTTACGATAATATAAAATTTAAGAAAATCGGGAGCCTCGGAGCAAATGAAATCAAGTCTCCTTTGGAAGGAAACAGGACGTTAATTAGTAAGAATTTTAAGAATATAAATACACGTTATTTAAAAGTTATTGCAAAAAATATTGATAAATGCCCTGAAGGTGATCCCGGCGCAGGAGGAAAAGCCTGGCTTTTTGTTGATGAAGTTATGGTCCAATAAAAACAAAAATAAACTTAATTGGTTTTAGTTGATTCTCTTTTGGATAAACCGTTGAAACGGTTACAAAAATTTCTTTTTTATCATTAACCACGGGATTAATCCCGGGGTTAATGTGAACTGAAAGGTTTATATTAACTGTTTTAACAGTTTACCATTTGAGCTGTTTACTTGTAAAATTTAAAAATTAAATACTAATAAAAATCTTAAAAAATTATGAAAAAAATATATATCATCTTGTTTCTTGTTTTATTTATAAAACCGAATTTTTGTCAGGAACCACCTTACAAAAATCCCAAACTCTCTGTTGAAAAAAGAGTAGAAGATTTACTTTCGCGAATGACACCGGTTGAAAAATTCTGGCAGCTTTATATGATACCTGGTGATTTATCCGAAGGGAAAGAAAAATTTAAGAACGGTATTTTTGGTCTGCAGCTTAACACCAGGGCTAGGTCGAATAATGCTGCTGAACAAATGATGGATTACGGAAGCTCTGGTTCGGCAGAATCTGAAGCCAAAGAGATAAACCAGATTCAAAAGTATTTTGCTAATGAAACACGTTTAGGTATTCCTATTATTCCTTTTGATGAGGCTCTTCATGGTTTGATAAGACCTGGTGCAACTGCTTTTCCGCAATCTATAGGATTAGCTGCAACTTTTGATACAGAACTTATGCATAAAATTGCCCATGCTATTGCTTCTGAAGTTCGTTCAAGAGGAATAAGACAGATTTTATCTCCTGTAATTAATATTGCACGCGATGTAAGATGGGGCAGAACCGAAGAGTCTTACGGAGAAGATCCGTTTTTAACTTCTGAAATGGGAGTTGCATTTATATCTGAGTTTGAAAAGCTGGGAATCGCTGCTACTCCGAAACACTTCGTTGCAAATGTTGGTGCAGGCGGTAGAGATAGCTATCCTATAAATTTTAACAAAAGGCTGATGGACCAAATTTATTTTCCTGCATTTAAAGCGGCTGTTCAAAAAGCAGATGCAACATCAATAATGATTTCATATAATTCTTATGATGGAACACCTTGTACTGCAAACGATTGGCTGTTAAATCAAACATTAAAAAAAGACTGGGGTTTTAAAGGTTATGTTATTTCTGATGCAGGTGCAATCGGAGGTGCTAATGATTTACATTTTACCTCTCATAATTATACTGAATCTACCAAGAAAGCAATTGATGCAGGACTGGATGTTATACTGCAGACTTCATATTCACAATACCCGATTTTCTATGATGCCTTTAAAAAAGGATTAATTAAAGAATCAGTTATTGATAGTGCTGTAAGAAGAGTCCTTACAGCAAAATTTAAAATGGGACTATTTGAAAATCCCTACGTGAATGTTGAAGAAGCGAAAAAAATAAATGATAGTCCGGAGCACCGAAAACTGGCTGAGAAAGCTGCTGAGGAATCAATGGTGCTATTAAAAAATGAAAACAATATCCTTCCTTTAAAAAAAGATTTGAAAAAAATTGCTGTAATTGGGAAAGATGCGATTGAAGGAAGACTCGGCGGTTACAGCCGTCCTCCGGGTAATGTAATCAACATACTGGATGGAATTAAGGATAAAGTAAAAAGAATTGCTGATGTAGAATATGCTCCTGGTCCAGGAAGAGATAATATCAAATTTATCCCGGTTCCTTCTCAATATTTATCATGTGTTTACAATGGAAATAAAGAAGAAGGATTAATCGGTAAATATTTTAACAATCCGGATTTCGAAGGTGAACCGGCTTTAACAAGAGTTGATAAAATCATCGATTTCAGATGGACACTCTTTCCACCGGATCAGAAAATAGTTGAGCGCGACTGGTATTCAGTAATGTGGAATGGAAAAATTATTGGACCGAAAGACGGAAAAGTAAAAATAGGTATTGAAGGTAATGACGGCTATAAATTATTTATAAATGATAAGCTGATAATAAATAATTGGATCCAGAAATCTTACGGAACAGTAACAGTCCCATATGAATTTCAGAAGGGGAAAGAATATAATATTAGAATTCAGTTTTATACAACAGACGGAAATGTAAAGTTCAAACTTATCTGGGATGAAGGTGTAAAGAACAACTGGCAGCAGGAAATTAATAAGGCAGTTGATCTGGCAAAACAAAGTGATGCGGCAATTGTTACTGTAGGAATTGATGAAGGAGAATTCCGTGATAGAGCAATATTAAGTTTACCCGGACACCAGGAAGAATTAATAAAACAAGTTGCAGAAACCGGGACACCAACAGTGGTTGTGCTAGTAGGTGGCAGTGCTATTACTATGGAAAACTGGATTGATAAAATTCCCGGTATAATTGATGTCTGGTATCCCGGTGAAATGGGAGGAAAAGCAGTGGCAAATGTTTTGTTTGGGGATTATAATCCCGCTGGCCGATTACCCATTACATTCCCAGTATTTGAAGGACAACTCCCGTTGTATTATAATCATGAGCCAACCGGAAGGGGAGATGATTATGTCCATCTTACCGGCCAGCCGTTATTTCCTTTCGGTTATGGTTTGAGCTACACTAAGTTTGAGTATAGTGATCTTATTTTTAATAAAAAAGAAATCAATCCAAATGAAAATTTTACTGCAAATTTTAAAATAAAGAATACAGGCAAAGTTGATGGAGATGAAGTTGCTCAATTATATATAAGAGATATATATTCTTCAGCTGCCACACCTGTTATGGAATTAAAAGGATTTAAAAGAATTCATCTTGCAGCAGGTGAAACCAAAGAAGTGCAGTTTAATATTACTCCTGATTTATTATCAATGATTAATAAAGACCTGAAAAGAGTAGTTGAGCCGGGAGATTTTAAAATTATGATCGGTTCTTCATCAAAAGATATAAGACTGATGGACAAAATAAAAGTTAAGTAAATTTTTCCCTCATAATTTTATTTTAGGATTTAACATGAAAAATGTTTCAAGAAGAAAATTTATTACCAGTGTAGGGAAAGGTATATCATTAGCTGCATTAGCTCCTTATTTTTCTTCATTTGAATTCTTGCCGAAAGAAGAGCTGCCTAATATTATTATTATCTTTTGTGATGATATGGGATATGCCGACATCGATCCGTTTGGAGCAAAAGGATATACTACACCAAATGTTGATAAGATGGCAAAAGAAGGGATGATCTTTACGGATTTTCATGTTGCCTCGGCAGTCTGCAGTGCTTCAAGAGCAGGCTTATTAACCGGATGCTATTCTGAGAGAGTAAGTATTCGCGGTGCATTAGGTCCATCGGCAACTATTGGATTAAATCCTAAAGAAGAAAATATTGCCAGACTTTTAAAGAATAAAAATTATAAAACTGCAATATTTGGCAAATGGCATTTGGGTCATCATAAGCAGTTCCTGCCGCTGCAGCAGGGATTTGACGAGTTTTTCGGTTTGCCGTATTCGAACGATATGTGGCCGGTTGGCTACGATGGAAAACCGTTAAAGAACAGCTGGAAATCAGGTTACCCTGAATTAAAACTAATTGAGGGAAACAAACCGGTTGAAGCAGTTAGAGATTTAAATGACCAGGCTCAGCTTACAACAAAATATACTGAGCATGCAGTAAAATTTATAAACAAAAATTCAAAGAATAAATTCTTCCTCTATTTTGCTCATTCCATGCCTCATGTTCCAATTGCAGTATCCGAAAAATTCAAAGGTAAAAGTGAAAGAGGTTTGTTCGGCGATGTAATTGAAGAAATAGATTGGTCGGTCGGTGAAGTTTTTAAAGCTCTGAGAGAAAATGGAATTGATGAAAATACTTTAGTTGTATTTACAAGTGATAACGGTCCATGGTTAAATTTTGGAAATCATGCTGGTTCGGCTTATCCTTTACGCGAAGGTAAAGGTACTATGTGGGAAGGCGGCGACAGAGTTCCATGCGTAATGAGATGGCCGGCTAAAATCCCGCCGAATACAGTATGCAATAAGATGGCTTCTACTATCGATTTATTACCTACATTCGCTAAAATTACCGGTGAAAAACTTCCAAAAAATAAAATTGATGGAGTAAACATTTTACCTTTGATGTATAATATAAAAGGTGCTAATCCAAGAGATGAATTCTGGTATTATTACGATTATGATTTGATCGCTGTACGAAAAAATGATTGGAAACTTTATTTCCCTTGTGTGCAGAGAAGTTATGAAGGAATGACTCCGGGGAAAGATGGTTTCCCGGGACCAACCTGGCAGAAAAAGATCGGTTTTGAATTATACAATTTGAAGGATGATGTTGAAGAAAGAAAGGATGTTCTTGCTCAGTATCCTGATATAGTAGCTGAGCTGAAAAAAATCGGTGATAAGGCAAGATATGAACTAGGAGATCGGTTAACAGGAACAAAAGGAAAAGAGAACAGGGAGCCGGGAAGAATAGGGGAAAGCAGGGTAAAGTTTGTAAATCATTTGGCTGTAGGCAAAACATTAAAATTAAAATATCCGCCTAATGTTAATTATGCAGGAGGGAAAGAATCATTACTAGTTGACGGATGGTCCGGTTCTTATGATTACAATGACGGAAACTGGCTGGGATTTGAAGGAACAGATTTTGAAGCTGTTGTGGATTTAGGCAAAATAAAATCAATAAAAAATATTTCGATTGGTTTTCTTAAAAATCAATTGTCATGGATCTTTCTGCCCGAACAAGTTGAGTTTTCCATTTCGGATGATAATAAAAATTATAAGAAGATTTCATCTTTTCATCATGATGTAAAACCGGATATAAATCTTGAAGTAAAATCATTTGAAAAATCCTTTAGTGATACAAAATGCAGGTACATTAAGGTATATGCAAAAAATATAAAAGTTTGTCCTTCATGGCATCAGGGCAAAGGCGGAAAAGCCTGGATTTTTGTTGATGAAATTAATGTAAAATAAAAGTTTTGGCAGTACTAATGAGAGTTCGTTCTTTTATACTTTATTTTTTAACCGTTATATTAATTGCGTTTATCTTTTCCGGTTCTTCGCCGGAAAAAAAAGACGATATTCGTCAAATTGTAAAACATAAACTTTCTTCCGATTTTTTTACCCGTTTATATTCAAACACATATTACAGCCTTTTGTCACGCATTGATAGTGATGGTTACCTGCAGGAATCTTTAACAGGGCAGTATGATGGAATGTACTGCAGAACTGTCGGTGCAATAGTACCACTACTGCTGGAAACAAAAAATTATGAAAAAGCAGAAATGCTGTTAAAGTTTGTTTTTAAAGTTATGAAAATGTATAAAATGAACAGAGTTCCGCATGTTATAGGTCAAAAGGTTATACATATTGGAAACACTGAGCAGGATTCCATATACATAATCGGAAAGACTGATCAGATTGACGGGCAGGCGCACAATATCTTAGCATGGGCGCAACTGGCACTTCAAAGAGGTTACACCTCATTTGAAGATAGTACCTGGAATTTTGTATCAGGACTAATGGATCACTCAACTGAAGAGCCTTATATGGGTTCAAATAAAAAGGGATTTATAGCTGATTTGATCCACAATTTTAATTTTGAACATTCCCGCCCTTTACCAACAAGTTATGATTTGCTCACCCAATGTTTTATTGGTTCAGCACTTGAAGATATGATCCAGGTCGCGAAAAGAAGAAATGATGCTTCAAAGATAAAATTATGGTCACAAAGATTGAATAGACTGAAAGCCGGTATCGGTAAATATTTAACAAGAAAATTAAATGGTAAACAGATTTATCTTGAACTTCTTTCAAAGGAAGGAGAGAGCAACAAACCATTCTTAGGTTTCAGCTGGGTAAACCTTTCTCCTGTCGCAGCACAATGGGAACCGCTTAATCATAAAGTATTAATAAATACTATTAATGAAATGAGAAAGCAGATGATGCAGCAATGGAATAATTTTACATGGATGCCGACTGAAAACTGGCCGAACGGGGATTTTCCCGGGCAGATGATAGGAAAAGGTATCGGATGGGAAATAGAATATGCGAGGAAAGAAAAGGACTGGGAGTGGATTAATCAGATTTTATCTATGCTGGAAATTATACAGCATGATGAGCCAATTTATATGGAAAACAGTTTCCTTACTGCAGGTTCAAATCATTCTATTGAATATTTAAATCAAAAAGAATTAAAAAGAATGTACAATGGCGTATGGAAAATTGTTGATCCCGGTAATGGCGAACAGGCAGCATGGTGGTGCTGGGCGATAGCAAAACTTCGTTCAGAAGTGGGTATGCCTGCAATTCCTGAGAAACTATGTCCGGCACCTGAGATTGAAGTTTCAAATCAAAATAGATCTTTTGCACATATGAAAATTACTTCTTCACCAGGTACTCTGGTTTACTATAGTACAGACGGAAGTGAACCTTCCAATAATTCAACACCATATTCAAATTCATTTTATATTACAAAACCAACAAGAATAAAAGCAGTTGCGTACAATAAAAATAATATCGTATCTAATATAAAAACACTGAATGTTTCCTCAGTTTATAACGGTTTGGAATTTTCATATTATCCGGATATCAAAGCTGACAATAATTTTAACTGGATAAATAATTCTCCATCAAACACAGGTTATACAAAAGTATTTGATTTTGAAAGTCTCATGGCGAACAAAAATAAGTATGGACTCTCATTCAAAGGATATCTGAAGATAAACAGAGAAGGCAATTACAAATTCTTTATTATTACTCTGAATCATTCACGTCTTTATATTGATAATCAATTAATATCTTTTGATATCAATTCATTATCCGATAAAAACAAAATCAATGGTCTCTATCTGAACCAGGGTTTTCATAAATTGAAATTAGAATCGGAATTTAATGAAGGAAAAAATAATGTTGAGATATATTTCAGCAGAAATAATCAGCCGAAAGAAATTATAGATTCTTCAATGCTTCTGGTTAAAGATCCAAATGACAAAGCAATTCTCCCTCCCCTAATTTTGCCTTTTAAGCCGGAGTTTGATATTGATGAACCTGTTTCCGTATCAATTTCCTCGCTTGACGGTGGTAAAATTTACTATACTCTTAACGGAAGTAATCCGGATGAAAATTCATTCCTGTATAAAAATCCTTTTGAAATTAATTCAACTATAACTTTAAAAGCAGTTGCAGTAAAAGACAAGCAAATCAGTCCTGTTTCAATAATGAATTTTATACGGACAGAAAAAACTAAAATTGCTCTAAAGTATGCTCCGAATTCAAAATACAGTGCCTTGGGAACAGCTTCATTAATTGATGGAATCCACGGGACAGTAAATTCTCGTGACGGGAACTGGCTGGGTTTTGAAGGTGATGATTTTGATGCCATTCTCGATTTACGGAAAATCAAAAATATAAATGAAATTAAAACTGAATTTCTAAATAGTCCCGGTTCTTGGATTTTTTTACCTGAAGAAATTAAATATTTTATTTCAAACGATGGAACAAAATTTAGGGAAGTTTTTAGTACAGCACCGGATACATTATTGCAGCATAATAAAATATCTGATATAAAAGAATATGATGTAAAATTAAATAATGAAAAAGCCAGGTTTGTCAGAGTATTTGCAAAAAATATAGGATTTTGTCCTAAGTGGCATCCGGGAGCAGGAAACAAATCCTGGATTTTTGTAGATGAGATTACAATTAAATAAAATACTAATTATTACCGATTCTCAAAACTACATATTTTATTGTCTGCCTATCATAAGTATAGGTAATTTGTATTGATTTATCGGATGCCTGTATAACAGCCGGATAACTGAATTGCCCATTCTTTTTATTTTCAAGCCGGTAAATATCTTTCCAGTTTATGCCGTCATTTGAAATTGTCACATTAAGTACATTTCGTCCATTAAACCAATTGGCACCATGCAATAACGGATTATATACTAAAATAAATTTTCCATCAGCTAATGATACTGCATCTATTCCTGAATTGGGATTCGGCAGAGAAGTCTTTTTCAGCTTAGTCCAGTTTAAACCATTATCATCCGACCATGTTTGATAAATTGAATTCTGGCGGCTTCTGCATAACATCTCAAGTTTGTCATCCGGATGCCGGAGAATAGTCGGCTGGATTACACCAACAGAATCATCCTTATTTATTTTGACTTTTTTCCATGATGATAAATTTTCATTAGTGATTTCAAGATGAACACTCCAGCTGCCGTTTTCCTTTTCAACGCTGGAAGGGCACAATATATTTCCGTTTTCTAATTGTATTGGTTTATCTTTTATCGGGCCGAGAAAACCATGAGGTAATGCTTCCGGTTGTGTCCAGTTTTTCCCGTTATCCGAAGATCTGATTACATACCCATGCCATTCACGCGGATTTATACCAACTTTGTAAAATAGAAAGAGAGAATTACTTTTTGTTTTAAATAGAACAGGATTCCAGCAGGGTAACTGGTCACCAGATGAATCCATACCTTTTGCTGCCTCAACTGGTTCTGACCATTTTTTATTTTTAAAAGTTGATATCCATATACCAACATTGTTTGCGCCTTCGTGTGCACCGGCAAACCATGCAGCCATAAATTCACCGGGATTTAATTCTACGAGAGTGCTGGCATGACAGGAGCCCAGTGAGCCAGCCGGAAAAATTACAGTATCGGCAATTACTTTTACCTGAAAATTATTTAAAGGCTGAGAATAAGCCATAATGCTGCTTAGTAAAATAAATAATAAAACTTTATAGATGTAATTCATGCTTCTTAAATAGTTATTTATTTAGTAAACATGGACTATTGGAACAATGATGTAAGGATTTTTCATTATTCAACAAATCCAATATCTCAACAGCAGTGTTTTACTCTACAGAAATCTCATCACAGAACAGCCATGCTTTTTCTCCCGCACCTTTATGCCACTTCGGGCAGACTCCAATATTCTTTGCTTTGATATGAATAAACCTTGCTGAAATACCCTTTCCTTTAAAATCAAAGGAATGGATGAATGCATTTGTTCCTTTTTCCAATATATTATTTTTTAGATCATCTACCACTTTGAAATTGTGTCCGTCATCTGAAACTGAATATTCAACAGAAGAAGGTAAAAAGATAAATGAATTCACATCACTTAGGAAAGAAGCAGAAATTTTTTTAATATCTTTTATTTTTCCAAGATCGATAACTGCATCTATATCATTACCGTTATATCCCTGCCATTTTCCGTCATTAAAATAGGTGCTCCCACAAACTCCATCAACTAGGCCGAATTTTCCGCCTCCGGGATATTTATTGTCATAATCGTTATTTAAAGTGATCTTATATTTTGCTTTATGAAAAGAAGCTGTAAAGGGGATACTTTCTTTTCCGTCTTTTGAAATTGCAATTGCAGTTACGGTTGTTGTTTTAGTTAAGGCAATACTTCCGCTATATTTCTGGGAATTTTCATCCGGGATAGTCCCGTCAACTGTATAATAAATTGAAGCATTTTTATCGTCGCTCAGTATTTTAAATGAAGTATTGTCCTGAAATGATTGTCCATCCGGCTCAAACTTAATTTCGGGAGGAGCCATATATAAACCGAAAGAAGAAAGTGTGGGATTTGTCCTGCATTGATCTATTACAATTCTTACTTTGTCAGTTGTTACTGCCGGGAATCTAAGTAATCTTTTATAACCGATTGTCGTTGCATAAGCAAATTTTTCCCACTGTTTCCCATTCCAGGATTCCATGTGGAATTTTTCAATTCTCTGTCCTCTTAAAATGTTTTCCTGGAGCATTGCCCGGTCAAAAGTTTTTTCATTATTTAAATCAATTTCAATCGATGCAGTACTCAGAGTATCTTTAGTTGTCCAGAAAGTGTTTAAATCATTATCAAGAATAAATTTGGCTTCATTTCCTTTCTTTTCATTTGATGATGTTGCTTTTCCATTTTCTGCCAGGTCTTTCTTAAATGTTTCATCAAGAATATAGTGCATTCCCTTCAGGCTTTTAATATCATATTTTGTTATTAATCCTCTTTTATCCGGCGGTACATTTAATAACAATACATCATTCAAACCGACCGAATTATAATAAATATCAACCAGTTTGTAAGGTGATTTCACAGCTGCATCATCTGCTTTATGATAAAACCATCCGGGCCTTATAGAAACATCAACTTCTGCCGGATACCAGATAAGAGATGAAGCCTTTTCAATCTTTTCCCGGCTTCCCAAATCTTCACCGGTTAAATCTTTAGGGATGAAGGCATTATCAAGCGCTTTCTGCTGTGAATTTGCCGCAATCTTTTCAAGGTTCTCAGCAGAACCCGGTAAAACACTCCATTCGGTCTTTCTTCCGTATCCCGACTCTGTTCCAACCCAGCGGACATCTGGTCCCATTATAGCTATTACTGCATCCGGCTGGAGTTTTCTGATTAATTTATAATATGAATGCCAGTCATAAACCTGTTTTTTCCCGTTCGGACCTTCTCCGTTTGCACCATCAAACCATACTTCCGAAATTTTCCCGTACTTAGTTAAAAGTTCTGTAAGCAAATTTTCGAAATAGGTATTATAAGCAGGAGAACCGTAAGTTTTTGCATGCATATCCCATGGAGATAAATAAACTCCGAATTTAAGTCCTGCTTTATGGCATGCTTGCGATAAATCTCTGACTATATCACCTTTGCCGTTTTGAAATGGAGTATATGAAATATTATATTTATTATATTTTGTCGGCCATAAGCAGAATCCGTCATGATGTTTTGCAGTAAGTATTACCTGCTTCATCCCTGCATCCTTAAAGACTTTTACCCACTGATTCACATTAATTTCTTTGGGATTGAATTTGGAAATATCCATATTTTTCTTTCCCCATTCGAGATTATCAAAGTATTTATCCCGAAATGAACAAAAGCTGTAAACTCAAGTTTCTGCCAGTCATACTGCCTTTTGGATGGAGTTACATTTGCTGCTTTTTTGATAATCTGCTGCAGGAGTATCAGTAGGTTTAATTAATACATAGTTGCCTTCTGAAGTGGTCTGACTGAATGTTGGGTATAAAGGTATAAGGAGATAAAGGTAAAGGGAATAAGCCAAAGATATATATTAAATTTTAATCTAAATGTTTTCATTCAAAGGATCCGAAATGTAATTATGTATTTTTCGTAATAATTCAAAAGTCAAAGGCTTGATTAATTTTTTTTGAATTTTGACCTTTGACTTTTGATTAAATGTTTGGCATTCAATGAGCTTGGATTTTAAATGTCCATGCATATTTACATGGCGGATTATTGCGAATTGATTTGGGAATTTCAATCTCACATCCTTCACTGGTTTTTTGCCACTTGATTTTTGCATTTGTTCCCAATAATTCGATATCTGCATTATTATTAGGACAATATTTTGTTAGTTCTATTTTTGCCGGTAGAGAAATTTCATCTTTATCAGCAAGATAAATAGCATAAACATTTCCGTTTTTCAATTGGGTAAAACAGACTTTACCATCTTTATATGGTTTAATTGGTCTTGAATAATAAATAGCTTCACTATTAACTTTCATCCAATCACCAATTTCCTTTAGTCTTTCATATGCAACAGGATCAAAATCTCCTTTTGGGCTGGGTCCTATGTTTAAGAGAAAATTGCCACCTTTGGCAACAATATCAACTAAAAGATGAACCAGCTTTTGACCTGATTTGTATTTATCATGAGGTACGTACGACCAGCTTGTTGCCATAGGCATACAGGTTTCCCAGGGGTAGGAGAGAGTTGTATCAGGAACCGTATTTTCAGGAGTAAGGTAATCCTGGTAAGGTCCGGGGACTGCACGATCGACAACTATCAATCCCGGTTGTTTTGCACGTGCATCTTTTACAATACCGGGCATATCAATATCCTGGCTTTGTATCCGGTACTGTTGAAGAGTTGTATCTTTTTTAAGTCTTTCTATTTCTTCTTTAGAATATTTATGAACCCAGCCGCCGTCAAGCCATAGAATGTCCATCCTTCCGTAATCAGACATCAGTTCATCAATTTGATTATGTGTGTAATTTACAAATTTCTGCCATCTGTCCGGATGTTTTTTAATATCATAGTTTACATTTCTATCTGGAGTAGCAAAATAACGCCACCAATAATAGTTGCTGTGCCAGTCGGGTTTTGAAAAGTAGGCACCGATCATAAATCCGTCATTCCGGAAAGTATCAAAGACCTCTTTAGCTACATTTGCTTTGGGATTGGTATGAAACGGGCAATCTTTGGATGTAATTTTGTAATCAGTCTGTTTTGTGTCAAACATGCAGAAACCATCATGATGTTTGGTTGTAAAGACAACGTATCTCATACCTGCTGCTTTAGCAGCTTTAGCCCATTTTGCCGGATTAAAATCAACGGGATTAAAAGTCTTGATAAGCCCTTCATATGCTTTTTTATATTCACAGTAATCATCCATTTTTCTTTTGCACCATGGTTCATCTTCCGAACATAAAGACCATGATTCAACGATTCCCCATTGAGAGTAAGTTCCCCAATGCATCATTAATCCGAATTTCAAATCCTGCCAGTGATCTAATTTCTTTAACACCAGCGGATCTTTTTCTTTTACATATTCATATTTCTCCTGAGGAAATATATTTAAAAAAGTAAACGAAAAAACGAAAAAGACTGTTAGTATTATTGTAGTTTTCATATCATTTTATATTTAGTTAATAAATAATTAAATAATCATTTTTGATCCTGAGTAAATTTTAGAATCAGAAAATTATCATTTCGAAGGAATCCCGGGCGATGGAGATAAAGTAAGCAACCGGGATGACTGAGAAATCTTTTCTTATAGATATAAGATCTCTCCTCCGGCTTCAATGAGTTTATAAAATGAGCCGGAGTCGAAATGACAATCCTGATTAATAAACAATCCCAAGATCATCAAAGTTCAGTAATGTTTTATTTATGCTCAACTTAATCAAATAAAACTATATTTTATTTCTAACAGGGTACAGGTAATAATATCTCAATAATTTCATTTTCACTTTACTACTATCTCATCCACAAACAACCATGCTTTACCTTTCCCGTTATTATATCCGATATGCCATCTGGGACAATGTATCAGACTTTTTGTTTGGACTTTTACATATCTTGCTTTTACATTTTTAATTTTGCATGCAAAAGGTTCAGTAAAAATTCCTTCTTTCTTTTCACTGATTGTGTCCTTCACCTCACCAACTTTAGTAAAATTCTTACCGTCATCAGAAACAAAATATTCTACGGATTTTGGAAGCCATATCCAGGATTTTACTTCCTGTAAAAAATCGGTTCGGATAGAATTAATATCTGTTTTCTTCTTCAAATCAACAACAGCTTCAAATTCATTTCCTTCAAAGCCAAGCCAGTTATAAAAATAATTTGCTTCACCAGTTATTCCATCTACAAGAGTTTTTGCTCCATCGGCAGAATAATTCGGACTAACTTTGCTAAGTATCTTCACATCTTTATGATATGCCTTATGAATTATCATTCCTTCTTTAAAGTACTTCTGCATGTCAGTATAATACTCATCCGGTGAATAGCCTCTTTCGTGGAGCCTTTTGATACCTGATCTATCAGCTTCCGTAACAAAATTTTCAAGAAGATCTTTCATCTTTTGATTTACAACAACTTTGTTATTTACAATATTAAAGATTCTGTATTTTTTAGAAATATCAAGTTTTGAAAGTTCCAGGATTGCATATTCCAGAGGCAGACGGGCGGTTTTTACACGGTTTAAATATACAGTATCGTCTGCAA
The DNA here is from genome assembly GCA_963723205.1 of uncultured Ignavibacteriales bacterium. Classification (GTDB taxonomy): domain Bacteria; phylum Bacteroidota; class Ignavibacteria; order Ignavibacteriales; family Ignavibacteriaceae; genus CAVQBP01. The sequence continues at coordinate 16,711 of CAVRQC010000013.1, forward strand.
CAGAATTTTCTGCTTCATCAAAAAGCTTTGTATATTTATCAAGTAAACCAGGAGTTAAATAACTATCTTTTCCGTTTGAAGGATAACCGTAAATAATGAGACCTTTACCGGATCTTTTAAGCGCATTATGCATAAGATGAAAATATTTACTTATATACTTACCGGCTTTTCCGTAATAGCCATTTAAAAATTCACTTATAATATTTTCAACATTTGCATCAGGATTCCACATCAGCTTTGCAAGTAGATAAGCTTTAAGTTCGTGCATATCGCTTTTTGAATCACCACTTCCTTGTTCAAATAAATATTTCACACCATGTTTGACAAACATTTTGATATTCGGCTGAAGAACATAAAAATTCGGAAAAGGATCCATATAGCTTGAAAACTGTACAACATAATCCCAGATTTTCAGCTTGTTTGTTATTTTACTCCAATCATTAATATCCCTGTTAAATAAATCATTTTTCTGATCAGCAATTGGTTTGCTCCTGTCGCATTCTATTGTACAGAGAACTACCATTACATTTGAGTCTGGTTTAATCCCTACAGGAGCTTTCCTGGAATATTGATATGCTAAAGTCGTAATCGTTTTGTTAGGAAATTGTTCTGCAATTTTATTAACAAATTTTATAATTGAACCGGAAGGACTCCCGTAAATTGAATCAGTTCTGCTGCAGAGATTACATGTACAGTACCCGAAATTATCATTCTGTGAAACATCCCATACTGTAGCTTCAGGTTTTTCTTTCATCCGATGTTTTAGACTATCCAATACAATCTTGAAAACATCAGGATTTGATAAACACAACTGCTGCGGAACACGGATTCCGTTTATTTCTGAGAAATACTCGGGATGAGTTTTAAAATATTGGACTGGTGAAAGATATTTGAAAAATGTGTGAACGAATGTTCCATAATATTTTTCCCGCTCTGAATAATGGTTAAGCTTATGCCAATCACAGAACAATTGCGATGATCGTGCGGAGGGGAGGTGCAGTTCACGATAAAGTATTTCTGGTATTTCCGTTCGATTTATTTCAGGAATAATAATATCTGTTTTTTTAGGAATGTATATTGCGTCAGGTGTATACATTTTGCAGCCTAAATACTTATCCAGAAAAGTATAAACCCCGTACAATGTCCCTTTCTTGCTTCCGCCTGCAATAACTAATTTATCCTCAACTGTTCTGATTGTAAAACCATCCAGAGCCAGGGAATCGAAATTAATATTCAGATTTAATTTTTGAAGTCTGTTATTTCTGCCTATAAGAATTTCATATTGAGTTTCTGGTTTAGAATCATTAATAATATTCAGCTTTACTCCGGTCATCTCACTAAGATATTTCTGAAGTTCCTCTGCAGAATGTTTTTCAACTTCAGTAGGCTCAGCAGAAATTACAATATCGTATTTTGATGAATTATTTTCGACAAGTTTTATTCCGGATTCAGGATATGAAGAAAATATTCCTGATAAAATTACTAAGCAAATAGTTAAATATTTATAAATCATTTTTAATAAAAGATTAATGATTAATTTTATTCAAGTTAAACACCTATTGCATAAACCGTTGAAACGGTTACAAATGTTTGCCTTTTTCCATTAAAGGTCTGTCCAAAAAGTAAGGAACAGGCTAAAAAGCTGTCAGTCTGAGCTTGTCGAAGACTGAAAAACGATTAAAATGTCATACTTCGATAAACTCAGTATGACATTGCACTACTAATAGTTCAGCCGGTTAATTTAGTTGCTTTCAACAGCTCCGACTACTTTTCTGTAAAGGTTTATCTTGCCGTCCAGAAGAACAGCTATTACAGTATAGTAATTCCCGAGCACATTTTCAGGGATATCAATATATGTTACACCGGGATATTTATTCCAATATACTTTACTGAAAGTCTTATGGTTTAACGCGGTACCGTTTCCTACAACCCAGACAGAATTAATTTTATTGGTAATTCCTTTTAACATTACCTGCGCATTAGGATTTCCTTTTACAAACAGGTAAAGAATTGTGCTGTCTTGAGACAAGGAAGTAGGTCCATAATAATGATCATACGGAATCCCGCGATGAGTGCCGTATATTGCTTCTTTATTTTTAGCTGTCCATTTTCCGAATTCTTTTAATATATGGACCTGTTCTGCGGGAATTGTTCCATCTGCTTTCGGCCCGATATCCAGTAATAAATTACCTCCTTCGCTGATGCAGTCAACGAAAGTATCCAGCAGTTCCTGTGGAGTTTTATAATTTGTATCATTCGGCTGATATCCCCATGAGTCATTCATTGTGTAGCAGAGTTCCCAATATTTAGCTGCCGGCCTTACTACGGGAGGACCCTGTTCAGGAGTTTCATAATCACCTCTGCCTTGCAAACGCGAGTTAATAATTACATTGGGATTTTTAGCAAGAAGCATTGCTCTGACTTTATCTGCCTGCCATTCTTCTGCACTATGTTCCCAGTCTCCGTCAAACCACCACAAATCAGGATTATATTTATCCATCAGTTCTTTCAGCTGTCCCTGATAGTAATTCAGGTATCTATTCCATCGTTCAGGATCGTCACTTATTTTGTATCTTTTCTTTTCCCTGGTAAAATCAGTATAATCATTATTTGACCAATCGGGTAAGGAATAATATATGCCGACTTTAATGCCGTTTTTTCGAAGAGCTTTTACAAAAGGAGTAAGGACATCTTTTTTAACTGCAGCATTTTTTACTGCATTAAGATTTCCATACTTAGTATCCCAGAGTGCAAAACCGTCATGATGACGTGATGTAATTACGCAGTATTTTGCCCCGCTTTCTTTAATTAATTCCGCCCAATGTTCAGGATTATACTTCTCAGCAGTAAATCCATTTAACTGTTTTAAATAATCTTCATAAGAAATTCTTCCGTTGTAGAATGACCATGATTCTGAAATTCCATCTACTGCATAAATTCCCCAGTGTATGAAAATTCCAAGCTTGGCATCTTTAAACCATTTCATTTTTGCCTGCTTAAGCGAATCGGTGTTTTGGGCATAAAGTGAAATCATTGAAAAACAAATGAATAGTATAAAAGTTCTTTTCATTTTTTAATCCTGTAATAATGTTTTATTTAATGAATTTTATTCATTTATAATTACTTAAATAAGTCTGCAATATTGTTTACCTGAATTTTCTGATCCGGATTAAACTTGTCACTTCTCATATATGTAAGTATACTGTACATTAATTGCCTGGCCGCCGGACGTTTTTCTGCATCAGTAAGTAAATCGATCCCGGTTAAAACAAGCTTTCCTTTTCCAACTTTTGCTTCGATAATTAATCCTAACGGATTGGCGGTAAACCAGTCGTCAATAATCCTGACAACGGGTTTAATATTTTTACCAAGCGCAGATAAAAGAATAGCATTCGAATGGCTCATTGCATCCCACCATTCATAATTGGAATAATATTGTGTCGGAAAATTTTTCAGCATCGGATCTTTCGGATTGCACAAGATGCCGAGTGTAGTCGGTGGCTGCCCGGAAGTCCATGCAGTATTCCAGAATATACTTGAAAAACCGACGGCCACATCTCCTCCTTTATCCGACTTTATATTTCCCTTAACCGGTGTTAAAAGAACCTTTCCTCCGTTGGTAAGGAAATTTATCGTTTCCTGATCCAGCTTTTGAACAACTTTAATATCTTTGCTGAAAGCCTGTCCCGGATTTTGATATGGATAAACCCAGAAGTCCCAATTATTTGTGAAATTATTAAATGTAACTTCAAGTCTATACATTGCGGGAGTTTTAAATTTATTCAGAGGATAACGAATTTTTCCAAGCTTAATTCCATTATCAATAGGTATGTTAGTTTTTTCAAGATTTCCTTCTGCGATTATTTTTCCCGAAGTATCAATTATCTTCCATTTTGGTAATATGCCGGTTAATGAATCTGAACCAAAATTTGATACTTCTATATCAACTGTAAAATCTTCTGCCGAATTAAAAATGAATTTTTTAAGACGTGCAAGAGGAACAGTCGTATTGCAGAATTGTTTATATTCTTCCGGAGTGACATATCCTTTATTATTCCAGAATGGATCAAGAACACCTACCAGGGCTGTACCCTGGCCGGGAAAATCATGCAGGTCAAGCAACTGGAATCCTCCCATTCCCTTTGTGCGTAAAGCTGCTTCAATTTCAGCTTTATAGCAAAGCACCTGCAGCTTACCTGATGCATCCAAAAACTTGTCGGCGAGCTGAATCATTCCATTCTCTGTAAGAAAATCTTTGAATATTTCAAAATTCTTAGCATGAAGAACTCCATTATATTCATTCATTTCTTTAAAATTGGGATATACACACCATTGTCCGATTTCATGGCTGATAACAGGTTTACTTTGAGAGCGAATAATATTTTCCCAATCGTAATCCGAACTGGGAGGCTGGCTATTAATTATACTGTGCAGCCCGGCTCCCCAGAGCTGAATACGTGGCTCATACATACTGTTAAAATCATTTACATCAAGAGCAGGCCAGCCGGAAGCACCGGAATAAAGCCTGCGGTTATCTCTGTTTTTCCAGTAAGAAACGAATTTAGTCAGATATTCATTTTGATTCTGTCCTGCAGGTTCATTACCGTAAACCAGGAAACAGAATGAGGGATGATTACCGAATTGTTTTACTATTCGTTTACTTTCTGCATAAATATATTTATCAATCGGTTTACCATCTCCAAGAGACGTACCTTGATTAGCCCATGAGGAACATTCAACATAAAGGTAAATTCCAACTTCATCGGCAGCAGTGAATGCAGCTTCAGGCGGACACCAGGAATGAAACCGCATATGGTTTAATCCATAGTCTTTGCAGATATGAAAAATTCTTAACCAGTTTTTTACATTAGTTGATGGATAACCGGTTTTGGGAAAAATAGCACATTCAAGTGTCCCTCTTAAAAATATTTTTCTGTCGTTAATGGTAAATTGAGTTCCCTTGATTCCCAATTTTCTAAAACCAAACGTTTCATCTTTTACATCATAAATTTTATTACCGGTGAGAGAACATTTAATTTTATATAAGTTAGGATTAAACTCATCCCAAAGTAATGCATCTTTCATTTCATATTCGACAGCAATTGAATCCTCACCCGGACTCAATTCAATTTCTTTCTTCAATTCTTTGAAGGAACTATTCTTTAGCGTTTCATTTTCGGGGAAAGCGTTCAGAGTTAAATTCATTATTTGAGCATTACCTGTCAAATTATTAATACTCATTTCTACTTTAACTTTTTTTGTATCTATGTCAGAGAAGAGCCAGATATCATCAAAGTGAATCCTGCTCCTTGCAGTCATTGACATTGCACCGACAATTCCGTTCCAGTTTGTCTGGGAATGATCTGTAAGGCTGGATGAATTTACACCCGGGTTTATATCATTTATCCTGTTATCAACGCGTACTGTTATAGTATGAACTCCGGGTGTTAATGGCTCCGGAAGATCAAAAATGTGAGGTGCGCTTAATCCGTTTTGGTGACCTATTAATTTATCATCAACCCATAAAGTTGACTGCCAATGACATCGTTCGAAGAATATCTGAATTGATTTATTTTTCCAATTTTCAGGAATTTTTATTTTTCTTTTATACCAGGCAACTCCATAATAATGTTTATCCGGTTGCAGCCAAAAAGGAACTTTAATATTTCCGGGCTTACGGTACTTCGCATATTTTGGCAATTTAAAGTAAGATGAATCAAGTATATCACCTGTCCAATGGGTAGTTAGTGAGATGTCATTGCCTTTACTGTTTTCGTCCATAGAGCCCGGAAGAATTACAGAATCATCAAACGATTTTAAAAACCAATTTTCTTTTATTCCTATATCCAGTGAATCAATGGCAAACTGCCATTTACCGCTCAAATCAATTTTATCCTGCGGGGCAGCCACTGAAATCAAAATAAAAAATAAAAAGAGAGTTGTCTTAATTCTTTGTCTCATTTATTTCGCTGTTAATTTTTTAGAAGTATTAGCCTAAGCCTGTTAAAGACAATCCAGGAACAATATCCGATCATACGAGTTATGTCTCGATAATATTCAACATGATAATCGCACTTGTCAGTCTGAGTTTATCGAAGACTGTCCTAGCGAGAATTCTGCTAATTGAGTCATGTTTCGATAAACTCAACATGATAACAACGGTTTGTCAGTCTGAGCCTGTCGAAGACTATTCAACTTCAATTTCATCAATAAACAGCCATGCTTTACCGCCTGCACCCGGATGCCATGACGGACACTTCTTTATGCTTACAGCTTTTACTTTTATATATCTTGCTTCTTGTTTGCTAAACTTAACCAGGTAATCTTTTAAAATAACAGCAGGATTTTTTTCCTGGACATCATTATTAATCGACCTCTCATCAAAATAATTTTTGCCGTCTTGAGATAATGATACTATTACTTTAGTTGGTAAAAAGATCCATGGCCCTGTGTTCAGGAGAAATCTCGGTGTTACTTTCAAAATTTTTTCAACTTTTCCAAGATCAATTACTGCATCAAAATCTTCTCCTTCATAACCCTGCCATAAACCATCGCGGAAATTATCAGTTCCACGAACACCATCGATAAGTGTATTTTCACCTGAAGCAGGGTATCTATCACTATATGGATTTAAAATAGTTAGTTTTGCATTCAATGCTTTATGGAAATCGAAAGACAGATTAGTCTGCTTACCAATTGCATGATCGTTTCGAAAAGCTGCGATTTTCAAATTTACAGTTTTATCAATTTTTATAGGTTCGGTATATATATTAGAAGATGAATCAGGCTCCTTACCATTTTCAGTATAACGAATAGTCAGACCTTTTTGATCCGTATTAATATTAACTGTAAACTCTTTCTTTTCTTTATTATAAGAAGTAGAAAAATTTATTGTTTTTGATTCAGGTCCGTATTTAATATTATGTGCGGTTACATCCTCATAAGCTTTTTCTACACGGGAATGAAATTCTTTAAAATCCCTGTTTTGAGGATCTGTCCAGAACACCTCTGAAAGTGCAAGTATTCTGGGGAATAATTGTGAATCTACTTTTTCCTGCGGGCAGTTTTCTGTCCACAAGCTTGCTTCACCGCCTAAAATATATTTTGTTTCATTTGCCGGGAGACCATCGGGTATAGGATTAAATGAATAAACAGTTCTTAGACCAAGGTCTTCGGGACTTGAGTTTAAATAAGTAAAAGAAGCAGGAGAACTAAGAGTATAATGTCCTAAGTTTGCAGCTTCAACTGCACCTTGAAAGCTTTGCCATGATTCGACAATTGCACCGGGGGCAAGACCGCCCTGAAGAATTTCATCCCAGCCTATTACTTGTTTCCCTTTGGAATTAAGATAATTTGATATTCTTTTTATAAAATAGCTTTGAAGTTCTTCTTCGTTTTTCAATCCTTCTGATTTTATTCTTTCCTGGCATTTCGGACATTTTTTCCATCTGTCTTTAGGAACTTCGTCCCCGCCGATATGAATATATTTACCGGGGAATAAATCTATAACTTCATCCAAAATATTTTCGAGGAATGTAAAAGTAGAATCTCTGCCTGCACAATAAACATCTTTAAATACTCCCCATGTTATCGGTACATCAAAGGGTCCGCCTGTACATGAATTTTCCGGATAAGCAGCAAGCGAGGCAGAACAATGACCAGGCATTTCTATTTCAGGAACAATTGTTATAAACCGCCGCTTTGCATACGATACAATTTCCTTTATATCTTTCTGGGTATAAAATCCTCCGTAAATTGAACCATCTGCTTCTTTACGCCATGCTCCGAGCTGCGTTAGTTTCGGATATCTTTTGATTTCAATTCTCCACCCCTGATCATCGGTAAAGTGCCAGTGAAGTACATTAAATTTATAATAAGCAAGAATATCGATATATCTTTTAATAAAATCTTTTGTCATAAAATGACGGGCACAATCGAGATTCAATCCTCTCCATGAGAAACGCGGCCAATCGGTAATTTCACAATTTTGAATTTTAATATGTTTGGCATTATGTACTTTATATGGCAAAAGCTGCCATAAGGTTTGTATTCCGCGGAATATACCTTTCTCTGTAGAAGAAACAATTTTTATTTTATTTGATGAGATACTGAGTGAATATGCTTCCGGTTTTGTATTCAGATAGTTTTTATCTATTTGAAAAATAATTGATGATGCTTTTGCGTTATTCTTATCAGTGAGCTTAATTTTATACTGATTACTTAAATAATCTTTAAAGTAGCTTTTAAGATTATTACTAATACCTGATGCATCAAAGAAAATTTCTTGTGTAACGATGAAATTCCCGTTTAAGATTTTTAATTCCTGTGGTTTAGGAATAATTTGAATTTGTGCTTGTAAAGATGTTTTCATAATCATTAACAGGCCGGCTATTAGTAAAAAAGATAATTTATTCATTATGCTCCCTTATTCTATCTTTCTTTTATTTTGATTGTCATTACTTCAAATGGATCCAGTTTTATGCTATTGCTTATTTCTTGTCTTTCTTCTTCATCACCATTGCTCAAAAAAAATTTAGCTTTTGAATTTCTTAACCAGGTTAGATGAGAAGAGCTTGATTTATCAGTCGGATTAAAAATTCTGATCATTGTACCTGTTCCATCACTGGAAGGATATATTACAGATACAACAATTGAAGAATTAGGATCAAGTTTTACAGTTTGATTATAATCTTTTATTGTATTGCTGGTGTATATAATTCTAAGCGGCTGCGAGCTTTCAATTCCGAATTTATAATCAGCAAAATAATCAAATTGTTTATGGGGTTTTAAGAAATATTTAAATGATGCAATCCCGGCCTGGGAAGCTTTATAATTAGTATGCCATGAATTATTCATAACCCATGAATAACAAAGTGCTGATGAAGATGTATGCGAAGCCCATTCTCTGTCCGGTGATGCCATCCATGCTTCGCCATTCATACCGCCAAACTCAACGAGCGGTGCATCAACCGGCGCAATGAACAATCCGTTATAATTATTAGAAATATCTATCCATCGTTGAGCAGTGAAATAGTTTTTATTTGCCCCGGGCAGTTGATCTATTTCAGGCCGAATAACAGCCCACGCAATATTAATTCTGGATACAGGATTTTTTATATTTGATGGAAATGCAAAACGGATATTCTCTTTTGAGTAATCTTTCTTTTTATCTATAGTATTGATTATTTCTATCTTGTCGAGATTGTTAAAAAGGATTATATTCTGCAGCAAGCTATTACAGCCTTGAGCCTGAGATTTTAAAGTAATTGATTTAAGGACAGGACCGTTTTCGTAACCGACAAGCTCAGGATGACGGCTCAAAGTTATATCCGATGCATTTGTCCCGGAATGTATATATTGATTTAGTCCATAGTTATTTGTCGAATCAACATAATTAAAATTATTACCTGATATGGTCAAATCTTTTATTGCATAAGTTGAATGATCAAAAGTTAACTTGTAAAAACTATTTGAAAGAGTATAATTATCCAGCGGAGAAGTAGTCTCTTTTTCATTTTCTCCTTTAACTATTTTATAACCTTTATATCCTAATGCGGGAATATCTTTTGCTGTAAATACAACAACACCGTTGGACAATTTTTGAGAGGGAATTTGATTACCTTCTTTATCCTGAATTGTAAAATCAGATAATTCATTTGAAACCGGTATTGTTATTATATCACTCCTTTGCCATGAAGATGGATTGCAGACATAAAAATTATTATATGAATTATTTACCTGGTTTTTATAGGTTAAATCATGGAGAAGCTGTTTAGCAATACTATCTGCTTTAACTGCATAAGATCTTTTTATTGCCCACTGCTCTTTAACAGATTTTAATTCAGGATCGGAAATACTGTTATATGCACCCCATGTATGTTCGGAAAAGAGTAAAACATACTGCCATGCTTCATCAAATTCTTTTTGAGGGAAATTTTTATAGTCAAAAAGAGTATACATAGTCTCCAACTGAGTTAATAATTCTGCAGTATTCCTGTTCATGGCAGTTTCTTTAGCAGTTGATGCAGCACCGTCTTCCCAGTAAGGAGTAAAATCACCGGAGTAAGTCGGAATTATTTTAGAATATTTTGCTTCAAAGTCTTTGAACATTTGATCGGTTGTGGAAATTTTAAACTTAGGAGTTACATGAGTATCATTCCAGTGTTTTACCCATGCAGGCAGTAAAGAATCAGGGAATCCGTTGTCGCCACCGATATTGTATCGTAAATGAACCATATCATAAGGATAATTTTCCGAATCAAGCTGATCTAAATATTTAGCCATTGGAGTAAAATCATCTCGGGTTAATCTCCAGCCATGAAACCATGCATATCCTTTTCCTGCAACCCAGACAAGAATTTTTTCTTTTCCGCTTGGTGATTTCCAGTAAAATGGTTTATCTCCCCAATCTTTTAATGTCCATCCAATTCTGTCGCCGGGATTTGGTCCGACAGAGAAATACTTTATACCGTTATCTGCAAAAGCCTGAACGACTCCCCAGGTATAACCCGGAACATCCGAGATCATTGCGCTTTCTATTTTAATACCGATCTTCTTTTCCAGCAAATTTGAATATTCAACCCATTGATACAATTCCTCCGGTCTGCTTAAACCGGTTAAAAGATTTGCATAAGTTGCATCCAGACCAATCCACCCTTTTTTAACAGCATCATAAAACTCTTTTCTTTTGTCAGGATGGTTTTCCAGGTAACTTTTTACTGCCCATAATACTTCAACATTCCATTTGAATGTTGCATCCTTACCATATTTTAAAGATTCTTTTGAATATTCGATTGCCTTCTCATAATTGTTCCAATGTTTTCTGGCAATATTCGGCTGCAGATCTGTATAGCCAATATCTACATGAGCATGAGGGATCAAATAAAAGGTGATTTTTTTGGCAGGTTTAATTATTGTTGTAAAAGTCTTTGTCTCACCGTTTATCGCTATATCGATTTTGACTTCTTTTGGTTTTTGAGGTGCTTTGAATTTCAAATAAAAATCATTCATTCCAAGTTTCAATTCGGAAGATACGTGTTCTTTTCCTGCTGTTGAAATCTTTACCGGTTTTGGTGAATCAAAATGATCTATAGATACTTTTACTCTCTGGAGAAGATCTCCAGATGGATCTTTTGAAACTACTTTTTCGGGTTCAATTCTAATTTTAGGAATAAGCGGATACTGCATTGTCATATACCAGTCTTTACTGTTGGTCGCATCTCCTTTAACTTTTATTCTTGCAAATTTATTTCCATTCAATAGTTTTGTCGGAATAGTTAAAACCATATATCCGAAAAAATCGTCAACAGCGTCAATTTTAATAAATTTGAAATGAAGTTTAGAACCGTTTTCATTTGTTAGTGTCCAATCTTTTTTTTCTTGAGCCGGAGATGTAATAAATTCAAATTGAAGATTGTCATTTACATAAAGATAAAATTTGTGAGGAGCAGTGGAAGTAGCGACTGAATAACCTGCAATCCAGGCAAAGGTAATAAAATCATTTTTGTAATTTGATGGAATAGTATCTGTTGCCCATTCTATATAATCTTTATCATTAAGGCATCTAATTAATAAAGCAAGATTTGCATCCGGATGGCACGAATGATAATCAAGGTTTTCTCCGGCAATTCTTTTTGCAAAACCGTTTATCCATTTTGTTTGAGCATTCAGGGATAATCCAAAAGATATGATGATAAAAAATATAGCGAGTTTTATTTTACTCTTTTTCATCAAATTAATTCCTTTTTAAAGGTCTAATAAATTATAACTGCTGGAAGAATTATTCTATTGAATATTTAAGCGATTCTACTGAAAATCTATAGATTCTAACCAGAGAATTTATTAAAATATTTTTTAATAAAATAATCACATTGGATATTTTACAAAAAATAGTAAAAAATAATTTGTTTTGAAAAAAATATTATTATTTTTGTTGTAGTTTATTTTATTGAAATAAAAACAATAATTACAATAAAATATCTCCATGCTTAAAAAAATTAAAGAATAACCTTGCTCAGACTACTAAAACCATGATAATTCTTAAGGAAGGATAACAAAATGCTTAAGAAAAAATATATTTTCACTTTTTTTACAATTTTATTTTTCTCGCTTAATGTTTTTTGCCAGACTTCAAGTGGTGTGGTTCTGAAAGACGGATTGGTAATAAAATTAGGAAGTCCAAATATTAATAATGTAATATCACCTGATCCTGTCATGGCATCAATGGTAACCGGTAAATGGGAAACTCCTTCTGCGAATGAAAAATTTGAATGGGCAGATACAACGGTTGGAACATGGGAAAAAATATCACCTGATTCTGTCGGCTGGTTTAAAGGACATCCAATAAGGAATTCATATATCGACTTTAAATTTCATTCAGATAAAAACCAGTTTGCCATCCTTGAACAGAACGGCAACAGTATGGTTTTTGTAAATGGAATTGAACGTTCCGGAAATCCTTATGGATATACGGATACCTATGGTTTATGGGAACCAAAATTCAATTACTCACTAATTCCGGCTAAACTGCATAAAGGAAATAACGAATTTTTATTCAGATGCAGGCGAGGATACTTTAAAGCAACAGTCCATACCGAAAAAGAAGGCCTGATGTTTAATGACAGGGATTTGACTTTACCCGATATTGTAGTAAATAAAGTCTCTGATACTTATGGTGCAATCCCTATTATAAATGCTACCGATAATATTTATAATAATTTAATGCTGAAAACCTGGACCGGAAATTCTACTCCTGCATATCACCCGGTTAGTGTAATTAATCCGCTTTCAATTTTTAAAGCTGCATTTAGCATCAAGTTACCAGTACAGGCAGATACCGGTAAATTAAATTTAAATATTGCGCTTGTAAACAAAGAGAATGGAAAGGAAAATGTTCTCGCTTCATCAGTGATCGTGTTAAGTGTGGTAAATGAAAGCGATAACCGGAGAGAAACATATATTAGCGACCTGGATAATAGTGTGCAGTATTACGCAATCAATTCACCAATAAATCTAAAAGGAAAACCGGCTCTCTTTTTAAGTCTGCATGGTGCAGGTGTCCTGGCATTAAATCAGGCCAATGCCTACTATCATAAAGACTGGGGTTATATTGTTTGTCCAACTAACCGCCGTCCGTATGGATATGATTGGGAGAACTGGGGAAGGATAAATGCTATTGAAGTTCTTAATATTGCTAAAAAAGAATTTAATATTGATCCTGACAGAGTTTATTTAACAGGTCACTCAATGGGCGGGCACGGAACCTGGCATGTCGGAATAAACTATGCGGATCTTTTCGGTGCTATCGGTCCAAGTGCGGGATGGATTAGCTTCTGGTCTTACAGAATTAACCACCTTACAGATTCATCTAATGTTGAAAGGATGCTTGTCCGCTCAACAAAACCAAGCGACACCTATGCCTTTACAAGAAATTTAAAACCTGATGGAATTTATATAATCCATGGTGAAGATGATGATAATGTTCCTATTGAACAGTCAAAATCCATTGTTGCAAATTTATCTAAGTTTCATAAAGATTTTATATTTCATATTCAGCCAGGTGTAGGACACTGGTGGGATATATCTAATGAACCCGGTGCTGATTGTGTCGACTGGCATCCGCTTTTTGATTTCTTTGCACACCATGCAGTGGCACAAAATAATGAAGTGCTGGATATAGATTATACTACTTCCAATCCGGCCGTTTCATCAAAGAATTACTGGGTAGAAGTTATAAATCAGTTTGAACAGCAGAAGTTAAGCACTATTAAAATGCATCTGAAACCGGGATTAAGAGAATTTAACGGGACTACTTCAAACATAGAAATGTTTTCAATAGATGCATCAATGTTATCACCTGATAAACCAGTGACTATTGAACTGGATAATCAAAAACTGTCTGATGTAAATATCCCGGCTGATTCAAAAATTTATTTATTGAAAAACAATGGTAAATGGGAAGTAACTCAAAAACCGAATCCGGAAAACAAGACTCCTGAAAGATGCGGTAATTTCAGAGAAGCTTTTAACCATAATGTATTGTTTGTTTACGGTACACACGGCAATAAAAAAGAAAACAAGTGGGCCTTTGATAAATCAAGGTATGATGCAGAAAAAATATGGTACCAGGGAAATGGTGCGATCGAGGTTATTAAAGATGATAATTTTGATCCTATTAAATATAAAGACAGAAGTATTATCCTTTTCGGTAATTCAGAAACAAATTCTGCCTGGAAGTATTTACTTAAAGATTCACCTGTTCAGGTAAATGATAATGAAATAAAAGTAGGAAATAAAGAATATAAAGGAAATGATTTAGCTTGCCTGATGATTAGACCCAGACCGGACAGTAAGGTTGCTAATGTGGCTATAGTTTCAGGAACAGGCATAAAAGGAATGGAACTTGTAAACCTTGCTCAATATTTTGATCAATATATGAACCTGCCTGATGTAGTAATCTATAATTCCGGTATATTGAAATCGGATGAGCTGGGAGTGAAGTTTACCGGTTACTTTGGAAATGACTGGAGCCTGAAAAACGGTGAGTTTGTAAGTAAATAATTTTTATATTGATTCTCGATTCTAGATTACTCGATGCACTTCTAATCCAGTTTATCATCCTTCAAGGATGACATCGAGTATCTGGTTTCGGGTATCCAGCAGGAAAACAATTACTATGAAATACTTTAAGTCTAAATTAAAAAATTTGTCACAAATATTTTTGGTTTTATTTGTATTGGTGACAATAAATATTTTAGCACAATCGGAAAAAACCGGGTATGTAAATCCTTTTATAGGCACAGACGGGCATGGTCATACCTATCCGGGTGCTTCACTTCCTCACGGTCTGGTTCAATTAAGTCCTGATACTGACATTGACGGATGGGACTGGTGTTCCGGTTACCATTATTCTGATTCTACACTTATGGGATTCAGTCATACTCATCTAAGCGGTACAGGGATAGGTGATTATGGTGATATTATGTTTATGCCTACAACCGGTCCTTTGAAAGTCATACCAGGTTCAAAGAATGATCCTGATTCAGGTTACCGCTCAAGGTTCAGTCATAAAACTGAAATCGCAAGACCCGGATATTATTCTGTTTATTTAAAAGATTATAGTATAAAAGCTGAATTAACAGCAACTGAAAGAGCTGGATTTCATAAATATACTTTTCCTGAATCTGAGAATGCCAACATTATAATTGATCTTAATCATGGAATCCAGGATAAAACCACTGATGCCGAAATCAAGATTATTAATGATAAAACTATTGATGGCTACAGGCGGTCAACCGGCTGGGCAAAAGATGAATGTGTTTATTTCTATGCCGAATTTTCAAAACCATTTAAATCTTCCGGCATTGCTGAGAAAAATAAAATATATGATAATAAATCATCCGGCAGAGGTAATGATTTAAAAGCATTTGTTCATTACAAAACTTCAAAAGATGAAGCAGTATTAATTAAGGTAGGAATCTCTTTTGTAAGTATAGAAGGTGCTAAAAAAAATGTTCAGACCGAGATTCCGGGCTGGGATTTTGAAAAGACGGAAAAGCTGGCTGATAAAAAATGGAACGAAGCTTTATCTTCCATTTCGGTTGAATCAAGTAACAAAGATAACAAAACAACTTTTTATACTGCCTTGTACCATTCATTATTAACTCCTAATCTTTTCTCTGATGTTGACGGAAAATTTATAGGAATGGATAAGAAAGTTCATACTATTCAGGGTAATCACGACATGTATACTGTATTTTCATTATGGGATACATTCAGAGCTGAACACCCGCTGTTTACTCTTATAGAACCAAAACATGATCTTGATATGGTCAGATCCTTAATTACAAAATATAAAAACGGGGGGCTGCTTCCGGTATGGGAACTTGCAGCGAATGAAACAAATACAATGATTGGATACCATTCAGTTCCTGTTATTGCAGATGCTTACTTTAAAGGTATCAGGGATTTTAATGTTGAAGAAGCATACCAGGCAATGAAGAAAAGTGCAATGCAAAATCATTTCGGCCTGAAGTATTATAAAGAAATGGGATATATTCCTTCAGACCTGGAAAGTGAAAGCGTATCAAAAACACTTGAGTATGCTTACGACGACTGGTGTATTGCTCAAATGGCAAAAGCCCTTGGAAAAGAAAAGGATTACAAGTATTTTATTGACAGGGCGAAGTTTTTTACAAACGTTTTCGATCCATCTACCTCTTTAATGCGAGCTAAGAAAAACGGCAGATGGTATGAGCCATTTGATCCTTATTCTGTAAGCGGCAATTATACTGAAGCCAATGCATGGCAATACAGCTTTTTTGTCCCGCAGGATGTTGACGGGTTAATGAAGCTAATGGGAGGTAATAAAAAATTTATCTCAAAATTAGATGAGCTGTTTAATACAAGTCCTAAGCTAACCGGCAGGACCCAGGCTGATATTACCGGAATGATTGGACAGTATGCGCAGGGAAATGAACCCAGCCATCATATGGCTTATCTCTATAATTATGCAGGAGAACCTTGGAAAACCCAGGATATAGTTCACCGGATAGTAAGTACACTTTATACTGATAAGAATGACGGACTTTGCGGTAACGATGACTGCGGGCAGATGTCTGCATGGTATGTTTTCAGTTCTGTCGGATTTTATCCTGTTTGTCCGGGTGATGGTACATATATTATTGGCACACCTCTTTTCAATAAAGCTGTAATCAATGTTGGTAAAGGGAAAACTTTTACAGTAACCGCAAAAAATTTATCAGACCTGCCTGCCGGACAGGCAGGTAAAAACTTTTATATTCAGTCTGCTACATTGAATGGAAAGGAATATCCATACACATATATAACACATGCTGAAATAATTAAAGGCGGCAATCTTGTTTTTGAGATGGGGCCGAATCCAAGCGAATGGGGAAAAAATATCAGTTCAAGACCGCAGTCAAAGATAGATTTTCCATTTGTTGCTGTTCCTTATTTAACTTCCGGAGAAAGAGTGTTCAAGGATACGGTTAAAGTAGGAATATCTTCCATCCAGGATTCGGTAAAAATTTATTATACGATTAATGGCAGGGATCCAAGGGTAATTCACAAGATTTATACTGATCCGATTATTATTGATAAAACATCCGAACTGAGAGCAGTATCTTATAAGGATGGTATATACAGCAAAGTTATGATGTCAAGTTTTAATAAGATACCTGAAGGAGTTAGTATCAAATTAAATACTCAATACAGCCATGCATATACGGGCGGAGGTGCGATGGGATTAATTGACGGAGTCAAAGGTACATCAAATTTTCATACCGATGCATGGCAGGGCTACGAAGGGAACGATCTTGATGCAGTTATAAATCTTGGTAGGATAAAAGTGTTATCTTCAATCAGTGCATCATTTCTTCAAAATACAGGATCATGGATATTTTACCCGGCGGAAATTGATTATTATGTTTCAACCGATGGCAAGAATTTTACAAAAGTTTACGAAACAAAAAATAGTGATGACATCAAACATAGTAATCCCGGTATAAAAGATTTCGAAAAAAAACTTAATGGAGTAAAGGCGCAATATATAAGAGTATTAGCAAAAAATGTTGGGGTATGTCCCGATTGGCATGTAGCGGCAGGAGGTAAGGCGTGGCTCTTTGTTGATGAAATTTCTGTAAAATAATTGTTTTAATATATAAAGACTATTATTTTAATTAGTTTGTAAGAAAAAATGGGAATTCTATTATAAAATGCATAGAAAAAAATTACTATCCTTTCATGCGCGCGTAGTTAAAGATATTAACGAACAGGTAGTTCTTAAGCTTATTCAGGAGCATGGGATTATTTCAAGCACCGAATTGGTTAATATCACTGGTATGCGCCCCTCTACGGTTTTCAATATTCTGAAAGAATTATCTGCAAAATCCTTCGTCTCTTTTTACGGTAAGGGTGAATCAACAAAAAAGGGGGGGAAGAAACCTTATATCTGGACATTAAATAAAGATTCAGCTTATGCGATAGGGCTGGATATTGAAGTGGGTGAGATTAGTGCTGTTGTTCTTGATTTTAGCGGTGGTATAATTACCAAAGAAAATATCAAAATTGAAACGAGCTCCAGTGCCGATGAACTTGCAAAAAATATTATTAAAATAGTTAATGGGGTTATTGCTTCAAATAAAATTGATGAGAATAAAATCCTGGGAGTCGGTATTGCAATTGCCGGTATAGTTGATTACGGCAAAGGTATAGTTGCTATGTCTAGTGTATTACCTGAAATGAACGTTCCGCTTCTTAAAAAATTAAGCAGTCTGCCTTATAATATATTGATAGAAAATAATGCCAATGCTTCTGCTCTGGGTTTGAAGTGGCATGAGAACGGAAATAATAATAAGCCGAAAAGAAACTATCTAACAATCCTTGCAGAAATAGATAAAAATGTTAGCGGTCTCGGGATAGGAATTGTGATTAATAATGAAATATACCGCGGTTCTTCATATTGTGCGGGTGAGTTATATCCGCATCTTCCTACACTTACTGAAATTTTAACAACTATCCGCACAAAATTTACTGAGAGTGATATTTTAAAAGATTATGCATCCTCTCTTGAATCTATTGATATTAATTTCCTTGTGGAAGCAGCAAAGAAAGGTGATAAAATTGCACGATCGGCATTTTCTATTATAGGACATTTTGTAGGCCAGACGATTGCTCCGGCAGTTGGATTACTAAATCCGGATACTCTAATTATAACAGGTGTAATATCTGAAATAGAGGATGTTTTGATCGAATCGGTTAGGAAGGAAATCGAAACGAGAGTTGTTTCTATAATCAGCGATTCTCTTAGTATAATAGCGGATAAGTATCATTTATATTCTGTAGCAGTAGGTGCAGCTTCTCTTGTACTTGAAGATTTTTTCAAGCTTCCAATCAACAGGTAAAAATAAAAAATCTATTCCTCAATATTAAATCCCGGAAAAATCAAACGGGAATTAATTAAAATTCTCAGTCGGGATAACAGAAACACTGAAAATTAGATAATCGATTCGTAATAATATCGAAAATTTTGCTAAGAAATAAACTATCACTTGACTACAGGAGAACTGTTAAAAATATTCATAATTAAATTACATTTGATTTGCTTTTTGACTTGGGAAAATTTATTTTGTACACAGTTAATTTTAGATTAAAATAAACACAAGGCATCATTTGTAGTTTTTTACAAAATTATCTTCACAGATTATTTAAGTATTAACAAAAAGTGGTGAACAATTCTGAATGAAATTTACGCTGGAGTAGAGAGATGGAGTATGGTCATTTTTCTAAAAATGGTAAAGAATTTATAATAACCAATGTAAAAACACCAACTCCATGGATCAATTATATTTTTAACGAAAATTATTTTGCTACAATTTCTAATAACGGGGGAGGAATAAGCTATTATAAAAATCCGCTTCATGGCAGAATAACCAGGTATAGGATAAATGATTTGCCTCCTGATCGTCCGGGGAAATATATCTACGTCAAAGACATTGATAGTTCAGAGTTTTGGAGTTTATCGTGGCAGCCTGTTGGGAAAAACCCTGAATCGTATAAAGTTGTTCACGGATTCGGATATACGAAAATTGATGCTGAGATAAATGATATAAAATCTTCTGTTTTATATTTTGTTCCTCAGGACGATCAGAGGGAAATCTGGAAAGCTACTATTACCAACAATTCAAAAAAAATCCGGAGATTATCATTATTCGGTTATATTGAGTTTGCATTGGGGCACGGATTGGTCGATATAATTAATCAGTGCGATGATCAGCATTTTAACAGGGTATATTTCGATAAGAAATTAAATTCGATTTTTGCTACTAAAACTTACTGGATAACTCATTCTAACGGAACACAGCAGCAGGAAAACCAGGAATGGGATCAGTGGGCGTTTTTTACTGTTAATCACCCAGCTGTTAAATATGAAACATTAAGAGAAAGATTTATAGGTTTATATAGGAATGAAAATAATCCTGAAGCTATTGAAGCAGGGAATTTATCATGCCGGGATACTGATCATGGAAATGCTGTCGGGGCTTTACAGGTTGATATAGAAATTCAGCCGGGAGAATCAAAAGATATAATTTTTTCACTAGGTGTTATTCCCAAACAGGAATTTGAACAGCAAAAAGAGAAAACTATATCATTATATCGGGATTCAGTTTCTGTTGATAAGGCATTAAGTAAAGTAAAGGAAAACTGGGACAATTTCTTCAGTTATGCGGTAGCTGAAACTCCTGACGAAGAAGTTAATACCTTTATAAACTACTGGATCCAATACCAGGCTAAAGTTGCATTTGATGTGGGAAGAGTTGCAAGCTTTTACTATTGGGGTATAAGCAGGGGATTTGGTTTCAGGGATACTTCACAGGATATTATTGCAGTAACAATCTCATTACCTGATAAAGCTTATGAACGTATAATGTTTTTAGCGCATCAAATGTTTTCGGACGGAAGGGTTTATCATCATTTTTATAATGACGGAAATGGTGAACTTACTAAACATTGCGACGATCCTCTTTGGTTCATTCTTGCAGTTACTGCGTACATAAAAGAAACCGGGAATTTTTCAATTTTAGAACAAAAGGTTCCTTTTGTTGATAAAAAAGAAGGGACTATTCTAGACCATCTGCTGGCAGTGGTAAATTTTGTAAAAAGTAATCTTGCAAAACATAATCTGCCGGTTTTTGGCAGAGGTGATTGGAATGATACTCTGGATTATATTGGCGGTGATGATGGTGGTGAAAGTGTCTGGGGAGGTATGTTCTATGTTGCAATGCTGAACAGGTTAATTGAACTATTTGAGAATTTAGATTTTGATACAACTGCAATAATATTATTAAGGGATAAAATATGTCAAAGTATCGATGATTATTGCTGGGATGGCGAGTGGTATATCCGGGCTTTTGGAGATAGTGATAGGAAAATAGGTTCAAAAGAAAACAAATACGGGAAAATTTTTATTAACACACAGAGCTGGCCGGTAATAGCCAACATGCCGGATAAAGATAGATTATTATCTTCACTAAATAGTGTAAAGTTACATCTCGATTCCGAATTCGGACCAAAAATTTGTTCTCCGGCATTTAAAGAAATTGATCATAATATCGGTTTAATTACCAGGTGTACACCCGGCAAAAAAGAAAATGCTGCAGTATTCAATCACACAACTACCTGGCTGATACAAGCTGAATGTATGATGGGCAGGGGCAACCAGGCATTTGAATATTACAAAAAACTTTTACCAAACAAAATTGATCCGGGTATTTATCATGCCGAACCATATGTATATTCACAGTATATTACCAGCGACGAACACGAGAATGGAGGAAAAGCAAGCCATTCATGGCAGACCGGTACGGCAGCATGGATGTACAGGATATCATTCGATTATATTCTGGGTATTAGACCTACTTATAAAGGATTATTAGTTGATCCGGTAATTCCCTCGGAATGGAAGTCATTTAAAGTTGAAAGAATATTCAGAAATACAAAATATATAATAGAAATTGAAAATCCTTCCGGGATAGAAAGGGGTTTGAAATCTATTACTGTTGATGGAGTAGAAATAGAAGGTAACACCCTTCCAATATCTGAAAAAGAAGTTTGCAAAGTTAAAGTTATCATGGGAAATGAGCTGATGGAAGATATAAAGGAAAGGTTAGTAAAATACAATTAAAGTTGATACTTTTTTCTGATTCTTACATTACAGATATTCTGAAAACTCTTCTTTATTAAATTGGAATTATACTATAATAAACCCGGAAGCTTTTAAAAATATTCTTACAGAAAATTTTTAGGAATAAGTTAAAGTACTTTATAATTAACACGGGAAATTCAAAAAGAAAACTATCAAATAATGAAAAAAAAAGAATTTCTAAAAATTATCATAGTCTTTTCGTTTTTACTGACCAATAGTAGTACGGCAATTCAAAACTCAAAAAAAGAACTTCCAGCTCCGGGGGATAACAAAGTTGCATATTATGTCTTTGATTCCGGTGGACCCGACCACTATCCTCTAACCTCTTTCACCGATGAAGCCAATATTGTAGTAATATTCGAAGGAACATTATGGGAATTAGCTGATTCTATTCATTATTCAACGGGCTGGATGAGAAACGTAAATTATCATTATTATAGTGAGATTTTAAGGGATGTAAGGACTTTGCAGTCGAGAGGTGTAAAAGTCCTAATGAATGTTGATGATAAACCTTCATGGGATTCTGCATTCGTGTTTACTACTTATGATGGAAAAAAATTAAACTATAAGCAATTCGCCGAATTCATTAAGTCATGTGCAATTGATTCACTTCATTTGGATGGTATTTCCCTGGACATTGAGCACCGGGCAGCAGGAAACGATAATTATAAAATGTTATTAAAAGAAATCGGTAATTATTTCGGTCCTATGTCTTCCAACAGCGCTTCACAAATGTATATCGCTGCTATGTTTAAAGGATACTGGGGAGAACCGGGTTATGAAATTGGCAGATCAAAAGATATTATGAACCATTTAAATTTTTTAATGGATATGGCCTATTTCAATTCTGATTATGTCGGCAGGTTCAATCAATGGGCAGACTCTATAGGTTCATCCAAAACGATGATTGGAGTGCTTATAGATAAAAATGATTTGAAATTTTCTACGACTGTTGCAGCATGGCAGCCTTCGACCGGAACTAAAGCAGGTATAATGGTGTATGCAGCTAATAATCTTAAATCCTATACCGATTCCGTATTCAGTGCTCTCACTTTTCAGGTAACCGGTGTAAACAATCATGGAGCTCCAGGTAATGGAATTCCAAAAGAATTTACACTTATGCACAACTATCCTAACCCATTTAATCCTACTACTACAATAAGTTATGAACTTGCTAAAGAGGGATATGTTTCTCTAAAAGTATATGATGCTCTTGGCAGGGAAATAACTATTTTAGTCAACAGTAATGAAAACGCCGGGACACATAGCGTTAATTTCAATGGTGCTCAATTACCCAGCGGAATTTATTTTTACCGTTTAACAGCCGGTGGTAAAAGCAGTATCAAAAAAATGATCCTTTTACATTAATGAGACAGCTGATCGAAATTATTTTTTGTTAAAATGAATCTTAAAAATTTTTTTCGGTTTTATAATAATAATAAATAAGAGGTAATTATGTTAAAAGGGAATTACAAATTACTGCCGTTTAATATTCTCTTTATGTCTTTGCTGTTTTTTAATATTCTTTCTGCTCAAACAGTAACTATGAGAGGAAAAGTTATTGATGCAGTAACCAAAGAATCATTACCCGGGGCAAATATCATATTAATTGGAACCAGCATAGGCACAGCCAGCAATAATGAAGGAAAATTTATTATCCGGAACATACCGGCAGGTAAATATAAAGTTAAAACTTCATATGTCGGTTATAAAACAAATGAGTTTGATGCCGAATTAAAAGCCGGAAAAATATTTGAGACCGATATAAAATTATATCCGGCAAGTATAGAAGGACAAACTGTAACTGTAACTGCCCAGGCCAGCGGACAGAATGAAGCAATTAACCAGCAGTTATCCTCAGATCAAATTAAGAATGTTGTATCTCTGGCACGTATCCAGGAATTGCCGGATGCTAATGCTGCAGAATCTGTAGCAAGGCTTCCAGGTGTTTCTCTTATAAGGAAAGGAGGAGAAGGTTCTCAGGTTGTTATTCGCGGTCTCTCTCCCCAATATAATGAGATCACAATTGACGGTATTCAGCTTCCCGGAAATGTTGTATCGAACGATCCGAATTCTCAGGGTTCTTTAATGGGCGACAGGGCTACTAATCTTAGTATGATATCTTCAAGTATGCTGGGCGGTATAGAAGTAATAAAGTCTATAACTCCGGATATGGATGCTGCTGTACTCGGCGGTGTAGTGAATTTCGGACTTAGAAAAGCTGTGAAGGGAGTTTCTCCGACTTTTGGTCTCCAGTTGCAAGGGAGTCATAATGCATTAAAGAATACAACTAATGATTACATGTTAGTAGGTACTTACGAACAGCGGTTTTTTGATCAAAAGTTAGGTTTGTTCCTGCTCGGTTCAGTAGAAAAACGTGACCGGAGTTCAAACGAATTGGGAGTCAATTATCAGCTAAACGATAAAACCCACGGTGATCAGGGAATCCCAGATCTTAATTCTTTACGAATGACAGATGTTTACAGGATACTTGAAAGAGACGGGGTTACTGCGGTGATGGATTACACCCACTCATCAGGCGAAATTGATTTTTATAATTTCTTCAGTGCCAGTAATACCAGGCCTGTTTCCAGATCGGAATCAATAAATCCCAGTCAGAACTGGATGTATTATTCTGCTACTGACTCAAGAAATAAATTAAATGTAATTACTAACCTGATCAGTATTAAGCAGGATTTACCTGTTTTTCATGCTGATTTAAAACTATCTCATACGTATTCGGAAAATCATAATCCCGGAGATTTATCATTTACTTTCTGGCAGCAGAATGCAGGCTTATCAGGTATGGGAAATGTAGCAAAATTGAATCCTAAACAATTAGTATCATTGGCAGTACCCACTGATTCAATCGCACGTTTAGAAACAATAACTTCTTCTGCGAATTTTTCAAGAGACAGAACATTAACAGGATCAGTTGATTTACAAACACAGTATGTTTTTTCAGACTTTCTTACGGCTAAAATAAAATTCGGAGGAATGTATCAATACCGGGAAAGATCATATGATTATAGCTATGGGCTCGGACCCAATATTTCTCTTGGAGGAGGGAATACAGTTGGTAAAATTCTGCAGTATTATCCGTGGATGCAGACTTACGGAAGCAGTGTAACCGTAAGAAATTTTGTTGATAATACATATTCATTCGGAAATTTTCTTAACAACGATTATTCAATGAATTATCCGATTGATGTAAACTTTATGCATAAAATTTATGATCTTGTCAGAGTGGGAGCTTCTCCGGAAAGTTTTCAGAATATAAAAAACATATCATCTGTATTTGATTATAATGGAAACGAGAAAAAAAGTGCTGCTTATGCTATGGCTACTTTTAATCTTGGTGAATTAGTAACCATTCTTCCCGGGGTAAGATATCAAAATCTAACAACAAGCTACTTTGGACATAGAACTGAACAGATCCCGGGCGGATATAAAATTACAGATACTACGGTTACAAGGCCAAACGGCTATTGGCTCCCGATGATTCATTTGATTTATAAACCTTTAAGCTGGATGCAGGTACATTTTGCTTATACGCATACACTGAATTATCCCGACTACAATACTATAGTACCTAGATATCAAATCAGTTCGAGTTCAATTTCATATAACAATTATAATCTGAAACCGGCAACTTCGGAAAATTATGACCTGGTTCTTTCAATTTATAATAATGAGATCGGATTATTTACAATAGACGGATTCAAGAAAAGGATTGAAAATCTAATATTTGCATCTACGACTTATTTAACCGATTTAAGCGCCTATCCTGAATTACCTCAAAACAGGAACCAGTTATATCAATTTAATACGTTCATTAACAATCCCAGGGCGATTGATATCTGGGGAATAGAAACAGACTGGCAAACCCATTTCTGGTATTTACCCGAACCTTTTTCCTGGGTTGTATTTAATATCAATTATACTCACATTTTTTCCGAAGCCAATTACCCGAGAAGTGAATTAAATGTTGTCTACAATGAGGATGGTACTTTTACAAGAACGGTAGTAGACACATTTTATACTACTAGAATGCTGAACCAGCCGAATGACATTATGAACTTTGCAATTGGTATAGATTATAAAGGATTCTCAAGCAGACTCTCAATGTTATACCAGGATAATATATTTAAGCAGCCTGATTTCTGGATGCAGAACAGGGTTAATTCCGATAAATATATTCGCTGGGATCTTTCGGTTAAGCAGGAACTTCCATGGTATGGTGTGCGGCTTTTCTTAAATCTGAACAATATTACCGGTGAAAATGATACTGATATTAATCAAAAGACAAGTTTCCCGGTTAATATTGAAAGGTATGGTATGACCGGTGATCTCGGGGTAAGAGTTCAATTTTAAATATAACCGGATATATAAGAGCATTTGAGATTGAAAAATATATCTATTATCCCCAAGTATGAATAAAAAAATTAGCGGATAGAAAATTAACCGATGATTACCTTTAATGTGAATGTAGCTGATAGTTTAATGAACGATCAGTTAATGATTGCTTTGCGGAAAGGTATTCATGAAGATAAATAAAAAATTACTGTTAATAAATTTCTCATTATTATTTCTATTTTATCTGAATACTCTTTCAGCTCAGACAGTATCAATGGAAGGAACAGTTATTGACTCAGTGACTAAAGATTTTTTACCTGGGGCAAACATTGTATTAGTCGGAGCAAGTATTGGTGCTGCCGCTGATGGTGAAGGTAAATTTATAATCCGTAATATTCCACCCGGGCAATATAAAGTTAAAACTTCGTTTGTCGGTTATAAATCAAATGAATTTGAAGTTACATTAAAAGCAAACCGGATTTTGGAGACCACAATTAAAATGATCTCGATAAGTGTAGAAGGACAAACGGTAACAGTAATATCTCAGGCTAACAGTCAGAATGAAGCAATTAACAAGCAGTTATCAGCAGAACAAATTAAGAATGTCGTTTCATCATCGCGCATCCGGGAATTACCTGATATGAACGCAGCAGATGTAGCGGCAAGGCTTCCCGGAGTTTCACTAATAAGGAATGGAGGAGAAGGTGTCGCTCTGGTTATACGTGGTTTGTCACCCCAATATAACCAGGTTATGATAGATGGAATTCAGCTTCCACCGAATATTGCAGTAAACGGAGAGTATACTCAATCAACATTAGTAGGAGACCGGTCTACAAATTTAAGTATGATCTCCTCAGGTATACTTGGCGGGGTCGAAGTAATAAAAGCTATTACACCTGATATGGATGCCGCCGTTCTTGGAGGAGTAGTAAATTTTGATTTGAAAAAAGCAGTGCTAGATAGTACCAACACACCATCTTTTGAAATGGTTCTGCAGGGAGGATATAATGCTTTAAAAAACAATTATAATAATTACAGACTTTCGGGAACTTATCAGCAGCGTTTCTTTTCCCAAAAGCTGGGATTATTTTTACAAGGCTCTGTTGAAAATAGAAATCCCGGAGGTAATACTCTTCGTGCCAATTACTATCTGAATGATAAATTTCATGGTGATCAGGGAACTCCGGATATCACATATGTAGGTTTAGGTGATTATATCAGTAGAAATGAAAGAGAGGATTTAACTGCCGTTTTAGATTATAAATATTCCTCCGGTGAGATTGGGTTTAAAAATCTTTTTTCAAGGTATGATATTAAAAGGGTAACCCGGGGAGAATCAATTTATCCTCAATCGAATTCTATAACTTATTATGCAGCTGATATCCGTGATAAATTAAATTCAATTGTAAACATTTTTAGTATTAAGCAGGACATTCCATTTTTTAATATTGATCTGAAACTTGCGAACGCTTATTCCGAAAGTCTTTCGCCGAAAAATTTATCAATTTCTTTTTATCAAAGGTATGGAGGTCTTTCCCGTAATGGAAATTATTCAAAATCAACACCCAAAGCTATTGCATCTTTAGCGGTTCCATCCGAAGCTGCTGCCCGGTATAGCGGAATTTCCGATGGATCTCAATCTGTAAGAGACAGGGCATTAACTGCGGCAGTAGATTTTAAATCCGGTTATTGGTTCTCAGATTTTTTCAAAGCAAATATTAAATTCGGAGGAATGTATCAATACCGTAAGCGGACTTTTGATGAAAACCTGTGGTCGGGTCCGGCTTCACCTCCCGAGGTCTCAATTTCACAGATTCTACAGTCCTACAAAGGATTTCAAACCTATAATTACAGCCCGACTATAAAAAACTTTATAGATAATACTTATTCATTTGGAAATTTTTTCAACGGGGATTATTCAATTTCTTATCCGGTAGACATAAACCTTACTAACTTAATTTATGATCTGATATGGACTCCCGGACTCACTTTGTCTAATCAATATAATTCAACCATTCCTGATTATCATGGTACAGAGAATAAAAGTGCTGCATATTTAATGACAAATATTAATCTCGGAGATTTGTTAACAATTCTGCCAGGAGTTCGGTATCAAAATCTTACTACAAATTATTTCGGCTACAGGATAGAAAAAACTTATCCTGAGAATTATCTCTACAAAACTGCTACCAAAACTATAGCTCACGGTTATTGGCTGCCTATGATTCACATGATATATAAGCCTTTTTCCTGGTTTCAGATCCACTTTGCTTATACTAACACCTTAAACTATCCGCCATATGCTGCTATAGTGCCAAGCTATTCAGTCGACCGGACTTCTATTGTTTATAACAATTATAAATTAAAACCTGCAACCTCGGAAAATTTTGATCTTGTATTTTCTTTTTTTAATAATGAAATCGGATTATTTTCAGTAAATGGATTCAAAAAAAGAATTAAAAACCTTGTCTTTTCATCAAATACATTTCTTACGGATTTAAGCGGTTACCCGGATCTGCCTCAGAATAGACACCAGTTATATACTTTTAGTACTTACATTAACAATCCAATTCCCATCGATGTCTGGGGTATTGAAACCGAATGGCAGACTCATTTCTGGTATCTCCCGGAACCGTTTTCATGGATTGTATTTACTATTAATTATTCGCATATATTCTCCCAAGCTGCATATCCTAAAGGTGAAATTAATGTTGATTACAAAGAAGATGGTTCCTATACAATGAATGTTGTCAACACATTTTATAAAACACGACTCCTTAATCAGCCTAATGATATTTTAAACTCTTCATTTGGAATTGATTACAAAGGATTCTCCGGTAGAGTTTCAGTAGTATACATAAATAATATATTTGAACAGGCAGACTTTTGGCTGCAGAATAGAGTTGTTTCGGATAAATCAATTAGATGGGATATTTCAATCAGACAAATGCTTCCCTGGTATAATATGCAGCTCTTTCTCGATCTCATTAATCTTACAGGAACAGATGAAACCAGTCTTAATGAGAGGACTAATTATCCTGTATCAATATCCCGGTATGGTATGTTCGGTAATTTTGGACTCAGAATTAATTTTTAATTTTATAATTAATTCAAAAAAAGTATATAAAATTTTTTAGATGGAAGATTTGAAAAGCGAATTACTAAAATTTAGAGATATTTTCGAAAAAGAATTACAGGACGATATTCTTGCATACTGGATAAAGTATAGTGTTGATAAACAGGGAGATGGTTTTTATGGCGCTGTTGATTTGAATAACAAACCTGTATTAACTGCAAACAGATCCTGTGTATTAAATGCAAGAATTCTCTGGACATTTTCCGCATCGGCAATATCTTATAATAATTCCGGATATCGAAAGATGGCCGATTATGCTTATCATATTCTTCAAACCTATTTTGAAGATCATGAGCATGGTGGATATTTCATGGAACTGAAACCTGATAATAGTGTTGCTGTGGATATAAAGCATACATATGCACAGGCTTTCGTAATCTATGCGCTTTGTAAATATTATGAACTTAATTCTTCGCCTGAAGTTCTCAATATCATTGAAAAGTTTTTTCATTTACTTGAAGCTAAAACGAAAGATAAAACCGGATATTTTGAAGCATTTACCAGGGATTGGAAACTTTATGAAAAGAACCGGATGGCTGATAACAACGAACCAAAATCTATGAATACCCATCTGCATATAATGGAGGCTTATGCTGCTCTTTACAAAATCCGGAAAGATGAGAACGTTAAAATCCAGTTAAAAGAAATATTAAATCTTTTTATCGAAAAAATAATAAGAAGCAGTGGGCATCTCGGGATCTTTTTTGATGATAATTTTATTGAAGCAAATTCATCAAAAGGAATTTGCTCTTTCGGCCATGATATAGAAGCTTCATGGCTGCTGTTGGAAGCCGCGGAAATACTTGGTGATGAAGCGGTTATAAAAAACATGAAATCACGCTCAATAAAAATGGCTGCTGCCGTTGAAAAGTCCGGGGTTGATAAGGATGGCGGTTTATTCCTGGAATCAACAAAATTTGGAAGCCATATAAGAACTAATAAACACTGGTGGCTTCAGGCGGAAAACCTGGTCGGCTTCATGAATGCATATCAATTAACAGGCGATCTTAAATACTGGGAGATAGTAAAATCAGCATGGGGTTTTATCAATGAACATGTAATCGATCATGAAAAAGGCGAATGGTTTACAAAAGTCAGCCGCTTTGGTTTACCATACCTCGAAGAACCTGCAGGTGATCCTTCACCTTATTACAGGAATGACTGGAAAATCGATCCCTGGAAGTGTCCTTACCATAACGGAAGAGCAATGATGGAGCTTATTAAGCGCATAAATATTTTATTAAAAAAAAATGAAACAGGATATGAAATTATTCAATAGGCTTTTTGTTTTAGTGATTCAGGTTTTATTAGTGAACAGCATTGCCAGTTCGCAGGATCTCAGTCAATTAAAGAGTATTTCAGGTTTTGCAGCAGAAACCAGAGATCACCTTGAGGGCTATACCCAAAATGTGGGAGGGAATGATTTTACGTATCACTGTTTCCGGAACGATCTTAGCAAATGCTTATTAACCAGATGTACAACAGGTGATATGGCAATTGAATGGGAAACCCAGGCTGTCCCTCCGGATTTTAGCGGTGAAGGAATCGGATTTGTATGGGTTGCTGCAATCGATCTTTCCTCTGCGGGACATCTGTTTGATGTTTATATTAATAATATTAAAAAGTTTCAGATTAAATCAGGTACCAGCGACAATTGGGAAATTTCAGATGAAAATGGAGGAAAATTAAAATACTTTGGAATGAAAAAAGAACCCTGGGGTGAATCGCAGGGTTATATGGCTTTATGGGCGCCTAAATCATGGATAATTCCCGGAAAACCTTTGACTATAAAAATAGTCGGTCATGCTGAAAACAGCCAATGCTGGATAATTGTTTATAAAGCAACTGATGCAAACACCTACCTTCAGAATTCAGTTAAGTATAATTCCTGGGCTGATATTACGATTAAGAAAGGAAAGGAAAAATCAGATATTAATATTAGTGTACCGTTAAGTCTTGCAGGAAAAAATTTAACATTAAATATAGGAAGTAAAATTTATAATGTGAAAATATCTGCTTCGAATGATAAGGGAACAGGAAATCTGTCCGTTGATACAAAACTTTTCAATGAAACACCATTTATATTGAGAGATGATTATGATGAGCTGTTATCGGTTGATTCAGTATCGGCTAAAGGCGAATTCATAAAGCTCTCTTTTAAATCGCTTATAAAAAATAATATTAAGAAGAATAATGAAAATGATATAGAAATAAGCAGTACAAGATCTTATTATCCAAAAACCGTTGAAGCATTAATTAAATTATCGGAATCAAAACTTGCCTCCGGTAAAATCTTTTTAATGAATTCAAGTCACCAGGATATAGCCTGGATGGACTCACCCGAGAAATGTATTATTGAAAGAGATACTATGCTGCTGACACCTCTTTTCAACAAAGCTCTTAAAGAACCGGATTACAGGTTTGATATTGAAGATGCTCTTATGCTGAGAGAATATGTCCATCGTCATCCGGAAAGTAAAGACAAAATAAAACAGCTTCTTTTGAATGGACAAATATCCTGCGGTGCATTCTACACACAGCCGTACGAGGATATGTACTCAGGTGAATCCTTAGTAAGGCAGTTATATTTAGGTGCCCTGTGGCTGAAAAATGAATTTGGATATAAAGCCGATACATACTGGAATGAAGACGTTCCGGGAAGAACACCTCAAATGCCGCAGATCCTCAGCAAAGCAGGAATAAAGTATATGGCAATCAGCCGCATCAGAGCGGGGGTTTACAACTGGTACAGTCCGGATGGTTCATATGTTACAACATATTCACCGGGACATTATGGTTATGCTTATTCAGCACTTCACAACAGATTTGGAGAAGCCGCCCGGTTTATTGCAGATACATCGCTCTGGTGGGATAAATATTATAATACAGACTCAAAATCGAAATACATTCCTTTGTTTTCCGATAATGATATGAGCCCGGCTGAAGATTATTCCGGTATAATTAATAATTGGAATAAAATAACTGAAGTTCAAAAAACTTTGGGTAAATATTCGAGTATAGAACTTCCTAAAATAGAAATGTCTCTGACTTCGGATTTTATTAAAAAGTTTGAAGAGAATGGAAATCTAATACCGTCCATAGAAGGTGAAAGACCTGATGTATGGCTTTACATTCATGGTCCTGCACATTATAAAGCTATTGAGGCAAGCAGGGAAGGGGACATCCTGTTAACTGCTGCCGAAAAATTTGCCGCAGCCGACGCTATGATTAATAATTCATTTGATAAATATCCTTCAAGGCAATTAGAAAAAACATGGGAAGCAAAAATATATCCTGACCACGGCTGGGGCGGAAAGAACGGGGATATCACCGATGGAGTCTTTAATGACAAATTTATTTATGCCAAAAATCAGGCTGAAAAAATAATATCTGCTTCATTAAATGATATTGCCTCGAAAATAAAATTCTCTAAGGATAAAGGGACCCCGGTAATTGTTTTCAATAGTCTGAGCTGGTTAAGAGACGATCCTGCTGAATTTACCATCAGATTGAAAAAAGGGGAGGCAAAAAGTTTAAAATTAATTGATAGTAAAGGGACTGATTTTCCTATTCAGTTTAGTAATTTAAAATTATATGATGATGGTTCAATTAAACAAACTGATATTCACTTTATTGCAGATGGAATTCCTTCAATCGGTTATAAAACATTTTACCTTAAAGTTTCGAAAGATTTTATTTCAGAAAAGAAAGAAGTTTTCAAAAATTCATATGAAAACAAATTTTACAGAGTAAAATTTGAGAATGGAGGACTTTCTTCTATTTATGATAAAGAACTGGGAAAAGAATTAATAAACAACAGAAGCTTCAATGCAGGTGAAGTATTTACACTGCATTCTGAAGGAACAGGCGCCGGAGAATTTGCCGATATTCAACAGCCCGATATGAAGAATTTTGACAGAGAAGCAAATTATACTTCAAACTGGAAAATAAAAGAATCCGGTGATGTCTATACCTATTTTGTAAATCGTCAGCCGATCCGGAATGCTGTAGTTGAACAAAAGATATTTATCTATAAAAATATTAAAAGAATTGATTTTGTAATTAACCTGCTTAACTATGAAGGTGTTCTTTACAGGGAATACAGGATGGCTTTACCTCTTAATATGACAAACGGACAGGTAAGTTATGAAGTCCCGTTTGGAGTTGTAAATGTTGGGAAGGATGAGATTAAAGGTGCTGCAGGAGAACGTTATACAGCAATCTGCAAAGATATACATCCGCGCAGTATTGAGAATTGGATCGGAGCAAATAATAATGATTTCGGAGTTACTCTGACTTCCAGCGCAGCAGTCGCTGATTATATTGATCCTACGGACAGCCTTAATCAGAACACCGTGTTACAGCCTTTACTTTTAGCATCAAGAAGAAGCTGCCATTTGCAGGGGAATGAATATCTTCAGACAGGAAATCATCATTTTGAATTTTCACTTACAAGCCATAAACCAGGATGGGAAAATGGTTCCCGGTTCGGACATCAGACAAATCAGAAGCTGATGGTAATAGTTGATCCTGATACATATAAAGATGCAAATCTGCCGGAGCAATTAAGTTTTTTCAGCAGTAGTAATAAAGATGTTATTATTTCAACAGTAAAAAAAGCTGAAGGTGAATCTGCAGTAATCATCAGGGCATACAACATTGCAGGTAGAGAAGTTAATTCAGGAATTCAAAGTTTTAAACCATTTATTTCCGGTGAAAAAACTAATTTGATTGAAGAAATCCAAAAGCCGCTGAAGTTAAAAAACGGTATCATTGATTGGGATTTTGAAAGATACAGTATTGAAACATTTATGATAAAATAACAAATTAAAACCAAAGTGATATCCAATTGAAAAGGAAATTAATTATTTACACTTTTGTAGCGGCGCTCGGGGGATTCCTGTTCGGTTTTGATACTGCAGTAATTAATGGAGCATTGCCGTTCTTCAGCGGGCATTTTAATCTGTCAGCAGGTATGAAAGGATGGGCAGTCAGTTCGGCAATCTTTGGTTGTATTTTCGGAGCCTTATTTATAGGAATTCCCGGTGACAAGTACGGACGCAGATACATGTTAAGAGTAATGGCAGCTTTATTTTTTATTTCTGCAGTTGGTTCCGGACTTGCCGTTAATATCAGAATGTTTATCCTGTTTAGAATTATCGGTGGAATAGCAATTGGGGGAGCTTCGGTTTTATCACCACTGTATATATCGGAAATATCGTCACCGGATTACAGAGGCAGGTTAACTTTAACATTTCAATTATCGATAGTTTTAGGAATACTCGCTGCATTTGCGGCTGACCTTGCACTTATTGAAACAGGAATAAACAACTGGCGCTGGATGTTTATTTCCGGTGCATTACCGGCCCTGCTTTTCTTAATTCTGCTCTTTATGGTCGGCAGAAGCCCAAGGTGGCTGGTTAAAATCTGTAACTATACCGAAGCGAAACAAGTTCTTGAAAGTTTAAATCCTCAAACCGACATCAATATTATGCTGGATGAAATTAAAAATTCCATAAACTCCGAAGTGGTCGGTCATTTTAAGTACATGTTTAAGAAGCCATACCTGAAATTAACGGTTATCGGAATATTTATAGGAATGTTTAACCAGTTTACCGGGATAGCTATTGTTATGATCTATTCCAGTGATATTTTCAGAGCTGCCGGTTTTTCTACGGAGTCCGCAATTTTACAAACGGTAATTGTAGGATTTACGAACCTGGCATTCACTATACTTGCAATGTTCTTTATTGATAGAATAGGAAGAAAAAGACTGCTGCTGCTTGGGTCTATTGGGATGAGTATATTTTTAGCATGTTTTGCCTATGTATTCTTTTATGATATAAAAGGAGTCCTTCCTCTTGTGCTTATGATCAGATTTGTTGCCTGTTTTGCTTTTTCACAGGGTGCAGTTATTTGGGTCCTTTTATCTGAGATGTTTCCGAATAATATACGGGCAAGAGGATCGTCAATAGGTTCATTTTCTCATTGGACCTTCTATACTTTGCTCCTGTTTGTGTTCCCGCTAATTCAAACCTCGTTTGTCGATAATAGCGGAATAGGATATGTATTTGCTTTCTTTGCCCTGGTTACTTTTGCCAGCTTTTTCTTCTTTAAAAAATTTTTAGTTGAAACAAAAGGCAGAACTCTTGAAGAAATTGAGAAGCAAGTTGCCTAATAATTTATCAGGAAATTAAATTATGAATGGATATGAGAGGATACAAGCTACTTTAAAAGGAAAACCGACGGATAAAGTTCCGGTAATGCTTCATAATTTTATGCTTGCTGCAGAGGAAGCAGGTTTTAATATGGAACAGTTCAGGAATGATCCTAAAGTTATTGCTGAGTCTTTTATTAAATCGGTGGATAAATATCAGCATGATGGAATTTTAGTTGATATTGATACGGTTACTTTAGCCGGTGCAGTTGGTGTTACAATCGATTTCCCGGTAGATGCTCCGGCCAGAACACACAGAGGAATGCTTGCAAGTATGGAGCAGGTTAAGAATTTGAATCCGGTTAAAATAGAAAATTACAAATATATCCAGGTATGGCTGGAATCGGTAAGATTATTAAAAGAATACTTTAAGGATGAAATATTTATTCGGGGTAACTGCGATCAGGATCCTTTTTCCTTGGCAAGTATGGTTCGCGGAATAGAAGACTGGATGGCTGATTTATTATTGTCTGAAGAACAGCTTGTATTTGAACTGTTGGAATATTGTACAGAAGCAACCGGTCAATTTATTCGTTTAATGTCACAGACGGGGGCCGATATGATTTCTAATGGAGACAGTCCTGCAGGTCCGGACCTGATATCGCCTGAAATGTATGTAAATTTTGCCCTTCCGTTTGAGAAAAAAATAGTAGAAATTTCTCATTCACTTGGATTGCCGTATACATTACATATTTGCGGCAATACAGAACCTATACTTGATAAAATGTTGCTAACCGGAGCAGATGCCTTTGAGCTTGATTATAAGACCAATGTACGAAAAGTATTCGACGTGTTTAATGACAAAGCTGTTTTGATTGGGAATATTGATCCCAGCGGAGTCCTGGCATTGGGCAGTGCTGATCTGGTCAGAAGAAAAACTTTGGAACTGCTTGAAATTTATGGAAATTCAAATCATTTTATATTAAATGCAGGTTGTGCTATTCCTCCTTCGACACCTTCAATTAATATGAAAACGATGATTGAAACTGTCAGAAGTTTTAGATGAATGAATAATACATAATTAAATATTAATAACTTACCTTACGCGAAACCTTGAAGGATTGTGTGTAACGTGAATTAATAAAACAAAAAAAATCTATTATGATAAAAAGAAATGTAAAAAATCCAATCATTACAAGAACCGATATCCCGGATATTTATCCGGAGCTTATTGATGTTTCATCCGTTTTTAATCCCGGAGCAATTAAATTTAGCGATAAGTATATACTTCTTCTCCGTGTGCAGAATAGAGGAAGAGAAACTTTTATTGTAAAAGCTGAAAGCAGCGATGGGATCAATTTTAAGGTTGATAACAGAATTGCTGATTTCAAAGGGATGGAAAAAATCGGCAAAAAGATTTACCATATATATGATGCAAGGATAACCAAAATTCAGAATAAGTTTTATATAATGTTTGCAATGGATATGGATGAAGGATGCAGCCTGGGATTAGCAAAAACCAGCGACTTTAATGAATACGAATTTCTAGGAATCGTTTCGGAAGGAGATGTTAGAAATGGTGTACTGTTTCCTGAAAAAATAAACGGAAAATATTTAAGATTCGACAGACCAAATAAAGTTCAATTGGAGGGCGGACCAGCTTCCGGTAATACAATATTTTTATCTGAATCCGATGATCTGCTGATATGGAAACCAAAAAAAGCTGTAATGTCCGGGCGTTTCCATTACTGGGATGAGAATATCGGCTCAGGTCCTCCTCCGGTTAAAACCAAAACAGGATGGCTGCAAGTATATCATGGTGTTGCAATGCATTTTGCCAGTTCAAATATTTATCAGGCAGGAGTTTCACTTCATGATTTAAATGATCCATCAATTGTGTTGGCCCGCAGCAAATGTAATATCCTGGAACCACGTGAATTATATGAATTAGTGGGTCAGGTTCCCAATGTTGTTTTTCCAAGCGGGATGATAGTAGAAGAGTATGATGAAAACGGGTTTGCTTTATTGGAAAGTAAAGTGCTCATCTATTATGGTGCTGCTGATACTTCAGTCGGGCTTGCTGTTTCAACCATAAAAGAATTACTTGAATTAACTAATCAATAATTATTTTTTTAATATTCTAATGATGTATCATGAGAAAAATATTTTTATTTATAACCATAATTAGTTCAATCTGTATGTCTCAAACATTACCAATACCACAGATTAAATTTTCTCCTAAACAATATATTTGTTATAAAACCAATGAGAAGATAACAATAGATGGAAAATTAAATGAATTATCCTGGTCTAAAGCTAAATGGACTGATGATTTTGTTGATATTGAAGGTCCTATGAAACCTGTTCCAAGATTTCGTACCAGAGCTAAAATGTTATGGGATGATAATTTTCTTTACATCGCTGCTCAAATAGATGAACCTGATATCTGGGCTACTCTTACCCAGCGTGATACTGTTATTTTTTACGACAATGATTTTGAGGTCTTTATTGATCCGGATGGTGATACACACCGTTACAGCGAATTCGAAATGAATGCTTTGAATACGGTTTGGGATCTGCTGCTTATTGAACCATACAGAGATACAAAAGGAGCTGCTGTAAACGGATTTGATATACATGGATTGAAGACTGCTGTTTCAATTAATGGTACATTAAACAAACCTGGTGACAAAGATAAAAACTGGACAGTCGAACTTGCATTCCCTTTTAAGGCAATGGGTGAAATTGCCGAAATAAACGTTCCACCTAAAAACGGTGATCAATGGAGATTAAATTTTTCAAGGGTAGAATGGAAAACAGAGGTAGTTGATGGAAAATATAAAAAGCAGATAAATCCGTCAACCGGAAAACCATATCCTGAAGATAACTGGGTCTGGTCTCCCCAAGGTGTAGTTAATATGCACTACCCGGAAATGTGGGGCTATATCCAGTTTTCAAAAAATGAAGTTGGAACCAAAACCGTATCTTTTATACAGAAAAAAGAAGAAGCTGCTAAATGGTACTTGAGACAGATTTATTATAAAGAAAGAAACTATTATGCTGAGCATGGAAAGTTCACTACCGATTTAAAAAAATTAGGAATGAAAGAACCAGAGCTTAAAAATTATGATAATAAAGTTTCAATAGCTGTTACACCAAGTTTATTTGAAACTACTCTTAAATCAAAAGATGGAACGGAAACAGTTCATATAAGAAACGATGGCTTAACTTGGATAACAAGAAAGGGTAGTTCGGAACATTAAAATATTTAATAAAGAATAATTATTAACAATCAAAAAAGTAATGTATACCAGAATAGAATTTATTTGTTGATTTGTAGGATGATAACAAAAGTAGTTAAGAACTGAATAAAAATAACTTATGTGCTCAAAACCTGTCAGTCTGAGCCTGTCGAAGACTAAAATCGATAAAAATGTTATACTTCGACTAACTCAGTATGACATTGCACTAATTTTGTACAACACATAAAATTAAGAATTTAAACCAAATAACAATTTTTTGAGGAACCAGTGTATACAAGAAGAGAATTTATTAAAACGGCTGCTGTTGCTACAGCCGGTTTAAGCACTTATCAGTTTACTTCCAAAAGTGAAGCTTTAGATAATTTGTACGTCAGTAAAAGACCGCTTCCGAAAGACAGAAAATTTGTAAGTGTAGCAGTAGATGATGCAATAGATAAAATAAAAAAATCTATAAGTGATCCGAAAATTGCTGAGCTTTTTGAAAACTGTTTCCCTAATACTCTTGATACAACAGTAGAATTCAGAATGGAGAATGGTAAACCTGATACTTTTGTAATTACCGGTGATATAAATGCAATGTGGCTAAGAGACTCAACTGCTCAGGTTTTGGCATATCTGCCTTTTATAAATAAGGATGATAAATTAAAAAATATGTTCAGGGGTGTTATCCACAGGCAGACAAAATGTATCTTGATTGATCCTTATGCAAATGCATTTAATTTCGGACCAACTGGAAGTGAATGGGATAAGGATTTAACCGATATGAAACCGGAATTGCATGAAAGGAAATGGGAAGTTGATTCTCTATGTTACCCGGTTACTCTTTCATATAAATACTGGAAGGAAACTAACGATACCTCCTGTTTTGATGACGACTGGAAAAATGCAATGAAACTTATCCTGAAAACCTTCCGGGAACAGCAGAGAAAAAACAGTGAAGGACCATATAAGTTCGGCAGAATTACCTCATGGAGTACCGATACTGTCCCGGGTAATGGGTATGGCAATCCAATAAAACCTGTCGGCTTAATTGTTTCTATATTCAGACCTTCAGATGATGCAACAATTTTCCCGTTTTTAATCCCGTCAAATTTATTTGCTGTTGTTGCGCTAAAACATTTGGCCGAGATTTTTAAAAAAGTATTTTCCGATGACGGATTTGCAGCTGAATGTCTTTCACTCTCAGAAGAGGTACAAAATGCTGTTAATGAATATGGAATAATTAATCACCTGGATTACGGGAGGATTTATGCATATGAAATTGACGGGTTCGGAAATCGTTTGTTTATGGATGATGCAAATGTTCCAAGTCTATTATCCCTTCCGTATCTTGATTATTGTTCAATTAATGATCCTACTTATCAAAATACAAGAACATTCTTATTCAGCGAAAACAATCCGTATTTCTTTAAAGGAAAAGCGGCAGAAGGAATTGGAAGTCCTCATACACTTATAAATAAAATATGGCCGATAAGCATTATTATGAGAGCACTTACCAGTAATAATGACAATGAGATAATTCAATGCTTAAAATATCTTAAATCAACTGATGCAGGAACCGGCTTTATGCATGAATCTTTTGACAAAGATAATCCGGATGATTTTACGCGTAAATGGTTTGCGTGGGCGAATTCTTTATTCGGAACATTAATTGTAAAACTATATAATCAAAAACCGGAACTTCTTAAAGAAAAGATCTGATTTTTTCATTTTAAATACAGAGTTTCATAATAGGAGTTGAAAAATAAAGACCGGCTTTTTTTTAGCATAAAAAAGTTGATTCATTACTTGTAATTTAACGTTGAAAAATTGTTTTTTAAAAAAAATACCTTTTATAATTAAAATAAAAAAAATTGATGGTTTATTCTATAAGAAAACATATCTAAGGTAAAAATCCAATTATTATGTTATTTAAGAAAAAAAACATTAAGTATTGCTTTTTATTTTTTAATAGTTTATTTTAATAACGAATAAACCTACGGTGCTTGGTATCAATAAATTAAAAGTTATGCTTCCTTTGAAAATTTTTTTTTGCAACCAAAGGCGGGTAAATTTATGATGAAAACAATTACAACATTTTTTAGTAAAAAGTTTCTTCTATTTCTTCTTTTAAATGCTTCTGTTGTTATGGCGCAAAGCGGTAACGTGAAAGGAGTAATTAAAGATGCCCAGACTAAAGAACCCCTTCCGTTTTCTAATACTATACTTGTTGGGACCAGTTTAGGAGGTGCTGCTGATAATGAAGGCCATTATTCAATCAAGAATATTCCGGTTGGCAGTTATACTCTGCGAGCAACATATGTAGGTTATAAACCGCAGGAAGTTAAAATCGATGTTGTTCAGGGCAGAACAACCGAATATAATTTTTCTTTAGAGCCGGAAGCTGTTGAAGGCCAAACTGTTGTTGTTACAGGACAGGCGGAAGGACAACTAAAAGCTATTAACGAACAGCTTTCTTCACTTAACATAAAAAATGTTGTGTCGGCTGCAAAAATACAGGAGCTGCCCGATGCAAATGCTGCGGAATCTGTAGCCCGTTTACCCGGTGTTTCTCTAATCAGAACAGGTGGAGAAGGTTCACAGGTTGTTATCCGGGGTCTTTCACCGCAATATAACCAGGTTACAATTGATGGAGTTCAGCTCCCCAGCGATGTAGCTTCCAGCAATAATATTATATCTTCAGATAAAACAGCGCAATCAGGAACTCTTGGTAAATTGGGGGACAGGGCTGCAGATTTAAGTATGATCTCTTCAAGTATGCTTGGAGGTATAGAGGTTATTAAAGCTATTACTCCGGATATGGATGCAGCATTAATCGGCGGCGTAGTAAATTTCGATTTAAGGAGAGCTCAGAGAAATATACCTGAAAGATATATTGATGCTCCCTGGCTGCCTCTGATAAATCTCTCGATGCAGGGCGGATATAATGATTTGAAAAATAAATATAACGATTACAGGTTTAACGGTACTTTAGAAAGAAGATTTTTTAATCAGAACCTGGGAATTTTTCTGCAGGGAAGCATTGAAAACAGAAATTTAAGTGATAATGAATTAGGAGCAACTTACACTTTAAACAATAAAGATCAAGGAGACCTGGGAATTCCTGATTTGACCGAGCTTAATCTTCAGGATGTTGCAAGGGAACGCAAACGTTATGGCGCTACTGCAGTTGTGGATTACCAGTATGGTTCAGGTTCAATAGGATTTATGAATTTCTTTAGTCAAAGTAAAACACATGCAGTTATCAGGGGAGAGAATATCAATCAAACAGCTGACAATATTTATTATACTGCTAATGATGTCAATAATACCATTAATGTTATTAGCAACTTGATCCATTTAAAACAGGATTTGCCTGTCTTTCATGCCGATATAAGGTTGTCACACAGCTATTCCGAAACAAAAAACCCAAAGGACCTGTTCTTTAATTTCTGGCAGGATCATGCCGGTTTAGCTAATAAAGGCGATTTGTCAAAAGTAACTCCAAGCTACCTGAATAAGTTAATTGTTCCCAATGATACGGTAGCAAATCTTGATCAGATTCAAACCCAATCAACATTTACAACGGACAGAAACCTTACGGGTTCATTGGATCTTAATACCGATGTAACCTTATCAAATTTATTAAGCGCAAACATAAAATTTGGCGGAATGTACCAGTATCGTCACCGTACAAATGATATTAACCTATACGCCGGTTCGCAATTGTATTCAGGCGGCGGGGGTGTTATAAGTGCGTTTACAAAAGCTTATCCGAATCTGATCCTGAACGGCGGACGTTTAAGTATGGCTAACTTTGTTAATAACAGTTACAGCTATGGGAATTTCCTTGGTGGTGAATACTCAATGGCATATCCTATAGACCTTAGTCTGATGTGGAAGCTTCTGCCAATAGCCAACGTAACATCAACATTAGAGGGATATCAATTAAATAGACTCGGATCAGCTGTAAATGATTATTCCGGAAATGAAAAAAAGAGTGCAGCTTATGCAATGCTTACATTTAATATCGGGGATCAAATAACCATTCTGCCGGGTGCCCGCTATCAGAGCCTTACTACTGAATATACTGCTTTGAGAGCAGAAACAGCTCCCGGTACCCAAGGCTTCCTGGGGCATGATACAACTATCAGCAGAACACATGGTTATCTGCTGCCCATGGTTCATGTAAGATATAAACCCCTTAGCTGGCTCCAGTTCCATTTTGCATATACGAACACTTTGAATTATCCGGATTATAGTACTATTACTCCAAGACTTTTTGTCGGGCAGGGATTTATCAATTATAATAATGTAAACTTAAAACCTGCGAGGTCGGAGAACTTTGATTTAATTGTATCGGTCTATTCAAACGAAGTAGGTTTGTTTTCTATAGATGGTTTTACCAAAAGAATTAAGGATCTGATCTTCTATTCAGCAACATACAAAACAGATCTTAGTGCTTATCCTGAATTACCGCAGAACAGAAAACAATTATGGGAATTCAATACATATATAAATAATCCGATACCAATTGATATCAGAGGAATTGAAGCAGAATGGCAAACCCGTTTCTGGTATCTGCCTTTCCCATTAAACGGTATTGTACTTTCGGCGAACTACACTCATATTTTCTCCAAAGCAAACTATCCAAGGACTGTTGTTTATACACATTATAAAGAGGATGGCACATTCACTCAGACAGTGGTAGATTCATTTTATACATCACGTATGCTGAATCAGCCTAACGATATAGCTAACCTGGCTGTTGGTTACGATTATAAAGGATTCTCGGCAAGAGTATCCATGATCTATATTGATAACGTATTCACACACCCTGATTTCTGGATGCAGAACAGAACAAATACAGCGAAATATACCCGCTGGGATCTTTCCGTAAAGCAGGATCTTCCCTGGTATAACATTCAGGTTTATTTTGACATGAATAATATTACAGGTGAAAAGGATATATCAGTAAACCAGAGAACCAGTTTTCCTGCTTCAGAACAACATTATGGAATGACAGCTGATTTAGGATTGCGTGTAAAAATATAATATTAAAATAATATAAACAGACGTTCACTCTAAAACAGATAGGAGGTGATAAAAGAATTATAGTACTTAAGTTTCCCAAAACTAATCACATTATTTTCTGTTAGGCCTATTTTTAGGCAGTAAGTTATTAATTCATAAAAAAGGAGAAACAAATGAAAAGACTGCTATGTTTTATAGCTTTTCTTACTATGGTATTACTTACCACACCGGTTAAGATGTTTGCTGATACAGTGGATGTAGCTGTAATTCCTCCTGGAAATATTAACACAGTTATCAATGGTGATACACTAGCGGGAGGTGTAAGAGCACATCCTGATAGAGTATACAGGTTAAAACGCGGTAGTGTATACCAGGTAACGGAAGCATTAAATATTAATGGCTCCCTCCACATTGTAGCAACAGATGGATCCGGAAGACCACCTGTTCTAGCAGCAGCAATTCTTCAGGATAACTCTTCCATTGATCATTTTATTACATTTATTGGACCTGGCGCTAAAGTTGACATTAATGATGTTTATTTTCTCTCTGCCCGTGCAGATGGTGCTGCATTAGGATGGAGTGATGGTATCCGAATTAATGCCGATAGCATACAAATGAATCTCAAAGGAGATGTTTTTGATGCATTTACCCACACTGCTCTCCAGGGTAATGGTCAATGGAGTAAACTTAATGTACAGGATTGCGTATTCAGAAATGAAATGCATTCTACCTCATGGTTCGGCGGAGGTGGATTCATTTCCGGTGCTCCGGTAGCGCAGGATACATGTATGTTCTTAAATAATACATTTTTCTGTAATAATTCATATGACTGGTCTATACGCGGTTATTCACCATATGCAGAGTTTAGCCACAATACAATGGTAT
This sequence comes from uncultured Ignavibacteriales bacterium, assembly GCA_963723205.1. Lineage (GTDB taxonomy): Bacteria > Bacteroidota > Ignavibacteria > Ignavibacteriales > Ignavibacteriaceae > CAVQBP01. The sequence continues at coordinate 61,245 of CAVRQC010000013.1, forward strand.
ATCAGACAGTAAATCCATTCCTGATAAGATCAGCACAAAACTTACATATGGATAACAACTTATTTTATGCTGTTCATGCTATGGGGGGAAATCCCGATCACGTAATAAACGGATGGTTCCTGAATTATCCTGATACAGCCTCAAGCAGTATAATAAGGCTTAGAGGAGATGATTCCACAAGTTACTGGTCTCACCTATGGGATGCAACAATTGCTGGTCCTGAATTAGCTGATGTTGATCCAAGCAATGGAGTAACTGCCGATATGCTTACCCCAGATAAGAGAGTATATGATATAAGAAATAATGCTTATTTCTGGCCTAAAAAATTAACTGATTTCTATAAAGCTTACAACGATACTGTTGCTATTTATGATAGTGTAGATGTACCTGTTTACGGCCAGGCTAACGAGCAAAAAATGAAGTTAAAAAGAATTCTTTACATGCCGACATGGATGAGTGCCTATACCAAATATACACTTGATACTTTATTAGCAGGTGTATCTAATATTTCTGTTTCTGGCAATGTTGAAACTGATCCCGGATTTAATGCCGATGTTCAGAATCAGTTAGATAACCTTATTGCTTATGTACACAAAATAAGCACAAGTGCGCTTGATACTCCATGGTATTATCATTCAAGTGCTTCACTTTATCCAACAGGCGGTCCCGTTTGGCCGTTAGCAGAAGATCTTTCTTATACCAACTCAGATCTTATGCATGCAGGTACAGATGGTTTTGCAATTGGCGATTTGAACTGGTTCCCGGATCAAAAAGCAGAATGGATAACACAAATAACAGATGTAAATGATGTTAATACAACACCTACAAAATTCTCGTTAAGCCAGAACTATCCAAATCCATTTAACCCGACAACCAGGATAACCTTTAATTTAGAGAAATCAGGCTTTGCAGCGCTTACTGTATATAATATTCTTGGTCAGAAAGTTGCAACACTGGTTTCAGGAAACTTGTCTGCAGGACAACATGAAGTTAACTTCAACGCTTCAAATTTAAGTACAGGAGTTTATATATATAAACTTGAATCAGGTAATAATACCTTAATCAAAAAGATGATGTTGTTGAAATAATTTCTTCTCCTCCTCGTCTGGACTGTCAAAATATTGACAGTCCAGGCTTTTTTATTTTATAAGAATTTTTGTTAGTAATTTTATAATTTTCAAATACAGTTTCCTTTGCTTTTTTCATATCCCCTCAAAAAAAAACAATTCAAATCTTATTAAAAATCATTAAACCAGTAATGAAAATAGATATTCAAAAGTTTTAAGCTTATTTATTTTTATATTTTAATTTGTTACTTAGAGGTGATTATGATGAAGCCGTCAACTACTTAACTTAAGTAAATAAATCAAATCCAAAGAATGTACTTGTTTTATATTACCTTGCCAAAGCTTATTTTATTAAGAAATAATTTAATGAAGCTCCTAAAACTATAAACAAATACTTAAACTATAAACCAGGGGATAATAAAGCAGAAAGTTTAAAGAAGTTAATACAGGATGCTATCGACAATTATGAATAAACTTTTTTATATTATAAAATTAAATTGACTTGGATTCTTCCGAGTTAAACTTTGTAATTATTTTGCCATGACTAAAATATAATATGGTTTTAAGATTACCATTTTGGTCATACATATTCCATCTTCCATCTCTTTTACCGTTGATGAATGCACCGTTTTCTTTTCTTTTACCGTTTTTATAAAAAAAGATCCATTCATCGGAAACGACATCATTTTTGAAATTTCCAATAGATTCAAGCTGACCGGAAGGGTAGTAGTATTTCCATTCACCGGTATTCTTATTGTTTCTCATGTTACCTCTTATCTGGTAATTTCCATTCATATAACGGATAATAAATTCGCCGTTTTTCAACCCTTTTACAACGTTATATTCGATGATTTTATTCTGTACTGTATCTACAATCTTACCGGTATAAATACTATTGTTAACCGGGTTGACTATCAGACCGTTTTTTACAATGAATTTATTAACCTGAACCTCGTTAGTAAAGCTGGAATATAGAATAAAGGAAATTGATATGATAATTAACAGAATGAATATAATTACTGGAATTTTATACAATTTTAGATTAATCTGCTTCATTCAGCACCCTCTTATCAGCAAAAAAAATAGTTTAAGATATTAAATGAATTTCAATAGACATGCCAGTAGAATATTGAAATTATAAACAACTTATTGTGATTTTAATTTCTCACTATGAGAGAAAGGATTTACTTTAATACATAATATAGGAAATTACAATTAACAATTAATAATAAAAGAATCACAGATTAAAAATTTTTATTTTTCGGAGCAGAATTCCATCAGAACTCCATGTGTTGATTTTGGATGTAAAAAAGCAATATTTAAATCTTCAGCTCCTTTACGCGGTGTATTATCAACTAAAGATATTCCTTTTGACTTTACTTCATTTAGTGTTTCCTGTACATCGTTTACGGCAAAAGCGATGTGATGTATCCCTTCACCTTTATCATTAATAAACCTGCCTATTGGCCCTTCAGGTTCGGTTGTTTCAAGTAATTCAATTTTAGATTCTCCGATTTTGAAAATAGCAGTCCTTACTTTTTGATCTTTAACTTCTTCAATTTTATGACACTTTAATCCAAGTACATTTTCATAAAAGTTAATAGATGCATCCAGATTTTTTACCGCTATACCAATATGTTCTATATATGCCGGCAGCATAACCCTCCTCGAAGATTTAATTATTTATTAAAGTTGTATTGCCTTGTAGCTCATAGCTGTCAAGGACCACTCCCTGACAGAATAAATTAAATTACAACATGTTCTTTATATTCACCAAAAACTTCCCTCATTGAATTACATATTTCACCGACACTAGCATATGCTTTAACTGCATTCAGAATAAAAGGCATCAGATTATCGTTTCCCCGGGCTGCGTTTTTTAATTCATTTATTTTTTTAGTTACTTCTTGATTATCTCTTTCATTTTTTATTTTGTTTAAAAATTTAATCTGTTCACTTTGTATTTTCATATCGATTTTAAGCAGCTCAGGATTTTCATCTTCCTTGATTTGGAATTTATTAACACCGACAACAATTTTTTGACCCGATTCAAGCTGTTTCACAAATTCATATGCTGCTTTTTGAATTTCCGACTGAACATATCCGTTTTCGATTGCATTAACCATCCCTCCAATTGAATCAATCTTTTTAATTATTTCTTCAGCTTCTTTTTCTAATTTATCGGTCAGTGATTCTACAAAATAAGAACCGGCAAGAGGATCTATAGTATTAGTTACACCGCTTTCATTGGCAATTATTTGCTGGGTTCTCAAGGCAACTATTACAGAATTTTCAGTGGGCAAAGCCAAAGCTTCATCTTTTGAATTAGTGTGCAGGCTTTGAGTTCCGCCTAATACGGCAGCCAAAGCCTGGAGAGTAACTCTTATAATATTATTATCAGCCTGCTGAGCTGTAAGTGTTGAGCCCGCAGTTTGTGTATGAAACCGGAGCATCATTGACTTAGGATTTTTTGCTGAGAATCTTTCCTTCATAATTTTTGCCCATAATCTGCGGGCGGCCCTGTATTTTGCTGCTTCTTCGAAAAGATCATTGTGTGCATTAAAGAAGAAAGATAGACGCTTTCCCAAATCATCAATATTTAACCCTGATTTTACAGCTGCTTCAACATAAGCTATTCCATTGGATAAAGTAAAACCGATTTCCTGTGCTGCTGTTGAACCGGCTTCGCGGATATGATAACCTGATATTGATATAGTATTCCACTTAGGAACTTCTTTCGAGCAATATTCAAAAATATTTGTAACTAATCTCATGGAAGCTTTAGGCGGGTAAATATATGTTCCACGGGCAATGTATTCTTTTAGAATATCGTTCTGGACAGTTCCGCTGATTTTGTCTTTGGATATTCCTTGTTTTTCTGCAACGGCAATATAAAGTGCCAATAAAACAGAAGCAGGTGCATTAATTGTCATTGAAGTAGAGACTTTATCCAGAGGAATTTTATCAAATAAATTTTCCATATCAGCCAATGTATCAATAGCTACGCCGACTTTGCCCACTTCTCCATAAGATATCGGGTCATCACTATCATATCCAATTTGAGTCGGCAGATCGAAAGCTACGGATAAACCCGATTGTCCCTGCTCGAGTAAATACCTGTATCTTTTATTTGATTCTTTTGCCGTACCGAAACCGGCATATTGTCTCATTGTCCACAATTTACCCCTGTACATTGTAGGCTGAATTCCCCGCGTATAAGGGTAGGAGCCGGGGTATCCGATTTTTTCATTAAATGTATCAAAACTATTTTCATCAGGGATATAAAGAGGATTTACAGGTGCGAATGAAACAGTTGTAAATTCTTTTTCTCTTTCCGGGTATTTGTCTATAAACTTTTTATAGACTTTTTCTTTCCATTCATTATATGTCTGGTCAATTGAATTTTTATTGCTTTCATTATTCATTCAACTTCCTTCATAAATATAGATTAAAATATAATATTATTTTTCATCTTTCAAAATTTTGACTTACAATCAATTGATGTTCAAGACAAAACCGATTTTAATGACTTTTCCGAAGGTTTATTAATTATGGTCGAGTTATATTAGAGCGGAATTGACGGCTGTTGGATGGCTGTTTGATACGATATATATGGCTCTTCTTTTATCTAATTCTATGTGAACAATGTTAACTTATGGGTAATAAATCATATAAACTTTTTTTGCAATCGATTCATTTGCAGATTAAATCATTTCATACACAATTTATTTTAGACGGGTTCGGGATTGTTGTTAAATTTTTAATTTGTGTCTTAAATTTCTTGATAAAATAGACTAGTTTAAATATATTAGGACGCTCAAAGAAAAATTTTTATTGAGCAATAAATCCCTGCCGGGGTGGCGGAATTGGTAGACGCACAGGACTTAAAATCCTGTGGGTGTTTTCACCCGTGCCGGTTCGAGTCCGGCCCTCGGTACTAAAAATAATTAACAATTTATAATGAACAATTAACATTTTAGTTGTTCATTTTTATTTATATAATTATTCATTGTTTATTTTTAATTGTTATTTACCAAGGGTTCTTAGCTCAGTTGGTTAGAGCGTCTGCTTGACGTGCAGAAGGTCATAGGTTCGAATCCTATAGAACCCACAAAAAGCTTCAAAATCGTTGATGTAGAAGCTTTTTTTTATGTTCTCAAATTAAGAATCATCAGAACTAATCAGAACTAATCAGAATTAATCCCATTTTGGGCACCCGAAATAAACAACAATGCAACAAAGTTGCATCATTTTGTGTAGTGAAAACTGGAACATCTTTTTGTTCAATCCTGAATAGTTGAGCGGAGTTGTTAAATTATTCCTATTAACAACGAAGCGAAACTATCAGTTCAATGCAAAAAGTGTTACGGTTTTAAGAGGCTTCCAATTGTTGTGAAGTGAAGAGTTATGCTGCTGATTCAAAATCCGGACCAGCAGCACTGAAGGATTAAGCCGCTGCTTTAATATGGTAAGACATAACCCAGTCAATTACATTTTCCGGTTTACCTTCAGGCTGAGCTATGGATAACTGAGTAAACAAATCTTCAAGCTGAAGCCGTTTTTCTTTAAGGGTACTGAAATTTATCTTAGATATTTCGGTCTGGCTTTTTGTACCGAATTCCTTCTCAATTATCGTGGCTTATTTTTGACCTGAACAGCCTAAAGAAGCTGCAAAAATAAGGAATTCTTTTTCAATAGGGATTAGATTATAATTTTTGTTTTATTGACCAACCTTCGGTTTGTGATAAACCTTCGGTTGGCAGGCAGCCTGCCTTCGGCAGGTAAAATGAAAAAAATATTTGCGTGAGGAACGGGAGTGTATTTTAGACGAGCAATTATTTTTTTGATTGGATTGATAATCAAAAATGAATTCTTTTCAAATCCGAATAGATTATAAAAGATAGAAAATATTTTTTTTGAAATATGCTTGACAAATAAAAAAAATCGTGTATCTTAGTAAGTAAGTGATTACATATTTATTTGAGATAATTTGAAATGTCGAGAGAAACAACAGATACCAGGCAGGAACAGATTAAAAAAGCTGTATTAGAAATAATTGCTGATGAAGGGCTGCATAATATATCCACAAGGAACCTCGCAAAAAAGATAGGATTTTCTGAAGGGGCAATTTTTCGTCACTTTTCTACCAAGCGTGATATTATCAAGGGAATAATGGATGATGTTGCCAAAGATTTAATTGGATCGCTACGAAGCATAGTTATTAGTCCGATAAAAACCGAAGAGAAATTATTCAAATATCTTTGCAAGAATGTGAAATATCTAAAGGAAAACAGGGGCATTACTATTTTGTTGTTTTCTGAAGCAACTCATTTGGGAGATAAAGAGCTAAAAGAAAAACTAAACCAAATTTTGGCTGAACAGAAGCAATTTATAATAAAAATGGTAAAGGATGGAGTTGCAGAAGGTGTATGGGATAAAAATATAAGCCCAGGGGATGTTGCTATGCTTTATATGGGTATCCCAATCACATTTAATATTGAATTAGTGCTGAATAATAACGGACTTAATGTGGACAATTTTTGTAAAAGGATGTACATTTTGATTTTGAAGGTATTGAAGAAATAAAAAATTTGCACAGAAAAGTAAGTAAACGATTACTCATTTATTAAAAGGAGAAAAAAATGTTTGATTTACCTGAATGGACTTTTGAATTTCATGGGCATAGATGCCCTTTTATGCCCATCGGTTATAGAATGGGAATGTTAGCTATAAGCAAGCTAGAAGTGGGGAAAAGTTTCAACCATGAGATGCATGTATTTTCAGAAATGGGTGTTGGGCATCCACAGGGATGTATGCAGGATGGCATTATGGCTGCCACAGGTGCAACTTTCGGCAAAGGAATGATTGAAAGATTAAACTATGGTAAAATTGCTGCAATATTTTGGTACCCGGGAAAAAAGGATGCTGTCAGAATTTCACTGAAAAATGAATTTCAGGATAAACTATCACCACACGAATTTTTTAAATTTCGTAAAAAAGGGATAGAACCAACTGAAATATCAGAAGAAATTAAAAATGATATTATAAATATAGTTCTAAATGCAAGTAATGCTGAACTATTCAATTTAACCGTTCTATCTAATTTAATATACACACCGGTTAAAGGTTCTTTTAACAAATCAAAATGCGAATTATGCGGCGAGTATGTATTTGAAAGATATTTAAGAGTTAATGACGGTAAAAAGGTCTGTATTTCCTGTTCAGGAAGATCCGAAGAAGAAAAAGTTATTCATCTACCAAATATCAAATAAAAATAAA
>CAVRQC010000014.1:0-9329 GCA_963723205.1 uncultured Ignavibacteriales bacterium
TTATTAATTCTAATGAGGAAAACAGGATTATTAATATTGAAGTTAATGGAATAGATGAAAAAAGAATATTTTATTTATACCAAATAGATGAAGAGGCTGTTTCTGAAGAATCATTTGAATTAAATTCTCTAAAACAGCTTAAAGGATTAAATAAAGAACAGCAGATTTCTCTCAAAGCAAAAAGTATTACAACAATATCCAATTTTAATTTATCCAATAATCACTATGGATTAATAGAATAATATTGATACAATTAGATAAATGAATATGAAAACAATTAGAAGCATATATCTTTTTAAGTTATAAATGATTTTAATTCTACAACATTTAGAAATGAGTCAATTGTTAACCATGATTAATGTTATAAATTAATAATTTTACAATGGTTACAATAAATAAATTTCAATTAACTTTTGGGTTGAAAATAATTTTTAATCATGTATTTTTGAAATATCTACCGATTTCTCTGTGAAGATTTTTTTATGAAAAAATAATCTTGTTAACTTTTTTATCAATCTTACATCAATTTAATAATTCACATCATTAAAAATTAAGCCTGCTTTTAAGGAGTATTTATGAAAAAAATTGTACTATTATTAAATATCTTACTGCTTACCGGCATGGTAAGTGCCCAGGTTCTTGAGAACTTTAATACTACCGGTAGTCTGGGTATGTACCAGTATAATAACTGGGGAAATCCAGGTATTATTGATTCCGTTTTTCAAACCAGTGATCCTGCCAATCTGGGTAATGGTGTTTTGGCTGTCAAACTAAAATTAAATGGTATTAGCGATAATGATGCAGTTGGTTTTTTGGAAAGTTCAAAAGGTCATATTAGTTCAAAAGGCGCGCAGATCCTTACATTGTGGGTATTTGTCCCTTCAGATGTACCTGATAGTGTCGATTTGCAATTATACTATCAACCTGTTGCTAATGGTGCATGGACATGGACTGCAGCCGATTACTATGCAAAAGATATTCCCAGAAATAAATGGTATCCGTTATCGATGTATATAAAACAGTTGAGTATTTCCGATCCTTCAGGACATGCCCTTTCCGGAACAGATGATATCGGTGATTTCGGTGTTCAGTTTGCTAATTTTAGTGCTCCGGATACGATGTGGACAGGTGAAATATTTATTGATAATGTAACCTTAATTGGTGCAAAACCAGATGTGTATGCCGGCTTCGATACAGGTTTGGAAGGCTTTACTGAAATGTGGAATAACGGCTGGGTCGATTCCGTTAAATGGAATGCCGGACCGCTAGGCAGTAAAACCGGACTTGTAGATTTTAAGCTGATTAACGGCAGTGCAGCAACGGGGGGAACAGCAGTTGGTATCCAACCTTCAACAAGCTATGATGCAAAAGATAAGAACTTTTTGGTATTCTGGGTTTATGCCGACAGCACTATACCTGATACCTCATTTATCCAAGTATATGCCCAGGATAATAATAGCTGGCAAGATCCTAAAACTGTAACCAGTTATTATGGCGCAGATATTCCTAAAGATGTATGGTACCCGTTATATTTTGATATGTCCCAGGCAAGCGTGGCTGATACAATATCGGGTAATTCTTTTAATAGTCTGAAATATCCTCTTGGTAAATTTTTATTACAGTTTACCAGAGGTAATTGGGCCGGTTCAATTTATATAGACCGCGTTGAATTCATTAACTCTGTTCTTTCTGCTCCTGCACCGCCTACAGTTGTTTGGGTAGCAGCTGACTTTCAAATACTAAAAAATGGTGTGCAGGGTTTTTATGTCCCTAGTTATTGCGATGGAACAGTATCCCGAGCACTTGATGTAAGTACAACCAATAAGACTTATGTATTGAGGGGGAACGCTGATTTTTCACAGTCTCATCATAAGTTCGGTATTGTAAGAGATAGTATCCCGCTTCTTGATACAAATAGAGTTGATTATGCCGATACTGCCTTATTTGATATTTATCTCCCTGCAAATATGCCTGCTGATTCAGGTGGAATTGTTCAGTTTGTAATATATGGAGAAGCTACTAATAATACATGGACCCAATTCGATTTTAATATAGATAATCATGCGATGAAACCAGGTAAGTGGAATAAAATGTTCATGGATCTTTATACTTTGGTTAATACAGGTACTGTGGATCCTTCTAAACCCGCTCAATTTGTAGTTCAGATATATTATCCGGAGACTGTTACCTGGAAAGGTTCTGTATTGTTTGACAGCCTGGAATTTACTGGCATAGAACGCAGCGGCCAGCTTTCGCCGGTACCATTAGTTGGTTTAGAAAATAGTGATAATACTGTAGTTAAAGAATTCAAACTGTATAATAATTATCCTAACCCGTTTAATCCGACAACCAACATAAAATATGATTTACCAAAAGAAACCTTTGTAACTATTAAGGTTTATGATGTATTGGGGAGGGAAGTATCTACGTTGGTTAATGAAAAACAGCCATCCGGCAGGTATAATATAATATTTGATGCATCAAATTTAACCAGCGGTATGCACGTCTATAGAATAATGGCCGGAGGTTTTGTTCAATCACATAAGATGATGTTATTGAAATAAAAAAATATCAGTTAAAAGGAAACAGGAATATTTAAAGTTCCTGTTTCCTTGATATCTTTTATTCAAAAAAATTATTTGGAAAACATTTGGATTCAAATATCAAATTCCGGTCTTATTAATATTGTCCGCTTAATGATTATAATTTATTTCATTTAAATATCTGATTTGAAATTTCTTTAATTTATAATATTAATTTTCAATTTACATCCTAATCTAAATGAACATAAAATTTAAACAAAAATTGGGCTTTATTTTCCTGCTTTTTGTAACAATAACTTACCTGACAATATTCTTTATTGATTATAAGAGTGAGGAAAAAAAAATTAAGGAAATTTATTTTGCCGACAGGATAACAGCAGCTCACAGAACTTTAATTGATGAATATAATAAAATGCACGAGGGTGAAGTTAAAGTTATCCCTGTCGATTTTCCTAATACAGATTTTAGTACCAATGACAGAAAAGAAGTGGTTGCGCGTTCTTTGAGAGGGCATGGAGACGGAATAGATTTATTTGCTGTTGATATTATTTGGGTACAAAGATTTGCAAAGTGGTGTGAACCCCTGAATAAATATTTCTCAAAACAGGAAAGAAGCAAAATTTTAGATAAAGCACTGGAATCATGTTACTATAAAGGTGAACTGGTAGCGGTTCCGTTGGATATGGTTCAAGGTATAATGTATTACAGGAAGGATTTAATAAGTAAAATAAAGGGAGGTGACGAAATAATCAGGAAGCTTAATAATAATATCACCTGGAATGATTTTATTAATTTAGATGAAAAGTATTCAATTAAAAAACCTTTTTATGTTTTCCCGGGAGCCGATTTTGAGGGATTTGTTTGCTGTTTTGATGAACAATTATTAAGTCTCAAACCAAATTATTTTGCTGAAGAAGGTTTTAATTTTGAGACTCCGGAAGCTGAGAAAACGTTGCAGCTTTTTGTTGACCTTGTTAACAAGTATAAAATATCTCCATTGGTAGTTTCAGATCTTAGGGATGCAGCAAGTTTTGAATATTTTATAAGAAATGACAATTTATTCCTGAGAGGCTGGCCAACTTATGAAAAAGATTTTAGTGAAAATCCTATTAACTTGGAAAAGCAGAGTAATCTGGCTAAGGCTCCCGTCCCACATTTTCAAGATGGCAAACCCGCCTCAGTCTTCGGCGGGTGGGATCTTATGGTTTCTAAATTTTCTGATAAGAAAAAAGAAGTAATTGACTTTATAAAATTTCTTTTATGTGATAAATCCCAGGAGATATTTTATAAGGAAAGTGATTTCTATCCTATTATTAAAAAATTCTATGAGGATTCTTCTTATGCAATAAAATACCCGGAAATAATTAAGTATAAAGAGCTTTTGAAAACTGGTTTACACAGACCTTCGCATGTTGAATATACAAAGTATTCCAAAATTATGTCCTATTATTTTAATAAAGCCATTCAACAAAAAATTTCAGTTAAAGAAGCTCTTTTGAAATGTACAAGAGCAATACAATCTGATAAGTTAATGGTTCAATAACTAATAAATTTAATAAATATGGTAAAGAAGAAATTTTTAAATAAATTTTCAAAATACCGTTTTGAAATAAAACATATAACAATCTTTTTTACGGTTTTAATTCTGCTCCAAATTGTAATGGTGTTTGTTCAGAAATCTTCATTGAATGATTTTTTAAAAGAGACGCAGGATTGGTATAAGCAATATTCTGCTGAACGTTTGGCTCTTATAACTTCAACTTCAATGGAATTATTATTTGAGAATCTTTTTTTAAATAAATCCCTCTCTCAAATAGAAGATACAAAAATTATTAATTCGTTTAATGTCATATTTAAGCAACAGCTAATCCAAAAAGCCGTGAATGATATTTGTCTGATTCTCATTAGGGATAAGAAAATTTATGTAATAGACAGCGGTCAAAAAATCGAATCTTATTTGAATGGAAATTTGCGTCCTTATAATTTATATCCAAATTCACATGATAATGCTGTAGAATTGTTTTTATCGGTAAAAAATAAAATGAGAGCTTCGGAAGTAATATACAGTACTCTACAAAATCAAAAAACATATAATATACTGGTCCCGTTTGTACCTGATGGTGAATATCTTGGAGTTATGTATATGAAGATTACTCCCGATTTCACTTTCTTAACCGAAGAGATAGGAGCTAATTTTGATAAATTCTCCCTGATATATACTTCATTAATTTTTTTAGGTTTGATAGCGATATTTCTGGTTTCATCTCAGGCCGTTAAAGAAAGGAACGAAGCTCAGCAGGAATTATTTGAAGAACATAAAGAATTAATAAAGAAAGAAATCAGGTATGAAAAGGAGTCGGTTTTTACTAAGCGCATTTACCATACTCATCATAAAGCTGAAAAAATAATGGGCTTTATTAAAGAGGATGTACGGCGAATGGATTCGGAAAACCTGGACGAAATTAAAAAGAGGGTTATAACTTATTCCAATTTCATTTCAAGGATTATTTATGACATGAAATGGTATGATCAGGAAGTGAATACAATTATTAATCCTATGTTTAAAACCAATATTAATAAGATAATTGAATTTATTCTAAAACATGTTTTTTTGAGAATTTCAAGTAAAAATGATATGTTTGAATTTGAACTTGATTTGGATAATTCTCTTCCGATTGTTCACGTAAATGAATTTGTTGTGTGGGAAATTCTTGAACCTATAATTCAGAATAGTATAGATCACGGAAATAAAAAATCTGTTAAGATTAAGATTATCACAAATTATGACAAAGAAAAAAATACTTCTTTAGTTTCAATATCTGATAACGGGGTAGGAATTAATGAGGAGTTATTGAAAGTAGGAGAAAAGGGAATCAAAAAAATCTTTATGGAAAACGAATCAACCAAAATTAACCGGGATATAAATTCGGGATATGGTTGTTATATTGCATACCAGATGGCTGTTGGCCGGTGCGGCTGGGAGATGAACGCCGAAAATCTGGATGAAGACGGATGCAGGTTTACAATAAAAATCAAAAATTAAAAACTTACAGCAGTTTAATTAATGTGAGTCCTATAAATATTAAAGGCTCCTCCTAGTATCAACGGTCTGAATTTAAAAACAGAAAGAATTTAATGAATACAAATAACAATATTAATATTCTCTTAATTGAAGATGAAGATTTTGATGTAAAAAGAATAAAAAATACTATTAATTATTACGAAGCAAGGATTAAAGTTTTGGATGTCGTTTCAAACGGCAGGGCCGCTCTTGAACTTATTTCTAACAGTCCCGAAAAATATGATGTTATAATTTTGGATTATCAAATTTCAGGTGGATTAAAAGGTGAAGATTTAATAACTAAAATAAAAGAACTGAATCCTATCCTGCAGATTATTGTAATTACAAAGATGACTATCAATATTACCGATTATAATTTTGCAAATAACTTGATTAAATCGGGAGCTTTCTGGTACGGAACAAAGTACCCGGGCAATATTGAAGACTACATTTACCAACCGACGGATTTTATACTTAGTATTTTCAATGCCTTCGAAAAGAAAAAGCTGGAAATTCACAATCTCAGGTCGGACAAAAAATTAAAACAGAATATTGTTAACCTGCTCGAGATGAAAAAGATTATCGGTGAATCTAAACAAATTACTCAGCTAAAAGAGAATATTGAACGTTATGCAAAAAGCGATGTAAACATTTTAATCAATGGTCCTTCCGGAACCGGTAAAGAACTTGTTGCCTGGAATATTCACTTGAAAAGCAAAAGAAAATATGAAAACTTTGTTCCTATTAATTGCGGCAGCATTCCGGCAGATTTAATTGAAAGTGAATTATTCGGATATGAAAAAGGTTCATTTACCGGGGCTAATTCCAGTAAAGCAGGATTGTTTGAGGTTGCACATAACGGCACTTTATTCCTAGATGAAGTGGGAGAACTCCCCCTGCCGGCTCAGGTTAAATTATTAAGGGTTATTCAGGAAGGTGAAATTGAAAAAATCGGCAGAACAGAAAAAATTTCTGTCAATGTGAGAATAATTGCTGCCACCAATAAAAATCTGGCAAATGAAGTTAATAACAACAGATTCAGGGAAGATCTCTACTACAGGTTAAATGTTGTCCCGCTTGATATAGTCCCGTTACGCCAGCGCGGAGATGATATAATTTTACTATTTGATCATTTCTTGCAGTACTTCAGCCAGGATCTTGGAGTTGAAATCCCGCAGGTAGATGAAAAAGCCAAAGAAATTTTATTGAACTATAAATGGCCGGGGAATGTAAGAGAGCTAAGAAATGTTGTTCAGAGATTAATTCTTAACTGTAATGGTATAATCAAAGCTAAAGATATAAGTGATCCGATGATTCTCAGAAATCATATTATAATAAAAGAAGAAACTAATTTTGAAGATCTTTATCAGGGGCAGGTTTTACCTTTGAAGGAAATGGAAAGAATTTTTCGAAAAAAATACTTTCAATATGTCAGAAGCATTTCTATTTCAGACTCAAGCGCCGCAGATAAATTAGGGCTAGCTCCCTCAAATTATTACCGGATGTGCAAAGAGCTTGGTATAAAATAATTTTTATATTCTTCCTCGTTATTTATAAATTTCTAGAGTGTATTTTTATACTATGAAAAAAATTGCTGCATCAATTCTATATATTCTTTTTATTATTGTTCTTAATGGAAATACTTTAGCCCAAACGCCCGTATACCTGGATTCATCTGCTTCTATTGATGATAGGGCTGAAGATTTATTAAGCAGAATGATTTTAGATGAAAAAATCGGACAAATGATGCAGGTTGATTGTACAGGTTTGTATGGAAACTTTCCGGATATAACTAATTATTTTATTGGCTCAGTATTAAGCGGTGGAAGCTCCGACCCTCTTAATAATGATAACTCAACAACATCATGGGCAAACCTATATGATTCACTACAAAGTTATGCATTAAAAACCAGATTAAAAATTCCGTTAATTTATGGAATTGATGCAGTCCATGGAAATAATAATATTTATGGCGCAACTATTTTCCCTCATAATATTGGCTTAGGTTGTACAAGAGATAGTGCTCTTGTAGAAAGAGCAGCAAAAATTACAGCAAATGAAGTTGCTGCCACAGGAATTGATTGGACGTTTGCTCCATGCATTACTGTGCCCCGTGATGATAGATGGGGACGTACATATGAGGGCTTTGGTGAAACACCTGAACTGGCAGAAATGATGGGAGCAGCAGAAGTTCTTGGTTTTCAAGGTGATTCTTTATCGGGACAATTGAACATTCTTGCGTGTGCTAAACATTATCTTGGTGATGGCGGAACATTAAATGGCATTGATCAAGGAAATACTGTCGCCGATGAAGAAACTATAAGAAAAATTCATTTACCAGGATATATTGCCGCTATTATGGCGGGTGTTGGAAGTATAATGATTTCTTACAGCAGCATAAATGGGCAAAAAATGCACGGCAGTAAGTACTGGATTACAGATGTTTTAAAAAATGAACTTGGATTCAAAGGTTTAGTTGTTTCCGATTGGGGAGGAATTGATCAATTAGGGAGTGACTACAAACAGAATGTTGAAACAGCAATTAATGCTGGTATTGATATGGTAATGCTGCCATTTCGTTATAAAGAATTTTTTGCGGATATAAAAAGCCTGGTTGAAGAAGGTAAAATAGATACTAATCGTATTAATGATGCCGTATATAGAATCTTAAAAAAGAAATTTGAGTTAGGATTATTTGAAAATCGTTATTCGAATAGGAATTTAATTTCATCGGTGGGTTCCGATGAGCACCGGGATGTTGCCCGTCAATGTGTCAGAGAATCTTTAGTATTGCTTAAAAGAGCAAACGGTGTTTTACCATTACCCAAAATAAATGCAAGAATTCTTGTGGCAGGAGATCATGCAGATAATCTTGGTTATCAATGCGGCGGCTGGACAATCGACTGGCAGGGAAAAGGAGGCGATATTACAATTGGAACTACAATTTTGGAAGGAATGAGAAAATCTGCGACATTAGATCAAATAGATTTTTCGCAAAACGGTAATTTTGCTGAAACTAAAGCCGATTATTCCATTGTAGTCATTGGGGAAAAACCTTATGCCGAAGGCTATGGAGATACTGACAATCTTAATATATCAAATTCTGATGTTGAGCTGATTAAAAAAATGAAAAGCTACGGGAATCCTGTAGTTATTATATTAGTATCGGGAAGACCATTAATTATTGAAAACATTTTACCCTATTCCGATGCAATTTTTGCAGCGTGGTTACCAGGTACCGAGGGAGAAGGTATATCGGATGTTCTTTTTGGAGATTATGAGCCTCAAGGTGTTCTCTCCCGCTCATGGCCCAGTAGCATGTCTCAAATTCCAATTAATTTTGGTGATGAAAATTATAAGCCATTGTATTCATATGGATATGGCATAAATTCCTTTGATGATTCGATTAGTGTATCAGTTGGTAATGAGAACTATCAAATACCCGGTATTTATAAGTTATATCAAAATTATCCGAATCCCTTTAATCCATCGACTGTAGTTAGGTATACTATCCCCGGTGCAAGAAATAGATATATGAATTCCATACGAACAACACTGAAAGTTTACGATTTTCTTGGTAATGAAGTAGTAACTCTTGTTGATAAAGTACAGCAACCTGGAAATTATGAAATTGAATTTAGAGCATCTAATCTTTCAAGCGGAATATACTTCTATCAACTCAGGGCCGGAAGTCTCATTCAAACTAAAAAAATGGTTTTACTCAA
>CAVRQC010000015.1:0-40000 GCA_963723205.1 uncultured Ignavibacteriales bacterium
TAATTGTAATAATTCGTTTATATTAATTACGTTAATTTTAACCAGAGCTGTTAAAAAAACAATTATTGAAAAAATATATTTAAATTTTTTCAACTCAATACTCTGAGAATTCAAAAAGATTATCAAAGCAATGCTGGTTAGTGAAATAATAATTTTGACGATAATAATTTCTAACAGACGGCTAACAAGTTCTTTATATGCAATTATATACTTATTGAAAATTAAAGTTCTAAAGAAAGGTACATTATAACCAGGATAAGAAATGCTGAGGATATATTGCCTGCGATCCTTTTAGCTTCTTCCCCTTGATTTAGCTGTGTTTCATTCATAAATATTTAAACATTCAGCAGCATTGAGGATGCTGAATTACTTTACTTCATCAATTATTTGTTTCGAATAAAAGTTTCATAATGTAAATATTTTATAGAGAAGATAAAGATTATTTCTTTCCGGCAAAATGAATTCTAGTTGATTGCATACTATTGTGCTCTATCTCTTGAATACTTTCATTATATATTTTATTAAAAACTTCCAGTGTTTCAACTGCTGTTTTTTTCCAGCTAAATTTCTTAATCTGTTCAAAACCTTTTTGAATTAAATCTTGCCGTGTATCTTCATCGGTTATTGCTTTTAGTAAGGCGTTGCCAATCATATCGGGATCGTTCGGTTTAACATACAAAGCTGCATCACCAACAACCTCAGGTGTTCCTCCCGTATCACTGGTAACAACAGGACATCCGCAAGCCATAGCTTCCCATGGCGGGGCTGGACAACTTTCATATATGGATGGAAAAGCAAATACATCGGCAAGGTTATAAAATGCCGGGAGCTCTTCAGGATCTACCCAATCTTTAAAGACAACTTTATCCTTCAATCCTAAAGTTTCTATTAAATCGAATACTACATCGTATTTCCATCTAAATCCTCCAACAAGTAATAATTTGTGCGGCACTTTATCAGCAATTTTTGCATATGCCTTAACAAGGGTATCTATGTTTTTACCAGGATAAATTTTTCCGACAAATAAAATAAATTTCTCAGGTAAATTATATTTTTCTTTTGTAGCTTTCAGGATTTCCTGGTCTTCAATTATACCAAATCTTTTGTTATATGCCAGGTAAATTGTTCTGAATTTTTCCGGATCTCCTTTAGCATATTTTGCCATATCATATTTAGCTCTATCGGAGACTGATATAATTGCTTTTGCTTTTTTTAGATAAAATGGCATGAACATTTTAACATATTTAATATCCAGATATGTATAATTCTTAGGGAATATATACCATTCAGAACCGTGCATTACCATAGCCGAAGGACACTTAGTTAAAAACGGGACCGTAAATTTAGTATTAAACAATACATCAAGCTTATATTTTTTTACCATGAAAGGCATTGTAAGTTGATCCCACATGAGCTTGGTCGGCATTTTAACCAATACTTTATGTACATTCGGGAAGTTATACCTGTCCCAAAAATTCATATTTTTGTAAAACAAGTAATACTGATTCGCAGGATCTATCCGGAACAAATTATCCAGAAGGTTTAGTGTATAAAGACCAATTCCCTGACGTTCCTCGATAGTTCTAACCATAATTCCGATATTCATTTCTTCCTCAAACAATATTTTGAAACTCTAATAATGAAAATATTTATTCTTACTATTTTTTTTAATGAGTTTATTCACTAAAATTTTTTAAAAAAGTACTAAATTTAGAATCAATAGATAGTAAAATTGATTTTAAGTACTCAGAAAAATACAAAAAAAATGCCATTATCATTATTATAATTTTCAGTTTATTTAAATGTTTTCTATCCTCATATTAGATTTCCCAACTATTAAATATATACAATTTTCGCATATAGATACACAACCTTAATAAATTAAAGAATTATCATTATGAGATGGGATTTAAAAAAAAATCTAAAGATTTTAGAGAGCAGAAAAGATATTTTAAAAATTAAGGAGAGAAGAAATGTCTCTTGGTTAATATGCTTGCTTAGTATTTAATTTTTTTCTTGGATTATCTTAAGAAATGAAAAGAACCAATATTAAGTAAACAGTGATTCTTTACTCTTTGATTTTCTTATTAATTGAACTGTTTCTGATAGATAAACTAAAATAAAAGGCAGTGGATATATCATATCCAATATCCTCATGCTTATACTTAAGGCAAATCCGACTTCACCGTCCAGTCCAATCAAAATAAATAAACCGACAAACGCACCTTCCTGAACCCCGATAGAACCGGGAGAAATCGGAAGTCTGGCTAGTAGAAGTCCCAGGGTAGTAACAAAGATAACTTGAAGAACCGAAATATCTATTCCAAGCGAATTAGATAAAATTAAAACGGCAATGATAGGAAAAACTTGCTCAATAAGTGAATAAATAAAGAACTTTATTAATAATCCTTTTTTCTCCGAATAAAATTTAAAACTTGATATAATATCCAAGATTTTTTGTTTGAATCTGCCGCTGTATTTTTCAATCAAATTTGAAATAATTTTGGTTTTGAAAATATAAAACAGTATAAAAGATATAACAATAAGCGATACTATCGTTATAAAAATACCATTATAAAAATGTTCGTTATTTAACGGTGAACTATACAAGGCAATTGAAAGGATAACAGCAACAATCATTGAAAAAAAGCCAAACATTTTTTCAATTACCATTGAAGAGAACAAATATGTTCTCGATAAATCATCGCCGGAAACAGAATAAAACCTTACAAGATCACCGCTTATAGATATAGGCATGAACTGACTTGCAAAAGAACCGTAGAAGTAGGCTTTTGCTAAATTCCAGAATCCAATATCTTCCTTAAAGGATTTAACTAACAATCCCCATTTATATGCCATCAGTAACCGATCGGATATATAGATGAAAAATAAAATAATAATAGCACGAAGATCAATTTTCTCAATTGTATGTAAAACCACATCCACTTTAAACCAGAACAAAAGGAAAATAACTACAGCTATTCCAATCCCCAATTTTAAGAATAAAAATATTTTTGAAGATTTTATCTTCATAATAATTGCTTCAAATTAATTTAATAGTGATTTTTTATAACGAATTAAATATCTTAATAGTCTCTAAAGCAGTTTTTTCCCAGCTGAAATTCTTAACTCTTTCAAAACCTTTTCTTATTAATTCATCTCTTAATTTACTATTTGTTAATACCAGCTTCATTTTTTCAGCAATGTCCTCAATGTTATAAGGGTCCACAAGAACAGCGGCATCACCAGTAACTTCCTTTGTACAGCCTGTTTTCGAAGTTACAACAGGACAGCCGGAAGCAAAAGCTTCAAGGACAGGTAGGCCAAAACCTTCATAAAGGGAGGGGAAAAGATAAAGATCGGCTAAATTATAAAATGCAGGTAGTTCTTCATCAGGAATAAAACCACAAAATTTGATTTTATCTTTATTTCGAATTTTTTTTATTTCTTCTAAGTCATTAACATATTTGAATTTTTTAAATCCAACTACAACTAAATGGTATTCAAATTCATCTGCCAAAATATCAAAAGCACGCATTGCTCTGCTAAAATTTTTAAGAGGAGTTAATCCACCGATAAATAGAATAAATTTGTCAGGTAAATCATTTTTAGCTTTTATTTTATCTGCTTCAGCTTTTTGAATAACCTTGAATCTTTTACTTATACCTTCATAAACATATGTAAACTTACTTTTTTTAATGAAAAAAAGATACTTAGCAAGATCTTCAACTCCCAATTTTGTAGTTGTAATAATTTTATCAGCAAAAAATCCATAGAGAGGCATAAAAATTCGGACATAAATTCTATCGTACCATGGAAATGCCGAACTTACAGCAAACTGTTCTGCCCCATGAATCATTAAAACTTTTTTTGCTTTTGTAAAAAGAGGAATAGAAAGCTTTGGATTGTATATAAGGTCCACTTTTTCTTTCTTTAAAATTCTTGGAACCTTTATTTGATCCCAGATAAGTTTATTGTTAGCTTTTACAACTACTTCTTTTACATTGGAATAAGAAGAGTATTGACCTAAAAATTTTTCGTCATTATAAATAATTACGAATTCATCTCCGGTATTGAGCTTGAGAATATTTTCAATAATACTCTGTGTATAGTTTTTTATTCCTCCCCTCTCATTAAGATTTCGAACCATGAATCCAATTCTCATGAGACCGCCAATTATATAATAAAAATTCTACACTTTTATTTTATTTATAAATTCTCTTATAGAATCGAGTGTTTGCCTTTCAAAATATATTCTGTACCAGATTTCCAGATTAAGAAGGATCCAAATTCTGAAATTATGATCTGTTTTACCGGAAAGATGTTCATTTATTATTGTTGAGACATAATTTTCATCAAAAATTCCAAGCTGAATAAATCTTGATTGTTTAAATAAATTTTGAAGAAAGACTCTAAGATCTGTCCGCATCCAAATAGCAATAGGGAATCCAAATCCCTGCTTTTCTCTGTAAATAAGTTCATCCGGAAGATATTTTGATGCAGTTTTTCTCAAAATATATTTAAGATTTTTTCCTTTCAATTTTAAATCGCCTGGTATTGAAGCCGCATATTCCACAAGTTTGTAATCAATTAAAGGCGATCGATCTTCGATTGAATGAGCCATTGACATACGATCGGCAATTGTTAACAAGTGTTCGGGCATTCTTGTCATCAAATCAGTGTTAAGCATTTTATCTACAAGTTCCTGCGCATTTGAAGAATCGAAATGCTTAAGTATTTTTGAAAAAGAATTAATGTCTTCAACTTCATTTTGATATTCTTTTTAAATAACTTTTGTTTTGCTTCAAAAGTAAACCTTAAAAAACTCATACTTTCAGCATATCTATCACCACCTTTATACTGAGACATTGCATCCAGCCATGCAATTTTTTGAGCAAGACTTTTATATCCAAAAGATTCAGGTATACTTTTAATAAGAGCTTTAGAGAGAATGCTGCGCAAAGGTTTAGGAATCATGCAGTAATAATCTACAATCCGGTTACCGGCATACCGGTCATAACCTGCAAAATTTTCATCACCTCCGTCACCGCCCATCACAACTTTTACATGTTCGCTGGCAAGCTGCGAAACAAGGTATACACCCACTCCAAACGGATCGGAAGGCTCATCCATGTGATAAATCATTTTAGGGATTAATTCTATGAGATTTGCTTTTACAATCCTGTTATATCCGTTTAATTTATATTTATCTACTACCATTTGTGCATACGGCAGTTCATTAAAATTATTTTCTTCAACACCAATGGAAAATGTTGAAAAAGGTTTGCCGGTAATTTTTGCGACCATCGCAGAAACAATACTCGAATCAATTCCGCCGCTTAAAAAAGTACCCACTGGAACATCACTTAAAAGATGCATCTTGACAGTATCCAGCAGAACCGAATCCAATCCTTCTATAATTTCACTTTCATTATTCGGAAGTTTTTTACTGAAATCTAAATCCCAATATCTACCTATTTTAATTTCATTATCCTTAAGGAAAAGCCAGCTAGCAGCCGGAAGCTTACTGATATTTTTAAATAATGAATATTGATCCGGTATAAATCTAAGTGATATGTAGTGCCAGAGACCATCAATATCAATTTCAGGTTCAACAAAATTAGTAGCCAGAATACCTTTGATCTCTGATGCAAAGACAAATAATCCGTCTTTTTTATAGTAGAATAAAGGTTTCTGTCCAATATGATCACGACCTAAAAACAGGATCTGATTTTTACTATCCCAGATTGCAAAAGCAAACATTCCTCTTAAATGTTTAACACAGTCTTTTCCAAAATCTTCATATAAATGAAGAATTACTTCCACATCTGTGGAAGTTTTAAAATGATGTCCGTTTTTTAAAAGAGACTCCCTTAACTCAGGGCTATTATAAATTTCTCCATTACATATTAATTGCAAATCGCCAGACTCATTAGATATTGGTTGATTGCCATTTGAGAGATCAATAATGCTTAAGCGTCTTTGACCTAAAGCAATATTTTCGTCATGATAGAAACCTTCGTTATCAGGCCCGCGATGACTCAGAGATTTTGTTACATTACTTATGCAATTACGTTGTTCCTTATTTTGAGATAAAATCCCCGCAATTCCGCACATTTAAATGCTCCGAATATTTTATGAAAAATTATTTTATCTTAAAAAATTTCCGGCTGATATTATGAAAAGATTTAGTTTAATAAATATTTTGAAAATCCGGAATTTTAAGATGCTTATTCGCCTCTTGTTTTAAAAATTTTTGCAGGAACACCTCTGCAAACAGATTTTTCAGGAATTGATTTAGAGACAACAGCACCTGCAGCAACTATACTGCCACTACCTATCTCAACCTCTCCAAGCACAGTAACATTGGCACCAAGCCAAATATCATCTCCTAGCACGGTTTTTCCCATTTCTTTTAATCCCTGCTTCCAGATAGGAATATCTAACCGTTCGGTATTATAATTACCTCCTCCAGTTATGTAACACATCGGACCTATAAATACATCATTTCCTATTTCTACAGGACTGTTCATAACAGCCTGTATTATCATTTGAGCTCCAAGACCTGTATTAGAACCAATTTTTACTGTTCCACCCTTACAAGAGATCATAACATTATTGGAAAGGATGACATTATCCCCCAATTGGATTACATTTGTGGATTCTTCATTGCGGGCATCTAAAATGCAGCCATCGCTGATTACTACTTTATTCCCCAGGTGAATTCTATTTGGATGCCTCAGAATAATGTTTTCACCAAAAAATACACCTGTCCCGCAAGAAGCAAATAATCTGGACCAAAAAATCTTTCTTAATGCTAAACCCAATGCACCAGGAACTTTAGCTAACCAGATGCACCATTCAAAGTATATGGTCCTAATCAATGAACGAGTGCCTACAACTACATCCTGGTACCTGGATAAAATTGAACCTTCTGCAGTTACAGCTTCATGACTTTTTTGTTTCATCTGTGAAATATAAAGATTTTTTATTAAAAATTAACTTTTTAAAGCTTCATCAACTTCATTTTTTATAATTTTAAGATTTTGATCAATTTTAAATATTAATAAATAATTTTTAATGCAAAATTTTTAGCAAAAATAAAGAATTTTTATCTTTGTGATTTAGATCAATTTTTTGTAGTTTTTCAAAATTAATTATTTCTATTTCAAATTATTCGTTTTTTGCTTTTTGGAAGAATCTATCGTAGTAAAAACAAATTCGTTTCTCAGAAATAAGAAACTTTTAAAGTATTTAATAAAAATATCTGTTTCAATCGTTCTTTTTTATATAATTATTAAAGATGTTGATTTTGAAACGATAATAAATTCAATTCAATCCGCCAAATGGGAAGTTCTAGTTATCGCTTTCAGTCTTCATTTTGTTGGTTTTTATCTCAGTGCTTTAAGATGGCGATTGTTGTTAACTACTCAGGGAGTAAAACCGCAAGTCTCTTATTTAATAAGATCCAACTTAATTGCTACATTTTTTAATCAATTTTTACCATCTACTATTGGTGGAGATTCAGTTCGTGCTTATGATTCATGGCGTTTGGGCAAAAATAAAGCAAATGCAATATCGGTTATTTTTATTGATCGATTTTTAGGAATTTTAGTGCTCCTGCTTTTTGCTTCAATTACTGTTTTTTTCGCTGATCCTATAACTTCAAAAGTTCCTTTCCTTCATGTATGGATAATTGGTTCGGGATTGCTGGCATTATTTGCTATTCTTTTTATGTTTTTTCCAAATAAAAAAATTTTTGAACCTTTAAATAAAATTCCAATATCTTTTGTAAAGAAGATCAACCAAAAGATATTAAAATTAGCAGATTCTTTCTGGCAATTTAGAAATCATAAAAAAGTATTATTTAAGGCTTTTTTAATTTCTATATTTTTACAGGCTAATGTGGTTTTGTATTATTATTTAATCTCGCACTCTTTAATCTTCGGCATTTCTTTTGTTTACTTTTTTCTTATGGTTCCCCTCTCAATTTTCATAATGATGCTGCCCATTTCTATAAATGGTATTGGATTAAGAGAAAATATTTTTTTCTTGTTCTTATCCAATTTTTCAATACATGCTTCCGATGCGATTGCTTTTGCATGGATTGAATTTCTATTTATTATAGTACTCGGATTAATCGGAGGGTTAGTTTACGCTTTTCGTAAATAATATTACCTGGTTCACTAAGTCGTTCGATTGTTTTTGTGACATTAGATGAGTTTAAATGAGGAGAGCAAGAACTGATTCAATATCTTGGAAATAAATTGGAATTTGTTTTTATTAAAGATCGGTTTGATTTTTAATAAGAGTTAATATTATTAACATTGAAGATAAAATCTTAATATCTCTTTTTAACCTTGTTAATAATCTGCCTGTTAAGGGAAATTCTATTTTTACCCGGTAAAGAAAAAATAAAATAATCATTAATTCTTTTAATGAATAAAGGATCATCCCCTACAAAATTAGTTGATTTTCTGTCTTTTATCCCCCAGTATATACATTCATAACCGGATTCTTTGGCTAGTTGTACAGTTAACTGATTTCCGAAATACCAGGGTAAACATAAATGTGTAACGCGTTTCTTAAGAATTTCTTCGACATTTTTTCTAGATTCGACTAAATCCTTTTTAATTTCTGTAATTCTCTTTTCATGACTTTGAAAAGTACCTTTGCCATATTTCTTTTTCATTTTTGAAAAATATGGTTTTAGTTCGTTTCTCCAATCAGGATTATTAAAGAAAGCGCTTCCTCCATGTAATTGAACATATTCAATACATGATTCATTAATGTTTTCATCAGGGATATACCTTGTTTTTGAAATAAGATGTGAATCCCATTTATATATGGGAGAACCATATTCTATTTTCGGTAATGAAAATTCATTGCCTATAATATATCCAAGTGGATTCAATGTACTATCCAGCAACGACGGAGTAAAATCCGGATTAATAAAATCGATTAATTTATTATCTGTAAAAACAGAAGCATGAAACATTGAATGAGATTGAAAATCAATAACCCCACTCTCATGCATTTCTTTTATCTCGTTCCAGTTGGACAGCGGTATTTCACTTTCAATATTCACTATGTCTCTCAGACTTGCTTTTCCGGACCAGGCTTCTATCAAAGTAGCAGATTTAATCTCATTATCTTTTATTATTGAAGGTACAATAAAGCTGATTGCTGTAAATTTGTATTTTTTTAATAGCGGGTATGCAGTAGTCCACAAACTTTTTCTTCCATCATCAAAAGTTAAAACTACACTGTTTCGTATTCCCTTTTTCCTACCAGAAATAATTTTCATCAAAGAGTCCGAATTGAGTGTTTTATAATTATTATCAGATAAATACTTGAGTTGTTTTTCAAATAATTCCGGTTTTACTGAATGAAAGCTGAAAACAGGTATATTATTTTCAGGTAAATAATCTGAATTTCTATATACAAAAAAAGGAAGTGAAAATAATAAGAGAGAGAGTCCTTCATCCTTATTCTTTCGAATAATATCCGAGAATCTCCTATTGAGATATGAATTAATCAAATAATTAAACCTTTATAATAATATTAAAAGGTATAGAATTGATATGTAATCTTATTTGAAAATCCCTTAATTAAAAGAGATTTATCAAATAAGATTAATGATTAGAATGTTTAATGATTAACGTTTTATTTGGGTGTATGAGTTAAAGTAAGCTTTGGCAAATCTTTAGCATTTTCACTAAAGTATCCCATTTTTTCATACCATTCCGCAGTGTTTTTAAGTCCTTCATCAATTCCGACTTTTGGTATATAACCTAATTCACTTTTTGCTTTATCAATGCTAAAGGCTCTTACCTGTCTGAACCAATCAACACGTCTTGGGAAAATTGGAGGCGCTATACCGAAAGGCTTACAAACTTTTTCAACCACATGCCCTGTAATAACTAAAGGTAAAATCGGATAAAACTTTATTTTAACTTCTTTATTCATAGCTTTGCCTACCCGTTTGACCAACTCCTTAATTGGGAGATATTCTTCATCAGCAATTATATAGGTTTGACCATTTCCTTTTTCCAAATCCATACTTAAAATAAATGCATCAACGAGGTTATCAATATAAACAGGATGATAAAAGGTTTCTCCCTTTCCAAACATAGGGAATGAACCATTTTTTGCTCTTTTAAAGATCATATAAAAACGTTCAGGATCACCAGGACCATAAATAGCAGTGGGTCGAATTATTGTAACTTTCATTCCATCTTTAATAAATTCCTGAGCAACCAATTCCCCTTCATATTTAGTCTGCTGATAGTAATCTTCAGGAGCTATTGGTGAATTTTCATTTCCGGGAGGATTTGAAATATGTCCATGTACACCTTGCGTACTACAATAAACTACTTTTTTAACATTATGTTTTTTTGCTGCATCAAAAACATTTCTGGTCCCATTAACATTAACATTATAATAATGCTCACTGGGCACATCCAACTCCCTGAAAGCCGCTGCAACATGAAAAACAAAATCAACATTTTCTGTTACTTTGTCTACCAGATCCTTATCAGTTATACTTCCAATAATTACATCAACTCCGGCATCTTTAAGCTGCTGAACCCTAATCCCTTCTTTATAGTCCAGAGTCTTAACCGAATGACCAAGCTTAACTAAGCGTAAAACTAAAGCACTCCCGGTAAATCCTGTTCCGCCAGTAACTAATACTTTCATTTTATTTCCTATTTTATGTTAATAAAAATTCAAATAATACACTTTAAGTCATGCAACTTTATTAAGGTTATGGTTGTTTTCTTTCAACCAGTTATATGCACCGTTTAACCTTTCTTTATGGGCTTTATAAGTATGATTTTTTTCTACAAATTTCTGTCCGCTTTCTCCATATTTTTTTCTTAGTTCTTTACTTTCTGTCAGATCAATTATTGCTTTTGAAAATCCTTCTGAATTAGCAGGTGCCAGATATGCTTCCTTTTCGGTTAATATCTGACTATGAGTATATAAATCCGTTGCAATTACTGGCTTTCCAGAATGAAGATACGGAAATATTTTCATAGGAGTATTTACACCTCGAATCCGGGGACATGCAATAATATCTGCTTCTGCAAGATATTCATCTAATTTATTAAATGGTCTTGGACCAAGAAAATGAACACGATCCCCAATTTTCAACTTATATGATTTTTCTTTGTAAGAATTAATATCTTCCTGATTTCCGCCAATTATAACAAGATCAATTTTATCAGTTTTCTTACAAGCTTCACTAAAACTTTCAAGGAGCAAGTCAATTCCCTGATAAGATTCAAGATTTCCTATATACATTAAAATATCTTTATTGATATTAAGCTCTTTTTTCAAAAAACCTTTGCTTGGAGCTCCCGGATTTTTAAGCTGCGAAATATCATGTATTGTAACTGTTTTATGTGAACCCTGATTTTCACATAACTCTGCAAGAGCATTGCATACCGGAAGGTTTATTTCGGCATGAACAATTGCCATTTTTTCTAAATAATTAAAAACGGGTGCCAAAAAACGAAGAGAAGGTTTTTTTTCAACAATCTGCTGGGCAATAGATGAATCTAAATCATAAATATAAGGAATCCGGAATAAGAATTTAAATAGCATTGCGAAAAATACCGCTTCTTCACCTGCGTGAACAAAATCATAATTGTTTTTTGTCACCATCTTCCATGCTTTTAAGAACATAAAAAAGTCAGCAACTAATTTTCTAAAAGAAAAACCAGGGCGAATATTCCTGAGATATTTCAAATTAGGAATTCTAAAAATATTTAGTTCCGGAAGTTCAATATCTGTCCCTTCATTATATACTAAAAGATCTACCTGAGTATCAGGTCTTTCAGATAATACTCTAAGTACAAGATAAACGTCAATGGGTGTGCCCCTTTCCTGATAAAAAGGGTGAGGAGCAAGCAACAATATTTTCATTTGATTACCAAATTTTGATTAAACAACAAATTTTTATTGAGTAAACGACAATAACTTTCAATTATTTTAATTTCATGGATTCTTTCGGTTTCAGTCCAGCCTAATTCATCACCGGCAACTTTCGAAATAAAACCAAGTTCCAGATTTTTTGGTAATCCTGAACTTCCTATGTCTGTTCTTCTGAAAATGATATCATCAAGATGGAGAGCCATCTCCTCTTTAATGGCAAAAATAACTTCAGATTTAATTACATCATAATTGATTTTTTTATTTTGAGCAAATTCAGAAGTAGCAGCTAAATTATCTAAAATATTAAATATCTCACTTCCATAATTATTTATTAAATTATCTAATTCCTGTTCCGAAAATTTTTTTCCGTATTTTATATAAACTTTATTTTTAAACTCTTCTAAATTTTCAATTTCTCCGCCAATTAATTTTGGTTGTAAATTCAAGGATGATTTTTTAAAATCAGGGTAAATAGTTTTTAATAAATTATCTGCTACATTTACCGCAGTAGTATATTTTACCCCTATAAGCTTATAGAAATTTTTTATCCCTAAATCTGCCCCATTAATTATTTTGAAATGATTAAGTGTTGAATTTGAATTCTGCAAATTAGCTGCAGGAACAAACCCTGTATGTACAAATTTGATATCTTCATATGTCAGCTCCGCCGCAGGATAAGTCTCATTAAAGTTTTCGATAAATTTATGAACATGTAATTTTTTAAATTCAAAACTTTCCGGGTCGGGAACAGGATACCAATCTGTACCAAGTATAGATTTATCCTTCCAAGGAGCGACAAAATAAAGCCGTTTATTAGACCTATTATCGATTCCGGCTGCAAAATCATGTGGAAATATTTTATCAACAACAATATTTAATCCGCCAACATACCTTTGTTTTTGAATATTTAGATTTGTCTGGAAACTATTTACATCAGGCCCGGTACAAGCAATAACTTTTTTAGCTTTTACTGAGAAATGATTTTGGCTCTGCAAATCAAAAACATTTGCTCCTTTTACAATATTATTTTCGACTATTAATTTTTCAGCTTTTAAATAGTTTGCAGCAATACTTCCATGTTTAACAGCAGATTTAATTAGAGATAAAATCAATCTTTCAGTGTTGTTACAAAAAGCATCATACCATAAAATTCCACCATTTAAACTATTTTGCTCCAAACCAGGTAAAAGATCATTGATCTTCTTTTTACTTAATATCTTACCATTGGGTATATATTTCGATTTATCCTGAAGATTATTGCGGTCTACAGAAAGAATATCATATAACTTAATAGCAATGGATAAAGCTTCTTTACCTTTTAATTTATGCCCATATAAAGGCATAACACATGGTAATGGCGATACAAGATGAGGAGCAAGCCACATTAACCTTTTTCTTTCATTAACAGACTGTCTTATTCTTATAATATTCAGATTCTGTAAATACCTCAATCCTCCATGAATAATCTTTTGACTATTTGATGAAGTACCACTTGCAAAATCATTTTGTTCAATTAAAGCAGCAGAATAACCAGCAATAGCTGCTCTCCAAAAAAGAGATGCACCGTAAATACCACCGCCGATAATTAAAATATCAAAATTATTTTCAGATAATTTCTCTAAATCTCTTTTCAAAATAATTTCCTAAACTGCATTGCAAATTGATTTTTAAAAAATTTCAATGGACTTTCTAGATTACCAAAATTTTCCGGTGATTTTTTCAAGCTTAACAACAAATCATTTATATTTTTAGCCGGTTTGTTTAAATCAAGATCCGCCTGGAAATAAAATCCAAATTTTCCAACTTTTTCCTCTTGATAATTAAGAGGCAAAGGATCAGAGCCTCTGAGAATCAATATTCCTTTATTACCGGCTGTTTTAAATAGTTTTGGTGTTGCCCAAAAAACCGGTCTTCCACTATTATCGCCAAAAAAATATTTTATATCTCTGTTATGTTCCAGAACATTTTCAATTATCTTTTTTCTTTTGCCGAACCATTTACCGACACCCCATGGAATAATGGGAAGTGCTCCTAATGAATTTATTTTTTCAATAGATGCTCTTAGAGATTCTCCATAATCCAGATTTTTTGTTTTTCCTAAAGCCAGTACTTCCAGTTTTTCAGAAGTAATAATTTGTTTTCCTGATATAATAATTAAATAATTATTATCCTTGGCTTTATAAACTACTGAACCACTTTCATTATTATTTATCTTTGTTAAGTATAGCTCCTTTAGTTCATTTTCAAAATAATTTTCATTTAATTTGGAAAAATAATCATCATTCTTTGTTTCGGTTAAAAACAAAATCCCTTTAAAATTTTCAAAACCTAATTTTTTACTTTCTTTTCTAAAGTTTTTTAATACGCAATAAAAAAATCTTTTTATATCATATTTATCATAAATATGTACATGGGAATCAATTAAAATTAAAGAGGGCTCCATATTTTTATTAAATATAAATATTAAACAATTATCAATTTAAAGCTTCGCTACTTAACTCACATTCTCAAGCTTAATCAACCATTTTCTGTAGAATAATGACAAAAATATACTATAAAATGGCTCAAAACAATACAACATATTGTTTCAGCATAAAATTTGATTACACAGCATTTAATCTAATGTGTCTTTTTACTTTCTCTCAAAATCCAAAGTGGGAAGATGAAAAGTATTACAAGTAAAGTTATAATTCCGAATATGACTAAAATTACAGTTGAAGAAAAATATTGAAACATAAAAGAAAGATATATTTTTAAGCTTGTTATCACGTTATTACACTTGTAATTTAATTTGATATAGCTTTTGCTAAAATCTCTCTTAGTGTTTCAACAATAATGCCATCGAGAAAATTATAATCACCTTACAAAATCAAAAGAATTCAATAGTTTTAATGCACCGGATTAATACAATCAATTTCAATTTTGTTAAAGAAATCAATTGAATAAGCAGTGTTTAGAGTTTTAATTAATCTTGAAAGAGCTATTAATTGAAAAAATTTTGAAAATATCTTTATAAATTTCTTATTTTATTACTCCCCCGCCCAAACATAAGTCGTCCTTGTAAAAAACGGCAAATTGTCCTGAGGCAATTCCTTTGTCCTTTTTATCTATTTTTACTTGCAGAAGATTTTCATTATCAAAATCTATTCTGCAGTCATAATAAAATTTTCCATGTCTGATTTTTACTTTAAGTATTTCATCTTCAGGTTGGGATTCCAGGATCCAATTTAAATTTGTTACAAAAAAAGTATCTCTTTCTCTTTTAGATTTGTTTTCTTTCGAAACATAGATCAGGTTTTCCTTAACATTTTTTTTAAGAACATACCATGGACCTCCCGAAAGACCCAGCCCGGATCTTTGACCTATTGTAAAATAATAGTATCCGTTATGCACACCTAATTTTTTCTTAGTATCAAAATCAATAATGTCCCCTTTTAATTCTCCAAGATGATGCTTTATAAAGTCATTAAATTTTATTTGTCCTAAGAAACAAATTCCCTGGCTGTCCTTCCTATTTTTGTTTGGCAGATCAAATTTTTCTGCTAAATCTCTAACCTGGGATTTCATAAGTTCACCCAACGGGAAAACAGCTCTTGCCAATTGATTTTGATTTAAATAGGACAAAAAATATGTTTGATCTTTTACCGGATCAGGTGAAATCTTCAAAGCATATTTCTTATCAAGCTTTTCTACTTTAGCATAATGTCCGCTCGCTACCTTTTCAAAGGAAATATCGATTTTGTCATAAAATTGTCCAAATTTAATAAGGCTATTACAAAAGATATCTGGATTAGGTGTTCTTCCTTCTTTTATTTCTGAAATAGTATATGTCACCACAGACTCCCAATATTCAGTCTGTAACGAAATGATCTCGAGAGGTACATTTTCTTTTTTGCAGACTTCTCTTACATAATTTAGGTCCTCTTCCCACGGACATTCACCTAAAAATGAAAATTCATCCTGCAGCCATATTTTAAGATAAAATGCCGTTACATCATGTCCGGCATTTTTCAATAATCTTAAAGCAACAGAACTATCTACACCGCCTGATAATAAAACTGCAATTTTCATAACATTAATTTATTTATTTGATACTCCTAAAATAATGAAATTACCAATGAAGTTTTGGTCAAATATTTTCAGAATGGTTAAGACACAATTAAGTAATTTTACACAATAGGAAGGAAAGATTTATTTTGTTTTCCGGGATTTGGGAATTATATTTTTAATAACTTCATCATAAACAGATTTGTTAACCTTACTTAACAAAAGAGTCCCAAGTATTTTTGAATTTTTTATTTTATTAAAATAACCGATGTAAATATTATTTTTTCCATCATAGACCTTTAATATTCCATGCAGCTTTCCTTCAAAAATACCGCCTTTCAATTTATCAATATTATTGAAATCAATTACAACCTCCTTATGGGAAAACAGGAATTCACTACAAATTAATTTTCCATTATCTGCAACTATTTTGTATGGAATAATTTTATAAAGCGTTAAATAGAGTTTGTTAAGGAAAAATATTAATAAAGAGGATATTATTAATGGAATTAATAAAACAGGATGTTTATCAATATAAATGATAGAAGGAATAAAATATATAATTAATAATAAAGTAAGGGGAATGTTTCCAAAACGTATAACGATTTTATAAAATATAGGATATGTAAAAACTTTCATATTTAAAATATAATATTAACATTTTTTATTCAAAAAAGTTTGATAATTGAATTTTATCTTATCCCTATTTAGAATACTATTTTATATTCTAAAGCAGATTACTTGCAAGTTCTGCCAATTCAGATCTTTCACCCTTTTCTAAATTAATATGTGAATATAATTTCTGACCTTTAAAGTGATCAATAAGATATGATAAACCGTTTGATTGGGAATCAAGATACGGATGATCAATCTGATATATATCCCCGGTAAATACAATTTTTGAACCTTCACCAACTCTGGTAATTATTGTTTTAATTTCATGAGGCGTTAAGTTTTGGGCTTCATCAACTACAAAGAATATTCTCTGGAGACTTCTTCCTCTTATATAAGATAAAGGTTCAATAACAAGTTTTTCATCTTTTACCATATTTGTAATTAATTGGTATTGCTTGTCTGATTCAGAAAATTGATCCTGGATTACTCTTAGATTATCCCAAAGT
The DNA here is from genome assembly GCA_963723205.1 of uncultured Ignavibacteriales bacterium. Classification (GTDB taxonomy): domain Bacteria; phylum Bacteroidota; class Ignavibacteria; order Ignavibacteriales; family Ignavibacteriaceae; genus CAVQBP01. Next base: position 17,109 of record CAVRQC010000015.1, read on the forward strand.
GGCTGCATATAAGGTTCAATTTTACTTTGTACATCTCCAGGCAGAAAGCCAATATCTTTATTGCTGAGTGGAACAATAGGACGAGCAACAAATATTTGACGGTAGCTCTTTCTTATATTAAGAGCACCTGCAAGAGCCAAAAGAGTTTTCCCGGTACCTGCTTTCCCCGTAAGTGTAACTAAGGGGATGTTCAAATTTGTCAAAGAATCAACAGCAAATGTTTGCTCTGCATTCCTCGGTTTAATACCATAAATAACATTTTTATCTACTTTCTTAAATACCTCTTTATTTTGATCTAAATAGGCAAGTACTGAACGATTAGGATTTCGGAAAATGTAATATTTGTTCGGTAAAATTTCCCCTTTTAAGTGAGATAAAATTTCTCCTGCCGGAACTTCAAACGGGATTTGAAAAAATTTAATAACAAGATCATCATCAAAATCTTCAATAATTTCTTTCCCGCTATATAGTTCTTCAACATCGCCTATTCGATCTGTAGTGTAATCTTCGGAAAGGATTCCCAGGGCTTTGGCTTTCATCCTGAGATTAACATCTTTTGTAACCAGGATAATAGAATTTTCAGTGTTTTTTCTAATTTGTTCAAGAGCAATAGATAGTATTCTATGATCCGGAGTATCTTCTTTAAATATTCCTTTTATTTCATTACTTAATCCCCTTGAGATAGCAATTTTAACTTTTCCTTTCCCTTTACCCATAGATACACCACCGTTAAATATTGCTGTCCCGGTAAGAGAATCTAGGGTTCTGGCAAACTCTCTTGCATTTAGATTAATTACCTGGTTACCTCTTTTAAAATGGTCAAGTTCTTCAATTACGGGTAATGGGATAATGACATCATTCTCTTTAAAATTGTGTATTGAACTTGCATCATGCAAAATCACATTTGTATCAAGGATAAAAGTTTTGGGCTTCCTGGTATTTTTTTTGGTTTTCATACTATTTGATTAAATAAAATGATAGGAAATTTATGATTAGGGAATAAAAAGAATAAACAATAAATAATCTGCATAATTATAAACTGGAACAATATTTCTGTAAATCTATATATATTTTTTCAATTTAAAGTAAAAGTAATTTTATATCAATTTTTTATTATTAATTAAAAGAAATAAAAATTCTATTAAAATTTAAATTACAAGTGATGAATTTAATATCAAATTGTTTTTTTTATTTTGATTCGTTGAATGTAAAATGAGTTTGCACTATATTAGAAAATTAAAATTCGGAAAGTAGTTGACCGGTAAAGAAAAAATTTTCAAAAAAATTATACCAGGAATTTTAAAGAGACTATAATTATAGCCACTCAATGAGTGGCTATTTTTTTGAAAAACAGAATAAAAAAAGGATAAAAATGTTTAGTGAGAGAAAGACCGGAAAATTGATCCTTGAGGATGGTACTAAATATATAGGGAATATATTCGGATATCCTAAAAACACAAATGGAGAAGTTGTGTTTAATACGGGTATGGTTGGATATCCCGAAACAATGACAGATCCATCCTACAGGGGTCAGATTTTAGTTTGTACATATCCCTTGATAGGTAATTATGGAGTACCTGATTATGAAAAAGAAGATGATCTTTATAAATATTTTGAATCAAATGAAATTCATTGCAGGGCTCTGATAATTTCAGATTATTCTTTTGAGTATTCTCACTGGAACGCGAAAAAATCTTTATCCGATTGGATGAGTGAACAAAAAATTCCCGGAATTTACGGAATTGATACGAGAATGCTTACAAGAAGATTAAGAGAAAAAGGGACAATGCTGGGGAAATTAGTAATTGATGAGAATGAAGAAATAGATTTTCAGGATGTAAACAAACTAGACCTTGTTAGTGAAGTAAGTGTAAAAGAACCGATAGAATATAACCGTAACGGTAAAAAAATTATTCTGGTAGATTGCGGAACGAAAAATAATATTATTAAAGCATTTCTAGGAAGAAATATTTCTGTGCTTAGAGTCCCCTATGATTATGATTTTTCAAAAGAAAAAGCGGATGGGATTGTTATATCTAACGGTCCGGGAGATCCGAAAATATGCGAAGCCACTATAGAAAATACAAAACGTGCTATGGAAAAACATGTTCCAATTCTCGGTATATGTCTTGGATGCCAAATTCTAGCATTAGCTGCCGGAGCAAATACTTATAAATTAAAATATGGACATCGAAGTCATAATCAACCGGCAAATGAAACCGGAACAAAAAGATGCTATATAACTTCTCAAAACCACGGTTATGCAATAGATAGTGATACCTTAGCGGAAGACTGGCGCGAATGGTTTACTAATGATAACGACGGTACAAATGAAGGCCTTATACATATTGCAAAACCTTTCTTTGGTGCACAATTTCACCCGGAAGCATCTCCAGGTCCGGATGACAGTGAATTTATTTTTGACATGTTTGTGAGGGCTGTAAATGATTAAAAAAGGAAAAGCAAAAAAAGTTTTAATTCTTGGTTCAGGGGCACTCCAAATAGGGCAAGCCGGTGAATTCGATTATTCGGGCAGCCAGGCAATTAAGGCATTAAAAGAAGATGGAATAACTTCTATTCTGGTAAATCCAAATATTGCAACTATTCAGACTTCCGAGAACTTTGCAGACAAAGTGTACTTTATGCCTATTAGAACTGAGTTTGTAGAAAAAATTATTAAAAAAGAATTGCCTGATAGTATTCTTCTGCAATTTGGCGGACAAACTGCACTTAATGTGGGTGTTGAACTATATGAAAAAGGAATTCTTCATAAATATAATATTAAAGTTCTTGGAACCCCTGTTGAAGCAATACAGGATACTGAAGATAGATTAAGATTTGCAAATAAAGTAACTGAAATAGGATTAAAGGTTGCTACAAGTAAAACCGCAAAAAATGTTGAAGAAGCTGTTGAAGCTGCTGAACAGATAGGTTATCCGGTCATGGTTAGGATTGCTTATGCTCTTGGTGGTCTGGGTTCCGGAATTGTAAACAATAAAACCGAGCTCCTGGATAAAGCAAGAAGAGCATTTTCATTCACAAATCAGATTTTAATTGAAGAATCTTTGCGCGGATGGAAAGAAGTTGAGTATGAAATTATAAGGGACAGATATAATAACTGTATTACGATATGTTCAATGGAAAATATCGATCCGATGGGAATTCATACAGGCGATAGCGTAGTTATTGCGCCGGTACAAACTCTCTCCGCCCGCGAAAACTTTAAGCTCCGTTCAATAGGAATCAAATTGATCCGGCATCTTGGTGTAATTGGTGAGTGTAATATTCAATATGCACTTGATCCTAATTCGGATGATTATAGAATTATTGAAGTTAATGCACGATTAAGCAGAAGCTCGGCCCTCGCTTCAAAAGCTACAGGTTATCCGCTTGCTTTTATTGCTACAAAGCTTGCACTCGGTTATGCTTTAAATGAGGTAGAAAATATTATTACACGGGAAACTTCAGCATGTTTTGAACCTGCACTCGATTATGTAGCACTAAAATTTCCCCGTTGGGATTTACAAAAATTCCAGCAAGTTAGTACTCAACTCGGCTCAGAAATGAAATCTGTAGGTGAAGTTATGTCACTCGGCAGATCATTTGAAGAAGTTTTGCAAAAAGCTATTCGGATGCTTGACGTTGGTATGCTGGGTTTTATTGGAAACGATCTCCAATTTCAAGATCTTGATAAGGAATTATCTGAACCTACCGATAAAAGAATATTTGCCATTGCTCAGGCTCTGCAGCTCGGATATTCTGTTGATAAGATATATGAGCTAACAAAGATAACAAAATGGTTTCTTTATAAGATGAAAAATATTGTTGAAACAGAAAAGAAGCTTAAAGGATTAATGCTTTATGATGTTTCAAATGAGCTTATGAAAGAAGCCAAAATGAATGGGTTCTCCGACCTTCAAATAAGCCGTTTAACCGGTTCTTCGGAACTTGGAGTAAGAGAATACAGGAAAGAATTAAATATCATCCCTGTAGTAAAACAAATAGATACTTTGGCAGCGGAATATCCTGCACAAACTAATTATCTTTACTTAACTTACCATGGAAATGAAGATGATATCCCTGTCGGTGAAAAGAACCAGATCGTTGTCTTAGGCGGCGGTGCTTACAGGATTGGTTCATCTGTTGAATTTGACTGGTGTTGTGTAAATGCAGTAATGTCTCTGAATAAAATTGATAAAAAGACCATAATGATAAACTGTAATCCAGAAACCGTAAGTACGGATTATGATATCTGTGATAAACTTTATTTTGAGCAGTTGACCTTTGAACGTGTACTTGATATATACGATAAAGAAAACCCGGAAGGAGTAATTATCTCGATGGGTGGCCAGGTTCCAAACAATCTTGCTATGAAGCTTCATAATGCAGGATTAAAGATCCTTGGAACATCTGCTGTTCAAATAGACAATGCAGAAAACAGACATAAATTTTCACAAATCCTGGATAAGATAGGAGTTGATCAACCGGAATGGAAGGAATTAAGAAGTCTTGATGAAGCAAAAGATTTTGCTAACAAAGTTCAATACCCTGTTTTAATAAGACCAAGTTATGTGTTAAGCGGTGCTGCAATGAGTATTGTACTTACGGAAGATGAACTGGAAATATATTTGCAAAAAGCAACTAACATTAATAGAGAACATCCTGTTGTGATGAGTAAATTTATTACCGACGCAAGGGAGATAGAAGTTGATGCAGTAGCAAATGAAGGAGATTTATTTTGTTATGCAATTGCAGAGCATGTTGAAAATGCAGGCGTTCATTCAGGTGATGCGACTATTGTTCTGCCTCCTCAGAGGACTTACCTTGAAACGATGCGAAGAGTTAAGATGATTACAAAACAAATAGCCAAAGAACTTGAAATTACCGGTCCGTTTAATATTCAGTTTATTGCAAAAGATAATGATGTAAAAGTTATTGAATGCAATTTAAGGGCTTCGAGAAGTTTCCCGTTTGTTTCTAAAACACTAAAAATTAATTTTATTGAAATTGCAACGAAACTGATGCTTGGAGAAAAGGTACCGAAAATTGATAAGTCTTCCTTTGATCTCGATTATGTTGGGGTGAAAGCATCGCAATTTTCTTTTACAAGATTAAGAGGTTCGGATCCTGTAACAGGAGTGGAAATGTCATCAACTGGAGAAGTTGCTTGCCTTGGTGATGATTTTAACGAAGCTTTCCTGAAAAGTCTGCTTTCTACTGGCCATAGAATCCCGCAGAAAGGAGTTATGCTTTCAACCGGAACCTTAAAACAAAAAGCCGAAATTCTGGACGAAATAAATACTCTTAAAAATATGGGATTGAAATTTTACGGAACAAAGGGAACCGCTGATTTTTATAAAGATAATGGAATTGATGTGGAAGAGCTGCATCGACCTTTCGATAATTTAGAGCCAAGTATTCTAACATATCTAACTGAAGGGAAAATTGATCTGGTAATTAACATTCCAAAAACAACTGAAAAAGTTGAGCTAGATAGTGATTATATTGTAAGAAGAAAAGCAATTGATTTAAACATATCGCTGCTGACTAACACTCAATTTGCTAAACGTTTTATTAAGTCAATAAACAGATATTCTACTGCTGAACTGGAAGTTAAAAGCTGGGATGAATACAATTGAAATTATCATTTGCTGAATTAAAAGATTTATTTAAGGATAAATTAGTTAAATACAATTTCACCAATGAGAACGCGGAAATCCTTTCTGAAATTTTTACTGACAATACTTTTTCAGGCGTTGAATCTCATGGAATAAATCGATTTCCCGGGTTTATTCAATGCGTAGTAAATGGTTCTGTAAAAGTTGATGAAAATCCAACAAGAATTAATTCATTCGGTGCATTTGAAAGATGGAATGGTAATTATGGTGCCGGACCTCTTAATGCCCTGCAAATGACTGAAAGAGGAATTGAACTTGCAAAACAATACGGTATCGGATGTATAGCGCTTCAAAATTCTAATCACTGGATGAGGCCCGGCTATTTTGGCTGGCATGCATCAGACAAAGGTTTTATTTTAATTTGCTGGACCAATACAATTCCAAATCTTCCGCCATGGGGAGCAAAAGAAGCTACTACAGGTAATAATCCTTTGGTTATCGGAATTCCAAAAAAAGGTGGAAATATAGTAATCGATATGGCAATGTCACAATTTTCTTACGGTACAATGCTGAATTTTGATAGAGAAAGGAAAAAATTGCCCTTTCCGGGTGGTTTCGACAGCGAAGGGAAATTAACTGATGATGCCGGAAAAATTATTAACTCACAAAGACCTTTACCAATAGGTTACTGGAAAGGTGCCAGCTTATCATTAACATTGGATATTTTAGCATCTTTATTATCAGGAGGCCGAGCTACAAAAGATCTATCCGAATCGGAAGGTGAAAAAGGTCCCTCACAAATATTTATTGTTATAAACCCAACTTTGTTTTCTAATGAATCTGAAAATGATAATCTGATTAATGAAATATTAACATATTTCAAATCAGCCGAAACCATAGGTGAGAATACAAAAATTTATTATCCGGGAGAAATAGCTTTAAGTAAAAAGAAGAAAAACCTTAAGGAAGGGATTAATCTGGATGATAAGGTTTTGCAAAAAGTCAAGGAACTATAATTAATTCATTCCGTTTCATTAATCTCAGTTTTGTTTTTCCCTAGAATAAATGCAAGAGGATTTGGTGTTTTCCTGATAATATTTTCTAATTTCTCTTTTGGTGTTTTTAGTAATTTTCTATTTACTAAAGTCAAGATATCTGAAGTTAAAAAACGGGTTGTAGTAATAATAAACTTTGAAGAAGGATAAAGGTCGCGATCAGATTCTATATAAACATACTTACAATAATTTTCTGTAATTAATGAAACACGGGTTAAAAGTGCTGCATTAACATAACCATCTGCCAAAGAACTTAGGATTTTACTGGCAAAAGGGATGCTCTTCATACCTTCAGTACTCAATTTTGAAAATATTTCATCGGCAGCATATTCGATACCTTCAGAACCGCCGATTGCTATCGAATAATAAACTTTTTTGGCAATTATAAACAAGTCCCTGTTTGTTACTCTTCCCTGGTAAAGTATGAAGATTTCTTTAATGAGATTTACGCTGGAGGACAAAATTAATATTGCATCAATAAAACCATTTTGGGAAATGCTTGTACTATAAAAAAGCCTTGACACATACTTTTTTCTGATCCTGTCGCTTTCCTTTTCAAGTAATAAGATAATCTTGTTGTGACTTTCTTCATCATTTTTAATAATACTAAAATCAAAACCTGATTTTATTAAAAACTTGTTTTTCTTAAAACTATTAATTCTCTTCTCAAGAAGGGCAGGAACTTCACTTTTGTTCTTAACCGGTGCATAATTTTTCGGCATCCTGATAATCTGGTAGATCGGAATAAATGCAAAATAGACAAGGAAAGCCACCAAAAGGATTAAAACAGCATATGCAAAATAAGGATGTATAGATTTTGCCAAGTTATACAACTCAACAAATTCTTTCAGGATTAAATAGAGAAGAAATAAAGAGAAAAAGAAAATTATTTTTTTAATGATTTTCATAATATTACAATATATGAAAATTTATTTTACCTTGTACAATTCCCATTCTCCCAGTTTCTTAACTTTTAATAGAGAAGGATTTCCTTTTACAAAATCAATTAAATCTTTGTTTTCAAGAAATATGTAGTATATTCTTAAATCTTTAAGATAATCTATATCTATTTTTTTTCTATTACCAATAATTTGATTTGTCGGCAAAGCCGGATCTTTTTGCGCGTTAATTATAAAACTTTGAGGATGATTGGATGCAACCATAACATTCAGGTAATTCCAGTCAGAAGTATCAATTAAAATTTTAAGATTATTTTTATTCTCAATTACATTTTCTCTTAAAAATTTTCCGGCAGAGATATCATCTTCCGTAAAGTATGAAAATGAAATTATTCTTTTAATTTGAAAAGAGAAATAAATTATAAGAACTGAAATAATTATCATTAAAATGGTTCTTGTACTTTTCTTTAATATCTCAGCAAGAAATGATGAAAATTTTATTATAAAATGTGCTGTGAATGGAATAAGCAAAATATTCCAGATTAAAGGAATTCTCCAATATGCATGACTAGGCATAGCTAATCCTAAAACCGATAAAACAGCCAGAAAGAGAAATGATAAGGAAAATGCTACACTCCATCTTCTGATTTTACTATCTGTCAACAAATAAAATAAAAAGGAAAAAAAGCCGGCAAAGTTCAGATAAAGAATATTTTGATAAATGAATTGCGTTATCAAATTATATTTTAACATGGGAAGAATAGAAAAGCCGAAATGTAATTTGTATCTCTCCGAACTTGACACAATGAATTCAAGAGGATTTCCGGTTTCATACATATTTTTTAAGATCCAAAAGACAGGAAACACTAGTAATATAAACGATAAAATTGCTATTATCTTTAATTGTATTTCTTTATGGGTATAAAATTCAATTATTAAAAATATTATAAAGCTTCCTGAGAATATCCAACCTTCATACCTCACTGAACCAGCAAAAGCAAATAATAAAGCAACAAAAATTAAATAAACAGTTCTTCCGGTTTCTAACCACTTAAAAAGAAATGAAGCCCCGCTTATAATAAAGAAAAAATACATTACTTCGCTTAACGGAACTACTCTTAAGATTACAAACGGAGGGAAAAAAACTGCAAGAATTGCGGAGATAATAGTAACTAATCTGTCCTTTAAAATGATCTGTGAAAACCAGACAATTGCAGACACAGATAGTAAACCGAAGATTAGACCTACAATCCTCGGGGTCCAGAAAAGATTTAAAAAATACTTTAGAAATATCCCATTAATTATAGTATGAAAAGGGAGCCAGGGTTCTCCTTTAGGCATTTTACCAATCAGCCAGGAATAAGCCAGTAATGTCCTATCGCTTTCATCACCGGAAAAAGAATAGTATCCCTGTAAATAAAGCAGCACTTGAATAATAATCGTACCTACCAGACTAAAAGAAATTATCTTCCAAAGAAAAACTTTATCATTATCTTTCGAAAAAAAATCAGACATATCAATTCTTTAAATATTCAATTCAATTATTTCAGCTGAAATATTACCTTCAATTATTTTAATCTGCGCTATTGAAATGGGCAGAGAGAATCTTCTTTTCCCCGCACTTCCGGGATTTATATATAAAATTCCATTTGCCTTTTTTATCATGGGCTTGTGTGAATGCCCGCTTATTATAATATTATAATTTTTTTCACTGCCAATATCAGCATCTTTAATATTATGTATAATAAAAATCTTTTTATTAAAAATTTCAAGCTCTAATGTTTCAGGAAATTCATCTGCCCACTTTTCTTTATCAATATTACCGCGAATTGCATAAACCATTGTTATCTTTCTCAATCTGTTAATTATTTCAACATTTCCGATATCACCAGCATGAATGATAACATCGCTCCCTTCCAGATATTTTTCAGCTTCCGGACGAAGTAATCCATGTGTATCTGAAATAACTCCAATTTTATAAACAATTTTCCTCAAAATTCATTTCTCTCAAAAAAGAAACATAAATATTTAATTCTTGATAATGAAAACGCGACCCGCCTAAGGTGTTAATTTTAACTGATTCTCTAGAATTATAAATGGCAATAAATTTGATATTTATAAATATAAAATTAGGATCAAAATTGGAACAAATTGAAAATTCCGAAATACCTTTATATCCGATTAGCAGTGCTGCAAAGATTTTAGGGATTTCTGTACATACCCTAAGGATGTATGAAAAGGAAGGTTTGATTTTACCTTTCAAGAAAGAATCAAACCACAGACTTTATTCCGAATCGGATATTGAAAGACTTAAATGTATAAGAAGAGCTATTAATGTTAATAAAATAAGCATTAATGGAATAAAAGCTATATACTCATTAATACCATGCTGGGAATTAACTAATTGTTCCAAAGAAGATCGTAATAACTGTGAGGCATTTCTGTCTCACTCCCATCCTTGCTGGTCTTTCAAGCACTTGAATAATATATGTTATAATAAAGAATGCCGTAACTGTAATGTTTATAGGAATTTTACAGAATGCTGGAGAGTTAAAGAATTAATAACCAGCAAGGTAAAATAGGAATTTGAAAAATATTTAAAGTCTCTGCAATAGCTCATAAAATAATTAGAACTTCAGTATAAATATTATAACCTCTTCGAAAAATCGACGAGGTTTTTTTATTTTAGAAATATTTTCTAAATATTTGATAAACTCCTCATTTTGATCCAATTAATAATATTATATTAAAGTCTAATCAAAAAGTCACAAAAATTTATTACTTTCGTGATAAATTATTCATACTTAATAAATAATTTTATCAAGAAATTCTGAGGAAATAATGGTAAAAAAGAAAATCCGCTGGGGTATTTTAAGTACGGCAAATATTGGTGTTAAAAAAGTTATACCAGCAATGCAAAAAGGTGAATTATGCGATATAACCGCAATATCTTCCAGGAATATTGAAAAGGCAAAAAAAGCGGCAATTGATCTTGATATTCAAAAAGTGTATGGTTCTTATGAAGAATTATTAAGTGATCCTGATATAGATGCAGTTTATAACCCGCTGCCGAATAATTTTCATGTTCCATGGACTATCAAAGCTTTAGAAGCCGGCAAGCATGTTCTTTGTGAAAAACCAATTGGTATGAATACCGAAGAAGCAGAATTTCTTCTTAATACAACGAAAAAGTATCCTAATTTAAAAGTAATGGAAGCTTTTATGTACCACTTTCATCCTCAATGGCAAAAAGCCAAATCTCTTGTAAAAGAAGGCAAAATCGGAGATGTAAAAACTATAGAGTCTTTTTTTTCATATTATAATATGGATGCGGAAAATATACGTAATAAAAAAGAATCAGGTGGTGGAGGATTAATGGATATCGGGTGCTATTGCATATCATTTTCAAGATTCATTCTTGAAAGAGAGCCTGTACGCGTTATAGGTAATATCGATTATGATCCTAAAATGAAAACTGATCGATATTCTTCTGCCCTTTTAGATTTCTCTTCAGGAGTTATGTCAAGCTTTTCCTGTTCTACACAATTGATTCCATATCAACAAGCAAATATCCTGGGTACAGAAGGACGAATTGAAATTGAAATCCCTGTGAACGCTCCTCCGGATAAATCAACCAGGATTTGGTTAATAACAAAAGATAAAAATGAAGAGATAACTTTTCCTCCTATAGATCAATACACTTTGCAGGGGGATGCATTTTCCAAAGCCGTTATTGAAGATACCGATGTTCCTACTCCATTAACAGATGCAATTAATAATATGAAGGTAATTGATTCAATAATAAAAAGTAATGAAACAAACAGCTGGGTTGAATGTTAAATAATGTAAAAAGATTTTCGAGAATGATGGACATCATTAATAAACCATTAACCCATTATTCTTTAGTTCATTTAGGATAATTTATATGAGACGATTATTATTATTAATTATGCCGGCAGCTTTAATTTTCTTGAGTTGTCGAAATAATAGTGAAATTAAGAATGGAGATCCAAAAACTATGGCTGAATCTCAACACCCTAATAATCCTTATTATTCCAGAACAGATACTACAAAACTAGATCTGCCCGATTCTGTTTGGAAAAAAGTTTTGCCCGATAGTGTTTATCAGGTTGCACGAAACAAAGCCACCGAAAGAGCATATACCGGAAAATATTGGGAATCAACAGGTATTGGTACTTACTATTGTGCTGCCTGCGGTAACGCATTATTCCGTTCCGATTCATGGTTTGCAAGCACATGTGGATGGCCAAGCTTTTTTGAATCAATAAGACCGAATAGTGTAATATATAAACCTGATACATCTTATGGGATGCATAGAACAGAAGTATTATGCGGACGGTGCGGAGCACATCTCGGTCATGTTTTTGATGATGGTCCACCGCCAACGGGAAAGAGATTTTGCATGAATTCAATTGTCCTGGATTTTGTTCCCGATAGTGCAAAAAACTGAGTAAATAATCACCATGAATTAGCCCGGTTTCTTTAAGAAATCGGGTTAATAGTATTCCTATTCTTTATAATTCAGACACCTAAGGTTGGCTTCAATAAAATAATAATCGGCATAAATTAATGGTACATCAACTTCAGAATCTGCCGGTTTACTCCCTACTGAATGCTTTAGAATAAAATCATTATTATCATTTAAATTAGCTCTATATTCAGGGGAAGACAAGCTTCTTAAAATTTTATCTGCAGCTTCTTTATATTTATTTTCTTCGTCTGTTGAATATGTACTTAATTCGTATAATGCTGAACAGATTATAGCAGCAGTCGATGCATCTCTCGGTTCATCCGGAATATTGGGTGCATCAAAATCCCAGTAAGGAACCATATCTTTTGGTAAATTTTTATTATTCAAGATAAAATCCGCTATATGCTTTGCCTGTTTAAGATAATTATGATCATGGGTTTCCCTATAAGTCATTGTAAAACCATATAAGCCCCAGGCTTGTCCCCTTGCCCAGGCAGATCCATCTGAATAACCTTGCGCAGTATTTTTTGACAACACTTTCCCAGTTAATGTGTCATAATTAACGACATGATAAGTGCTGAAATCAGGCCGGAAATGATTTTTAATTGTTGTATTAGCATGAGTTACCGCAATTTTATAATAGGTAGAATCGCCGCTTAATTTAGTTGCATTAAACAGCAGTTCCAGATTCATCATGTTATCAATAATTACCGGATCCTGCCATCTTTCATTTGACCCCCATGATTGGATGCAACCAACAACCGGTCTGAATCTTTTTGATAATGATTTTGCTGCCTGGATAATTATCTTTTCATATTCCTTTGTATCAATTAAACGATAACCGTTTCCATAACTGCAATTAATCATAAAACCAACATCATGAGTTTGAATATTATATTGTTCTTTTGATAATCTTTTGGTGTAAGATTCAGCTTCCGTCTTCCAAAAGCTATCTTTAGTAAATTCATATAAATACCAAAGACTTCCCGGGAAAAAACCGCTCGTCCAGTCATCTGATTTTACCAAACTTAAAGTGCCATTTTTATTATTAGACCTGGGTAGTTCATTAGTCGTATCAAGATTAATTAACATTTGCTTATACTGTTTAACTGCAAACTTAAGGTTATTCTCAGCCAGCTTTTTAATCGAAGTTGATTGTGCAATTACAGTTAATTGCAGCATAACTGTAACAGATAATGCTATTATGGTTTTCTTAAACACTTTTTCCTCAATAAATATTTATTTGAATGTTAAAGATAGAGTTAGATTCATATAAAGAAAAGTATAATGTAAAAAAAGGCAGTCATTTTTACGACTGCCTTTTATACCTTAGAAATGAATTAAAAAAAATTAATAACTATCCTGATTAATTATTACTTTTCCTTTAAATGTTCGATAAACAAAAATAGTATAAATAATCACTAACGGCATTCCAATTAATGCAATTATTAACATCGTTTGTAGTGTCCTTGGTGTAGAAGATGCATTATATATGGTTAAACTGTTGTTTATATCAATACTGGAAGGTACAAGTAATGGGAAAAGACTAATAGCAAATAACAGAATCATCATAGCAATTAGAACAGAAGACGCCAGAAATGCCATACCGAATTTTTTTGTTCTGATTAATACAGGAATATTAATAAGTGATGCAAACATCGCGATAAATAAAATCCAGAATAGTACATTTTTCAAAAGTCCGTTAAATAAATACGGGGCAGCAAAAAAAGTTGATATAGTAGCCAAAACATATAGTATAACTAAAATTATCCATGTCTTATTTACCCAGTTAACCATTTTTTCCTGCTGCTCTCCTTCGCTTTTCAATGTAAGATATACTGCACCGTGCATAATAAATAATACTAAGCTCAAAACGCCGATTAGTAATGAATACGGATTTAGCAAACCCAGGAATGAAATTGAAGAAGATACCTTTCCACTAATCAATTCAACCGGGAGACCTCTCATTACATTACCAACTGCAACACCATATAATAGTGCAGGGATTAAACTTCCAATACCAAAGGCTAAATCCCACAGATTCTTTGATCGTGGACTCTCAACATACTTTCTGAATTCAAATGAAACAGCTCTTAATATAAGCGCCAGCAATAGCAGCATAAAAGCAATATAAAAACCGCTGAATACTGTAGCATACACAATAGGGAAAGCTGCGAACAATGCACCCCCTCCAGTTAACAGCCATACTTCATTTCCATCCCATACAGGACCAACAGCATTAAAATTAATTCTCTTTTCTTCATCTTTTTTTGTAAAAAGGTGGATTATACCGACTCCCAGATCAAATCCATCTAAAATTGCATACCCGATTATTAAAACTCCAACCAGGACAAACCAGATTATATTCAGATCGATCATTGTAATGCCTCCTTCCCTATAATTGGTTCTGGTCCATGTTTTATTTTCCTAACCAGCAGATAAATCAGTGTGGACCCCAATAAAATATAAATAGCGGCAAAGAGGATAATTGAAAATAAAATCTCCGGGGCACTAACATTAATAGAGGCAGCCTCAGATGTTCTTAAAAGCTTATAAACAATCCAGGGTTGTCTTCCGACCTCAGCTGAAATCCATCCTAATTGACAGGCAAACAATGGAAATGGAATTGCCCATACTAATAGCTTCAGAAATTTTTTACTGTCCCACAAAGTTTTCCTATATAGTTTGTAAACAGCAATCGCCATTAGAAGTATAAAAAGCATTCCCAGTAAAACCATATTGTGGTAAGAAACAAAAGTGATGAACAAAGGAGGTATATCATCTTTAGGAAACTCATTTATTCCACGAATTCTTGCATTAACATCACCAAAAGACAGCCAGCTTAATAAACCCGGTATTTCAATGGGTGCACGGAGTTTCGGTGGCGGTTCGGTAGGGAAAGCAAATAATGCAATAGGAGCACCTGTTTGGGAAGTATAAAGAC
Organism: uncultured Ignavibacteriales bacterium; assembly: GCA_963723205.1. Taxonomy (GTDB): domain Bacteria; phylum Bacteroidota; class Ignavibacteria; order Ignavibacteriales; family Ignavibacteriaceae; genus CAVQBP01. The sequence continues at coordinate 32,117 of CAVRQC010000015.1, forward strand.
CCTGCAGTGCGGCAAATTTTTCCGGCTGCATTTTTGCCACTTCTTTTCCATGTTCATGTCCAAATGGGAATACTTCAAGTAACGATACAACCAATCCGAATATCACTGCCAGCTTAAGAGCTTTTTTAGATATATCAACTTCTTTATTTTTATAAATAAGATAAGCCGAAACTCCGGCCATAAAAAAAGCACCGGATATCAAAGCCGCATCAAAAGTATGAAAAAAACGCGGAAGAGTCGAAGGATTGAAGACTGCAGCCCAGAAATCTGTTAATTCGGCTCGGCCGTTTTGAACAACAAATCCGGCCGGTGTTTGCTGCCATGAATTAGCAACAATAATCCAGAATGCAGATATTGTTGAACCAACAGCTACCATTAATGCTGAGAACCAATGAACACCTTTTGAAACTCTGTCGCGCCCGAATATATAGAGTCCTAAAAAAGTTGATTCAAGAAAAAAAGCAAATACTCCTTCAGCAGCTAAAGGAGCGCCGAATATGTCTCCCACAAATTTTGAATATTCTGCCCAGTTAGTGCCGAATTGAAATTCCATCACAATTCCGCTTGCCACACCGACAGCGAAAATCAGTCCAAGAATTTTTCCAAAGAATTTACCTATTGCGGTATAAACCTCGTCTTTCTTTTTCCAGCCTAATGTTTCCACAATAACCAGCAGCCACGATAAGCCAATGGTAAGAGGCGGGAAGAAGAAGTGGAATCCAACAGTCATTGCGAATTGAATACGTGCTAGTAGAACAGGATCCATTTTTATTATCTCCTCCTATTTTTTATCTATTATAAATTAAAGAGATTATGTTAACTTAAATTTCTTTTTTCTCTCTTCATTTTCCCGGGCTAATTCAGCAATTGATTTGCTCGAAAGAATTATTCTAAGCTTTTTCTGCGCATCACACCAAAGTGTATGTACTGTACACCATCTGTCATTGGAACAAAAAGCTTTATCGATAAGACATTTATTTAAAGCCATTTCTCCTTCAACGGCTTCAATTATTTCAAGCGGTGTTATTTCTAATGCAGGTTTTCCTAATTTGATTCCCCCTCCGATGCCTCTCTGGGATTGAATTAATCCTGCATTGGAAAGCTGTGGAATTATTTTTCGAAGAAATTTTTCGGGAATATTATTTACATCAGAAATTTCCGATATTCGGAAAATTGAATCATCTTTTCCTGAAGCAAGATGAATCATTGCCCTAATTGCATATTCCCCGGTTAATGTAAGTTGCATAATAAAAAATAATTTACTATTTAAATATGACAAATTTTGTCACATTTAGCAAATACCAATACGAATTTTTTTATCGTTTTGTAAATATTAAGTAATTTTTTATATTGAAAATGTTATATAAAAGTGCACTTACATTACTGCCCGATACGTTACCAGCCAATATGCATTAGTGTATTATCTGAATTATCATTCCTTTTAAGGGAAGTCTGATTTCACATAAATATTTTTTGAACCAATTTTATTATTTTGAAATACTGGAAGAAAGAATTTTATTATGATACTTAAACATACCGGTGAATTTGATCTTGCTTATCGCTTTATTAATGAGACTAATAAAAATATTTTTTTAACCGGTAAAGCAGGAACAGGTAAGACAACTTTCTTAAAATATCTTCGTGAAAACACTTCAAAGAAAAGTGTTGTTGCTGCACCAACAGGAGTTGCAGCAATAAATGCACGAGGTGTTACTCTGCACTCATTGTTCCAGCTGCCTTTCGGGATAATATTACCTGAACAAAGTTTATTTGAAACTAATGGATCCATTAAAAACCATTCTCTTCTTTCCAGGATTCATTATAATAAAGAGAAACTAAATTTACTGCGCAGCATTGAATTGTTAATAATTGATGAAGCTAGTATGGTTGCTTCATATATTGTCGATGCAATAGATTCAATTTTGAGATTTATAAGAAGAAAACCTTATCGGCCTTTTGGAGGAATCCAGGTTTTATTTATTGGTGACCTGTACCAGCTTCCACCTGTAATAAAAAAAGATGAATGGGAAATTTTAGAGCAATATTATTCCTCTATCTTTTTCTTTGACAGCTTTGTTTTACGTAATGATATACCGATTATAATTGAGCTGAAAGAAATCTTCAGGCAGAAGGATGATAAATTTATTGAGATACTCAATGGAATTCGTAATAACAATATAAATGAAGAAAATTTTAAATTACTAAACTCAAAAATTAATAGAAACTTTTCACCTAAGGACCATGAAGAATACATTACCCTTACAACACACAATTATCAGGCAGATGAGATCAACAAAAGAAAATTAAGCAGTATTCCTGAACGTGCTTATTTTTTCCACTCGGAAGTAATAAATGATTTCCCTGAGCATCTTTTTCCTGCAGAAAATGAATTGAAATTGAAAACAGGGGCGCAGGTAATGTTCTTAAAGAATGACACAGAAGGGAAACTATTTTTTAATGGTAAACTGGGAATTATAACTGAACTTAATGAACACCTTATTAAAGTAAAATGCAAAGATGATCCTGATGAAATCGAAGTGAAAAAAAGCCAATGGCAAAACATAAATTATAAAATTGATCCGGAAACAAATGAAATTACAGAAGAGGTTTTGGGAAGTTTTATTCAATATCCTCTCCGGCTTGCATGGGCAATTACAATTCATAAAAGTCAGGGCTTAACCTTTGACAAGGTTATTATCGATGCTGCAAAAGCTTTTGCAAAAGGTCAGGTTTATGTAGCATTAAGCCGCTGTACTTCTCTGGAAGGATTGGTTCTCAAAACTCCGGTTTATCAAAATTTTTTTGGACCACATAAGGACTTTAAGAACTGGCAGACAAAAAATTGTAATGAAAATATTCCACGGTTATTTTTGGAGGCAAAGCAGAATTTTATCCTGGATGAGCTGAAAAATATTTTTACCTGGGAAAGCTGGTATTTTGAATTAAGAGCTTTGAATGAATTATTAATGGAAAACAAAGCAAATATTAATGAAGAGTCAAACGCTTGGATTAAGGGATTAATTGAAAAGCAGAAAGAATTATATGAAGTTTTTGAAAAATTTAAACAAATGATCAATAGACTTAGCAAAAATAATTCTCTTATTGAAGAAAATGAACTTCTTCAGCAAAGAATTAAAGACGGAGCAGAGTATTTTCATAATGAAATAAACAATTGGCAGCACAGTTTCTATAATCATCCCTTATCCGTAGATACTAAAAAGCTAGCTAGGAAAGTTGACAGTAAATTTGAAGAAATAAAATTAATTGTTGAAGAAAAATTGTTGAAAATAAATTACTGTAAGAATGGATTTTTACTTGATGATTATTTAAACAATATGAAATTATTTGATAAAGAAATTGCTGCTTCTTCAAATACAAAAGTAAAAAGTTCATATAGAAAAAGAACAAAAGTAAATACTGTTATGGAAACAGTTGAATACGTACATGATGGGAAAAGTATTGAACAAATTGCATTTGAAAGAAATCTCACAGTAGGTACAATCGAAAGCCATCTTTCAAAAGCAATAAGACAGGATTTGATTCAACTGGAAGAAGTAGTGCCACTAGATGAAGCAAAAGAAATAGCTAAAATTTTTCCAAAATCACCGGATGAGTTCAGGCTATCTTATATAAAAGAAAAACTACCGCCGGAAATTTCTTATGGTAAATTGAGAATGATTATAGCGTGGTTACAAAAAAATAAAAGTTAAAAATGATATTTTAGAAAGAGCAAAAAATAAGATAATTCAGGATCGAGATTATTTTAATTGTTTCCGAAGGGATTTTTATTACACGAAATTTGATTTTATACTGGGAAAAGAAATGAAAATATTCCTGATAAATTTATTCAAATAAATTATTTAAAATTAAAAACCCCAAACAAAAATGCTTGGGGTTTAATAATTAAATTTGGCAGCGACCTACTCTTCCACACACCTGCGCATGCAGTACCATCGGCGTTCTGGGGCTTAACTACTCTGTTCGAAATGGGAAGAGGTGTAACACCCAGGCTATAACCACCAAAATTTAAATCTTATGCTGTCCCGATTTATAGGGATCAGCATTTTAAAATAAAAGAAAGACTGAAAGAGGAGCCAAAAAATGAATAGCAATTTTCTATAAATAAAAATTTATGGTTAAGCCGCACGACTTATTAGTACTGCTCGGCTGAATATGTTACCATACTTATACCTGCAGCCTATCAACCTCGTCATCTCCGAGGAGTCTTTAGTTACTTACGTAAGGGATACCTAATCTTGAAGCGTGCTTCGCGCTTAGATGCTTTCAGCGCTTATCACAACCGTACATAGCTACCCAACGATGCCGCTGGCGCGACAATTGGTACACTAGAGGTACGTTCACTTCGGTCCTCTCGTACTAGAAGTGACCCTTCTCAAGTATCCTGCGCCCGCATAGGATAGGGACCGAACTGTCTCACGACGTTCTGAACCCAGCTCACGTACCGCTTTAATTGGCGAACAGCCAAACCCTTGGGACCTTCTTCAGCCCCAGGATGCGATGAGCCGACATCGAGGTGCCAAACCTTACCGTCGATATGAACTCTTGGGTAAGATCAGCCTGTTATCCCCGGCGTACCTTTTATCCTTTGAGCGACGGCTCTTCCACTCGAAGCCGTCGGATCACTAACTCCTGCTTTCGCATCTGCTCGACTTGTAAGTCTCGCAGTCAAGCTCCCTTTTGCGTTTACACTCGCCGCATGATTACCAACCATGCTGAGGGAACCTTTGAGAGCCTCCGTTACAATTTAGGAGGCGACCGCCCCAGTCAAACTACCCGCCTAACACTGTTCCTAGCCCTGATTCAAGGGCCGAGGTTAGAATCCAAATAAAACAAGGGTGGTATTTCACCGTTGGCTCCACCGAAGCTAGCGCCCCGGCTTCAAAGCCTCCCACCTATCCTACACATGCTTTACCCGAACCCAATGTTAGGGTGCAGTAAAGGTGCACGGGGTCTTTCCGTCCATATGCGGGTAACCGGCGTCTTCACCGGTACCACAATTTCACCGAGCCCGTGGTTGAGACAGTGCCCAAATCGTTACACCATTCGTGCAGGTCGGAACTTACCCGACAAGGAATTTCGCTACCTTAGGACCGTTATAGTTACGGCCGCCGTTTACTGGGGCTTCGATTCAAAGCTTCGCTTGCGCTGACCTCTCCTCTTAACCTTCCAGCACCGGGCAGGTGTCAGTCCCTATACATCGTCTTGATTGACTTCGCAGAGACATATGTTTTTGTTAAACAGTCGCTTGGGCCTTTTCACTGCGGCCTCTTTCAGCTACGTCCGCAAGGATTTCACTTACTTGAGGCACCCCTTTTCCCAAAGTTACGGGGTTAATTTGCCGAGTTCCTTAACCACGGCTCACTCGAGCACCTTAGAATACTCATCCCGTCTACCTGTGTCGGTTTGCGGTACGAACTGATAAATTTCTCCTGTACGAAGATTTTCTCGGCAGTATGATTACAGTCAGTTTATGTCCTAGGGACTCCCGTTCGCTTCTCGGCCTTAAGAAAATGTGGATTTGCCTGCATTTTCAGCCTACATGCTTAGACCACCTAATCCGTCAGGTGGCTGACTTTCACTCCTGCGTCTCTCCTTACAGTCAAACAAAATTTACCAGGTACAGGAATATTAACCTGTTTTCCATCGCCTACGCCTTTCAGCCTCGGCTTAGGGATCGACTAACCCTGAGATGACTAACATTGCTCAGGAAACCTTAGACTTTCGGTGTCCCGGTTTTTCACCGAGATTATCGTTACTTATGCCAACATTTGCTTTTCTATGCGCTCCACCATGCCTCGCAACACAGCTTCAACGCCCATAGAATGTTCCTCTACCACTCTTCACAAATGTGAAAAGTCCATAACTTCGGTAAGTAGTTTAAGTCCCGCACATTGTCGACGCACGATCGCTTGACTAGTGAGCTATTACGCACTCTTTAAATGAATGGCTGCTTCTAAGCCAACATCCTAGTTGTCTAAGCAATTGAACATCCTTTCTCTGTTAACTACTATTTAGGGACCTTAGTTGATGGTCTGGGTTGTTTCCCTTTTGGCAATGAAGCTTATCCCCCACTGCCTGACTCCCGAGAAACATGTATACGGAATTCGGAGTTTGTCTGGGTTTGGTACCGTTGTGACAGCCCTAGCCCAATCAGTGCTCTACCTCCGTTACACTATTACTCGAGGCTAGCCCTAAAGCTATTTCGAGGAATACGAGCTATTTCCGAGTTTGGTTGGCCTTTCACCCCTACCCTCACCTCATCCAAGCGGTTTTCAACCCACATTAGTTCGGACCTCCATGAGGTTTTACCCTCACTTCATCCTGGACAAGGGTAGCTCACCCGGTTTCGCGTCTACCGCACGTTACTAAAACGCCCGATTAGGACTCGCTTTCGCTATGGCTCCATCCCTTAGGGATTTAACCTTGCAACGTACGAGTAACTCGTTGGCTCATTATCCAGAAGGCACGCTGTCATCCTAATTATCTGCAAGCAAATAATCAAGACTCCAACCGTTTGTAAGCATACGGTTTCAGGTACTATTTCACCCTCCTATTAGGAGTGCTTTTCACCTTTCCCTCACGGTACTGATTCACTATCGGTTACGAGAGAGTATTTAGTCTTAAGAGATGGTTCTCCCAGATTCCCACAGAATTCCACTTACTCCGTGGTACTTGGAATATATCCCAAAGAGTCATATTATTTTCGCTTACGGGACTATCACCCTCTATGGTTGAACTTTCCAGAAAATTCAGCTAATAATATGATTTTTTACTCTTCGGCTTATCAGTAATTCAGCCCGAATATATTCCACAACCCCGTTAACACAACGGTTACTTCCTTTAACATGTTAAACGGTTTAGACTGTTTCCCGTTCGCTCGCCACTACTAGGGAAATCACTATTGTTTTCTTTTCCACCAGCTACTTAGATGTTTCAGTTCACTGGGTTGTCTTCATACATCCTATATATTCAGATGCAGATGCCTAAACATTACTCTAGGCGGGTTGCCCCATTCGGAGATCCCCGGGTATTAGGTTATTTCCACCTATCCGAGGCTTATCGCAGGTAGTCGCGTCCTTCATCAACTTCTCGTACCAAGGCATCCACCGTATGCCCTTAGTAACTTAACCAAAATGTTTATTCACAAATAATTTGGTGCTACTCATATTATAAAAAGAAAAGACTTTCTATTTGACTCAGTAAAATTTTTCCCGAATAATCGGGATTGATTTTTACTCTTCCAATCTTTCAAAGAACAATCTAGTCATCATAACATAACTGCTATGCTACTTGTGGAGCTAAGCGGGATCGAACCGCTAACCTCCGCCTTGCAAGGGCGGCGCTCTCCCAGTTGAGCTATAGCCCCTAAAACTCTATAAATAGTTTTGGGGGTAATTAATTTAATGACACACACCCATTATTAGTGGGCCTGAGTAGAATTGAACTACTGACCTCACGCTTATCAGGCGTGCGCTCTAACCATCTGAGCTACAGGCCCATTATTTCAAAGACCTTCAGGTATTTAATACCTGGCCTGAGCTTCATAAATTAAAGAACAAAAATAAAAGAGTGAGTCATCAATCAGTCGAATTAAAGGTTTGATTACTCTAGAAAGGAGGTGATCCAGCCGCACCTTCCGGTACGGCTACCTTGTTACGACTTAGCCCCAGTCACCGGTTTTACCTTAAACAGCTCCCTCCTTGCGGTTAGGACACTGGCTTTGGGTACCCCCGGCTTCCATGGCTTGACGGGCGGTGTGTACAAGGCCCGGGAACGTATTCACCGCGGCGTGCTGATCCGCGATTACTAGCAATTCCAACTTCATGGAGTCGAGTTGCAGACTCCAATCCGAACTGGGGATGC
>CAVRQC010000016.1:0-33704 GCA_963723205.1 uncultured Ignavibacteriales bacterium
TGGTTCAGCGTAAAATGGAATTTTGTGTTATTTAAATAAGGTGAAAAATCAGGAAGCATTTCTCACCTCAATTCTGTCGTTCTTAGCTTGTTTAAGCTTAATTTTTCTTTCTTGTAAGCGTTCATCAACTCTGTTAAGAAGAAAATCTTCAGGGGTTAAATAAAATAAAGAACTATGAAGTCGTTTAGTATTATAGAAATCAATAAAGTTCCGAATCTGTTTTTTAGCATCATCCAGATCAATAAAGGAAGATTTGGTTAAACATTCCTGGTTAATAGTGCCATGAAACTTCTCAATCTTGCCATTACTCTGAGGATAGCAAATAGAAGTCTTAACATGAGTAAGGCCTGCAAATCTTAAATATTCAGAAAAGTCCTTAGAGATAAATTGGGTTCCATTGTCAGAAATTATTCTGGGCTTACCACCGGGAAATTTTTCTAAAGCTTTCTGTAAAGTAAACTGAACATCATATTCCTGCATGTTCAGTCGAAGTTCATGATTAACTATAAACCGAGAATAACCATCAATAATATCAATTAGAAATAAAAATGTTCCTTTGAAATTAACATACTTAATATCAATATGCCAATGCTGATGTGGTTTTTCAGGCTGCTCAAAACCATAGTGTTTAGATTTAGATTTTACTTTGCTCCAGCGATTGAGCATGCCATTACTTTTAAGAACCCTGTAGACAGTGCTGGGAGAGACAGCCACAATATTTTCATCAAGCATCATATAGGTAAGCCTGCGGTAACCTTCTCCGATATGAGATTTAGCATAATTGACAATAGCTTCCTTTTCCCAGTCAAGAATCCAGCTATTTCTAGGAATAGCAGCATTATGATGATTAGGCTGACCAATCCGGTCATTCCACTGGTAATATTTGCTCTGAGTAATCCCAACCATCCGGATTAGTTTATTAACGGGAATATCTGTTAAAGGATGAATCATAGTTACAAACTCAATAATATTATCTCTGATATCAGGCTCGGTCCACTTAGCATTCAATCTTCTCCATTGAGATTTTTTTTTATTTCAATATTTTCTTGCAGCAAGATTGAGATAGCTTCATTACGCTTTTTTAACTTATCCTCAAGCAGAGCAATTTTCTTTAGCTCGGCTGAAGATGGAGATGTCTTTTTCTTACCAGCTTTGTTGACAAGTAAACTGGCAGCTCCTTCAAAGAGCTGCTTCTTCCAACGGTGGATTAGATTTACATGTATATTGTATTTTTCTGCCAACTCACTGATAGGAATCTTATTGTCAAGAAGTTCCCTTAAAATAACAGCTTTCTGTTCCGCACTTAAATGTTTTCTTTGGCTCATGGAATTTCTCCTTGTAAATGTAACTTAAATTATTACTATGAAATTCCATTTCCAACTGTTGGGTACAGCAAAGTAAATTTTTTTTAATGTACGCCTCTAAGCACATAAAATTAAAATATTTTATATATTAGGAAAGAAGTTAGTATTGAGGAAATAATCATGAAAATAAAATTGGATAATTTGGGGAAATTATTACTCATTTTCTTATTCTTAATTCTGTCCGTAATTAATTTTTTTAGAATAGATTCAGTTTCACATTCCGCAAGCGATACATTGAGACCATTTATCATCCAGACAGCAATCTTAATATTACTGCTTCTACCAATTTATTATTTCCTAACAAAAGGTAAAAAAATTAATCATGTCAAAAATGGATAATAATAGTTATAAAATCTTCTTAAAAGTTGAAATCATTAATTTCGAATATTTTTAATTCTATCAAAAAATAATTGCTTGCCTAACTCCTTTCCCCAATCCTCATGCAAATATTTTTTACTCTTTTCAGTAAAACAGCTAATACATTAGTCACAATCGAAAAAGACTTCCTTATTTTTGCAGTTTTTTTTATCTGTTTCGATCAAAAATAAGTAAGACCTTTTTCTGTACCTTCATTTTCATAAAACATAACATTTCCAATCCAATCAAAAATTAATTGTTCGGTCTGACAGCCTATACTAATCAAACCATACGCTTCACAAATTATTTTTCAATCTTTCTATTAAAACATAAAATGATTATCGTAATCACTATGTAAAAAACCTTGCTTAATTTTTATGTACTGGAGTTTTGATTAAACAAGGTTTTTTGAAGAACAAAAGTGTATAGAATTTCCTTGCCTTTGATTTTAAATAGAATTAAGTTGAAAATTATATAGATTTCTAATCATTTGTTAAAAAAGTTAGCTCATGAGACCTTACATTTTAGCAGAATCAAGTTGGGATCACATAAAGGATGTAAAATTCGAATTAGCTGTTTTACCATGGGGGGCCACGGAAGCTCACAATTACCATCTTCCTTATTCAAGTGATATAATAGAAGCCGATTTACTGTCATCGGAATCAGCAAGAATTGCATGGGAAAAGGGAGCAAAAGTTATTGTTTTACCAACAATTCCTTTTGGTGTAAATACTGGCCAATCTGATATTTATCTTGACATCAACCTTAATCCAAGCACCCAGTGCTCAATTCTAAAAGATATAGTAGAGGTTTTAAATCGTCAGGAGATTTATAAATTAATGATTTTTAACAGTCATGGAGGGAATGATTTTAAGCCATGTATTAGAGAATTAGGTCTGAAGTTTCCTAAGATGTTTATATGTACATCAAACTGGTTCCACGCAATAGATCGTAAAAAATACTTTGAAAATTCCGGAGATCATGCAGAAGAAATGGAAACTAGTTTAATGTTATATTTTAAACCTGAGTTGGTTTTGCCAAAAGAAAAGTGGGGAGAGGGAAAAGCAAAAAAAAATAAAATTAAATCATTTAGTGAAGATTGGTTATGGGTAGAACGTAAATGGTCAAAAATTAGTAACGATACAGGTGTAGGAGATCCAAGATTAGCAACAAAAGAAAAAGGGGAAAAGTATTTTGTTGCAGTGACACAAAAAATAGGAGATATAATATACGACATAAGTAAAGCAAATATTGAGAACCTATATGAATAAAAACCTACAAAACAACAATGTATTTACACACTTAGTATCGAAATTATAATTATTTCATTACCAATTAAGCTCTTTGAATTATTGAATGTAATGTTAAGGTAGATAGTGCTTACCATAATGCTTACTTTGTTCTAATCTTAAGTATGCATTTCAGTAAGCATTTTGATTCCATCCTTCCCCCTTTAAAACAAAAAACCCCTAAAACAATAAGTTTTAAGGGTTATTTAGTAGCGGGGGCCCGAAACAATAACTACAGAATAGGAATTTCGATTGTTTTCAAATGTTTTTTGGCTATTTATGTCTTTTGCAATTGAAGTTAATTTTAAAGCAATTTAATGATAACGTTAAATTTTGTACTTTTTATTAAATATAAATTTTTATATTTAATTAATATTTCAATAAGTCTTAAATTGTTCTAGTAGTAAAAATAATAGAATAAATATGAACTCACGCGATAGAATAAATAATGCAATGCGAATGAAAGAAACCGACAGAGTTCCGGTTATGTGTCAATTATCCATAGGGCATTATTTCCTTTATTCAGGGATTGACCCCCTGGATATCTGGTTTACATCTGAAGGATTTGCAGAAGCTCTATTAAGACTAAGAGAGAAATATTCTTTTGATGGGGTTTTAATTAATCTTCCGGGAAGAGATCCTAACTATAAAGATTTTATTGATAAAGTGGAAAAGAATGGAGAAGGATTTATCGTCTATTGGAAAAACGGGAACTATACAACCATACCGAAAGATGACAATCCTCATTATTATCAAAATGACGGGAGCCGTTATTTCCCAACTTTCGAAGAAATAAAACCTGAAAAATTATTTTACGTTGAACCATGGGACATAACTGATATTACATATCCCTACACTTGGGCTTTTGAAAAAGAACCGAGACCATTTAATGACTTTTTCCCGGAATATCATTTAGATACTATCAAAATAGTTAAACAAAAAATCGGTACTGAATTTTCTGTTCATTCTGAAATATTTTCACCATGGTCTCAATTTCTTGAATTGCTTAACTATGAAAATGCTTTAATAGCTATTATGGATGATCCGATTAAAGTAAAAGCATGTCTGGATAAATTAACTATTGGAGCAATTGATCTGGGGAAAAGACAAGCAAAACAAGGAGTAGATGCTGTATTAATTTCCTCCGCTTTTGCGGGAGCCGGATTGATTTCAAGAAATCAATATGAAGAATTTGTTTTACCGTATGAGAAAAGAATTATCGAAGGAGTTCAAAAAGAATTTGATATTCCGGTTTATACACATACATGCGGCAGTATCGGAGATAGACTCGATTTAATGATGGAAACCGGAACAAACGGAATAGATACCCTCGATCCACCTCCCTTAGGAACAGTGGAACTTATCGAAGCAAAAGAACTATTAACCGGGAAAGTTTTTATTAAAGGAAATATTGATCCCGTTCATATACTATTAAATGCCGATGAAAGCAGTATTGAAAAGGATGTCGTGCAGAGAATAAACATTGGTAAATCCGGAGGAGGATTTATTCTGAGTTCAGCTTGTTCTGTTGCACCCTATACTCCGCAGAGAAATATTGAACTGCTTGTTAAGTTAGCTGAAAAATTCGGCAGGTATAGTTAGTTATATTAAAATTTTTATCAAGGATTTAAAATTATATTTTCTTTTCTCACACCGTCAGAAACTTCAAAAATTTTTCCTGAATTTGAATAGTCATTTCCCGTCAGATTAATATTTTTTGTTTCTTTTCCTTCTGCATATAAAAAACACTTTGTAGAATCAAACGGTCTGGAATTATATATAAATATATTCCTTGTATTAATCAATTTAATGAAAGAATCTGCTTCTTTATCTATATTTGCTTTAAATCCATAAACATTAACGTTATCTGCATCATTAACTATTAATGCTGGACGCTTTTCATTATTAATAACATTTAGATTGAAGTTGTTTAAGGTAAGTCCTTTAACATGCCTTATGAAAAAACCGTACGCCGGAAGTTTTCCGAACATATTGCTTTCGGGATATTGCTCCTCTTCTTCAGGAACAATTTGATTAGTATCCGTAACACCCCCTCCTCCGCTGTATTGAATTGTGATATTACTTAAAGATACATTTTCAATATAATACCCGGGTATTCCATTAATTGATGAACCGATATTGGAAACATTCGTTGCAATTATATTACTAATGTTTATATTTCTCATAATTCCAGCCGTGGGCTTGGGCATACCTTCTCTAATGGTTCGTCCACGATTACCTAACCTTAAAAAGATAGGTGTTTGAACACCATCAATTCTGATATTTGAAATTGTGATTCCGTCCATTATTCCACCGTCAACAATAGAAAGTACTATCCCACCGATACCGCCGCTCAGACCGTAAATTTTATCTTTGCTTGCGGAAGGTTTAATTACCATATTGGAAATTGAGACATTCTTAAACCCCCCAATTGTTTCAGTTCCGAATTTTATAGCATTACAGTGGCTGCTCAAAACACAATTTGTAACAGTAATATTTTCATTAATAATATCTGAAGTACTCTTGAATGTTAACGCATCATCGTCGGTATCTCCAAAACAATCTGATATTACTACGTTTCTGCAGCCGTCTATATCAATCATATCATTATTTTGATTAGCATGGTTATAAACATTTATTCCTCTAACTGTCAGGTATTCACAAGCCAGATACTGTTGCATCCACATCGCAGAATTTTTCATAGTAATATTTTGAATTAAAATATTTTTACACGCAATAAAACGGATGACAAAAGGACGTTTCATGTATCTATCCGGTTTTTTTCTTGTAGTTACTTTAAATGCACTCCCCTGGCCGTCTACTGTTCCTCTACCTATAATGGAAATATTATTAAGATTCTCACCATATATAAGACTCTGGGTTAAAAAAACATCATTATAAGATTTAAGTGAGGGGATTGTATCCGGATAATCCGCAATATTTGTACTGCCAAGCAAAACAGCACCTTCGGTTAGCTCAATCGTAACATTACTTCGCATAAATATTGTTCCGGATAAAAATTTACCGCTTGGAATTACAACCCTGCCGCCATTTTCAGCAGCATCATTAACTGCAGATTGAATTGCTTTTGTATCTAAAGTAATTCCATCACCTTTGGCACCATAATCGGCTATATTAAAAATATAATTATGAGCCTGAATAATTTGAGTGAAGAAAAATAGGACAACAAACATTATACTTTTACAAGAAACAAATTTTTTAATTATGGAAAACATAAATCCTCAGTTACTTTCTAATTTTGTTATTTCAATCCCAGCAGTTATTACAGCCCCTAATCCACGCGGATCATTGTCAATAGTCGGCCTGTTGAAATAAAACTCTAAATTATCACCCATTCCTGTTCCACGGCAAATTCCATGAACGATTCCGTCTGGTTCAATCTTATTAGTTAGAGCATTCCATCCTTTTACAGCAGCATGAGAATATTTTCTGTCAAGCCACCCATTATTTACTCCCCTCGCAATACCCAGGATGAACATAGCAGTACAGGAAGTTTCTTCATAAGATTCGGGATGATCTAAAACCTGGTGCCACATTCCACTTTTATCATGATACTTTATTAAACCGTCAACATGCTCTTTATAAATCTTCATTATATCGGAATAACCTTCATAATCTTTTGGCAATAAAGAGAGAGCTTCAGAAACAGCCCACATTATCCAGCCGTTTGCTCTTCCCCAAAAAACAGGTGAAGTTTTTTTTGTCCTGCTGAACCAGCCGTGTTTATATAATCTTTTATTCTTATCAAATAAAAGAGAATTGAAATTTTTTATTTGTTTAACGGCATCGCTATAATATTTTTTCTCACCGGTTATTTTACCCATTCTAAGCATTAGAGGAACACTCATAAATAAATCATCAGCCCATACGGTCCACTTTTCCGGCTCGGGTCTGCATAATGTTCCATTATCCAATCTTGACTGTTTATTCATAACATAATCAGCCATTTCATATATTAGATTATGATATTTTTCATTTTTTCTATTCATATAAATTTGAAGAAAAGGAAACACAGGCGCACCAGCATCATCAAGCATTGATTTTCGGAATATACGGTGGAAGCTTCCCCTTAAAGCATGAAGTGTATCATACTGGTATCGGAAATACGGAATATTTTTAATTATAAAATCACACCATTTCTTTACAAATTTCTGATACTTTTCAACCCCTGATATTTCACCCAGTTCCCAAATACTCAGCACAGTTTCTCCATTTGCATAATTCCAGTCGGCATAAGAATCTTTTTAAATATATTATTCTGATTTATTTTTAACTCAGGTATTATGTTTTGTTTGGGTAAAAACCATGTTAAATATTCATTTTCATTCTGATAATAATTCTTAATTGAATCATCAGGCAGGTCTTCAAGCTGATTGGATAATGGGCCGAGAAATAACCAGCTTGAAGTACCTGATGTTCCGGATATAGGAGGCATTAAAAATTTTATCCGGCCTTCGGATTCAGGATCATTAGTTATTTGCCTGATAAATACTTTTGAACCTTTAATCGTAGATTTTACTAAGATTTTATTGCTGCCACATTTAAGTTCGGTCTTGATGGTGTCATCAAAATTTATCATCCCGTAAGCAATTTCTTTAATAGATGGATTTTGGGATGTTCTAAAATTTATTTTTTTATCATTAATAAAGATTGAAACATTCGGGGAAGCACTTATTCCAAGATTTATGAATATATTAGAATCACTTTTAATGGAACTTAGTGCATAAAACAGACCATTATTAAAAGATACATTGTCAAAATCAATTATTTGAACACCGAGAACTGGTTCCTGCTCAACTAACTTAAATTCAAACTGACAATCGTTAATAACTCTATCCGCTATCGACGTTACAGTTTTCAATGCGGAAGGTTCTTTTTGTCCATAACTAACGGTTGAAAATAAAACTAATAGAATAAAAACGAAGAAAATTTTTTTTGTAAAAGCCATCATAATTTTAAATAAGTTTAATTCTATATGATAAATCCAATTTATTCAAATAAACATTTTTAATGACGAATCTTTATCCAGGTATATTACAGCACTATCGTGCTTCCTAAGGATCGAAGCCGGACATTTTGTACTGAGTTCTCCGTATAAAGTATTATGAACTGCATCAGCCTTTCTGATGCCCGGAACAATAACCGACAGATAACTTCCTTTCATTAAAGCAGGAACTGTTAAAGTAATTGCTTTTAAGGGAACATCTTCTAGGGAAGAGAAACATCCATCGTTCACCTGCTGTATTCTGCAAGCCTCATCAAGTTCAACAATCTTTACCAAATGAGGATCATTAAAATCAGCAACCGGAGGATCGTTAAAAGCTACATGTCCGTTTTCGCCAATTCCCATACATACAATATCTATTTGTTTTTCTTTTAATAATGCTTTATATCTTTGTACCTCACGCTCAGGGTTCATACCTGGTTTAATTAAATGAACTTTTTTAAAATCTACTGCTGTAAAAATTCTATTCATTAAATATTTACTGAAAAGCTGTTCTGCATTCTCATTAAGACCGATATATTCATCCATGTGAAAAGCTGTTATTCTTTTCCACTCTATCCCTTCAGTTTTTACTAATTCATCCAGGAATTCATTTTGTGATGGTGCAGCAGCAAACACCATTCTAATTTCGGATTTCTGCTGCAACAAATATTTTATTTTTTCAGCAGTATCATGAGCAGAAGCTCTGCCCAATGATTCTTTATCATTAAAGATTCTTACTAAAAGTTTATCTATTTTAAAATCGGCTAACTGACTTTTCATAATTTTTATTCTATTATTTTATAGCGGTTTTTATTATTTCTAACCTCATGTTCCAGGATACGGAAGGTAAATTTCCAATCGCCATCTTTTTGATATAATTTTAACATTAGATTATTTCTTCCTTTTTTTAAAGGAAGTTCGAATACATTTTTGTCAATTTTCAGTTTTTGATTATCCCTTATTCTGTAGTCAAGTTTCCCGTTGATTATTACGTCAATGTCATCAGTGCTCCCAATAGAAGTTTTAACAATCATATCATTCGGACAATCAATATTTGCAAATGCATAAGAAACAACATTTGTGTTGTTACCCGGGAATTCATTATTTAAATTAACTACATCAAAGTATATCGAAGAAGTTCTCCTCCAGCGATAAGTATGGTTATTATAATTAAACTCTTGGGTTACTTTTGGAACCGCATTCAATTCTCCTTTCATAGCCTTTAAATAATCAATTGAATCATTCTCTGCATTTGAGGAAACAGTTATTGGATTTGTCATCATCCATTCTGTAAAATATTTTCCCTCCGCTTCTTGTATTTTAAGGCGGACAAAGGAGGCATCCGGGATTGGCTGATTTTTATCCAGACTATCTAAAACATTTGATACTCTTCGTTTTACATCATGCAGAGCATCTATTTGATTTTTATATTTGGATAAAATTGAATCAAGATAATAAGTCTTGTTTTCATTTAGCCAAAGGTTGCTTAGATCATTACTTAAATTAATTGCCATTTCCCTGGTGTCGCCTAAAATTTTCATTACTTTAACAATCTTATTCCGTGCAATACTTCTATCAATATTTTGAGACTTAAATGCTTCTTTATATAATTTTGCACATTCCAGCAGATTAAATCTTAGTTTTGCAAAATATCTGTATTGCTTAACCGTAAACTCAAAATATTTGTAATCATATTTATAAAACGATGGATTTCCATTAATCAAATTTTCTTCTGCATAATTGACTATTCGAACAACTTTGTCCCATTTGTCCATACCAAACCTGATTGCTTCACCGCTGTCGGGAATTACTTTTGTCCATAGTAATTTTTCTTTCATACCGCCTGTAGCTGGTAAATCTGCAAGTTCATCCAAATTCCAAATTGCTTTTGTTAAAGATTCAGTTGAATCCCCGTATATTGCACTGTTGAATCTGCTATCAAATTCCCCGGGATCGTAGGGAGAAGAATTCCAGCTTTGATCAGCAGAGTACGCAACTCCATACCAGTCCCTTGAAAACATTGCAGAGCCGCCGTCATCCCAGACAGTACACACCATTCCTATTGCACCATAATTAATACCATCTTTCACAAGATTATGAATATTGGGCATTGTCTGAGAATAATCCGGCATAGTATTTAAAAAATTTAAAACTCCCGGGCTCACAGTAAAATCGAATCCTGCATCTTTTATTGGTTCAATCATATCCGAATAGGAATCCTGCGGATCATATCCCCAGGTCATCATTATAATATCTTTTGGAAGCATTGATAAAGATTCGGGATATTTTAACAAAATATCTGTCCACATCATCATTCTTACATGAAGATTTTTCAAAATATCATGCATCTTTTTTATTTGACTCGTATAAACTACAGCATAACCCAGACTGTCAACCATTGGTTTTGAGGCGCCTTTACCAAGATCGAATGTTTCATCAGCATTAACATTAAAAAAGGGAGAATTGAATGCAGGAACCATCTCGGAATAAATGTCTTTTAATAATCGGATGCTTTCAGGAAAAGCAGGCGATAGTACTTTTCCTCTTTCACCTAAATGGGAATATTCAGGTATGGCAAGTATTTTTTCAAAGTGACCGAATGATTGAAAATTTCCTATTAGCATTACATGATATTTCCGGGCATAGTCAGACAACTCTTTCCATTCTTCAATTGATATCGCTCCTCCCGGCGGAGCAAATTCAGGATGGCTTTTTGTCAATACAACATTTTCAGTATAATATTGTAAGGTGTTCATCTTTAACTCGGCAAGTCTGCTTATTTGCTGCTTTATAAATTCCATAGTAGGAACTGGTCCGCGGCTTATATCATCGAGTATCCCCCTATATTTTAGATCCGGCCAATCGATTATTTTAACTCCCGGGATAAATTCTTTATTCCGGTTTCCACGCAATAACTGTTTAAGAGTTTGAATGCCATAGTAAACTCCCGTTTTTGTATTACCGGCAATAAGTATTATATCTTTCTTTATAACCAATGAATAACCTTGTTTGCCAATCTTTGATTCAATACTATTGTCCCAGATTTTATTCTCTTTACAGGCATTTTTAAACTTATTATCATCGCCTGGTAAACCAAGCCAAATTTGGCGTTGACTATTATTTAATGAATTGATATCAAATCCTTTAAATAAATTAAAAGTCTCTTTAATTTCATTTATCGGGATATAAATATCTGAAGTGTCTTTAAATGAATATTTTATTGAAATTAGAGAATCATTCAGTAAATATTTTTCATTCAAAAGAGTTACTGATTTTGGTTCAGGAACCAAAGATAAAATCTTGTTCTGACCGTAGAAATCGAATGATAATGCAACTATAATTAGTGTTATTAGTAAAATCCTATACATTTATTTATCTTTTAATTTTAACCAATTATTTTGAAGCCAATTTGCTGCAGAGATATATGCTTCATCAATAAGTTCAACATTAGATTCATCTCCCCCGATATCGATACCGATATTACCTTTAAAATTTATTTTATCAAGAACTTCAAAAAATTTGTGCCATGAAATTTTTCCTTTTCCGATTTCCAGATGTTCGACTTTAAATCCATGATTATCGGATACGTGGATATAATCAATATGATCTTTTAGTTTCATTAAAGACAAAGGAAGATTTTCTTTAACGGTAAAAAGATTTGCAGTATCAAAATTAAAACGAAGATTATCTTTTTTAACCGCATCAAAAAAATAGAGAAATCCATCAGCAGTAGAAGAAAGAACACCAACTGCAGGATGTATTTGATAAGTTAATTTATAGTTCTCAGCAATTTCACAAAGTGTTCTGAATGTATCAACTAATCGTTTCCAAAATTTATCCCATAAAAAATCTTTTGGTAAAAAAGCATTTCGTAAAGATTCTTCTTCATAATGCCTTACTATTGGAATATCTTCGGGAAATTTATAGGGAGGAATCGGGGCATTATCCAAAATACCTTTAGAATTAAATTCAGCAGCAATCTCACAGCCTTTTTCAAAAAGTTTAATATTCTCATATCTTTCTTTTTCATCAAGAGAAGAAAGCCCAGGGAGAACAGCGCAGAAATAAGGTAATTCAAGGTTTAAATCGACAAGCTTCTGTTTTATCTCAAATCTTCTTTCATAAACTTTCATCAGGTGGGCTTCCCTGATTCCCTCCAGCTCAACCGAAGTAAAACCCATCTTGTTCATTTCTTCCAGATATAAATCAGTTTTATCTGCAGAAGGCGGATAGCCGTATTTTGTAATTGGGTATAAATAGCAGCATGTAATTTTTTTATCGAACATTAAACTTTCTCCTGGTTAAAATAAACCGGCCAATGAAACAGCACCAACAACTGACATAACAAGTGTAAAGAGAAAAATAATACTGAGAATAACATTAGTACCCGGTTTAGCCTTGTATTTTCCCATTACACTCTCTCTATTGATTAATATCAGCATAAGAATTACAACAAGTGGTGTAACAACTAATGTAAATGCCTGAGATGCTATCATTACAAGAACAGGTCTTCCGCCAAATATAGGGACAACTAAACCAAGTGATGCATAAAAAATTACAATTATCCTGTTCCTCCATTTTTTAAAATCCAGCTCTTCTTGTTTGTAGTCAGCAAGAAGAAGCGGTACAAGCATATAATGAGGATAAAGTGACGATAATCCTGCACACACAATTCCAACAACAAAAACCGATATGGCAAATCTTCCGGCAAGCGGTTCAAGCAGCCTTATCATATCAATGGCATTTTCAACGTGCAAACCTTTTGGAAACAATGTACCTGCAGCACAAGCCATAACCGATATGCTCAGGATGAACATTAAAGATGAAGAAACAATTGCGTCTCTTTTCTCTATTTTAAAATCTTTTAAAGTCCATTGTTTTTGTTTTACAGTAATTGAACGCACAATATAAAGCACACCTCCCATTGTTGTACCTATCATCCCCGTTACAACTAAACCTGCATTTGCTTCTGCCGGAATTTTTGGTATTAATCCTGAAATTACAGTTCCTGCATCCGGTATAACCATTAAAGATGTAAGGATAAAACTTAATCCCATTAACGTGACAAAGACAGTAAGAATTTTTTCAATCATGCTGTATTTACCGTTAAGCAACGTATAAACCATTATTCCTATAAACAGGAGTGCCAGTATTATCGAATTGAATCCTTCTCCTGAACCGGTTAAAGGCTTCGACCATTCGCGTACAACATCTGTTACAATTGCCATTACACCAATGCTCGAAACCATTTCTGTAAAAATGATTGTAATAAAAACAAAAATCGCCACCCACTTACCGAAGTATTCTTTGTAACTGCTTAGAGTTGTTTTCCCCGTTACAACGGTAAATCGTCCAAAGGCAACAATAAGAAAGTAAGTAAAAATACATGATAATAGAACAGCCCAGGTTAACATCATCCCATGAGAGGCGCCGGCGGATGCCATTGTAGTTACACTGCCGGTTCCGATATTGTATCCTACTAAAAACAATCCCGGACCAAGAGTAGAAATGAACAGCAAAAACTTCTTATAACTTTTTTTCATATATTATTTGTCGGGTATTTCAATTATGCTTTCTGTAAATATTTATGGTCGATGCCCAATAAGTGGCTCTTTCACCGTTTAAACCGACCGGGAATTCGCTAAATGAAATCGAAAGATGCTCAGGATCCAATTCCTTATCAGTTTGAAGTATAATCTCGTAATTATCATCTGAAACCGTTGCAGATTTAACATTAATTATATTCCCATCCTGATAAACTTCAATTTTATTCTTATCGACTGATGATTTATTAAGTTTATCGGAAAAGTATAGCAAAAGCTCCTTATCCTTTACTTTGTATCTTACAATTCTTGGCTTTTCTTTATAGTTAAGTTTTATCCCGGGTGGAATTCTAAAACGGAATGGTGGACCTTCCACAAGCTTTCCATTTTCGTAAGCTCCCACGTCAGGTGCTTTACCGGAATACGATTGCTTCCAGTCTAATTCCGGGAAGGACATTATTTTGCCCGCATCAATTCCCGGACTATCCTTCTGCAGTTTTAAATTTCTGTTAAAGGGAGCAACATATTTTATATCTGCAATTTCACCATGTTCTTCCTGGTCATGCTTAATAAAATTTTCAGGCCATTTTTTATTCGAAATATCGTAATCAAACACATCTGTAGTATCCCACTTATTTACTATCCATCCGTTATCGAGTGAAAAATAATATGCATTATTGAAATGTTTGGTTTGGATAGATTCGCCAGCATCGGTTTTGTATGCATATGCACATCCATAAAAGCTATTGTTGAAAAGATAAAGCGGATAATCCAAATTTCTCCCAGTGCTACCATAAATTTTCCAGAAACTGTTGCAGACTTTTATTGTCCAAGGATCATTGTCGGTTGTAATAACATTGCCGTAATAATAAATATAACCGCCGTTGACATGATCAACAGATAAAGTTCTGTGAATGTTATGACTAAAGTTGTGATAGATATATAAATTGTAAGTGTATGTTTCCGGTTCAAAATCATTGTCCCTTACCTGTGAAATATTATTTCCGTAAATTTCAACATTGGAATCGTAACCTCCATCCTTCCCGCGCCAGCGAATTGCATTGAAAGCATTTTTTATGGTATTATCCCTGATAACTATTGAGCCTTCCGTTCCGCGAAAATCAATAATGGAACCATTGAAATATTCCATACTCTTATGATGCATGGATGTCCATCCATCTACTCCGAAAGTATCTTTTTCAACTTTCCATAAAAAATTCCCTCCCTGATCCCAGAAACAGTTTTCAACAAGCAAGTGATTTGTTAAATCGCCTTTTGCCCAGATAACATGACGAGCACCCCAAAACATACAGCTGTTAAACGTAATGTATGACGAATTATTAATTTGTATCGGATCTGTCCAGCCATTAATAAATTTGATTTTTCCAAATTCAATCCAGTTTGAATTATTAATAACTATCCAATAGTTAGCAGCAGAATTTGACGGTTTAACTAAACCGCCGTCAATAACAGGGTAATCATTTTTGTTTTTTGAGTAGCCATAAATATATACAGGCTTTTCCGCCTCATTTTTTATTGAGTTAACATTTATTATCTGCCTGTATGTTCCGGGTAACAGGTATATTGTATCTCCCGGAACAGCTATCTCAACAGCATTATTTATTTTTAATAGCGGATTATTAATAGTTAATCCGGAGTTGCTGTCATTACCTTGTGGTGAAACAAAAATCGCTTTCGGTTTAATATTTCCGGTTGAGACTGCACAACCAACAATTATAAATAGTAAAGGAAGAAGTCTATAATATTTTTTCTGCATTACTTTTTTATTCTCCAAATTTATATCTGTAATAATCAACTAAAAATCTAATCCCGAAAGAGGTACCTACATCTCTTTGTGTCATCCAAATTTTTCCTTTTTTATGTCTTGTTCTTAAATTGACTACTGCGCCGGCTAAATTTTTATCAGGGTGATCTACAGAATAGCGATTATTAATAATCCAATGTGCCGAACGTTCGACATTATTTTTAAATTCATCACCAACACCAGCTTTAATCAAACGAATCCAGAGTATGCCTGCGAAAGCAACCGCTGAACCTGTTATTGAACCTTCTTTATAACTTCCTTCAACATTATTCACATAAAATATAGTTCCGTCTTTTCGTTGAGCTTTTTGGTATGTAAGCAGTGTTTTTTTAGCTGCTTCGAGATACCTTTTATTTCCCGTTAAATCGAATCCATCTAATAAAGACTCTGCATACCACAAATTAAACCTCGGATGATATGTTCCGGTCTCTTTATCGTTCGGCATGAAATCCATCCACAATCCCCACTGATCCTGTTTTTTAACAAGACTTTCACATAGTTCTATAAAGACCTTCTTATATTTCTCATTCTTTGTATACTCATACATATCTTTATACATTGAACCTTCATTATTAGGTCTAGCAACATCATAAAGGGTTTGTTTTGTTTTGCCCGGCCAGAAAGGACTGTTCTCTTTTAACACCTCTCCCGTTTTTGCATTTAAAACATCATAAAAAACACCTTTACTTGGAACGTACATGTGCTTAAGCATCCATTCCCCGGCTTCAGTCGGAACTTCTGCATATTTTTTTACTCCGGTAACTTTATATAAATTGAAAAGTCCCGGGGTACCATCGGTAATTGTAGCGAAAACAATGTAGTTGATGCCATCCCCGTGAATTGCTCTCAACATTCCATTTAGTTTAGGATTATCTTTTATTTGTAAACTGCACCACCAATCACCGGCTTTCTTTGCATACAATAAATACTTTTCATTTTTTGTAAGCTTATAAGCTTTTACCAGGGCATTTATTATTTGCCCGGTATGCCAGGGCGGCTCATATGAATACCATTTCCCTTCAATAATATTGTAATCGCATCGTGATTCACCTTTATCGTCAAGTAAAACAGTTGCTGCATAATCAGCACATTCGTTAATTGCATTCAACACTTTTGATTTTTGAATATTCTTTTGCTGAGCATAGGAATTAAAGGTTATAAAGGAAATTACTGCTACAAGAAAAATTATACCATTAATACATTTTGATTTCATTTAAACTCCTTCTGTTAAGCATTTACTGCATAGAATTAAAATCAGGCAATGGACTTAAAATTGTCTTTATTCTTTCTGCCAGGGACTTACTTGTCCTGCTCAATTGTTCAATAATGTCATTCCTCTTTTTATCCAGTTTCAAACACTCTTTTACAAACTCTTCTTTTGAAACAGGTTCCTTAACTGAATTTTTTAACTGCAGCCGGAGCGCTTTTAAGCGGCTATAGTTTAAATGATAATAAAAAGGATTTTTATCAGTTGTAAATCGAATTTTTCTAACAATCTTCCAGAGCGTATCAGATTCAAACCATAATTTTCTCTCCCCAATCTTTTTACGAAGCGCTAACTCAATATCTTTAAAATCAAATAACATCTTTACATATTTTTTGCCATAATAATTTTCCATTGCAGTATTCAGCGATTTTTCAGGATTATAATTTTCGGGATCCCACAAATAATCATTTGCAGTTATTTCTGATACTCTTGTATCCTCGGCATTTGCATTTCCATTTAAAAACATACCATTGCCTGCAGTAAGCTTATAAAAATTCTTAGGCAAATCATTTTGGTATGCAGTAAACAACGGAGTAGATGTAAACGGGAAATGGCTGTAAATAGTATTATCCCAAAGGAAAGGGACTCTTCCCTTTAATTTATTAGTCCAATCATTTAAATCTCCGACTGTTATTTTTCTGCTTCGTACATTTGGTCCGCTCCAGACTATGAAGACATCATCCGGCATATTTAACCCCACATAACTCAGAAACTCAATCAAAGGTTGAAAAGCATCTTTTTCCCAGGGAGTATTCTTGTAAAGAGCCATATCACCGTAGTGCATATCTTCATAAGTATAAAACGGCGGAACATAAGAAAGCTCAACATTATAATTGTTTGTTTTTATCCAGTCGTCAATTTTTTTCATGAGATAACAATGGGCTGCAGCCATACTTCCGAATTTTTGTTTATCCCTTTCACTCGTTAAAATGTATCCATCTCTGAATTTGAACGGCGGTGTATCATCGGCTAAAATCATTAATTCTTCTGTTCCGTATTCGATCCCTAGCTTAATTACTTTTTCCAAACTGTCTAAGTCTGCAGGATTTGAAATTTCAATCTGTTTTTTATCATAGATATTCTGCATCTGCATTATCCGTGGTCCGCCGAATCGGTTTTTCCAAGCTTTAATCTTCTCAAGAATTTTTTTGTAGTCATTATCAATCTTATACCACGGGTAAACCCGGCTTGCCATTGCTACGGTGGCTATTTTATTCTTCAGAGCAAAATCTAACAGATCGTCAACATCTTCAAGCCTGAAAACAGCCGATGCACCCCGTCTGATGTATGCCGGCCAATCAACTACATTGAATAAATCTGTTTTTATCTTTCCACTGTCATTCGATATAAATTTTGAAAAGGTAACAACACCATACAGAAGACCCAATTGCCCTGGTGATGAAATGGTAATTTCTTTCTTTACCGGTGAACACTGAATCGAATAGTATTGATCATTTATAAACGAGTCTTTATAATCAACAAGCGATAACTTAATTTCCCATTCACTCGTAGAAACACTGTTGCTGTTTCGAATATTAATTTCAACATTTTGTGAAATTCTTTTTTGAAATATATACTTAAAGTAATTTGCTGCTTTTTTCTCCTCAGTTTTAATAGCATTCACCGGAATAAATTGTCTTCCGGTAATAATCGCTTTGTCTAATGATTCAACCTTTTTCGGATAAGGTTGAACATTTAAACTGCATCGATTATCATTAATTATGTTTTGAGAGAATACATCAATCGCCGTTAAAAATAAAAACAAAAGAATGTAATTTTTTATTTTATTTATTACCATTTTTGAAAATATTTTCTTTGATATTTAAAAAATCAATTAATTGATATCCGGTAATTAACTTCTTTAATGAATCCGTCTGCATCCGGTTTAACATTTATAACAATCGGGTATGCTTTAAGTGAAGGAAATGGTTGACGATAAAATTTTTCATTTTTTCCCATCTCCAGTTTTAATTCTTTATTTAACAGATTAAAAGTGAATCCCCTCTTTCCACCTAAAATTTCAACAGTATGATCATCAATTCTTTTGAATTTAGTATTTTTATTTTGGACAATCGGTTCAATTATTTTTACGTCCGGTTTTTGTCCATGAAATCTGAGCTTTATTTTCTTTTCAATGCTGTTGTTTGAAATAATATGAGTTAAAGTATATGCCACGCCGCCCTCCCAGCGGTTTTTATCTTTTAATTCTCCGGTGGCTTTAACGGTATAAATTCCGTTTTCATCAGATAACTCCATATGTGAATCAAACTCATATAAATTTGTGTAATAAGCATTTGAATCGGAAAATTCGATCCTTGGCGTAATTGTAATTGAGCTATCAATTTCCGGATAATTCATTTCCCATCTGTGATATTCAGTTTGACTTGATGCCTGAAGGTAACCATAGCCTTCAACCCAAAGATTGGTAATTGATCCGCCGGAAGGTCTAAACATATATTTAAAATCAGAGCCCCTGCGAATATCTTTATATCTATAACCGGTTACAGTCAACATAAAATTTTTTGTTCGGATAAGAGCTACATCAATTGTCTTAAAATATTTTGCCCAGTCAGGTTTTTGAGTTGGTAATTTGGGTGTTTGTCCTTCATTTTCATCAGCATATAAAATTGCTAATGCTAAATTCTTCGCCCTGCAAAATGTTGTATATATACATGGAGCTTGATCAAACAAATCTGAATAATGAGGTCCAAAAGTTATAAGACCGTTTTTCCTCATCATCATAAAGTAATTGAGGTTCATTAATGCCGCAGTGCGATATATTGGATTTACTTGTGCAAATAAGGCAAACAATATTTGACTGCCATCGGCGGTAAAACTACCGAAAGTAGTCCACTTACTTGATCTAACACCCCAGGATCCATCTGTTGAACCATCCGGATAAATAAAATAAATCATCCTTTTAAGAGATTCTGTCACATAATTTTTAGCAAGATCATCTTTAACTAATTTTGCATAAAGTGCTAATCCCCAAAGTGACATATCAAGATCATAACCGTAATCAATCCCGTATTTAGTTCCCCTAATCCGGTTACCTTCTCCCGTCAGAAAATAATCATCATCAAATTTCGGTAAAACAACCATTGCAAGGTCTTTAGCCTTCTTTACATAAGCAGAATCATGTATTATTTGAAAGGCAACCATTAAAGAAGCTGTTGTTGTTGCACAATAATTAATGCTTGCAAAAACCGGGTTCATCTTTTTTACAAGCCAATCTGAGGCTGCTTTTATTGAGTTAATCCAGACTTCTTTTTGTTTCTTAGATAATTTTTCTTTTAGAATGGGATATGCAGCAGATAATGATAAAAGCTGGTCTGTTGTTGTACCTGTCCATTTAGAAGGAGTTTCATACCATGAACCATCAGTATTTTGTTGTTTGATTAGCCAACTTGCTGTTGATAGAGCTGAATTAAGATATTTTTTGTTGCCGGTTACTTTATAAGCAACAGCAAAAGGTAAAACGGATTCTGAAGCTCTTGTATGATAATCAGAACATGATTTACAATATAAAGCTCCAAAATTCGAATTAGTAGAATCATGATTTTGAATTTTGATTAGATCATTTGCAAGAATTAAAAGATTCCTGGTGCATTCTTTTTTTAACAAGACTGCTCCCTTCTCCGGAAAGGCTGATATATTTATAATGAAAATAAAAAGTAAAAAAACCTTCAAAAATCTTTTAATTTTAATAGCCTTCATATTAATCAGCTTAACCCAGACTTGCGGTGAATAACCCGATTCCGATAATTACAAATACAAGCAACACAGCAGCAGCAAATCCATAAATATCAATTTTATATTTCTTAAGTGAAAATTTATTTTTAAGAGAAAGTAAATTTACAATTAACAGGCTTTCACCTTTTTCTTCCAATGATGTTTTTTTACCCGGTTCTTTCTCATTCACAATTTTATCAACAGGAACACCATCGAGGATCATTTCTATTCCTGCTTCCTTTAATTTATATTCTTCGCCGACAGGTGTATGGAGTAAAGTATAGAATTTATCAAGTTTATCTTTGGGTTCAGGTTTAGTCAATAAGCTGCTAATTATAAAAGATAAAAATCCAAGAGGAAGATAAATTGTAATCTGCCAGGCAATACTAAAACCCAATCCAAATTCGAAATAATTGCCTACATAAAGTGAAGAAAGAACCGTGACAAATAAACTCGCCCAAACACCATATCTATTAGCGCGTTTCCAGATAATTGCCATCCAAAATGCAATTCCAAAGAAAGCTGTTATCTGCCAGACTATTTTTAAACCTTCAACTACGCTTGGCAGCACTAATGCAAAACCAACTCCGCCTATCATAATTAAAAAAGAAGAGTACCTGGCTACTTTCAGATAATGCACTTCTTCTTTATTTTTTCTAAAATATCTTCTATAAAAATTTCTTGTAAAAAGAGCGGAACCTCCTACCATAAAATTATGACAGGCTGCCATGACAGCAGCAGCCATAGCGGCAACCATTAAACCTATCAATCCAGCAGGAAGTAGATTTACAACTGCAATACCGAAAGCAAGTTCCCTGTTTTTTGAAGTTAATCCCGGGAAAAGTGCAGCAGCAAACACACCTACAAAAGCCCAGCCTAAAGTAGCAAACCTTTTAACGAAATTTCCGTATGTCCATCCGGTTCTGCAGTTCATTTCTGTCTTTCCGGCACCTCCGACCTGCATATGATGTGGTTCTACCACAATACCGACCAAGCTGTTTATGACAATAGCAATAATAAAGAACAATGTAACTTCATGTGGAGCAATGAAACTAAACATATAGCTGGGTAGATCAGCTTTTATTGTTGAAATACCCCCGGCTGCATTCAATGCAAAAGGTATCAATAAAAAAGAGAGGATCAGAATAAACATACCCTGGATAACATTTACGGACATCGCAGAAACTAAACCACCTAAAACGCTGTATGCTAAAAAAATTCCTAATAATACAAAAACTATAATATCCGAAGGTATTTTTGTCACAGCTTCTATTGCTGTGGAAGTTCCCTTTAGCATCAAGCCGGCATTTAATGTAAAATATATTAATCCCATAGCAGCATACGCTGCCCCTAACTTTTGTCCATATCTTTCTTCAAAAAAGTCACCTGTGGTTATGTATCTTAATCTTCTATAAATAGGAGCTAGTAGCCAGTAGAAGGGGGTGTTAAAAATATATAGCCATTGATACCATATTCCGGCAAGTCCAATTTGATAACACGCCCCGCTAACAGCGACAGCCTGATCTGTTCTTGTACCGGCACCCAAAGCATTTGTGATCATCATGATTTTGCCGAATCTTCTGCTCCCCATAAAATAATCACCTGTTGACTGAACCTGCTGTTTTGCCCACCAACCCACATAAATTATTAATAGCACGTAAGCCAATATAACTACTAAGTCTAATGGTGTTAATCCGTATATCATATTAATAATTTCTTTGTTGCTTTAAATTTATATTTATAGACATTTATTTTTTGCCCCAGATTTCCTTTAATTTAAAAGCTGCACTTTTAGGCGCCCTTTCCCGGGTAAATATTCCTTTAAGATTTAGAACAACTCTCCTGAAATGCTGCGGTGTTCTGAAGTCTGCAAAATTCCAGACATGCTCCCCAATTGCATAATCTTTTGACCGGATAATTTCTATATACGTTTCAAGTAATTTTGATTGATATTCTTCGGTAAACATTTGGACTGAAGTAGAATGAAATCCGGGCATAGTATCGGAGCCAAATTCTGTAAACAATATCGGCTTTTTATATAATTCATGAATTTCATCCATTTCTTTCGAAAGCTTAACACTTGCATAATCGAGCATACCCGGATGTTCATACCATCCGTAATACCTGTTCATTGAAAGAATATCGCTAAATTCGAAAACCGGATCATGAACACCTGCTCTTGTACAGTTAGGAACTGTTATTGGCCTTGAATCATCCAATGCCCTGGTATGATCGAAAATTTCTTTCCAGTATTTTTTTCCGGACCCATTATAATATTCTTTATCTCCAACGAGATTAGGTTCATTTCCAACCGACCAGACTATAACAGAAGGATGATTGTAATCGCGCTCAATTAATCGTTGAATAAATTTTTTATGATTGTTTAATGTATTTTCACTTACAAAACGGAAATCAAGACTGACTGCAGGTACTTCATCTATTATTAAAATTCCTTTCTTGTCCGCGTAGAACATAGTTTCTTCTGCATAGGGGTAATGAGAAGTTCTAAATGAATTAGCATTTATCCATTTTAGTAATTCGAAATCTTTTACCATTAATGGTAAAAATAATCCCTTTCCAATTGCGGAATAATCTTCGTGCTTACCGAATCCTTTTAAATAAATTTGTTTACCGTTCAACAATAACTTATTACCGGAAATTTTTATTTCCCTGATTCCAACCGGAAGAGAATATTCATCTTTAATTTCATTATTCTGTATGAATTGAACAGTTAAATTATAAAGAAAAGGGGTTTCACATGACCAGAGCTTACAGTTGTTAATGTCAATTTTAACAAATGCTAATCCGTTATTTAAATTTGCTTCTCCTTTAAATTCATCCTTTCCATCATTAATAACTACTTTAATTTTTCCATTCGAAGATTCAGAGAATATTGATTTAACTTCAATTCTTCCTGAGTTATTAGTCAAAACGTTTGTATCAACTTTAATCTGGTCTATGAATATTTCCGGAGTAGTGATTAATTGAATAGGTCTATGAATTCCGCCGAAAGGAGAGAAATCAAATCGTGCAGGAGGATTGGTCTCTTCTCTAATCCTGTTTTCATTATGGTAATTTTCCGATGATATACCCTGGGGTATTGTATCATAATTAAGTTCGTTATTTATAAGTAAAATTATTTCAGCTTCACTGCCGGGTTCAACAAATTCCGATATATCAAATTGGAAAGGCAAAAATCCAAAGTTATTTTCACCTAAGAATTTTCCATTAATCCAAATCTTAGTATTATAATCGGAAGAGCCTACTCTTATCCAATACTTTTTATTCTTTCTAAATTCCGGAACGAAAATTTTCTTTGCGAACCAGGCAGATCCTACATAATGTAAAAGTCCGACTTCTTCAAGCTGTTCATTCCAGCTTCCGGGAACAGCAATATCAAGTTCCGAATCAAATCCACTAAACCATTTTTCTTTTTCACCTATCTTTTCCGGATCAATCTTGAATTTCCATATACCTGAAATATCCGATATGTTCCGGAATCTGTTTTGTATTGGATACAATATGCCCATCCTTATATATAAATTATTTTTTGTAAACTTTCAGAAATACTTATAAAAATGTCTTCTATATATCATCGACTGAAGATTCGATTGACATTCTCTTCTTTGCACCGCAGGAATCACGAATGATTAAGGAAGGCTTTAAAATGGTTCTATTGCCTATATCTATCCCGTCTATTCTTTTCTGAATAATATCCACAGACATTCTACCTATTTTATCTGTTGGTTGGTGAACAGTTGTAAGAGGTATTTGTGCGAAACTCGAAAGCGTAATATTATCAAAACCTATTATAGCAACATCATCAGGTATTTTCATTCCTTTTTCCATAATATATTGTTCAAATCCCAGTGCCGACAGATCACTATAAAAAAATAATGCTTCAGGTCTTTTCTTCATGTTAATATATTCTTTACCAAACTCATATCCCAGCTTGAATCTATTACGGTTAATTTCCGCATCCGGATGTGACAAAATAAATATTAATTTTGAATCAAAGGGAATATTATATTCGGTTAAACAACGGTAGTAACCATTTTTTCTTACTTCACTTAATAAATTCCTTTTCCCCATATGCATATATCCGATTGATTTATAGCCTGTTTTAATCAGGTGCTCGGTGGCCATATATCCACCCAGTTCATGGTTCGAACCAATATACCAAAAATCAGGATCGTGAATATACGATACCATTATATAGGGGAAATTTTCTTCATGCAGTTTTTGAATATAAGCAGTTGCATTATATTCAAGAGAAAGAGATGCAATGATCAAACCATCAACACCTAATTCCCTGAAATGATTTATCTGATTTTCTTCTTTTTCTATTTTATTTGATGAGTTTGATAATAATAAGTTATATCCCAATTCATAAGCACGTTCTTCTATACCCTGAACAATCTTTGAAAAGAAAGGATGATTTATATCCCTCAAAACACATCCAATAGTTTTATGTTTTGAAAGGTCCAATCTTTTACTTGGTTTTTCGGATACATAAGAACCTTTACCTACCCTGGTATATAATATTCCCTCGTTAACTAATTCAGATAATGCCTTTTTAATTGTTATGATGCTAACTGAATACTTTTTACTCAGTTGGCTGTGGGATCCGACTAAAGCGCCTTTTTTAAGCTTATCCTCTTTAATCCTTTTCTTAATATCATTAGCAACCTGTTTATAAAGAGGCGCCGGATCATTGTATTTTATACCTTTAGTCATTTATTATCTGTACTATTAATACCAAACTCAATCAAATATAACAAATTACTATTTAAGCATTATCATTTTTCTGACGCTTAAAAACTCTTTTGTATTTAAGCGATAAAAATAGATTCCGCTTGATACTCTGGAGCCAAAATCATTTGTTCCGTTCCAGCTAACAGAATATTTTCCCGCAGTTTGATTATTGTTAACTAATGTTTTTACTAATTGACCTAATGAATTGTAAATTGTCAACTTAACATTAGATTCATTTGCAATCTGGTAAGAAATTGTTGTAGTAGGATTAAATGGATTCGGATAATTCTGGAATAGTTTGAAATTAGCCGGTAAAGAGGAATTCAGTTGGTTATCAACACCAACAACCATTCCGAACCATGATAAATCTCCTAAAGGTTGAACACCCATTGCAAAAGAATACGACTGTGTTGTATTTGAATATCCAAAGTCAAATGGTGTTTTACCAAACGGATCAGTCCCTTCATCCATTTCTGATTTGTCAGTAACATTTATATCCCAGGAATCAGTTATAACCTGTATTGGCAAAGCAGGTGCGGATGTAAATGTAATTGCTTCAT
The DNA here is from genome assembly GCA_963723205.1 of uncultured Ignavibacteriales bacterium. Lineage (GTDB taxonomy): Bacteria > Bacteroidota > Ignavibacteria > Ignavibacteriales > Ignavibacteriaceae > CAVQBP01. The sequence goes on from CAVRQC010000016.1 coordinate 25,701, forward strand.
TCAGAGCATCTGTATTTGTGTTAAACGAGTCAACCAATGCTGCCGTTGTTGAATCAAACACAGTGACTTCATCTATAGTATCCGGTTGAGCTGTAACCAATTGAGGATCAATCCAGAAATTATTATTATTAACTACAACAACCTGCTGCACACCTTGCTGTACTAAGTCAGAACCTAACGGAGAAATTTCTACAATAGCTCTTGTATCTGATTTGGTACGCCCTAAAAATCCATTATTAATAACTAAATTGTTTGTATAATAAGCCTCAACAGCTTCACCAATTGAACAGCCTCTTTGTGCAACATCAACTATAGTACAATGATCCACTTTTGCATAGTTAATTATTCCACCGCCGTCTCTTAAAATTCGGCTTGTAAGATTATAAAAAGTAGAATTTTCAAATATGAGCGTATCAATTTCATTCCCTCTGTCATCAATCCCTCTACCGTTATCAGGGCTGGTCATACTTCCGATATTACTAACTATTGAATTCATTAAATATATTTTAGTCCATTTTGCGTCCAGGCGTATAGCAGCTTGTGATGCATAGTCAAGTTGACAGCTATCAATATATATTCTAATGCTATCGGTTCTTACTCTCAGAATTCTATCAATATTGCTTCCAAGTTCATCTTTATTAGTAACATAAAGATTTACCAACGTAATATCTCCTCTGGGATCGAAACAGCGTGAGGATTCTCCACCGGTTTGAACTGCAGGCTGAAGAATTGGTTTAGCTCCGTCACCTTCTGCCGCTTTAATAATCAAATGATATCCTCGATTGGTAATAGTACCGTTTAATAAATAGAGTCCATCTCTCTCCAGAACATATGTTGCAGGAGGTTCGTTTCTTTCGCCTGTTAACGTTGTATCTCCATCAACAGCTTCATTTAAAGTTCCGACTCCCGGTGAAACATTTACAATACGTTGTGCAAAGTTAATTTGAGACATTCCCAAAAACAAAGTACAACTAATTATAAAAGAGAAAAAAAGTGAATAACTCCTATTCATACTACCTCCAGTTTAGTTGATGATTTAATAAAATTTGTTTAAAGTTAATTTTTATCTTCATAATTTGTATCTAAAACCCAGATCTGCAGTCCAGCCAAAATATTCTTCATTCGTTGGAAATGCTTCTAATCCCAGATATGCTTTCTCAGGTTGATTCGTAATATTGTTTATATCTAAATACACACTTAAATTTTTTATAAATTCATATTGCGCCGTCATATCCCATCTAACGGTTGCATTTGTATATCCGTCCAGTTCACTTCGGGTACCGACTGTCATCAAAGCATCTCCTTGATAAATCATTGAGACACGTCCGGAGAATTCCCCCTTTTCATATCCTATAGTTAAGTTAGCTATTTCATTTGCTTGCCCCGGCATTCTTCCCTCTCTTACTGTATCAATCAATGTAGGTCTGTAAGGAGGTAATGGGCTTCTGGGACCAATCTCAAAGAACGGGTAATATGTTTTAGATTTTATCCTTGAATAATTAGCACTAATTACTATTCCATCAAAAGGATTTGGTAAAAATTTCAGGTTTGTTTGTACATCGACTTCGATCCCATATACTTTAGCATCCTCCGGTGAATTTTCGGGTTCTGTTAACTGATAACCAAGTGTAGTACCTGGTGTTTGAATTCTACTTGTTCTTATGTAGTCTATATCTTTTAAAATTTTATAAAATCCACCTAATGTAAAAAGACCAAGTTCATTATATAAGGAGAAGAATACATCATAATTCCACACCTTTGTATACTTTAAATTTGGATTACCCCTTTCGACAGTCTGATCCAGATAAGAAACTCTTTCCCATGGAACCAAATTGAAATAATCTGGTCGAGCTAATGTTCTGGTAAATGCTAATCGAATATCGAAAAAATGTGATACCTTATATTTCAAATGAATCATTGGTAAAATCTCATCGTAAGTTTTCACATCCATAGTATCTTTGGCTTTTAATAGAACTGTTCGTCCATGTGCATCAACACCAATGTCACCCCAAATATTCTTATAATCCGTTCTTGTCTTTTCATATCTAAAGCCGGGTAAAAAGATTAAATTGGTTCCAATTTTAATCTCAGACATTAAATAGCCGGCATAAACAGTTTCCCCTGCATCATAGTCTTGAAGCGAAACAGCTCCATTCAAAACATATTTATTCCAATAAGTATGCATAAAATTATCAAGTGCGCCTATGCTCAAACCTTTAGCAGGTCCAAAAACATATTGTCCTTCCAAGAATGTTCCCGGATCATAACTGTAATCATAGAAATTATCTATTTTAATCTTCCCTTCTCTTGTTACATCAAAAAGCGTAGGGTTTTGCCGGCCGATAGTATCTATCGCAAAAGCTAAAGTCATATTTTCACTGATGTCTCTTTTTCTGTATTTATTCCGGATTTTACTTCCGAATTTTATATTCCCGGTAATAGCATTACTAAAAACAAAAGGTATTTTCCAATCAAATTGAGCAGTAATGTTTCTATCGTCTGTTTTTTGAGCGTCAAGAAAATCCTGATAGAATGTGGTTTCGTTTAAATTATTTTTTGCACCCTGCGGTATGTACTGTGGTCCCTGATCAGTAATTGTTATACCATAAAAAGCACCTAATTCTCTGAATTGTGAATCATGAGAAAAAGGCATTTTCTGATTAGTAGTAGAAATTGCTGCTTGTACATTCAAATGAGAATTTAATAAACCAAGATCGAAATTTCCGGTAATAGAATTTGTAAAAAGGGTTGTGTTTATTAGTCTATGACGTAACCAGTATTCTACATAACCATCAGCGACCCTGTATCTCTTTCTTCTTCTTGTTTCGTTGCGATCTATCTTGCTTAAAAAACTACTGAACATAACCGAGCCATACCCCAGGTCATAATCCATTTCCAGACTAGCACCATACCGATTCCGAATTTCTATCCGATCACCTAAATTCAAATTATCAACAGAAATCTTTGCGAATTCTTCATTTCCTCTTTTTTCCCTGGAAAATAAATAACTTGCATTAAGTTCGTCAGATCCCCTATCTGCTCTTTGAATATTTCCTGTAGCCAATACTCCAAGCTTATTATTAAAAAACCGGTTGCTCAAACTAAGTGAGCTTTTATACGGAGAATAATCTTTCTCATGATTATTATAACCACTCTGAATTCTTAGATCTCCCTTTAATCCTTTGGAGGCTTTTTTAATTACAAAGTTAATAGTACCCCCGACTGCATCTGCATCTTTATCGGGTGTCAGAGTTTTGAATACTTCTATACCCTCAAGCATATCAGATGAAATCATACTCAAATCGACTGACCTATCTTCCGGATCAGTTGATGGTATTCTTTCACCATTTACCGTTATGGAATTAAATCTCGGGGAAAGTCCACGAACCACAACCTTGGTTCCTTCACCTGCATTTCTTTCTACTGAAATTCCAGGTAATCTCCCAACTGATTCGGCAGCATTCTGATCCGGCAATTCTTCAATTTTATCTCTTGAAACTACATTCACTATAGTATTGGATGTTAACTGTTGATTGATGGCTGCTGCTTGACCAAGAAGTTGACTGGTTACAACCACTTCTTTTCCTTCGATTGCTTGCGGACTCAATTTGACATCATAAGCAAGTGTTCTTCCTGCAACAATATCTACCCAGGCACTATCTGTTCCGTAACCAAGGTATTTAAATAGTATTAAATTTCTTCCGACATTCAATCTGCTTAAACGATATTTTCCATCTCTGTCAGTAGCTGTTCCTATCGATGTGCCTGCAACAAATATATTTGCTCCTATAAGCGGCGAACCGTCTGTTGCATCTGTAACTATACCGGAAATATTTCCAGTTTGTGCAAATATATTATCAGCACAAAATATCATTAATAAAATAATAGAAAGGAAATTGTAGATTTTTTTTACAATCATTTAACCCTTTTGCGATAATGAAGTGAAATCATATGAATTTATATAAAAAGTATACTTGGTATACCAGCACAATAATACAATTTTTAGTGATTTAAGTCAAATGTTTTGAAATTTTAATAAAATAGATAGGAATCATAGGCTTAATATATTTTTGCAGTCCCCTTTACTATTCAAATCAAAAAATAATACTTTTTCTTGTATCTTCATCACCTTAAAACATAACAATTGTAGTCCTATCAAAAATTAATTGTTCAGTCTGACAGCCTATATGCTTGGTTCATTCCCATGCTGTCAGCCCTTCACAAATAATTTTTAATTCTTTTCAGTAAATCCTGAAATGAATTGCCCATTTCACCAGGTAAAAAAACCTCGTTTAATTATTTTATGATAACTATTGATTAAACAAGGCTTTTTTAAGAACAAGACTTTTAGCTCAGGCACACTTTTTCTCAGCATTCTAATAGCTGTCATACTTTTTTTCATTCTTTATAGCTCGCTTGTGCTTTTTTGAATAATTTAAGCACCGCTCGCTATTTCGCTAACATTCAAAAAGATATGCCAGCTCTCTATTTACCTGATAGCAAATGACAAAAAGGTGTGCCTTCGTCTGTACCTCATTAAACACTTTCCATGTTTCTCTTTTTTCGTCTCTCTGTATTTGACTAAACCTACGGATTGAAAAAAACATAAAACGAAGAAAAAGAAAAGGAAGAAAAAAACGAGCATGATACAGTGCAGTGGCTTGGGGTCTAGGGACAAAAAAAACCGGCCAGAATTTTTATAACTGCAACTCTAATCAATTTCCCTGTTTTTATTGTTCCGGCAGTTTTTTTAGCCCTGCCCCCTGCACCCCTGCCCTGTAAAAGTTATAGCGTTTTTTTCTTTTCCTTTTCTTTTTCCCGTTTTCGTTTCGCTTTTCCGTTTTTTCAGTCCGTGGTTTTTTAGGCACGTATTGCGGCAAATCATTACAGGGTGTAAACACATTGTTTCAATAATTCATTTTCCAGGAGGTCAACATGTCTTATGCTTTCTTAAAACCGGTTCTTATGGCCATTCACCGGCGGCTCGTTAAAAAGGGGCTATACTTTGAAGCTGCTATCCTTATGGCATATATGCGGGGAATACGCACAATCTACACTAAAACCTGTGTCAGGTACTGGCTTGCCAATTACAGAAAGGTAGGGTATTAATATGCTTAAACAAACACTCATTAAAAAAACAAGAAATTCCCAAGGTTACTGGAGATTTACAGCTGTTCATTTTTCTTCGGGTACTTCATATTATGTAATTAACATTTCTTTCACAGGTTTTCTTACCTCATTCCGTTTTCCAACCTATTCAGAAGCAGAACAATATTTTAATTCACAAACAAAAAAAAGGGGGACCAAATGATAAACCTTTTATTATTTCAGTATAAATACTTAGGAAGCATCGCGCTAAAGTGCGGTGCTTCTCATTTCGGTTTTCGCTCTGTAGGGCATTTTGAACCGCTGCAGCAGCTGGTTATTATCTTTAAATCCAGGAAAAAACGTTGGAATTTTCTCGGCTGGTTAGAAGGTGCATTAGATAGAAACCAGTATTATCACAGGGAAGTCCATCACAAAGGGGAGCGTTTATTTTTAGTCTTTATCAATACCCATCTGTTTATCAAATCAAATACTAATAAAATCTATTTCAGCAATTTCCGCCAGCTCTGCAGAACACAGGATCTAATCACGTACAAATCAAATTATAATCATCCGCATTCTAAAATCCAGGGGGAAAAATGAAGGTTTATGAATCAAGCCACTCCACTAAGCGGGACTATACAAAAGTCCCGCAGATAAAAATCAAAAACCAGAAGCTTGAAGAATTTGGATTTACTGTGGGAACAGAATTCAAAATCATTTACACAAAAAACAAAATATTACTCAAAGTAATAGAAAGAGAGGATAATTATGTCAGATGAAAAAAAAGAGAAGATTAGTAAAATCATTAAACAGCTTGCAGATCTTCCCGATGAAAAGCGGGAGGAGCTCTCCTCCAGGTTAGGAATAATAAATCCGGAGGGACATCAGCTCACCCCGAGAAATCAATGTTTAATCTATTTCCAGAATATAGACAATATTTCAATTTCTGTTGTAGCAGGTTACAAGCAGTGGCAGAAATTCCAGAGACAAGTTAAAAAAGGTTCACACGGTTTTTTAATTGCGGTTCCATCAGGACAAGTTAAGCAAGAAGATAACGAGGAACCGGGAGAGGTTTATTTCTTTTATAAAACCGTGTTCGATATCTCACAAACTGAAGAATTATCTTCATTCAATTAAGAGGGAATCAATGAATAATACATTCAACATAGATGAGGCTGTCTGCAATTTGTCTGCTTACGGCCTCGAAGAAGTTCAAAAAGTCTTAGGTCTCAGTGATGATGATGTAGTAAATCTGCTGCTCAATGATTTTGAAGTATGGGAGCGGAAGATCCTCGAGTGGTATGCGGAGCATATAAACGATACAATCCTGGAGCAGGCAGAGAGAAGATATGAAGACAGATAAAATATACAGATGTAACAAAGATGTTGTCTTAGCCGGAAGAATGAAGGTTTCAACCGGCGAGGATGTTTCAATTATCGGGGAGTTAAAAGACAGCTTTGAGACTCCCTGTTATCTCATAAATCATGCGGGGAGAACATTCACCATTTACCTACCAAAATGGTAGGCAAGTAAATCATTTTTTCCCTGCCTGACGGCAGGCAGGTTAAACACTTTTATTTCTTAAAAAATATAGAAAGGGTAGAACAATGAAGTTAACTGATTTCGCAACTGATTTAGTAGCAAAGAACCATTTTATCAAAGGCAGTTTCGGGGGATTTCAAGGTGCGGGAAAATCTCGTACGGCTTGTGATTTTATTATCGGTGTATACAAGGAATTGAAGCTTTCAAGACCTATATTAATTATTGATAATGAAAAAGGGAGCAGGTTTTTAATAAATCTTTTCAATAAAGCAGGTATTAAAGCAATAGCTAAAGATACAAAGAGACTTGCGGATGTAATCCAGGCTTTTGATTTTCTCGCAAAAAAAGAAATTGATTTTCTTTTTATAGATTCCTTGACAAAAATCTATTATCAATATGTGAAGGACTATAAGATAAAGAACCATAAAGAAAGAATGTTCTTAAATGATTGGGGTGCACTGCTCCCAGCCTGGCAGGAAGAATTCTCGGATAAGTTTGTTGAGGTTGAGGGAAATATTGTTTTCACCGGCCGGGGAGGTTTTGAATATGATAAGGAAGAAGATGAAGTGGACGACCATGGAAAAGTAATCCATAAGGGACAATTTGTTAAAAGCGGTATTAAAATGAAGATTGCGGGTGAAACTCCTTATGAAACTGATTTAAATGTTTGGATGCAGCTGGAAAAGGATCTTGACAAAAATAAAAGACCCGTTCAGAAAAATGTTGGTTATGTTCTCAAAGACAGAAGCGATACTATAAACGGGAAAAGATTTGAATTCCCAACCTATAGGAATTTCAAGCCTATAATTAATTTTATTTTAGGTTTACCTGTTGGGGAAGTTTCAGGAGAAACCTTCAGCCATAACCTTACGCCTGGAAACGATGCTGAATATCTTGAAAGGAGATTGAGACAGCAGATTGAAACTGAAAATATATCAGGCGTATTTGATAAGTACGGTTTAGGAGATGCAAGATCCAAAGCAGATAAACAGATTAAAGCCACGATAATTGAGAAGATATTCGGCACAAAAAGTCAGACTGAAATATCAAAGATGGATTTCAGTACACTTAAAGTAAAACGGCTTCAGCTTGAAGATATGTTTATCCAGTTATCCTCAGCCGAGCCTGAAAATGTAATTGACTGGGTTATGTCTTATCAAACAAAAGTAGCTGCATAATACTTTTCTGCTGCTGGTCCGGCTTTACCGGATCAGTAGCTTATTTCTTCCAGTCACAACAATTGAACACTTCTTAAAACTGTAACACTTTTTATACTGGACTTATAGTTTCGCTTCGTTGTTAATAAGGATAATTTAACAACTCCGCTCAACTATTCAGAGATGAACAAAAAGATGTTCCAGTTTTTACTACAA
>CAVRQC010000017.1:0-94744 GCA_963723205.1 uncultured Ignavibacteriales bacterium
TACTGTCCAATTATAAGTCGAATAAATTCAATTGGTTAGAGGGAGCATAGGTTTTAGATTCGTAATCAACATCGTTTATAAGCTGTAAAATCGGGCTTTTTTCAAAAATTGATACACTTAAAATCTGTAAAAAAGTGTAGAGTGACAAATTTATATTTAATCTTTTCTTTACAATGGCTACCAGTAAATATACTGAGACAGCAATCCATATTTGTGTTTTAACTGCATTGGGAGTTGTACCATAAAAAGATTTAATTCTTAAATGCTGTTTAATCCATTTAAAGAATAATTCTATTTGCCATCGTTCTTTGAAAATTTTAGCAATCAATAAAGTCTTCAATTGAAAATTATTTGTAAGAAAGACAAGACGCTTATCTTTTAGTTTATCGTAATACTTAATTCGCCGAAGTTTATCAGGATAATCTTTTGATTGATAGAATCCAGTTAGGTTAATTGTCTGATCGCAGATTACACCAGTGGTTCTATCGACAGTATGTGAATAAATTCTATTAAACTTAAAATTGGATTTTGCACGAGTGACAAAAAATGAATTGTTCAAGTGCAATGAATATAGCCGAGCAAAATCAACATAACCTCTATCCATAACATAAAAAGCTCCAGCTTCAGGAATAAGTATATCAAGAATATTTACATCGTGAATCACTGCCGGAGTCATATAAATAAAGGTTGGAATGCTTGTTTGCACATCTAACAATGTATGAAGTTTTATACCTCCTTTATGCTTTCTGAATTTAGCCCAAGGAAATAATGATAAGCATAAATCTATGGTCGTGGAGTCCAATGCATAAACAGTTTCATTAAGTTCTTTCTCAAAGTCTTCGGTGGCATATAGTTCTCTTGCTTGGGCAATAAGTATTTGAGCAAAGTCAGCATATATATGCCAGTCTCTTTTTTCGTTTGCATATGCTAATGTACTTTTTGATACTTTGCTTTTTATTCCCATATGATAAAGTTTTCCTTGCATTGCTCTTAAACAAGTTTCAATATCTCTAAGAGATTCACGATAAGTAAGTTGTGCAAAACTCATGCAGAGGAACTGATCCCAACAACTAAAAGATTTTATTTTATAGTTACCTTTATATAGTTTTACACATTGATTGAATTTATGTTGAGGTAAATGTTCCATCAATTGACTGAAAATTGTTTGCCCTAAATTCATATATGCTCCGGTTGTTTAATCAAACGGAGCGAAAATTAGTTCTTTTTTATTTCAAATCGTTTATGACTATTTTTCCTTATAACACTTTATTTATTATATAGTTACAGATTTTTACTCTATCGTATCTTGGACAGTAGTGATAAAAAATATTAGAGTATTTATTTTCATAAATTTGATAAATTGTTTAATAGTAATTCAACTGGTCCGGATTAGTTGTATAAAACTGAAGTTTCTCAAATTGTTAATGAAGAAGTTTTAATACGGAATTGTAAACAATATGATTTAATAGCTTATACTGTAATGCCTAACCATGTGCACATAGTCTTTATTCCAAAATCGAATATTGTAGTTCGAAGCGAAGCTTCGAACAAATTAAAATTAAAAACCAAGGATGGAAATACTACTTCACAATATTTAGTAACAAAAATTTTACAAGATTTGAAATCAAAAACTGCTTTAAGGTGCAATAAAATTTTAAGTCGTTCAGGCTCTTTTTGGCAGCATGAAAGTTATGATCATGTTATTAGAAATCGTAAGGAACTTAGGAAAGTTGTTAAATATGTGATATATGATCCTGTTAAAGCAGGCTTAGTTAAAAAATGGAATGACTGGAAGTGGAGTTATTATAATCCGAAATATTTGTTGTAAATTTAAAAGAGCGAAGCTTTGCTTCGCTCTACAAAATTGAAGCGAAAATCGATTTGTTATTGAGAATAAAAACGGAGTTTAAATAAAATGTTTTCTATTACGAAGAGAATATGCTTTTATGATTGTGATCCAGCAGGGATCTTTTTTTTTGCCAGAGTTTATGAGATCTGTCATTCGGCTTATGAAGAAATGATCCAAAGTTTTAATCTTAAGGAAGATTACTGGACAAATGAAAATTTTGTTGTACCGATATTAAAGAGTGAAGCTTCTTATCATAAACCTATCAAATATGGTGAAGTAATCACTGTAGAAGTCAATGTTAATAACTTAAGAGATTCTTCTTTTGAATTAAATTATGAAATAAAGAATGATAAGAATGAAGTATGCACCAAGGTAAAAACAGTTCATATTTTTGTTGATAAAAAAAGCTGGAAGAAAACGGAAATAGTTGAAGAAGTGAGAGAAGGATTGCAGAAGTACATTAACTAACCCAATTTCTTTAAGAAATTGGGTTAGTATGTATGCGAATTAATTTTAACAGCTTTTCCTTTTGTACCTTGCCTAAAGTTGTTTTAGGAATTTCATCTATAAAAAATATTTTCCTGGGAATTTTATATCCTGCCAATTTATTCTTTAAAAATTTTTTTAATTCAATTGAATTGATTCTACTATTCTTCTTTAATACTATTGCTGCCGCAGCTTCCTGTCCCCATTCTGCATGATCTAACCCGAAAACAAAAACATCTTTAATCAATGGATGGTTTAGAATTACAGATTCAACTTCTTTAGGAACAATATTTTCACCTCCGGAAATAATTAAATCTTCGCGCCTTGCTTCAACAAATAAATAACCTTCATTATCAAGATATCCTATATCGCCGGTATAATAAAATTCATTTATTAACTTTTTATTAGTCTCTTCAGGATTTTTGTAATAACTCTTTGTAACAGAAGAACTTTTAACAATAATTTCACCCCTGTTGTTTGCAGGAATATTCTTCTTCTTTTCATTTACGATTAATATTTCATTCGGATATAAAGCTTTTCCAGATGATGAAGGCTTTTTAAGAATTTCATTCGTTGTAATAGCTGAAACAAACGAAGAAACTTCGGTAGAACCGTAAACTTTGGTTATCTTCCAGCCTTTTTTAATTGCTTCTAACGATAACTCATTACTTGTAAATCCGCCGCCGATTAAAACATTTTTTAATTCTACATTAGGTCCAATATTATTTTCAATTAATCTTCGAAGTTGTGTGGAGACAAAAGAAGCAAGAGTAGGCTTATGTTCTTCTATAGCTTTTATTATATCTTCTATTTTTAAGGAATCCGGAATAATTACTAAAGCACCGGATAAAAATGCCCTTGCTATTATAGAAAAACCGCCAATATGATAAAATGGTAAACTTGCCAGCCACTTGTCATTTCTATTCTGTTTTAAGATCCGATTCCCAATCAAATTACTTTGGATCAAATTAGTAAAAGTAATCATGACAGCTTTACTTTTTCCCGAAGAACCTGATGTAAAAAGCATTAATGCAGTATCATTTTCATTAAACTTATTAACGGGAGTATTTTTTGAGTGTTCAGTATTAAAAGGAAATGAAATAATCAGATTTTTAATAGAAGATTGATTTAATTTTATCTGAATTTTTTCATGAACCAGAACAAACCTGCAGTCTGCAAAGATAATTTGTTCTTCGATTTCTTTAACGAGAAGTTTTAAATTTATTGGGACCGGTACAGCTTTTAATTTCCAAAGTGAAAATACTAATAAAATAAAATCGGGATTATTTTCACTTATGATGGCTACATTATCTCCTTGATCAATTCCTTTATTTTTTAAATACGATGAAATGTTATTAACCTGTTTCTCAAATTGCTGGTAGGAAATCTTAATATCGTTAGAAATAATAAAAATTGATTTTTTTATTGATGGAGTTTTGTTCTCAATAAAATTCTGGAGAGAGTTCATAAAAGAAAAAGAGATTATTTACAAAGCTAAACCGATCGAAAAAAGAATACCAAATAAAGCAGACAACTTTGCAGCAAGTTCAAGAGTTTTATTTAATTCCATTCCATTCAATTTATAAAGCATCGCTATAATTTTGTAGGCTGCCGGAAATGTAAAATATGGAAGAAAAATCAAAATTGAGTAGTTAAAAAATATGTACAGGACTGCAGGAACCAGGAATGATATAATGGTTAAAGAGATAAATTGATAACGAGTAAAGGTTTTCCCGAATTTAACTGCTAAAGTATATTTTCCGGCAGCTTTATCTTCCTCAATATCACGATAATTATTTACAACTAAAATGTTTGTTATTAATGCTCCAACCGGTACTGAAGCGACAAAGGAAACGAGGTTCAATTCTCTAGTATGCAGGTAGTAAGTGCCGACTGTTCCGACAATTCCAAAAAACATAAAAACGAAAATATCACCCAGACCATTATAAGCAAGCGGAAAGGGTCCGGCAGTATATGCAAGCCCAGCTAATATAGATAAAACACCAATTACTAAGATTACTATTCCGCCTTCATATACCAGGTACAATCCTAAAAAAAATGCTAACCCGAAAGCTAAAATAATTCCCAATCTCATCTCTTTTACAGAAATTAAACCGGAAGCAAGAACACGTCGTGGCCCTTTTCTCTTTTCGTTATCGGCGCCGTTAATATAATCATAAAGGTCGTTTGCATAATTAGTTCCAACCTGAATTAAAACGGAACATATTAGTGCAATAACAGAATAAATGATTACCAGTTTATGTTCATTAAAAGCTACTGCCGAACCAACCATAACAGGCACAAGTGCGGCTAAAAGGGTTTTGGGACGGCTGGCAATTATCCAGCTGTTTAATTTTGTATCCTTATTCATAAAATCAGATTATTATTAATTATTTACTATGGTAATTTAGGAAATTTATTGAATTCTGGCTTTCTTTTTTCAAGGTAAGCCTTTTTACCTTCCTGGGCTTCTTCGCTCATATAATAAAGCAGTGTTGCATTTCCGGCTAATTCCTGTATTCCGGTTTGTCCGTCCAATTCGGCATTAAATGCTGATTTAAGCAATCGTATTGCCATGGAACTATGCTGCAAAAGCCTTTCAGCCCATTTAACTCCTTCCGTTTCTAATTTATCAACAGGAACAACTTTATTAACCAATCCCATCTTTTCTGCTTCTTCTGCGTTGTATTGATTGCACAAATACCAGATCTCTCGCGCTTTTTTCTGTCCAACAATTCTAGCCAGATAACTTGAGCCGAACCCGCCGTCAAAACTACCAACTTTCGGGCCGGTTTGGCCGAAAATCGCATTATCTGCTGCAATTGTTAAATCGCAAACAACGTGCAGAACATGTCCACCGCCGATTGCATATCCGGCTACTAAAGCTATTACAACTTTTGGAATACTCCTAATTAATTTTTGAAGATCCAGTACATTTAATCTTGGTACGCCATCCTTTCCAACATAACCCTGATCTCCTCTAATCTTTTGATCACCACCTGAACAGAACGCGTATTTGCCATCTTTGGCAGGTCCATATCCAGTCAAAAGAATTACCCCGATTTTCTGATCCTCACGCGCATTTGAAAATGCATCATACATCTCTATAACGGTCTCCGGGCGGAAAGCATTTCTAACTTCAGGTCTATTTATGGTGATTTTTGCAATTCCATCCAACTTTTCATAAATGATGTCCTCATAATCTTTTACTTTTTTCCAGTCAAAGCTCATTATAATTCCTTTTTTTATTGTTCAAAAGATATTGAAAAATAAACAAATATGCGTTGCTGAAGAGTAAATTCAGAACTGAAAAGATGAAAATGCCTGATAGGTGAATAAAGTATAAAAAGAATAATTGATTTTGATTTGAGGTAGGAATATGGCAATTATTTTGTCTTAAGTTGTTATTTCTTTGTCTGTGTATCCTTTTAATTTTTTAATATACTGTTCCATTCCGAGTAAAAAAACGTTCCGTCGGTTGAGTTTTTTTATTTTATCAATGTTTTCCGTTGCCTCAATTTCTCCGGCTTTTATTATTTCACTAATTTTATCAAAATCAGCCCATGAAAGCTGTTTAACTTTCGGCTGAATGACTAAATCGGCTTCTTTCAATCTTATTAATGATAAATGATGTGAAGTAATATCTTCCGTTCTATAAAGAATATCAAGAATATTTTTTGCCGGACGTATGGTTTCCAGGCAACGCGATACATCTACAGCAAGGACTCTGTCGGCACCTATTTCCTTCACTCTTCCAACGGGCACGCTTTCAGATGAACTGCCGTCAATCAAGAGACTGTCATTAAATTCAACAGGAGGAAAAATTCCCGGTATCGCTGAACTTGCTTTAACAGCTTTTCGCAGGCTTCCATGAGTAAAATTAACCTCCTCTCCTGTAATTAAATCGGTTGCTATGGCGGAAAATTTTATTCCTAACGATTCAATGGGTACATCAGGAATCATTTCATAAATTTCATTTGTTATTTGTTCATCAAAATACGAAACATGTCCCATAACTTTTATCGCATTAAGTCTTTCGCCAATATAATTAACAATTTGATCGAAGTAATTTTTATCATGGTTTATTTTGTTGCTGTTAAATGTATCAATTTCCAGGTTTTCAAACTTTGGATTTTTGACGGCTTTCAACACAAAATCTTCAACTTCTGATGCATTGTTGAAATAAGAATACAATCCTCCTACAATAGCTCCCATACTGCAGCCGGTAATAGATGTAATCTTTATTTTCTCCCTATCCAGAATTTTCAGAACGCCGACATGGGCTAAACCCCTCGCACCACCTCCACCGAGCGCCAAACCTAATTTAGACATTATTGAATACTCCAACCTTTTGGAAATTCTTCCGGTTTGTTAATATTTCCTGAAAGAATAATTATTTTCATTAAAGCCCCTTAAATTAAAAGATAGCAATATATTTTAACCTAAAATTAAAATAGTATAATTCTGTTCACCAATGTAATTGATACTTATTAAATTTTAAAGCAAATAATTTAGAACAAATAATAAATTAGTAAACAAGTATCCTGTAACATTGTCATAATTAATTAGAAGATTTACTTTTGTATAAGTAAAAAAATATTGAAATAACAAATTGTAATTTCGAAATAAGCAGAGGAGCAAAATGATTTTAATAACAGGAGCTACAGGCCATTTTGGCGGTACCGCCATTGATTTTATCTTAAAGAAATCTCCTTCTATAAAGATTGCTGCTTTAATCCGTGATGAGAAAAAAGCGGAAGGTTTGGCAAATAAAGGAGTTGAATTAAAGATTGGCGATTATTTTAATTTCCCTTCATTAACGGAAGCATTTAAAGGAGTGGATAAATTAGGATTTGTTTCTTCAAGCAGCCTGGAAAACAGACTGCAGCAGCATACAAATGTTATTAATGCAGCAAAGCAGGCAGGGGTAAAACATATTTATTATACCAGTGTTGTTAAAGCTTCACCCGATACAAAATTCTTCCCCGGTTTAGATCACTTTAAAACCGAAGAAGCAATTAAATCTTCCGGCTTAAAATATACCTTTTTAAGAAATACATTTTACATGGAAGTATTACCGGTATCTATAAATAATGCTTTGCAGAGAGGGGTATTAGCTTTTCCTACAAAAGGTGTGAAAGTAAACTACGCATCAAGAATTGATATGGCTGAAGCTTTTGCGAATACAATTAATTCCGAAGGACACGAAAATAAAATATATGAAATTACTTCCGGTAAAGCTTATACATACAGTGAAATTTTAGATTTAGTGAATAGGATATTAAGTAAACAACTAAAATATATAGATATCTCTGTTAATGATTTGGTTGAAGGATTAAAAAAAGCAAATACACCGGAACCGGTTATAAAAACCATAGTAAGTATTGCAGAAGCTATTAGCGCAGGTGAACTTGATATTGTTGATGACAGTCTGGAAAAATTATTGCAGAGAAAACCTATGAGTCTGGAGGAATTTTTAAAAAAAACGTTAGTTGAATGATATAAAAGGTTAAATAATTTTTATTTATTACAATTCATATAAAAAGCTGCTTACAGTTTTTATAAAAGCATCCGGTGTTTCCAGGTGTGTATTATGCCCCGAATTTTTTAAAGAAACATGTTCAGCGGATGGAATTAACGAAACCATTTCATTATTAATTAGTCTGAATTTTTCATCCAGGTCTCCGGTGATAAGCAAAGTTCTGGTATCAATATTTTTAAGCTGATTGTATAAGGGTGGCATCTGACCGGTCCCGAATTCCCTTAAAAAATTAGATAAGCCGATTTTATTGTTAATTAATTTTGAATCTTTAATTTCTTCCAGTTTTGAATTAGCAAATCTTTTTTGTGTATTGAATATATCCAAATCCATCCAATAATCTATAAATTCCTCGATAGAATGATGGAATATATAGTCTGCAATTTCTTCATCTTTTTTTATTCTTTCTTGCCTTCCATTTTCATCTTTGATACCTGCAGTAGAGCTTTCAAGAATCAATCCTTCGATTGTTTCGGGGTATTTCACGGAATAGGATAAAGCTGCTCTACCTCCCATGGAATAGCCAACTAAAATAAATTTATCATTTATAACCCGTGATGTAAATTCTTTCAACTGATTGATCAATGAATCTGCATAATATAATTTTTTTATATTAGGGGAATCACTGTTTCCATGCCCGATTAAATCAATTGCATAATAGTTGAAATTTTCAGGAAGGTGTCTGATTATGTTTTCCCAGTCATGAGATGAACCGGTAAAACCGTGAATAAACAAAACATTTTTTAAACGGTTGCGGGAGGTATTTAATTTCCCTGATGAATTTAAATATCTTTCAAAATAAATATTTAAACCGGAAATGTTTGTAATCATAAAAGTTTAAATGGATTCTGGTAATTCCATTAATTGTTTTTCGACTTCATGCCAGTATTTTTTTCTTAATTCCAGTGATTTTGCAGCATCGGTTTTGATCTCCAAAACAGAGAAGTTATTGCTTTTTAATGCAGAGAGGAATGCTTTGTGAAAACTTTCCCAATCTTCTATTGAAGAATAGTTGCCTGCATAACCTTTTACAAAATATGAAAAATCAAGAAAATGCGGAGCCAGGAAGAATTCATTGAAAACATCTCTGTATTTTGAAATCGGAAGAACTTCAAAAATGCCGCCACCGTTATTATTAATTAAAATAATTATTAAAGGTATTGAATATTTTTTTGCAGCTAATAAACCATTTAAATCATAATAAAAAGCCAAATCACCTGTAATTAAAAAAGTCGGTTTATTACGATCTGCGGCAATGCCTAAAGCAGTTGAAATTATTCCATCGATTCCGCTTGCACCTCTATTATTATATATGGTAATATTTTTATTAATGTTTCCGGCAAAATAATCGAAGTCACGGATAGGCATGCTGTTGGAAATCATTACGTTTGAATTATCAGGAAGATTGTTTATTATTTCAGTAACGATTCTCGCTTCATTTAATGAATCAGACTCATTAATAATTTCATCTTTAATTGAATTTGATATTTTTTCCGCTTCGATAAAGGTACTGAGCCATCCGTTTATTTTTCTATTAATTTTTTCAGAACGAATTATCTCCAGCATCTTTTCACAAAAATAAAAAGGTTTGCATGACACCGCTGCAGTAGCCTTATTAGAAGGATCAAACCAGTCACCAAATTCATTAATCATAAATCTTTCAGCCGAACATTTTTCAAGATAAATATCCAGTGCTTTTGAGGTAATGGTTCTGCCGAATTGAAGAATAATGTCCGGTTTATTATTGCTTACAAAGAATTCCGATCGTAAGAATCCTTCAAAATTAGAGAGCACATTCTGCTTATTATGGCTGCCGAATCTAAGCTGAGAAGCCCCGTCGGCTAATATCGGGTAACCCAATTGCTGCGATAGCTCCTGGCATTTCTTATGGAAGGCAGGATCATAATTTTCGGGACCGGCAATAATTAATCCTTTTTCAGAATTTTTTAAATGATTAAATATTTCTACAAACCATTTTTCGTTCGAAATATTTTTTTCATCTTTCTTAAAAAATTCTTCTTTATCAAATGATAGTTCATTTGCCAGGTCTAATATCTCCTGGTTGATATCATCAGTATATGCATCTGGTTCAAAAGGTTTTCTGAAAGGGAAGTTCAGGTGAACAGGACCTTTTGAGCGGATAAGACTCTCGTAAACAGCCCTTCTGGCAACAACTTTAATATGTTTAATTCTTCTTGTAATTGGTTCAGGTAACCCGACATCCAGAAACCACCTGATATGATTTTTGTAAAGGTTATTCTGGTTAATAGTTTGATTTGCCCCGCAGTCAAGCAATTCAGGCGGTCGGTCGGCTGTGCAGACAATTAATGGTATCCGCTGCTGGTATGCTTCAATTATTGCAGGGTAAAACTCGGCAGTTGCCGTACCTGACGTTGAAACAAGTACAACCGGAGACTTGGAAGATTTTGCTAAACCAAGTCCGAAAAAAGCGCAGCTTCTCTCATCAATATGAACGAAAGATTTAATTTTTTTATTATTAGCAAAAGCTAAGGTAAGGGGTGTATTCCTCGAACCCGGGGAAATACAGGCATATTTAACTCCCGCAGAGGAAAGTTCTTTAACGAAAGTTTCGGTCCATAATATATTTCTATTGATTTTCATTAAAAATAGATAGTATTGGTTTCAATTTTAATTCAGTCTCTTCATATTCCAAATCAGGATCGGATTTTTCAACAATCCCGCATCCTGCAAAAGCAATTAATTTATTACCATAAGTTAATGCAGATCTTATTGCAACTGCAAATTCTCCTTCATCATTAAAATTAAACCATCCAATTATACCTGAATATAAACCCCTGTAATAATTTTCCAGTTTTTTTATAAGATTTAAAGAGACTTCCTTAGGAATTCCGCATACTGCCGGTGTAGGGAAGAGCTCCTTAACTATATTTAATGGTGTATTCTTGGAATTCATTTTTGCAGAAATTGATGTGCTGATATGCTGAATATTATTTAATTTTTTTATAGAATGATTTTTCTCAATTGTTAATTCTTCTACCTGGCCGGAAATTGAATCTTTAATATGATTGATAACAAAGTCATGTTCCTTAATATCCTTATCACTATTTAAAAGATCTTTTTCAAGAATGAGGTCTTCTTCTTTGGTTTTACCCCGTGAAGCGGAACCGGCGAGAGCTTCAATTTGCAATGTCCCGTTGTAAAATTTTACAAGTCTTTCGGGTGTTGCACCAAAAAAAGAAGATTTTCCCCGATGAAAAATAAAAAGATAACATTCACGATATTTTTCCTTGAAATTGTTTATTGCATAATCAAGATTCAGTTCTCCCGAGAGAAGCATTTCTATTCTTCTTGAAATAACAATTTTATCAATTTTATTATTATAAATATTTTCCAAACAGCTGTTAACCAGGTTCTTCCACTTTTTTTTATCTTTAAGTGAAGTGCCAGTCAATGTGTTAATTTTAATACTTTCTTGTTTTTTTTCTTCAATCGGTTTATTAATATTTTCAAGTTTACTTTTAAATTTTTCTATTAAATTTTCTTCTGAAAGTGTGGAACTAAATATGAAATTAAAGAAGATAAAAAAATCATCTTTGCTTTTAATTATTAGTAATTCAGGAATAGACCATATCGAATCACTAAAGTCCTTCCAGTCGTCATCTTTATGTTCAACATTAAATTTCATTCCCCCTACAAATAAAGGCTTATTTTGAAGCGAGATACTATCCCAATTATTTATGAAATTATTTTTTAATTCCTTAATTTTTTTATCTGTTGCAACAAATCTCTTGTCCCCGTTTTCCGTAATAGATATAATTTCATCAATTCCGATAAAAGAAAAATCTTCATCCGGTTTCTCAAAATAAAATGATTTTTCATAATATTTGATCAGGTAATCGATCTTTCCGTTAAAGTCAATTCCATCGACTTTCTGAGCAAAACAAACGATTGGGTTGGCTGATTTTAATTCTTTTAGATTTGTTTTATTCGCAGAGAGAAAACCGGTAAACGAATTTACCGCCGTGTTAATAAAATCTTCCATTATGAATATAAATTAAAAATAAAATATAATTTTTATTAGAAAAGTTTGCAATTTTATAAGGTATTGAAAAAGATGTATTTGATATTGAGCAATTTCATAAGACAGGTTAGAAAATAATATCTTCTTCAATTGTATCTAAAATCCTTAAATAACTATCGTATCTATACTCTGAAATTTTTTTATTATTTACTGCTTCAACAACGGCACACTCTGGTTCATGAAAATGTGTACACGTGTTAAAACGGCAATCGTAAATATAATCAGTAAATTCTAAAAAGTAATGTCCGAGATCTTCTTTTCTTATACCGAAAGGATCGATTTCACGAATTCCGGGTGTATCAATGATGAAAGTGTTTTCTCCCACATTAATCATATTTGTTGTTACAGTAGTGTGCTTTCCCTTATCGGTATAAGTGCTTATTTTACCAATATTTAGACTTAATCCCGGGAAAATCTTGTTGATTATGGATGATTTTCCCACACCGGATTGACCCCAAAACAGGCTTTTTTTCCCCGGCAGCAGATCTTTAATCCGTTCTATTCCTTCTCCAGTTATCACACTTGTTTTAATTGTTCTATAACCGATTTTACTATAAAGTTCTATCCAATCATCAATGTAGTCATTTTTATCAAGATCGGTTTTATTAATAATTAATATAATTGAAATATGAGAACTTTCACCCGAAACGATAAACCTGTCAATGACTTTGTTGTTGAAAGAAGGTTTCCTGATGCTGCTTACAATGAACAGGTTGTCAATATTGGAAGCGATGATTTGTTCAAGTCTTTCACCTCTGTAGCTGGCCCCCTTTATTCTCGGGGCTTTTCTTGAAAGATAATTCTTCCTTTCCAGGATTTCGGTTATTACTCCTGTTCCATCTTCATTTAAATCATATTTAACGATATCCCCGACAGCAGCTATATTGGTTTTGAAAAGCTTATCTTTTTTGAGGTTATATTCTTTTTTGAATTTTCCTTTTAAAGAGGATCTAATCAGATCAAAATTATCCGGATTATATATGTAAAAATCTTTACTTTCTACTCTGCAGACTATTCCTTGTATAAAGCCTCCGATTTAAAATAAAAAGCGCTATAGAAAAATATAGCGCTTAAAATATTAATCAAAGGAAAAAATAATTAAAATCTGTAAGTAGCGGTAAGCATTATCTTATCATATTTAATATCCTGGTTAGTTCTTGATACATCAGTACCGTAATTATCACCTATTGTACTCCACCAGCCATGTGCCCAAGCAAGATCCAATCCTAAAGTTTCCTGGGCTAAAATTCCTATACCGGCAGTAAAATATTTCCTGTTAAAGTTGGAAGGATCTCCTTTGTAAGGAGACGGCTGGACAAAAAAGCCGGTTCTTAATCTTAATCCGACAGTCGGGACAGTATATTCAACCCCGAGATTATAATTTAAAACTGCTCTCAACTGGTCATTAATATCCTTGTTTACCGAAAGAAGGTCATTAGGAGTAGAGAAGTTCTGAGGATTATCAAATTTAAGCTGTGAATAATCGATCGCAGTTCCCTGTGCACTTATAATGAATCCTTTCAAGTTGACGGAAAAACCGGCTCCGAATTCGTAAGGAGAGACAATATCGTATTTAACACTGCTGTTGTAATCCTGTGGCAGATCAAAAGGATTAATATAATTTGCAAAGTAACTTTTCCCGCTTATGGTAAAC
Source organism: uncultured Ignavibacteriales bacterium (assembly GCA_963723205.1). Lineage (GTDB taxonomy): Bacteria > Bacteroidota > Ignavibacteria > Ignavibacteriales > Ignavibacteriaceae > CAVQBP01. Next base: position 13,592 of record CAVRQC010000017.1, read on the forward strand.
TTTTCTTTTACGGTATAATATTTCGGGAATTGAACTGTTAAACCGAATCTGCCGTAATTATTGAATTGATAAATTAATCCAGCTTTTGCGCTCCATCCGGAAATATCCCAGTTTAATATTCTATTTAAATAAAAAGTCTGGAAATCTGCAGGAGGAGGATTATCCCCGGTATAAATCGGACCCTGATAAATATTATGAGAATCATCTTCATAATAATCATTATTAGAATTATAACTGCCGGAAATTATATTCAGGTTTAATCCTAAATAAAGATTCTGAGCAGCTTCAATTGCACCTGAAAATGTCCAGTTATTTGTGGAACCGGTATTTAATATTGTTCCGCTTTGATTAAGCTTACCGTCTATTGGTGTAACGAGGTTTGTATCCGTTAGCCTTAGATCATAAGGAATATTATAAGGATTACCATTGTTATCATAGTAAGTATCCTGATTTAGAACCTGGATCAAAGAATTATTACCGCTGTTGAAACCGTCAAACTTTAACGCACCGGTAAAATCTTTTGTGTTATGATAAGAAATCCCGAAAACAAGACTTCCCCTGACAGTAGGAAAAGGGAAGGCAAAACTTAATCTGTCGAGCCTCGTTGCACTGCTTGAATAATTAGTTGTATTATTAAAAAAAGTTGCATCATTACTAAAAGTTGAATAGTCAATTCCGCCGGAAAGTTCGAGTCTTTTTAACAAACCAAACCCGGCAGGATTATAAAATGCTGCTGAAGCATCATCACTTAACCCAATATAAGCATTTCCCATACCCAAAGCTCTTGCATTTGCACCTAATCCGCTTTGACCTAACCTGAGTGCATCTGGAATTCCCTGGGAATAGACAAATGAACTGCTCAGGAATAAGAGAGTCAAAACTTTACAATAAGTTGAACAAAAGTTTTTAAACATTATCTCCTCTCGTTTCCGGAATTTCTATTTCCATTATTGTTTCGTGCTGAATTATTACCTTCATTCGACCTGGAATTTTCTGATGACCTGGTTTGTTGACCTGAATTGTTTGAATTATTATTTGAATCATTTTTAGAAACCGGATTATCATAAGAAGAATTACTGTTTCTTGAAGGTGTCCCGGTCCTTATTACTGAACCGTTATTATCAGGAGTATTCCGAGATCCGTTATTATCTCTAGTTGAAGTTACATTGCTGTTCCTATCTATTGAAGTTGCGCCACTTCTTTCTGATGATTGTGTTTCGCTTGGTGGTGTAACATATAATGGCCTTTCGATTATCCACCAGGGATTATCATAATAATAATTATACTCACCATAATACGGTTCGGAATAATAAACCTGCGTGTTATTTTCCGATGGTAATTGTTCCTGAGGCGACCATAGGACTGTGTAGCAGCCGCCAAAAGAAATTACTATAATTGTTAAAACTAGTTTAATCAGATGTTTCATTTTATTTTATCTCCTTCTGCTGGAAGAACCCCCACTGCTTCTTCCACCGCTGCTACTTGATCTTGGTGAAGAGCTTGACCTGCTTGGAGGCGAATAGGACCTTGAAGGAGGGGCACTCCGCGGAGGAGAATATGACCTCTGAGGTGGATGATATGAATTATTGTTGTTGCTTCTTGCTCTTGGTTGATATGAATGTTCTCTCGTACTTCTTTGCCCTGTACTTCTTCTCACATTATTTTCATTTCTACCTCTTGGCGTACTTCTTTGTACTGAATGATTCCGCGATTCTCCTGAGACTCTCTCTCTATTTGTATTTCTATTTGTATTAACTCTGGAAGGGGTTCTTGCGCGGTTTGTGGATCGTCCTGTTGTACTGCTTTTTCCTAGTGTGTTATTATAGCTCCTGTTACCTGAAACAGAAACACGCGACCGATCACCGCTTCTTGTTCCCATATTATTTCTTAATGTATAATCACCTCTTGACCTGGTTTTATAATACTTACTGCCTCCATAATATGCTCCGTGTGATCCTGCATAATAATGCCCACCGTAATAACCGCCATAATAGTAAGGTGAATAGTAAGGATAATAACTTGAATAATAAGGATATCCCCACCATGAATGCCAGGTGTAAGGTGTGTAGCACCACTCCCAAGGATTCCAATAATAATTGTCATAATAATTTCCGAAAGTAAAGCCAAATGAATACGATGGATAATAATACCCGTAATACCTGTTATAATAAGGATATCCGTAATAGTAATTATCTATTTGCGGAGGATAGTTGTCATAGTTATCTCCATAGTAAGTTGAATCGTCATAATAGGTAGAATCATTGTAACCATAATTATCGTAATTATCATTATTATTGTTGTTATTGTAATTTCTGTTTGGATAATCCCTCAAAGCGACCTGAGTATAACACCCCCCCAAAAATACAGCAGTTGCGAATAGAATAAATAAAATGTAAAACTTTGAATGCTTCATCTCAAACCTCCAATAAAATCTTGTACAAATATGGACAAAAATCGTTCCTAATGAAAGTGTGAAATTAATCTCATTTGACCGGAGGCAAGCTGAATCATGTAATTTTTGTACAAAATAATGAACTTATTTGTATAGATTTTAATACATGTGGGGCTCTAAAGAAAAATACTAAAAGATACTCTTTATATATTCAATTCTAATTGCTCTATCTGCTACTGTAGGATTGAATTTTTTATTATCTAGCAAATCCCTTAAATCGAGACCAAAAGTGAAACCATCCCCCAAGGACCATCTTAGACCCATATTAAGATACCCGTTTCCATTACCGAAGCTGTTCGGGGCATTATCATTAAAAGCAAAATTATATTCTCCAATTATTGAAAAATGCGGCCCTAAAGTTTTCTCAAATCCAACATACATATCTATGAAATTATCGCCATCTTTGGTCTCCAGTGAATAACTGGCAGAGCCATGGATACTCAGGTATCCTAAAAATGCAAAATTTTTGCTGACAGCTGCAAAAAAACCGGGTGATTTAATTGCATATCTTCCTAAAGAATCGAAATAAACTCCTTTCCCCTGTGAATCAAATCCTAAAGTTATAGCAGGGAGTGTAATTGATTCGTTAAACAACCTAAAGCGAATATTCACTCCAGGTAATTTATACCACTGCGGATCTCCGGCGCCAATTATATTTGCGCCGCCATATGAAATTCCGAAACTGACATTATCAAAAACACCTACTTCAAGTTTGGATATCAAAACTCCATATGGTAGAACATCATTTGTAAAACCTACATAACCTTTTTCCAAAATCCCTGCTGTCGGCATATCAATTAAATATCTGTATTCATACTTAGCTTTATCGCCGGCAGTACCTTGTGCAAAAATATTTGTAGTTAAGAAAAACGATATGAAAACGAGAAGGGTTTTAATTCTCATTATAAAAATTTATATATGAATTAACTTGAACAAAAATAACAATAAACATTATTTGTACAAAATTCTTAGTAGTGTTTCTGTTTGATGGTGAAATGAATTATTTCATTTTAGTCATTGATAACTATAAATTTTATTTCATTATTATCAGAAGACAAGACCTTTATTTTATAATATTTGCATGTAATTAAATTGCCTGAGGACAAATCATATTCTAAATGTAAGGGAAATCCATCTTCTATATACCACTCTTCATCATAAATATAATATTGATCATAATCAATTTTAATTGTGTTGCCTGATTTGCCAGTATAAACAAGTTCTTCCTTTGTACCTTGATCTAACGAATTTGAATTGAGAATTTTTGACTTGGTTGAAATATATGATAACATTATACTCCCTACGGTTACAGTTCTTTCCGTTCCTAAATCATAATCTTTTTGAGTTATTATTTTAGCCGTTCCACAACCCTCTGAAAATATTAAAATTATGCTGGCTAAAATTAAGATGAGACTTTTCATAAATACCTCCCTTATTTTTAGTATGAGTTTTTTTATTGTATTTAAAGTTTATCTTTCAACATAACTTATTGAGAATAAATTGAAATATGTCCTTTTAAGTTAAAGTAAAAAATCACAATAAGGGAAATTATTTTTTAATCATTAAATATTCTAAAGAGAACCGATTATTTTGGATAAATATTAATTTCTATAGATGAAGGGAAAAGTGCATACTTAGATTTGACATATAGTACGATTTTCCCGGGATTATTTTTTGCTTTTAGTATTAAAACACCATTGTTATTATCTTCAGATATAATATCAACCAAATCATTTCCCTCTTTTATTTTAAAATCGGCGGGAGCCACTCTTAATGAAGCTCTCCAGCCGAATGCATTAACAGGTTTTGAAGAAATTGTTATAATGGATTCTGAATCGGCGTACAATGACTGCGGATTAATAGTATAGTTAACTTCATATATATTAAAAATGTACAGGAAAGAAAAAATAAGGGCTAAAATTATAAATATTCCGGCGATTATATAAATATTGATTCTCCTCATTTGATTGATGTTGTGTCCCGGAACTTCAAATAATATATTAAAAGATATGGCTTAAATTTTGGAATTCTTTTTTCCCCTTAAAATAGTTCTCAGCAAGTTATTAACTATCTGATAACCAACGGAATCCGGAACTCCATCATGATGTTTGGATTTAAGTCTCATATCGCATTGATCATTAACATAATCAATCAAAACAAATTTATTATTATTAGTTAAAACTATTTCAGTTGAAAAGAAATCAAGCCCGGTTATTTTTGCAATTTTTCTGGTTATATCAAAAAGTTTTTTCAGACCGTAATATTGTATCTCTTCTCTTTTTAATTCTTCATATAGATGAGTTTGATCATCCCACCATACAGGGATAGATTTACCGAAACCCCAAAAAGAACGAAACCATGCCCTCTTTCCATTTAACATCTTCGGGTAAATCTTTTCCTGAAGAATATATTTATCGTCAGTATTAGTTAATCTTTCATCAAGAACTTCTCTTAATGATTCAGCCCCCGTAACAACTCCTATTCCGCCTCCGGTTGTGTTGCATGGTTTAATTATAAATGGTCTCCCCAGTGTTTCAAGTTCTTCAACGGTCAACTTAATATGCTCAATTTCACTATGCGGGGGTATTATAATAGAATATGGAACATTTAATCCCGACGTAATAAACTCCAGGTGCATGCTTGCTTTATCAATTGCATGAATAACTTTTTTATAGGGATTGAAAATTATTGTCTTTCTTCTGTTAATTATTTGCCCGAGAGCTTCAAAATCATCATCAACATCCCAGGCTCTATCAAGATAAAAATTAAAAGCCAGTTTTCTGTTTACAATCTTTTCCTTTACTTCATGCATATTATGATAAGAAAGAATATAAGTGGAGACTCCGGCGTTTTGCAGAGTCCTTTCAATAAGTTCAAGAAATCCGTTATCATATTCCCAAACATATGCTAATCCTAAATCGAAAACTTCCATAATCAAATATTTTATTTAAAAATTTGTTTCAAAAATATTATTAACTCGACTTCTATGCAAGGATAAACGAGAAATCAGAATTACTCTGTCTATGTTTATCTATATTATATCTGCTTTATCCTTATACCTCCGTAATCTTGCAGTTTATCCTATCTGTTATCCCTTTTAATATGTCCCTTCAGTAACTATATTTATGTTTTAAAAAAATAGAAATAAATGATAAATATTAGAAATTTTTGCATAGTTGCGCATATTGATCATGGGAAATCTACTATAGCTGACTGCCTGCTTGAGAATACCGGGACAGTTTCTGAAAGAGAAGCCAAAGCCCAGTTGCTTGACAACCTGGAACTGGAAAGGGAACGCGGTATAACTATAAAATCACACGCTATCCAGATGAAATATAAAGCCAGCGATGGAATTAATTATACATTAAACTTAATCGATACTCCTGGTCATGTCGATTTTACTTATGAAGTCTCCCGTTCATTAGCTGCTTGTGAAGGTGCACTGCTTGTTATTGATGCTGCACAGGGAGTTGAAGCTCAGACCATATCCAATCTTTATCTTGCTTTTGAGGCCGGTCTGGAAATAATTCCTGTAATAAATAAAATTGATCTGCCCAGCGCTGAAGTTGATAAAGTTAAAAACCAAATTATAGATTTATTGGGGTGTAAAGAAGATGAAATTCTGTTAGCATCTGCCAAGACAAAAATTGGAATTGTAGAAATTCTCGAAGCAATTGTGAAGAGAATTCCTGCTCCTACAGGAGATCCTGATGCTCCGCTTCAAGCATTAATTTTCGATTCGGTTTTTGATTCCTACAGGGGTGCTATAGCATATATCCGGTTGTTTAACGGAAGGATAAAAACAAATGAAAAGTTAAGACTTATCGTTGTTGATAAAGAATATGAAGCTGAAGAGATAGGAATATTAGGATTAAGAAGAATCAAAACTGATGAACTTTCGGCAGGTAATGTTGGTTATTTAATTGCAGGTATTAAAGATGTTCATGATGCAAAAGTTGGTGATACTGTAACACTTAAATATAACGAAGCAGATAAAGCTTTACCCGGGTATAAAGAAGTAAAGCCGATGGTTTACAGCGGTTTGTATCCTACTGATTCAGATGATTTTGAAGATCTTCGCGATGCACTGGAAAAATTCAAATTGAATGATTCGGCTCTTATTTTTCAACCTGAAACATCTGCTGCCCTGGGTTTTGGATTCAGGTGCGGTTTCCTCGGACTGCTGCATATGGAAATTGTTCAGGAACGGTTACTTCGTGAATATAATCAATCTATTATTACTACTCTTCCTAATGTTGAATATCATGTTTATAAAAAAGACAGTGAAAAAATTATTGTTGATAATCCTGCATTAATGCCTGAAGTAGGAGAAATCGAAAGAATAGAAGAACCTTATGTAAGAGCACAAATTGTTTGTCCAAGTGAATATGTAGGAAACTTAATGCAGCTTTCAATGGAAAAGAGGGGTATTTATAAAAATACTTCTTATCTGGATCCTACACGGGCAGATCTTCATTTTGAATTGCCGCTTTCTGAAATCATTTTTGATTTTTATGATAAGTTAAAATCAATGTCCCGGGGATATGCTTCATTTGATTATGAATATATTGGCTATAAAGAATCGGATTTAGTTAAGCTTGATATATTATTAAACAGTGAACCGGTTGATGCACTATCTATGATAGTGCATAAAAATAAAGCTTACGACTGGGGCAGGAAAGTCTGCAGCAAACTCAAAGAACTGATACCAAGACAAATGTTTGAAATCAATATTCAGGCTGCAGTAGGAACAAAGGTTATTTCAAAGTCGGTTGTAAAGGCATTAAGGAAAAACGTTTTGGCTAAATGTTATGGCGGAGATATAACACGTAAAAGGAAGCTTCTTGAAAAACAAAAAGAGGGGAAAAAAAGAATGAAACAAGTTGGTAATGTAGAAATCCCGCAGGAAGCATTTCTCGCTGTTCTTCAGATCGATGAATAATAAAATTGTTCTTTAAAGAGAGTAGAAGCACGGAAACAGAAAATAAGAATATTGCTTCCAAAAAAAGTATTAAATTAAAGAATTATTTACTTCTTCTTCTTTTAACCTTTATTCTTGCACTTCTTATCAGGGGTTTTTTCCTGGAGGCTTATAGAATTCCTACCGGTTCGATGGAAAATACTTTGCTGCCGGGTGATTTTATCCTTGTTAATAAAACTGCTTATTCAATATCTACTCCCCGTAGAATTCCTATATTCAATATAAAATTTCCCAAAATCCGGTTATTCAACCTGAATAAACCTGAAAGAAATGATGTAATAGTATTTGAATTTCCCGGAAACTCAAATGAACTAAAACCTGTAAAAGGTGAAAATTATGTAAAAAGAATAATTGGTGAACCTGGTGATCTCCTGCAAATAATTGATAAGAAGGTATATATAAATGGAAAAAGAATTTCAAATCCTGCTACAGCATTAATTGATTCTTCAGATATGATAATGAAAGGAAGACAGGGGAAAGGCATATTCCCACCGAGTAAAAGATGGAATAAAGATAATTATGGCCCCATTTCAATACCATATAAAGGAATGAATATTGAAATTAATGCAAATAATATTGAAGAATGGGGGATAATAATTGACAGGGAATTTGGTAGAAAAGTTGTAAGTGTTGAAGGAACTGTTATTACAATAAATGATAAACCCGTTAGGAGTTATAAATTTAAAAAGGATTATTATTTTGTGCTTGGTGATAATCGGGATAATAGTCTTGACAGCCGTTATTGGGGTTTTGTACCTGAGGATAAAATTATAGGCAGAGCATTTTTAATTTATTGGTCAATACACATGAATCAAAAGGTTTCAAATATTAATGATTTTTTTAAATCGATCCGGACTGAAAGATTATTTAAATCAGTTCATTAATTTCTGCTGCCTTAGTTCATTTTTTTATTTTTCTATTATTGGCTATTTTAACTTTCTTTTACTGAAAAACTAATTATGATATGTTCATGAAGAAAATAGTTATATGTTTTTTATTTGTATTTGCTGCAGTTTCATACTCTCAGACAAAATATTTTATTTACTTTAAAGATAAAGGAATTAATAAAGGCCAGGCCTTAAGCAAATCTTCTATATTATATAATGAAGCGGTTAGCTCTCTTTCCGAAAGAAGCATTGAGAGAAGAAAAAAAAATATGGGAGATAATTTCATTACATATGAAGATTTAGCGTTGAGAAAAGATTATATAAATGGATTGAATAATCTCGGTGTAAAGATTGTCTGGAAATTGAAATGGTTTAATGCTGTCTCGGCATATTTAACTGATGAGCAAAAGAGTCAGGTTTCGACATTACCTTATGTTAATAAAATCGAACCGGTTAAAACAATAACCTATAGACGCATAAATAACAATGTAAGCAGTACTTCCCTTCATAAAAGTTCAGCAATTAATGGGCTCAACTATGGACCTTCTTATGTACAGGATGAACTTATAAAGATACCTGAAGTTCAATCAAAAGGAATAAACGGTGATGGAGTTATTATCGGGCTTTTAGACAGTGGTTTCAGGTGGAAAACTCATGAATCATTGGAAGCCAGGAAAGTAATTGCTGAATATGATTTTGTTTTTGACGATAGCGTAACAGCTAACCAGCCAGGTGATCTTCCGGCTCAGGATGCTCATGGAACAAATGTATTTTCAATTATCGGAGGTTTTAAACAGGGAAAAATAATAGGCCCTGCATTTAATGCAAGTTATATCCTTGCAAAAACAGAAGATGAAAGAAGTGAGAGCCATATTGAAGAAGATAATTATGCCAGGGCACTAATCTGGATGGATTCACTTGGAGTTGATATGACAAGCTCTTCTTTGGGTTATAACCAGTTTGATGCTGCTGCTGAAAATTATACTTATGCAGATATGAATGGAAAAACTGCAATTGTAACCAAAGCAGCAGAAATGGCTTTTCAAAGGGGAATTTTAACAATGACTTCTGCCGGGAATGAAGGGAATCTCAAATGGCATTATATTATTGCTCCGGCTGATGGTTTTAATGTCATTGCTGTTGGCGCTGTTAACAACGATAATATAGTTGCCGGCTTCAGCAGTCGCGGTCCTACTTACGACGGTAGAATTAAACCCGATGTTGTTGCTCAGGGTGTTGATGTTTATCATGCTGATCCTTACGATTCAGCTGCTTATAGTTCCGGTGATGGGACCTCATATGCTGCTCCATTAGCTGCAGGAACAGCAGCATTATTGTTATCGACCTATCCGTATCTTACAAATGTTCAGGCAAGGGATATTTTATTGAGAACTGCCGGAAACTTTTATACTCCCGATAATAATAGAGGGTATGGTTTGGTTTCTGCCGCTAAAGCTATTTCATTTCCGAATCTTGAAAATATTAATGGAGAATATAATCTCCACAAAATATTTCTCGATCATAATAAAATAAATCCATCTACTGTTGTTCTGAATTATTTTGAAGAAGGTTCAGGTACAAATCAATTAAGTATGAATTACGACGGGAAGTTAAAATATAACGCTTCCTTTCCTGTTTCATCTGAGGGTGTAAGAGTGGAATTCTATTTTACCTTCTCCGATAGTAGCGGGGGAAATTTTAGAGAACCTGTCAATATTAATTATTATTTTGATTACGGGGATCTGCTTGTTAAAACATTCAAAGATACCTCTACAATAGAATTACCTTTTATTGATGGTGGACTTGATCAAAACAGGCCTAATCCTTTTGCTGGAAGAACTAAGATTAGGTTTAATTCTGCCGGTACTGAAAATGCTCAAATTATAATTTATAATATCCTGGGTAAAAAAGTTAAAGTATTATTTAATGGTATTTCTAAATTAGGAGTAAACACTGTTTACTGGGATGGAACAACGGAAGCGGGTGCGCAGGCTGCAAGTGGAATTTATATTTATACTCTAAACCTTAATGGAAAGTTTTATTCCAGAAAAATGGTATACGTCAAATAAGTCAAAAATCAAAGGTCAAAAGCCAAAACAGTAAAATTTTTGTTTGTTTAAAATTCTTGTTTTTTAAAATTATTGACTTAATGGTTAATTTTAATACCTTAAATGCAGCAGAAAGTAAGCTATCTGTCTTTGAATTTTGACTTTTTACTCTTGACTTTGATCTTTTACAATTCCCTCTTTATACAGAAATTCTTAAATTAAATTTTTAATTATTACTTTTTTCTTACTATGAGTGAAATAATACTCCCTTCGCAGGAACAATATCTTCTAAAATTAAGAAAGGAAGATGATCCGTTAATTTTGGAAATGGAAGAATATGCAAAAGAAAATAGGGTGCCAATTTTGTCTTGGCAGTCAGTTGAATTCTTGGAGCAATTAATCCTGATTAGCAAACCTAGAAGAGTCCTGGAAATTGGAACTGCAATTGCTTATTCAGCAATAAGAATTGCCAGAAATTTAAAGAAAAAGGCGGTTATACATACCATAGAGAAAAGCGAAGATAATATTGAAAAGGCAAGGGAATATATTGATAAATCGGGACTTGAAGAAAAGATAAATTTGTTTTTTGGTGATGCTTTGAGCATTGTACCACAGTTAAAGAAAAAATATGATTTCATTTTCCTTGATGCAGATAAAGAAGATTATAAAAGACTGTTTGATTATTCATTGGTCCTTTTAAAAAAAGGAGGGATCGTTTTCATAGATAATCTTCTCTGGCATGGTTATGCTGCTAGTAAAAGAGTACCGCAGAATTTTAAAACATCTACAAAGCACATCCGGGATTTTAATCTAGTTTTTACTTCCCAGGAAAATCTTAAAACTACCATTTTGCCAATCGGAGATGGTATTGGTCTAGGAGTAAAATGTTAAACTATAATCTGTGTAAATATCTTACGCAAAATCTTAATCATAATATTAATCAAAATAATTTAACGGTATTTTAAGAAAACCTTGTTAAAGATATGATAAATAATTCGCCAGACAACGCATCCGATTTTGTTAACGAAGTTGAAAAATTTTCAGGAACGAATCTTAATAAAAAAGCTGAGCTTCTAAGAATTTATGAAGAGTCAATAAATTCAGGCAAAGAAAAGGTTTTTGAAGATTTAGCTTTTACAGGTAAATATTTAAGGGGTTTAATGCGTGTACTCCAAAACGGTTCTAACAATTCCCAGGTCGATTCCTTGGATAAAATTAAAGCTGATTTTTCTTCCAACATAAAAAAAGTGATAGAGAAGTTAAAAGACATTATATCAAATGCTGATGAAGGCTTACAAAAACACTTTGAAAAATTTTTTTTTGAAATGTCGCAGGAAGGATTAACAAATCTCAATGAACTTCTGGCTGATTTGGAATGGACAAAAATGTATTTAAATGATCAGAAAAGACAAAAGCCAAATTGATATTAAAACCCCCAAGGTTTAGGGAAATGTTAACATTGTGTAAACCCTGGTGGTTTGAGTTAAATAAAAACAGTATTCTCCTCAATAATAATTCTTATTTTCCCTTTTGACAATTCAGTTAGCTTTGTTTCAAACTGTTCAACTTTTTCAATGGAAACTAAACACTCAAATTTTAAATTATTTGAGTAATCCGATTTGGATATCTTACTATTAAATTCATCAACCAAATGATATATATTATTTACCTGGTTTAAGCCTGCTTCAATTAATATCTTTTTATATGCTTTTTTCTCAATGGTCAAGGAATTTTCTAAAGTTTGAATTGCAGAATTATAGTAAGCTTTTCCTAAAGGACCAACACCTAACTTAGTCCCCCCGAAATACCTGATAACTATTACCATGATATTCTGCAGTTCAAAATGATTAATTGCATTTAATATTCTTATGCCTGCTGTACCGGAAGGCTCACCAGAATCAGAGTATTTTATTTTTTCTCCCAATAATTTATATGCATAACAATGGTGTGTTGCGTCATAATATTTTTTCTTTGTTTTTTCTAAGATTTGCAATACATCTTCTTCGTTTTCAACCGGGTATGCTTGTGCATTGAAAACAGAGCTCTTTTCTTTCAAGGTAGTTTCACTGAAACTTCCGATAGTCTTGTATTTCTCAATTTTGTGCATGAATATAACTGAAAAAGCTGTTGGGGGCAGTTTTAATTAAATTGATTATAAAACACTCTATAAGTAATATACAAATTTGAAATTTTAAAATTAATGTAATTTGGAAAAAGAAACGATCATAATAAAAGGTGCAAGAGAGCATAATTTAAAGAATATTGATATTGAAATACCGCGTGACTCTTTTACGGTAATTACCGGGCTTTCAGGTTCCGGAAAATCTTCTTTAGCTTTCGATACTATTTATGCGGAAGGGCAAAGGAGATATATTGAATCGCTTTCTGCTTATGCAAGGCAGTTTCTTGATATGCTCGAAAAACCGGATGTAGATTTAATAGAAGGATTGAGCCCTGCTATTTCAATTGAACAGAAATCTGCTTCCGGGAATCCGAGATCTACTGTCGGTACAGTGACTGAAATCTATGATTACCTTCGCTTACTTTATGCCAGGTTGGGCGCACCTTACTGCTACAATTGCGGCAGACCTGTTACAAAACAAACAACTGCACAAATAATTGATACTATAATCTCGAGTCTTAATGGAAAAAAGATATCTGTATTGGCTCCCGTTGTTAGAGGGCGTAAAGGGCATTATCGAGAACTATTTGAAGAGGTTCTATCTGACGGATTCTTAAAAGTCAGGGTCGATGGTGAATTTCATGAAATTACAAAAGGTTTCCAGGTTGACAGGTACAAAATACATAATATTGAAATTTCAATAGATAGAATTTCAGTAAGTGAATCTTCAAGAAGCAGGCTGTCTGAATCAATTGATGTCGGACTGAATTACGGAAACGGGATTATTATTGTTAATGATGGGAAAGAAGATTTTATTTACAGTCGTCATCTGGCATGCTTAAACTGCGGTATAAGCTACCGTGAATTAGCTCCAAATTCTTTCTCGTTTAATTCACCATATGGCTCATGTTCCGATTGCGAAGGCTTGGGTGAAAAAAAAGAATTAGATCTTAATCTTATAATTCCCGATTGGGATAAATCAATAAATGAAGAAGGATTGGCTCCGCTTGGAAAACCAAGGCAGATCTGGTTTTTCAATCAATTAAACGTAATTGCTGAAAAATATAATTTTACATTTGATACAAAACTAAAAGATTTTACAGAAGGACAGAAAGATATCCTTCTAAACGGTAGTAAAGAGAAAATCCCTTTCAGCTATTCTTACGGCGGAGGTAAGCCCGTAACCTATTTGCATAAATTTGCCGGTATATATAGTTATTTGAAAAATTATTATAACACAACAACTTCAAATAATGTTCGTGAGTGGGTTGAATCTTTTATGAATACTGTTGCATGTCCAACCTGCGGCGGGGGCAGGCTTAAGCAGGAATCGCTTTCAGTCAAGTTTCAGGGGAAGAATATAAGTGAAGTAACTAAGCTGTCAATTTTCAGATCCTTTGACTTTTTTAATAATTTAAAAATTAACGGCAGGGAAGGCATAATAGCAAAACCGATTATAAAAGAAATTACTACACGTTTAAATTTTCTTCTGAATGTCGGACTCGATTATTTAACACTTGATAGATCAGCAAGAACGCTCTCCGGGGGAGAATCACAAAGAATCAGGCTGGCAACACAGATAGGCTCACAGCTTGCCGGAGTTTTATATGTGCTTGATGAACCCAGTATTGGGCTGCATCAGAATGACAATATTAAGCTTTTAAATTCATTAAAAAATTTAAGAGATTTAGGAAATACTGTAATTGTTGTTGAACATGATAGAGAGACGATTGAAAACTCGGATTATATGATAGACCTTGGTCCGGGAGCAGGTGAACATGGCGGTATAGTCTGCCTGGCAGGAGAAACAAAAAAATTAATAGAATCTCCCAATGGATATGATTCATTAACATTATCTTATCTAAATGACAAAAAAGAGATTAAAATCCCTAAAGAAAGAAGAACGGGTAATGGAAATTTCATCGAATTAAAAGGGGCAAGAGGAAATAACCTGAAGAGTGTAAACTTAAAAATTCCTCTTGGAACATTGAGCTTAATAACTGGCGTAAGCGGATCGGGAAAGTCATCATTGTTAAATGAAACTCTAGTTAAAATCTTAATGAATAAATTTTATAAATCCAAATCTGTACCGCTCCCGTTTAAAACTATTGAAGGCTTAGAGAATATAGATAAGATAATTGAAATTGATCAATCACCGATTGGAAGAACTCCCAGATCAAATCCTGCTACTTATACAGGTTTATTTACTTTTATCCGGGATTTATATGCGCAGCTTCCTGAATCAAAAATGAGGGGATATACACCCGGAAGATTCAGCTTTAATGTTAAGGGAGGAAGATGTGAAGAATGTAATGGTGACGGTTTAAAGAAGATAGAAATGAACTTTTTACCTGATGTATATGTTGAATGCGATGTTTGTCATGGCAGAAGGTACAACAGGGAGACTTTGGAAGTTTTATATAAAACAAAATCTATTTCCGATGTTCTTGAAATGACAGTTGAGGAAGCACTGAAATTTTTTAATGAAATGCCCAGGATAAAGAGGAAATTAAAAGCTATAAATGATGTGGGTCTCGGTTATATAAAACTGGGGCAGCAGGCAACTACACTATCCGGAGGAGAGGCACAGAGGGTTAAGCTGGCAACCGAATTAAGTAAAGTTAGTACAGGTAAAACAATTTATATTCTTGATGAACCTACTACCGGGCTTCATTTTGAAGATGTAAATATTCTGCTGAAAGTTCTAAATAAATTAGTAGATAAGGGGAATACAATTGTAGTAATTGAACATAACCTTGATGTTATTAAAACTGCCGACTGGATTGTAGATTTAGGGCCCGAAGGTGGAGAAAAGGGAGGAAAAATAATTGCCGAAGGAACCCCGGAGGATTTGGCATCTAATAAAAAAAGTCTGACAGGCCGTTTTTTAAAAAAGGCAATGAATATTTAATCTGATTTTTTTATCTTTGCCATATTAATTGTTTACTTTAATGCACAAAATATACTTGTCAACTATTGCTATTTTATATTAGTTGATTAACTTCACAAGATGAAAAAAATCATTCCGGTACTGCTAATCATTTTAATAGCTCTTAACACTTTCGGATTCAATCTTCTGCTGGATTATTTAATCATTAAATGCAAATATGATTTCTCAATTGAAAGACATCATGCCAAGGAACAGGTTACTATTTTGAAAATAAACGATGATGAAGCAAAAGATCTCCAGAGAGTTGATGATGATGAAATAAGATATAAGGGGAAACTGTATGATATCATTAAAGAAACAAAAAAGAATAATATATTATACATTAAGTGTATAAACGATAAAAATGAAGATAATTTATTCGAAATACTATTTAAAATTAATAAACAAGATGATCCCAACGATAAATCGGAGCCGTTATACACGAAAAATCTTTTAATTAAAAACTATATACTTAATGAAAATGGAATGATTCATTTTAACCGTAAAGACAAACGGTTATATATTCATCTCATATCGACCTACAATTCACCTTTAGAAGAAATTATTTTACCCCCGCCTGAATTTATATAATACAGTCCACATTTACTTTTAAGTACCTTTTTCAGTTCAGTATAATTAGAATCAAAACTATTTTGAATTGAAATATAGGATACAAATAATCAACAATATCTATGAACATATGCCGTCATAACTGTTGATTTCTGGAATTTCATTGTTTATGACCGGCAGATAAACTATGGGAGTAAAATGAAAAGGAGTGTACTATATCTTTTAACATTTTTTCTTTTCGGAATTCAATTTATTTATTCACAAAATTCCTTAAGCGGGCACATAACTAATAAAGATGACGGTGCTGATATACAAAATGTGAATATCTTTATTACAGAGCTTCAAAAGGGGACTGTTTCGGATCAAAACGGAAACTATAAGATAATAAATATTCCTAACGGAAGTTTTACTATACAGTTTAGTTATATTGGTTTTAAAACTGAAATTCGTAAAATATTTATAAATAAAAATATGGAATTAAATATTCAGCTATCCCCTACAAATATAGAAATTAATGAAGTAGTGGTTCTCGGAAATTCGGTACAATCCCAGGAAAAAGTACCGTATAAAATTGAAACTATATCAAAAAATGAAATAGAATCTAATGGCACTGTATCTTTGGTTCAGGCAATTTCACGTCTGCCCGGTATTTCAGTATTATCTAACGGGTTAGGAATTTCCAAACCGGTAATCAGAGGTATGTATGGATACAGGATTGCTACAATATTGAACGGACTGCGATTCGACAACCAGGAATGGCAGAACGAACATGGTTTGGGAATGGATAATGTCGGTATTGGTAATGTAGAAATTATTGAGGGACCCGCAGCATTATTGTATGGTTCGGAGGCTTTGGGCGGAGTGATAAAAATTGAAAATCAAAAGAATGCTCCAGTCGGCAAAATTTTAGGAAATTACAATTTAGAAATCTTTTCAAACACTTTAGGAGCTAATACTGAATTAGGATTTAAAGGTTCTGGCAAAAATCTAAGCTGGCAATTGTACGCCGGTGGCCAAAGTCATGCTGATTATCTGGAAGGCGGGGGAGTGAGAGTTCCTAACTCCAGGTTTGCAGGATTTGCAGCCAAAGGTATTCTAAATTATAATTATTCTTGGGGGATTTCTTCGTTGGATTATAATTTTTCACATCATTTATATGGTGTTGTTGAGCAGGGTGAACTAAATAATCCAAAAGAGAAAGAAGAAGACCATTTCGAAAGAGAATTTGAAGGTCCGCATCATACTGTTGATTTTCATGTTGCATCTTTAAGGAATACTTTTTTTACCGGTGATTCTAAGATCAAACTTAACTTAGGTTTTCAAAATGATCATAGGATAGAAGAAGAAGGAGCGGAAGAAGCAAAAGCCGGTGCGGATGATGAACTGGATATTTTCTTAAATACATTTTCGTATGACGGAGAATGGATTTATCCTTTTTCTGAAAAGACAGAATTAACAATCGGTTCTCAGGGCCGGTTTCAGAGCTATGAAAATGAAGGCGGTAGAATATTAATTCCGAATGCCGATACCAGAGAATTATCTCTGTTTGCTTATTCCAAATATGATTTCGAAATGCTTGAAGTTAGCGGCGGTGTAAGGTATGACATAAGAAATATTAAAACAAAACCAACTAAAGCTAATGACTCAACTTTATTGTTAAATGCAGATAATTCATATAAAATTTTTAATGCTGCGTTAGGTGCTTCATTTTTCGCAACCGAAAATTTGAATTTTAAAATAAACTTTGCAACCGGGTACAGGGCTCCAAGCCTTGCCGAATTGTCTTCTAACGGAGTTCATGAAGGAACAACAAGATATGAAATCGGAAATCCTGAAATGAAAAGTGAAAAAAACTACCAGGTGGATGGCGGTTTTAATTATCAGGTTAAAGATTTCAGTATTAATGTAGGATTATTTTATAATAAAGTAATGAATTACATATTTCTTCAGCCATCAAGTGATTTTATAAGTCTGTATCATATCTACAGGTTTGAACAGGAAGATGCATCACTTAGGGGCGGGGAAATAAGTCTGGATTGGAAGGTCATTAATATTCTGGATATTAGTAGCTCATTCTCTATGGTAAGAGGAAAACGAGATAATGGCTCTTACCTGCCGTTTATGCCTGCCGATAAAATTATCAGTACAATAAAAATTGATCTATCAAAATATTTTTCGCATGAAAATACTTTTGTGTCCGTTGGTATGAGGAATTACCTGAAACAAGACAGAGTAGCTAAAGATGAAATCCCGACTCCCGGGTATACTTTAATTGATGCAGGTTTTGGTATGGATGTTAAATTATTTAACTTAAAATTCAGAACGGCACTTAATGTAACTAATCTGCTGGACAAAAAATATTATGATCATTTAAGTCTGCTTAAACCGTTAGGTGTACTGGATATGGGAAGAAATATTTCTTTATCGGTAAATGTTCCTTTTGAGGTAAGATAATTAGAATGTTTAATAGATCGCAGATTTTATAACTATTAAAATAAACCGATACTATCCCTCGGAAGGATAGTATCGGTCATAAATATCCTTATTTCAGGAACATCATTTTCTTAGCAAGAACAAACTTGCCGGCCATTATTCTGTAGATATATACACCTGTTGCAACATTGATATTATTATCGTTTGTTCCATCCCATCTAGCTTCGTAAAAACCGGGATCTTTAATATCATTAACAAGTGTTTTAACTTTTTCTCCGAGAGTATTGTATACCTCAAGTACAACCTTTTCCTTCTGCGGTAACTGGAACTTAATTGTAGTCGAAGGATTGAACGGATTCGGATAATTCTGAGATAAACTGAAAACAGTCGGCAAAGCAGAAACTTCCAATATATTTGAATAAGTAAAGCTTCCGTTATAATCAATTTGTTTTAGTCTGTAATAAAATTTACCGCCGCCGGAAATTTTGTCGGTATAAGTGTAAGAATGTTTTTCGGTTGTTGTACCTCTGCCTTTAATATTACCAATTTTGTAGAAATTCTTTTTATCAGGACTTCTTTCAATATCAAAACCGGCATTATTCTTTTCAGTAGCAGTTTCCCAGCTTAACATAATTTTATTTTCTTCGGTATTAGCTGTAAATGATGTTAATTCAACCGGGACAGGAGTTCCCTGTATAACAAGGTTATCTATTGCCCATCCCCAGCCATGCGTATTTGCATCAGCAAATAGTCTGAATCTTATTAATATTGTGTCACCGGCTGAAAAAGCAGTATATAGATTTAATATATGGTTTACAAACATTGTTGAATCACCATCACCGTTTGATTCAAATGCTGCATACCATGAAGAATCTGCACGTGAATCATATCCATCAACCAGCGGTTTCCAGTTCAAACCGTCTTTTGTACCTTCAACAATTACATAATCCCAGAAATTATCATCTCCGAAAACACTTCCGGGGTCACCGGGTTCAACAATAGCAATATCATCATAGCTCAGAGATGCATTTGAAGATGAAACAATAATTGGTACCAGGAGTTGAGCAATGTAAGTATTATTGTCTGAATAAGGGTGCGGGGATTGAAGTGCTCCGTTACTAAATCCGATCAAGGTATCAATGGTAAATCCGTTGCCCGCAAAATCATTGGATGGTAAATTAAAATCATTTGCATATGATTTCTGGGGTTGAGCTAATACTTTATCATTTGCAATTCTTTCATATGATTTATAAGCAACACCATTTTTGTAGCTGATTACCTGGACTGAATCTTTCTTAGTCGTCATTACCGTGTATAAAATTGAAGTATCTTTAACAGAAGAATTTGCAGATAAATTAGCTTCAACTTTTTGATTTATCACTACGTGTGTAGAATCATAAGGTGATCTAAGTGTAAACGGGATGACGAGCATTCCTGACGGATTTTGAGCCAGGGGAGCAAGACGCGGTGATTTTGTTACAGTAGGTGGTTCATACCCGGCTAATTCCGGAGCCTTATACGACCAGATGCCTCGTCCATGAGTGGCAACAACTATTTCATCATTTACTATTACCATTTCATAAATAGCAACAGCAGGCAATCCGTTATCTGCATATGCCCAGCTTCCACCCCCGTCGGTTGTTTGATAAATTCCTATACCTGTACCGGCCCACATTATATTGGGATCGGTAGGATAAACGACTAGACTGTAAACGGCTACATCAGGAAAACCAGTTGAACTTACTGTATCTGATCCAAATCCTGATATATCATTCCAGGTTTGTCCAAGATCAGTAGTCTTCAGGATTTTCGGTGCTTTAGCAAATGAGAAAAGAGCATATGCTGTACTGTCTTTTACAGGGTCGGTTTCCAAATTTGTAATATTTCCAAGGGGAACGGTTGTAAAATTATTTGTAGGATTAAAAGTTAATCCTCCATCTGTAGATACAAAGATATTTCTAGAGCTTGACATTCCGCTTCCGACCCATACAACCTGTGGATTTACCAGAGACATTTTTACCTGCGCAAATGATGCACTACCGCTGAATTTGGAAGTAATCGGAGTTAATGTCCAACTCGATGCGAAATCGTCGGATCTCCAAACACCTGAGGCTCCGATAGCGAAAACCATATCCGGATCCTGTTTGGATTTTGCCAATTTTGTTATAAAGGGTGCACTATTCCCAACATCGGTTAATCCATTTGCTCCACCGGCGGGAGCCCAGTTCATACCACCATCAGTTGATTTATAGATACTATTAAATTGTGAAGATTCCAGCATCGAATTAGGATCATCATATTTCCAGATAGCTTCAAAACCATCGCCGCTGGGAGCCAGCATCCAGGAACTCGTGTCTGTAGGATCCAAAGGAGAAAACCATGAGCCGTTATCCTGTGTTCCGCCGATAAATCTATCGGCTCCATTCATCTTATCAACACCGTAGAATTGTGTTGTATTATATCCGTTTCTTGGGTTCTTAAATGTTGCACCTTTATCGTCAGAATATGCAACACCTCCATCATTACCATCTACAAGCCTGAAACTTTGAGTTGCTTCATTGGTTTTTACTAAAGTGATATTATGCTGATCCGGATGAACACCTTTGCTAGTGCCTCCAAACTGACGATAAACATCAGCAATGGGTTCAGCAGTTAACCGTTTTGTAACAAAATTTCCCCAATTAATTCTTAAAGTAGATGCAGGCAAATTATTCGGATCCCATGTTCCACCTGTTGCAAGTGTAGGCCATATTGAATAAATATCTTTATAAAAAGCACCATTGTTTTGGGCAAGTACTGCATTTGCTGTATCACTATACGGAACTGCATTTACAAACATATACTCACGCTGAGGATTAGAACCATCAAACGGGATTAAATCAAAAACACCATTATCAGCCCAATCTCTGAAGGAAAACGAGATTTGCCTGTTATGTGTAACATCCCAGACTTCAAAAGGAACATCAATATAATCTTTATATTCATATATTCCGGAAGTATCATTACGGACAAACCGGTATGCTTTTTGTGATTTCCCGGGGCCGAATTGCAGCTCTACAGAAACATAATCAGTATCATCAACCCCAATCGAACCTAAAAAGTCATCTCCAGTTCCTATGCTTCCACCGTTATATGGCCCGCCCCAATTAACAAATCCCAGAAATGAAGAAGTGTTTTCTAAATCTACTTTAGTAACTTGATTTGCTGAAGTATCACTGCCGGTAATTCTTGTCAATCTAAATATGTTGACGCCGCCTACATACACAACATTTTTGTTATATGGATCAACTGCGAGACAGTTATCATACCATCCCTGTCCGCCGAGCCAATTTTTATCGACACCGGTTGTATCTGTAAGTGCATACCAGTTTGCTGCGGCATCATTAGTAACATACAAAATTGATCCGCTTGATCCTCCTTCAGCAGAAAAATAAAGAGTTGAAGTATCGGTTGGTGCAACAGCAATTTCCATTCTTCCTACAAGACCAATGCCATTAGACGAGTTTGTCCAGGTTTTTCCTCCATCAACTGATTTTATAACTCCAACACTATTAATTGTTGCATACTGGGTATTAAAGTTTTCAGGATTTGCTATAATATCTTCCACACTGTTACTGCCTGAATTAAATACCATAGTCCAGCCTATACCACCATCGGTAGATCTAAAAATACCGGAAGGAGGAGGAGTTGTTGATGAATTATACCAATAACCGGGGGTTGCTGATACTAGCAGTATATTAGGATTGGAAGGATCAACAATTAGTCTGGTAATATTTATGTTTGTAGTACTTGCTAATTGATGCCAGCTTGCACCTCTGTCTGTAGATTTCCAAATTCCTGTACCATCTACCTGATCTACATTAAAGAAACCCTCACCGGTACCTGCATAAATAATATTATGATTCGACATTGCCATCGCAATAGTACTGGTAGCTAAATTAGTTAAATTAGGAGTCAGGTTTGTCCATGAATCGCCTGCATTGGTAGTTCTCCAGATACCTCCGCTAACAGAACCGACAATCCAGGTGTTGAAAGTGGGATCATCCGGGTCAACTATTATACCCCGGGTTCTTCCGCTAACATTTCCTGGTCCGCGTTCAATCCAATTTAGAGCACTGACCTTAGACATCTTATTTAAAGATTTTGTCGAAGTCATATGCCGTGTTTTTAACATTTGTTCAATTTTATAATTTCTTGGATAATCTGGTGAAGTTTCACCATCTCTGGTTCTGATATCTTTTTCATATTCTGCGAAAAGATCAGGATGATCGGCCTTATTTTTACCTTCTATCATTTCTTCTCTTTGCGGGACCAAACCTTTAAACAATTCTTTCTTATCTTTTTCGAAACCAGAATATTCATCCTCATCATTTATAAATTTCTTTTCATCTACAAATTTCGGATGAATAATTTTATCTTTTTTTATCTTTTCTGATTTATTAACTAAAGATAAATTAGAAGGATTTTCTTTAGTATTTTTTATCTCTTTTATATTGGTCAGCCTGGTAGGCTGGACCTTAGTAATCTTTTCTTTACTTTTTTCAGTCTTGATTGGTTTCTCATTTCCGGAAGTAATAAAAAACACTAATAAACCTGCCATTAAAAACAGGGATATAAAAATGTGTAAACGGTTCTTCATAAAGATCTCCTTAATTATTTAAACAAATCAATTAAATTGGTTATTCATTTATATCTAGGGTGGTAAGTTTTCTTTTTGTAACAACGTCATATATATATCCGAACATTTGTTTATTCTCTTCCTTGTTGCCTTTTATTATTTCAGGGATAGTGGAAACTTTTAGCTGATAATTATTAATCCATTCAACATGTCCGTTTGCCAGGTTATCCTGGAATATTACTTTTTTAGATTTTGTATTGTAAACAAAAAATTTTAACGGCGTAGCAAGTTCTGTAATTTTATTTTTTGTAGAATAATAGATAATTAGATACGTTGAATCGGAATTGGATTCTACTTTATAATCTTTATTAAATTTTTCTTCTGCTATTTTTTTATAGATAGGCAGCTCCGGTTGATGTTCTTCCCTTCCTTCTTTTGAACTGCTGCAGGCATTCAAAAAAAGAAACAAAGAAATAAATAAAAAAATATTTCTTAATATGATGTTCCGCATATATATCAAATTAAATCCTATTAGAAATATTAAGAATTGTAATTTGTTTTTGGTAGTTACTGATTACAATTCTCAAAGAATTCAGGAACCATTATGAACATAAAAAGTTTATTTGATATTGTCAATAAACGGAAAAAAATTATTTTTGATTATGATTTATGATGTAAATTTTTTGTCTTTTTATGACAGCATTACTTTAACAATAACATCTTTTTTGCATAGACAAACTTACCTGCTGTTATCTTAATAATATATATACCTATTGCCACATTGATATTCTTACTGTTTGTTTGATTCCATTTTCCACTAAAAAAGCTGGTGGTTTAATTTCATTAATTAATATTTTTACTTACTATATTTAATTACTTGCTGATTTTTAAAGTCTTGTAAGTGTTAGTTTTTTTGATTTATTTCCTCATTCTTGAGCAATCATAAAAAATGTGAGCTTAACGCAAATTGTTTTGTTATGAAAAAAAAGGTAATTTTGCCCTTTATTTATTGAATGAATCCTAGCAAAAATGGAGATGAAATTAAATGCCTGATATCCGTGAAAAATTGAGTGAAAAAATAAAAGCCTGGCGAGAAGAAACGAAGGATATTATTGATAAGGGTGGAAATAAAGAATTATCTAGTGTTACTATAGGTCAGGCATATGGTGGAATGAGGGGAGTTAGAGCGTTAATCTGCGATACTTCAAGGGTACCGCGGGAAGAAGGATTGATTATCAGGGGCACTCATCTGAAGAAACTAATTGATAAGACACCGGAAGAGTTCTTTTTCCTGCTTCTTACCGGTGATTTACCTGATAAAGAAGAACTTTCTGATTTTTCTTCAGAAATTAAAAAGAGAAAAAAAGTTCCCGGTTATGTCTGGAGTGTATTAAGACATATGCCTGAAGATTCTCATCCTATGGCTATGCTAAATACTGCAATCCTTGTAATGCAGAAAGAATCTGTTTTTCACAAGGAATATGATGCAGGCTTAAAAAAAGAAGATTATTGGAAACCTACACTTGAAGATGCACTGGATATTGTTGCTAAACTGCCTGGTGTCGCTGCCGGTATATATAGAATGAGATTCAATAAAGGTGAATTGATTCCTGAAATTGCTGGATCTGATTTAAGCGGCGATTATGTACATATGCTTGGGAAAGAATTTGAGACAGAAGATTTTTATGATCTTATAAGGCTTTATTTAGTTGCTCACTGCGACCATGAGGGTGGCAATGTTAGTGCATTGGCAACCCAGACTATTAATTCAGCTCTTTCAGACCTTTACTATTCTCTTTCAGGAGGCTTTAATGGATTGGCAGGTCCTCTTCACGGATTAGCTAACCAGGAAAGCTTAAAATGGATACTTGATTTAATGAATAAATATAACGGTACTCCATCTGAAAATGAACTTAAAGATTTTGTGCAGGAAACACTAAATTCTGGAAAAGTCATTCCAGGCTATGGACATGCAGTACTTAGAGTTACAGATCCAAGGTTTGAAGCATTTTTAAATTTTGGTAAAAAACATTTCCCTGATGATCCTGTTTTTTTAACGGTGTCAAGGCTGTTTGAGGTTGTTCCTGTTGAATTAAAAAAACTTGATAAAGTAAAAAATCCCTGGCCCAATGTTGATGCTGCAACAGGTTCACTTTTATATCACTATGGATTGAAGGAATTTTCTTATTATACTGTGATGTTTGCCGTTTCAAGAAGTTTGGGATTAGCAGCACAAGCAGTTGTCAACAGAGCATTATTGAAACCTATAATAAGACCTAAATCTGTTACAACAGAGGATGTAAAAGAACTTTTAAATAATTAATATATCGAATATCAGAGTTTAACTGATAGAATTTTTTTTAATTCTGATTTTAAAGGAGAATATCTTACATTTTTTTGTCAGATTCTTTTTCTTAATTCTTTTTAGGAAAAAAACAAGAAAAAAATTATATCTACTTTGATTTTTTTTATGCAAACCAAATTGACAGTCGTGCTAAGTTATTCTATATTTAAGGGCAAAAAAAATTTAAATGGCGTCCCGAAAAAAAGTAAAATTTATATTCGTAACAGGCGGTGTTGTTTCGTCTCTAGGTAAAGGAATCACTGCCTCCTCATTAGGCCTTCTCCTTAAACAACGCGGATACAAAGTAACAATTCAAAAGTTTGATCCTTATATCAATGTGGACCCCGGGACAATGAGCCCGTTCCAGCATGGCGAAGTGTATGTTACTGATGATGGTGCCGAAACCGATCTCGATCTTGGCCATTACGAGCGTTTCCTTGATGTCAATATGACTAAGGCCAACAATACAACTACAGGCCAGGTTTATAATGAAGTAATTACAAAAGAAAGACGCGGTGATTACTTAGGAGCGACAGTTCAGGTTATTCCGCATATTACTGATGAAATAAAATACAGGCTGACTAAATTAAGTGAACTTGGTGAATACGATATAATTATTACTGAAATAGGTGGCACAGTAGGTGATATCGAATCTCTTCCTTTCATTGAAGCTATAAGACAGTTAATGCTTTCATTCGGAAGAAAAAATACATTGAGCATTCATGTAACCCTGGTACCGTACATTCCGGCAGCTCACGAAGTTAAGACAAAACCGACACAGCACAGTGTTAAAAATTTACTAGAACTCGGAATACAACCGGATATTTTAATTTGCCGTTCTGAGAATAAGCTTCCCAAAGAGTTGAGAGATAAAATTGCTCTTTTCTGTAATGTCGATTCAAAAGCAGTCATTTCTGCTTACGATTGTACTTCAATTTACGAAGTTCCGCTTGTTCTTTATAAAGAGAAGCTTGATCTACTCGTACTAAACAGGCTTCATCTTAATGATAAAAAAATAAAACTGGATGAGTGGGAAAATTTTATTGAAAAGCTCAGAAATCCATCAAAAAACGTTGAAATTGCTGTAATTGGTAAGTATATCGAGCATGTTGATGCTTATAAGAGTATCTGGGAGTCTTTTGTTCATGCCGGTGCAGAAAATGGTGCAAAAGTAATTGTTAGGGCTGTTAATGCCGAAAATTTAGAAACAGGAGATACGGCAAAAATTCTTGAAGGTGTCAACGGAATTCTTGTACCTGGTGGTTTTGGTGAACGGGGAATTGAAGGTAAGCTTAAAGCTGTACAATATGCCAGGGAAAATAAAATCCCTTATTTTGGAATATGTCTGGGACTTCAATGCGCTGTTATTGAATTTGCCAGGAACGTCTGTGGTATTAAGCAGGCGAATAGTTCGGAATTTAAAAAGAATAAGTATAGCGTTATTGATTGGATGCCCGACCAGAAGAATATTAAGAACCTTGGAGCCACAATGCGGCTTGGGGCTTATCCATGTGTTATTGAATCCGGCACAAATGCTCATAATGCATATAAATCCGATTATATTTCTGAACGGCACAGGCATAGATTTGAAGTAAATAATAAATTCAGAAAAACCCTTTCTGAAAAAGGTATGATCTTCAGTGGAGTATCTCCCGATAGAGAATTAGTTGAAATTATTGAAATTCCGGATCATCCATGGTTTTTGGGGTGTCAATTTCACCCGGAACTTAAATCACGAGCAACAAAAGCTCATCCTTTATTTCGAAGTTTTGTGGAAGCTGCTTTAAAATATTCAGAAGAAAAGAAAGCATCCTTATCTAATGTCTAAAACTTTCTTCAACGACTTTAATTTTAAAGCCATATTATTTTCCATTTTTCTATTCCTTTTATTATTCCCGCAAAAAAGCTTCCCCTTCTCGCCGACCGATAAGGAAATAGAGGATATGGCTGTTAAAGGTCTGGATAAATCATATGATTTTAAATGGAATGATGCTGAACAGATATTTGAAAAGATAGTAAATAAATTCCCTGAGGATCCGAGAGGATACCATTTCCTTGCCAGTATTTATCTGTGGTATTATTTAAGCAGTAAAGAAAAGGATGATTATACAGACTTCTTTAAATATTCGGATTTAGCAATTGAAAAGGGGAACGATTTAATTGAAAAAGAACCTGAAAATAAAGATTTAATTTATATTATCGGAGATGATTATACTTTTAGAGCAATAGTTTACTCAAAAGCCGAACATTACCTGGATGCTGCATGGGCTACTAAAAAATCAGAATCATATTTGAAAAAAGTTATAGAACTTGATTCAACATATTATGATGCCTACCTGGGACTGGGATTATATAACTTTGCTATGGGCCAGATTCCCTCCGCATTTAAGTGGGCTTTAAGTCTGGCAGGAATTGATGGTGATAAATCGCAAGGAATTAAATATATACGGAAATGTGCTAAAAACGGATATCTTTCTAAGATTGATGCTCAGTATTATCTTTCTCAAATACTTGCCGAAGTTTTATTTGATTATAATGCTGCTGCAAATTATTTAAAAAATTTAATACAAAGACATCCTGATAACCTGATTTTTAACTATTCTTATGCCAGCCTTGAAATAAAAATGCATAACCTCGATCAGGCGCAAAAAATATTGGAAAAAATAGTCGATGTAGATTCTTCAAAATTTATTCAGCTTGTTTCTTTATCCAATTTTTTATTGGGAGATATTAATTATAAGAAAAATGATTTCAAGTCTGCCATAAATTATTATTTGACTTTTCTTACCACAACACCCGATAATGATTACACTGGAATTGCAGCATACAGGTTAGGTATATCCAGCGAAATTACCGGGGATACAGTTTCTGCTAAAAAATATTTTGAGCAGTCACAAAACGGAAATATGGATCTTGATGATGATATATTTGCAAAAAGAAAAGGGGAGGAGTATTTATCGCGGGACCTTGATAGCAATGAGGTTGAAGTAATAAAAGCTGCAAATAAAATTGATGCCGGCAAGTACCGCTCTGCTTATAATGATTTATATGATTTAATTCCTGTTGTAAAAGATAATGATCTTAAAGCAGAGGTCTATTTATATTTAAGTAATGCTGCTTACGGAATGAATAATTATGACGAGTCGTTAAAGATGGGCTTTGCTGCCCAGAGCATTGAAACCAATGAAGAAAAATGGGTAAAACCTTTCGCAGTCTTTTATATTGCAAGAGCTTATAAAAAAATGGGGAATATAGCTGCTTATACCAACTTTATTGAAGAAGCTGCCGGCTATGAGGACTATGACTACCAGAATAAATTGAAGAATCTGATTTACTCAATACAATTGAAGTAATGAGATTTTGTTAATCATCTTTTCAAACAACTTCCCTAAAAGAAATTAAGAAGAAAATTTTTTCCGAATTAATTAGCCCATGTTACAAGGACTGATTTTTTGACTAATATTTAATTTTTCAATATTTGCTTATTTGTAAAATTCTTTGGAAATTGAAAAAAAATAATTTTATTTAGAAAATCTTCTAAATAAGAAGATCAGCTTTAGGGGTATTTTAAAATGAATTTTCAACCGTGGGGCAGAACCTGCATCATTTCTCTTTTATTTTTATTCTTTATTTCATTAAATACAAATGCACAAAATTTTAATTGTAAACTTGAAGGTTATGTAATTGCACAATCCGGTGATAATTCGCTTGAAAATGTTAATGTATATGTATCGGGCACTACCTTCGGAACAACAACTGATAAATCCGGCTATTTCAGATTCAAATCTTTACCCTCAGGCACACTTAATATTATTGCTTCAATGGTTGGGTATAAACCTGTACATATTGAAATTACTCTGGATGAAAATAAAACAAAAGAATTGAACTTTATCTTGAAAGAGATAAGCTATAAGCTGAACAATGTTGTGGTTACCGGAAAATTGCCAGAAGAATGGAAAGAAAATCTGGAAGAATTTAAAAATATCTTTTTCGGTGACAGTCCCTTTGCTTCTCATTGTAAAACAATAAATCCTGAAATAATAAATCTGATAAAAACCGAATCAGGTTTAATTGCTGAAACTGATCAGCCTGTTATTATTCTCAATAATGATTTAGGTTATAAAATAACCTGTTTTTTGATCAATTTTAATTGGAACGAAGATGATGGTATACTTAAATATCTTTTTGAATCTTATTCTACAGAATTAAAAGACTCATCCGGGAATCTTACAAATAAGTGGATAAGGAATAGGAAGAAAGCATATTATGGTTCACTAAATAATTTTTTAAAATCAGTAATTGAAAATGACTTGGAAGAAAATGATTTTAAAATATTTTGTGAGAAAAAACCATTAGTGAGAACTGCCTTCCAGGAACAGGTAAATGAGTCGGAAATTTGCTCAATAAGTGATAATGCTCTTAATCTGAATTTTAATGATTATTTAAGAATACAATATTATTCGGAGTATGAAGATGTTACAAAAATTTCATGGATAAAATTACAGCATCCGGATGCAATCCTTGACAAGTTTGGCTGTCCTCTGGATCCTTTTACCTTTAATGTTTATGGATATTGGTCACACAAAGAGATAGCCAACATACTTCCTAAATATTATTATCCATAAAAGGTGCAAAAATAGTGAAGAGACTTTTTTCTTTTTAATAATTCCGTTCATAAATATACAACCTCAATCTATTGATTCACTGGCTGTATACTATTATAAAGAAGGATTAAAAGAAATAAATAACAAAGATGCTGAGTCAGCAAAAGTTTTTTTCAAAAAATCTATAAAGGAGGAAGATAATCCTGCTGCCGAATATGAGCTGGCTAAAATTTATAGGGCAGATACATCACATTATTCCTGGAACCTTTCCCGTCAGCATATCAAAAAAGTAATAAAGCTTGATCCTAATAATGCAGAATATCATTTTTTTTATGGTTTGCTTGCGGAAGATCTGTATCATTACAGCTGGATAGAATTTGAAACAATTGATGATGCTA
Source organism: uncultured Ignavibacteriales bacterium (assembly GCA_963723205.1). Classification (GTDB taxonomy): domain Bacteria; phylum Bacteroidota; class Ignavibacteria; order Ignavibacteriales; family Ignavibacteriaceae; genus CAVQBP01. The sequence goes on from CAVRQC010000017.1 coordinate 43,978, forward strand.
TTAGAGAATACAAAATAACTCTTGAGCTTGATAGTACAAATGCTGTCGCTGCTAATAAACTTGCTGCAATTGAGAGTAAAAAATTTCTTGAATATAATAATTCGATTTCTGTAGGAGGAAGTAGAGCCCGGGGTGGCGAAGATTTTCAGGAAGATCTGAGTGTTCCATATCTATCATATATAAAACTTGGAAGAGTTCAGGCAAAACAGTACTATGAGAATATGATGCCCACCGGAAACCTGAGCTATACTAAATTTGCAGAAGAATTGTTTAAGGCTACGGAATCTGCATGCATTATTGCAGTAAAATATGACTCTCTCAATCCTAAACCATATCTTACTTTATCATCAATTTATGAAGATTTTGGTTAACCCGGGAAAAGGAATTCCTTATTTAAAAAAGTTAATTCGACTTTACCCTGAAAACAAAGATGCTCATTTATATCTTGGATTGCTTTACTATAGAACTTTGCAGTTAGACAGTGCCTATTATGAATATAAAAAAGCTATCGGGCTAATGGATACTCAGGAAAAAGAAGATTTTACTTTTAATTCAGTTAAAGTTTTGCTCGAGCCTTTACTGAAAAATAAGATAAACAACATTAGCAGAAATTCATTGAGGCAAATAATTTATATGTTCTGGAAAGAACGTGATCCTTTGAATTTAACTTCCTACAACGAAAGATTGCTGGAGCATTACACAAGAGTAGCATATTCAAATTTAAGATTCAGTGTACCTAAATTAATCTAATAGGCTGGAAAACTGATCGGGGTACGATAGTTTTAAGATATGGCATTCCACCTGAAGTTACCCGCATACGTCCTGCTGTGGTGGTGAGGAATGGTGTAAAGACTAATCCTGAAACCGAAATTTGGAAATATCCCGATAAAACATTTTCATTCGTTGATGAATTTAGAAATGATAACTACGTTTATGGTATTCCCGGACAATCGCAGTATTGGGGTGATACACAGCAATTTGCAAAAGATCTCCTAGTAACTCAACTGGAAGAATACCATCCAAAATTTGAAGGTCCCATTTTTTCTGTTCCAAATACTGCTTATCAATTAAAAGATATTAACAATGATAATCTTACAGATTTATTTATTAGTTATGGAATAAAACGGCCGGATAAAATTGAAAGAAATACAGAACTTCAATATGAACATACTGCCGGTATCTTTTTATTTGATTCCTGTTTTCGTGAGATTGCTAAGAATAAAAGTAAAATAAAATATCTGAACAACATGAATAAGATACAAATTCCTGATTCCGGTATTCTTTTTATAAATACAGAAAAATTAGCTGCTCCGGCTTATAGCGGTAATCTTGTATTTGAAATAATGAGAGATAGAGATAAAGGAGTTTCTTCATATCATGGTAAATTTAAGTTGAGAAGTTTTAATTCAATTTCACTTGAAATGGGTGATATTGTTTTGGCATCAACAGTAGACAGAGATAAAAAAATTGCAGGGAGAATAAATAGAACAGATTATTCAATTCTCCCAAACCCAACAGGAATTTTCAATGAAGATCAGGATTTATACATATATTATGAAGTATATAATCTGGAAAAAGATGAACGAGGATTAACAGATTTTCAGCAGATAATAGTTGTTAAGAAAAAAGGAGAAGAAGGTTTTTCAATAGGAAAATTAGCGGGTTCGGTATTAAAATTTATTGGAATAAAAGGAAATGAACAGCAAATAGGTTTAACGAGTAAATACAGGACAAAAGAAAAGGATAGTCAAATATATCTGCAGATTGATATGAGCGGGTATGATCCGGGAAATTATATTTTATATGTCAAAATAAAAGATAATATTAGCGGTAAAGAGACTGAACAAAACTCCAATCTTATATGGAAATAGCATAGTGATCAAACGTTTCAAAATATTGAGAAAAGAATACAAACTCCATTTTGAAATAAGCCTCATATCCAGTTTATTGACATGCATATTATTGTTCCTGTTTTTCCCTGAGATTTCTCCTCCTTCAAAACCGCCTCCGGTCTATCAATCCGTATTAATTACTATAAATGATATAACACAGAATACTGTACAATCTGAAATTTCAATTCTTAAACCAAGTGAACCAAAGATTATTATATCTAATGTAATTGATGACCCAGACATTTTACCGGACGAAAAAATTATTAAATCCAGTAAAAGTGAAAGTACAGGAAAAGGAGACAGCTACATCACTTCAAATAATTCGGTAATTGATGCCCGTCTATTACCTTTTATTCCTAAGCAGATTCTTGAGGTTCTGCCAAGCAATACAGATGATGACATTACCGGTTATATTGCTCTCAGGCTTAAAATAGGAACAGACGGAAAAGTAATTGGACATAAATTAATAGTAAACACTACGGGCTCGAATAAATACCTTCAGAATGTAATTGTTGCAGCATATAAATCCAGGTGGGAACCAATCAAAATAGATAACAATAATATTGATTACTGGGTTGAGAAGACATATACATTCAAGTGATCAATCAGTACATTTCAAATAATTTTTAATCAAAAATTAATGCTTGGTATCAATATTAATTGCTTATATTATTCTAATTAACTAACTTTTGGCTACTTATAAAACATGAATATCACATTGAAAATAGCAGTCTTTGTCTCCGGTAGAGGCTCAAATCTTAAAGCCATTTTAGATTCACCGGATTTAAAGAGTATTGTGGAAGTCAAAGCGGTTTTTAGTAATAAAGCTGATTGCATTGCATTTAAAATTGCGGATAATTTTGCAATAAAAACCTACTGTCTTGGAACAGGTGAAAGTCAAGTTAGCTATAGTGATTTAGCTGAAAAATTAAAAGACCTGGAAATAGATTTTATTGTTCTGGCTGGATTTTTAAAATTAATTCCTGATGAAGTGATTCGAAAATATAAATGGAAGATTATTAATATTCATCCTGCATTGCTTCCATCTTTTGGCGGGAAAGGAATGTATGGAATAAATGTTCATAGAGCTGTTTTTAATTCATCTGTAAAAGTCTCTGGAGCTACAGTCCATTTTGTTGATGAAACATATGATACCGGTAAAATCATATCCCAAAGATGTGTCGATATTTCAGACGTAAAATCTCCGGAAGAAATTGCAGAAAGAGTTTTGGAAATTGAACATAAAATTCTCCCTTGTGTCATATATAATATTGCAAAGGGAAAAGTCAAAGTAATCGATGAGAGAGTTGTGATAGAAAAGTAGCGGCTGGCATATGAATTGTTTGAAAATTATTTAGATTTTTACATTTTCTTCCTTATGTTTGTTGAATAAAATCTTATCTTTTTTCCTTTATATATTAAAGTTAATTAATAAAAAATTATTGGAAGTTAATAAAATTGAACAAGTTAGCATTAATCAGCGTATCGGATAAATCAAATATAACAGAATTTGCACAATCATTAATAGGACTTAACTATAAAATAGTCGCAACCGGGAATACAGCGAAACTTTTGTCATCAAAAGGAATAAATGTAACTGAAGTAAGCAATCTTACTGGTTTTCCGGAAATTTTTGATGGGAGAGTGAAAACACTTCATCCTAAAATTCTTGGAGGAATCTTATTCAGGAGAGATAATGAATCGGATAAAAAAGAAGCGGATGAAAATGAAATCCTCCCGATCGATATAGTATGTGTAAATTTATATCCCTTTGTAAAAACTATTGAGAACCCGAATTCCGACCTCGATACAATAATTGAAAATATAGACATCGGCGGTCCAACTTTAGTCAGAGCTTCTGCAAAAAACTATCAACATGTTTCCATATTAACTAATCCTTCCCAGTATGCTGATGTAATAGAGGAACTTAAAAAAGGAGATATAAGTTTAGAGACACGAAAAAAGCTGGCTGTAGAAGCTTTTTCGCATACCGCATCTTATGATACTTATATTTCTAAATTTTTAGAAGAAAAATTCTCACATAATACAAACAGCTTTAAGATTAACCTGGTTAAAGAAAAAGATTTAAGATACGGTGAAAACCCCCATCAAAAAGCTGCATTGTACGGTAACTTTCATTCCTATTTTGAGGTCTTTCATGGTAAGGAATTATCATACAATAATATTATGGATTTAGTTGCCGCTGTGGAATTGGTAGAGGATTTAGGTGATAATACATGTGCAATCATTAAGCATATGAATCCTGCAGGTGCGGCAAAAGGAAAAGATCCTCTGGAAGCTTACGAGAGAGCATTAAAATGTGATCCTGCTTCCGCTTTCGGCGGCATTGTTACTTTTACAGCGACTGTTGATGAAATGGTTGCTGAAAAATTGAATGATATCTTCCTCGAGATAATATGTGCTCCTGATTATACTGAAGGTGCGGTAGAGATCTTAACAAAAAAGAAAAACAGGCGACTATTAAAGCAGCTGAAATCAGTTAGGGATACAAATGTATATTTCAGAAATATTCCCGGTGGTGCAATTGTCCAGGATGCCGACAAAGTTACTTTGAATGGAAGTGAATTGAAAACAGCAACTATTAAAGAACCTACTAAATCTGAGCTGGATGATCTCCATTTTGCGTGGATAGTTGCAAAGCATACAAAATCAAATGCAATTGTCTTTGTAAAAGATAAAGCTACATTAGGTGTTGGCGGTGGACAAATGTCAAGACTTGATTCTGCTAAAATTGCTGCAATGAAGGCTAAAGAATACGGACTTGATTTAAAAGATTCTGTTGCTGCCTCAGATGCTTTTTTCCCATTCCCTGATACCCTTGTGGAAATAATTAAATGCGGGGCTGTTTCAGTTATTCAGCCAGGCGGTTCGGTCAGGGATAATGAAGTTATTGATGCAGCTAACCAGAATAATATTTCAATGGTCTTTACAGGTCTAAGGCACTTTAAGCACTAAGTTTAATGCAAAAATAAATATTATATTAAAATTTTAATTGATTGATATATGAACTTAAAAAGCTGAATATAATAAATGAAATTTTATAAATTAGAAACGACATCTTCCGTTTTCCATTTACCATCTTCCATTAACCATGTTCCATCTATATTAGAATATGCGAGGCATTATGGGATTTTTTGATTTTTTTTCTGCAGACATTGCCATTGATCTTGGCACTGCCAATACTCTTATTTGGGTAAAAGGCAAGGGTATTGTCTTAAATGAACCCTCAATTGTAGCTTTTGATAAGAATACAAAAAAGATTATCGCATTGGGTAATAAGGCAAAAGAGATGCAGGGAAGGGAACATAAGGAGATAAGAGTAACCAGGCCGATGAGGGATGGTGTTATTGCCGATTTTGAAATTGCTGAAGGGATGATAAGAGCTTTTATAAAGAGGGTTAAAGGAGGTGCCTTTGCAAGTAAAAGAGTAGTTGTGGCTGTCCCAAGCGGTGTAACTGAAGTTGAAAAGAGAGCTGTTAGAGATAGTGCAGAACATGCCGGTGCAAAGGAAGTGCATCTTATAGCCGAACCTATGGCGGCTGCAATCGGAATTGGAATCGATGTTGAAGCTGCTGTTGGTAATATGATCATCGATATCGGTGGCGGAACTACGGAAATTGCAATCATAGCTTTATCGGGAATCGTTAACGAAGAATCAATTAGAATTGCCGGCGATGAAATGAATTATGCTATAATGCAGTTTTTTAAGAAAAATCATAATATCCTTATTGGTGAAAGAACAGCCGAAGCAATAAAATGTGAGGTTGGATCTGCTGTCCCTTTAAAAGAAGAAATAACAATACAGGTTAAAGGACGTGACCTGGTAGGCGGTATTCCCAAAACAACAGAGGTAAGTTCTGTTGAGATTAGGGAAGCCCTTTCGGAAGCCATATCTCAGATCGTCGATGCAGTGAGGCAGTCTCTGGAAAGAACTCCTCCGGAACTTTCTGCCGATATTTTGGATAGAGGTGTTATGATAACCGGCGGAGGTGCTTTATTAAAAGGGCTTGATGAAAGAATACGGATGGAAACAAATCTCCCAGTTAATGTTGCTGAAGATCCTTTAACCGCTGTTGCCCGCGGTGCAGGCAAAGTTATTGAAAATTTAAATCATTATTCAAAAGTATTAATTCGTAATAGAAGATATTAATGTTTCGATTCTTTACCCATGTATGGTTTGGCTTTAAAGAATATATTGTACTGGTAGTTTTAGTAATAGTCAGTTTTGTTGTCCTTTCTCTTAATCAAAAACCCGAAGTAAAAAATGTCAGAGCAATAGCATTCGGTAGTTTCGCTGCTGTTACATCAATAGTTTCAGATTTAATAAATATAGCAAACATAAAAAGCGAAAATAGACGGCTGAGAGAAGTAAATGCCGAACTCATGCTCCAGGTTAACAGACTTCGTGAGTATGGAATTCAAAATGAGGAATTAAGTAATCTCCTTAAATTAAAAGATACCCTTAAATATCCATTAATCCCCGCTGCAATAGTTTCAAAATCTTTTTCAAAGATACAGGGAACAATAACCATAAATGCGGGCTCTAAAGACGGGGTGAAACCCGGTATGCCGGTTATTAATGATGAAGGATTAATAGGAATAATATATAATGCATCGGAAGATTATTCAATCGCAAGGACTTTAAAAAACTTCGATTTAAAAGTGACCGTAAAAGATCAGAGAAGCAGGATAGACGGGATAATGAAATGGAACGGTGAAAATCTCGTTATAATAAATGTTCCTAAAACTTATGACGTTGAACCCGGTGATCGTATAATCACCAGTGATATAAGCTCAATAATACCTGTACCTCTGCCGGTTGGTATTGTTACGGGGCTGAGCAACATAAAGACAGGCATTTTTAATGAAGTAAAAGTTAAACCATTTGTTGATTTTCTCAGGGTGGAAAATGTGTTTGTACTTGGAATAGTTGAAAGTAGGCAAATAAAAAATTTGGAAATGAATTTTTATAAAAGAAATGAAAATTGATTATATCGTTGCTGTTCTGTTGTTTTTCCCTTTACTTATTATACAGACTACTATTGTTCCGCTCGTTGCAATTAATGGTGTTATCCCCGATTTGATAATAATCCTGCTCGCTTTTTATACCTTGAAAATGGGTCAGCTGCACGGAACCATTCTCGGTTTCGTATACGGGCTTTTATTCGATCTCATAACCGGTGGTTTGTTAGGAAGTTCCATGCTTTCCAAAACTATAACCGGTTTTGTTATCGGATATTTTTATAATGAAAATAAAAAAGATATTTATCTGAAATCTCTTATATTTCCTTTAATTGTATTACTAGCTTCCACAATAGATTCATTTATTTTATCATTTTTTTCAACTATAGATTTAAATACTTCAATTACAACTTTTTTTATAGAACAGGGAATTTTGCCTGGAATTTATACTGCAGTGTTTAGTATAATAGTAATCGTATTCTATCCCAGGAGAAGCAGCAGTTGAAATCAGATAAATTTGCATCTATAAAAAGAAGGACTATTGTATATTCAATTATTATAGGCTGTTTCCTGCTTTTTATCTTTCGGCTTTTCCAGATGCAGGTGATTCAATATAAAAGTTACGATGAAAAATCGGCTGATAATAGTATCAAACCCGTTGAACAAATCCCTTTAAGGGGAATATTTCTCGACAGGAATGGTGAAGTTGTTGTTAATAATATTCCTGCCTATACACTTAGAATTACTCCTGCATATTATGACAGAAAATTAAATAAGTTATTGGAAGCCGAACTTAATGTTGAACCGGGCTATATTGATAAGATATTGTATAACAACCGGATTTATTCAAAATATGTTCCCATAAGAATTAAACGCGGTGTGGATTTTAAGGTTATTTCATGGTATGAAGAAAATTCAGAAGACCTGCCCGGTGTAGACTATATAGTTGAAATGCAGAGAGGATATCCGGCCGGTATTATGGGAGCCCATATGTTCGGATATACCAAGGAAGTATCTCTTCAGCAGTTAAAAAAAGATAGCTATTATAAACCGGGAGATTATATAGGTTATACAGGTGTTGAAAAACAATATGAATCTTATTTGAGGGGAGAAAAAGGTTATAATTATGTCCTTGTCGATTCAAAGAGGAGAGAAATCGGAAAATATAAGAACGGAGTAGACGATATTCCTTCAGTTAAAGGTGAAGACCTTGTATTATCTATTGATGCCGATGTTCAGAAGGTTGCCGAAGAAGAATTAAAGGGGAAAAGAGGAGCTATAGTTGCTATTGAACCTAAAACCGGTGAAGTCCTGGCTTTAGCTAGCGCTCCTAATTATGATTTAAATGAATTTTCATATGTTACTTCAAAAGAATATCTGCAAAAGCTTTACAATGATCCGGATAAACCTTTCTTTAACAGAGCTACTATGTCAACTAAACCGCCGGGTTCAACATTTAAAATTTTAGCTTCAATTGCTGCATTAGACCTTGGGGTTATTGATACTAATACAACTTATTATTGTCCTGGTTATTTTACTTACGGCAGAGTCTTTAAATGCGATGGTGTTCATGGAAGACTAAATGTTGAACACGCTATTGAAAAATCATGTAATGTATTTTTTTATAATTTAATTTATAAAATCGGTATTGACAGGTGGGCAGAATATGCAAGAAGATTTGGTTTCACAAGAGAAACAGGAATTGACATAGGAGAAGAAGTCTCCGGCTTTGTACCAGACAGTAAATATTATGAGAAGATTTACGGGCCTAAGTGGCCGAGAAGTATTATGGCAAGCCTTGGTATTGGTCAGGGGGAAGTAAACGTTACCCCGGTACAGCTTGCACAATTTGCAGCACTGGTTGCAAATGACGGACATTCTTATAAACCTCACATTGTGAAAGGTTACCTGGAAAATGGTACAAAAAAATTTGTTCCTTTTAAGTTTAAAGCAATAAATGTCGGTATAAATAAAAAGGTTTTTGACATTGTGAAGTACGGAATGTATCTGGTAGTAAACGGTGCCGGTACTGCTGCTGCCAGCAGATCTAAAGAAATAAAAATTGCAGGCAAAACCGGGACAGCACAAAATCCGCACGGAAAAGACCACGCACTTTTCATTGCTTTTGCTCCCTATAAAGATCCTAAAATTGCTTTATCTGTGGTTATTGAAAATGTTGGTTTCGGAGCTACTTATGCAGCTCCTATTGCAAAAAAAATGATTGAAACATATTTATTAAAGGATAAAAGGAAAAAAGAAGATATTGTTCCGGATCTTAAAACAAAAATAATAGGTGCATCGCTTGCAAATTGATTATAAATTAAAAGATAAATTTGATTTTCCGCTCTGGTTATCTGCAATTGTTCTGATTTGTATTGGATTGGCAGCTATATACAGTTCCACACTCAATAATGCTGCAGCCAGCAATAATTTTGATAAGCAGCTTATCTGGGCAGTTATTTCAATAATTATTTTCTTTGTTGCTTATTCTTTACCCGTAAATTCTTTTAAGATGATAACAATACCTTCATACTTATTATCTCTCTTATTATTAGCAGTTGTTGTTGTAATTGGTCGGAGAGTATATGGTGCAAAAAGCTGGTTAAACCTGGGTACATTCGGATTTCAACCTTCCGAATTTGCAAAGATAGGAACTATCTTAGCTTTGGCTGCTTTCCTTAGCAGAAGAAATACTAATATTGAATCTTTTTCTGATATAATAATGGCGCTTGTTATAGGTTTTATCCCGGTAGTTCTAATATTATTAGAACCGGATATGGGTACAGCTTTAGTATTTATCGCCTTAATTCTAACGATGATCTTTTGGAAGGGCATAAGTTTATTTGGACTTTTTGTAGTGCTATCACCGGGATTTGTTGCACTTTCTTCATTGTTTGGAACTTACTACCTTTTTGGTGCATTGATAATTGTTCTTGCTATTTTATTCTTCTTTAAGAAAGATATTTTTTTTAGCGGTTCTATTTTGGCGTTGAATATCGGTGCCGGTTTTTTTGCCGATTATGTTTATAAAGCTTTAAGTCCTCATCAGCAAAGAAGAATCCAATCTTTTATTGATCCCAATGCGGATCCACTTGGTGCAGGATATAATGCAATACAAGCAAGAGTTGCCATTGGTTCCGGTGGATTATTCGGCAAGGGTTTTTTGCATGGAAATCAGACTCAATTGCAGTTTATCCCGGAACAGTGGACAGATTTTATATATTGCGTTATTGGTGAAGAATTTGGATTTATTGGTGCAGTAGTTGTGATGATCCTTTTTTTAATTATTTTTTTAAGAATTTTAAGAATTGCATCCCTCTCTAAAGATGAATTTTTAAGTCTGACGGTTATGGGAATTCTTGCAGTTTTTGTTATACATTTTGTAATAAATATCGGGATGACTATAGGAATAATGCCCGTAATTGGCATACCGCTCCCTTTTGTTAGTTATGGCGGAAGTTCACTGCTGGTTAATATGTTTATGCTTGGTATAGTAGGGAATATTTACAGAACAAGGAAAAAATATTTATAGATGATGAAATCTATATTTAAAAATTCTATTACATAAAAAGGTCAAAGCAACATAAATAAGCGATTAATTGAAAACACGGTACTAAGAATTTAAATTACATTTCTTTAAAATATAATTTTATAATAATATGACCGCACTTGAAAAGTTAAGAAGTAAAAATAAAGAGCTGAAATATATTTGTGTCGGGCTTGACACGGACATAAATAAAATTCCCGGACACCTAAAAAATTCTGAGAACCCTGTCTTGGAATTTAATAGGGCGATAATTAATGAAACATGTAATTATGCCGCAGCTTACAAAATTAATTTTGCGTTTTACGAAAAGCTTGGCCCGGAAGGTTTTGAAATACTAAAACAGACTATATCTCTTATCCCGCAAGATATATTAACTATCGGAGATGCAAAAAGGGGAGATATTGGAAATACATCTAAAATGTATGCTGAAGCTTTGTTCGATTTTTTTAATCTGGATGCAATTACGATCAATCCATACCTTGGTGAAGATTCCGTAAGTCCTTTCCTTGAAAAATATGATAAAATAATTTTTTTGCTGGCGCTTACTTCAAATCCGGGAGCCGGAGATTTTGAAAAGCTGAAATTAAATAACGATCAATTTTTATTTCAAAAAGTAATTGAAAAAGTGAAAGAGTGGAACAAAAAGAATAATTGTGGAATTGTATTCGGAGCAACAAAAATTGACGAATTGAAAGAAAATATAAACTCTTTTGGAAATCTTCCTGTATTACTTCCAGGAGTTGGCTCACAGGGAGGAAGCCTGGAAAATGTTGTCTCAACATTTAAGGAAAATAATAAACATGATTTTATTATCAATGTCAGCCGCGCAATAATTTATAAAAGTAATGGAAAGGATTTTGCTAAAACTGCACAAAATGAGATTATTAATCTTAATAATTCTGTTAAAGCTATTTTAATTTAATTGAAAATTCGTAACTTTATCCATGGAAATATAATTTTTCTAAAAACTTAAATATTCGGATGGAGTTATCAAATGAAAAATTATACTTTCCTTCCTTTGAATCCTGTATCTTAAGATAATAGATTTTTCAATTTAACTTTTGTTAGGGGTGTTATCATGACAGGGAAGAAGGTTCATGAAAAATTTTTATGCGAAATATGGAAAAATAAAAATTTTAATAAATCCCTTGCTACTAAAAACGGCAATCAAATTGAAATAATTGATGTCGGTGTTGAAAATAAGGAATTAAGCGGACCTGATTTTAAAAATGCCCGTATAAAAATAGGGAATATCACATACTTTGGGGATGTAGAAATTGACAACTTTCAATCCGACTGGAAATTACACGGACATTACTTCAATAAAAAATACAGTAAAGTAATACTTCATGTCTTCTTTGAATGTGATGGCAGTAAACCATTTGTATTTACAAAAGAGGGAAGACGTGTACAATCAATCTCACTAGAAAATTTTCTGAGTAAGGATATTAATTCAGCACTTCAAAAAGCTATTCTTTCCGAGAGGAAAAACAGAATTTATATCATGCCTTGTTCCGAATCGAATATTTCTATTGAAGAAAAAATTAAACTTGATTTTATTTATGAACTCGGAATTAATAGGTTCAAGAAAAAATGCCAGAACTTATTTTCCCGACTGAAAGAAATATCATATTTAAAAGAATTAAACCTGAAAGAGCCGGTTGTCAGGTATGAGCTTGATGAGAATTTTTATAACCGGAAATTTTCAAACAAAAATTTTAGCAATCCTGTTATCTGGCAACAGCTTTTCTATGAATCAGTATTTGAAGCACTCGGTTATTCAAAAAATAAAGATGTAATGCGTAACCTTGCGGAAGAAGTAAATATTGAATATCTGAATTCTTTCAGGGAAAAAGAAAACCTGGTAAATGTTATTGAATCTGCTTTATTCAATGTTGCCGGTTTAATGCCGGATATTTATAAGTTGCCTGATGAAGAAACAGCTGAATATGTAAGACACCTAACACAGTACTGGAGTGATATAAAACTTAAGTATGACAGTAGAACTTTTAAAGCCGAGCAATGGCATTTCTTTAAGTTAAGACCTCAAAACTTTCCGACAATAAGGATTGCGGGAGGAGCAAGAATATTGTACAGGATTATAAACCAGGATATAATTGGTAAAATTATTAAAAAAACTGAAACAACATATAACGATAAAAAATTAATTAGTGTTTTCAGGGACCAACTAATTGTAAAGGGTGAAGGTTTCTGGAGAAAGCATTTTGTCTTTGATCAGCCGGCTAAAAAAGATATCAAATATTTTATTGGTTTGTCAAGAGCCGATGAAATCATAATAAATATTGTCCTTCCTTTTTTAGCTGTTTATTTTGAAATTTTCAGTAGTGAAACTCAAAAGCAGAAAATTATAAGATTATACACAAATTATTTACAGGTAAGTGAAAATCATTTGGTAGAAGAAGTCTCATCTACATTACAAATAAATGATGCATGGAAAAGAAGTATACTTTACCAGGGAATTTTGGACTTATACCGAACTTATTGTTCCCGCAATAAATGTCTGGAGTGTAAAATAGGTGATAAGATATTTTCTTAGTTAATATTTGTTAATCTTTGAATATCATCCCTGAGTTTTGCGGCTTTTTCATATTCTTCTGCAGCGATAGCTTCTTTTAACTTACTCTGCAGGGATGCAATTTTTGCTTCTTTCGTTTTGGGTACTTCTTCTTTCTTATTACGAAGACCTTCCTGACTTAATCTCTCTTCTTTACCGCTTTCTTCGGAAGGCAGAAATGCTGCCGCCTCCATAACCTTTTCGGCAACATAAATCGGTGATTGAGTCCTAACAGCAAGTGCAATCGCATCACTGGGTCTTGCATCTACTTCGTTAGTTAATGCAGAGACTTCAAGAATTATTTTTGCATAAAATGTATTTTCTCTCAACTCATCAATAACAACTTCCATAACAGCGGCACCGAGATTATCCAGAACCTGCTTTAACAAGTCATGAGTTAATGGTCTAGGAGGTTTAATACCTTCAATCTCAAGTGCTATTGCCTGGGCTTCAAAAGCACCGATTATAATTGGCAGCCTTCTGTTGCCATTAATCTCTTTTAATAAAATAGCATATGCACCACCTGTCGATGGACTTGATGATAAACCTAATATTTCACATTGAATCTTCTGCAAAAAACTCTCCTAAAATCATTGTGATTTAATTTTTTTAATTTCTTCAGTTAATGCAGGCAATATTTCAAATGCATCACCTGCAATTCCGAAATCAGCAACACTAAAAATGGGTGCATCTTTATCTTTATTGATAGCAATAATATATTTTGATGAAGACATTCCTGCTAAATGCTGTATTGCCCCGGAAATCCCGCATGCAACATACAAAGTTGGCGAGACAGTTTTTCCTGTTTGTCCGACTTGTTCTCTATGGGGACGCCACCCGGCATCAACAACAGCCCGTGATGCACCTACGGCAGCACCGAATGATTCCGCCAGTTCTTCAACAAGATGGAAGTTTTCAGGACCTTTTAATCCTCTCCCGCCAGAGACAATAATATCGGCTTCAGCTACATCAAGCTTACCTTCAGATTTTTTAATTTCTACTACTCTGGTTTTATCATTAACAGTGCTGATCTCTTTTTCTTCAATTTCGGCAGCAATATTATTTTCAGAAGAAACGGGTTTAAATACGTTTGGTCTTATTGTAAATATCTTTTTTTCACTATTAAGTTTAACTTTGAGGAAAGCCTTTCCTGCATAAATTGGTCTTGTTGCAATCACTTCTCCGTCAGATACCTCAAGCTTTGTACAATCAACCAAAATTCCGGCATCTATTTGTACTGCAATATGCGGGGCTAAATCTTTTCCTAAAGCTGTATTTGAAAATATTAAATAATCGGCTGATATTTCTTTAGCATAATTACCAATAATTTCAGTATAAGCAGTAGTTGAATAATTAGTTAAACTGTCATTTTTAAAACGAACAATTTTCTTAATGCCGTATTTTGTTATATCATTGATATTCTCAATATCATTGCCGATAATCAATGCTTCCGGATCCAGATTCAATTCTTTAGATATCCTGGAGGCAACTGAAACTACTTCAAAAGCAGCTCTTTTAAGTCTTCCTTCTCTTTGCTCTAAAAATGCTAATAATTTTTTAGCCATTAAAATACTCTATTATATTACCTTAATTTCTTCTCTTAAAATTCTTACTAATTCGGGAACTGCAGAAACATCGTTCCCGATTATCTTCCCCGGTTGTTTGGCCGGGGGTTTATGTAATTCCAGAACTTCGGTATAGTTTTTTGATTCTGCTGCCGGTTTTTCTTCTATTATTTTTTTCTTTGCCGACATTATGCCTTTTAATGAAGCATACCTTGGTTCATTCAATCCTTTTTGCGCAGAGATTATTATTGGAAGCTCACTCTCAACAACTTCTTTTCCGCCTTCAATTTCTCTTTCTGCAGTAACTTTTTTATCCTCAATTTTAAGATCAACTACAACAGTTATGCAATTATAACCTAAAATTTCTGCAGTTAGCTGAGGTACAATCGAATTATCGTAATCAACAGATTGTTTACCGCAGAAAACAATTTCGCATCCTTGGCTTTTTATCTCCTCCGCCAAAGCTTTGGCCACACTAATAGAGTCTCTTGGTGAATTGCTTTTAAGTAATACCCCTTTATCCACTCCCATTGCCAGTGCTTTCCTTATAGTATCCCTATTGTCATCATTACCAAGACTTATTGCGATAACTTCACCACCGAATTTTTCTTTGGTCTTTAATGCTTCCTCTACGGCAAATTCATCATAAGGATTAATTATAAATGTAACTCCGTTAGAGTCAATTGATTTTTCGTCTGATTCTATTTTAATTTTAGTAGCAGTATCCGGTACATGACTAATGCAAACTGCTATTTTCATTAATGCTCCATTTTAATTCAATTATTCTTACAAAAAAATATAACCATACACCACTATAAAATCAAACCAATCCCATGTGATAAGTATTAAATATTTAATCAGGTTATACTCTTTACAGTTTTTTTGAAATTGCTTAAATTTTATTGTTATGGAAGAAGAAATTAAGCAGACCCACGGCATTGAAATTCTTAGCGAGGAAGATACTACAATCGGTATATCAAGTAAAGTAGTACTCTATAACGATGACTGGCACACTTTTGATGAGGTTATTACCCAATTACTTAAAGCTGTAAAATGCACCTTCGAAGAAGCTAGGAACTATGCTTTTGAAGTTCATGTGAAAGGGAAATCAATTGTCTTTTCGGGTTCTATGAACCAATGCCTGAAAGTTACCTCAATCCTTGAAGAAATTGCATTAAATACACAAATAATTACATGAGGATTAGACTGAGGCAAAGACAAAGGTTTAATCCATTCATCCTCTATTCATTCTAGCATCCAAATATTCAAATCTGCGCTTTTTATTGCAATTGTTTATGCTTTTTCTAATTCATATATTTACTCTCTTTTTTTGATAATTTTTCTACAAAATGGCTTTTGAATTTCATAATGACAGAGAAGTATATTTTGAGCATCAGGATTTAAATGCTTCAAAATACGTAATCCCTTTTATTGAAGAAAAGAAGAAAATAAGTCCGGGTCTGCATGTATTGGAAATAGGCTGCGGTGAAGGCGGAGTGTTAAAAAGTTTTATGAAAAGAGATTGTATAGTTACAGGGATTGATCTGAGTCAATCAAGGCTAGATGTTGCAGCTAAATTATTTGAAAAGGAAATTAAAGACGGAAAAGCAAATTTTATTTTTGGCGATATATATGATGTGGGAAACACACTAAAATCAAAATATGATTTAATATTGCTGAAAGATACAATAGAACATATTTTTAACCAGGAAAAATTAATGAGATTCCTGAAATCAATATTAAAAGAAGATGGAAAAGTTTTTCTTGGTTTTCCTCCATGGCAAATGCCTTTCGGAGGTCATCAGCAGGTAAGTGAGAAAAAGATTTTTAACATGCTTCCTTATATTCATCTTTTACCAAACGCTGTTTATAAATTTATATTAAAATTTTTTGGAAATAAAGAAAACTTTATTAAAGAACTTTTAGAGATAAAAGAGACAAGATTATCAATAGAATACTTTGAAAAAATTATTAAAAGGGCAGGATATAAAATAGACAAAGTAAAATTCTTTTTGATAAATCCTATTTATGAAATGAAATTTAAATTGAAACCGAAGGAGCAGTTTAAAATTATATCATGTATTCCTTACTTACGGAATTTTGTAACCACAACATGTTATTATTTATTAAGTGTAAATGAAAAGAAGTGAAAAATATGACAGACATGAAAAGTAAAATAAGAAATATTGCAATTATAGCTCATGTAGATCATGGTAAAACTACCTTAGTTGATCATATGTTAAAACAAACAGGAGCTTTCAGAGATAACCAGCAGGTCGAAAAAAGAATTATGGATTCGAACGCTCTCGAAAAAGAGAGAGGGATAACAATCCTTGCAAAAAATTTGAGTATTAATTATAAAACTATTAAGATAAATATTATTGATACACCGGGACATGCAGATTTCGGCGGTGAAGTAGAAAGAACATTAAGAATGGTTGATGGTGTCTTACTTCTTGTAGATGCTGCAGAAGGACCGCTTCCTCAGACGAAATTTGTCCTTAAAAAATCATTGGACCTTGGTTTAAAACCGATAGTAGTTATAAATAAAATTGATCGAAAAGATGCAAGGCCTAATGATGTCTTAAATGAAGTATTTGATCTCTTTGTATCGCTGGGTGCATCTGAAGAACAACTGGATTTTCCATTTGTTTATACTATTGCAAAGCAAGGTACAGCCAAACTGAATCTTGAAGACAAAAATGAATCTTTAACTCCTTTATTTGAAATAATTATTAATAATGTCCCTGAACCTGAAGGTGATTTAAATGAACCTTTTCAAATGTTAATGTCTGCAATAGACTATAATGATTATCTTGGCAGGATTGGCATAGGAAGAATTACTAATGGCTCATTGAAAGTCGGAGATAATGTAGTTTTAATTACAAAAGAAGGGGAGAAAATAAATTCCAAAATAACCAAGCTATATGCTTTTGAAAATATTAAACGAATTGAAGTAAAAGAAATTTCTGCCGGAGATATAGGAGCTATTGCCGGACTGGAGGACGTTGATATTGGTGATACCCTGGCAAGTCCGGAAAAACCGGAGCCACTGCCTTTCGTTGCAATTGATGAGCCTACAATAACAATGAATTTTATTGTGAATAATTCTCCTTTTGCAGGACTAGAAGGGAGATATGTAACAACCAGGAATATTAGTGAACGGTTATCAAAAGAATTGAAATCTAATGTTAGCTTAAGAGTCGAAATGACTGAATCACCTGATGTTTTTAAGGTAAGCGGAAGAGGTGAACTACATCTTGCTATTTTAATTGAAAATATGAGAAGGGAAGGTTATGAACTTCAGTTAAGCAAACCGCAGGTAATATTTAAAAAAATTGATGATGTTGTTTCCGAACCGGTTGAACATTTAATAATTGATGTACCGGAAGAATTTGTCGGAATTGTAATTGAAAAACTTGGTAAAAGAAAAGCAGAAATGAAAAATATGATAAATTTTAACGAGAATACCAGGGTTGAATTTCTAATTCCATCAAGAGGATTGATTGGTTATCGGGCTGAATTTATAACCGATACAAAAGGCAATGGCATACTTCATCATAATTTTGAAGGTTATGAACCCTACAAAGGAGATATCGTTCACAGGCAGAGAGGTGCATTGGTATCAATGGAAAACGGAAACGCATCTGCTTACGCTATGTATAAACTGCAGGAAAGATCAATCTTCTTTATTGAACCCGGGACAAAGGTTTATGAAGGTATGGTTGTCGGTGAAAACTCAAGAAATAATGATATGCATGTAAATGTTACTAAAACCAAGCAGTTAACAAATATGAGAGCTTCCGGTGCAGATGAGGCAATCCGTTTAGAACCTCCTACTATATTAACTCTTGAACAAGCTATTGAATGGATAACCGAAGATGAATATGTTGAAGTTACTCCCCAAAGTATAAGGCTTCGTAAAAAATATTTAACAGAGCAGGATAGAAAAAATGCAAGGTTAGCCGATAAGCAAAAGGCAGAAGCTGCAGCTTAGTTATCAATTCTTAAAAACAAAAAGGATTTGATGGGGATATATTTAGTCGTAATCGGCGGGATATTCTGGTTGTTAGCTTATCTTGAAATCATCAGAAAAGGATTTAAAGATAAAGCTTACGGAATGCCGGTTCCTGCATTATTAATTAACTTTTCATGGGAATTTATATTCTCTTTTGTTTATCCACCCGATAATGCCCAGCTTTATATAAATTATCTCTGGTTATTATTTGACGTTATTATCTTTTATCAGCTTTTAAAGTATTGGAAAAATGATTTCAACAAAATACCTCCATTGGTTTTTTATATCTCTTTGTTTTCATTAATGATATTTGCATATCTTTTAGTAATTGTAAACGTCAAAGAGTTCGGTGGATTATTGGGTTGTTTCTATTCTGCATATGGCAACAATCTTCTAATGTCTGTTCTTTTCATTATTATGTTATTTCGTCGTAAATCACTTGCGGGGCAATCTGTTTCTATTGCTTTTTTTAAGTTAATAGGAACTTTAATAACCTCTATTGGCTATTATAAATTTGAACCGGTAATAACTAATTCATTTTTATTAAAGTACTTTTTTGTAGCTATTCTGATTTTCGATACTGTATATTTAATTTTGCTTTACCTTCAATCTAAAAAACAGATATTATTTTCTGTTAAGTGAAGTATTTCAAGTGTATTGATAATCTTGTTTAAATCTTTTTAATTTCGACAAATAGAATCTATCCCATAAATTCTTTAACTTAGTTGCAAAAATTATGGAGAAAAAATGTCTGAAGATGTAATTAAAAATTTAGAACCAAAAATCTTGTGGCAAAGATTTTACGAAATAACCCGTGTACCTCGTCCTTCAAAAAAAGAGGGAAAAATTATTCAGCATATGAAAAATCTTTTAAAAGATCTTAATGTTGAATTCAAAGAAGATAATGTAGGAAATATTCTTGCAAAAGTTCCGGCAACTCCCGGTCTGGAAAGTTCGCCAACTGTTATTCTACAGGGACATGTTGATATGGTTTGTGAAAAAAATAAAAGCAAGAATCATGATTTTGAGAATGATCCTATAGAGTTGATTAAAAAAGATGGCTGGATTACTGCCGATGGAACAACTTTAGGAAGTGACAACGGGATAGGGGTTTCTGCTGCACTAGCAGTAATTACCGATAAGGAAGTTAAGCACGGACCAATCGAAATTCTAATGACAGTTGACGAAGAAACCGGTATGACGGGAGCAAACAACATTAATCCAGGGTTCATGGCTGGAAAAATCCTTCTTAATATGGATTCGGAAGAAGAAGGGACTTTCTATGTAGGTTGTTCCGGCGGTATGGATACTGTTGCAGAATTTAATATTGAATTTGAAAATACTCCCGAGAATTTTATTCCTTATGAATTACTTATTACCGGTTTAAAGGGGGGGCATTCAGGACTTGATATAATTTCAGGCAGGGCAAATGCAATTAAATTACTGGCAAGAACTTTAAAATATCTGGAAAAGTTTGATCTTTATATTGCAAAAATAACTGGAGGCAGCTTAAGGAATGCAATACCAAGAGAAGCTGAAGCAGAAATCCTTATTAAACAGGAAGATGAACCAGAAATTAAGAAAATCTTAGATGATTTGAAGCCCTGGTTTTTGAATGAATTTAAAAAGACAGACAGTAACTTAAATTTTGTATTTAAGAAATCAGGTGAAAAGCCGGGTAAGGTATTTTCAAAAAATTTCAAAAAGAAAATAATAGATACTTTATTAGCTCTACCGCATGGGGTAATTGCTATGAGCCAGGATATCCCTGATTTAGTTGAAACTTCTACAAATCTTGCAACAGTTGTCATGAATAATAATGTACTGAGGATTGATACAAGCCAGCGGAGTTCAATTAATAGTGCAAAACAATATGTAGTTAATAATGTAAAAGCAGTTCTTGAATTAGCAGGTGCCCGGGTTAAAAATTCTGATGGATATCCTGGTTGGAAACCAAATCTTGATTCTCAAATTCTGAAAGTTTCCAAAGATGTTTATAAAAAATTATTTAACAAAGAACCGGAAGTTAAAGCAATACATGCAGGTCTGGAGACAGGACTTCTGGGTGATAAAAATCCTGGTATTGATATGATCTCCTTTGGACCTACTATTGAAGGTGCACATTCTCCCGATGAAAAAGTAAATATAGAAACCGTCGGTAAGTTTTATGAGCTTTTAAAAGGTATACTGAAGAGTATTGGCGAGAGTAAGAATTAGAGTAAAGACAGTTGTATTCAAAAAAGTATGTCTGTCATTTCGACCCCGGCTCAATTTTGTTAAGCCTATTGCAGTCGGGGGAGAAATCTTATGTATTTGGTGATTAAGATTTCCCGGTTATCTAATTGAAGATGGAATGAATCCTTTCCATTAAAAGTCATTCCCTAAGATTTAACAACTAGTTTAAGCTGCGTCCTATTAAAATTAAATTATACTGCTTTACGGTATACACACTTATCGCAATTACAATATTCGTATATCTCATCATAACCGTAATCTATAGTAAGTTCTTCTCCTTTTTTAATATCACGATAGGCCACCAGATAAAGACTTCTTTCATCCCTGTCAATTATATCGCAGTTAAAATCACAATTATGGTTCAAGTATTTTATTTTTTCAGTCATTGCAGTATCAATATAACAATCATCATTCATCCAGAATATATAAACATTGTCTTCTTCATTTTCTCTCCGGACACATTCATCAGCTGAAATTAAATCCCCGGAAATAATCATGATTTTGTCACCAGCCGGAATATCAACGGAAGTAAATATTCCCTCACCATGAATTTCAGATTCTTTTATGTATACATTTTTTCCCAGTGTAAGATCTTCATTATTTTTAAAATCGGTCATAAGGCTAAAATAAATTTTAATATGTTTATAGTTGATTTCAAATTCGGTTGCTAATTTAAGTTAAATTATTGAAGATTAAAAGCTTGCAGGTCATATTAAAATTTTCTTTGATGGATCAGGTGAGCACAAACCATATCACGAAAATTATAATTATTTTTACCAATATGATTCTTCTTCTTTTATAAATTTTTTTTAATTTTATTGAAGAATTCATTCCCGTTAAACAAGGAAACATGGTTTTAATAAGTATAATATGTTTAATAAATCTATATAATAAAACCATTTTAATAACAAGCATATGAAATTAAAACCGAAAAGTATCTGGTATTTTATTAAAGATGTTTTTGAAAAATTTATTGAGGATAAAGCTCCTAAGTTAGGAGCTGCCTTATCATTTTATACACTATTCTCATTGGCTCCATTATTAATTATAGCAATTTCGGTAGCAGGTTCAATATTCGGCAGGAGAGCAGCCAGAGGCGAAATTGTAGGACAAATAAAATCACTTGTGGGTGAAGAAGGAGCCAGGGTAGTTCAGACTGCTTTAAGAAATGCTCACCTCGGACATGAAAGTGGGATTGCATTAATTATTAGTATTGCAACTTTAATAATTGGTTCTACAATTGTTTTTGTGGATCTCCAGGAATCGCTTGATATGATCTGGAAGGTAAAACCAAAACCTGGAAGAGGTATGATAAAAGGACTTCTGAAAGATCGAATTCGTTCTTTTGCTGTTGTTATGGGAACAGGTTTTCTACTCCTTGTATCTTTAATTGTAAGTGCTGTCATATCTGCAATAAATAATTATGTCAGCGAACAATTATTTGAGCTACCGGTTTATTATTTGGAAATATCTAATTTATTAGTTTCACTTTTTATAATATTCCTGCTCTTTATGATGATATTCAAATTTTTGCCTGATGTGAATATCCAATGGAAACATGTTTGGGTTGGAGCTTTGGTAACGGCTGTTCTTTTTGTACTCGGAAAATATTTAATTGGTTTATATTTAGGGACGAGCACTTTAAGTTCTACTTATGGAGCTGCCGGTTCGCTTGTAATAGTTCTTTTATGGGTTTATTATTCAACGCAAATTCTTTTCCTGGGTGCAGAGTTTACCCAGGTTTATGTTGAAAAATATGGTAAAGGAATTCAACCTAAACAGAAATTTATGAAGTATCATGATGAAACTGCAGCAGTAGAGGCTGTTGATGAAGTTAAAAAAGCTAATCAATAGGCAGACCCTCTAGCTTCATAATTTTTAATGCATTTGTTGTAGGGCAGGGGCCTTTAATTATCTTATATCTGAAGAACATCTTATTATCAATTATTTCTTCTTTGAAATGATAGTTAAAAACTCCGGGAGTCTCGTCTTCCAGTTTTATCAATTCCAGGTCATGTGTTGAAATTATTCCTATGCAGTTTTTTCCAGCTAATGCTTTAATATAAGATTGACTACCGATTAATCGTTCTTTATTATTTGTTCCTTTGAATATTTCATCAATTAGAAAAAATATAGGAACCTGATTTTCTTTGTTTAATTCATTCAGAAGCTCTTTTAGACGTTTAACTTCAGCATAAAAATATGATATGCCGTCAATAACTGAGTCTGAAATATTTATTGATGTGAAAATTCTGAATAATCCTGAACTTAAACATTTGGCATTCACAACACTTCCCGAAAAAGCAAGTGAAAGGTTCATCCCTATTGTTTTTAAAAATGTACTTTTACCCGACATATTAGAGCCGGTTATAATAATAACTTCTCCTCTTTGATTTATTCTAAAATCGTTAGAAATACTATCCTGGAAGGGTATTAAAGGATGTGCAATATTTTTTGCATCAAAAATATTTTCGTCTTTTTGTGATGTGTTTTTTATTTCAGGGAAGGTGTACTCCGGATTTAAATAAGCAAAATTAGCCATTGAAATTAATGCTTCAAGAGTATACCAGGTTTCAAGCCAAACGGGCATATGTCCCGATAGATCTGATTTTATTTTTTCAAATTTGTAAGCCAGAAAAAAATCCCATGGGAATACAGCATTGAGTAAAATCCTGATTAAAGGATTTTTCTGGAAACCTGAAAAAAAGATTAACCTGCTGATTTTTTTAAAATATTTAGTGGGGGATTTTCTTTTGTTTGTAAAAGATGAACATAAATTTTTTAGATTTTGATTTTTCCCATATTGATATTCTTCAAGGAATTTAAGTATTGCATAAAATTTCCCTGCATCTTCGGCCAGGGTCAGTGATTTATCTAAAAGCTCGTCAATATATTTAGAATTTATATTATAAATAAAAAATATTAATAAGGTTGTTGCAGGCCATAAAATATATGAGATATCAAAAATCGACAGTAAAATGAAAATGATATTCAGAGGAGTAAGAAATGCTAATGCTATAAGAATCTTTTTAATATGAGTAACGCCGGAGCTTTTTGTCAGCCAGTCCAGAAGTTTTTTCCCGTACAGTTCTTTTTTTGTCACTATGTTTGAATTTAAGAGAAGTTTTCCCCTGAATTTTGTTAAGGGGATTAATTCATTGATAATGTTTTGACGGTACAGTATATCATTTAGAGAAGGATTTGCGCAGGTCAGCCATTCAAGTAATTTTAAACTTCCTTCGGAAGTGACTGAAGCATCCATTAATCGGTGAAGCGAATATTCTCCGGAAATATTTAAATCGAATTCGAAAGGGTGAGGACTTTTTAATTTATTTATTTTTTTAGCAGGCAGATTTTCCCAGTCTATTTTTATCCTGGCAAGGTTGGTTGATTTAATATCGATCCAGATTTTTTGTTTTCTGATACCTTTATCAATATTGTTGTGAAACTTTGTAAGTATACCAAGAGTTGCCAGGGATACTACTGCAATAGCAATTACAAACTGCATCGATAAAAAAAAGTAAGATATGAAGAAGAAAACTATGCCTGATAGAAGAATTATAGCTTTTGTTGTTCCTAATTTCCTGCTTCTTTGCTCAAGCTGAAAAAGTCTTTTCTTAAATCGTGTTATCTGGTTTTCAATTTGTTTTAATCTTGAATTCTGTATATCCATTTTATGAAATCTAAATGTGAAGAAATTATTACATCAAATATAAAAGAGCCTTTTATAAAATGATATGTCTATTTAAACAATAGGTGAATAATTTATAGTGTTAATCATTATTCATATCCACTTCTTATTATTGATAAAAAGTTTTAATTTAGTAACATGCTCCGGGTATTTTATAAGTAGTTAAATATAGGAGAAAGGTGGGATTAGGAAATATCTTTTTAATCGTTTGTTCCTGCTGGGTTGTTTCAGAAACTCTTTTACTGGTTTTCCGCCGTGCTAAAACAGGAAGCCAGGATAAAGATTCAGGATTTCTTAAATGGTTAAATATTGTAATTTATTCATCTGTTTTTGGAGGTGTATTTATTGCCTTTACGCAGTACGGGCATATTAAAAATTATCCGCATTTTCTTCAATTGGCTGGTCTTATTTTCATTTTATTTGGATTAGTAATCCGTTGGATTTCCATATTAATATTGCGTAAGTATTTTACTGTTGATGTATCAATACAAGCAGGTCATAAAATTATTCAATCAGGTATATATAAATATTTGCGTCATCCCTCTTATACGGGAATGCTGCTTTCATTTTTTGGATTAGCCATAAGTCTAAATAATTGGATTTCCTTTTGTGTTATTCTTTTCCCTATCATTTATGTCTTATTGAAAAGGATTAAAATAGAAGAAAAGGCGTTGAATAGTTCATTTGGAAATGAATATTTAATTTATAGTAAAAATACATGGAGATTAATACCATGGCTGTTTTAACTAAATTCAACATTTTATTTAAGATAAAAAATGATTTATAGAATTATTAATATTCTGATCAAGGATGAAAAATAATAATGGCTTTAAATTTATTCCGCTTAGCATTAATAGGCAGATATTTATTGCTTCAGCTTCAGTTACCAAAGAAAAAAATGCGATTCACGGATTTACGGAAGTGGATATTACAGTCCCTCGCCGGCATATAAAAAATCATTTTGAGAAAACGGGGGAAAAACTTTCACCTACAGCATATATTATTGCATGCCTTGCACAGGTTATTAAAGAATATCCTCAAATGAATTCATTTATTAAGAGACGAAAACTGGTTTTACTTGAAGATGTTACTGTTAGTGTATTGGTAGAAAGAGAAATTAATGGGGAAAAAATTCCCGAACCAATCGGAATAAAAGCAGCACAAAAAAAACATTTTATCAAATACAGAAAGAGATAAGGGAAGCAAAAAAAATAAAGAATGAAAAACTCGGAAGCCTCTGGGGTCAGGCATGGATCCGATTCATTCCTAATTTCCTGTTTAAAACCTTTGTCTGGTTGGCAGATAAAAATATTAGTATGGCAAAACGATATGGGAAAGTTGCTGTTACAGCAATCGGAATGTTTAGTAAAGAACCGGTCTGGTTTTTACCTCATGGAAGTAGTACTGTTTTAATCACAGTAGGAAGTATTAGTAATAAACCTGTCGAGATTGATGGGGAATTTGTTTCAAGAGAACATCTTTGTTTAACTGCCTCATTCGATCATAATATTATTGATGGTGCTCCTGCTGCTCGTTTTATGAATAGGTTTATCGAAGAAATCAAAAGCGGAGAATTATTGCAGTTTAAAACATAGTTTGCAAATATAAAATATTAGAACAATGCTGTATATAGTTTTGTTTAATATTCTGATACATATTTAAAAATGACCCCTAATCTTATTTTCGGGATTATTTATGCTGAATTTTATACTCCTGCTAAATATTCATGAACAAGCTTAATTGCCATAGCACCTTCACCTACTGCAGAAGCTACCCGGTTCATGGCACCGGCTCTGACATCGCCCGCAGAAAAAATCCCGGGAAGACAAGTTTCAAGAGGGTAAGGATCGCGTTCAAGTTTCCATACTTTTTTAAAATTTTCAGATTTGAATAAATCTCTGCCGGTTTCAATAAATCCTTTGGGATCTTTAAATATATCAAGCTTAATCCAGTCTGTCACTGGTCTTGCACCAATGAAAATAAATAATGCACCTGCTTCAGTAGTCTTTCGGTTGCCGGTTGTAATATCTTCTATTGTAACACATTCGAGTCTTTTAATTCCGGTTGCTTCAGCAATAATAGAATTAGTTATTAAAGATATATTACTAGTTTTATTTATTTGTTCAATGAGATAGTGCGACATTGTAGAATCGAGAGAGTTTTTCCTAATCACAATAAAAACATTTTCAGCATAACCCGAAAGATACATTGCAGCCTGCCCGGCAGAATTACCGCCGCCCACAATAAATACATTTTTCCCCTTGCATGAATGCGCTTCGGCTGTTGCTGAACCATAATAGATTCCAGCACCGGTTAGTTCATTTATTCCTTTAGTATCCAAAGTTTTATAATCAACACCGGTGGAAATAATAATAGAAAGTGCTTTTATCTGCAATCCATTGGAGAGAGACAAAATTTTATATTTGTCTTTTGTATTTATATCAACTACCTGGCAGGGTAAAAGAAACTCAACACCAAATCTTGATGCCTGTGTTAAGGCTCTCCGGGTAAGATCGGCACCCGATAGTCCAGAAGGGAATCCAAGATAATTTTCAATTCTTGAGCTGGTGCCTGCCTGACCTCCGGGTGCTTTTTTTTCTATCATAAGAGTTTTTAAGCCTTCAGTGCCGCCATATACTGCTGCTGCTAAACCTGCCGGTCCCGCGCCAATGATTACTACATCATAAAATTCTTCCAAGGCAGTCGACTTCAATCCAATCTTTGCTGCTATATCAACTTCAACAGGATTTTTTAATATGTTACCGTCTTCAAATAAAACCACCGGTAATTCTTTGGATTCGATCTTGTGTAAATTTAATAATTCTGCAGCTTCCTTATTTAATTCTATGTCCAGCCATTTGTAAGGGATTAAATTGCCGGTTAAGAAATCTTTTATTCTATGTGACAAAGGCGACCATTGATAGCCAATGATTTTAATTCCTTCAAATTCAGGTATAAAGCTATTCTGCCAATCTTCAAGAAGATCATTTAATACAGGATAGAGCTTTTCTTCGGGTGGATTCCATGGCTTGAGAAGATAATAATCTAATCTTAACGTATTGATTGCTTTTATTGCCGCATCGATATCTGAATAAGCTGTTAATAATACTTTTTTTGCATTAGGAAAAAATTCTCTTGCTTTTTCAATGAATACAGTTCCTTCCATCTCAGGCATACGTTGGTCGGAAATAAACAGAGCAACTTCTTCATTTTTTAATTTCAATTCTTTGATAGATTCAAGTGCTTCGACAACTGAATTGGTTGCAAGTACTTTATATTCCTCGCGGAATTTATTCCGAACATCCCTCTGGATAGCCCTTAGTACTTGGATATCATCATCAATTATTATTATAAATGGAAGTTTCATCTTTTACTTCTTCTGATAATTGTTGAGAAACCGGTAAATGAATAATAAACTCAGTCTTACCCGGAATTGAATTTACTTTAATTTCACCGTTATGGTGATTGATAACATTTTTTACAATATCGAGTCCTATTCCCGTTCCTTCCCCAACTTTTTTAGTTGTAAAGAAAGGATCAAATATGCGGGAAAGAATTTCTTTTGGAATACCTGTCCCATTGTCGGAAATTCGTACGGTTAAATTCTTATTATCGCATTCTGTTTCTATTATTATTTCACCATTTTGCGGCACAACATAGATAGCATTATCAATAATATTTGTCCATACTTGGTTTAATTCTCCGATATAAACTTCAACTTCAGGTAAGTCTTTGCAAAAAACTTTTTTAATCGAGATATTTTTCTCCCGGATTTTATATCCAAGAAGAATCAGAGTATCTTCTATGTCTTTGTGAATATCAGTATTATTAAGACCTCCGGCTCTATCCATATGTACATGTGATTTAATAGCATCTACTAACATTGTAATGCGTTCTGAAGCATTTTCAAGATCTTTTATTAAATGTTCTGAGCTTAACAGATTTTCAATCCAGTTAAGAATATTTTGAAATGCTTCAATCTGGATACTCCCAAAAATTACATCAAAATCAGTCGGGGAAAAACCTGCATCAGTCAATGTCTCCGCCACTTCGGTTCTGCAACTAATACCTCTATCACTCAGCCAATTATTTAGTTCGTCTTCTTTCTGAATACGTTGAAGCGGAGATATTTTATTTTTTGTGGCATTTTTAATATTTGCTGTTTCGTGTATACTTTTAATAATTTCCGGGGTAATATTATATCTCAGCAGCGCTTCGGTAAGATCAAAATTCTGTTTCCATCTTTTATTCAATTCTTCCGAAATCCTGTCGATTGCGGCAGCAGGATTGTTCATTTCATGCGCAATTCCGGCTGCAAGCTTGCCCAGGGCACTTACTTTCTCCTGCTGCATTTGTGTAGTAGCAAAAGCACGGGCTCTTTCAGTCATATAACCAATCAGACCTTGTATAAAAGCGGGATTGAGCTTTTCCAGCTCTTGAAAATATTTTTTATGTAGTTTAAGTGTACATACCTTTCCTGCTGCATATCCATTCCCAGGTGAGTTTTTCAATCTTGAGTATGGCAATAATCCGCTTACACCCCCGGTACTTTCATTATTTTCAACACTATGGTAATAAACCAGTTTCCCGTTTACATTCATGTAAAAGTCCATTTTTCCTTCCAGGAAGAAGAACATTTCATTTATAGGTTCACCGGTTTTAATGAGTGTATCTCCATCATTGTACTCTTCACTTTCAGCACGGTTTAAGATCCAGTTAAGATGCTCATCAGGTAAATCCTTTAAAGCAACAACTTTTTTTAATTTTTCTATTGTTACAGATTGATTCATAAAAGTACCTAAAATGAAAACAATTATTTAATTACTATACCGATTGTATTTTTTCTTGCCGATACTAAAAGGAGTGCATGTAATATCTGGATTGAGAAATGATATTACCTCACTCAAATTAGGAGATAAAGGAAAATATTAATGTGCCAGGGTTAACACATTGAATAAAAAAGTAAATAAAATATTAGATTATTTAGGTACAGTAAAAATAATATGTTAAAATATAAATATATCTCTCAATACGGGGCAAAAATGAAAACCGCAATCAGCAGAAAATTTCGAGAAAGATTCATCAGCTTTCCGATCGGTTTATTCAACTGCTGGAATCCGCACTCAATAAAGCAGGTTTTTTGATTAAGATTTTTTAAGTGAATCTTTGATTAAATGCGAATACTTTTATTCCCGTCAATAAGAAAGATTTTTCTCACTATCGCTAATTTACAATAATCCTATGAATAATTAATTAAATATTGAAATTATTTGATTGGTATAATAATTGTCTAATAATCTTAAGCAGTATCATTAATAGTCGAGGTGTAAAATGACAATATTAAAAATAAAAGATTTCATTTCTGATTATACTGCACTTTTTTTTATGTTGTTTATAGCATTCGGTTGGCTCGTTGCATGGGTAATCTATGTACTTTTTGCCGTTGTATTTTTTAAATAATATAAAAGTTATACTAGAAATTAAAATAATAATGTAAGAAGGGGATGGATTGCAGAAGCCGGGGATTTTACCGGTTTCTGCATTTTGATTATTTAACAATTATAAATTTATAATCACTTCGAAAATCAGCTTATTAATCTTCATTAAATTCAAATATTAGTTGCTATTATTATTTGATTTATCATATCTTTCTGTTTCATAAATAAAATATTGCATTTTACAATCCGGATAATTTTGCGGTAAAGTCTATTTGAACGTTATCTTTATGAATTTACTTCCCGTTAATAGTTATTATAAAAAAATATTAAAACTTGCACTGCCGGCTATTGCTGGTCTGTCGACACAAATGGTTGTATCTTTGGTTGATACAGCTATGGTAGGAAGACTTGATGAAGCACAATATGCGTTGGCAGCTATGGGATTGGGTGTCCTCGCTACCTGGGCGTTGATAAGCTTTTTTTCAAGCCTTGCAACAGGTACACATGTAATTGTTGCAAGAAAATTCGGGGAGCAAGATTATAAGGGATGTGCAATTGCATTAAATAATTCACTGATTCTCGGATTTTGTATAGGATGTATTGTAGCTATTATCGGAGTATTAGCATCAAGTGATATTGCACATTTCTTTGCTGCTGATAAAACTGTAGGCGATCTTGCATCACAATATATTTTTTACAGGTTTCTTGGAATTCCGTTTTTTCTGATTTCCGTTTCATACAGGGGGTTCTTTTTCGGGATAAGTAAAACCAAAATTTTTATGGTATCGGGGATAGTTACAAACCTTCTTAATATTTTCTTTAACACAGTATTTATATATGGAAATTTCGGGATGCCGAGAATGGGATTGGCAGGTGCAGGTTTAGCTTCAAGTCTCGCAACTTTATTCGATTTCTTTTTCTATTTGACTATTATTTTACTGCCCGGATACCGGCAGAGATACCAGAACTTTAAGAATTTCAGATTCGATAAAACTATTATTAAAGCAATATATAAGATCTCTTTACCCGTTTCTTTGCAGAATATATTTATCCTTATCGGCTTTTTGCTTTTCGTCGTTACAACAGGTTTAATAGGCGTGCATGAACAGGCAGCAACGCAGGCAATAATAAGTACTTTATTTATTTCCTTTTTACCTTGCTTTGGTTTCGGAATTGCTGTTCAGACTCTGGTGGGTAACAATCTTGGCTCAGGACAGTTTGCAAGGGCTAAGATATATGGCTTCGAAACGGCAAAAATTGCTACTTATTATACCATCTTTCTCGGACTCATTTATATTTTTCTTCCTGATATTGTTTTACTATTAATCACTACGGATAAAAGTATTATTGCAGTAGCAAAACCCGCACTAAGAGTTGCTGGTTTTGCGCAAATATTTTATGCTACAGGGGTTGTACTTGCAAATGGTCTGCAGTCTGCAGGTAAAACAGTATTTGTTATGAAGGCCGAAGTAATAACAAATATTTTTATCTTCGTCCCTTTAGCATATTTTCTGGGAGTTTATCTGAAGCTAGGATTGGTCTGGGCCTGGATGGCTTTACCGGTTTATATCATTATTTATTCAACATCTATTTTGCTCAAGTTTAGAAAAGGTGATTGGTACGACGAAAAAATTATAGAAGAGACTTAAAGCTCTATTAAAATATTTTTTATTACCATCTGCGTTAAAAAAAATCTTATTAACCATCTGTTCATCATCTCAGTTTTTATTTACTTTCAATTTTAGATATATTAAAAAAATAAATTTTAAAAAATATGGCTTTATTAAATTTACTTTTTATCGGTGATATTGTTGGTCAGCCAGGATTAAATATAGTTCAAACATGGCTGCCTGGTTTAATACAAAAATATAAACCTGACTTAATTGTTGCTAACGGTGAAAATGCTGCTAATGGAAAAGGTTGTACTGAAAAAGAAGGGAAAATACTTTTTGAGCTCGGTGTTGACGTTATAACCGGGGGAAATCATACATGGGATAAACATCAATCCCAGGAATATTTAAAAGAAAGAACCGCGTTCTCTCCGTCCTTTGAATTATCCTAAAGGCACATATGGAAACGGTTATTATGTTGCTGAAACGAAAAAGGGAAAAGCAGCGGTTATAAACCTGCAGGGAAGATCTTTCATGTCGATGATCGATTGTCCCTTCCGTACTTCTGATTGGATCCTTTCAAAATTACTTAATGAAACCAATGTAATATTTATAGATTTCCATGCCGAAGCAACAGCAGAAAAGATTGCGTTAGTTAATTACCTTGATGGAAAAATCAGTGCCCTGGTGGGTACACATACACATGTACAAACTTCCGATGAAAGAATCTTTCCAAACGGTACGGGATATATAACTGACGTTGGAATGACAGGACCGTATGATTCGGTAATAGGGATGAAAACCCAGGCTGCATTAAACAGGTTTATTTACCAGACACCCCAAAAATATGAAACCGCAAATAATGATGTTCATTTGTGCGGTATATTTTTTAAAATTGATAACGAATCAGGGAAAACTGCTGAAATAGAAAGAATTCTTTTCCCCGACTTTATAAAAAAATCAATTTAAAAGATGATCAATTTCCCTTTGCCCAGAATAGATATTGATAAATCTCTAACAAAACTTCTTCTTCCTTATTGCAGGTTTAAAAAAGGATTTGTTTGGGAAGATAAGAAAGCCGGGCATAAAATTGCATGTATTGATGCAGCAAATAAAATCTCAATAAAAAATGTAATGGGGAATAAAAAAGCTTCCCTTGCAATTCAGGATCCTCCTTATAATTTTGTCGCATTTGAAGAAAGAGATTTAAACAAGTTTATTGATTGGAGCAGAACCTGGATTAAAAACACATTTGAATCATTAGATGAAAACGCTTCCTTATATATTTGGCTGGGTGCTGATCAAAACAATCATTTTCAGCCGTTTCCTGAATTCATTCTTATGATGAAGGATTCAGGATTTCATTCGAGAAGTTTCATCACAATGAGAAATCAAAGAGGTTACGGTACACAGAAAAATTGGATGTCAATCAGACAGGAACTTCTTTATTATACTAAAGGAAATCCGCAATTTTTTATAAATGCTGAATACACAGATATTCCCAAAATTCTAAATGGTTATTATAAAGCTATTAATGGAAAGGTCACAGATAACTTCACCAGGGGTAAATCAAAATTTATCAGAGCAGGGAATGTTTGGGTTGATATTCAACAGGTTTTTTATAGAATGGAAGAGAATATAAACGGCTGTTATGCCCAGAAACCATTAAAAGCAATTAAAAGAATTTTAGAGGCAAGCAGTTCTGAAAATAATATTATTGTAGATTTTTTTTCACATTCCGGTACAACATTGCTTGCATCCGAAATTTTGAAAAGGAGATGTTTTACTTGTGATTTACATCCTGTCTTTTGTGAAATTTCACTAAGAAGACTGGAAAATTACAGAATGAACAACAAAACCGGGTGGCAGAATTCGAATCCTTTTTTTAAAGAAATTCTTGAAGATAATAAATTAAGAAGATACCTGGAAGAAGAATATAATTATAAAGTTGACATAAAGGAATTTTCGCTTTAAGATTAGTTATAATAATATATGATACTAATCCCTGCATTATATTTACGGATATAAAAATTTATGAATAAGAAAATAAATGTAGCAATTTTATTCGGCGGTAAATCTGCTGAACATGAAGTATCTCTGCAGTCGGCAAAAAATGTTTTTGATGCTATCAATAGAGAAAAATATAATGTAGTATTTATCGGAATTGATAAAGTAGGCAGATGGTTATTAAACGACGGTTCAAAAATTTTACTTAATTCGGAAAATCCAAAGTTAATAAAACTTAATAAAAAAAGTGATCCTGTCGCATTGGTTCCACAGAGCAGCGGAAAAATTTCCAATTTAACAAAATATGAAACTAAACTGAAAATTGATGTTGTCTTCCCGATTCTGCACGGTCCGTTCGGTGAAGATGGGACAGTTCAAGGATTATTAAAATTAGCTAACGTACCGTTTGTAGGTGCTGGTGTACTTGGTTCTGCGGTTGGTATGGATAAAGATGTAATGAAACGTTTACTCAGGGATGCCAGGATACCGATTGGTAAATTTTTAACAGTTAAAATAGAAGATCCGGTTCCGGATTTTAAGGATATTAAAAATACTCTAGGACTTCCTTTCTTTATTAAACCCGCTAATATGGGCTCTTCAATCGGTATAAGTAAAATTCATTATAAAAAAGAATATCTGGAAAAATTAAAAGATGCTTTCAGGTATGATAATAAAATTCTTATTGAAGAATATATCAAAGGAAGGGAGATCGAATGTTCTGTATTGGGAAATGAAAATCCTGTTGCTTCGCTTCCAGGTGAAGTAAAATCCAGTCATGAATTTTATTCATACGATGCAAAATATATTGATGAAAACGGTGCTGTCCTGGAAATACCTGCCGAAATTCCAAAAAGAAAGATTAAAAAAATTCAGGAGTTAGCTGTAAAAACTTTTAAATTTCTTGAATGCGAAGGTTTGGGAAGGGTTGATTTTTTTCTTAAAGACAGCGGAGATATTTTTGTTAACGAAATTAATACTATTCCCGGCTTTACAAAAATTAGCATGTATCCAAAGTTGTGGGAGGCAAGCGGTATTTCTTATACAGAATTAATCGATAGATTAATTCAATTAGCAATAAAGAGATTTGAAAAGGAACAGAAATTAATCACTAAGTATTTTGAATAAATCTTATTGTTTTATTTATGTAGTCATGTGTCCATGCGGATCATGCATGCATACTTTTATATTATTAAATAACTATTCTTTATAAATATTTTAGGACTTAAAAACATTAAACATATCATGAAAATAATTGACGGAAAAAAAATAGCAGCCGATATCAGGAATGAACTAAAAACAGAATTACAAAAACTGAAAGATGCAAGGGAAGATGTTCCGGGTTTAGTTACATTTCTAATCGGAGAAAATCCGGCTTCACAGGTATATGTTAGAAATAAAATAAAAGACTGTGAAGAAATAGGGATGAGAACTAAAGCTGAAAATCATCCTGCCGATATTTCTGAAGAGAAACTCTTAGAAATGATCCAAAAATACAATAATGACAGTAATTATCACGGAATTCTTGTACAGCTTCCTTTGCCAAAACACATAGATGAAAATAAAGTTATCGAGACCATATCTCCACAAAAAGATGTAGACGGATTTCATCCGATGAGTGTTGGAAATTTGGTTATCGGCAAAGATACTTTTGCTTCTTGCACTCCTGCTGGCATACAAGAATTATTAATAAGATATAGTATTGAAACAAAGGGAAAACATGTCGTGGTATTAGGAAGAAGCAATATTGTCGGCAAACCGATTGCAAATATAATGCTGCAGAAAAAAGAACATGCAAATGCGATTGTAACAGTTTGTCATTCCGCTGCAAAGAATTTAAAAGATTATACCTTATCTGCGGATATTTTAATTACCGCTATGGGAAGTCCGAATTTTGTAAAAGCAGATATGGTAAAAGATGGTGTGGTTGTTGTTGATGTAGGTATTAACCGCGTCGATGATAGTTCCAGACCAAAAGGTTACAGACTTGCAGGCGATGTAGATTTTGATAATGTTTCACCAAAATGTTCCTATATTACCCCGGTGCCTGGCGGGGTTGGACCAATGACAAGAGCAATGCTTTTGAAAAATACGTATAAGGCATTTATAAAATTAAATAGTATGAAGTAAGAACTATTTTTTTTGAATAAATAAAATAATGAAGTTAAATTTTGTAATCTTTTAATAATAAATTATATACATGCTTCCAAATTTAAATAACTTACCGACGTATGATACTGTTGGTGTTGATGAAAGGACAGCCCGGTTTCGCTCCCGGAGCATTAAAACTGCATCAAAAAAAGAAGGATTGAAATTAGCTGTAAGCATGATTGACCTGACGACTCTGGAAGGTAAAGATACCAGGGGCAAAGTTCAGCAGCTATGTTACAAAGCTATGCATCCGCATGATTCATTTATTGATATTCCTAAAGTTGCTGCTGTTTGCGTTTATCCGTCATTTGTGAGCATTGCAAAAAAAGCACTTGAAGGAAGCGGCATTCATGTAGCGTCAGTAGCTACAGCCTTCCCAAGCGGACAGACGGCTTTAAAAGTAAAGATAAACGAAGTTAAAACTGCTGTTGATAAGGGTGCTGATGAAGTTGATATGGTAATTTCAAGAGGTGAATTTCTTTCAGGTAATTACCAGAATGTTTTTGATGAAATTTCCGCAGTTAAAGAGGCCTGCGGTAATGCTCACCTTAAAGTAATTTTGGAAACAGGTGAACTGGATACGCTGGATAATGTCCGCAAAGCAAGTGAGATTGCTATCTATGCCGGAGCGGACTTTATTAAAACTTCAACAGGTAAAGTGCAGCCGGCCGCTACTTTACAGGTTACTTATGTAATGCTTGATGCTATTAAAGATTATTATTTAAAAACCGGCAAAATGATAGGGATGAAACCAGCGGGCGGTATTTCAAATGCAAAACTTGCTCTGCAATATCTGGTTATGCTTAATGAAGTTCTTGGTGAAAAATGGATGAATAAAAATTATTTCCGTTTTGGGGCAAGCAGCTTATTGAATGATTTACTGATGCAACTGATTAAAGCAGAAACAGGCGTGTATCAATCATCTAATTATTTTTCAAAAGATTAATTATGCAGAAAAAAGAAAGTAAAGATTTATTTAAAGCTTCATGGAAATATTCCGAAGCTCCTGAAAGCACCGGCCATATAAAAATTCAAAAAAAGTATGACCTGTACATTGACGGGAAATTTACAAAACCTCTTAAAGGCAAATACTTTGATACCATCAATCCTGCAAATAATCAAAAAATATCTGTCGTTGCTGAAGCAACCGCAGAGGATATAGACTTAGCAGTTAAAGCTGCCCGTAGAGCATATAACGGATGGTCAAAATTATCAGGAAAAGACCGAGGCAAATACATATTTAGGATTGCACGTTTAATACAGGAGCGTGCACGAGAATTCGCAGTAGTTGAAAGTATGGATGGCGGTAAACCTATCAGGGAATCACGCGACATTGATATTCCATTGGCTGCAAATCATTTTTTCTATCACGCAGGCTGGGCAGATAAATTAGAATATGCTTTCCCGAACAGGAAACCAAAGCCGGTAGGAGTTGTAGGGCAGATAATTCCCTGGAATTTTCCATTACTGATGGCTGCATGGAAACTAGCTCCGGCACTTGCAACCGGAAATACCGTTATATTAAAACCGGCAGAAACGACACCATTAACTGCTTTGAAATTGACCGAAGTTATTGATGCCAGCGGTTTGCCGAAAGGTGTGGTAAATATAGTTACTGGAGCGGGACAAACGGGAGCAAGTATTGTAAATCATCCTGATGTTGATAAGATTGCCTTCACAGGCTCAACAGAAGTGGGAAGATATATTGCAAAAGCAATTGCCGGCACTAATAAAAAGATATCTCTTGAATTAGGCGGGAAAGGTGCTAATATAATTTTTGAAGATGCAGCAATTGATCAGGCTGTTGAGGGTATTATTAATGCAATATTTTTTAACCAGGGACATGTATGTTGTGCAGGTTCGAGATTATTTGTGCAGGAATCTGTAGCAGATAAAGTGATACAAAAATTAAAGAACAGGATGGAAACTTTAATTGTCGGTGATCCATTAGATAAGAATACGGATATCGGTGCAGTAAATTCCAAAAGACAATTACAGACAATTGAGAATTATATAAAAATTGGCTTAAACGAAGGCGGTGAAATTTATCAGCCTAAATGTAAACTACCAAAGAAGGGAAACTGGTGTGCTCCAACTTTATTCCTTAATGTATCACAGTCGCACAAAATTGTTCAGGAAGAAATATTCGGACCGGTATTAACAATTCAGACATTCAGAACAGTTAAAGAAGTTATAGAGAAAGCAAATAATACTCCGTATGGATTATCGGCTGGAGTATGGACACAAAATGGTGCAAAAATATTCCATTTAACTCAAAAATTAGCTGCAGGTGTAGTCTGGGCAAATACATTCAACAAGTTCGATGCAGCATCACCCTTTGGTGGCTACAAAGAAAGCGGTTTCGGCAGGGAAGGCGGGCTGCACGGATTATATCCTTATGTAAAATTTGATTAATCATTATTTGGCTGAAAATCATGAGCAGATTAAATATTAATAAAACTTATAAATTGTATATCGGAGGAAAATTCCCGCGTACAGAATCAGGAAGATATTATGCTATTAATAGCAGCAAAGGAGAATTGATAGCAAATATGTGCCTGGCTTCTCGGAAAGATTTCAGAAATGCTGTTGTAGCTGCACGTAAAGCACAGGTTTCGTGGGCAAATGCATCGGCATTAAATAAAGGACAGGTCTTATACCGCGTAGCAGAAATGCTTGAAGGTAGAAAAGAACAATTTATTGCAGAACTGATTACCCAGGGTGAATCAGCAAAATCTGCCAAGGAAGAACTGGAAGCTTCCATAGATCGATTAGTTTATTATGCTGGATGGAGTGACAAATATCAGCAGCTTTTTAGCAGTGTTAATCCAGTTGTAAGTTCTCATTTTGATTTTTCAGTTCTTGAACCTGTAGGTGTAGTCTCAATTATAGCTCCTGAAAACAAAAGTTTATTAAGTCTTATTACTTTAATAGCACCAGCAATTGTCGGCGGGAATACAGTTATAGTTTTAGCATCTGAAAGTAAACCTTTATCGGCTGTTTCTTTTGCAGAAGTAATAAACTCTTCCGATGTTCCGGGAGGAGTTGTAAATATTCTTACAGGTAAAAAATCCGAATTGTACAGCCATATGGCATCTCATATGGATGTAAACTCAATTATATATTGCGGAGACGACGAGAAGATAATTAAATCAATTAGTGAACTGGCAAGCGGTAACATTAAAAGAACAGTTTTTTATAGAAAGGATAACTGGACAAACGAGATCTATGAATCTCCTTATATAATAGAAAAAACACAGGAAGTAAAAACAACCTGGCACCCGACCGGAATATAACAAAAATTTATTCTTTTATTTACAGATTGCCGGTTGTTTAATAAGAAGAAAATAGTCCATGGTTGCGTATTCCTTCATTTAACTGATTTATCTCAATATATACAATTATAAATTAATAAATGATATTAGATATTGTAATAGAAAATACCGATGACGGCTGTACAGCAGAAATACCTTCATTGAAAGGGTGTGATAGTTGGGCTCATGATGAGGATACTGCAATGGATAAAGTGCTGGACTTGGCTTCTTTTTACCTTAAAACTGATAGAAAAAAGTTCAAAGTTGATAGAGCCAGAAAAATTAAAAATAAAATAATTTATAAACTGATTTTTAATAAATAATTTTGCTTGCAAAATCTTTTAGAATAATGAAGAGTACAACTATATCTAAAACAGAGAGAAGAAAAAGCAAAATTATTTCCGTTGTCAATTTCCGACAGCCTTCTTTAAAAATTGTACTCGAAAACATTCACGATCCCCACAATGTAAGTGCAATATTCAGGACTTGCGATGCTGTAGGAGTCCCAAAAGTTTCACTGGTATATTACCAGGAAACTTTCCCTAAAATCGGAAAGAAATCTTCAGCTTCGGCTTTTAAATGGGTTGAAAGAGAAAAATTTAAAAGTATTGAAGAATGCTATAGTGATTTGAGGGATGAAGGATTCAATATTTATGCTTCTTCAATTTCAGATGAATCTGTAAGTTTGTACGAACTTGACCTTACAAAGAAATCGGCAATTATTTTAGGCAATGAACACAGAGGTGTTTCCGTTCCTGCTACAAACCCGGCTGATAAAAAATTTCTTATACCAATGTTCGGGATGGTGCAAAGTCTGAATGTTTCAGTAGCTGCTGCAATAATCTTATATGAAGCTTTAAGGCAAAGAATGAAAGCCGGTATGTACGATGAGCCAGGGTATTCCGAAGATGAATTGAAGGAAAAAATAAATCATTGGACTTTGAGGAAGTAGAAAAAAATATATTTCGAAATACGGATTGGAATTATTAACCTGAAATTTACAACTGAAGTTTGATTTTTATTCAAGGAGTAGCCAATAATTATGATTCAATCTTTTAATCATATAAATAAAGTAAAAGGGGAACTTGAATTACCCGGGGATAAGTCGATTTCACACCGGGCAGTTATGTTTTCAGCTCTGGCAGGGGGTAAATCTAAAATCTTTAATTTATCAAATGGTGAGGATGTATTCTCAACCCGCAATTGTTTT
This sequence comes from uncultured Ignavibacteriales bacterium, assembly GCA_963723205.1. Classification (GTDB taxonomy): domain Bacteria; phylum Bacteroidota; class Ignavibacteria; order Ignavibacteriales; family Ignavibacteriaceae; genus CAVQBP01. The sequence continues at coordinate 84,211 of CAVRQC010000017.1, forward strand.
AAGCAAATGGGAGTCGGTATTGAAAACAAAGGAAACTTTGTTGAAGTAACCGGGAAAGGATTTCAAAATTTCAGTAAACCATTAAATTCTTTAAATGCAGGAAATTCGGGAACTACTGCAAGGCTAATTTCAGGCATTTTAGCAGCACAAAATTTTGAATCGGAATTATCAGGTGATGAATCTCTTTCAAAGCGCCCGATGAAGAGAATTATAACTCCACTAACTGCAATGAATGGAAATATAAAAGCCTCCGGGAATTTTACTTTACCTCTTTTCTTTTATCCGGTGGAAAAAATAATTGGAATAAATTATGATTTACCGGTTGCCAGTGCACAGGTAAAAAGTGCTGTCTTACTTGCCGGACTCCATTCCGAACAAATAACTTCTGTAAGTGAAAAATTTCATTCAAGAGACCATACTGAAAAAATGCTTGGTTTAACTACAAAAATAACCGGAAGCGGGAAAATAACTTTTGTCTCTAAAGATGATTACCCGGTTCCCAAAACTTATTTCATCCCGTCCGATATTTCTACAGCTTCATTTTTTATTATCCTTTGTCTTCTTTCCGAAAAATCATCTCTTATTGTTAAAAATGTTTCTTTGAATCCTACCCGGACTGGTTTTTTAGTAATGCTGAAAAATATGGGTGCTGAGATCAAAACAGAAAGTATTAAAGAAATGAACGGAGAAATTTTTGGAGATCTGGCGGTGCAAAGCAGCAAGCTTAACAATATTAAAATTGATGAAAAAATAATTCCCAATATTATTGATGAGATTCCAATTTTATCTGTTGCTTCAATATTTGCGGAAGGAAAATTTGAGATTGATAATGTTTCCGAGTTAAGAGCAAAGGAAACCGACAGGATAAATGCAATTTGCCATAACATGAAGTTGCTTGGGCTGGACGTAGAAGAAAAAGAAGATGGATTTTCAATTTCAGGTGAAGTAAGAAATAATTCTATTGTCTTTGAAAGTTTCGGAGATCATAGAATTGCAATGTCTTTTGGAATATTGTCTTTATTGTTGAAAGATGGGGGGGAAGTAAATAATTTTGAATGTACAGCAATTTCAAATCCTGATTTTTTAGACCAATTATCAAAGATAATCAATTAAAGATTATTCCAGGAATTGGTATATCTTTTCGTTTATGTAATGTTGTATTTTTAAAAAGACTATAAATGAAAAATATTCGTAATACTATGAATAAACATCAATTAATGACCTGAAAATTACTTTGAAGAAGATAAAAGAATGGATATATTGAAGAAAAATTTTTGGCATTTTATTCGAAATAATAATGCCGATTAACTATTTATACTTTCTGAAAACCTTAAAATAAAATAATACTATCTGTCTAAATGGACACAGTTAAAGGGAATATCATTGTTGTTGAGGACGAAAATATCATTTCAATCGACCTTAAAAGAACCTTAAATAAACTCGGTTATAACGTCAGTATGGTCGTTAATTCAGGGGAAGAATTACTGGAAAAAATAACTTCTGTAGATGTTGATTTAATCCTTATGGATATACTGTTAGGCGGTGAAATGAGCGGTATAGATGCAGCAGCTATTATAAAAGAAAAATTTAATATCCCGGTTGTTTATCTTACGGCATTAACGGATGAAGAGATACTGCAGAAAGCAATGGTAACCGAACCGTTTGGTTATTTGTTAAAACCTTTTGAAGAAAGAAGTCTTAATTCAACATTAGAGATGGCGTTCTATAAACATATTGTCGATACTAAAGTAAAGCAAAAAACCAAGGAGCTTGAAGAGGAGAAAATTAAAACCGATGAACTCCTTCACAATATTTTGCCGGCCCAGATTGTTGATGAATGGAAATCAAAAGGTGAGATAAGTCCCCGTAATTTTGATATGGTTTCAATTCTGTTTACTGACTTTTATAACTTTGCAAAGGAGACGGAAGAACTGACACCAGAAGAAATCTTGAATGAGCTGAATGAAATATTTTATGAGTTTGATGATATAATTACCAGGTATGAACTTGAAAAATTGAAAACAATAGGGGATAGTTATATGATTGGAGGCGGTATCCCCAATGAACTGCCGGATCACGCTGTCAGGATCATTAGTGCTGCAATAGATATGAGAAATTATATAAATAAAAGAAATAAAAAATCCAAACATAAATGGAAATTCAGAGCAGGTATTAATTCAGGGACGGTCGTTGCCGGGGTTGTAGGTAATAATAAATTTACATATGATGTATGGGGTGACACTGTAAATATAGCCAGCAGAATGAGCAGCAGCTGTGAACCTAATGAAATAAATATTTCAGGCCAGACCTTTGAATTAATTAAAGATTATTTTGAATGTGAATACAGGGGGAAGTTTAATGCTAAAGGAAGGGGTGAAATAGATATGTATTTTGTTAAAAGTGTAAAGCAAAATGTTGTTGTACCATCACTAAGCCAGGTTTTAAAACAGCAAGCTAGTAATTGAAATCTAATTGAATACTAAAACGATTATCAATATTTCCATCTATTTTAAGTAAACCTGATCCTAAGGAATTTTCTTTCGGTTTGAAAGTTTCTGAATATTTGCATGAAATTGTTAATATCTTATATGGTTTTATTCTTACAAGAAAATACCATCTAATGCCTTCGCCGAACAATGCCGAACTAATTAAAGTCCCGGGCAGATCATTTTCAAATTCGTATACAGCTGAGTTAAAAGATTTAGTCCTGAAGAAAGCAATTCTTGTGTAAAAACTAAAAGCAGGCGACGGATAAAAGTGAATATCCTGGAAAGTTAAAAAACCTTCTTCAATCGAATTATTTATATTAATATTATTGTATTCAAATCTTCCTCTTATCCTTATTTGCTTATTAAGTTTATAATTAAGTTCTATCCGCGATATTTCTTTGATCCTGCTTCCTATTTTGGTGAAATCTTTTTCTTCAAAAGTAATCTCCTTATTTTCATATTTAAACCGGATTCCTGTTTCGAAATTTTTAATAAACTTATTCTTATAATCCAGAAGAAACTCATGTCCGGTACTTGGTAAAGGCATTCTGTAAGATGCATAAGGAAACTTGAACTGGTCATAATAAAAATTAAAAAGTCCTGCAGGTGAATTCCATCTCACACCATAATAAATTCCAAATTCATTTTTTCCGGCCCCTGATTTTTCACCAAAAGAAAACCCGTGAATATTTTTAAAGCTTTTTGGGTAATTTCTAACTGCCGTTAGGAAAACAATATCTTTACAAGCCTGAATTTTAATACCGTTTATAGAAGCAACCGATATACCATCATAAACCATTTCTCCAAACAGATTTATGTTTTTTATAAACAAATCATAAAATATTGATGTATAACTAAACTTTTTCCCTTTCACGTCATAAATGGAACCGGGGACGAAGAAATTTTCGAAAGAAGAATTATAAAACAGAATTCCTGTATTAACGTAATTACCACGAAAATCTACTGCAGCTCCGTAAACGGTTTCTGATGTAGAGCCCTTTTTCGCTAATTCATTTCCAGTCCTGTGTAAACCATCAATAGGGGTAGATAATATACCGTGAGAAACGGAATCAACATTTGCATCAACTCGATTCCGGGAATAGAAAGCTGTAATGGAAAAATTGTTCCATCCTAAATTAAGGGCGGTACCTCTGAAAAAATTACTCTCTGAAGCACTGATATATCTGCTGATAGTTTTTGAATTTTTTTTAACTGGGAACACAGCATCAGCTCCCTTTGAAAAACCATAGGGACTCCATAAAGTTAATCCCTGACCCCATTTAACTAAATAATCGCCTACGATTATATTATTAATGAACCCGATTTTCTTAATTGATAAAAAGTAAGATGAAAAGTCATTAATTGAATTTTCTCCGGGATCTTTATCCGTTAAAAATCCCATATCTAAATTATTAAAACTTCCTATAAACCTGTTATATATTTTGTATTTTGAACCTTCAAATTTCTTTTCAACAAATCCTTTTCTTTCCTGCAGATCATCCTGTATTTTACTCCTTATTTTAAATGATGAATTAGAGAAAAAAGAATTCTCTTTAACGGCTGTGTTATTGTTTACAGTTAAAAAAGGATAGATTTTTTCAATTATATTTTTTGATAGACTTTCTATTGAATATAATTCATAAACAGAAAAAAAATGTCCAAATTTTTCTCTATGCTGCAATATCCGGTTTGCAGTTGTAATATCCATAAATGGTACTTTAACCAACTCACTTAAGCCGGCTTCATTAATATTTACTGGATTAGAAATAAATTCTTCAATGGTATCATACAAATCAGAGTTATCTGATTCATCGGAAGGTTCCTGGAGTAAACCTGATATTATTTCTTCTGTTTTAATATCAGTTGAATCGTCTAAAGTTTGTGCGCTGGAGATGGTAACAGATATGATTATCAGAATAGAAATAATTTTTACCATATTGGTCATTTCCCTAAAAGATATTCTTTAATTCTCTTATAACGGTTACCTATATTTTGAAAGCTGATTAAAATGCCGGCCTGGTGGGTTAAACCCAAATCCGGATGACTTGTTACTGCATAATCAAGATTAATAAAAGAATAGTTAATACCGATGCCTGCAGAGAAAGAAGAGGGTTCATTAGAGAATCCCGTCCGGATTGCGAAGTTATCAATTATATAATAGTCAATTCCGAATCTTAATGAAGCAGGATATCGTATATCTTTTTCCAATGCAGTGTTAATAGATAATTCAGGGATAATATTATAACTGAATCCTGTATTAAAGATTGTGGGGATCTGATCATCTTCTTCAACAAAAGATGCTCTGTTAATATTATAAACAAAAAACCCCCATCTGACATCCGGTGTAATGTAAGTTAATCCGCCAAGGTTAAAATAGAAAACAGATTTATTTCCGTAATTTTTTATTGAAACCGAATGATAGTTTAAGGCTAATCCAATAAAGAAGTTATTATAAAATTTGTGTGAATATCCGAGGAGAATTTTATTCTCTTTATATAAGTCGAAACCATAGGTCATTGCTCCGAAAGAAACCGAGCCGAATGAAAACGGTTCATTGTAAGCAACAAATCCGTTTGCAAGTTCATTAAAACCAAACGGAGCTGGTGAATAAAACACACCTATTTCTCTCCAGTTCATCTGGGTTAAACCGGCCGGATTGTTAAAAATGGCGAAAACGTCGTTAGAGAGTGCGACCCCTGAATTTGCTATCGAAATCTGCTTTGCCCCTGCCATCAATTGCGCTTGTAATACCGATTCATAACCAATTATCAGCAGTAACGCAAATAAAAGTCTCAAATCGACAGTAATTATTTTATTTATTGTTTGATTATATTGAAATTCATATATTAAATCAACTAAAAACTGAAAATTGTAAAAAAAAATGAAAACACTCCTATTTATTTTAATACTATCTTCCACATTAATTTTTCCTCAGGAGCTTAATTGTAAGGTTACTTTAAGTACGGGAAATATCTCCATATCAGCCAGGGATAAGCTCAAAGATTTTGCCCAAAAAGTAGAGGATTATATGAATAAAACTCAGTTTACGAATGATCCTGCATACCAGAATGGTGCAAAGATTGACTGCTCAATGAGTATCTTCGTCTTAAGCTCTGCAAATGATATCAATTATACTGCACAAGTAGTTGTAACAAGTTTGAGACCTATTTATAAATCAAAGGATAATTCACTCGTTTTAAGTATTAATGATAATACATGGTCTTTCAGTTATGATCCCAGCCAGGCTTTTTACCGTAATCAGTCTGTTTTTGATCCTATAACAGGTTTCCTGGATTATTATGCTTATATCATTATTGGTTTTGATTTGGATACATGGAATAAACTGGGAGGTACTCCTTATTTTTCAAAAGCATCCGATATTGTAAGCCTGGGTGCAGTAAGCAGTTTCTCAAGCGGATGGACAAGAAACAGTAATTCGTATAGTAGAAGAGGGCTTGTTGACGATTTGTTAAATGATAAATTCAGACCCTTTAGAGAATCTATTTATGATTATTATTATGGAATCGACATTTATTCCATGAATAAAGAAGAGGGTCAGAAATATATGATTAAATTAGTGAATGTTCTGGAAGATCTAAAAGCAAGAATGGATTTAAATACTGTACTCATAAAAGTATTTTTTGATGCAAAAGCCGGTGAGATAGTTGATAAGTTAAAAACATACCCTGACAAAGAGAAAATTTTTACAGCTCTTAAAAGGATAGATCCTTCTAATGCCGCTAAATATGACGAACAATTAGCTAATTAGAATTATTAAATGTCAATGTCATATATTCTGTATTTTTTATAAGGGGTAGCGTTAAGCGCTTCAAGGCCTCTATTCATCATATCATTATCTTCCAATATCCAGCTTGCTTCGCCGAAGTATATTCCCAAATTTTTTGCCCGGGTTACAATTTCCCAATAAAAAGCTGCATCCAAACCTTTCTTCTGGTATTCAGGTATAATACCCAGTGTAATGATTCTGCATTTTTTAATCTTTTTCTTCTGTGTTAGAAGTTTAATAAAACCAAAGGGAAACAGTTTACCGTTCATGGATATAAAAATCTCATTATAATCCGGTAGTACCAGCGCAAATCCGATAAGGTCGTTTTTTATCTCACCGAAAAGAACAAGTGAAGGTTCTGCAAGAGGTTTTAAATCTTTTGCCATTGCATCTAACTCTGTATCAGTCATAGGAACAAAACCCCAGTTCGGCTCCCAGGCCTTATTATAAACAAATTTTACTTTTTCAACTTCATTATTAAAATCCTTCATATTTAATTGGGAAATTTTTAGTCCGTAACGTGTTTTTGCTATTTCGGCAACTCTGCGGACCTTTTCCGAAGACATTGTTTTTTCAGTTTCCAGTATATGTGCATATAGATCTTTAACTTTTTTAAGTCCATAATTTTCACACAAATCCAAATAATATTTAGGATTATAAGTCATTAGTATCATCGGGGGAGAATCAAAACCTTCAAGCAGCATTCCCCATTCATCGTTACTGGATGGATTTGCCGGCCCTCTCATCTTGTTTAGTCCTTTAGATTTTAACCAATCTTTCGCTTTATCGAAAAGAGCATTTGCTACATCTTTATCATTTATTGATTCGAAGAAGCCGAAAAAGCCTACTTTATCATTATGATGTTTATTATGGAGATCATTTTTAATTGCCGCAATTCTTCCGACTAATTCACCATCTTTTTCAGCAAGAAAGTATTCTGCTTCAGAATGTTGAAAGAAGGGATTTTTTTCTTTATTAAGAATTTTTTTTCTATCCATTATTAACGGAGGAACCCAGTTGGAATCACCTTTATAAATTTTCCATTGTAATTTTATAAAGTTCATTAAATCTTTTTTATTTTCTACTGTCTTTATAGTAATGTTGCCCATGTTGTAGTTCCTTCAATAATAAAAAAGCATACCTATTTAATGGTATGCTTTATAATGTATTAATAAAACACTTTAGATTAATCCTAGCTTTTTCCCCGTATCTGTAAAAATATCCAGTATTTTATCCAGCTGTTCGTCTTCATGCGTGGCCATATAACTGGTTCTCATCATTTGTCTTCCTGGAGGAACGCCTGGAGAAATAAATACATTTACGAAAACTCCTGCATCAAATAACATTCTCCACATTTTAAAAGCAATATTATCATCACCAACAATAACCGGTACTATTGCAGTTCTTCCTTCCAGAACAGTAAAGCCGGCAATCTTTTAAACCGGTTCTCATTTTATTAGCATTTTTAACTAACTTATCTACTCTTTCAGGCTCAGCCTCAAGAATATCCAAAGCGGCTAATGTAGCAGCAACAGACGAAGGAGTAGGGGAGGCGCTGAATATTAATGCAAGAGAATTATGTTTAATATAATTTATAATCCTTTCTTCACCGGCAACAAAACCCCCTAAAGAAGCAAAAGTTTTGCTGAATGTTCCCATAGTCATATCTATTTCATTCTCTAAATTGAATTCACTTGCAGTTCCTCTTCCCCCTTTTCCAATAACACCCACAGCGTGAGCATCATCGATAAGGATTCTTGCTCCAAAAGCCTTTGCAATTTTGTTTAGCCTTTCGAGGTCAACAATTTCTCCACCGGTACTAAAAACACCATCACTAACAATTAATTTACCTCCGCTATCGGGAAGTTTGCTTACTACTCTTTCAAGATCATCCATATCATTATGTTTGTACCTGACAAATTCAGCGGTAGCACCTTTGGCCATTAAATTGCCTGCGATTAAACATGCATGGTTATCTTTATCGGAAATTACATAATCGCCGCGCTGTACAAGAGTAGGAATGATTCCTTGACCTGTTAGATATCCTGTGCTGAATAATAATACAGCTTCTCTCTTAAAAAATTTTGCTAACCTTGCCTCCAGTTCAATATGAAGATCTAAGGTACCTGTTAAATAACGTGAACCCGAACAGCCGGTTCCATATTTTTCAATAGCTTTGATCGCAGCTTCCTTGACCTTGGGATGTGCAGTCAAACCCAGATAATTATTTGATCCAGCCATTATAACTTTTCTACCTTCTATCTGTACAACAGGGCCTTCATTTTCTTCAATGGCTCGAAAGTAAGGATATAAACCTGATTTTTTTATATCATCAGCTCTTGTAAAATCATATGCTTTTTTGAATAAATCCAAAAATTCCTCCTAATGTTTGAATAAAGAAATTTTTAATCTTTAATTATAAGTAATTTATTTCTAAATTTCCCGACAAAACTTAAAATTTAATAATCTCAAAATCAAATTATTATGAATAACCCAATTGCAGTAGTTACAGGGGCAAATGGTTTCGTTGGAAGTCATTTGGTCGATTTACTTCTTGAAAAGAATTATAAAGTCCGATGTTTGGTCCGAAAAACAAGCAATATGAGATGGCTTAAAGGAAAAGATATTGAAATTATAGACACAGGATTATTTGATAAAGACGGTTTAAGAAAAGCATTTAAAGAAGCTTCATATATCTTTCATGTGGCCGGGGTAGTGAAATCTAAAAAACCGGAAGGGTATTTTAAGGGGAATGTTGATACAACCAGGAATTTACTAGACGTTGCTCTTGAATTTAAAGATACTATAAAGCGGTTTTTGATAGTGAGCAGCCAGACTGCAGCCGGACCGTCGTATAATGGTCATCATGTTAATGAAACGACTGAATGCCGTCCAATTACTACTTATGGAAGAAGTAAACTGGCAGAAGAGAAACTGGCCCAGACATATATGGATAGACTTCCAATTACAATATGCCGTGCTCCCGCTGTTTATGGTGAAAGAGATACAGAGATATTGATCTTTTTCAAAACATTCAGTAAAGGACTGATGACAACTATCGGATTTAATATTAAGAAAATTAGCTTAATTCATGTTTTGGACCTGGTAAATGGTTTTTATCTGGCAGCAGTAAATGATAATTCAAAAAATCAAATATATTTTATAAGTTCTGAAAAACACTATACTTGGGAAGAGATAGGTGAAGTGACTTCTAAGGTAGTTGGTAAAAATCCGGTTAAAGTAAAAGTTCCGCATTCAATTGTTTTTTCCATTGCCACGATAGCGCAATTCTTTGCATTATTCAATCCGGGTCCCGCAACCTTAAATATTGAAAAAGCTAAAGATATTACCCAAACCTATTGGACATGCGATACATCTAAAGCGGTGAAAGATTTAGGATATCGCCAGCAAATTTCAATTGAAGAAGGTATTAAAAGAACTGTAGAATGGTATAAAAAAATGGAATGGATTTGATGAAAGTCAAAAGTAAAAATTCAAAATTCAAAATTCAAAAATATTTTCTAAAACTCAAATTATTATTTTGACTTAATTATTTAGTGCTCCTTCATCAATCCAGGTTTTGATGCCGTTGATCTGGTTTGTTGTTAAAGCAGAATATCCTACCGGCGGCATTGGAGGAATACCGGCAATTCTTTCAATACTCCATACAAGAGAACTATTTTTAGAATCCCCTTTAAAAACAATATTCGGATCAGTTGCTCCAACCCAAGAAGTTAAGCTTATTCCACCGGCTTTTGTTGCATCGTCGTGACACCCGGAGTTTGCGCATTTTGTTAAAAAGAGAGGTGCTATATATTCTCCGTAGCTTACATTGGATGTTGGTATTTGTTTATTGTCAATACCTGCTGTTGTGTCTTTACAACCAATATATGAGACAATAGCTATAAATATTACGAAAAGAGATAAATTGATCTTCATGCAGCTAAGTAGTATTTATTTTATAATATAAATTACAAAATCTAACTATTTAATATAGTGTAAATATAAATATTGATAAAAATGAGGATCTTATATATTTTTACAATAGAAAAATATTTGGGGCTATAGCTCAGCTGGGAGAGCGCTTGAATGGCATTCAAGAGGTCAGGAGTTCGATCCTCCTTAGCTCCACAAAAAAGCTTCAAAATTAAACGTTTTGAAGCTTTTTTTATTTCCTCAAAATGAAGAATTATCAAAACTAATCAGAATTAATCCGAATTAATCCGAATTTGGGCACCCGTTGGGCACCCAAAATAAA
>CAVRQC010000018.1:0-81845 GCA_963723205.1 uncultured Ignavibacteriales bacterium
CTGTCCAATTATAAGTCGAATAAATTCAATTGGTTAGAGGGAGCATAGGTTTTAGATTCGTAATCAACATCGTTTATAAGCTGTAAAATCGGGCTTTTTTCAAAAATTGATACACTTAAAATCTGTAAAAAAGTGTAGAGTGACAAATTTATATTTAATCTTTTCTTTACAATGGCTACCAGTAAATATACTGAGACAGCAATCCATATTTGTGTTTTAACTGCATTGGGAGTTGTACCATAAAAAGATTTAATTCTTAAATGCTGTTTAATCCATTTAAAGAATAATTCTATTTGCCATCGTTCTTTGAAAATTTTAGCAATCAATAAAGTCTTCAATTGAAAATTATTTGTAAGAAAGACAAGACGCTTATCTTTTAGTTTATCGTAATACTTAATTCGCCGAAGTTTATCAGGATAATCTTTTGATTGATAGAATCCAGTTAGGTTAATTGTCTGATCGCAGATTACACCAGTGGTTCTATCGACAGTATGTGAATAAATTCTATTAAACTTAAAATTGGATTTTGCACGAGTGACAAAAAATGAATTGTTCAAGTGCAATGAATATAGCCGAGCAAAATCAACATAACCTCTATCCATAACATAAAAAGCTCCAGCTTCAGGAATAAGTATATCAAGAATATTTACATCGTGAATCACTGCCGGAGTCATATAAATAAAGGTTGGAATGCTTGTTTGCACATCTAACAATGTATGAAGTTTTATACCTCCTTTATGCTTTCTGAATTTAGCCCAAGGAAATAATGATAAGCATAAATCTATGGTCGTGGAGTCCAATGCATAAACAGTTTCATTAAGTTCTTTCTCAAAGTCTTCGGTGGCATATAGTTCTCTTGCTTGGGCAATAAGTATTTGAGCAAAGTCAGCATATATATGCCAGTCTCTTTTTTCGTTTGCATATGCTAATGTACTTTTTGATACTTTGCTTTTTATTCCCATATGATAAAGTTTTCCTTGCATTGCTCTTAAACAAGTTTCAATATCTCTAAGAGATTCACGATAAGTAAGTTGTGCAAAACTCATGCAGAGGAACTGATCCCAACAACTAAAAGATTTTATTTTATAGTTACCTTTATATAGTTTTACACATTGATTGAATTTATGTTGAGGTAAATGTTCCATCAATTGACTGAAAATTGTTTGCCCTAAATTCATATATGCTCCGGTTGTTTAATCAAACGGAGCGAAAATTAGTTCTTTTTTATTTCAAATCGTTTATGACTATTTTTCCTTATAACACTTTATTTATTATATAGTTACAGATTTTTACTCTATCGTATCTTGGACAGTAGTGATTATTTGTATAAGCAAAAGAAATCTTATTTATTATTCCTTTATACTCTTCCAATGATTTAATAAATTCTTCTTTATCAGCTTTCATTAAGGGAAATATTTTTCTTATTTAATATTATTAGTCGTTTTAATTTTATTAAAATCACAAAAAACTAAAAATATATTAAGATAAATTTTTCTTTTAGGGAACTATTATCAAATTATTATAATTGCAGAATTTCTTTTCTTGTTTATATAAGAATTATAGAGATAATAAATCTGTCTCAAATAATTATTGAATTGGAAAGAAATAAATATTGACTATCTAAAGTAATATTTAATAGTCATTAGAATAATAAAGCTATTCTAATCCATAAACTTGTTTTGGGGTAAGAAGTTGAGGGAATCTGTTAATTAAAGCCAGGCGGGTTTTATAACAGAAATGACATTCATCTACATAGCTGTCTTCATGTTCAACATTGTATTTTTTTGCCAGTAATGCGGGTCCGCCTTCAATTAAGGGATTACAAATAGGATGTTCTCCGGCATTATAATTTTTTATTAAAGTTGACAAAGGTGTTTCCCGGACACTTCCCATACATAATCCCTGGCACAAGTGAACGTTCCCAAACGGATCAATATGAACTCTTTCCGGTTCTTTTAATTCTTCATACGGGCATTCAATAAGTTCATCCCAGGGTCTTTGAGGAAGACCTTTGGTAAGCTTCTCAACGGCTCTTCCCCTGAACATTGCGCCGCCTCCGATAATAGGGTTGCCTTTATCCTGCCCCTTATTTTTTTCAATAACAGGTTTTTCTATGCAGATTGAGCTAACCGGTATACCTAATTTCTTTGCTGCTGAATATGCTCGTTTGGCAGGAGTATTTTTAATTTCTTCATTATGAAATAGATCATCACTTATACTAAGATCGGAGACACCAAGATTATAGAGTGGTTTAAGCCAGAGGATAGCATCCTCTTCTGTTGTTGCGAAATATGCATTTGTAACTACTCCAACATTAAATCCTAACTCAGCAGCAATTCCAATTCCTTCGAGCATTAATGGATAAAATAGAAATGGTTCTCCGCCTTCAAAATAAATCCACTCTACAGTTTTAATTTTGATTGCCTCTGTTAAAACTTTCTTTATAACATTTAAAGTAAAAGTACCTTTTGCATTTGGACTGCAGTAAATAAAACAGTGGTCGCACTCCAAGGTACATTTATAACTAAGGATAAAATGTATTCCAGTCAGCATATAATTAACTCTTAAATTTTATTAATTTATTTTTTCTGCAATAACAAGCATTTCAAAATCTTCAGGAGTAAGTTTATCATTTCTGGCGAAAGCACCGAGTTTAGCTCCAAAGATATCAATCTTTTTAAATCCGAGAGATTTTAACAACCATGTTATTTCTGAAGGTATATAATACCTCTCATTACATTTTAATTCTTTTTTATTTCCATCGTCATCTTCAACTATGGTAGTATTGTAATCCCGGAATGTCATCAAATCAAAGGTATTATTTCTGTAAACAGCATTTCCTTCGCCGGAGGATGATGCGCAATATTTTTCAATAGATTGATGCAATGGAAATAAACCATTTAAAGTTGTAAATATTAACTTACCATGATTCTTTAATGAGAGAAAAGCATTTTTTAAGATCTCAAAATTCATTTCGTCAGTTTCCATTAAAGGAAAAGAACCTTCGCAAAGCATAATTGCCAAATCAAACTGATTTTTAAAAGGTAAATTTCTTGCATCATGTATTTGAAAATCAATTTGCAAATTTTGTTTTTCAGCTTTCTCCTTTGCCCGTTTAAGCTGTGATTCGGATAGATCGACTCCGGTAACCTTGTACCCCCTCTTGGTTAATTCAATTGAATGTCGGCCGGTACCACATCCGATATCGATAATTTTCATTGCTTTATTGAAATCGATTTCCTTTTCGATAAAATCGCATTCTCCAATAGTTCCTTTTACAAAAATTTCATTATCATAACTTTTCGCATAATTCTCAAATAAGGATTCATACCATTGTTTCATAGAGATTGATCTTTATATTTTTATAAATATATTAATTTATAAAATTTCAATTATCTTCGCGGCAGCCAGACTTTCATTGGTCCCGCTCCGCGATTTGACCATGCGTAATAAGGTATTGCTTTAATCTTTAAATTCCCTTTACCATTTATTGCAGGAACTTCTCCTACAATTTCGTTTATACCGCCCAATAAATTTTCATCTCTTTCAACTTTTAAATTTGCATTGTCCGGCAAAGTAATTTTCTCGAGCGGAAAAGAGTTGTCTGCACCTTCAAAACAATAAATCAGGGGACCATATTCAAGTGCAGCCATATTGCTATCTGCATGAACCATTTTATCGGCGGCAATATGCCTGATTTTCATCGGTAATGTTAATTCAATTAAATCATTATTATTCCAGGTGCGATCAATACAAGCAAATCCTTTACTGTTATAATAATCGGTCTCTTTTCCATTCACATTTATTTTAACAGGCATGTCCGCTTGATTTATATAATTGTATAAATTACCCGGCATAACCTGGTTGTTTACCCAGCCGGGAATTCGAAACTTAATTGTAAATGAAACATCTTTTTCAGTATGAATAGACAACTGAATTTTTCCCCGCCACGGATAGTCTGTATGTTGTTCAATACCTATTACAGTATTATTAAAATTTATTTTAGCCTTGTTAGATGCATAAAGGTTCACATATAACGAGTCATTTTTTGTCGCATAAATAATACCGGGTATAGAAGGAATAAATCTGATCAGGTTGGTAGGACAGCATGAACAATCGAACCATGGCTCACGGGTTTTTGAACTCTGGTTAAAAGCAAACTTACCGTCAGCTTCAAGCGGATTTACATAAAAGAATTTTTTCCCGTCAAGCGATATACCAGAAATTAATCCGTTGTACATTGTCCTTTCAATTATATCAAAATATCTGGAATCTCCCGAGAGTTCAAACAGCCTGACATTCCAGAGAACATCACCAATAGAAGCACAAGTTTCAGCATAGGCAGTAAGATTGGGGAGTTCATAATCTTTACCTAATGATTCACCGTCATGCTTTGCACCGATTCCACCGGTAATGTACATCTTTTTTTCTACCATATTATTCCATATACTCTTAACCGCGTGAAGATAGGATGAATCATTATACATAGTACCGATATCTGTCATGCCTGCGTACATATAGACAGCGCGTACTGCATGTCCTACAATTTCTCTCTGTTGAGTAACAGGCAAATAATCCTGGCTGTATTCACCATAAAGTTTGTGAGTAGTTGAATCACCGCGCAAATCAAGAAAATATTTAGCAAGCTTTAAATATTTTTCATTATTTGTTGTGCGATATAATTTCACAAGACCAGTCTCAACAATCTGGTGTCCGGGTGGCATGGTAAGCTTGCCTGGTCCAAAACTTTTTACAAGCAAGTCAGCATTTTTAATAGCTATATCAAGAAAGTTTCTCTTTCCTGTAGCAATATAATGTGCGACAGCTGCGTGAAACAGGTGGCCACTGTTATATAATTCATGACTGCTGTTTATACCGGTCCATCTTTTTCCTGTTTTGTTCACCCAGGTGGCAGGAGGGTTTTCAGGATCAATCGTAAACCATGTTGTAAGATAACCATCAGGTTCCTGACCGGTTTTTATAATAGCTATAACCGAATCGAGATAGTCTTCAAGAGCTTTGTTCGAAGCACTAATAAGGGAGTAAGAAGCACCTTCAATAATTTTATATACATCAGTATCATCAAAGGGCATCTTGCCATGTACTTTTCCTTTCTCCTTTTTACCTGCAATTAGAAAGTTATCCAGACGGCCTTCATTAACGCATTTTTCAAGTCCGTATTTAATTGTAGTATTTTGAACGGTTTTTATTTTAGGCAGCCAGAAACTGTCAGTTAATACAACATTTTTGATATCAACCATTGAAATTGGATAATCTTTATATTTCTGCTGCTGTCCGCAGCTTTGGAGCAGCAGCGGTATAATCACAAGTAATATGATTTTTTTCATTTCTAATCAGGATTTAATAAGTAAAAATTTTTTTAAACAGTAATTCTATTTGTTTTTAACAAAAAAATTAATCGATATATTCCTTGTTCTTCCAGTACCACCAGGTTAATTTTTCTTTTTTATGACCGGATTCCGTTGCATAATAAACAGCACAGCGGAATGTATATAAAACACAAATATCATTCTTCACTCCGCTGTATTTGTTAAGTTTTTTATAAAGTGTTATTGGACTTTTCCCTGAAAGATCTGAAACCTTTTTAATTCCAATATTATAAAGATCATTGGCAACAGATTTTCCAACGCCGGGAATTATTTGTAATTCCCTTAGTATCCTGTCTTTTTCAATTTGAGCTGAATTTGTTTTTCTCATTTTAATTATTCAGCAATTAGTGTGAAAATTATGTTGCAGCTTTACAGAGAATGATATATTTCCCGCTCTTTTTACGCATGAAATTTAGGAATAAATGATTAAATCACAAACAGGAATATATAGTTTATTTAAATTCCTTTATCTTTCTTAAAAAAACTAACTAATAATATTAAAAAATTTACTAAGGATTTCTATAGCTTTTTCCAGTTTATTATTTTTTACAAGTACATAATCTGTATTGAAGGTTGATATTGCAAAAATGCTGATCTTTGCCTCAGATAAAGGAATTGCTAATGAAGCGAGAATTCCGATCTGTGAAAAATCCAGTTCTCCTTCGACTTTAATTGCCCGCCAGTCTTTTTCAGATTTTACATAACCCGGTACATCTTTTTCCAAACATACAATGGATAATTCATCACTTGTTTTTGTTATAGAATAAAAGGAATCATTAAATACCCAATCCGGAATTTTATCATGTATGCTCAAACGGCAAACAGCAAAATTTTCTTTTAGTATTGATATTGAAAGCTTTGAATTTTTCATGGATAAAAATTTTATTCCAAACTTCTAAAGAATTTACTAAGATTTAGCTCGTTTTATTTAGAAATCTTTTCTCCTGTTGACAAATAGTGATTAATATCTTCTTCCCAACTCTTCATAAAACTTATGTATTTTTCTTCCGTATAATTTTTTATAAACTCATCTCCCTTTGAACTCATTGAGGTATAAGAATAACTAATAAAAGCTTTAGTTTTGTTGTCTTCAATTTTATGTAATTTAATTTCAAGTTTACCGACAGTTATTCCAGGATTAACAATAAGCATCTCAACTTCATAATTTAGGGGATCATGCCCGGTAATTATCCAGTAATTATTTTCATTACCATTTTTTGTTACAAATATTGAATCTTTTTCTGCAAAGCCGGATTTGGTAATAACCAGTTCCGGATCCCAGCCATGTACCCATTCTTTCTCTCTAACCGGGCATAATAAGGGAAAGACTCTATCGGGGGTGGAATTAATGGACTGGGTATAAGATCTTTTTACATTGTTTGGTTTTATAATATGCATATAATCATTCCTGAATTTAATATTATTGATGTATCGCAGGGGGAGTACTGATAATTATAATTCCTATAAAAGAAATTAGAGAATATAAAATACTATTTCAAATGGTTTATTATCAGCTTAATAATATTTGATGATTAGACTACCAGAGGAATACAATAATAAATATTAATCATCGGTAGGTAGCATAGTAAAGTGCATCTTTATTCCACGCTGAAGCATTTTTCAGAGCAGGGATTACTTCTTCAGGTTCGTTAACAAAAGTCCACATATTTAAATGTTCTTTCCTCATGAAATTTTCCTGCACACATTGCTCGAGCATTAATTTAAGAGGATCATAGAAATGATTCGTATTCAGAATAACTATTGGTTTTGTAAATTGTCCGAGCCGCTTTAAAGTTATTGCTTCGAGTAATTCTTCCAGTGTTCCGCTTCCGCCGGTAAGGGCAACCAATCCATCAATACCATGTAGAAATTTTGCCTTCCGTTCATGCATTGTTTCGGTAAATTCAAAATCGCTAACTCCCTTATGTGCCAGCTCTTCATCTTTTAAAAATTTCGGCATTATGCCTTTTATTTTTCCGCCTTTTTCTATTATAGTATCTGCAAGCTTTCCCATTAATCCCGAAGCACCACCTCCAAACACTACTTCTATTTTTTCAGTAACAAATTCTTCTGCTAATATTTCTGCAGCATTAAAATAAATATTTTTGATTTTTGAACTGGATGCACAATAAACACAAATTTTCATAGCCGGATTTATTTAATTGTAATTTGTTTAATGATTAAAAGTACTGTTTATTAAATTGTTAAATTTGCTGTCGGTAGAAACCTTGGCGGTTTTCTAGCCATGGAAGCCTGTTCGAAACCATAAGCGATCTTAAGCAGAACAGATTCACTCCAGGCTCTTCCGAAAAATGAAATTCCGATAGGTAAACCAAACACAAACCCAGCCGGAACTGTTATATGCGGGTATCCCGCAACTGCGGCTAATTGCGAACTTCCGCCAAGAAAATGATCCCCGTCTACCAAATCAGTCAGCCATGCCGGACTATCAGTCGGGGAAACAAGAGCATCAAGATTGTATTTATCCATTACAGCATCTATGCCTTCTTTACGGCTCAGATCGTGATTTGTATTGAGTGCATCAAGATACTCTTTATCAGTTAGCGGTCCTTTTTTTTCGGCCTCTACAAACAATTCCTGTTTGAAATACGGCATCTCTTCAGCAGAACTTTCTTCGTTGAATTCAATTATATCTTTAAGGGAATGTACCGGTGAACCTGGTCCACGCCTGTCCAGATATGCTTTCATATCAGCTTTTAATTCGTATAGCATGACTGTCATTTCATTACTATCAAGTTTACCGATTGCTTCAATATCCACAGGATCAACAATTACTGCACCACTCTTTTTTAATATTTCAAGAGCATTTTCCATTACAGCATCTACCTGCGGGAGAAATCCAAAGTATTTCCGGACTATACCGATTCTTGCACCATTTAATCCATCAGGTACAAGAAATTGTGTATAATCAGTATAAGCTTTTCTATTTTTATCAGTTGTTGCTTTATCTTCAGAATCAACACCCGCCATAGCACTTAGAAGAATAGCTGCATCCCGAACTGTTCGTGCCATTGGACCTGCAGTATCCTGTGAATGCGAAATAGGAATTATCCCGGATCGGCTTACTAGTCCTACAGTTGGTTTGATGCCCACAATACCATTAATTGATGCCGGACTAACTACTGAACCATCTGTCTCAGTACCTATTGCTATGGCACATAGATTCGCAGCTGCCGCTGCACCCGAACCTGAACTTGAACCAGATGTGTTTCGATCGAGTGCATAAGGATTTTTAGTAAGTCCTCCGCGCCCGCTCCAGCCGCTTGTAGAATGTGTTGAACGAATATTTGCCCATTCACTTAAATTTGTTTTACCGAGAATTAAAGCACCTGCTGAACGGAGCTGTTGTGCAACAAACGAATCCTTAAGCGGTTTCGAACCAACTAGTGCCAGGGAACCAGCGGTTGTCTGCATTCTGTCTGCAGTATCTATGTTATCCTTAATTAAGACAGGGATACCATGTAAAGGACCGCGCGATCCTTTCTCTTTTAACTCTTTATCCAGCTCTTCCGCAATCTTTAATGCATCAGGATTTAATTCAATAATACTGTTAATTGCGGGACCATCTTTATCTATTGATTTAATACGGGAGATATATTTTTCGATAATGGCTTTTATTGTATATTTACCTGATTTTATACCGGCCATTAATTCATCAACAGTAATTTCATCGAGCTCAAACGGAAGTATATTAAAATTATGCATGAATGTTGAGGAAGCTTTTTCACCAAATGTTAAAGCAGGAAGAGATACAGCAGCTATTCCTCCTGCTACACTTTTCTTTAGAAAACTTCTGCGGCTTTCATTTATTTTGTAATTAGTTTTAGTCATTACCGTTCTCCCATTGATAAAAGTTAAGCAGAAATTATGATTCCATTTGTTTTTCTTTTTTGAGCTTTAATTGTAATGCAATTTAGAAATTAAATATAAAATCTCAAAAATTTTCTACCGTCAATAAGTTAATAATGCTGATTACGGGTTCGGGAATTGATGATTTAAGGATTAGATTGAAAAAGTAAAGTAAAAATTTACAAGATTATGCAGCTGGGTTTACTAATTAAGACTCATTATCACTCTATCGGTTTTTGTACTTCCTGAAGATTAAATAGTCTAAGCTGAAATTCATTGGCCCTGTTAGCAGAATAACAATTGCAATTATTAAAAAGGTGAAAGGATATGAAGCTCCGCTGGGTCCTAAAAAACCATTGGACAGCATAACGGTAGTAGCAACAATCATATTAATTATAACAGCTATAAGTGTAGGTCTTGTCAGCAGACCTGTTATTAATAGCAAACCTCCGATAAATTCAGTATAACTGCTTAAATAAGTAAGGAATACAGAATAATCCATTTTATCATAAAACTGAATAGTGGTCTGAAAACCTGAACCACCAAACCAGCCAACTACTTTACCGGCACCTACAACAAACAAAATTATTCCCAGAATACATCTTAGTAATAATATTCCTGTGTCGATGAGTTTCATATTTGTTCCGGTCAATGTATGTGTTATTATTTCTTTGTTCATCTTTATTACCAAAATGGAATAGTGAAATTTTGGATTTGTGGAATAATTCCAATCCCATTTTTTCAGCAAAAAGTATTTTTTAATTTCTCTACTTAGTCTTGGATAATTATTTGATTAAAGAATATCGATTAATGATTTCTAATTTTAGAACTGACATCGCAACAAGTTCACAAATCGTTAATCTCTGTTCTTAAATAAGACTAAATTTTTTTTAAGAGATTTTTTACTAGATTTAATGTATTAGGAATCCACCGCTCCAGAATTCCATAGCATTTTACATCCGATTATTAATTAGCCTGAACTGTTCTATCTTTTGCCCATTCTCTCATGGCTTCAATATTTTCTGCCATAACAACCGACAGTGGACGGGTTTTTTCAATTTCGTTTAATAGTATTTCAGTATTTAATTGCTTATAACCGCCGATCACAGAATAAAATCCTGAAACTATAACTTGTTCTATTTCCGAACCCGAGAATCCCTCACAAGCCTCAGCAATTTTATCAAGATTAAAAGTTGCCGGATTTAATTCTCTTTTCTTAAAATGTATTTCTAAAATTTCTTTCCTTATTGAACTGTCGGGAAGATCTACAAAAAATATTTCATCCATTCTTCCTTTACGCATTAATTCCGGTGGAAGATTTTGTATGTCATTAGCTGTAGCAACAAGAAACACCAGAGTCTTTCTTTCCGCCATCCAGGTTAAAAATGTACCAAGCACCCGTTTTGATGTACCGCTGTCATTTGAATCTGAAGCTAATCCTTTTTCGATTTCATCAACCCACAAGACACAAGGAGCCATCATATCCGCCATCTTCAGTGCTTCACGTGTTTTGCGTTCGGTTTCACCATAAAATTTATTATAGACTGTTCCGAAATCTAAACGCAGCAATGGTATTCCCCAGGTTCCGGCAACAGCTTTTGCAGCGAGGCTTTTCCCGCTTCCCTGGACACCCAAAAGCAGCACTCCTTTCGGAACATCGATACCAACATTTTTAATTTCACCAATAAAAATCTTTTTTCTTTTTTCAAGCCATTCCTTAAGATTTTTCAAACCTCCTACTTCTGCAAAAGAAGAAGTATCGTGTTCATAATAAAGAACATTGTCTTTATTTAATAAATAATATTTTGCCTTGGTTATTTCAGGAATGTCTTCCTGGTTTATTGCATTATCTCTTAAGGCATTATATAGAATTCTTTTAATTTCGGAGAAAGAAAGGCCATGAAGGTTTTTTATAAACACATTTAAAATAGATTCATCAACTTCAATCTTTTTCCCCGGATTTTCCGATTTCCATTTTTCAATTAGCTGCATCAAAAATGATCTTATTTCTTCATCGGAAGGAAATGCCAGCTCAAATTTTGTTGAAAGATATTTAACTTCATCCGGTAATTCAATTTGAGTTGAAACAAAAAATAAAGTCCGATCCAGCTTTTCCGAATTCAATGCCAGTTCTTTTATTAACCTGATATTTCTATCATTTTGTAAATAGGGATGATAATCTATCAGAACAAAAAGTGCTGACCTGTAATTTTGATAAATAGTATATAACACTTCCGTAGGTTCAAGCTGGTTCGCACCATTAATATTTCCATTCCTGTCAAGTAAGGAAAATCCTTTGACAAGATTCCAGCCGTAAACCGGTTTCTTCAGCGAAGATCCAAGGCTAACAATTAAGTGAAGAACTTCTTTCTCATCGCGGGTTTCAATTGTAATAACAGGAGCTTTTGATTTTACTAAATGGAATAAATCTAATAGATCATTCATGATTTATTTTTACAATAATTGATTTGAAGATTTGAATTTCACATAAAATTAGTTTTTAATTTATAAAAATTCAATCAGAGTTCTAAACAACCGTTCAATTTTTTAAATTTTAAAACGTCATTAATAAATTATCCAGGTATATTTATAACGAATTCTTTCCGTAATTACTCATTGAATACGGCGTTGAAGTTTTATCGGCATTATTACCATCACCATTGCTGTAGGTAACGGTATCAGTTTCAGGACTGAGGTGAACCATACTGAAAGGAACAGCAGCACCCGGGATTGTATATCCCGTATCATCTGTTCCAATAAACGGATTAACATAATCGTAAGGTGCTGTTTTGTTTTGTGCAAACAAATTGATTGATTAGAAGAATAATAAAAAAAAGAGAGTCTTAATTTTCGTTTATATACTCTGGAATAAAATATATTGTAAAATATAAATCTTGAAACAGATATGTTTGTTCAATTGGAAAAAGAGAACTAATACATTAATTAAAGTAATGAACTTAAAGTATATACTTATAAATTTGAAATACATTTAATCCCAAAATATATAGTAAGAATTCTAAATACTGTTGATACCTTGTATGCCTTTATATTTCCTATACCCGAATATCCTCAATCAAAAATTCAATTCTAATTTTTTCTTTAAAGAGTTATTTCATAAATTCTTTATCCAAATATAAATTCTTAAAACAAGGTTCAACGTTATGGAAAAAAGGTCATCCTTTCCCCCAGTATTTTGGATAGCCAATACAATCGAAATCCTGGAAAGATTTGCATATTATGGAATCTATATGGGTTTTGGTATTTATATGGAATATCTCGGATATACTAAATCAGAACTTGGGATAGTTCAAAGTCTTTTTCTATTGTTTTCTTACGTTACTCCTGTTTTTTCCGGTACATTTGCTGATAGGTTTGGATTCAAGAAAGTTTTGATTGTTTCGTACCTGGCTTACCTTCCTTCAATTCTTCTTTTAATTATTACAAGGTCCTTTTCGGGAATTGCTTTAACAATGTTAAGCATAGGTTTGGCAGCAGGAATTTTTAAACCATTAATTTCAGGCACAGTTAGAGTAGTTTCGGACAAAACCAATAAAACTCTCGGCTTTGGAATTTTTTATGCAATGGTAAATGTTGGTGCATCATTTGGACCTATTGTTGCCGGTAATCTAAGAGCTATTTCATGGAACTATGCTTTTATTGCTGCGGCAATTGGAATAGTATTAATGCTTTTAATTACCATATTCTTTTATAAAGAACCAACCCGCGAAATTGAAGGAACAAGTCTTAAACAAAAATTTAAAGATATGGGGATTGCTCTATCAGATTATAAATTTTTAATATTTCTAATTCTGCTTGGAATATTTTTCTGGCTTCCTTTCTGGTCTTTTTTCAATCTTCTGGCTGTTTATATTGATCGAAATCTCAACACAGTAAGTTTATATCAATCTTTAAAAGGAGTATTCGGTACAGGATTCGCTTCTATATTTTCCGAAGATACAGGTAATGGAACGAGGCGTGTTCTCGGCGAAACTATTGCAAACACTGGTTATATAATTATTATTTTTCAATTAATTATTTCCAGAATATTTGAAAAACGAAGAGCTTTACCTTCTTTTTTATTCGGATTATTTATAATTGGAATTAGTTTTTTAGTCATTGCTTATGCAAAAATTGGAGCCTCGGAGTGGATTTTCTTTGGAATATTTTTGTTTGCAATTGGTGAAATGATTTCTTCTCCCAGGATACAGGAATATATTACCTGGATTGCTCCAAAAGAGAAAGCAGGATTGTATATGGGAACAAATTTCCTAGCCACAGGACTAGGGGGTGCATTAAGCGGTATAGTATATACCTCTCTGTATGGCTACTTCCGAAATGATTTGCACCAGCCTGAATATGTTTGGTTCACTTTAGCAGCCAATATATTTTTGGGAATATTGGTTATTTTTATCTTTACTAAAACATTAGGAGAATTTAAAGAGCTTGAAGAATAAGATGTAGGGAATAAAAAGTATAATTTAATTATTAAACGTAATGCAAAATATATATAAAAATTTTCGGGGGTATTTATGAAACTTTTCTGTCTAATTTTCATATCCATAATTCAAATGGTATCTGCCCAGACTTTACCGCTTATTATCAATACTGAAAACAGGAATACAATCTCATTAAACGGGAAATGGCAGACAATTATAGATCCTTACGAACAAGGGTATTATGATTATCGCTATGAACCAAGTAAGAATGGTTTCTTTATCAATCAGAAACCTCAATCAAAAAGTGACCTGGTTGAATATGATTTTGATAAATCACCTCTTCTTAATGTTCCCGGGGACTGGAATACACAAAAAGAAAAATTGTTTTTATATGAAGGGACAATCTGGTATAAAAAAGATTTTGATTTTGTAAAAAGGCCGGGGAAAAGATTATTCGTTTATTTCGGTGCTGTTAATTACCAGGCTGATGTTTATTTAAACGGGGAAAAATTAGGAAAACATATTGGCGGTTTTACTCCTTTTAATTTTGAAATAACAAACCTGGTTAGGGACAAAGATAATTTTTTAATCGTTAAAGTTGACAATAAAAGAAAAAGGGATGCGGTTCCAACTCTGAATACCGATTGGTGGAATTATGGCGGTATTACCCGTGATGTAAAGCTAATTGAGGTCCCTTCTACTTTTATCAGAGATTATTTCATCCAACTAAAAAAAGGTTCAACAAAAAATATTAGCGGTTGGATACAACTTGACGGAAATAAAAAAGAACAGGATGTAATTATAAAAATTCCTGAAGCAAGTGCCGAAATAAAAGTAAAAACTAATAGTGAGGGCTTTGCCAAATTAGATTTTGACGCAAGTCTGACTCTTTGGTCGCCGGAAAATCCGAAACTTTACAATGTGGTTATAGAATCAGAAACCGATACGGTTAAAGATCAAATTGGTTTCAGGACTATTGAAACAAAAGGTACAGATATTTTATTAAACGGTAAACCAATTTTTCTTAGAGGAATATCAATTCATGAAGAAGCTCCTATTCGTTCAGGCAGAGCTTTCTGTAAAGAAGATGCTGGAATATTGTTGGGCTGGGCAAAAGAATTAAATTGCAACTTTGTCAGGTTAGCTCATTATCCGCATAACGAACATATGGTTCGAATGGCTGATAAAATGGGAATGCTTGTTTGGTCTGAAATACCGGTATACTGGACCATTCTATGGGATAATGAATCAACACTTAAAAATGCCAAAAACCAGTTAAGGGAAGAAATTTCAAGAGATAAGAACAGAGCAGCTATAATACTATGGTCGATGTCAAATGAAACTCCGATAAATGAATCGAGAACAAAATTTTTAACTTCACTAGCTGATTTGGCACGTCAGCTTGATTCAACCCGTTTGTTAACCGCAGCTCTTGAAAGACATTATGTAAATGATACAACTTTAATGATTGATGATCCTTTTGGAAAAAATCTTGATGTTATAGGAGATAACGAGTACATTGGCTGGTATGATGGTTTACCTTCAAAAGCTGATCATTTAGTTTGGAAATGTGCATACAACAAACCGGTAATTATCAGTGAATTTGGAGCCGGTGCTTTATATGGAAAGCATGGAGATGATTTAACGCGATGGACCGAAGAATATCAAGCCAATGTTTACGAGCATCAGGTTAATATGCTTAGGAAAGTTCCTTTCATCAAAGGGATGACTCCATGGATCTTAATGGATTTTCGTTCTCCTAGAAGAGTTTTACCTGATATCCAGGATTTCTGGAACAGGAAAGGTTTAATTTCAGACAGGGGAGATAAGAAGGAAGCATTTTATATCTTACAGAACTTTTATAAGGAACTGGAAGCCAAATAGTTCAGTTTTGTAGAGACGGGGGCATGCTCCGTCTCTACAGCAGTTATCGGATTATCGTAATCATCATTAATTGTTAGTGTTTAATCACTTCTTACATTTATCTGATAAGCTCGACTTTGTTTAATTCTTTTGTAATAAAATTTATATCTTCAGAACTTAATTTAATATCCGCTGCTTTTGCATTTTCTGTTGCTTGTCTTGGATTTCTTGCACCAACCAATGCAATTGTAATACCGGGCTGTTCAAGAGTCCAGCGAATGACTATCTGACCGAGTGTAGCCTTTTTCTCATTTGCCAGGGATTTAATTTCATCAAGGAAAGTATTCGTACATTTAATATTTTCATCTTTAAAATAAAATGAATCATTCCTGAGATCTCCTTCCGGGAATTTCTGACCGGGTTTCATCTTTCCTGTAAGTAAACCAAGCTGCAGAGGGCTGTATGCTAATATTGATTTTTTATTTTCCAATAAATGTGGAACCAGTTCCTTTTCAATACTTCTTCGCAGCATACTATAAGGAACCTGGTCGGAAACAAGGTTAATATATTCTTCAGCTTCTTTCATCTGAGATACATCATAATTACATACTCCGGCATAACGCACCTTTCCATCTCTTATCAACTGGCTGACAGCTTCCATTGATTCCTGGACAGGCGTCGTCGGATCATACCAATGTATCTGGTAAAGATCGATATAATCCGTTCCCAGCCTGCGCAGGCTATTTTCACATTCTTTGATAATACTTTCTTTTGCGGCATATTTGTATAAGTTTATAGGATTACCATTATTATCCTTACTTTTGAAATAGAATTGTCCCTTTGTTGTATCCCAGCGTAAACCGTACTTTGTTAATATCTGGATTTTATCTCGCGGCAATGTTTTAATTGCTTCGCCAACTACTTCTTCGCTTTTGCCTTGTCCGTATACGGGAGCGGTATCAATTGATGTCATTTCTAAATCGTATGCTGTTCTTATAGCTTTAACAGCATCATTATGTTCCGTACCTCCCCACATCCACCCCCCAGCAGCCCAGGCACCAAATGTAACAACCGAAATTTTTAAATCCGAGGTTCCTAATTTTCTATATTCCATTTTTCATCCTCTCAAAATTCTAATTTAAATCAAAGTTATAATTAATATTCTGTTTGAATACAAACTTATTATATTGAGTTCTCTATGACAAGAATAAGTTTTTTTTGGATTTGAAAAAGTGTTATAGAAGCAGGATAATAAATGATTAATTAAAATAAAAAACCCCGGCAACGCAAAACCGGGGTTCATTTAAGGAGGAGGTAATGAAGGTTCAAATTCAGAATATCCTATTAGTATTTTGTAATATTTAAGTTTCCGGAATTAAATTGAAGCTCATGAAGTATAGCCATACCAATTCTTTTAACTTTTGGGTCAAGTTCATTCTTTACTAATTTCTCAACAGTTTTAATAGCTTCCGGAGTTCCGATTTTATATAAAGCTAATGCAATAAGAACTCTCGTGTTAGGATCAGTTTCCTTAGCAAATTGATTTGCAAGGGGTTTAATCATTCCTTCAATTTCATAAAATCCGGCAAAATAAATACAGCTTTTTTTCAAACCGGCGCAATCGGAAGTAACTCCCATTGCTAAATTTTTAATAAATACTTCAGGAATTTCAGATTTAGGCATATTAGTCAAATTATTGTTCTTGGCAAATACATTACCCGAGAGTAAGGCAGCGACTAAAACTACCGCAATTATTTTAACAGTTTTATTTAAGTTGTTTGTCATTTTAGGTACCTCCTTTTATTTGTTTGTTGATTAATTCAAATTCAATTTCTAAGTCAAACATATACTAAGGAAATGTAACAGGTGTCATTCCCCGGTAAACGATTGTAAAAATATGTCATTGGATTTGACAAACACGTTGAGTAAAAAATTTGTGTTATTGATGGATGCTGTTTGCAGGAAATAAATATACGGCATCAATTACTGATGTAAGGTAAATAATTATTACAGTAGGATGAACTTCATTATCCCAATGCTTAAAGTAGTCCGACATTCATTTTTAACCTTAATTCTATACAAAAATGTTACGGAAAATTTTTTATGTATCACAAATCAGAATATTGAGCTTCAATATTGATATAATTCATTTGGATTTACAGGAAGAATAGTATTTAGTAATTAGTCACATGGATAGCATGAAAAAGTTGTTACGTTTAAAAACGAATTTGATTTATTTATCTGGTCAAGATGCAGCAGATTGTTAATTTCTTTACAAATTTATTTTCTTCAGCTTCTTCTGAAGCTTACAATATCAATACTCTCTTTCTCAGATATATGATACTGGCTGGTTTTATTGTTTTGCTTGTAACCAGTTTAGTCATCATTGGAGCCTTTAAGTATAGAGAAAAGAAAAATAAAAAAGAACCTGAGCAGGTTTTTGGAAATCAAAAACTTGAACTAACCTGGACTGTTTTACCGTTGATTGCTGTTACTTTCTTTTTCTTTTTAACGGTTAAAACTATGAGTGAAATAAACAAACCTTTTCAAAGAAATGAAAAACCCGATGTTGTTATAATTGCGCATCAGTGGTGGTGGGATATGAGATATCCAAAATATAATGTAGAAACTGCTAATGAATTGCATATACCGGTAGGAAAAAATCTTCTTACAAGAATTGAATCGGCTGATGTTATTCATGACTGGTGGGTTCCTGAGCTAGGAAGAAAAATAGATGCCGTACCCGGGAGAATTAATTATACATGGATAGATGCAGATAAACAAGGAGTGTACACAGGGACTTGCAGTGAGTACTGCGGAGCGCAGCATGCGTGGATGAGAATCCGGGTAGTTGCCGAATCGCAAAATGATTTCAACAACTGGATTAAAGCGCAGCAAATAATTCCTCCTTTTCCTAAAGATAGCACAGCCATTAAAGGCGCAGAACTTTTTCAATCTAAAACTTGTGCAAATTGCCATTCTATTTCCGGTACCCCGGCAGATGCCACCATAGGTCCGAATTTAACTCATTTTGCATCAAGGAAAACTATGTTGAGCGGTATGCTGATTAATACAGATAAAAATTTAAAACGATGGTTAACAGATCCTCAAAAAGTTAAAAGAGGTGCACGTATGCCCGATTTTTTATTAAGTAAAAAAGAAGTTGATGAATTAGCTTCATACATAGAAGGTTTGAAATGAGTTACAGTCTTGAAATTCCCGAATCTGTAAATTCATTTCCTAAATTAAGATCATCTAATGGATTTTTGGAGTGGATTTCTACTGTTGATCATAAAATGATCGGGATAATGTATCTCTGGAGCGCATTAATCTTCCTGATGATCGGATTTGCCGAAGCAATGTTAATGCGAATTCAATTAGCACAACCGCAAAATTCATTTCTAACTCCTGAAGCTTATAACCAGATTTTTACAATGCATGGAACAACCATGATCTTTTTGGTTCTTACTCCAATGCTTATTGGTTTTGCTACTTATCTGCTCCCTCTGATGATAGGGGCAAATGAAATGGCATACCCCCGGTTAAATGCTTTCAGCTTTTGGATGTTTTTTTTCGGCGGTTTACTTCTTTACTTTAGTTTTTTAGCTGGTGGTGCTCCAAATGTTGGCTGGTTTAGTTATGCTCCTTTAAGTGAAAAGTTTTATAGTATTACTCCTGGCGTGGATTACTGGGCAATGAGTATCCTTTTAATGGGAATAGGAACAATAGGTGCCGGATTAAATTTTGTAGTAACTACTTTAACAATGAGGGCTCCCGGATTAACATTAACCAAGCTCCCGCTTTTTGTTTGGATGGTTTTTATAAATGCCTTTTTAATACTTGCAGCGTTTCCTGTTTTAAATGCCGGGTTAGTAATGATATTAATAGACAGGCTTCTAAATGCTCATTTTTTCCTGGCGGCAACAGGTGGTTCGGCGGTTATCTGGCAGCATGTATTCTGGACTTTCGGACATCCGGAGGTTTATATCCTGGCACTTCCTGCATTTGGTATAGCGTCGGAGGTTATTCCTGTCTTCTCACGTAAACCTATCTTTGGTTATGAATTCGTTGCAGCTTCCACTGTTGCTATAGCATTACTTTCATTTGGTGTCTGGGCTCATCATATGTTTGCTGTTGGATTAGGTACAACCTTTGACGCTTTCTTTGCTGCTACCAGTATGCTGATTGCTGTTCCTACAGGAGTTAAAATATTCAATTGGATTGCTACAATGTGGGGCGGCTCGATCCAATTTAAAACTTCAATGCTTTTTACTATGGCATTTTTAATTGAGTTTACAATCGGCGGTTTAAGCGGTGTAGGTTTTGCAATTGTACCTATCGATTGGAGATTAACGGATACTTATTTTGTGGTTGCACATATACACTATGTCTTTATAGGTGCTTCTTTATTCTGCGGATTTGCTGCTGCTTATTATTGGTTTCCTAAAATTACAGGTAAAATGCTTTCTGAAAAAATAGGCAAGCTGCATTTCTGGGTGTTTGTTATCAGTTTTAATTGTACTTTCTTCGTCTTTCATATCCTTGGACTTTTAGGAATGCCGAGAAGAGTTTTCACTTACCCGGATCTTCCTTATTTAGGTTCACTTAATATGTTCTCAACAATTAGTGCTGCAGTTTTAGGAGTATCGTTTTTAATATTCATCTGGAATATTTTTTACAGTTTGAAATACGGAGAGGATGCCGGTGACAATCCATGGAATGCCTGGACACTGGAATGGCTTACTTCTTCTCCGCCGAAACCTAAAAACTTTAATGTTATTCCTTTGGTAAAAAGCAGAAGACCTTTGTGGGATTTGAATCATCCGGAAGATCCTGATTGGAAAAGAAAAAAATAAAAAGTGAGTTATGAATAAAAATAAATTATTTATGCTGGTATTTGTAGGATCAGAAGCATTCTTTTTTCTGGCTTTAATTATATCATATGTTTATTACAGCCATCCGGGAGGCACCCTGGCATCAACTGCAAAATATCTTGATTATAAGAAAACATTGATCTTTACTCTTTTTCTGCTATCAAGCAGTTTTACAGTTTGGATTGCAGATTTAAATCTAAAAAAAGGAAAAAGGAAAGCACTGATTGGTTGGCTTTTAGTTACAATTGTTTTGGGATCTGTATTTTTATTCGGGCAGGGTAGTGAATATGAAAAACTTATCACATCAAATGTAACTGTAAGTCAGAATGTTTTCGGCTCTGCATTTTTTACTCTTACCGGTTTTCACGGTATACATGTAATTTTAGGTTTAATAGTATTATCGGTTCTGACAATTATAGTTATTTCCCGGAAATTTGAGTCGGTTGAATCTACTGCTCTTGAATCTGCTGCAATATACTGGCATTTTGTTGATGTTGTTTGGATAGTAGTTTTTAGTGTTGTCTACATAGGAGCTGTAATATGACTACCTGGGAATTTTTATTTAGCAATTGGCACTGGAATATTTTTTCACTTATTATAGTTGTTTCTCTTATACTATTCCATTTTATATCCAATGGTTATAAATTAAAAAAAGAGAGTAAATATTTTTTCAGCGGAATAGTCCTTTTAATACTTTCAACATTTTCTTCGTTAGATTATTTAGGACACAATTACTTATTCAGTGCTCATATGGTTGAGCATATTATATTACTTTTAGTGATTCCACCTTTATTATTAACGGGAACGAGCAAAGAATTTTTAGAAAAAATATTTGCAAAAGCAAGATATAATAAAATCGGAAAGATTATTTTCAATCCTTTAATTACATGGTTTCTTGGTGTTGGCTCTATGTGGTTCTGGCATGTACCATATCTTTTCAGACTTACAAAAGAATATCCGTTTGTACATTTCATTCAAATGATTTCACTTATTGTTCTTGGGGTAATTTTTATCTGGCCTGTTTTTACTCCTATACGGTTGAAAAAAATGAATCCGTTACAGAGCGCCTTATATTTATTTTCGGCATGTGTGGGATGTACAGTTTTGGGAATATTCATAACATTTGCACCTTTAGGTTTATATACTGTTTATTATACCGGCAGTAATACTACAGTTCTGAATTTAATTCAGAATAATTGGGGAATTAATTCAGAAGTAGATCAGCAGATGGCCGGATTGATAATGTGGGTTCCCGCTTGTTTTGTTTATCTGACTAATATTATGATAAAATTATTTAAGTGGTATAAAAATCCGGAAATTGATAACAGCGATAAATTATTGTTGCATAAAGGATAAAACACAGAGGAGTTAATTTAATGGATGAAAATAAACTGAGTCAGCTTTCGGATGAATATAAGCTGAGTCCGTCAGTTCCTCAAAAAATGCCGAAGCCTACCTACTGGCCTGTTTTCCTCGCATTTAGCGTTGTACTGTTTTTCTGGGGTTTCATAACTTCAATAATTATCAGCGGTGTAGGGTTAGTGCTAATTGGTATTTCAATATACGGATGGATAATGGAATTAAAACCATGAGTGAATCAAATTTACTATCAAAGAAAACTAACAGACGTACTTTTATAGTTAAAATGCTTTTGTTATATAGTTCGTTTGTAGCTGTTGTTATTTCAATCCCTGTTATTGGTGCTTTACTTGCTCCTTTATTCAGAAAAACACCAGAAACATGGCGAAGCGTTGGGAGTGTTGATAATTTCAAGATTGGAAAGACTGTACTTGTTGAATTCCGTGATGCATCACCTCTTCCATGGTCAGGAATAACTGCGCAAACAGCATCCTGGCTTCGAAGGGAATCAAAAGATAAATTTATAGCATTCTCTGTTAATTGCGCACACCTGGGGTGTCCGGTTAGGTGGATAGCGGATGCTGAAATTTTTCTTTGCCCGTGTCATGGCGGGGTATATAATAAAGATGGTTCTTATGCTGCAGGTCCGCCTCCGCACGGTTTGTCGAAATATCCTGTAAGAGTTAAAAATAATGAAGTTGAAATACTTTCCAGTCCTATACCAATTACTAACATTTAGATATTATTTTTTTGGAAAAATTAAAAAAGATATGGCTGTGGTTCGATAAGCGAACAAAAGTATCCGGCGTTGTCGGACCGTTGGCAAAACATCTGGTACCACCCGATTCAAAATGGTCGTATGTATTCGGTAGTGCAACATTATTTGCATTTATATTACAGGTTGTTACGGGTGTTGCCTTAGCTTTAATGTATCAGCCGACTTCCGCAAGCGCATATAAATCTTTGCAATACATAACTAATGAAGCTCCTTTGGGTGATGTGTTGAGAGGCATTCATTATTTCGGTGCTTCTGCAATGATTCTTCTTATCGGTATTCATATGATTAGAGTCTATCTATTGGCAGCATATAAATATCCTAGAGAAATGAGTTGGATTTCGGGAGTTATATTACTGGTGCTGACATTAGGTATGGGCTTTACAGGTCAATTGTTAAGATGGGATAGCAATGGTGTCTGGTCTGCTATTGTTGGAGCGGAACAAGCAGGAAGGATCCCGATTATCGGAACATGGGTAGCAAGATTTTTAATAGCAGGAAAAACGTTAGGCGGAGCGACTCTTAGTAGATTTTTTGCTTTTCATGTTTTTCTGATACCTGCTTTATTATTTGGAATAATAGGATTACATGTATTTTTGGTTATCAAAAATGGAATATCAGAACCGCCTAAATCCGGCCGGCCGGTTGATCCTGAAAATTATGAATCCTGGTATGAAAAAATGCTTAAAGAGAAGGGAGTTCCATTTTGGCCAAACGCAGCATGGCGTGATATTACATTCGGTTTAATAGTAATTATGATAATCCTTTTGCTGGCTTTCTTTGTTGGTCCCCCGAAGATTGGTACACCGCCCAATCCGGCAAATATCAACTCAAACCCAAGGCCCGACTGGTACTTTCTGTGGATATTTGCCTTATTTGCATTAATGCCCAGAGCGATAGAGTCTTATGCAATTGCTTTCGGTCCGATAATAATAGGATTTATATTAATTCTCTTACCAATTGTATTCAATAAAGGAGAAAGGAGCCCTTTCAGAAGACCGTGGTCATTTCTGATAGTAATATTTATTGTAACAATGGTGGGAACTTTATGGCATGAAGGAGTATTATCTCCATGGTCGCCTGATTTTAATGCGAAACCTTTATCAGAGAAAGTAATTGGTAATGTTGGGCCGGATGCAAGATTTGGTGCAGATCTGATGTATAAAAAAGCTTGTTTATATTGTCATAATATTTCAGGCGATGGAGGTCATCGGGGACCTAACCTAACTAGAGTCGGAAACAGGTTAACACGTGATGAACTAAAAATCAGAATTGTTAACGGGGGAGGAAATATGCCTGCATTCGGTGGAACTTTATCTTCAAAAGAATTAAATGCTTTGGTTTCATTTCTAGAGACCAGAAAAGATTCGATTTTAACAGAAAATAAATGAGCATAAAACAAATTTGGGAGAATTATACGAAAAGATTAAAATAAAAAACCCCGGTAACGCACAACCGGGGTTCATTTAAGGAGGAGGTAATGAAGGTTCAAATTTATAATATCATATTAGTATTTTGTGATACTTAATTTTCCGGTATTTAATTGGAAATCATGAAGTATTGCCATTCCTATTCTTTTAACTTTTGGATCAACTTCATTTTTAACTAATTTCTCAAAAGTCGTAATAGCTTCCGGTGTACCAATTTTATATAAAGCCAGTGCTATAAGAATTCTTGTATTAGGATCAGTTTCTTTAGTAAACTGATTGGCCAGAGGTTCAATCATTCCTTCAATTTCATAAAAACCAGCAAAATAAATACAACTTTTTTTCAAACCGGAGCATTCGGAAGTAAGTCCTAAAGCTAAATTCTTAACAAATGCTTCGGGAATCCCAGATTTTAGAATATTTGATAAATTTCTGTTCAGGGCAAATACATTACCCGAGAGTAAGGCTGCAACTAAAACTACCGTAATTATCTTAACAGTTTTGTTTATATAATTTGTCATTTTAGGCACTTCTTTTATTAAATTAAATTTGATAATAGCTGATTCAATGTCTAAAGTAAACATATACTAATGAAATCTAACAGGTGTCATTTATAGGTAAATGAATGTAAAAAGATGTCATTGGATTTGACAATTTCTGTTAAGTAAATTATTTAGTAAAGACTGTTAGCGAATAATATAGATGTGTAAATCAGACAAAAAAAAATCCCGGTGCTGCCGGGATTTTTCCTAAAAGAGCATTATAATCATTAATGATATTAGTCCCAGTTAAAGAAAAATTCAAAAACGTTTTTCTTTGATTTATTATCTCGCCAGAATTTAATATATTTTTTCTGCGTAATTAATCCTATTGGTCCTTGATAAATACCACCATTTAGCCATCCATCCCAAACTCTTACAGCTATAACATTTTCCTGATCGGTTTTTATTAAACCGCTTGGAAGATAATATCCCCTGAATTGAGCATATTCATTATTGTTGTGGGTGTTTTTTGATGGATTATCATGCATTGTTCCGGTGGAGCCAACCAGCTGGCCGTTAACATAAACTTCATCAAGATCATCAATCTTTCCCATCATCAGGACTAGTTTATTATTGTTCAGCTCGGATGGTGCTTTGAAAGTTTTTCTGTACCAGGCATAACCATCATAATCTTTATATCCCTGGGATTCCCAATAACCGGGAACAATCAATGTTGCCCAATCATTATCATTAAAATCAGGTTTCTTCCATTCTTTATCATCCCCGGTTTTAAATTTCCAATATCCTTCCAGGTTAACATCAGCAATCAGTTCATTAGGAACATAATAAAGGCCTATATCTCCGCTGCAGATTCCACCTCCAAGCTGAGAATCAAATACCCTTACAGAAATTACATTGTCACCATTCTTATTAAAATATTTTACTGGTACCGGGTAATGCCTGTAAGCATTATAAGCTGTTTGATAATTAGGGGGGAAAGAGCCGGAAAAACCGACGAGTTTTCCATTTAAATAGGTTTGATCAATGTCATCTATTGCACCCAGGTTGATATATATTGTTGAACCGTCAAAATCTCTTGGAAAGTCAAAATGTTTCCTGTACCATGCATAACCATTATACCCATAAAAACCTTCCTCTTCCCAGTATGCTGGGACCCTGATTTCTTCCCATTTGGAATCATTGTATGAAGGATCAGCCCAGTTCATATCATCACCGATGCTGAATTTCCAGTATCCTTTTAGATTTTTTAATCTTTCAAATTTTTGGGCGAAAGCAGTCTGAGTAAATAAACCTAAAAATAAAAATACTGTCAGGAAATTAAACCATATTTTTAATGTTGCTTTCATAATAATTATCCTGCTTTTTTTTACCTCCAATCTAAGCTTGTTAAATGTTTTATGAGTCATTTTCCGGTAAAGGATTGTAAAAAATTGTCATGATGCAATCATTATTTTTCAAATTTAACAAGAAAACAAAAGAATTCTGAAAAGAGAATAACATATCTTTCTTAATCAATCATTTTATAACCAATTCCATGAACTGTTAATATTATCTTTGGATGGTCCGGATCCTTTTCTATCTTTTGTCTTAATTTTAAGATAAAATTATCCACAGTTCTTGTAGTTGGAGATTCATCATATCCCCAAACATTATTGAGTAAATCGTCACGGCTTACTGTTGAATTCTTATTGTTCCAAAGAAAGTGTAAAATTTCAAATTCTTTGTGGGACATCTGTACCGTTAAACTGTTTTCCAAGGCATTATAAGTAGAAAAGTTTACTTCAATTCTCCCGATAGTAACAAATGAATTTTTAGATTTGGCTTTTTCTTCTCCTCTCCTTAAAACTGCTTTTATCCTGGCAAGAAGCTCTCTTAGTCCGAAAGGTTTGGTGACATAATCATCAGCTCCCAGTTCCAAACCGAGAACCTTATCAATCTCCTCTCCTTTTGCCGTAAGGAGAATGATCGGGACAATATTGCCTTTTTTTCTAACAGTTTTACAAACATCAAAGCCGGACATCTTTGGAAGCATAACATCCAGGAGAACAAGATCATAATTTCCTTCAAGAATATTCTTAAGACCGGTTTCCCCATCTTCTGCAAAATTAACTTCGTAGCCTTCAAACTCCAGATTATCTTTTAAACCGGTACGCATATCCGGTTCATCTTCAACAACTAAAATTTTGCTCATTTAAACTCCCTTTTTGTTTAAAGTATTAATTGGAAAACTTAGAATAAAACTACTTCCTTCATTCAACTTACTTTTAACTTTTATTTTTCCTCGGTGCGCATCAACAATATGTTTTACAAGAGTTAATCCAAGGCCGGTACCTTTTGTATTATGTATTAATCCGTCGCTTACACGGTAAAATTTTTCGAAAATTTTCTTTTGGTTTTCTTCTGAAATACCCACACCTAAATCTTTAATTTCTATATAAGCAAATCCCTGTTCAACACCCGTTATTATTGAAATTTCCTTTTTATCGGTGCTGTATTTTATAGCGTTATCGATAAGATTAATTATTGCTTCGGATATTGCTTCTCCATCAGCTTCTATTTCGGAGACTGCATTAGCCGGTAAAAAAGAAAATTTAAAGCCGTTGTTTTTAAGGTGAAACTTATAGGAATTAAAAACGTCTTCAACAAGTAAGTTTAAATCTATTTTTGCAAAATGATATTCTTTTTTGCCTGCTTCAATTTTTGAGAAGCTTAAAATTTTATTTACAATCCTGCTTAATCTTGTGGCTTCTTTGCTAATAATTGTATAGTATTCTATCTTTTTTTCTTCCGTCGATGCCCTCCCCATTTCAAGAGTTTCGGCAAACATACTTATTAATGCCAGTGGAGTTCTGAGTTCGTGTGAAACATTTGAAACAAAATCAGATTTGATTTTAGCAAGCTCCATTTCTTTTTTGATATTTTTAAATACTATGTATACCCCCACAATTAAAATTATTATTAAAATTAAAATTAAAATTAAATTAGTAGTTGACCGGGATTTTGCAAGACCCTCAATTGTCTGACCTTTTAATAGAATACCAATCTGGTAGTTAGGTATTAACCAGAGATTTTTTTTCTGCTGTATTTCCTTGTTTTGTAAGTTATCTGTTGCAAAGATGAAATCATTTGGTTTTGTTGCCTTAAGGGATGAACAAGTGATAATGAATTTATCTTCAGCTATTTCTTTTATTTTACTCCCCAGAACATCCCTGACAAATTTTATGGGGTTAATTGTCATTATACAGATGTTATTTAAGTTTTCAGGATCATCAAGAAGGAAAATAAAGATAGTACTGCTGTCGGTGGATAAATCCGGGAGAGGTTCTATTTTGCTGTAGCCGCCTCTTTCATATGTATAGAGCTTTTTGATTTTACCCGAATAATTTTTCAGAAAATTTTTAATTTCTACAAGATCATTGTTATGATTAGTAACCTTATTTGAACCTTTAACATAATTTAATTTCGATATTTTTGTTGTGTTTAGGCTGTCAGCGAAGATAATTGAGCTTATTGCTTTATTTATACCTAAAAAACTATCCGCTTTTGTTTTAAAATATTCGGGATGATAAGTCTTTTCATAAAGAAGTAAATTTATCCTGCTTCTCCAGTTTGAAATAATATCTTCAGAATATTGATTCACAGAAAAAAGAATTGCATCAAGCTGGTTATTATAAATTTCTTCAATTACCTGCTCGCGTTCACTTAATGAGCTGATCTCAAAGAGTGAAAAAATTAGTGCGGGCAGTATAATTATCAGTATTAATATTAATGCAATTTTTTTAATCGGATTTTTCATTACCTAAACTTAATAAATTGTCTTAAGAAGAGCATTATCACCACCTTTAAAGATTTTTCAAATTGAATCATACTGAAGGCTATTGCGTAAAAATAAAATATATTTAACCTTAATCAGATCTCAAATACTACTTCTTTTGCGATTTGCTCTTCTTTTGTTTCCAGTTTACTATGTAAAATTAATTCGCTTCCAAGTATCCATATTTTAATAAAAACCCTGCACCATATAAATAACTGCTGAATTATTAAAATGATAAGTATTTGGATTCCGGTTGACATTCCTATTTGTGCTTCAAGCCCGAAATAAACTATTAAAAGTACAACCGGCACAATTAATAAACTTAAATAAAGAATATAAGTGCTTAAAAAATGTTTTAAAACAAATTTGAAAGATTTAAATAATGTTTTAAATGGTTTATACTTTTTATTTTCAACCATCATTATTTTTGCATAATCCGTCACGGTTAAAATAAAAATGAAAAAGATTAGATGAATAATAACTCCTGTTAAAAATATGTAAAACAATGTTTTTTCACTCTCAACGGTTGCAGAAACCGAATCCAGTATATTTACAACTGGTATATAAACTGCAAGAGCAATAACTACCTGTATAATAATTGAATAAATTGCATGCCTGAGAAACCTTGAAAAATACCTGGCGTTTGCTCCCCAGAATGTTGTTAAAGAGTATTTACGTTCATTTCTTATGAGTATGTCTAATATTCCTCCCTCGAAAAAAATTGTAAAAAGGAGGTAAAATATCCCGGTCCAGATTGCAACTGATATAAAAGGATAGATTGCATCGGCATATTGATTCATGAAATCCTTGTAAACAGGATAATTAAAATCTTTTATCAAAGAAATAAATGCCATTGAGTTCCCGGCTTTATTCTTAATTGTGTTACCGAAAGGAATAGCTAGAATTAAAGCAAGAAATAGTGTAATTAAGAAAATAGTAGTAACCAGCTTCTTAACTTTATAAGCTGAAACAAATCCATTGAAATATGATGAAAGAATTTTCATAATAAAGTTTGTTTTAGGGTTAGAAGATCATTGACATTGAGGTAATTAAATTTTCAACCCAAAAGATAAATTTTGTCATATATTTTTTGAATTGAGTTCCTTTTGGCTTAGTGGTATAGCTATTGTTATTAAAGTTCAAGTCCATATATATTTTTTGCTCTGGATCTACTTTTGCCCAGACTGCCTTTTGCGGCAAATCAAATCTCAAATCAAAGGTTCTTTCCTTTCCATTCCAGGTAACAAGAGTATCTTTTCCATTATCAAAGTGAACCAATATTTCAACAGGCATAACCACATCGCCTAAACGAAACACTGTAACTTTTGAATGAAACACGACACGGCTTTTATCCCCGGAATTATTTTTATAATGCATCTTAATTCCAGCACTATCATACACACCCAGAGGATTTTTTATTTTACTGACATAAATTCCGGCAAGCTTGTAATCGCAAACATTTGTACCATAAAGTACTTCATCAAAAAACCAGTTCATGTTATCGCCAAATTTATTTCCTAATCTTTTCTTTACTACTTCGTTGACTATATCTATAAAATTCTTGCCGCAAGGATGTTTGAATTTCCATCTTTCGAAATAAGTTTTCATTATTTCATCCATGACTTTTCTGCCGACTAATCTATCAAGAGTTGTCATCCATATAGCCGTTTTATAATAGGTAATACTACCATAACCACCATCTGAATATTTCCAGGCAAACCTGGCATCATCGGCAATTTTAGGATTTCGCATTCCTGCATATCCTTGCCGCATAAATTCCAAGTCGCCTGCATGATAACCTGCAATATTTATTGCTGAAGTATTTTCTCCATAAGTATCATCCATTATTCTTGATTCCATATAAGAGTTAATTCCCTCATCCATCCATGCTTCTTCAAATTCATTAGATGCGAGCATTCCCATAAAATAATTATGACCGAATTCATGAACAGTGGTAATTTCACACAACTTTATTCCATCAGGAATTCCCCATAAAGTTCCACCTGTAAAAAAGGTCGGGTATTCCATTCCACTGGAACCAATTCCGTTAAATGGCGGATCAACTATTGTAAGATTTGGATAAGGATATCTACCAACATGATTTTTAAAATATATTAAAGCAGCTAAAATAGAATTTACATACCTATCAGTCTGGCAGAAATGTTCCGGCTGCAGCAAAATCTTTATTTTTACATTTTCCCATTTTTTCCAGACTATTTTGAACCTTGGTGAAGCTGTCCATGCAAAATCAATTACATCTTCTGCGTGATATTTTATTGTCTTAGTGCCGTCCGCATTTTTCTTTTTACCAACCTGGACGCCTACAGCGCCAACAATATATTTTTGAGGAAGTGTAATGTTTACATTGTAAACTCCGAAATCCGCATAAAATTCGGAATTAGCATGATATTGATGGCAATTCCATTCACCCTTAGTAGCATACCGGATGCCGGGGAATTCATATACTCCTATTTTTGGAAACCATTGTCCTACTAAAAAATAATTACCTGCATAACCAGATCTGGCAAAAATTTGAGGCAGCTTCGATTTGAACTTAATATTAATATTTACTGTTTCTCCCGGTTTTATTCCTCTGGAAAGAGGTACAATAATTACAGTTTCATCATAGATATTATCATCATCAGGATGAATATACCTGATCTTATTTGTAAGATCTTCCCCGTTTTCGATTTTCATGGAGTGTACATCGGTCCATCCCCAGCTGCTGCCTGATTTTTCATTAATGCTGATTCCCCTTAGCTGTCCCCCTGATTCTATAACAAATGTTGATTTGGTATTTTTAAAAGCATTTAAATATAAATGAAATTGCAGTTCATTTACTATATCATTTGAAATGTTTCTCCAGTGTAAAATTTCATATCCGTCTATTATTTTTGTTTCAGGATTAAGTGTTACATCCATATCATAGCTGGCATTCCTGGGACTTAAAGGATTCTGAAAAATCACTTGAGGATAATCGGGTTGAATAAACAGAAATGATAAAATGAATAGAAGAATTTTAAACAGTTTTTTATCCATTATTTACCCCATTGAATTCTTACCAGGCAATTTTGAAAGCTCTAAAAGGCACTATTAATTATATACTAAAGATGCTGCCTATAAAGTTGGAAACTTTCATTTCGAAGGAAACCCGGTCAATGAAGATTGAGTAAACAACAGGGATGACTGGGAAATCTTTTTCTAAGACATAACATTTCTCCCCTGGCTTTAGTAGTTATGAAAATGAGCCGGGGTCGAAATAACAATCGAACTTATTAGGCATTTCCTATTTTTGCACCACATTTACAAATGCACTTCTTACAGGCGGCGGCATTTTAGAATCTTTCCCTTTTATTGATTTCCAGATTATTTCATTTAATTCTATATCCGGTATATCGTCTTCTTCAGCGAAATTAAATTCACTGCTCCTTTTAGATCTGTATGCATCAGCCATGTTCTTCTGTTCAATATCAATTAACGGATTTATAGCATTATATGTTTCAAAATCAGGTTGATTCGTTATGGGAACAAGAATTGGAATTGCAGAAAGATCGAACTGTGTCATCGGTTTTAAACCAAGGATCAATTCAATTGTTTTCAAAACACTGGAAGTTGAATACATAGTATGATCAACATAGTTTCTTTTTATGTATGGACTAATTACCATCAGAGTTGATCTATGTGCATCTACATGATCAGAACCGTTTTGCGCATCATCTTCAAGTACAAAAATTATACTTTCTTTCCAGAATTGACTTTTGGAAATTTTATCTACCATTAAGCCGAGTGCAAAATCGTTTTGAGCAACATACGCCCTTGGGGTTAAACTGCCTTTTTCAGTTCCCATTGTGTGATCGTTAGGGAGTCTTATTAAATTAAAAGCCGGCAGTGAATCTTTCCTTTCAAAGTCATTAAATTCTTTCTCCCATTTTTTAAACCTGTAGAGATCCGAAATTTTAAGATCAAATCCGGGATAATCAGGACATGTATACTTATTTAAATCCTCATTTCTTGACATATAAGTATCTTTATTCCCCTCAACTTCTTCAACAAATTCACCGTAATTTCTTAAAGATAAACCTTTATTGATTACTTCATTCCAGATATAACCGGAAGATGGTGCTGCGGTTTCAGAGCCTCCTTCGAAATCATAATACCCGCCTCTGTGTCCATAGTAGACAGGCCAGGTCTTTTCAACATAGTCTGTAGCATATGCAGCCATAGACCAGTTATGTCCGTCTGCACTTACCTCTGCATCACAATAAAAATTATCAAATAAAGTAAAATCATTTACTAAAGTATGCTCATTGGGAGTAAACTTTTTTCCAAAGATGCAAATAGATGAATCACCATTTCCTTTTGGAATATCACCGAAAACCTGGTCGTATGTTCGGTTTTCTTTTACTATATAAAAGACATGCTTTATTTTATTGCTTCCCTTATTATTGAAATCTACTGGAATTATATTTTGTTGTGAAACCTCTTCCGGCTTATTTTTCCAGATGGAAGGCGTATTGGAATAAACTTTTTGAGATAAAGCTTGCAGAGTCTTTATATCGGGAAAATCAATTATGGATAATGTTCCCTTAAATAAAGAACCTATGTATTGATCGGTAGCATCATTATTTTTTTCAAGCGGATCCGGTCCTTTGGGATTAGGTAATGAAGACAGCCCCTTACCGTTTGCTACAATAATTTTATTTGAGCTTATAGTTTTAACGGACGTAGGATACCATCCAACTGGTATAAAGCCGATGCTTCTTGACTTATCTTTTTGGCTTATATCAAAAAGAGCAAGGTAGTTGTTATCTGCATTTGCAACAATTAAATCAGAACCGTCATTATTAAAGCATATAGCATTAGGTGTACTTCCATAAGGTGAGTCGGGTTTAATTGATGAAATTATTTTTTCCGTTTCTTTTTTTGTTTTCAGGTCGACCACTGAAACAGTATTATTATTTGCATCTGCTACAAATAATCTGTCATCATTTTTTGAAATTAGAATCTCATTCGGATGATCTCCAACCCCAATAAAATTAGTGAGTGAATAAGTTCTAAGATCAATCTCAGCTATAGATGCTTTTGACCAAAGGGAGATATATGCATAAGTTCCTGCATGGTTTATTTTAACATCGTAACATTCACAATCAAATTTTAATTGTTTAATGATCTTTTTGTTCGCTACATCTATTACATACAATGAGTTGCTCATTCTTGAAACAGCGAGCAAAATATTTTTTCCGGGCAAATAATCCAGTCCGGATATTGAAATTTTATCATCCGGGAAAGGTTTTCCAATAATAATTGAATCGCTTAAGGATAAATGACCGGAATTAAAGTTATAAACATAAATCAGATTGTTATTTGCTCCTGAAACATAAAGTTTTGAATCGTCATCGTTAAATACTATACCGCGCCAGGTTTTATCAACATCGATTCTCTGGATTTCTTTTTCGGTTTCTAAATCAACAACGGAAATTGAATTTTCTTTGGTCCCGCTGTTTGATGTTAATGCATATTTATC
This sequence comes from uncultured Ignavibacteriales bacterium, assembly GCA_963723205.1. GTDB lineage: Bacteria > Bacteroidota > Ignavibacteria > Ignavibacteriales > Ignavibacteriaceae > CAVQBP01. The sequence continues at coordinate 33,836 of CAVRQC010000018.1, forward strand.
GTCTTGAGTAATAATCAAATTTAACGGTAGTTCACCAATTCCTATTTGATCACCTGTTGGAGTTAATTTCCATCCGTTTGGAAGTAAAGTAAAATCTTCAAACTTTCCCGGCAGGATAATTTTTTTATTTGATATATTGGTTATATTCTGAACAGAGCAGCCGGATACCAGAAGAAGACAAAGAAGAAGTGAAATTAATTTACTACTATGCATTTTGTAATCCCGGTTTTAATATTAATGAAAACTACAAAAAAGTTTTAACTGGACAAAATTTCATTGTTGAATACAAACGAATTATTGAACGATTTTATTCCGGGGTTCCTCGACTTTCTTATACAGCCAGTAGACAGTAAACCCTGAAATCAAAATATAAATAAGAAAAACAAACGGATAACCTATAATCGAAATTATAAATCCCGCTAATATTCCAAATAATAATGCCGGTGCAGTTATAGAATTTAATAGGGAAGCGTAAAGGGTTCTATCTTTTTCACCACTAAGTTCAACAACAAAATTAACGCGGGAGATTCCCTGGATGCTTAATCCAAGTGCAAAAAAGAAAAAGACACTTCCAAAAGTTAACGGATTAATTGAAATTATTGCACTTAAATTTGCCAATAATAATAATGCCGCCATTATTATTAAATTAATTTTATGCCCGGATATATCTGCCAGGTATCCGAATATGATATTCCCCAAAACCGTACTTGCCATAAAAATAATTGTAAAAGAGCCTGCATAAGAAGTTGGCAATTTAAATCTTTCTATTGCATAAACAGCAAAGAAAGCAGAAGAAGTCAATCCAATTAATAATAATCCGTCAGCCACCAAATAATTTCTGAAATTTTTATTCTCTTTAAGAGCAAGTTTTGCTTTATTGAACTTTTTTGTTTTCATAATAATTAATTCTTCGCTTAAAATTTCTTCCGGTTCTTCAACTTCCTTTAAAAAATAAAGCGAGACAAACATGAAAATAAAGCATAATGTAAAAAGAACAGCAAAGTTATGAGGAAAGCTTATTGATGATAAAATAATAATAATAATTGAACCGGCCAGAACACCCAGTAATGCACCCACAAGCTGCCTTATTGCTAAAAGGCGTCCTCGCAATTTTACAGGAGTTGTTTTAGCAAATAAGTTGACCCACCTGGGTCCCGGAATGCTGCTAAGTAGGGTGATCATAAATATAAATAATAACACTATCGGGACAGAAAGAGAAGCCGGTATATGTTCTAAAAACAAATAAATAAATAAAGCCGTAAGTAAGAAAGAGGAACGATATAAAATACTATATCGTACTATCGCAGGTTTAACAAGTTTCTCGTTATTTTTTTGCTGCCCTAGAAAAACTTGTGGGAGGCTGGCTCCAAGATTCCATAATACAGGTACAGCACCAATTGCCACGGCATCGCCGCCCATTCTCTGAATAAACACCGGAAGTATAGTTGAAAACGATATAAAGCTTAATGCAAATGCATACATTGAACCGTCACCGAAATGCATTAATAAGTTATGCTGCAGAACTTTGGGATCATATTCGGGGAATTTACTATAGCGAAAGTATTTTTTAAGCATGAAGGTATATTGAAATGATAGAAGTTTAACCTTGTTTTAATCTTTCAATATTGAAAATTTTGATTTTTGGTTTTAACATCTGCTTTTTTGCAGGTTGCCGTTGAATTTCACTAACTATATCCATCCCTTTAATTACCCTGCCGAATGCAGCAAAACCCTGCCTGTCCGGGTTTCTTTTTCCACCATAATCCAGCTCAGGTTGATCTCCTATGCAAATAAAGAATTCTGTAGTTGCAGTTTCCGGTGCATTTCTGGCATATGAAATTGTACCATCTTTGTGAAGGATTCCTGTTTCTTTTGTAGTTTCATGCTTAATCGGAGGATAGTTATCGGCTTTGTCTAATATACCACCCTGAATAACTTCTATTTTTATATCGTTATCCGGTTGATTATTAAGTGTTACAGTTCTGTAAAAATATGAGTCTTTATAAACTCCATCATCAACGCATTTCAGGAAATTTCCGGCAGAAATAGGAGCTTTATTCTGAAAAATTTCAACCTCTATATTTCCCCTTTCTGTTTTTATTAATACTAATGGATTTTTATCCTCCCTTGCATTAATAATGACAGAACCTAGAAGAAAAACGAAAACAATAATAAACTTTTTCATACATCGAAGAATTTTATAACGTTAAACTATTAAAAATTACTAATTTTTCATTTTTATTAGGGGGTATTTACCATGCCCCCCTAAAAAGAAATTAATAATCAGATGCTCCGGTAGTGAGACATATTTGTGAACATTGATATTCCAAAAACAATTATAACAACTATGTACAGTACAAATAGCACTATCGATATTATTAATAAAACTTTTTGAATAAAGAAAAATCTGCTTTGTCTTTCTAATGCATTTTCCAGCATACCAGAATCATTTGTGGTTAGGTATCCTCTGAAAGAATCTGCAGACTCTCTAAGTCTTAAACCACAGATAATTAAAGGAATTCCGATTATAGCACCTATGATTGATAAACACTGTAAGGCCCCGATAATAATATAGAAGATACCAACAAACTGCATATCTCCTGTCATCTTGTTAACTGTAATTTGGAGTGTTGGTGAAATCGATACATTTTCGTCCATGTTTCCTCCTTAAAGTTGTAGATGTTGTATGGTTATTATAGTGGTTTGAAAACTAATAATCTTAAAATATCCTATATAATTGTGAAAGGCAAAAAATTTTTTGTTAATAAAGCAAAAAGATTTTTCGATTATCTGTACAAAATCCTAATAGGTTGTATAAAGAATTTCTATAAGAAATCAAACTACTTGTGATTTAAATTCCAAAATTTCATTAATACAAAATATCTCAAAGAATTTATTATCTTTTTACAATATTTTAATCACATGAAAAAATATGTTAATAATTTGATATGAAGAATAGTATAATACTTATTTATTTTATTTTTACCGGTTTTATATCTTTTAATAATTATGTTATAACAGAAAAGAGTTATCAAAGTAATTATAAATACCAGAATTTTAAGGATAATAGTTCTAATTGTGATTCTGTTTTAGAACTATCTAGTGGGAAATCGAATCATAAATTAAATCATACCGGAAATTCAAAATCAGAGGTCGCATATTTAAATGATGTCACTAATACCGATAAATTAATTGCCTGCCACACATACAAAAAATATCCTTATAAACATTTAATACTGCATAAACGTATTAATATTTATCATAAGAATAAGTTCCTTCCGATCTTTACACAAAGTGATAAAACCATTCAGTCTGAGTTTCTGATTATTTAATACAAACCTCATATTTAAAACTTTATTATAGCCCGTGTGATTATCAATGATTTGCCGGGGGCTATATAATCACTAATTAATTGGAGTAAAAATGAAGAAGGGAATGATTTTAAAAATTTTATATTTAACCATATTTTCGGTTTTTTCTTTTTTCCTGCTTATTGTTTATGCAAAACCTAGGGTAAAGAGAAGTGTCCAATCCAAACAAGTCGCAGCCACCGCAACCTGGAAAGCACCCAAATCTGCCGATTCCATGAAAAATCCCCTGGCTAAAAATTTAAATGCTGCTAAAGATGGTAAAAATTTGTTCCAGACATATTGTGTTACGTGTCATGGTGATAAAGGGGGAGGGAATGGACCATCAGCAGCTGGACTTAATCCTAAACCTGCAAATCTCACTTTAAAGCGAATACAAAAACAATCTGATGGTGCTCTGTTCTGGAAAATAACAACTGGTAAACCTCCTATGCTTTCATGGAAGTATACGCTTTCAAAAAAGCAGCGCTGGGAGTTAGTTGATTATATACGGGAACTGGCAAAAAAATGAAATTATGAAAGGATCTTTTTATGAATCTTAAAAAATATTTTTCACTGTTTTTTATTACAATGTTGTTATTAATTCCAGGCAAAATTCTGGCAATTCCAAGCTTTGCAAGGCAGACAAATATGTCATGCAGTTCATGCCACACAATGTTCCCCGAATTAAATGCATTTGGAAGATTATTCAAATTAAACGGATATACTTTAACTGGAATAGCAACCGTTCAATCAACGGACAAAAATGATAATCTAACTCTTAACTTGCTAAAAATTCCCCAGATTTCTTCAATGATCCAGGCTTCATATACATATAAAAGCAAAAAACAACCCGGAACCCAGAATAATAATATTGCTCTCCCTCAACAATTAAGCTTATTCCTTGCAGGTGAAATAACACCTAAAATCGGCGGTTTTATACAGATAACTTATGATGATCAAGGAGGAGCTTTGGGACTGGATAATTCGGATATAAGATATGCAAACCAAACCGAGCTTGCATCCGAAAGTTTTGTTTATGGTGTAACTTTAAATAATAATCCTTCTGTTCAGGATATATGGAATAGCACACCGGCATGGAGTTTTCCTTATGCATCTTCGGCTGTTGCACCGGCCCCTGCCGCTGCAACCTTGATAGATGGCGGGTTGGCTCAAAATGTTGCCGGTCTAGGTGCATATGGATTGTGGGATAATTTGATTTACGGTGAAATCAGTTTATATAGATCTGCTCAACAAGGTGCACCGAATCCGCCCGATAGTACTTCAGCAGTTGTAATTAAATCTTTGGCTCCCTACTGGAGGTTTGCACTTCAAAAACAATTCGGCAGTAATTATGTTGAACTCGGTACTTATGGTATGTCAGCAGATATTTATCCATCAGGAATTTCAGGTTTGACTGACAAATATACTGACATTGGTTTTGATCTGAATTATGAAAAAAGTATTGGCAGTAATATGATAACTGCACATACTAATTTAATTCATGAATCACAAAAATTTGCCGCAACTTTAGGACCTGATTTGGGTAATAAATCAAACTCTCTTAATTCGTTTAAGATCGTTGGGAATTATTATATACATAGCCATATAGGTCTCTCACTTGGTTATTTCTTAATTAGTGGTGACGCTGTAAAAGCATTATATGCACCGGCAAGTGTTGATGGAAGTGTGAACGGTAAACCGGACAGCAACGGATTAATAGCGCAGTTTAGCTATGAACCTTGGCTGAATACAAAATTTTCAATTCAGTATGTTGCTTACAACAAATTTAACGGAAGCAGCAGTAATTATGATGGTTCCGGAAGAAATGCATCGGATAATAATACGGTTTATGTTGATAGCTGGATCGCCTTTTAATACTAATGCAGTCTGTTAAAAATTGATTGAATAATGAAAAATAATTTTAAGGATTGATGTAAAAGTCAATCCTTCTTTATTTTCTTAAAACTGCACTAACTCTAATATTATAAGTTTTAATTGAATTTGATAATATGAAGAAGCGCTGCATTAGAATAAGAGCAACTAATAATAAAATCAATTAAGCAAAAAGTAAGTTAAAGCTTCGAGGAAATATTTATGACAGGCAATATAAATAATGAAAAGATAACCCGCCGAAATTTTTTCAAAGTATTAAGCGGGGTATTTGTTGGATTGATGACTTTTACTTTGGGTATTCCGATGATTGAATCATTGGCTGGAACAATAAAAAAAGCAAATAAAAGGAATTATTCAAAATTAACTTCACTTAATTCAATTTCTGAAAATGAACCGGTTAACTTACCTTTTGTTATTACCCAGGAAGATGCATTTCTTAAGAGTAGTCAACCGGAGAATGTGTGGGCTGTAAAAAAATCTGAGTCGGATACAATTGTCTATTCTCCTATTTGTCCGCACCTGGGCTGCAGGTATCAATGGCATTCAGACAGTAAACTGTTTGTTTGTCCATGTCATCATAGTGTATTTAATATTGACGGTAAAGTTATATCAGGTCCTGCTCCAAGACCTTTAGATAAATTACCCACGAAAGTAAAAGATAATTATTTGTATGTTCTTTGGGAAAGATTTAAACCGGGAATAAACAGTAAAGAAATAATTTAGGAATTTTAATATGCCTTTAAAAGTTTGGAAATGGATTAACGATAGAATACCTGTTGCTAAAATGCTTCAATTAGGATTGGATGAGGAAATTCCCGGCGGGGCAAGCTTTTTTTTCACTCTGGGTAGTGCAACACTATTTGTTTTTATTCTTCAAATGATCACAGGTATTTGGCAGTTATTTTATTATGTACCGACCATAGATCATGCTTATGACAGCTTAAATTACCTAAGGTTGTTTGTTCCTTATGGATGGTTAATTCATGGATTGCATTACTGGGGAGCGAGTGCGATGATTGTTTTGGTTGGTTTACATATGTTGAGAGTCTTTATTTGGGGAGCTTACAAAAAACCTCGCGAAATGACCTGGCTTTTAGGAGTTGTTTTAATTCTTTTAACCGTAGGATTAAGTTTTACAGGAGCCGCTTTACCATGGGATGAAAGAGGTTATTGGGCTGCCGAAGTCGGGACCAGTATAGCAGGAACAGTACCTTTTATCGGGAGCGGCTTAAAGTTTTTATTAATAGGCGGTAAAGTGATGGGGCAATTAACTCTTTCCCGGTTCTTTATATTGCACACGGCAATTATTCCCGGTATCGCTTTAATAATGATTGCTGTTCATCTTATTGCTTTTAGAAAATTCGGCAGTGTTGGGCCATGGTCTGAAAAGAAGAGAGTAATAAAAAGTGATTTTTGGCCAGATCAGGTAAGTAAAGATGTTATAGTTGCGGTATTAATATTTTTATTATTAGTTACTATATCGGCTTTTAAACCCCCTCCCTTCACGGGTCCGGCAGATCCCCTGGATACTACATTTACACCAAAACCCGAATGGAATTTTTTGTTTTTATACCAGGCGCTTAAATTTTTTCCCGGTAACTTGGAAGTGATAGGTACAGTAGGTATTCCTACATTAATAATTTTAATATTTATTTCGTTACCGTTCCTGGATCGCAAATCAAAAAGAAATCCTTTAAATCGACCAGCGATGATGTTTGGAGGTTTTGTGTTTTTAATTTTATTATTTACACTAACAATCTCCGGCAATAACAGTAATACTAACAAGGTTCAATTAATAAATAAACCGGCTATCAATAAGCCAGTTAAATTAACTGAAGCAGCTTTAAGAGGTAAAAATATTTTTGATACATATGGATGTATATCCTGCCACACAATGAGTGGGAGGGGAGGTAAAATTGGTCCGGTTTTAACAAATGAATTGCAAAGAGGACGTCCGAAAGATTGGATAATTGAACAGATAAAAAATCCCAGAGGACATAATCCCAAATCACCTATGCCTCCGTTTTTAATGCTGGATACCACACAGTTAAGCAATTTGGCCGATTATTTATTAAGTCCTCACCCTGCATATGTGGCTAATTCAAGTAAGGAAGATTCAGATAGAACAGCTCAACAAGAGAATTCCGGCACTAATGATTCAACAAGTACAAATGTCAATAGTTCAGGGGCAAAAAGAGATTTGTCAAATTTAACTACCGGTCCTGCAGCAGACATGATCGGAAATATTGCACATGGCGCTTTATTATTTCAGCAGGATTGCGAATCCTGTCATGGAACGGATGGAAAAGGAGGGGTACCAAATCCGGGTTCTTTAATTAGTCAGGTACCTAAGTTAAACCCAATAAATAAAAATTTGTTTAGTAAAAAGCCGCAGGTCTTTGCAGCTAACATTGATAAAATCATTCAACATGGTTCCATATCTGCAGGACCAAATCCGCAGCTGCATATGCTTAATTTTGGTGATTCGTACACGTTAACCCAGCAACAGATTGCAAATATTGAAGCATATATTTTGAACCTTAACGGAGTAAACAGGGCGGAAATTCAAATAACTTCTTTCAGCCCTAAAGAGTATTATATAGTCGTTATAGGTACTTTTGCGTTTGCAGGTATAATATTTGCTTTTATCGGTTATTCAAAGAAGAAGAAACAATAAACGGAACATGTATTCGTTAAGTCAAAAGTAAAAAGTCAAAATTCAAAAAAAATATTAATAAGGTTAAGCAATATTCTTTAAGAGGTTAATGTTTTTACTTTCTCCAGCAACAACTATGGTATCATCTTTTTTAATTACGTAATCGGGACTTGGTATTGCAGTAATTTTTGCATCACCTTTTGTTGGAGTTTTAATTGATAAAACATCTACGCCGTAAATTGTTCTGATATTCAGCTGCTTAATTGATTTACCGATGAAAGTTTTGGGAGGTGCAATTTCTGCAATAGAATATCCTTCAAGAAACTGAATCTGGGTTTCATCATCTTTCATGGTTATACTGCTGGCTAAGCTTGAAGTTATTTCCCTTCTGTCAATTTCTTTTTGGTATGCATCCTGTATATCTTTCATCCAGATCATACCAACTATTTTATAATTTTTATCACTTTGTATTACCGGAAGTCCTTCAAGATCATATCTTCGCATTTTATCAAGAGCAACCTGGCAGTTGTTGTCCGGAGTAATTGTTGGGGGATTCATCCTTGCAATATCACCAGCTATTAGTAAGTTTTTTAAAGATTCCCTTTCGTATAAATAGTCTTTAACATCAAATAATGAAATAATTCCCTTTACATTCTTTTGTGAATCAACGACTGGAGACTCCGGCCATTTCCCCTTAATTAATTTATTAATTACCTGAGCAAAATTGTCGGTTATTCCTATCGGTTCAAAATTAGTGATGTAAACTTCTTTAACAAAAATTGATTCCATTATATTTATTTCTGCTCCTTCTTTTATATTTATATTTCTTAAAAGAAGCTTCAAAGTATAAATGGATTCTCTTGCCAGCTTTGATGAAACAATTGTACTTATTATGCAGGTTACCATTAAAGGAAGAATGATATTGTAATCTTTGGTTAATTCAAATACAATGATGATTGCGGTAATAGGCGCTCTTGTAGTTCCAGCAACGAATCCTCCCATAGCGACTAGAGCATATGCACCGGCAGAAGCAGAGATATTTGGGTACATACCGTGAACAAAGGATCCGAAGAAAGCTCCCGACATTGCTCCCATAAAAAGTGAAGGGGCAAAGATTCCGCCCGATCCTCCGGAACCTAACGTTAACGAGGTAGCAATAATTTTTGTAAAGATTAGAATCAAAGCAAAATACCAGATAATATTTCCATGCAGTGCCTGGTTAATTGAATCATAACCTACACCCATAATTTCCGGGAACAAAAGTGCAATTACACCAACAAGAAATCCTCCAATAACTGGTTTAAAATATTCCGGTATTTTTTTAATTTTGTTATCAAAAAAATCTTCAAAAAAATAGAGTGCTTTAATAAAAAGAAATGAACCTAATCCAGTAACTGCACCAAGTCCAAAATAAAATACTATTTCATAAGGTGAAACAAGCTGATATCCTTTAATTTGAAATGCAGCAAAATCTCCCTGGAACGCATGAGAAATTACAGTTGCCATAACCGTTGAGATTACAATGGGAGAAAATTGGGCAACAGCAAAATCCATAAGAATTATTTCAACAGCGAATAACGCTCCGGCAATAGGCGCATTGAAAGCTGCAGCAATACCTGCGCCTGCCCCGCATCCTACAAGTGTTTTTAATTTTTTAGCTGGAATATTAAAGAACTGGCCAATTGTTGAACCTAAACTGGCACCTATTTGAACAATTGGACCTTCTCGTCCTACCGAACCTCCTGAACCGATTGATATAGCTGAAGCCAATGCTTTAACAACTGCAACAATTGGGCGTATCTTGCCTCCCTTTAATAAGATGGCTTCCATTACTTCCGGTACACCATGACCTTTTGCTTCTGGAGCAAAAAAGTAAATGATTGGCCCGACAATTAATCCGCCGATAGTAGGTGCAAGGATTATTAAATACCATGGAGCACTCAAAACATTATCAAGAAAGGTTCCGCCGCCGGGGAAGGAAATAAGAGAAATTTCCTTAATTAAAGCTCTAATTCCAATACCTGCAAAACCGGCAAGTATACCTATTATTATTGCGATAATAATAATAAATGTATGCTCTGTCATTTTAGCCCGTTCAATAAGGGCCACGGTTCGGCGTGATAAAACCGAATAGTACTTTTTAATAGAATTAGATTTCAAAAACCTTGCTCATAAAGATTTCCCTTTAAACTATAAAAATTAAAATAATAATTTAAAAGTTATTTGTAAATTTTTTAATTAGTTTTTGGTATCCTTCGATATTTAAATTCTTCCCCGGTATCTGTATAAATAATTGTTAGTTTATCATTGCCAACTAAGTATTTAATTATTCTTGGTTTGTTGTGAACAAAAAAAATAATCCCTTTACTGTTTACTGTGTATTTAAATTTTTCTGAACGGAGAACTGCGTTATAAAAGCTGGAACCATCTTCTTTGAATGATAAATAGGTAATTATTCCTTTGTTTGTTCTTCCTTTCCATAATCCCAGCAAGCTGCTCGTTTGATCATTGCCGGAAATTCTGAGCATCTTATCTTTAACTTTACCGTTTTCTTTACTGAATATCAGGGAATCTTTTTTTACTGAAAATTCGGATTCAATTATAATTTCTTTTTTCCCGTCAGGATTATTTTTGATTACTTTTAAATCATTACCGTTTATCTCAAACTTGTTTTTACTGAAGAACTCTTCTTTAATTGTAACGCTATCACTACTGAATTCCATCGTCTCCTTGAATCCTATTCTATTGGGATTTACCTGTTCCCATTTGCCGATTAAACCGGAATCCGACTGAAATAATAAGAGTTGAAATATGGAAAGAAAAATCAGAATCATATTATATTTATGTATGCTTAAAAAATTTTTTACCAGTTGCTTAAATATTAATAGAAATTAACAACCGGAACTTTAATGGCAGGGTAAATTAAATAATTATTTGCAGAATTCAAGTATTAAAGTTAGAAGTATCCGGAACCAGACATCATTTTCAAATATTTCCTTTAAGATAATCAAGCCTTTTCTTTTCAGGAAATTTTTCTATAGCGTATCTTAGCATAGTCCTCGGCATATTTTTATAATGTTTTTGAAGAAAAATTTCTTCAGCCTGTATATCTCTTTTTCCAATTTCTCTAAGCATCCAGCCGACAGCTTTATGAATTAAATCGTGCTTATCTTTTAACAGCAATTCCGATATTTTCAGTGTAGCCGCAAATTGATTGGCTTTTATAAAATAGAATGTAGATATAATTGCTATTCTTCTTTCCCAAACGCTATTCGACTTCACAAGATCAAAAAGAAGTCTTTTATCTTTGTCTATTAGAAAAGCCCCGATAATTTTTTCAGCCGACAGATCTACAAGATCCCAGTTATTTACATACCTGATATTCTTGAGATAGAAATTAAATATCTTTTCCTTCTCTTTTTCATCAGCCTTTTTATATTTTGCCACTAAAATAAATAAAGTAATAAGTCTTTCTTCATGAATTTTTGATTTAATAACTTTTTGAAGATCCGCAAAACCTAAATCCTTAAACTGATTAGCAATTTTTCTTGATAGGGGGACTTTTATTCCTGCAAAAATATCTCCCTCAGCGTATTCTCCTTTACCAGTTTTAAAGAAACGCTGAAGAAAAATAGCTTGTTCTTTTTTTGTATGATTTTTTACAGTCTGCTTTAATTCTAAATAATTCATTTAAGTTTATAAATTTATATAGATAGGAATTTGATTAACTAAATTAATGAAAAAAGAGCAGCAAATCTTTTATATTTATAATTTAAGATAGTGCTTTAGCAGTAACGGAATACCCAGTTTAATAATAAATTTTACTACTAAAGCACTAAAGCATATTTTACTTTTTATCTAATTTATTTATCTCTTCTTCTAACTGCGTTACAAGTTTATCCAGCAGATTAATAACAGCATTTACTGTCTCAGGTTTTGTTAAATCAACGCCGGCTTTTTTCAGTTCTTCCATCGGGTAATCACTGCCGCCTGATTTTAATAAATTTAAATATCTTTCCTTTGCTGCTTCCCTGTCTGCTTCGGAACCGGTTGTTACATCATTATGCAGCTTTGCCGAAGAAGCAAAGCAGGTTGCATACTGATAAACATAAAAAGGAGTTCTGTAAATATGCGGGATTCTTGCCCATACCCTGTCTAAAATTTCATCCTTTGAATAAGTATTTCCATAATAAGTATTGAACAAGTCATCCATAATTTTATTTAATACTTCAGCAGTAATAGGTTTTCCGTTTTCAACTAATCTATGAGCCTGAAGTTCAAAATCTGCCAGAAGAGTCTGGAAATAAAATGTACCAGTAATACCTCTAATTGCTTCCTGCAGTAAATTTATTCTTTCTTTCGGATCTTTAGTCTGGGTTAAGAGATAATCAAGTAAAAGATCTTCATTGAATGTTGAAGCAACTTCTGCAACAAAAATTGTGTAATCGGATGTTGCAAAAGGCTGGTTTTCATCGGATAGCAAAGTATGCATTGTATGGCCAAGCTCATGTCCTAATGTAAAAACATTATCAAGAGTTTCATTGTAATTCATTAGCATATAAGGATGAACTCCATAAACACCTGCCGAGTATGCACCTGATCTTTTACCTTTATTTTCGTAAACATCTATCCAGCCTCCTTTCAGAGCCGTAGCCATCTTAGACTGGTAATCTTCTCCTAATGGTTTAACTGAAGCTAATACCCATTTCTTTGCTTCATTATAAGGATAAGTCTTATTAAAGTCGGTTAAAGGAATTGAGCCGTCATAACTATGATATTCTTTTAAACCCAGAACTTTCTTTCTTAGTTCTGCATATCTTTTTAAAGGTTCTGTATTTGCTTTTACTGTATTTACCAGATTTTCATATACAGCTACGGGAATGTTATTTCCGTCTAAATAAGATTCAAGACATGATTTATAATTTCGGGCTTGTGCTTCTGCCCAGTCTTTTTGACAAACTGCATTATAAATAGCAGCGTAAGTATTTTCATTAGCTTTATAAACACCATAGTGAGCTTCAAAAGTATTCTTTCTATCTTCCTGGTTATAATTTGTAGCCAGAACCCTGCTGTAATTTCCGTTCGTTACCTGGATCTTATCTCCATTGGATAGAGTTATTGTCGGAAAATCTACATCAGCAGTTGACAGATTTGTATATATATCATTTGGTGACTGGCTCAATCTTGTAAAATATGAAAGGAGTGTTTCTTTACTTTCATCCAAAACATGTGCCTGCTGCCTGTAAAGATCTTCTATACCGAATCGGTAAGGTTTAAATTCAGGATCCTCCAGCCATTTTTTCATAGTATCCCAGGGTATTTCAAGCATTTCAGGATTTATCCATGAGGTGGCAGTATTGAATTTTGCGAATACTATTTGAACTTGCTGAAGCTTAGCGTTCATTTCCTGATTTCTTGTATCCAGGTCTCTTGTTAATTGCGGATATCGGTAAACTTTATAAGATAAAATTCCCAGTTCATCGTCTAGTTTTTTTACTTTAAGTAAATTCGCAGGAGATTCTTTTAACTTTCCTTTATAGCTCACAATTTCATCCATTTTCTTCTGCAGGTCCTGAAGGCCTGCTTCCCACTCATCCCAATTTTTATAAATATCGTTCAGGTTCCATCTATATTCTGCAGGAATTTCATCCCTGTTCTCATAAACTTTTTGAGAATATAATTGGGAAGAAAAAACAGATGCGAAAATTGTTATTATGAGAAACGAAAAGCCTTTCATATTACCCTCCTTAATAAGATGCAAATAGAATAGACAAAAGTTACTTAATTTACAAAAATTAAGAAATTTGATTTAAATTATTTGACCTTTTGAATAGTTATTTGTCCGGTCATCACAAAAAGAATTAGTTGAGTAATAATTCTGTAAATGATTTTAAACAATTCTAATTTAACTCATAGTTTCCCGGAACATTTAACCAAAGCATATTTTTTTCTATATTAAAGAACATCCCATAAAGTAATATTTTTTTAATGTTGAAAAAAATACCTAAGCAGGTAGTCATTTTAGGTCTGATTAGTTTGTTTACTGATATGGCAAGTGAAATGCTTTATCCCATTACTCCGATTTTCCTGGCATCGGTTCTGGGTGCTTCCATGATTTCGGTTGGGGTAATTGAAGGGCTTGCAGAAATAACTGCCGGATTTTTAAAAGGTTATTTCGGGTTTCTTTCCGATAAATTAGGGAAACGTTCGATCTTCGTTGTTGGCGGTTACAGCATTTCTGCATTATCAAAACCATTGCCGGGTATCTTTCCCCAAATTTTTATTGTGCTTATAAGTCGGGTTACCGACAGAATTGGAAAAGGGATACGCACTGCTCCCAGGGATGCTTTGCTTGCCGGGTATTCGAATAGTAACAATACAGGAGCTATATTCGGATTCCATCGTGGAATGGATACACTCGGTGCGGTTTTAGGTCCGCTTATAGCACTATTACTTTTAAGAATTTACAATTATGACTATAACCTTATCTTCATAATTGCTTTTGTCCCTTCAATTATTGCGGTTACATTCACCTTTTTTATAAAAGATAAAAAAGTTGAAATTAAGAAAAGAAAAAAACTGCAATACATCTCCTTTTGGGAAGAATCACCCCAGACTTACAAAACATTGGTTATTTTAATTACCATTTTTTCTCTTGTTAACAGCAGTGATGTCTTTTTGATTTTAAAATCGAGAAATATCTCTCATTCTGATATAATTGCAATTTTAGGTTACGTTTTTTACAATTTAATTTATGCAGGATCATCATATCCAGCCGGTTTGATATCGGATAAGATCGGTAAGAAAAAAATTTATATACTTGGATTAATAATATTCTCTGCTGTTTATTTCGGTTTTGCTTCTTCTGATAATTTTATTTTAACCTGGATTCTCTTTGCTTTTTACGGAATTTATGCGGCATCAACGGAAGGAATATTAAAAGCCTGGGTATCGGATTTGGTAGCTTATGAGAAAGTAGCTTCTGCAGTCGGTTTGATCACTATGCTGTCAAGCATTGCAATGTTTATCGGATCAATTTTAACCGGCTACTTATGGGATGCGTTTGGCTCGTCTGTGCCGTTTTACCTTTCCTCTGCTGTAAGTTTAGTCGTTGCGTTGTCGTTAATTAGAATAAAGAAAAATTAGCATTAATATGTAAACAGAATATTTACTTTTTATATCGTACGAATTTTCCCTTATAAATAAGGTAATAAGGTTTATTCTCTTTTTTAAGTCCCGGGTGTTACTAAGGTCTATGAAAATAGATAAGGTTAATTAAATCTCGTGATAATATTTTGTAAACATATAATGGCTCTTTCCCGGAAATTTGAGCAAGTAACCTTATTTGTTTTTTTCGCCTTAGTAGTAATCTAAACCTAAACATTAAAATCTTATTACCTTTATATTTTAACAGAATGAAAAACCCATAGTAAAAATAAATTGGTAATATAAGGTTGAGAATTTATTAACTACTGAAAGAGGTTATATGCATCAAACAATTGATCCCGGTTTAGGTGAAAAATATTTCGGAAGAACTAAAAGAGTTGTCAATAAAGACGGTTCTTTTAATGTAACACGAATGGGAACGGATTTTCATCCTAAAGATATTTACCAGTTTCTTGTTAATCTTTCATGGACTAAATTTTTCGGCTTAACCGTTATAGCATACATTTTATTGAATGCATTATTCGGTTCGATTTATTTTTTAATTGGAATAGAAAATCTAAAAGGTGTAGCCGGTTCAACAGATTTACAAAACTATTTCAGTTGTTTTTTCTTTAGTGTGCAGACTTCAACAACCATCGGTTACGGTGGTATGATCCCGGAAGGAATGTTGGCAAATTTTATAGTAACTATTGAAGCTATGGTAGGAGTATTGGCGTTTGCTTTGATTACCGGCTTACTATATGGAAGATTTTCACATCCGTTCTCCAGGATTTTATACAGCAAGAATGCTATAATAGCTCCTTATAAAGAAACCAATTCCCTACAGTTCAGGATCGTTAACCAGAGGAATAATAATTTAATGGATATAGAAGCCAAAGTAATGGCAGTTCTTGTTGATAAAGATTACAACAGGAAATATTATGATATGAAACTCGAAAGATACGGTATACATTTTTTTGCATTAAGCTGGACGGTTGTTCACCCAATAGATGAAGATAGCCCTGTATTTGGGAAATCACTTAAAGAATTACAGGAAAAGCAGTTTGAAATATTAATTTTAATAAAAGGATATGATGATACTTTTAACCAGGTTGTTCATTCAAGATATTCATATACTTTTGATGAAATAGTATGGGGTGCAAAGTTTGTAAGATCTTTTAATACTAATTCAGACGGCGATATAATTTTAAAATTAGATGATATCCATCTTTTTGAAAAAATTAATCAGGAATGAATTATATTTCGTATTAAATATTAAAAATTTTGAGGGCACAAATATGGTGGATTATGAAAAGCTGGGGGTTTTCTATCTTGGTAAAGAATATGACCAATCCAATAAAAAGCTTCTCGAAAATTTAATCCTTTATGAATCAAAAGATTTAACTACTCATGCTATGTGTGTGGGTATGACTGGAAGCGGTAAAACCGGTCTGTGTATTGCCTTACTTGAAGAAGCTGCCATTGATAAAATTCCGGCAATTATTATTGATCCTAAAGGGGATTTATCCGATTTACTGTTAACATTCCCGGATTTAAGTCCGGAAGATTTTAAAAAGTGGCTGTCGCAGGATGAAGCTGATAAAAAAGGAATTTCTTTAGATGAATTAGCCCAAAAGAAAGCCGGTGATTGGGAAAAAGGTTTATTAAGCTGGGATCAAAGTAAAGATAGAATTAAAAAGCTGAAAGATTCGATTACTTTTGATATATATACCCCTGGCAGTAATGCCGGAAAACAGGTTTCGGTTTTAAGATCTTTTGATCCTCCCGAAGAAAAAATTCTTATTGATGATTTTTCTTTGAGAGAAACAATTTTAAGTGTCACCGGAGCGTTACTTAACCTGATTGGAATATCTGCTGACCCGATCAAAAGTAAAGAAACAATTCTGCTGACAAATATCATTGAATATTTCTGGAGACAAAAAAAAGGATTAACTCTGCCGGACTTAATTCAATCTATTACTAATCCGCCTATTAAAAAAGTCGGGGTTTTTGATATTGAATCTTTTTATCCTTCAAAGGAAAGATTTGAGCTGGCAATGCAGCTGAATAATCTTCTTGCATCACCCGGTTTTTCCGGCTGGATGGAAGGTGAAAAATTCAGTATTTCAAATTTCCTCTATACAAATGAAGGAAGGCCCAAACACTCAATTTTCTCAATAGCACATTTAAATGATACTGAAAGAATGTTTTTTGTAACTCTTCTGTTAAATGAAGTTATTAACTGGATGAGACTTCAGCCCGGAACAACAAGCCTGCGGGCTATAATTTATATGGATGAAATTTTCGGATATTTTCCCCCAGTTGCAAATCCTCCGTCAAAAATGGCAATGCTGACTTTATTAAAGCAGGCAAGAGCATTTGGTTTAGGAGTAGTTTTAGCAACTCAAAATCCTGTCGATATTGACTATAAAGGCTTATCTAATATTGGTACCTGGTTTATTGGAAGATTGCAGACTGAGCAGGATAAAGACCGTGTTATAAATGGTCTTAATACAGCAATGCAGTCAGAAGGAAAGTCTTATTCACAGCAGGAGCTGGAGAAGCTGATATCAAGCTTAGATAGCAGAATATTTCTTATGAATAATGTTCATGAAAATGCACCGGTAATTTTCCAAACAAGATGGGTAATGTCCTTTTTAAGCGGACCATTAACCAGGATTCAAATTTCCGAATTAATGAAAAATAAAATTGAAGAAGTATATCCTGTTTCAATACCTGAAACAATTCCGGTTAGTCAAGAAAAAATTTCAGCGGCCAGGCCGGTTATTCCATCGGAAATTAATCAGGTTTATGTCCCTGTAAGATCATCAAAACCTGCAGATGAAACAAAACTACTATATAAATCTTTTTTATACGGTAAGGCTGATGTTAATATAGTTTCAGATAAAAATAAAATCGAAACATCATTACACAGGAATTTATTTTTTCCTCTTTTAGATGATGATGAAATAATTAAATGGGAATCTCCATTAGAGCTGGATATTCCCGATGAAGATTTGCTCAAAGAACCTGAAATGGAAAAAGCAAGTTTTTCTACAATTCCACAGGATTCAACGAAACCTAAAAGCTTTAATGATTGGAATAAAGAATATGCAAATTATTTATACAGGGAATCAAAAGTTGTCCTTTATCAAAATAAAAAGTCCGGTTTAATTTCCAATGAGGGAGAAAATGAAAAGGATTTCAGGGTAAGAATGGATTTATCCATACGTGAATTAAGAGATAAAGAGATCGAAAAAATTAAAGCAAAATATGGAACGAAAATTAAATCTCTTGAAGAAAAAATAAGAAAGAGTGAACAAAAGCTTCAGGACGAAAAAGCACAGTATAATCAGGAAAAAATAAATACGGTAATTTCAATCGGTACAACTTTACTAGGTGCTTTTTTAGGCAGAAAAACATTTTCTTCGACAAATGCAAACAGAGCCGGTTCAGCGATATCCAAAGCATCCAGAACATATAAAGAAAAGATGGATGTTAACCAGGTTCAGGATGATATTAAAAGTATTAATATTCAAATAGAAGGATTGAATAACCAGCTAAATAATGATATACAAAGAATTTCAGCAAACTATGATCCGGATAAAATTAAGCTTGAAGAAATAGTTGTAAGACCAACAAAATCAGGAATTAATGTTAAAAGTATATCTTTAGCATGGTTTCCTCATTGGGTTGAGGGTGATAAGACAATCCCGGCGTATGAATAATTGTTCTCAGTAAGCTAAATAGTTTCTGTAAAAAAATTTCAAGATGACTTTTCAATACGAATGTAGATCACATTATTATTTTCTGACTGCTTTTTCCGCTTGTATGCTTAAGAAGAATTATTTTATATTAATTTATTTTTTTATGCAGAATATGGATAAATTATGCCGATTCAAGGAGCCCTGGAGAAAATAAAAAATTCGGTGATGGAATGGAAAGATATAACATCACAGCAGCAAAGATTTGGGAGGATTGAATTTAGATTAGGCAAAAGAGAAATTGGTCATATACATGGTAATTATCTTGTTGATATTCCATTTACCAGGAAAGTAAAAAATGAAATTTTATCCGCCGGTTTAGCAAGTCAGCATCATATTTTACCTAAAAGCGGATGGATCTCAAAATATCTTAAAGAACCAGATGATGTTGCTATCGAATTACTTAAACGTTCTTATGATATGGCTTTAATACAGAAGAATCAAAGAATTTTAAATAACTACTAACATTATTAAATATAAAAAAATTGGAAGAATTATTAAAAATTTCTACGGAAATAGAAACAAACAGAACTATCTTAAAAAAATATAAAACCGGTGATGGAAAAATATTTTATAATATAATAGAAAAGAACCGTGACAGGATGATTGATAGTTTTCCAATTATGCTGTCCAATACACATGATGAGATGAGTGCAGAATATTATATTAGAAAAAAAATCGAAGAATGGGATGAACAGTCTGCTTTTAACTTTGGTATATGGCTCAAAGAAAACGGAGAATTTGCCGGACATATTTCAGTTAAAAATATTGATTGGGTCATACCGCGCGGAGAAATTGCTTATATTATTTCCGGAGAATATGAGGGTAGAGGAATAATGACTGAAGCATTGGTTGCAATTATTAAATTCAGTTTTGAAAATCTCTCTATGAACAGGCTTTTTTTAAGGATAATGACTAATAATATTAGAAGCTATGAACTCGCAGAGAGATGCGGTTTTTCAAGAGAAGGTATTTTGAGAAAAGATCATAAAACGTATGAAGGTGAACTGGTTAATCTTTATTATTACGGAATGACCAGAGAAGACTACACAAAATTTCAGAATAATTCAATTTTTTTAGTTTAGCATTATTCTAGTAAGTTTTTATATTTTAAATAGTTAATATTATGTCAAAATATCTTATCTAAATTGTAAACCAATAATTAACTTTTATTAAAAAAATATTATTTGGAAATACTCTTTTCAGCATATTCATTGTATTGTTAAGTGAATTATATCCAGGTGTAACATCGTATGTCATTTCATTTGCCCATACAAGATAAATTTGAGATCCAGGACGGTATTCCCACCTTAAAACAAGATTTGACCTGAACTGGGAAAAATTAAAATCGGGATTTCCAAAACTATAATCAGCTATACCACCGGTCTCAGATACTTCATAATCACTTCCGTTTAAAGATGGATTTATTATTATGAACCTGTTATTATAATCTGTGGCTCTGGGTTCAGCAATAGTTTTAAATTCTGAAAACTTACCAACTGAAGCAAAAGGACTTCCGTAATATTGAATAGATAATTCGGGAGTAATGTTATAATCGATCCGGAAGGTAAGTGCAAGAGTATGCTGTTTTAGTCTTCCCAGAACATATTTATCTTTCCCGTCAACGGTTTTAGTATCTACATATTGAAGATTATCGGTATTTGATGAGTAATGAGTGCTGATTGAAAACTTTAGATTATTTAAAGGCAGAAAAGATATTTCGGGCTGTATACCATAAAACCTGGAATTCTGATTTTGTGATAAGGAGATGCTTCCGTTAAGAACAAAAGATATTTTTTTAGA
Organism: uncultured Ignavibacteriales bacterium; assembly: GCA_963723205.1. GTDB lineage: Bacteria > Bacteroidota > Ignavibacteria > Ignavibacteriales > Ignavibacteriaceae > CAVQBP01. The sequence continues at coordinate 54,448 of CAVRQC010000018.1, forward strand.
AGGATCGGTTCTGAGATAAAAATCGTTCGTCCACTTTGCCGGCATCAGCATAGCATATCCACCTCGTAAAATTCTCGTATCCAGAATCTGTGTCTGGTATTCAATTGAATTTGAGACTGCCCATAAATTATTAAATTCAAGATAAATATTTAAATCTGCATTTGATGACAAGTAATCCATTTTGTAATCCCATTCATTGGATTGTTCTATTCCTATTGAATATGTTCTGAAAATTGATACAGGCTGATTAACAAAATAGGATATTGCATTTTCTTGTTTGAATATATCTGCAATCTGCATAAAACCAAGATCATTAAGATCAAGACCTGGTGAGCGCCAGCTGACTTCTGTTGAATATCGCCACAAACCTTTGCTCCCTTTACCGATTTTAATCGCACCGCCATGACCTGAAAGATGTGTACGGGTACTATCGAAATTATATGCATCAGGACGCTGGTAATATCTTGCTGAAGAATATTGCAGCTCTTTAATTGCATTTGTACTTCCCGAAATACTGCTGCCGATTACTTTAGCATCAACATAAAATTCTTTATCATTCCAGAAATGGTGAAAATCCAATCCCCCGGTAAAAGCATTTCTGCTCATAAAATTAAGATGAGAATCATTAATAAACCTGTTTGTGGAAGTAATGATCCCGCCCAGCATTGTGTTCCCGGCATTATAATCCTTTTGTATGCGGACAATTCCGTAGTTAGTTAAAGGTTCCACATTTATTTTATTTATTTTTCCATTCAGGCTTAGATCGGCCTTTTCACTAGCAGTTAAACTTTGCAGCACTCCAACAGATAAACCGTTCGATGTTTTACCGCTGATTTTCACAGCACTGAGTATTGTAGTATTATCGGGTGAATCTAAGTATTCGTTGTTTTTTAAATCAGGTGAATAAGATGGTGAATGACCTATACGGCGGCTGTAAAATATGGTTGCATCATTCAGTTCAAATCCGAAAATATTCTTTCCTTCAATAAAAAAAGGTCGTTTTTCTTCATAAAAAGTTTCAAATGCCGTAAGGTTCATAACAGAAGGATCTGATTCAACCTGTCCGAAATCCGGGTTAATTGTTAAATCAGCAGTAAAATTGGATGATAAACCTATCTTTGCATCAAAACCAAAGTTGCCTAACCATGATCTCCCTTTATCGGCAAAAGGATTGCTTATATCTTTTTTAAATGTATTTAATCTGCCAACCGAATATGGCATTACTTCAATTCGTCTTGAACGAGGGAGTCCTTTAATCCCATGCAATTCCCCAAATAAGTATAAACTCCCAGGACCTTTCGAAGACTGCGGCTCCCAATCACTTTCTTCCTGAAAACGGTCTATCCATCTCCAGCAATGAAGACCCCAGACCTGTTCATAATCGGTGCTGTACCTGAGCTGGCTTAATGGAATTTCCATTTCCACTGTCCATGCCGAATCTTCCTTTGCAGTTTTACCGTACCAAACAGCATTCCAGTTCATATCAGGAATTGATGGATTGGTCAGAATAAGATCTATCTTTTGACCTGCAGCAGTTACATCGAATTCAAAACCAGTACGTCTGTCATGGTAGCTGTCGAAATTTATTCCTACAATATCTCCCTGAAACTCATCTCTTCTTCCGGCTTTGTCGGCAATTTTATCAGGCTCACTATCAAATGCTCTTATAGCGACATAAATATTATTGTCATCATATAATATTTTTAATTCTGTGGGTTGAGACGGTTTGGCTCCTTCGTTTGGAATCCATTGAGTAAAATTTCCTGCCCAATTACCTGTTTTCCAGCATGGATCATCAAGCACCCCGTCTATATTTGGCTTTTCTGTTGTTAAACGTATTGTATTATAGATCCTTTTTGAGTTTTTTTCATACGTAGTCGTTGTATCATCTTTGATTATCAGTATAAAAGCATATGTGTTTAAATTGAATATCAAAAAGAGAATAAAAGTAGTAAAGATTTTTGAAGCCATATAAAATACCCCGATTTTGAAATTCAAAAATAGATAAATATTCGGTAAATATGATAAAATTCAGGCGAATGAATTGTAAAAAATTGTCACAGAAAATTTTTTTGGGAAAATACTTACTGTAAAAACTGATGTATTAATTATTTTTTAGCTGGCTAGTAATAATTTTTTTAATGGAAACCCGGCTGCATTTTTTTATAACAATTTTTCTGCAGTTGTTAAATTCAGCAAAGCTTCTAAATTTTTCTGAGAGCATGGATATGAATTTATCCTGAACTTTGAAATCATTCTCAAAGATCAGGTTATTAATTATTAGAGTTTCGTTCTGCCTGTCGGCTTTAGGATCAAGCCTGCCGGCAAATTTATTATTCCAAAGTATAGGGAGAACAAAATATCCGTATTTTCTTTTTAAAGGCGGTAAGTAGCATTCTATAGCATAATCAAAATTAAAAAGTCTTTTTGTTCTTTCCCTTTGTATTATAAGATTATCAAATGGAGAAAGAAAATGAATATGAGAGGTCCGTCTCTTTTTTTTGGTCATTTCTTCAATTATTCCAGGTAAAGCATAATTAATTGTTTTATGATCGTTTTCAATAAACAAGGAGATAATTTCACCTGATTCATGAAGTCCATCAATTGTTCTTTTCATTGATGCCTTATCAACAACCTGAAGATCAGAAACCGTTGATTTCCCAGACTGCATAAATTTTAATATTTCCTTTTCGGTTGCAATACCTAGAGAAGTTAAAGCATGTTTTATAAAATATTTGCTTAGCTCTTTATTTGAAGGCATTGTTAAATCAATATTGCCGGGTATAACTCTTTCCGGGAGATCATAAAATTTCTGGAAGTTCTTTCTTTCCGAGATCATTAAGTCTCCCTGCCAGAATAAATATTCCAAAGCGGTTTTAGTTGGTTTCCACTGCCACCATGTGCCTCCTTTTTTACCCGTATCATTTTCAAAGTCGCTTGAACTTAATTGTCCTTCTTCTTTGATTCTATCAAGAACATATTTAAAAAATTTTTTGGATTGATTGAACCTGTATTTTAACCATTTGCTTTTTGGTTTTTTGAAATTTAACATTTTTGGTAGAGAATAACGGTAATCTTCTATAGGAATGAATGACATTGCATGTGTCCAGTACTCAAAGATAAGTTTATCCTTTGCCTGGAGATCGTGCAGATGTTTTTCAGAATAATTATTATTCCGCGTCCAGAGAATATGATGATGAGCCCGGTTGATTACTGAAATAGTATCAATTTGAACATATCTGAGTTTATTGATTATTTCTGCAGTACCGTTTTTTCCTCTCGGTTTTTTTTGACTGCTGTTTAAAAGCTGTGTATTTATTACTATTTGCGAGGCTTCGTCACAGGATATATATAAACTATTCATAAATAAGATTTGTTATTTCAGGATTCTGTGGATTTATTGATTTAAACTTCTATCTCAATTTATTGATTCACATATTCTTCGGATAATTTTTCGAATTTAGTTATACAATAATATAATTAAAAAATCATTTTTATATTGTTGGTAATTTTGATTTTAGTAATAATATTCGACAAGAATTTTAAGAAGTTGTGAATATAAACCGGTAGATTTAAACAATTTTAATTTTCTTATTTTAGTATAAAGATTTTTCTATTCTTTTATTGGAGGGAGATGAATGAAAAAATATTTCCTTTTATTAATCGTCTTTTCAATTATTGCCGGCTGCAATAACCGGAAGAATAATGGATTAATATCCGGTGAAATTAAAACTGCAGATGCAGATATCTATTATATTGAAAAAGGGGACGGTGATACAACATTGTTATTTCTTCACGGCTGGGGAATAAATTCCGGATACTGGAATAATCAAATAAATTATTTTAGTAATAAATACAGAACTGTTGCTATTGATTTACCAGGATTTGGAAAATCAGCATCGACAAGAAAAAATTATACTGTTGAAAAATATGGAAATGACGTAATTGATGTTATAAATAAACTGGATTTAAAAAATGTAATTCTTGTTGGTCATTCAATGAGCGGTGATATTATTCTTGAGGCAGCGTTAAAAAATAATAAAGCAGTTGCCGGTGTTGTTGGAGTAGACAACTTTAAATTTGTCGGTGTTGAAATTAGTCCGGACCAAATGAAAGAAATGAATTCTTTTATAGATTCATTAAAAAAAGATTATAAAAATTTAGCACCTGAATATGCTTCAAAATATCTATTCAGTCCTTCTACGGATTCTACTGTTAGGAAGAGAGTAAAAAATGATTACAGAAACAGCAACCCGGAAGTTGCAGTTTCATCTATAAAAAATGTATTTGATTATGATGAAATGAAAAAATTATCAAGATTAAACTATATACTCTATTTAATAAACAGTGATGGAATGGCAACAAATACCGGCGGACTTAAGAAATATTGTAAAAGTTCATTTGAAGTTTTTTATATTCACGGAACGGGGCATTTCCCGATGATAGAGAAACCGGATGAGTTTAACAGGTTGTTGCAGGTTGCGGTATATAAAATTCACGACAGCAGGAGTTAGAATAAGTACTTTAAACTGGTCAGGAAATAATATTTAAATATTCTGTTGTTGATTTGCCGGTTGTAATTTTAAAGTCTTTGATGAAATGTGCCTGGTCATTTTGCCCGGGTTTATTACCCGCTTAATTAAATCAATTTTTAAATAGGGATAATAATAACCAGACATTTTTACCTGCGTATTAAAAGTATTCTGAATTCAATATAAATATTCTCAAGCGGCAGCTTTTTTCATTTAATCTCATATTTGACTTAACTCAAGTTGACCGCTTAAATTGAAAAACTGTTAAAACAGTTGAATATCAGGCTTTTGGTTTACACTAACCCCGGGTTTAATCCCGGGGTTAGTGTAAAAGACGAATATTTATAACCGTTTCAACGGTTTATTCCAAAGGCGGTCAACTTGAGTAACTTAATTTAATTGTTTTGTAGGTGGTAAAGAGGAAGCAATTTAGAAATAAAACTGCTTTCTTTTGTGAAGAAAAACAGCAGCTTCACTAAACAGGAATCTTTTTCCCCGTTCATTGTTTAATCACCCGGATAAATAATTACGGTTTTATTTTTTGAAATTTTTCTGAAATTTGCGGAACATTTTTTGCTTAAGTACTGACTAAATAAATTAAACGTAATAATTACAATAACATCGAATTAGGATATTATGATTAATGAACTCAAGGAATCAGGCAGATTAAATACAACTATTTTATTATTTATTTTAAGCTTAATTAGTTTCGGATTATCTGTTTTTAGAATTTTATATACACATACATTTGAATTCTTGTTTTTAAATTGGAATCTCTTCCTGGCTTTTATACCCTGGTTAATCAGTTCAATAATCATCTTAAAAAAACTCCATGACAGGAAAATTTTGTTGGTAATATTGATATTGTCCTGGGTAATATTTTTCCCTAACTCTCCATATATATTAACCGATTTATTTCACCTGGGAATGAGTTCAAAAGCACCTATCTGGTTCGATTTAATTTTAATATTGTCCTTTGCATGGACAGGTCTGCTATTCGGTTTTGTCAGCTTGACAGACATTGAAAAAGTCATGGAAAATTATGTAGGAAAAGGGAAAACAATTTTTATTACAGTGGGATTTCTGTTTGTCAGCGGGTTTGGTATTTATGTCGGCAGATATTTAAGATGGAATTCATGGGATATTATAGTCAGTCCCTTTGCATTATCAAGTGATATTTTAAGTAAGATTTCCCATCCTATTTATTACTCAAGAGCCTGGGGATTAACATTATTTATCGGTTTGCTGCTTAATATTATATATTTTTCGTTTAAGCTTTTAAATAGCCAAAATCAAAAAAGTTAATAAAAACTCGGTTATTAGAATTTTTTTACAACTTGGTTGTTAACCAATAATTATGTTTCTTTATTAGTTGAAAGCTTAAAGGGATATTGCAAATATTAAAATCATAAGCTAAATTTCTCCACCCTCAATAAATTATAATTATTCTTAGGAAGTGACATATGAAAAAATTATTACTTCTTTTCCCCCTGTTATTATTTTTAATCGGTTTTACATACACACGCATCATCGATAGTAAAATCAAGAATATACTTGATAAAATTCAGCTTTCAAAAGATGGCGCTAATGATATGATCTTTTCAAATTGTTCAAATCCATCTTTTTATTTTCCAAGTCCCGGACAGTTGAAAAATATTGCCGCAGGTGACAAGATTACTATTGTTAACACGGTTGGGAATTATGTAAAAGAATATACAGCTACAAAAGATTTTTTAAATAGGTATGTTGAATATAAAAACAGCAACAAACCTGAACTTCCCGAAAAGCCAAAGTCTGTTGCTGAAATAAAAAAGGAACAGAAGGAATCAATTAAAAAAGGAATCGAGGACCTGGAAAAAACTAAAGCACAAATGCCGAAAGACCAGCAGGCTTCATTTGATGAGACTATAAAAAGTTTTAAAGAACAGCTAAAAGAAGTTGATGATCCGAACAATCCAATGTATAATGCTCAAATGGAAAATACAATGAAACAGATGTATGAAGAGCAAATGAAAGAGTATAAAGAAAAGGCTGCTCAATGGGAAAAAGATTATCCATCATCTCCAAAACGAATGATAAAAAACTGGCTTACAAAATTTCTTGAAGGTTCAAAAGATGTAGACTTTAATGCAGAATTAGCTGAATCCCAGTATGGAAAGAAAGTATTTGTAAAACAATCTTATGAGAATAAACCTGATTTATGGAAAGTCTGTTTCAGAGCAGGTAAAGAGACAACCAAGGCTGCACGTAAGTTTGCTGAGAACTGGCTTAAAGAGTTAAAATGAACTGATTATTTTTCTTTATCAACATCGCTGTAGGGGATGCAAATTTTGCATCCCCTACATTAGCAAGAATATTCATCAATAATATAAATTCCATCTATCAGGTTTTTTATCCAATTAATTTTACATATTTGAATTTATTTTCGACCAGTTCTTATCCGCTTTTTTAACATTTCCTTTGATATCGTCCTGCCACATTTTATGAACTTTATTGTTTGTACATAAATAAAGTTTTCCGTCTACAATCTGCCATGCATTGGGATCAGAACTTGACAGCTTATCTTTAGACAAACCAAAAGCACAGAAGCCGCCATACTGGGGAGCATATTTATCTGGATTTTTCTTAAACATTTCCTTGTGGCTTTTATCTTCAAAATACCATTCTGCATCATTCCACTTATATGAAAATTCCTTTTTCCCCATAACTGATTTGCTGTCGGTAAAATATGCTACGGGATCATAACCATTTATTGCAACACCCATTTTATTCTTATCAATTTTTGTCATCATATCCTTCTTCATCATAGTATTGCTTTTCATTTTATCTTTATTAATATCCATGTCATTTTTTTTCATCATATTATCCTGCTGAGCAAAGGATGAGGATATAATAAAAATTGAAAATAATAATGCGGGTAAAATCCTGATAATTTTCATTTCGAACTCCTTTTTATGTTTATAAATGTATGAAATGAAAAATAGAATTGAATTGTCACGAAACTTTCACGGAACAGTAAAATTTGTGAAGCTGCAGTAAAAGACTATTAAAACCTAATATTAATCATAATTAAGAATGGGTCTGAGCCATTTTTCAACTTCTTCCAGGCTTAAACCTTTTCTGCGGTGATAATCGAGTATTTGATCTTTTCCAATCTTACCCACATTAAAGTATTTAGCTTCGGGATGTGCAAAGTATAAACCACTTACAGATGCTGCAGGATACATCGCCATATTTTCTGTGAGTTTTATAGATGTATTTTCTTCCGCTTTTAATAGATCAAAAATAATCAACTTTTCAGTATGATCCGGTTGTGCGGGATAACCGGGCGCCGGCCTGATTCCTTGATAATTTTCTTTAATAAGATCTTCACTATTGAACTCTTCTTCAGGAGCATATCCCCAATATTTTTTTCTAACCAGTTCGTGTAAATATTCAGCAAAAGCCTCGGCTAATCTGTCGGCTAATGCTTTGGTCATTATGCTGCTAAAATCATCATGATCTTTTTCAAATCTTGCAACAATTTCTTCAATTCCAATTCCTGCAGTTACAGCAAATGCACCGATATAATCTTTTGTTCCGCCTTCTTTCGGTGCTATAAAATCTGCCAGTGCAAGGTTTGGCAGTTTATCTGTTTTCTTCTCCTGGTTTCTAATCGTATGGAGAATCCTTTTTACTCCTTTGCGTGTATCGTCAGAATAAATTTCAATATCTTCACATCCTACTGAATTGGCAGGAAATAAACCCAGGACACCGTTTGCAGTTAATAATTTTTCAGAAATAATTTTATCCAGAAGAACATTTGCATCATCAAATAATTTTTTTGCTGTCTCGCCATATTTTTGGTTTTTAAATATTGCCGGATATTTCCCTTTAATTTCCCACGCTAGAAAGAAAGGGGTCCAATCAATGAATTTTTTAAGTTCAGACAAAGGATAATTTTTAAAAACATTGATACCCAACTTCTCGGGTGTTTTAATATCGGATTTTTCCCAATTAATTCTAAGCCTGTTTTTTCTTGCTTCTTCAATAGTTAAATAACTTTTCGTTGTTTTTTTCTTTAAGTGATTTTCCCTGATTTTTTTGTATTCACCTTTTACTTCATTGATGAATTTATCTTTTATCTTCTTATCAGGATTTATAAGATTACTGACAACCGGGACACTCCTTGAAGCATCAAGTACATGAATTGTTGTTCCGGAATAATTAGGCTCAATTTTAACGGCGGTATGCACTTTTGAAGTTGTTGCCCCTCCAATTAAAAGTGGAATCTGAAAACCTCTTCTTTCCATTTCTTTTGCAACGTGAACCATTTCATCGAGAGACGGAGTAATTAAACCGCTTAATCCGATAACATCAGCCTTTTCATCAATAGCTGTCCGAAGTATTTTTTCAGAACTTACCATTACACCAAGATCAATAACATTATAATTGTTGCATCCCAAAACAACTCCAACTATATTTTTTCCGATATCATGCACATCTCCCTTGACTGTTGCCATTAAAATCTTTCCGGCTTCCCTGGTGTCGTTGGATTCTTCTTTCTCCTTTTCAATATAAGGTATAAGATATGCGACTGCTTTTTTCATAACCCTTGCGCTTTTAACAACCTGCGGTAAAAACATTTTACCGGAGCCAAAAAGATCACCCACTACATTCATTCCATCCATTAAAGGTCCTTCAATCACTTCAAGCGGTTTGGCAAATTGTTTTCTTGCTTCTTCCGTATCTCCCTCAATATAATCTACAATTCCTTTTATTAGAGCATGTTTCAATCTTTCATGAACAGGCAGATTTCTCCATTCATCAACTTTAGCCTCACCCTTCTCTTTTTGTTTAACAGTTTCAGCGAATTCGACTAACCTTTCTGTTGCATCCTTTCTCCGGTTTAAAAGAACATCCTCCACAAGAGATAATAGATCTTTCGGAATTTCTTCGTAAACTTCAAGCTGCCCGGCATTTACTATCCCCATATCAAGCCCGGCTTTAATAGCGTGATAAAGAAAAGCAGAATGCATTGCCTCTCTGACTAAATTGTTTCCCCTGAAAGAAAAAGAGATATTACTTATTCCGCCGCTGACTTTTGTCAGGGGAAGGTTTTGTTTAATCCATCTCGTTGCTTCAATAAAATCGACAGCATAATTATTATGTTCTTCAATCCCGGTTGCAACTGTAAGAATATTGGGATCAAAAATTATATCCTGCGGAGGAAAGTCAATTTCTTCTGTTAATATTTTATAAGCCCTCGCACATATATCGATTCTTCTTTGAAGTGTATCTCCCTGACCTTTTTCATCAAATGCCATTACAATTGCTGCGGCACCATAGTTCCTGATTTTCTCAGCGTGCTCTTTAAATTTTTCTTCACCCTCTTTTAAACTTATTGAATTGACAATACTTTTTCCCTGCAGACATTTTAGTCCGGCCTCAATTACAGACCACTTTGAAGAATCTATCATTATAGGAAGTTTAGCTATATCAGGTTCAGCAGATAAAAGATTCAAAAATTTCACCATTGCTTCTTCGGAGTCAAGAAGTCCTTCATCCATGTTAACATCGAGAATTTGAGCACCTCCATCTACCTGATCTCTGGCTACCGATAAAGCACTTTCAAAATCATCGGCAAGAATTAATTTGGCGAACTTTTTTGAACCGGTTACGTTGGTTCGTTCACCGATATTTACAAAGTTGGTTTCAGGTCGGATTACCAGGGGTTCAAGTCCGCTTAATCTTAGGTAAGGTTTTAGTTCGGGAAGTTTCCGCGGCGGATATTTTTTAGTTATTTCTGAAAATTGTTTTATATGTTCCGGAGTAGTTCCGCAGCAGCCGCCTACAATATTTAAGAAACCTTCCTTTGCATAATCTTCCAAAACTTTTGACATTGATTCCGGTGAATCATCATATTCACCAAATTCATTTGGTAGCCCTGCATTCGGATAAAGGCTGGTATATAAATTTGATATCCCGGAAAGTTCATGGATAAAAGGACGCATTTCCGGAGCGCCCAATGCACAGTTTAATCCTACACTTAATAAATTTTTTGCCTGTGAAACTGAAATCCAGAATGCTTCAATCGTTTGCCCGGATAGGGTTCTCCCGCTCATATCAACGACTGTTCCGGAAATCATTATTGGAATTTGTTTATTACTTTCCCTGCATAACTCAGTAATTCCATAAAGAGCAGCTTTTGCATTGAGCGTATCAAAAATAGTTTCTATAAGCAGTATATCAGCTCCACCGTCAATTAATCCGCGGGCTTGTTCCTTATATGCACTGCTTATCTGATCAAAAGTGACTGCTCTAAAACCCGGATCTGTTACCGAAGGTGAAATAGATAACGTTTTATTTGTAGGGCCCATTGCTCCTGCAACAAATCTTTGAATTGAAGAATCTTTTTGATTGAATTCTTCGACACATTCTTTTGCAATAGATGCAGCCTGCCTATTTAAATCATATACTAAATGTTCTGTTTTGTAATCAGCTTGTGAAATCGCACTTGCGCTGAAGGTATTTGTCCCAAGGATTTCTGCACCAGAATCTAAGAAAGCCCGGTGAATATCTTTTACTATATCAGGCTGAGTAAGACACAGAATATCATTATTTCCTTTTAAGTCGTGCGTATGGTTCGTCAGCAGCTTTCCACGAAAATCCTCTTCGCTCAAACGCAGCTTCTGGATCATTGTTCCCCTGGGACCATCCATAAGCATTATTTTCCTGCTTAATATTTTTTTAAGCCTTTCTAGTTTACTTTCCATATATGATCATTTAACCTTTTATTGAGTTTTTTTAATCCAAATATAATAGAGTAGGATTAAGAACAAGATTAAGAAATACTATACCTAATAGACATTCCTTTGTAAAGATTTCAAATATAATTAAATTACCTGCTAATAAAAATAAACTTAGTCATTTCAGGAAACTTATGATTATAGTAACCGGCGGTGCCGGGTTTATTGGAAGTGCTATTGAGTGGAGACTTAATTCTCTCGGATATGACAATATAATTATTGTTGATGAGCTTGGAAAAGATGAGAAATGGAAAAATCTTGTCGGATTACAATATTCTGATTTTATTAATAAAGATGTCTTCATCGATAACATTGAAAAAGGACTGAATATTAATGCGGAATGCATAATTCATATGGGAGCTAATTCCTCAACAACAGAAAAAGATGCTGATTCGTTGATTAAAAACAATTATGAATACTCAAAATCACTTGCAAAATATTCCATTAAAAATAATGTAAGATTTATTTATGCTTCCTCTGCCGCAACTTATGGTGATGGTTCATTAGGATTTAAAGATGATGTAAATGATTTGTATTCTCTTCACCCTTTGAATATGTACGGATATTCAAAACATATTTTTGATCTCTGGCTTAAAAAGAATGAAATGCTGAACAAAGTCGTTGGGCTGAAATATTTTAATGTGTATGGACCGAACGAATACCATAAAGGTGATATGCGCAGCGTAGTTAATAAAGCTTTTGATCAGATTGAAAGTACAGGTAAAGTAAGACTTTTTAAATCCGGGAATCCTAATTATAAAGACGGGGAACAGAAAAGGGATTTTATATATATAAAAGATGCAGTTGATATGACACTTTATTTTCTCGATAATAAAGATAAAAACGGTCTGTTCAACATTGGGTCAGGGAAAGCACGAACCTGGAATGATCTTGTTGCTGCTATTTTTAACGCAATAAATAAACCGGTAAATATAGAATATATTGAGCTTCCTGGATATCTTGCTGAGAAATACCAGTATTTTACAGAGGCAGATCTTGAGAAGTTAAAAAAAACCGGCTATTCGAATCTCAAATTTTCACTTGAAGAAGGAGTAGCCGACTATGTTAAAAATTATATGTTAAAAACTAAATATCTTGGATTATAAATTAGATTTGTCTAAGCAATAACAACGTTTAAGTAAACTTAATTAAAAAGTTCATCGTCTTCTTCGAATAAATCATCTTCGTCTTCATCATCATCGAAATCAAAATCCTCCTCATAAAATTCTTCATCTGAAGGTTCGTCTTTGGGATCTTCCTCAAGATCTTCAAAATCATCATCATCACCAAAATCATCGTCATCTTCAAAATCATCATCATCTTCTTCATCAAAATCGTCATCAAAAACACTTGCAAAATACTTATCCGATTCAAAACGAGAGCTGGTAAAAATTAAAACACTATTTTCGATTGAATCGTTTGTTTTATCATCAAAACTATTGTCCGAAATATCTATAAATTCGGTCATTTAAATATTCTCCTTCTAAATAAATTTTTTCTTCAGATTAAATATTTCTAAAATTATTTTAATAGCAAAATAATTTTATATTATTTTTATAACAGCTATTAAAAATTAAATTAGTATTATAATAGTGTCAATACATTAACCAATAAAAAATAACATATATGAAATTAGCCACGCTTTCCTATATAACAGATAAAAAGAAAAATTCTACTTTAATGCTTCACAGAATTAAGAAAGAAAATGATTATCATCAAGGGAAATGGAACGGGTTAGGCGGAAAATTAAATCAAGGTGAAAGTCCCGAAGAATGCGCTATTCGGGAAATAAAAGAGGAATCGGGTTTAACTGTCAAAAATCCTTCTTTAAAAGGATTCCTAACTTTTCCTAACTTTGACGGTGTGGATGATTGGTACGTTTTCGTTTTTACTTTTAATGAATTTGAAGGGAATCTTATTGATTCACCTGAGGGTAAGTTAGAATGGATTCCAGATAATGAATTAACTTCATTAAATTTGTGGGAGGGTGATAAGATCTTCCTGGAATGGGTTTTCAGTGAAAAATTGTTCAGTGCAAAATTCAATTATGAAGATGGGAAATTTATTGATTACACAGTTAATTTCTATTAGGGTTTACTGGTAAATAAGGATTTTGAAAATTTTAAAAAATCAAAAATAATATTCAGTCTAAAACCAAGTAAATTTAAGACATGAGTCTTTAATTCTTTAGTCTATTTTCAAAACTAATTTCCCGAAATTTTTATTTTCTTCAATATATTTATGTGCTTCAACAGCATTTTTCCAGCTATAGATTTTATCAATAACAGGTTTCAGCTTTCCGGTTTCAAATTTTTCTACAGAATATTCTGCAAAATCTTTCGTTAATCTTATTTGATAATCAAGATTTCTTGCGCGTAATGTTGAGCCGATAATTGATATCCATTTGGACATAATTTTTCTAATATCAACTTCTTTTATTTTAGCACCGCTTAAATATGCAAGAAAAATTATTTTTCCATTCTGATTTAAGCATCTTATATTTTTTTCAAAATAATCTGCCCCGATAAAATCAATAATTATATCAACCCCATTATTATTAGTAAATGTTAGGCTTTCTTCATCAAATTGCTCTGAATTGTAATCGATTACTTTTTCGGCACCAAGGTCTAAACAATATATAAGTTTTCCCTTTGATGCCGTAGTAATTGGATGAGCTTTTTCAACTTTAGCTAGTTGTATTGCCGCAGTTCCAACTCCGCTTCCGCCTGCATGAATTAAAACATAATCATCCTCTTTTATTTTTGCGTTCCAGAATAAAGCCTGGTAGGCAGTAAGAAAAACTTCGGGTATTGCTGCAGCTTCTTCAAAGCTTAATTCAGAAGGTTTTTCAATAGCCATGTCCTGGTGTATTTTTGCGTATTCAGCGTAGCCACCACCGGGAATGAGTCCGAAGATTTTGTTTCCTGTTTTCCATCGGGTGACATTCTTACCAAGCTCAACAACTTCTCCGGCAATATCCAATCCCAGTATTTTGCTTACTCCTTTAGGCGGAGGATATTTACCCTGACGCTGCATAATATCAGCACGGTTTATTCCTGCCGCTTTAACTTTAACTAAAATTTCTTTTTCACTTATTATTGGTTTTTCTGTTTCCCCAAATTTTAATTTATCAGTCCCACCCGGTTTTTCTACAAGTATTGCCTTCATAATAAACTTTCATTTTTATTTTTATAATATTGAATTATGTTGACATAGCAAATGTTTTGAATTAAGTTTATTTCATTTTCAACTAAATAACTGAAAACATATCGTTCTGGTATCCTGGTATATCACATATTTACTGAATTACTATTATGAATAAAACCTTCGGAAGAAGAGCCACGAATTTCTACTTAAATCTTAAGAAGCCTGCTGGTATTCCCAACGAGATAGAGATTATTAATCCGTATGAAGATAGCAAAATAAAAAAGACAGCTAAAAAATTTTATGACAAATTCTTTAGTGATAATGAAAAAAGAGTATTTATTTTTGGAATCAATCCCGGCAGGTTTGGCGGTGGTATAACAGGAATAAATTTTACCGATCCTGTTGCATTAAGGGAATATTGCGGAATAGATAATAATCTGGGAAATAGAAGAGAACTTTCCAGTCAATTTGTTTATGAATTTATTAAAGTTCTCGGTGGTGCCGAAAAGTTTTATAAGAAATTTTTTATTTCTGCAATTTATCCGCTTGCAATTCTGAAAGATGGAAAAAACTTTAACTTTTATGATGATCAAAAAATTTATAGGTATTTAAAACCTGCTATAATTTCATACATGAAAAAACAAATTGAATTCGGAGCAAAGGAGGAATTAGCTGTTTCTCTTGGAAAGAAAAATTTTACTTATCTTAAAGAACTAAATGATGAGATTAGGTATTTTAAAAGGATTGAATTTCTTGAACATCCAAGATTTATTATGCAGTATAGAAGAAAACTGTTAGAATATTTTATCAAAAAATATCTAAAGTTGTTAAATCCGGCTGCAAATTTAAGGTAATCGTTTTGATATCATTGTTATTTACAATAGATTTTATTGATCACTTAATTTTTTTATATTAACAACCATGAATAGCGAGAAGAAAATATACATAGAAGGTGTTTACAACTATTGCGACAGATGGTGTGAGAAATGCAAATTTACTTCAAATTGTCTCCTTTTCTCCCAAGAATCTAAAATTTCAACATATGAAATATTACACAACGGTGATACATCAAACATAGGTGAAATATTTCAAAAAGAGATGGATAAATTCTCGGAAAGTGATAATGTATTTGACGATTTTGAAATTGATGACAATGATGAAGATTTTTTTGAAGATGAAGAATTTAACATTTTGGATGATGAAGAAAATGATGATGATTTATTTCAAAAACCAAATCATCCTATTGAGGATTTATCAAACGAATATTTCAGGCTGGCTCACCTTTTAATTATTTCATTTGATAAGAATTATAATTTCTATTCTTTTCCCAAAGAGAAACTGAATGATCCTTTATTTAAGAAACTACATGATAACTTTGAAGTTTTCTCCTGGTTTCATGCTTTTATTCATGTTAAACTTAAAAGAGCTTTATGGGGAAAAAATGAAATATCCAAAGAGTTTGATGAAGAGTTAAAAAAAATAAGCAAATATGATATGGACGGAACTGCAAAAATTGCAATCATCGGGATTAACCGTTCAATACATGCACTCAACAATCTATATATTATTTTACCGGAATTTTCTAATGAGATTTCGGAACTTCTGGTTATTATCGGAAAGATACTGAACTTAGCTGAAAAGGAATTTCCCGATCATAGTAAATTTATTCGTCCCGGTTTCGATACTTTACAATAACCTTTTTTCGTTTCTCCAGCTTATTTCATTATAAATTAAGATAATTATACAGAAACCCGGTTTATTTTTTCTTTTGCCTTTTTATACAAGTTTAAATACTCATTTGCCGAGTGTTCCCATGAATAATCTCTTTGCATCCCGTTTACCTGTATTTTTCTCCATGTATTTTTGTTCTTAAAAGTCTTAATTGCTCTTCGAAAAGTACTTAGCAATTCTTTTCCATCATATTTGGCGAAAGTGAATCCTGTACCGGTAGCTTCACCACGAGCTTGTAATTTATCCCAATCAAGAACAGTATCTGCAAGTCCACCTGTTTTTCTTACGATTGGTACAGTTCCATATCGAAGGCTGTACATTTGGTTTAAACCGCACGGTTCGTATAGAGAAGGCATCAAAAATATATCTGAGCTGGCTTCAATTAAGTGGGATAATTCATTATTAAAACCGATATAAACAGAAATTTTTTTAGGAAAAGTAGCTGCTAATGTTTGAAATAAATCTTCATATTCAGGTTGGCCGTTCCCCAATATTACCCATTGAGCTTGGAGTTTCATCAAATCATTAATAACATCCGAAAAAATATCGAATCCTTTTTGTGAAACCATCCTTGAAACGATTCCAACTAAAGGAATCTTTTCATTAAAAGGGAGTTTAAGATGTTCTAATAAAAATTTTTTATTATTTAATTTTCCGGAAAAGTCATCGGCGGAAAAACGGTATGGAATAAAATGATCATTTGCAGGATCCCATATTGAATAATCAATTCCATTCAATATACCGTAAATATCTTTCTTTCTATTTTTTAAAACCCCATCCAATCCGGCACCATATTCAGAAGTCAAAATTTCCTGCGCATATGTATTACTTACAGTATTAATTATGTCGGAAAAAAATATCCCGGTTTTCATAAAAGACACTTGATCATAGAATTCGATGGGACCTTCCGGAAAGAAATACTTGGAATCTATATCAGCATTTAATAAAGTTTTTTTCGGAAATAAACCTTGGTAACCAATGTTATGAATAGTAAACAATGAAGCTGTATTTTTAAATATTTTATATCCTTTGTAATTGTCTTTAATAAAGAGGGGAATCAATCCAGTTTGCCAGTCATTGCAATGCAGTATATCCGGAGACCAGTTTAATTTATTAATAACTTCAATTACTCCTTTAGAAAAAAGAATGAATCTTTCATCTTCATCGAAATCATTTGTATAAATTGAATCTCTGAAAAAATAGTGAGGACAGTCTATCAGGTTAACTTCGATGTTCGAGTCAGGAATTTTTCCCTGGTGCAGATGGACTGATCTAAATTCATCATTAATTTTTATTTTGATTTCTCCGATTTCCCAATTGTAATGGAATTCATGTTTTATTTCATCTATCCTTGAATATTTGGGAATAAATAATTTCACTTCGCAACCCAATTTTTCAAGTGCTTTTGGCAACGCACCGGCTACATCTGCCAGCCCGCCGGTTTTTGCGTATGGTACGGCTTCCGATGAAATAAATGCAATTTTCAATATTCTTTTTCCATTTTAATTTAAAAGAATAAAATTATTTATACTAAAAGATAGTATAAATAAAACTTATCTGCAGGGTTTGTTTAATCTGAATATCAAGGGATTGAGACTTTTTATAAATTAACAAGTAATCAAAATTAACATTTAATAAATCATTTACCTTTGCGATGATTGCACTTTCCCACCTTACATCCCAAACGTCAAGATTTTCAAACCTTGTAAATAAGCGAAGAGAACTTTTAGCGATCATATTATCATATATAGACTGCTGAAATGAAGTTACCGATTCAAAACCGGTTTCAAGCTTAAACGCTTCTATCCTTTTTGTATTAGGATCATCAGAATATTGCCGGTATTTATTTGTAAAAGTTTCCTGAACAGCAAATCCTAACCGCGTCTGGAATAAAGCATGCTTATCATATGTGAACCCTATACTTTGAATTATATAACCGGGATCAAAAAAGTCAGCCTTCTTTTGAAACGGCTCAACTTTATAATTGTAACCGGCGGTTATTGGGGTTCTAATTGAATTACTTAAGAAAGGATCAACATCCCAGCCTGATTGTTTTGATAAAACAAATTCAATAAAGAGTTCATTATTGTTAGTCCTGAAATTTTGACTTCCAAGCCTTGTTCTTCCATATGTAATTTTTAATGTATTCTTAAAATTCCAGTTCTTGCTGAAATACTCATACCCGCCGTTACCGATTAAAGTCCATGTAATTTGATTCTCGCCTCCCTGGGTCCAGTTGCTTAATGCAATTTGACTAAAATTAATTCCTGCAGCAGCATTTGGAGCCCAAAATCCATTTAAAGTATCCTTTTGGGCAAAAGTTGCAAAACTAAAAATTAGTAATGAGAAAAATGTATAAGTTAATTTTTGTTTCATTGTCCACTCATTCTATTGTACTGAAAGTATTTGTTCAATTTTTCTAAATTTGAGTAAACAATAAAACAGAATAAAACTTTTTTTCAAGTTAAATTGAGCATACCAGGAGAATATAATTATCTAAATTATTGTAAGAGGGAGAGTTACATTTCACTCTCCCCTTGATAAATTCTTAGAGGATTGAATAGTTAATTCCTAACTGTAATCCTTCTTTCATTTGTGTTTTTACTGATTGGTCTTTTTGATAAATTAAAAGATATGAAAGGCTGGTATTTAAATAATCATTAATTTTAGCAACAATTGAATTATCCCATCGCACATCCCAAACATCCAGTGTTTTAAAGCGTGAGAATAAACGAAGACTACTTTTGAATAACATATTGTCGGCAAGTACGTATTCACCATTTGTAACGGACTCTATACCTGTTTCTGCTTTGAATTTTTCAACTTTTGCGGTAGCAGGATCATCAGAAAATTGTGTATTGTTCCTGGTAAAAGTTTCCTGTACTGCTATACCTAAACGTGTGTCAAATCCTTTAGTTTGATGATATGTAAATCCCAAACTTTGAGATAAATAACCGGGATCGAAAAAAGCAGCAATTTCAGTCGGTGGATCAGTGGCATATGTATATCCGACACCAAGTGGAGTCCTAACAGTATTGCTAAAATAAGGGGCCACTACCCAACCGATATTTTTGGAAATAACACTTTCAAGATAAAGTTCATTATCATTAGTCCTGAAATCAGTTCCGCCTAATTTAGTTCTGCCATATGCAAATTTAAGATTATTGCTGAAAGTCCATCCTATAGATTTATATACTAATCCTCCGGTACCGTTAAACGTATATGTTATAGAATTTTCACCACCCTGAGTCCAGTTACTTAAAGCCAGTTGACTAATATTTAACCCAACTACAGCAGTAGGAAGCCATGTATTCAGTTTGAGCGAATCTTGTTGTGGAAATAAATAAAAAGCAAAGGAAATAATCAGAACCAGTGTTAGTGATAATTTATTTTTCATTATGGATTCCTTATTTTATTGGTGGTTATTGTAAATAATGTAGAATTGTATATACAAATAAAAAGAAAAAAAATGAAACTTATTAGTAACGACATTAAGATTTTTGAAGAGGGGAATAACAATGCTCTGCCGGTGATATTTATCCACGGATTCCCGTTTGATCATAATATGTGGAAAGAACAGATGAACGAATTAAGTTCTGACTTTTATTGTATCTCTTATGATATAAGAGGTTTAGGAGAATCTTTATCAGGAGATGGACAATATACTATGGAAATATTTGTTGATGATCTTTTATCTGTTATTGAAGTTCTTAAAATAGAAAAAGCGGTTTTGTGTGGTTTGTCGATGGGAGGATATATAGCATTAAGGGCTGTTGAAAGAATGGAAAGTAAATTTAAGGGATTAATATTATGTGATACAAAATCAGAAGCAGATTCTGATGAAGGGAAATTAAAAAGAGCTGAGAGTATTAATACGATTAATAAAGAAGGCTTGGAATCTTTTATGCCGGGCTTTATAAATAATTGCTTTTCCGATCATTTTAAAATCAGTAAAAAATCAAAATACCGGGAAATCGTGGACAGAGCAATTGTATTTGATCCTGTTGGTGTAAAAGGTTGTCTTCTTGCAATGGCTGGCAGAACAGATACAACATCGTACTTATCAAAAATTAAAATTCCAACCTTAATACTTTATGGAGAGAATGATATACTTTTAACACCGGATATAATGAAAGAGATGGCAGATAAAATATCCAATTCTGAGTTTTATACAGTACCGGATTCGGGTCATATAATTTCAATTGAAAATCCCGGAGTTGTTAATGATAGGCTTCTTCATTTTTTAAAGATAATAAATAAAACTAATTGACCTCTCTTTTGGGGAAGGAATTACAAATCATATCAGTAATAAAATTGTTCTTTACCTCATCATACAAAAGACACTTCAACTTTAAAGAAATGAGTGATTTATATTTCTTAAAGTCGAATTATTAAAAAAAATTAATTATTAATTAATCATTTTTAAATTGTTTTTGTGCTAACTTCAGATTAATCCGAATTATTTATATCCCATTAATTCCGGAATTTACTCTCTTTAACTATATAATTTTTAAAGGATTGATAAAAATCTTTCTTCCAATCCGTTTTCTGAAATGATGTAAAAAACTCATAAAATGGATTCAAGGATTTATACTTAAAAAAAAATACCGCATTAATCAATAATTTTTGATTAAATAAAACCATGGAGAAGAAATGAAACAAATAACACTATTTGCTCTGGTTATTTTTTTGTTAGGCTCTGTTAATTCATTTGCTCAATTTGGAGATATCCTAAAAAAAGTAGAAAATAAGGCGGAAGAAAAAGTCGATCAGGCCGAAGATTCTGTAGTTAATAAAGTAATGAATCCTGAGAATTCTAATGCAAAAAAAACTAACTCAGAGACAAACACAACTTCTGATAACAAAACTGTTCAGGATATGAACACCTCTTCTTCAAATAGTCAGCAGCAAGTTAATACTAAAACTTATCAGAATTATGATTTTGTGCCTGGGGATAAAATTATTTTTGAAGATGATTTTGCCGGTGACGAATCGGGAGAATTCCCATCTCACTGGGATTTATTATCAGGGCAGGCTCAAGTAAGTACTTTTCAGGGAGAAAAAATATTTGCATTAACAGAAGGAAATTATGCAAGTGTTGTACCGCTCATGAAAACAGATACGTATTTAGCAAGCGATACTTTTACCGTGGAATTCGATTTCTTTACACAGCCTGGGGCTTACAATAGTGTAGGGATAAGGTTTTGGAATCCGAAAAATGAAGATCAGAATAATAGTTCAACTGATGCTCAGAATGCAGTATTTGTAGGGTATGAATGTTCTGCCGGTGGTCTGTCCGGTACTTATCCTGAAGATAGTTACAACAATAATAAATGGCATCATGTTGCTGTTGCTAGAAAAGGAAGGCAATTAAAGGTCTATGAAGATCAGTACAGGGTTTTAAATGTGCCGGTATTTAGAGGAAACACCTATGCAATTGATTTCGTTGGCATTGGAGATCAGAAAAAACCTATTATGCTTAAGAATATCAGGATTGCTTTGGGCGGGAATTTTAATGACACAAAGCATATAATGACCGAAAGCAGAATTATTACTCATGGGATCCTGTTTGATGTAGATAAAGCTACAATAAAACCCCAATCGATGGGAACAATAAATGAGATTTACAAACTGTTGGAAAAAGATCCTTCTCTTAAATTTGAAATTGATGGGCATACTGATAATACAGGAGATGCGAAACACAATATTGAACTTTCTCAGCAGAGAGCTGATGCAGTTAGAACAAAATTAGTAGATATGGGAATTGATGCTTCACGTCTTTCAACAAAAGGCTTTGGTGATACCAAACCGATTGCCGATAATTCAACACCTGAAGGAAAGGCTAACAATCGTCGTGTAGAATTTGTAAAAATATAAAAGAGCAAAGTGCCAGTCAATTCTAAAGTGACTGGCACTTGTGTACATTAATAAGCTAAATCCTCACAATAATAACCTAAATATTTAACTCTACTTATTACATCTTCCATATTTAATTCGTTTCCCACTATTCTAAGTACTTTATCTCTGTCACCCAAATCAACAGTGCATTCATTAATCTTAAATGAATTAGTTAATAAATACCTAACCTTTTTAAAATCAATCTTGGAATTTATATTTGTTTTAAGAATTAACATTTCCATAGAAAAACTCCTTTCTTAATAAAGAAATTATTTTAATCTGTGAAATCTTTTTATTTAATAAGTATTCTTACTTTATATAAAAATCTATTACTTACTATTTTCATTAGCTTTTTCAGAAACAGTACACTGATTTTCTTCGAATTTCTTTTTCCAGTATTCTCTGTCTTTCCAATGATCCTTATGATTATGTTTACCGATTCCAAGGAACAAAATTTTTGATAGAATCAGGATTCCTATTGCCTGCAAATAATTTATTTCAGGCAGGTTAAAAATTGCAGGCATCAGCCAGTTCCACAGAAGTAAAACAACCAATGAGATTACCGCTATAATAACCAGTACAAAAAATAATTTCTGAAAAAAGAATCTCTTACTAAAATGACGTTTCATTGTTATACCTATTTATTTAAATATTTACTTATTTTTTTTCTTAATTGATTTACAGCATAATGTTTCCGGGAGAGAAGAGTATTAACATTTAAACCTGTTATTTCCGAAATTTCTTTGAACGAAAAACCGTCAACTTCATTCATTATAAAAATATCTCTCTGTTCAACCGGAAGTTCATCTAATGCCTCTTTTAGTTTTTCATTAAATTCATCCTGAAGAAACAAATCTTCCGGAGAAAAATCTAAAGATGGAAGTAAATCTGCAAAAGAGAAATATTCACTTTCATCATCTTCGTTTGCAGTCGTAATTTTAGAGAAATTCTCCGGTTTTTTCTTCCTGCTTTTATCAATTATTTTATTCCTGGCCGATTTAAATAACCAACTAGAAATTTTGTCGATCATTATTATATCTTCAAAACCTGCGATAAGCTGGTAAAAGACATCCTGCAGAATATCTTCCGCATCCTCCTTGGAAGGGACATATTTTTTAATAAAATTAAATAACCTGCCTCCTTCCTTCCTTAGGGTCGTTTCAACTATTTTGGTTTGCGACGTCATTAAACCTGTTTTTGTTCTAATATGTAAGACGAATCAGATGAGAAAATATTTTAAATATTTTTTTAAATTATCAAAGTTTCTTAATTTAATGTTAGCTATCACTGTAAAAAATGATTTGTGATAAAAAGTCATTTTCAGTGATGGAATATAAATTACTTTTCGTAAATAGAATATAGGTGGAATTTTGAAAATTCAATTCTTCGGGGCAGCACAAACTGTAACTGGTTCTATGCATCTTTTACATGTTAATGGAAAAAAAATTCTGCTTGATTGCGGACTTTACCAGGGAAGACGAAAAGAAGCTTATGAAATAAATAAGAATATACCATTTGATCCTTCAAGTATTGATGTAATGTTTTTGTCGCATGCTCATATCGATCATTCAGGTAACATTCCCAACCTGGTAAAAAATGGTTTTGAGGGACATATTTACACTACTTCGGCAACTGTTGATCTTTGCCAGGTAATGCTTAGGGATTCTGCTTATTTACAAGAGAGGGATGTAAAATTTGTGAATAAAAAAAGAATCAAACAGAATAAAGTTCCATTTGAACCACTATACAGTGAAACGGATGTCGAGAATGCAATGCAGAATTTCATTGGTATTCAATACGATAAGAACATTGAAGTTGCTCCCGGTGTTAATGTAGTATTTAGAGATGCAGGACATATTCTTGGTTCGGCAGGTATAGTTTTGGATATAAAGGAGAACGGAAAAACTACAAGACTTGGGTTCAGCGGTGATATTGGCAGACCTGATATGCCGGTTATAAGAGACCCGAACATTTTACAAGATCTTAATGTATTAATAATGGAGAGTACTTATGGCAACAGGCTTCACCCTGTAACAAATGAAGTTGAAGATGAAGTTGCATCTTTAATTAGTGAAACTATTGAGAGAGGGGGAAAAATAATTATCCCTGCCTTTGCAGTAGGAAGAACTCAATTACTAGTTTATGTTCTGCATAAACTATTTGACCAAAATAGAATTCCTCAATTTCCGATTTTTGTGGATAGCCCTTTGGCTGTAAATACTACAGAAATTTTTAGAATGCACCCAGAATGTTTTGACAGGGAAACTTTCAGAGTTTTTATAGACAACTTTGAAGATCCTTTTGGTTTTAACAGGCTGACTTATATTAGGGATGTGGAGAAATCAAAAGAATTAAATAATTATAAAGATCCATGTATGATCATTTCTGCATCTGGAATGGCAGAAGGCGGCAGGATTCTTCATCATCTGGCAAATAACATCGAAAATAAAAACAACCTGATTTTGTTTGCAGGTTATGCTGCACAGGAAACACTCGCAAGAAAAATAATGGATGGTGCGGAGGAAGTAAATATTTTAGGAAATTCTCATAAGGTTAAAAGCAAAATAAAAAAAATGGATTATTTCAGTGCTCATGCCGATCAAAAAGGTTTACTGGATTATCTAAAGTTTTCTTCGCCTGATAAACTAAAAAATATTTTTATAGTACACGGCGAAGAAGAACAAGCTCTTCCTTTAAAAGAAAAAATACTTAACAAAGGATATTGTTCAGTTTATTTTCCAAAAAAGGGGGATATTTTTGAGATTTAAAAATTATCACTACTGTCCAAGATACGATAGAGTAAAAATCTGTAACTATATAATAAATAAAGTGTTATAAGGAAAAATAGTCATAAACGATTTGAAATAAAAAAGAACTAATTTTCGCTCCGTTTGATTAAACAACCGGAGCATATATGAATTTAGGGCAAACAATTTTCAGTCAATTGATGGAACATTTACCTCAACATAAATTCAATCAATGTGTAAAACTATATAAAGGTAACTATAAAATAAAATCTTTTAGTTGTTGGGATCAGTTCCTCTGCATGAGTTTTGCACAACTTACTTATCGTGAATCTCTTAGAGATATTGAAACTTGTTTAAGAGCAATGCAAGGAAAACTTTATCATATGGGAATAAAAAGCAAAGTATCAAAAAGTACATTAGCATATGCAAACGAAAAAAGAGACTGGCATATATATGCTGACTTTGCTCAAATACTTATTGCCCAAGCAAGAGAACTATATGCCACCGAAGACTTTGAGAAAGAACTTAATGAAACTGTTTATGCATTGGACTCCACGACCATAGATTTATGCTTATCATTATTTCCTTGGGCTAAATTCAGAAAGCATAAAGGAGGTATAAAACTTCATACATTGTTAGATGTGCAAACAAGCATTCCAACCTTTATTTATATGACTCCGGCAGTGATTCACGATGTAAATATTCTTGATATACTTATTCCTGAAGCTGGAGCTTTTTATGTTATGGATAGAGGTTATGTTGATTTTGCTCGGCTATATTCATTGCACTTGAACAATTCATTTTTTGTCACTCGTGCAAAATCCAATTTTAAGTTTAATAGAATTTATTCACATACTGTCGATAGAACCACTGGTGTAATCTGCGATCAGACAATTAACCTAACTGGATTCTATCAATCAAAAGATTATCCTGATAAACTTCGGCGAATTAAGTATTACGATAAACTAAAAGATAAGCGTCTTGTCTTTCTTACAAATAATTTTCAATTGAAGACTTTATTGATTGCTAAAATTTTCAAAGAACGATGGCAAATAGAATTATTCTTTAAATGGATTAAACAGCATTTAAGAATTAAATCTTTTTATGGTACAACTCCCAATGCAGTTAAAACACAAATATGGATTGCTGTCTCAGTATATTTACTGGTAGCCATTGTAAAGAAAAGATTAAATATAAATTTGTCACTCTACACTTTTTTACAGATTTTAAGTGTATCAATTTTTGAAAAAAGCCCGATTTTACAGCTTATAAACGATGTTGATTACGAATCTAAAACCTATGCTCCCTCTAACCAATTGAATTTATTCGACTTATAATTGGACAGTAGTAAAAAATTATGATAATCTATAATACCTAATACATATATATTAAATATTAAGGCTCACTCCTGACAAAAGATTATCTCACAGCACCGGGCTTCAAGGACCGTTCCTTGACGGAAGGTTCATTCATTTTAAAGTTTGAAATTAAATATCTATGACTCAATGGTAAATTTACTGTCATGGAATGGACTATGACAGCTGGAATAAAACTGTTTCAGAATATAAATATGGAAATAAGTGTCGTTCATGATATGTAATTCGACATTGTAGTAAGTAAAAAGATTTTTTCATGAGAAATAATTTGTAATAAATAATCTATAAATGGATAAAACCCCAATAAAAATTATAAGTAATTAATACCTGCCCGCGGTAATTTTTTCCAGCAACCATTTAGAACTTATAATACTTATTTTTTAATCTAGGGATAATATTTACTTTTTTACATCCTCAAAATGTAAAAAGTACACAGTTTAAAAAACTGTAAAAATTTTATCCCTAGATTAAAAAATAAGTATTATAAGTTCTAAATGGTTGCTGGAAAAAATTACCGCGGGCCAGTATTAATTACTTATAAACTTGTGGTTTTATCCATTTATAGATTATTTATTACAAATTATTTCTCATGAAAAAATCTTTTTACTTACTACAATGTCGAATTACATATCATGAACGACACTTATTTCCATATTTATATTCTGAAACAGTTTTATTCCAGCTGTCATAGTCCATTCCATGACAGTAAATTTACCATTGAGTCATAGATATTTAATTTCAAACTTTAAAATGAATGAACCTTCCGTCAAGGAACGGTCCTTGAAGCCCGGTGCTGTGAGATAATCTTTTGTCAGGAGTGAGCCTCTTAATATTTAATATATATGTATTAGGTATTATAGATTATCATAATTTTTTACTACTGTCCAATTATAAGTCGAATAAATTCAATTGGTAGGAGGGAGGAACATAGGTTTTAGATTCGTAATCAACATCATTTATAAGCTGTAAATCAGGGACTTTTTCAAAAATTGATACACTTAAAATTTATAAAAATCTGAAGGTGACAAATTTATATTTAATCTTTTCTTTACAATGGCTACCATAAATATACTGAGACAGCAATCCATATTTGTGTTTTAACTGCATTGGGAGTTGTACCATAAAAAGATTTTAATTCTTAAATGCTGTTTAATCCATTTTAAAGAATAATTCTATTTG
>CAVRQC010000019.1:0-32832 GCA_963723205.1 uncultured Ignavibacteriales bacterium
AAAGCATTTCAAGCCGACAGCATTTTACGCATTCGGCTTTTTTGAGATTTTTAAGGTAGATGATCGAACTTACACTAAAGCTTCGGTTGGTAAACCGCAAAAAGTATCTTGCCTGCCAATTTTGGCAGGTAAATTCAACGTAGTCAAATTAATTAATAGTTTTGCAAACTGTGCTTTGCGTAAACGGAAAGTTAAGCACAGTTTGCTTAATCTTCGGCAGTAGTAATAAATATAAGTTTCTTGTTCCAACCTTCGGTTGATAAACTGGGCTGCAACTTAATTGCGGATCGTTATGTGGTTAATAAGCAAAAAGATAAATTGATTAATAATATTAGAAAGACTATATTTGGACTAAAAAAGGATTGGCTATGAAATTAAGTGAATCTGTTAAATCAATAAGTTATTTAAAAGCTAATGCAGCAGATTTAATTGAAAATATCAATAAAAATCAAAAAACTTTCGTAATAACACAAAATGGAGAAGCTAAAGTTGTTGTACAAGACATAAAGTTATATGAAAAAACACAAGAGACTCTTGCTATGTTAAAACTTTTAGCTATGACAAATGCAGAAAATCCTAATGCAAAGGGAATAAAAGAAACTTTTAATGATCTTCGTAAAGAGCTTAATCAGAAGCAATCATGAAATATAAAGTTATCATTGACCCGCAAGCAAAAGAAGATATGAGAGAAATATTCTTTTATGTTGTAATCAATGATTCACTTGATATAGCAAATAAATTACTTGATAAATTAGAAGAAACTTGCAGCAAATTAGAAAAATATCCTGAAAGGGGACATATCCCAGAAGAATTAAGAAATACTGGAATAAAAAGATATTTAGAAATACATTACAAACCCTACCGCATAATTTACGAAATCAAAAAGAATATAATCTATATCCATTCAGTTCTTGATGGAAGAAGAAATATTCAAGAAATATTAAGTAACAGAATATTAAGATAAAAGGCCACATAACATGGCATTTCAAGTTGACAGCGTTGTACGCACTTGGCATTTTATAGATTTTTAAAGTAGATGCTCCGCTTAAAATATCTTGCCTGCCAATTTTGGCAGGTAAATTCAACGTAGTCAAAATAATTAATAGTTTTGCAAAACATGCGTGTGAAAAAACAATTTACGCATGTTTTGCTTAATCTTCGGCAGTAGTAAAAAGTATAAGTCTCTTGTTATGGGCTGCAGCTTAAGTGCATATCCGTTATAAGCTTAGTATCAAGGTAAGTATAATCAAAATACTATAGATTAATTAAAATTACTTTAAATATTTCTGTTATATAATAAGAATCGATGGGCCATAATAGCTCCAAGACAACAGAGATTTATACCCATGTTTCAAAAAAGGCTATTAATAAAATAAAGAATCCTGTTGATGATTTTTTTGACCAGGAATAATTATAGTTAAAAGAAATATATAAACAATTGTTCTTATACACCCAATTTAGGAGGATAAGAACAATGAATATACACATACGTTGTAGGGCATTAAAAATCCTCAAACCAAATTAAAAAATATGGAGAAAAAATGAATACAATTAAAAACACTGCTAAAAATTTGGTGGATGTAAGGATAATCCTTTCATCGTTATGGGTAGCTAGAATGTTAAGTGGTTTACAGGGGGATTCAACACGCCTTCATAATCCGGTGGCACTAAAGGAATTGGTCGAGGGAACAACAGCCGTTACAGTAACCAATGAGTTATTGTTGGTAATGTCATTAATATTTGCGGTTCCGATATTTATGATTATCCTGTCCTTGATATTAAAAGATAAAGTGAATCGCTGGACAAACCTCAGTATAGGCATATTCTTCGTAGTGTTTGATCTCATTTTTTTAATATTATTTTTAGGGGCATTTTCCTATGAAACATTTTGGTCAATTGTATATCCCGTTTTTCCTATAATGATTGTTTGGTATGCCTGGAGATGGCGTAATCCTCAAGTTAGCCTTAATGATTAGACCTAACAATTAAGAATGAACGAAATTAAAAAAATGTCACCGAAGATATATTTTAGATGCAGGCAATTAAAGACAAATTAGTGCGGAACTACAAAGAAGTAAAATTAACACAAAGAGAGCAGTTCTATGAGAAAGTGTTCTAATAATAATTGATATGATTATGGAAATAGGGATGATTGGTTGTCTATTAAAAATATTGTAAAAATGAAAATAAATGAATAAAAACGCCCTACAACAATGTATATAAAAAATAAGCGAAATAGTAGTAGTATCAAGGTTTGTAGCCCGTTTCAATATTCTTACAAGTTGAAATATTTGTGCTTCGAAATCGCTTACTTTTCATATACTAAACGTTAACTGGCATTATAAAACACGCGACAGTTGAAGATAATTTATAGTATAGACGTGGCGATTAAAACAACTATCCAAGAAGATGATTTAGTTAGAAATATTAATTTTTACCGAGAATATGAGTCTATTGATAATAGTCAATTAAACTTGGATTGTGGTATTACGACAAATCCCGAGTGTGACAAAAAATTTATTTTACAGTAAACCTTAAACGACAAATACTTATGAAGAATGACAATGTAGTTAAATCAATTGAGATTTTTAATGGCATAACATGGCAAGCCCAGATGGTTAAGAATCTATTAGAAAATTCAGGAATTGAAGCTTTTTTACAGGACGAGATAGTTGGATCTTTAAACCTACCATGGGCAGCACCAGGCGGGTTAGGATTAGTAAAGGTGATAGTTTTAAGTTCTGATTATGAAAATGCCAAATTGATTGTCGATGAGTATGAAAAAAACTTAGAGGCAAATAAATAACGCCAGTTAACAAACACTATATTTCATTGCCGTTTCCGTTCTGACAACTTACTTTTCGTCTCGCAACAATTTCGCTGTGGCACGACAGGAAAGCAGCCCGCAATCGGCAACGCAAACATAGCGCAACCGTTAGATGCCATTGCCATTTCAGCTAATTTTTTATTATGGAGGAAAGATGGACTTATCAAAATTAAAATATCATCATTTAGGAATCCCAACTAAAATACCCATTAAAGGTGAAATTTACTTGAAAGATTACAAAGTATACCATTTTGGATATGAGAAAAGTGAATTTGGAATAGAATGGATGAGATATGAAGATGATTGTCCATTACCTGATATTGTAAAAACTATTCCCCATGTTGCTTTCGAGGTTGATAATGTATATGAAGCAATAAAAGATAGAAAAATATTAATTGAACCAAATAGTCCTTCTGAAGGAAATATAGTCGCATTTATTGAAGAAAATGGAGCTCCTATCGAGCTTATACAAACTAAAAAATGAAATGGCAACGGCATCTAACACGATATATGCCTCCACTCCCTGTCGGTCGTTTCGCCCTTCAGGGACATTTTGCTTCCGCGAGTACGCTCCAGCAAAACGTCTCATATATCGAAACCGTTATGAACTAGATAAATCAAATTATAAAAACGCTTATAACCAGCAACTCAACCCGACCGCGGATTCTGGCCGGCATAATTTCGACTATTAGGTTTTTCGCGGTAAGTAATCATTTTTGTTCGACGCTGACATTCAGGTAATCAAACTTGCAAAAAGCGCGTACGAAGAAAATTACGCACTTTTTGCTTAATCATCGGCATTGTGCAACTATGCAGTCGCTTTTGTTATGGGCGGCGGGTTAGTCGCAAGGCCTACTTGCTGCCATACAAGAGAAAAAATACTGACCTAATAAAAAGAGTTCTTTGAAAAATTGTAATAAGGTAATTAAATTATTAAAAAAGAGCATATAGCCTTCCGTAAGTAAAGGCATAGTTATCGTCATATTTGCAAGTAAGTGAGCAATGATACTTTTTAAAGTATGATTGATTGTGGGAGGTAGAAATGAAATATGTAAAAATTTTTCTTTTATTCTTAGCATCAATTATAATGTATTCGTCTTGTAAAGATTCATCTGTTGAACCAGACACTCAATTTATCCAAATCGATTTTAAGTATAATTTCAAAGATGAATTAAATACATTCGAAAATTATTATCAAAAAGATTTAGTAAATGATGGAGTCATTAAAGTAAGCTTTTGGTTAACACAAGAAGAGCAAAATAATATACTTCAAAAAGTAGAAGAGATAAATTATTTCGCTTTACCTGACACTATTTTGAATACAGCCCAAGTTGAAGTTACTCCAAATCCAACTCAATATTTAAAGATAAAGTATGGTAATGAAGAACACGCTGTTGTATGGAATTATATTGTTCCAGAATATCAAACTGAGCATTACAAAAAATTACTTGAGTTAGCTGATTATATAACAAAAATTATTGAATCAAAACCGGAATATAAAAGATTACCACCGAGAAATGGTGGTTACAAATAGGATGCAAATATAACCAAACATTTCAAGCCGACAGCATTTTACGCACTCGGCATTTTAGAGATTTTTAAAGTAGATGATCCAACCTACGCTAAAGCTTCGGTTGGTAAAATGGGCTGCAGCTTAAATGCAGAACGTTAGGTGTATATGATACTAAAAGATATTATTAAACTCTCATTGAAATTAATGGTTACTTTATATTTTTGTGCTGTTTTTGCTTTTATAATTAGTTCAATAGGATCAAATAATAAAAACTTTTTGCTTGACGCATTTTCACCAATCAAATTATTTGATGAAATAGTAGCTGGCAATTTCTTATTTATTATGATTACAATACTCGCAACTGTTTTTATCTTTCGTTTTAGATATCTGAGGAGTAAAAAAGTAGATTATGAAGAAGGTGGAAGAGTTTGGCCTTGGTTCTAAATAATATACTAATTTATAATTTATTTTAAGTCAATATTATTTATTAATACACCTAAAGTTATAAGGGATTAATGCCGAAGCCAACCCTCACAATAAATTGTTCCGTTTGGTAAACATGCCGAGGCATAATCCTTTTTTGGACTAAGCGGCAAAGCAACATACTCGACTACCTGTAATTTCAATAGAACCTTTTATAGAAGCAATAAATATTATGGTTCTATGTCCCTCCAGCATTCCCATCCTGAATGGTTATGTTTGTGCTTTGAACGCCCAAAGCGTGCCGGCCGGTAAAAGACATCTACACCCTCGCACATCGTCGACAGGACATACGAAGGAAGATCGGCGCAATCGCAATGCTCGAATGTTGTCGAGGAAGTATCTGTCTCTTCTTTTAAAGCGGTCAATGTATGATCATAAACCCTGTAGACTTTGTTTATGAATTCCTGTACACGATCCACATTATAAACCGCAACGCTAACTGCTGTTTGGACATCAACTGTCAGCCGGTCAAATGCATTCTGAGCGAATCTTTTTGCAAATGCAGGCACATCTCCATTCTGCAAACCGAGGTCCAACCGCTCAAGCGGATGGAGATCGAAATAAGACAAATGAAGATTATCGGGAGAAGTAATAATCGTTCGCGAAAACATTCCAAGAGCGTGGATAGTGTAGGGTGTGCCGCCATAACAAGTGCTGAGTATCATTAGATCGAACCTTGTAGTGTCAAATGTGAAACCTTTCAACTTGATAGTAAGGTCATGGATGTTGAATGCCCGATCTGGATATGATGCATCATACCCCTTACCGTCGAACTCGGGGATTTCGTGACCAAAATAGAGGAACATACGCACCATCTTGCGCTGGTTCACAGGGAGGAAACGACGATATAACTCCGCTTCCGGATCGAAGTTTGATTTTTCCTGATAGCGCCAGTATAATTCATTATCGATGAGCTGTCCATTCCGGTAATAATAGAACTCACCATCTCGACGAGGGAAAAAGAACAAGAAGTGCTGTCTGGGTTTTTGGTGAAAGATGAACACTTCAGCCTTGGGGTTTTGCTGTGCGACCCTTATTGCTTCCGACAGAATCTCCTTGTCTGCTTCATATTCGTTACCGCTTGTATCGTGATAAAGATAGTCCCCATCACCATGTATGAAGATTACGATCGAATATTGTGTATCTAATTCACTCTCATTTGCCCGTTGCGTTTTGTTCTGCAAAGGTTGATCCGTACCACACGAGGATAGAAATACGGCGAGCACCGCAAAAACAATGCTCTCAATAATGACCTTGAAGGATTGACTGTATAAATTTCGCAAATTAAGCTCCCGGAACTTTTACTTGTGGAAGTACTATCTTACAATAAGCACAAGCAGGATGGCGAGCAAGATCAGAGTAACAATACTAATGGTTACTACCCCGCTAGCCTGTTCCATATCCTGCACGACGTAATCAGAGAAGGCGTTGAGTTGTGTATCCGAAACACGCTCGTAGCCATTTCTGCCTGCAAGCTCATCTTGTTTATCTTGAAGTGCAGTTTTGAAGTGATCAATACCGATGCGATCTTTTTTCGAAATCATCCCCAGGCTTTGAACTTTGTCCAAGGCTGTGGACATGTTCTGAAATGATTCGTTGAGGATTTTACGCTTCTCTGATGCGTTCTCTGATGCTTTCACTTTTTTCGCTGTATTGCTGAAGTATTCTTGAAGTTCGCCTTTTCCACCAGCATTTACCGGGATGGCCAGTAGAAACATCATAATGATAGTTCCCAAAGCTATTCTTGCTTTCATTGCTGTTCCTTTCATGAAGTTGAGATGACATTGATTTATTATATGATAACCAATTTGGTTTTTGTTTTTAAATAATAGTATATATCGATCAGTTTTTTATTAGTTGCCGGCAATCTTTTGTGCAACACCTTTATTGAACATAACAGCTACTATTCAGCTTTCAAGACAATTAACCTATTGGAAACTATTGAATAACTTGCTACAAAGAAATAGCCCAATGGGATGAAAAAGTAATTACTTCTTTAGGGTGACGAAATAATCTGATTTAATTTTTCTGTTGCTGCGGATTGGAATTGTGAGTTATCGCTATTAGAAAATTTATCATCCTGCCGCAATTCATAAAATTATTTACTCAGCAACGCACATAATTGTTGAAAAAATCAGAATTAGAGACAGCATGCAGGACGTAGTATTTTTCTACTTTCCGCATGATCCGTGCTCCGTATTTCTATCTTTCACCTTCAGTTACTCAATCCATATTGCTTGAAAATGAATTTTAATTCGTTTCCAGAGTCCCGGCACTGACTGTGAGAGCTGCGGCCTCATTCACAACAACATTATTCAAAACGCAATCAATACAATTATCACCCGATATGAATTGTCTTTAGACCTTCTATAAGTCCAAAGGCGTTCAATAGCCAGAGAACCACTACGATAATCACTACCGCATTCAAGATTTTCTTAATTGTAGATTGCATTGGGATGTAACTGTTAATCAGCCACAGAACTACCCCAACGACAACCAAAACGATCACTAACCCAATTAAAGACATTATCTTTTTCCTTCTATTGTTTTTGTTCACCGGAAATCCGCCGGCTTGCGATTTTGCTGTTCTACACCTTATTTTCCACAGTTTCTGATATCTTCACCAGCACTTGATCCGCGTTGCATTACCGTCAGCATCTTCCGATTAAGTTATTTCTTTTTAAAAGAGCTGGTAGCCAAATTAAGACTACAAGATCAAATGTAAAGTAATGCAGGAAACCGCTCCAACTGTTGCTGCCCATTTACCCGTTTTAATTTATCCTTTCATTCATTCCGCCATTCATCATTGTCTGGTTGCCGGGAGATAGAAAAAACACGGCTATAACTGCCAGCACTATAACTGCTATTATAATGATCAGCAGTGTATTTTTTGAAATGTGCATATTATGACTTTCCGGTTAAATAATTATTATTTTTTCCTAAGAAAACATTTTCATTTTATTCTTTTCTGCATTGGGAAAAATAATCAGCGGTTAATTCTTTTTCTCGAATATACCTTTAAGTGCATTTCCAACACTATCCATATTATTATTAAAATCGTGTTTGAATTTTTCCCAATTATCTTTTCCATCAAATTTATAATCATTTAATCTTTTCCGTAATTCGATGTTCTTTTGTTCTAACGTCAGTACTTCATTTTTATATTTATCTTTGAATTTTTTACTCGTCGTTTTCATAGCCGCTTTGAAATCATCAATTTGTTTTTGGTTAGCGTCAATTTTTAATTCAGTATCGCTTTTGAATTGCTGCCATTCCTTCTCAAATTGAGCCTGCGCATCTGCCATAGCTTGATTTGCCTGGTTGATTTTTTCTTTTGCATTTTCGCCGGTTTTTTCACAACCGGTTAATAGTAACCCAGCAATTACCAAGATAGCTGCCATGATGAAATATTTGGTTTTCATAACTCTCCTTGTAAGATGTTAAAAATATTTATTTGCTTTATTATAGGATGTATGCCGGAAAACCCGCGAAACTGGAGAGCATTAAATTACCCGGCAAACCAACAGTTAAAATTTCGAAATTATTTTGCGTAATTCTTCCTTAGTCTTTCCAAGTTTATTCTGCAATCTTCCCAACAGTTCTTCTTCCTTACCTTTTGTTAAAAGTAAATCATCATCAGTCAGGTTTGCGAATTGTTGTTTTAGTTTACCTGCAGCTTCATTCCAATTTCCTTTGATTTTCAGCTTATTCATTTTATAACTCCTTGATTATTTTCTTTGATAGATAGTTTATACAGCGGCCTCTTAAGTAACAAAATATATTATGAAGGAATTTAGAATTGTTCAATCGAGCAAAGGGATGAAAAAGGGACTACATCTATTGGGTGCGTAGTTAAAGGAAATTATTCGTTTCTCAATGAATCAATATCAATTGCAGTGTTGTGAGATTAATAAATATTAGTATATTTTGCAATTTGTACGCGGTTATGAAGAGCTAATTTTTCAAGAATGTTATGAACGTGACTCTTTACAGTATAAGTTGAGAGATTAAGCTTTTGTGCAATTTCTTTATTGGTCAAACCATCTGAAACCAATTCAATTACCTGCCGTTCGCGTTTCGTCATTTTTACGGAATCAATTATCTTTGAAGGATTTGACCCGTTTACTGCTTTATTAACAACCTGGGAAAAGAGTGATTCGGTTAAATTAGTCGGCAGCGCTTTAGGTCCACCGGCAACCGATCTGATTGTTTTAAGAAATTCATCTACAGTTGCCTCTTTAAGTATGAACCCTGAAACTCCTGCCTGCACAAAAACTAATAAATCTTCCTGTAAGGGAGCGAAGTCCATCATTATAATCTTTATTTTTTGAAAATCCTTTTTTAATACTTTTACCAGGTTTAAACTATTTTGATTTCGTAAACCTAGATCCAGAA
This sequence comes from uncultured Ignavibacteriales bacterium, assembly GCA_963723205.1. Taxonomy (GTDB): domain Bacteria; phylum Bacteroidota; class Ignavibacteria; order Ignavibacteriales; family Ignavibacteriaceae; genus CAVQBP01. Next base: position 9,219 of record CAVRQC010000019.1, read on the forward strand.
GGACTATATTGGGTTGAGATTAGCGGATAAATTGTAAAGCTTTTGCACAGGCCCCAAATGTACTATCCATCTCCATATTGTTTGAATTCATCATGGTATCACTTTGCATAGTATTTTGTTTCATTTTTTGATTTTCCATTTTCTCCTGTTTATTTTGAGCTAAAGAATAACCGGTCATTATTAACATAGATATAACAAACATTACAATTAAATTCAGAACCTTTTCCATAATTAACATCTCCTGATTTAGAAATTTGTAAAAACTGTTGAAAAGTTGTACAATTATTAAATTTTAACTGTCCCTTGCGCCACAATTCACAACAGTCTGTGATGCAAATATTGAGTTTATCTTGACAAGTGTATATATATAGTAACCCCTATTAACACATCCCATGTTATTATGGGGAATGAAAGTGTAATTGCCCGCTTGCAAAGGCGGGCATTTTTAAAAATGATTTCAATGGTTTTTTGATATTCCCAATTGTTAACGGCGGCGCACACCACTCATAATGATTATTAACATATAAGTAAATATCTACATCTCTCCTCTAAAAATCTTACCTCATTTCAATTATTCCTTTACAGGTTATGGAACAATTATAAGCTGACAACTGAATGGAAGAATGCTCATAAAATGTTTCAATGATGTCCTAAGGGGGGTGAGTCCTAAGCTACACAATATAAGCGAAATCCTTCTTTTCATCAGGATAAATTCCGGCGTGCGAGGAACGAGCCGCCGGAATGAAGCGATGATGAACTGACAAGGTAATGTGCCGAGTTTATATAAGGCTAAATTATAGGACATAGATAGAATTACCAATGTTAGTAAAGATGGTCATTATGTAGTATAATTTCCCTTATGTAAATCTGGCTGACAATGTAAAGCCCGCCAAATTAAACAATAATTGATTTTTAAGGTTAGATAATTTGGCGGGTAAAATGAACTGATGTTCTTGTTTATGTAAAGTGGGTTTCTAATTTGAAACTATTATCCAAAATGTGAAACATTAATCCTTTATTGTTAGACTTAATTTCATAAATATCCGGCATCCGCTGAACTGCGGATAGCCGGGTGTTTCCTTTTAAAGGTAAAATATTTAGTTAATTTACCTGCTCTTTTAATAATTATTTTAATTGTATTTTAAATTTTTCTTTATAGGTATTATCGAAATCATTACCGTCCCAACCAGCCTCATATACGAAATTCAGAATTTTCTTTGCTCCATCTGGAGCAGTCAACTGACCATTAACTTTCTCACCAATAGAATTATGATTCTTTGAACCGTATAATAAAAATGCATAATAATCATTATCATTGTACCTAAATTTACCCATACCACTAGCAACCAAGGTAGCGTTACTGAAGAATTCACACCAAGTTGTTGCTTGGCCAAGTCCAGCAATATCCCAAACTGAAACGTATACTTCACCTTTTACCTGTTCAATAATTCTCATTTCCTCTTCGTTTGAAGGAGAAATAATGTCTTTAAGATAAAAGATACTCATATCAGATGGTCCACCACATATGCGAGAAGTTACGTCTTCAGGACCGAAAGCAATTACTAATCCAGTGTTATTATCATACCATATTTCGGTCCAGCTATCTTCCCATCTGATTACAATACCGGAAGAAGAAGGTGCTCCTTTTTGGAGAGAATTAGACACAATATCATTATTCTGGCTTAACTGTGGAGCTGAAGGATTATTATCTGAACAGCCAATGTATATTGTGGCTCTTCCAAAAAACAGAAAAATGAAAATTAGGTTTTTCATGATTTCCCTCCTGAGTTTAAATAATTGATAATTTTTCCCCATAGCGGGTCATTCGTCAAATTGGCTCTATTTTTTTCTGATTCAACAAATAAAGGCCCGATTTTGTTAATTTCTTACATTTTTACTGTTATTTTTAATAAGGTAAGTTTTTAAAGAAGGAAACTCTACCAATATTGTTCCGAAATCTTATAATTTCGTTCACTTATTGTCTTTTTAATTTGCTATTGTTATAATTTCCCTTATCCCGATAAGAAATCGAGACAAGTAGTAAATCTGGCTGATAATGTAAAGCCCACCAAATTAAACAATAATTGATTTTTAAGGTTAGATAATTTGGCGGGTAAAATGAACTGATGTTCTTGTTTATGTTAAGTGGATTTAAATTAAAAATAAGGTTTTAAAAAGCTTTGAAGAGTCATTATAATGAATTAAAAAAGGGGAGGTTTAAAATTCTTCTATTTTAAAATATCTACATAATTCAAAAGGCTGTTACTCTCTCTTTTTTAAATATTTCTCAATTTTGTTTTTTTCCCTTTTTATCTTTTCTAAATTTTTAAACATTAAATTTCTTGCTAGTACTTCTTCTATTATTTGCAATTGTAAATTCATGTAAGCAGTTAGTTCATTTTTTATGTCCTTCAATTTCCCCTTAAAAGACTGCTTAATAAAATTTAAAGGTTCTTCAAATTTAAGATAGACTATTACAACACCTATCCAAAACAGAATAGAAAGAATAATGGCTAATAGTGATTCATTACCAAATCGAAATAAATTCAACAATGTAATCAAAATACCATTGGCACTGATTAGAAGAACAGAAATCAATATAATAGAACCCTTCAATATTATTGAGAATGCAGATTCTCTTGGTTTAAGCTTTTTTATCTCAATATCGAGGATATCATACCATTCTATAAGCGCATTATCACCTATTAGGAGATTTCCTTTTTCATAGATTAATTTTTGTAAATCAGCAATAGCATTCATAAAATATAACTTGAAAGAATTTTAAGAACCTAAATATTAAACCAGGTATTGTTAAAAAATTTTGGTGATTTTGAGAATATCTTTAACCTCACTTTAAAAAGTCCAATATTGATGCCAGGTAAAAGTGGATTGTACAATTTAAAAGGAAAGAAATATTAGCAGTTTTTCTATTTCATATTTATCATTATAGTTACCCTTATGTATTTATTACAAGTAAAAAAAGGATTCTGATATGTTCTTTATACTGTAAAAAACAAAATTCAGAAAGTTGGGAATATATCAATAGTAAATACATCGAATTTTAAGAATTAGATATTAAACTTAGGAGCTTCTCAATTTTCATCGAGGCACATCCCATATAATGATTATCAACATTTAAATAAACATCCTCACCCTCTCCTTAATGTGCTATAATTTCCCTTATGTAAATCTGGCTGACAATATACAGCCCGCCTACGCAAATTTGCTATTGTTTGAATTAATATTTTATGAACTAAATGGTTAAAAATTAATCTGTATTATTTTTGTTGCTTCGGCAGGTAAAATGAACTGATGTTTTTGTTTATGACAAGTGGGTTTATAATTAAATTTTACATTTTCCTAATCGTAAAAAATAAAAAGATTTCTGATATTAGAAAAAAATTTCTGATATTAGTAAACAAAAAATAGTTGTTTCTGGCGTCTAATGAATATGTTATACGTTTGACATAAAAAAGGGAATCGAATGAAAAAATATTTATTTCTTTTAACTTCCTTATTTCTAACTCAATGTGCAACAAGCAAAATATCAGAACTTTATCAAATTTATAATAAACAAGATTATTTATTATGGTCAGAAGACAGAGAATTAACATGGGATGATTTTCAGGGAGAGCCATTAAGTTCATCAAATAGTTATGGAAGTGAAATTCATATTTATAATCCTTCAAATATTGAAAAAGCAAATATGTTTAGTTCTGCCAAGCTTACATCAATTTGTGTATTTGATAAAAAACATTCATGGGTAAATAAAAATTTTGCGTCTAAAGATTTATAATTATACAACCAAATTATTTTTAATATTTATGAATTATATACAAGAGAACTAAGAGAAACGTTTGATAGCACAGATTTTGGTCTGAATGATTACACGGAAAAGTTTCATAAAATGACCGAAGAAATCAACAATGAATTATCTGATAGAATTGAAAAATTCAGAAAAGAAAGTAATTTGGGACAGAACAAAGAAATTATTATTGAATGGGATAATCAAATAAATAAAGAATTGTCAGAACTAAAAAAATATAGACAAGATTATCAATAATTTTAAAAAACGTATAACAAAGAAATACAAACCGATATATTTTATGCACCCGGAGTTAACTTTACAACCTTTTCAATCGTTCTCGTCGCACACCCCTCATAATGATTATTAACATTTAAATAAATATCTACACCTCTTTTATTCAAATCTTTAATCATCTCAACAATGTCTTCCAGCTCTTCATCCCAGTTAATATAAATCTTATTCCAGTTTTCCCCCGATATTTTTTCAATTCCGCACCTATCCGGACCATGTAATCTTATTATGGTTTGACATTTTATATATACCTTATACTTATTATAAATCCCTACAACCGGCGGCATGTAATATCCCTGCAGAAAAACATTTGCAAGATCCAGGTCTTTCAAAAACCTTAAATAATTTGTATTGATATAATTCGGATTTCTAATCTCAATCGACAAAGGCGGAATATCCGCCGGCAGGGAAGTGAAGAACCGGTGAAGGTGGTTTTGGAATTCCGACAGGGAAGATATATTCTGTTTGTTCAGATATTCAAATTGAAATATCAGAGAACCGATTTGATTTTTAATCGGCTTCATTGTCTGCAGAAATTCTTCAAATAGGTCTACCGACATGAAGTGAGGATTCTTCTTTAATGGCTCTGATTTATTCCTGCTGTAATAATGAGTAAGAGTAATCGAGTTAGGGACTTTAATCGTAAACTTAAAATCTTCCGGAACCGATTTCTTATAATCATCAATTGTTTTTTTGTCCGACAGCTTAACTACTTTGAATAAAGACCAAAACCATTGGTCAACTTCAACAGAGCTGCAATGCTTGGCATATTCTTCCAAATAATTGATATTCTTCATTTGCTGAGATATTATGAGATAGAAACTTTATTGCAACCTGTCTTTTTAGTTTTGTATCTTAAGCGAGATATACTACTCGCATCCTTCATTCGCCCAACTTTTCTAGAATTTTATAGTGTAAAATTGTCTTGCCAATCAATAGTGAAATACCTTTAAAAAATGAATAGAGCTAAGGACTCATAATCAAATAAAAAACAAGCTTAGTTTTAAGAAACAAATTTCTGTTTTATTTATACGTGAGGATTAATAATGCCCAATTTTTTCATTTTATATCTCATGGTGTGTTCGGCAATTTTCAAAACACGAGCAGCCTGAGATTGATTCCAATTATGTTCAATCAATGCCTGGCGTATAAGTTTCGCCTCCAGGGCTTCAATATTTTCGTTAAGAGAAAGGTTTTCTTTTTGAAAATCATTTGTCCGTTTTAATTGTTTATAATCTTTTCTAAGATCTGGTGGCAAATGGTTCTCTTTTAGGATTTCTGCTTCACGTGGCGTTGTTGTAATAATACGTTCAATAAAATTTTCCAGTTCACGGATATTCCCGCGCCATTCCCGCCGTCTTAAATAGTTCTGCAGATTGGTATCAAAAGATTTCGCCTGCTTGTTTTGAACAGCAGAAAAATTTTTTAGAAAATGTTCTGATAATAAAGGTATATCCTCAGTACGTTCATTCAGAGATGGAATGGAAACAGGATAAACATGAAGTCTGAAATACAAGTCTTCACGAAATTTACCTTCTTCAATAAGCTTGAACAATGATTGGCTCGAAGCAGAAATAATACGTACATTCATTTTTTTTGATTGGTTTGAACCTAAAGGTCGTATTTCACCTTCCTGTAAAAAACGCATAAACTTCGATTGGATTTCAAAAGGTAAATTGGCAATTTCATCCATGAAAAGTGTGCCGTTGTTTGCTTCCTCTATTAGACCTTTGCGATCCTGATTGGCACCAGTAAACGCACCACGTTTATAGCCGAACAGTTCGCTTTCAATTATATTCGCAGGAATCGCACCACAATCTATTGCTAAAAACGGTTGAATGCATCTTTGGCTGAATTTATGAATGGCACGCGCGATTAACTCTTTACCTGTACCGGTTTGTCCTTCAAGAACTACACGCACATCGCACCGCGCGGCTGCTTCAATAACATGCAGCAATTCTATAAATTCTTTGCTCTGACCAATTAACCCGACTTCCTCGTATTTCTTACGCAGTGAGAAATCAGTCGCTTCCGGCTTAAAAAATTTCCTTCGCTGCTCCAGGCTGCGAATATAAGGTGCTGCAATCAGGTTTACTTTTTCCAGCCAGGATAAATCCTTATCTGTAAACGCTCTTTTCTTTGATGAATTATAAACTATAACTGAGCCGATATCTTCATTTTCCATCCGGATCATGGATGCGATAACAGATTGAATATCCAGACCATTAAGCTTCAAATTTAAAAACCGGTCGTCTTTGATTATATTTTCTGACAACAACGAGGATTCGTTATTAGACATCCAGCCGGTTATCTGCATTTTAAGATTGCGGATATTTTTATCGATCTCTGCAGAACCCGTAAACATAGCAGTTATTATAGTTCTTTGCGTATCAGGGTTCACCATCATAATAAACGCTGCATCAGCTTGCAGCCACGTCGTTATTTTTTCTGTTAGCAAACGTACAATCTCATCAAAATCGTTGAGATTGTTTAGAATGGATATCAGCTCAAAAAGAGTCTCGTATTGTTCAGGATTTTGATTATCAAGCATCAGATGTTTATAAAGTTTATGGCCGGACTAATTATTTGAAAGTTAAAAAAATAAATAATAATTCGTCATTAAGCAACAATGCTTTTAGTAGTTGTGCTATAGTCCCCTATTCTGATAATTTTAAATTACTGGGCTGTATTGTAGAATTCAGGTAGATACTTTACATGATATGCAGAAGTGACAATAAAGTAATGAAGAATTATTTTTCTAAATTAAAAGCTTTTGCCGGAAGATTCCCGCTTTTGCCGGAAGGCTTCTGAGGATGGTTTCCGAATAAAAAAAATCTGTATCTTAAAAGAAGAAATTTCACCTTCCCACCTTGCCGGTCAGCAGATTGTTCGAATAACAATAATTCTTTTTTAACATCCTCACTAATAGTTGTTAAGTATTAAAGGATAAGTATTACATCTGTTTTATTTTACCAGCATCATTTTCTTAATCTGCGTAAACTTTCCAACCTGAAGCCGGTAAAGATAAAATCCGGATGGTAAGTTCCCGGCATCGAAAACTACACTGTGTTCACCAGACATCATATTTCTATTTATAATTACTGCAATCTCTTCCCCTAATATATCATAAACATTAAGTTTAACATTTTTCTGTTGAGTTATGTTAAAAGATATACGTGTAGAAGGATTGAATGGATTGGGATAATTCTGATTCAGGTGAAAGCTGCCGGGATTTGCTGATTCAGCATTTACACCTGCTAAAGTAGACGTTTTACCATTCAGAAAGATATTGTCAAGAAGAATTTCACCTTCTGATATTGTGTCATCCTCCGGAGATGAACTATAAAATTCCAACCCGATGCCAGCTATTTTATTTAGATCAAGCTTGTTATTACCAGTGACACCTTCCTGGTCAGAATGCCAGAAACCGCTGCTCGGTTTTTCCTGTATAACATCTTTACTAACAGGTATTAACGGCATATCATAAGTGCTCCAGCCAGGTTCCAGATCGAGAACATACTGAAATGATTCCCAGAATTCTGCATCATTCATATTTTTGGTATTAAGCGGTGCATCACTTATTTCAAAGAGTATAATACTTAAGTAGACTTGTGATGGTTTTGAACTTTTAATTTTATTGTTAATAGCAAAACTTATACTTTGATAGTCCGAGAAATCCCATACACCGTTGCTGGTATCCGGATTTATAAATTCAACCATCGCATTCCCACCAGACTCCGCCCAAATAGAGTATTTAACACCAAGGGCATTATCATTTTCATAATTATCAACCGGCTGCCGTAATAGAGTAATACTGCTGTTAGAAGTTACCTCTGGAGTGTTGATGATATATTTGGCTTGAATATTGTAAAAATCAAAATTTTCAAAGACGGTTTGACCGAAACCAGCCTGAGTAAATATCAACACGAAGAAATAGAAAATAGATCTTTTCATTTTTACCTCTTGTAATTATTTGTTTGTTAACTTATTATTTTGCCAATATCATTTTCTTTATTACATGGAAATTATTGGTTTGAAAACGATAGAAATAAATACCGCTGCTTAAACCCCTGGCATCAAACCTTACACTGTGTTTTCCTGAAGAAAGATTTTCATTAATCAATGATTTTACCTGTTGACCAAGTGTATTAAAAACATTAAGCATTACTTGCGAGTGTTTCGGCAGATAAATCTCGATGGTCGTTGTTGGATTAAAAGGATTGGGATAGTTTTGATTAAGTACAAATTTCTCAGGATTATTATCGGTAGTTAAAACTGAAGTTGAATTGCTAATCAATTCCAGATTATCTAAAATAAATTCTCCATGTACAGCTCCGTCGTGGTCAGGGTGAATAGGATCCCGGCTAAACACCTCAATTCCAATACCCCTGATTTTATTAAGATCCAGTTTCCCGTTTCCCTCGATTCCACTCTGTCCTGTGAGCCAGAATCCTGTGCCGCCATTACCAACATTAGCAGCACTGCCGACATTTTTCAGCGGAATAATAATCTTATTCCAACCCGTATCAATGTCGAGGACTTGCAGAAAGGAATACCACCATTCAGTTCCTTCCAAACTTGTAGTATCTATATCTTTAACATTACTCGCATCATATAAAATAATTCGTAGCTGCGCTGCTCCGGGCCAATTGCAAGGCACTTTATTGTTGAATGAGAATGATAAGCTATTGTAACCTGAAAAATTCCAGACTCCTGTATCTTCCAGAACCCGCAATTGAAGAATTGCAGAGCCTCCCCATGCTTCGACCATTTCAACTTTGTAGTTAAGTCCCAAAGCCCCCTGCCCTTTAGATACAATCTGATGTTCTTCAAAAGGACGGATCCTGCTGCTATCGCTTACGCCGCCTGAACTGGTGACGTAATTTGAATCTATAAACGTATCAAATGAATCAAACACAGTCTGACTCTTATCTATACAAGCAAGCATTATTACTAAAAGGATTGTTAAAGTTTTTTTCATAGAAACCTTCTTAAAGCATCAGTTAAAAAAATTGAACCAATCAAAAGAAAGAAAGTGTGCTCTTTTATTATTAGAAGTGTAATGGGTGTTCTGTATTAGCATTCTCCAAACATGTGCCAGCAATGTTATCTCACACTAAAAGTTCGCTAACTTGTTTTATTTTAATGTTTTACGGAGTCAACGGAATTAATGGAAATTGTCCGGATAAATATGGAAAACTCGGGGAATTTGGCGAGTATGCTTAATTGAATATATTATAACAAGTTAGGTTCGTCAAAATTATCGGGGTTGTTAAGGAGTTTCGGGGAATTTAACGAGACGAAAATCAACCTGCGAAGAATTTGTAATTTTTATTTCAATTCAATTGAAAATTCTCCACCATAATAATATCACTTTTAACCGGTTCATTTTTTGAATAAAGCAGATACTGTTCCTTGGGATCTACCGCAATGGTTGAAAGCATGTATGTGCTGGCCAAGGGCACTTCTTTAATCAGGGTTATTTTCTTTGTATTAAAATTATAGAAATCCAACTCCGGTGATGTTTCATTTTCCCGGATAAAATAGATGCCTTTTTTAACGACAGTCCATGATCGTAATACTAAACCATCCACTCGCTGTAATACCGGCTCTTCAAGGCCTCCATTTAGTGGAACACGCCAGATCTCCTTAGTTTTATATCCCTTTAAATAGTAGATAAAGTCACCATAGACCTGGGGATAGTGACCAAACTTTTTTGTGATCTGTTTTTGAACGGTGCCGTCCCTGGATATCCTGAATATTTGTAGTACTTTTGTTTTGGACGCATAAAATCCGCTGCCATCTTTTGTCCAGATGGCTTTTATAAATTGGTCAGTGATCTTTACAGGTAAACTGCCATTTGCCTTCAAGATGTTTATGCCATCATTATTGTTTATTAATATCTCAGATCCGTCCGGAGACCAAAAAGGTTCACCATAACCAGCTATGTGAGTTGGGTTGCTGCCGTCACTGTCACATACCCAGATACTCGGATTTCCGGTTCGGCTTGATTGAAATAATATTCTTTTTCCGTCAGGAGAAATATCTGGCATCTGGTTAAAAAAAGCGGAAGAACCAATTAAAAGCGTTTCCCGGTCGGGATTGTTCAAATCAATCTTCCATATATTGCTGTTTTCCAGTATTTCGGTATATATCAGATTTTTTCCCCCACTGGAAATTCTGGGATCATTTATACTGATACCGTTAATAATTTTTATGGGTTCACTTCTTTCTAAATCCGTTTTCCAGAGTGAAAAAGTACCATCAAGATTGGCAGAAAAAAGGATAGAGCGGCTGTCGCTGTTCCAGCAAAAGCCATGGATCTCATCGCCATTAATATTTGTAATACGTTTGATTTGCTGGTCTTCCAGATTTTGTATATAAATATCATATTTACCTTTCAAGATTCTTTTAAAAGCCACAAAACGGCCGTCCGGAGAAATGGATGGTGAATAATCTGATGTTAATGTATCAGGCAAATGTGTAATCTTCTCTATCTTACTAGTTAAGATTGAAACTTTAAAAATTCTAAAGGAATAATCCGTTGAATCCCAGCTTGAATAGTAGATGAATTTACTATCCCGGGACCAGCTTATCGGACTCATTGGACCCAACGATTGTGGTGTGAAATTAATAATTTTTTGCTCCCTTCCACCCAAAGAGGGGACCATATATATTTCTGACCATCCCGATGAATATACTTCATCATCATACTCTGTAACACCATATTCACCTCTTCTGACGAAAGCAATATGGTTTCCATCCGGAGACCAGGTCGGTAGGACATTATCCCAGGTCCTGGATGTCAATCTCAAAGGATTTCCGCTATCAATTCTTTTTACATAGATATCAAAATTATTCTTTTGCGGATCGTTCCAGGAAAAAGCGATACTTTGACCATCGGGAGAAAAGACAGGATTATACTCTTCACCGGGGTAAGTGGTAATACGAACAGTACGCATTGGCGGAAGATTGTTATCCGGTTTATTATTTAAGAATAAAATTACCAGTGCAATTATACAAACAGCAATAAGTGCAACTGCAAAAATCATGGCTTTGTAACTGGTCTTTTTAATATGTGGTTTAGGTAAAACATTACCGCTCTCAATAGTTTTCAAATCATTAAGAACCTCACTCATATTCTGGTAGCGTTCATCAGGATTTTTCACTAGTGCTTTTTGTACAATGAATCCCAGTCCTTCAGGGCAATCAACATTTGGAATTTTCAGCAGTTCTGAGTTAACGATGGAATAAAGTATTCCTGCTTCATGTTTGCCTTTAAAAGGTAATTCTCCTGTAATCATTTCGTAAAGCAGAACCCCTAAAGACCAGATATCGCTGCGGTGATCGACCGGTTCGTTAGTTGCTTGTTCAGGGGACATATAACTGACTGTGCCGAGTGTGGAGCCGCTTTTAGTTAGTCCTGTTTCTCCCTGTATTTTCGCCAGTCCAAAGTCCATTACCTTAACCTTGCCGGCTTCAGTGATCATAATATTTTGAGATTTGATATCCCGATGAATAATTCCTTTTTTATGTGCAGCTTCTAAACCCATAGCAATTTGAATTGCTATATTTAATGTTTTCTCAGAGGGAATTGGACCGGATTTAAGTTTATCTCTTAACTCAATTCCATCAATAAATTCCATTACTATAAATACTTCGGAATCAGTTTCTTCAATAGCATAAATTGTGGAAATGTTAGGATGATTAAAAGAGGCCGCAGCTTGCGCTTCAATTTCAAAACGTTTTCTTTCTTCTTCGTTTGCTGAAATTTGATGTGGCAAAAACTTGATTGCAACATACCGTTTTAGCTTTGTGTCTTCAGCAAGATATACCACACCCATTCCGCCTTCGCCCAATTTTTTTATTATTTTATAATGTAGAATGGTTTCACTAATCATTTATTTATAATTCTTATAGAGGTTCCGAAATCGAATTTTGTAAGTGGCTAATGGATTATAAGGTAAAAGCAATTCAATATTGTTAAAATATTATCATTTTTCAATAGGACGATATACAAAATGTGATATAACCCGGTTAATTATTCCTTTCCAGGAATCATATTTCCAGCTGCAGGTACCGATTGTTAATTTTGACATAAAAATAAATTATAAAAACTATAGGAATATATGCAAGATTACGGATCATATTCTTTATTAAATTTTTCTTCAAAGGCTTTATCTTCAGCTTTAAATATTTTCTGCAGAAAATTATAATACTTTTCTCTGTTTTCCGTGCATCCCATGCATGAGCATTTTTTTTCATCCAGATCAAATATCCGGAAAAGCAGTTCTGCTTTTACAATAGCGATAAAATCTTTTTCATCAGGATTTATATCTCTTCCAAACAGATAGGATTTAAATTTTCTTCTAAACATTGTGAACAAACAATTCAATAAATACAGGAATTACATCAAAAACAGCTTTTCAACCTTCGGTATCTGCTTATAAACATTTAAGAGTGATGTCCTGTATAAAATCCTGGAAAGGAAGCGGAATAGATCGTCCCCGTCTTTTTTAATCAATACATAATATACCGTTTCCGGTTTTTGGGTAAATAAATTATAATTTTCATCTTCATAAAAGCTGATATCGTAACCCCTGTTTATCAAATCATTGAATTTTGCATCAAAATCTTCCATTTTTTACCTCCTTAAATATAGTGCACAAATGTACACTATTAATTTTAAAATGTCTATATTGGAGAAAAAATATTTAACCAAGTCATTCAATCATAAAACTTGTTGCAATTAAAGTTGAAAACCGCCCCGAGCGAATTGTTACTCTTCTTATCTTGCACAATTTTTTTTTGATTGTTTTTTTGCTTGCTCCTTTTATTCCATCTTGCTGCCCAAAAAAACTTATCCACATATCCACATTACTCTCCTAATCTCTCTTTCTCTATGTGTCTGACTTCGGCCGAAGTTTACCGTTTTTCGGGCGAAGTTTTAAAAACTTCGGGCGAAGTCGTATTTATTATTGAAATTTGTATAGTATAATATACAATTATCGGCGTTTTTCAGGTAATACTAGGTAATAATTTGTTGATAAGTCCGGTAGATTAATTAAGGAGGATTTTATTTGGATTAATACCGGATATAAATGGAAACTAATTTTTTTTCACGAAAAAGCATACTTATTCATCTGCAATTTTATCTATGATGAACAAAATTGCATACCTCTCCAATGAAGGTTGTGAAAAACAGCCATAATTTGAAAAGCAAATATTTTATACACTAAATTTAATTCCCGGTCCTTCGACACAAGCCGGGATTAAGAGGAAGGACAATTTATCCCTTTTTGTTCCCTGGTTTTTTTATTATAGTTTTTGCCGCTGTAAGGGCAGTATGAGCATCTTTGATCTTACCTTCATATAAATGTTTACAGCTTTCTGAAGCACCAGTAAAAAGTTCTACTGCTGACTCAAGATGCAGATAATAAGGGAAGAGTCTTTTATCAATAGACCCGCCATATACATCTTGGATATCTTCGCTCATCGTTTTTTTCTCTCCTCGATTTTGGGGGTAAATAGTTAAGTATAACAAAATCCGATTATTACAATTATATAAAAACAAAAAAAATATTTTCAAAATAATTCATAATTTTTGTCTGTAGGTGTTATACCATAGACGGTCTTAATTAAATCCGCAAAAGAAATATTATCGCAGTTAGCAATTGCTTTCAGTTCGTTATTAATTGCTACGAGTCGCTGCCTCTTATATGATTCCCATTCTGAATGGTTAAGAGCAACATAATATCCATTAATATCTCCAATAATCCAATGACCATTAAACCTAGCTTCATGCGCAAGCGTTCTAACTTTTCGTTTGAATTCAAGAAGATTGGTAACATCGAAATTACCTGCTAAATGTTTTGCTCTAACGGCATTCTTCTTTCCATATTTCAGCATATTAAGCAGCTGATTATAGTTTTCAAGTTTTCCCATTTCACCCCTATAATTTTTTAGCTATTAAAAGTTCTGTAAGTTTTTTACATTCTTTCATATTCCGGATAATCCGGAAATGCAGTGATTTGTTTAAAGTACTCAAATGAGATAAGAATACTTGCAAGTCTTTCTTTTCCTCCGATAATATCTCTTTGTCTGGATTTACTTCGATAAAGATCAAATATCTTTTCGATACTATAATATGATTAACAAAATATTTCATGCCGAATGAAAGTATATTCCTGCAATTGAAGCTGAATACTTTAAATCCAAACTTCTTTAGATTATTAAATTCTCTATTAATCTGATTATCTAATTTTTCTTCCATTGCTTAGATACTGAAAATTTTAGTCTGTTTAATTTCCTTTTCTTGTTGGTAACGTTTACGTGCTTCCTCACGATCTTTCATTACCAGGTGCAGGGAATCCCGGACTACATCCGTGGTTATAGATCCATCCAGGTTAATTATTAATTCGCATTCGTGGGTAAGGACAGTTATAAACCTTTCAAATTGCTCTGATGAAAGTGAGAGATCATTCATTACGGCTGCGCGAATTTGTTTCTTTGATAATTTCAGAATGCAGTTTTCACTGGCAGCGATCATATTATTTAACGTCCAAAACTTACCCTCAGCTTCCCAACCAAGGAGAGAGCGGAGTAATTTAAACTTCCAATGATTATGGCTGTCAATGTAATGCGGATAATACGTAATATTCTTTTTCAATTTTTAGAGACGATTATTTTTTCGAAAATAGCATCTAAGGAAATGAGATTCGGCTTCAGCTGCTTTAACTTTGCTTCAAGAATTTTACTTCTCCTGCAGGCAAAAAATATTTTTCGTTGAGAAAAGAGTTTATCTTATAGTAATTTGAAATCTTTTTCTTAAAATGATTTAAATAAAGATATCTTGCGAAGAGAAAACCTGATAAAAAACTTACAAAAATCCCCGATGCGTAAATAAAAAAATTATACAATGTAACTCCCTTGATTTAAGCTGAAACCGAATGTTCGATTAAAATTATCCTTAATTCTATACGTTTAAAAATTTAACTCCTTTTTTCTTTAGTGACTCCCTTAATTCTCTAGTTGCATATTCACCCAAATTAAGGTCATGAGTTGCACAATAAATCTTTAATTGCTTGTGAACTTCAGGATCAATGTGAATAACGCCGGACATTTTAGGATTTGTTTTCTTCGAATTGTTTGTTGTTTTCATTCTTGGTCTTTCATTTTGTTATTGTATGTGTATCTCTCGATAAATCTATTAATCGACTCTAAGGTTACCTTCCGAGGCTTTTTCCCTGGAGGCAGGAAGAAATCAAGTTCACCTTCAGCTAATAAGTAAGAAACATATGAAGGACTTACCTCAAGCATGCGTGATGTTTTTTTTATAGATAAAGCTGCATTATTTGCGATTTTCATCAATATTATGTAATTTTGAACAAATGTTAAATTTGAAATAAAATCAAATGAAAAATACAATTAATTAGAACATAATGCAAGAAATTCAAATAATATAAAAGATACTGCAAGACAATGAGGATAGATGAAAATAAACTAAAAGAAGCAATACAAGCCAAATTCGGCACTCAAGCTAAGTTTGCTATTAAACTGGGAGTGAAAGAAAGTGTAATTTCCAGGGGTATTAAACACCAATCACCAAAATATCTTGCGTTGTTCAAAAAAGGAGGCATTGATATAGATGCCCTCTTACTTGCTGAGGAAGGGAAAAGGAAAGGGAATCTTGATTATCAGCTGAAAGTAGCAGAGAAAAGAATTCAAGAACTTGAAGAAATGTTAAAACAAAAAGATAAATTCTTAGAGCAGAAAGATATTTTGATAAAATCATACGAAGTAATATTTAAAAGCCAACTAATAGAAAAAAAATAACGCTTACCTGATTCGCTGCTTAACCAAATCAACATAACACTACAACAAATCAGGGAGGATGAAATGGCTACAATTCGAACCAAACGAGGATTCTTATATTTAGATTATAGAGATGAAGCAGGGAAGAGGCACAGAGATGCTCTGTTCCTGAAAGATAATAGAGAGAACCGTAAAAAAGCCGAATTGGAGAAAAAGAAAATCGAGTATGAATTAGGAGCGGGAATATATGTTGAAAAAATTAGGCGTGAAAAAAACAGAAATAAAACATTAAAGGAAGGTTTTGAAGAATTTAAAAAATATAAAAAAGATAGAGAAGAATCTACAATAGAACATTACGGATATGCATTCAATAAAGCAGTAGAGTTTTTATCAGATCGACCTATTGGTTCTGTTACATCATTACTGATAGAAAATCTGGACAAGCATTTATTAACAAGTATTTCAAAAAATAGTGTTGCAAGTTACTTTGCAGAATTAAGACATATGTTTGATTTTTTTAAAAGTCAGGGTTACATAAATTATAATCCATTTCCGGTCAGAAAATTGAAACCTAAAAAGATCGTAACTGTTCCGGAAAAGGAATTGAATGATATTCTTCAAAGATTGAAGGCCACCAATCGAAAACATTATCAAGTGATTTTTCTATATTTGGCTACAGGATTGAGAAGATCAGAATTAGTGAAATTGCAGTGGAAAGATATTGATCTGAAAAATAATATAATTGCTGTCGTAAATGTAAAAGATGCTGAAAGAATTGATTTTCTACCGATTTATCCTGAGTTACATCAATTCTTATTAGAGGAATTTCCTGAAAGAGAAGGACGGGTTTTTGATTATACAAGAGGCGATTCAATCAGAAAGTTATTTGCCAGATTTCTAAAAAGAGAAAAATTTAATCATTACAGTATACATACACTCAGAAAAACTTATATTAGCCATTTAGTAAATTCAGGTTTAACCCGATATGATGTAATGGCACTTGCACGCCACAAAAAAATTGAAACAACTCTCCGGTATTATACTAAGATTGATTTAGATAGAATTGGACGGGAGATTTCAGAGCGTGCGAAAATAGGCACCTTTTTGGGCACAAAAATTAACAAGCCTTTAAAACTTGTTAAAGTAGGCTGAAATCGAAACATTTTTAAGATGCCTTCATGTATGGCATTCAAGAGGTCAGGAGTTCGATCCTCCTCAGCTCCACAAAAAAGCTTTAAAATTAAACGTTTTGGAGCTTTTTTTATTTCCTAAACATGAAGAATTATCAAAACTAATCAAAACTAATCAGAGCTACTCCGAATTTGGGCACATTTTGAGCACACTTTTTTTAACAAATCGCTGCGAAGGTACATATTACCGGCGTGAAAACTGGAACATCTTTTTGTTAAAAACTATAAGCCTAATACAAAAAGCGTTACAGTTTAAGCATGATAAAAAGTGTGTCTGAGCCTGCCTTCGCAAAATTGCTTCGTCAGGTAAACTAAAACATGTTGTTCTTCAAAAAGGTCTTGCTTAACCAAATGCTATATCATAGATAATTAAGCAAGGTTTTTTTACTTGTCGCTTACGATAATCATTTTCTAATTTACTGGTTTGATGAAAACATTATTTGTGAAGGGCTGACAGTATGAGAATGTGGAGAGCGGACAGGCTGTCAGACCAAACAATTAATTTTTGATAAGACTGCAGAAGTTATGTTTTATGAAAACGAAAGTACAGATAAAAGTCTTACTTATTTTTGTCAGAAACAATTAAAAGAGGTTGCATAAATAAGGAAGTCTTTTTCGAAGGTGGAAAGAATCATTTTTTGACAGGATAGATAATAAATTGATTTAACAGTTTAGTTTATACTGTCTTTCCACCCCTATTTTTGAATGCACTCATTTCAACATAAATCTACGGTTTTTTTTGTTGTGCGACAACGATTAACCCAAGCATTCCAAGATCTCCATATAAAAGAGGTGCAAGAATAGGTGCAAATACCAGCATTCTCTCAAGACTAATTTTACCGGTTCCTGCAAGATCACCTGAAAGGTGAAATCCAAATCCCATTACTCCGACAATTATCGCAGCAATCATTGTCCAGAAATATACCAGCTCATCTTTTTTAGACCACTCATTAGACAATGCAATAGTTAATACAACTGAAGTTGCAAACAAACCGAATACAATTGCTATTAATTTATATGGATTATATCCATACTGTGCATGATCAATTATGGAAGTAATTGCACTTGCCCCAAAACCTAATCCCACCAGCCATAAGAAATGCTTATCCCGTGAGATTGGAGCATGAAATGTACCCAGGCCTTGAATTACAAGAACTCCCGGTGAATCTTTAACTTCTTCAGTTATTGCATATAAACCTAATAAAGAAATTCCGGAAAAAGCCAGCGGAGCTAATATAGGTGAACCAAAAACCAGCCATGCCCAGCTTAAATGTCCCAAAGGATTTAATACTGCGTTCATATGAAACGCCGTACCTAAAAATCCCACCATCAATCCGATAGACATTAATGTAATATGAATTAGTGCAAATATTTTTTTGGGGGTTGTTTGAAATGCAATAATGAAACACGACATTGCACCGATCGGGAAATAATAAATCGGGATCCATTCATAAACCGGGACAAAACTGTTTATGGAATGTGCAAGAGCAACGTCTATTCCTGTAACAAATAGATTTAGCCCTACAAAAATTAAAAGCAACCGGTTCTTCTCCATTGGAAGTCTGACATTAGCAAGATGAAAAACTTCAACATTATCCATTACCTGACTCCTCTTCTATGTTCATCTCTTAATTTTTTAGCATCTTCTTTTACTTTGTTGAGCCGTTTTAGTAACGGGTAGATTCCATGCCACTGAACATAATCAGGTCCCTGCATGTATGCAGCAAACTTAGCTGACCTTCCGTAATAATGCCATAAGTCGAATGCATCAAAACTAATCTGCGTAGCAAAAGGTTTTTTAGTAATTATTCCGTCTTTTACCAAACCTTCAATTATATCCGAAGCTTCTTTAACTCTTTTATTAACAAAAGCAGTCACACTGTCTGCCCTTGAATAAAGATTATTTACGAAATCAGGTGAATGGCAATTGGAGCATATCGATTTCATTGCTTCCCGTCCGTTGACATAATTGGGTCGATCGGTAGTAACAGCGGCAAACAAAAATTTGGATAATCTTTGCCCGACATCATGGGTTGTACCCTGATTTCCGAAACCGCTCATATGACAGGTAGCGCAGGTAGGTGCAGACATATCCTGTGTGGTTAACCTGCCTGGTTTTTGATTCCAGTTCCATTTTTCACCTTCTGTTTTATACATAACTCCGTGTGCCGATTCATCATAAATCTCCATCTGGGGATGATCAGGTCCCAGATGACATTGACCGCAAATTTCGGGTTTCCTGACCTGTGCTAAAGAAAACTCATGCCGTAAATGGCATTTATTACAATTACCAATGCTGCCGTCTGCATTAGGTTTGCCGATTGAATGGCAGCTCTGGCAGGCTGCAGGAGTAACAGAGGGACCTTCAATATCAAATAAAGAATTCCTGGTTGCAGTAATTATACCGTTAGGACCCCGGTTTGCCTCGGGAATGCTTTGATTTACAAAATCTTGCTGGCTCTGAGAGAAATCATCAAATCCGCTCAACGCCATCCATGCTGGTGCACCGTGTCTGCTGTGATTAAACTGCCTTGCCTCGGAAGGGTGACATTTTGCACATTGTTTTGGTGTGGGTGATACTGTAATAAAAAAGCCCTCATGTTCCTTTCCCATCGGATTTGATTTATCAACTACATGACAGTCAGTACATTTTACTCCTGCTTTGGCCATCGTACTTGTCGCAAATTGATTTACTATATCAGGTGATACTCTTCTATGACAGGTTGCACATTTATCTGCAGAATCAAAAACAACTGTATTTGAATTATTTTCAACCGTTCCGCTTTCACCGCCCGTCGGCAGCTTAGTGAATAAATATATTATTAATAATATTGCAATTGTAGCAATGACTCCAATTATGAGGGTTTTTGGTAATTGATTTGGCATAGCATTCTCCAATAAGCAATTAATTCATATTAATTAAAAATAAAATAATTTAATACTAAATTGAAATGTTAAATAAATTTTGATTTTCCAAGGCAGGAATACAGGCTGTAAGACCGAATAATTAATTTTTGATAGAATTACAAATACTAAGTTTAATGAATTTGAAATTTTGAAGGTACAGAAAAAAGTCTTACTTATTTTTGACCGGAACAGCTTAAAGGAACGGCATAAATAAGGAAGTCTTTTTCGATGGCGTTAATTCATTTTTTGTTTTAATGACCAACCTTCGTTTGTACCAAACTTCGGTTGGCAGGTAAAATGAAAAAAATATTTGCGTGAGGATTGGGAGTGGGAGTAACACAAGCAATTATTTTTTGATAGAATGATAATGAAAGGTGATATTTTCTCCGAAGAAAAGATATCACCTTTCAAATAAACTTACTTCAACAAAACAAATTTCTTAGTTGAAACAAAACTTCCTGCTTGCCTACCTTTAGGTATGGCTTGCATCCTATAAAAATAAACCCCGCTTGAGAGGTTGTTGGCATTAAAAGTAACGGAATATTTACCTACTGATTTTCTTTCGTTTACTAATGTTGTTATTTCTTTTCCCAAAATATCATAAATTCTTATTGTAACATCGGACTCTTTTAGGATTGAATATTTAATAGTTGTTACAGGATTAAACGGATTGGGATAGGCTGAAAACAACTTAAACGTTTTCGGTTGCTCAGCCTGCATTACAGTACCGGTTGGTATCTCATTAATATATGTACTGTAGATGCCGTTGCCATGTGTCGCTACTGCAACATAGCCGTCAGATTGCCTGACATCGATCATATCTACGACTATATTGCCAATCTTTGTTAAAGCCTCCGGTGCCCAAACGGTATTCATGCCATTAAGTTTTGTTGCGGAAAACAAACCGACGCTTGTTCCGGCAAGGTAGACCGGCTGATCATTCACATAGAGTATTGAAATCCAGCGGACAGAAGGACCACTTCCGCTGCCATCAGAATTTTCTTCCAGATTTCCGGAAACTGGAGTCCAGGTTGCGCCTCCGTCATCCGAAGCAAAAATGCTAATCACACCATAATTTGGAAATACGACCATCACTTTTTCGGCGTCCCGCGGATCGACGGCGATACAGATTAATATACGGACAATAGGGAAAGTAGGGAAAATTTTCCCCGGTAATATCCACAGGAACCGGCTGCCCTTCCTGCGGATCATCGATGTAGAACACGCGTTCTCCGATGTTGGGATCATCTGAGCTCCCTGCATAGTATAGCCGTTTTAGCTCTGCCGCAGACATTCCCAGTGCATGTATATAGTTATTCCCAACATGATCGAAAGTATCCCAATTAATATCCGTAGGGTTATTTGGAGTTTCATAGGGAATTTCAGTCAAATCCGAATTACGCCAGAGTTCTCTTCGAGAGGGAAGATACATTATCTTTTGATTATGCGGATCGAGCTGAAATATAGTCATCCAAAGACCTGACTGACCGCCGGCCGAGCGTGATTTCTGTGCGTTGCCAGCCGCCATCGGGAAATGAATGCCTGAATAATTTAAAGGTTGCGGCAGTGGCAAAGTAAAAGTATTTGCCGCTGTCGGTTACAGCAGTATATGCTCCATCACCCCCATAGAGAATTTGCCACGGCTCTCTGGGATCGGAAGAAGATGTATAAACAACTCCATTATCCTGCGTTCCGCCAATAAGAGTTTCGCTGCCGGGCGTATCGTGATCAATTGCCACAGTGTAAAACTGCGTAGTCAGATAGCCCTTATTAAGTGAGTTCCAGTCGATGCTTAAATTGGTTGTTTCGGCAAGGTTGTTGTCCGTTTCGAAAAGTCCGCCGTCATTGCCCACAATCATTTTACCGGGATTCGACGGGTAAAAGGCAATTGATTGTTGATCGACGTGGAAATTCGGTCCGGTACCGCTGATTACTTCAAATGATCCGCCGCCATCGGTACTGCGGAACAAATCGATAGCACCCAGAAATATTGTATTTTCGTTATCCGGCTTTACATAAATTATCAGCATTTGACCGCCGAATGTTGCGAGCTGTGCGTCAAACGGTAAATTATCCGTCAAATTTGTCCAGCCTGTACCGGCTTCATATTTCCACAATTCCTGCTGCAGGTTTGCAACTTCGGTAAAAAAATAGACAATGTTGGCATTTGAGGGGGCAGGACACAGTACCGTTCGCACCGTAGATGCGTGCCAGTTATCCGGCGAGATATTTTCCCAGTGTTCACCTTGATCGATAGAACGATAGTATCCATTACCAGTACCAGTGCCGCCAATTGCTGCATAAAAGGTTCCGTCATCTGCAACTGCAATTTCGGTGCTCGGATAAGTATTGCTGTCGCCAACCTTCAATGACGACGTCCAGTTTTTACCTCCGTTGATACTCTTGAACACTCCCGATGATGTTACGGC
The DNA here is from genome assembly GCA_963723205.1 of uncultured Ignavibacteriales bacterium. Taxonomy (GTDB): domain Bacteria; phylum Bacteroidota; class Ignavibacteria; order Ignavibacteriales; family Ignavibacteriaceae; genus CAVQBP01. The sequence goes on from CAVRQC010000019.1 coordinate 31,658, forward strand.
CATTACGCCGTCTTCTCCGAAAGTGACGATCTTCCAGATAAAATCAAATGCATCGGTCTGGTCGGGTGTACCGGAAACCGTTGCATCCAATTGTTCCCATGTGTCGCCGCCATCGACCGATTTAAATATACCATCTCCCCGATAGAATGAATTGGTGCCGAGCGGACCCATTGCAGTGTTGATAACGCTTGTTGGCGTGCGGTCGCCTGTGCCGTAGTACCAGATATTTTCTTTGCCCGGAGACTTATTCTGAGCAATACAGGTGACGCTGTGCAGTTGATCCGGCTGCGTGGTTTTTGCCCATGATGCGCCGCCATCTGTCGATTTGAACATACCGCTGGATACACAACCAGCCAGAATGTGCTGTTCATTGGTAATATCTACTGCCACTGCCTTTGTTCGTCCGCCGATATTGTAAGGTCCACGGGCGATCCAGTCATTCGCATCAGTAACCTTCTGCAAACCTGGTTGATCTGCCAGTTTCCTGGCAAACACCAGCTCATCATGTGCAATGTTTTTGGGTATTTCCTTGGTAGCCGGATTATGCAGTCGGCTCCATTCATATTCCATTCGGGCAAGCGGATTTTCTTCCGTTCCTTCGGCAGCCTCAGATTTGAACACCGAGTGTTTCTTTTCCGCAGCTAATTTTGGATGAAAAACATATTGAAATATTACTATCACAAAAACTATAGAAATTACTATTATAAATAAGTTTTTATAAAATGGCATAATTTATTCTCGTTTAATTAATTAGATCCTTTTAATTGCTTTCTCGAAAAAACCTAAGTTCTTTTTAACTTAATTTCTTTTTTATTCAAAGGCAAGAAAATTCAACTATGCTGTTCTTCAAAAAAGTCTTACTTATTTTTGACCGGAATAGATAAAATGAAGTGCAAAAATAAGGAAGTCTTTTTCGATGGTGAATTATTATTTTTTGTTTCATTGGTTAGGTTAAAAAAATATTTGTGTGAGGAATGGGGGAGTGTATAAGGCGAGCAATTTTTTTTTTAAGATTGGAAATAAAGTTTAAATTGATGTCTGATTTAGACTATAGCGAAATAAGAATGGCATTGACTTTTTGCGCCAATGCCCTACAAAAGGAAGGTGATTATAAGGTTATTATTATTATCGAAAGTTTTGAGAAAATATTTATAGCAAAGATAATTTACACATTC
>CAVRQC010000020.1:0-5577 GCA_963723205.1 uncultured Ignavibacteriales bacterium
AGTATGGTAATATATATCTGTTTGAAATTAGAAGTTATGAATTTTTTTAAAAAAATCTTAATAAAAAGGATTAGTTATGAGAACTTTTTGCATACAATACTTTATTAAAGCAAATTCTGTGGTTATTTTGAGAATTCTCTCATTTTTTTTAATATTATTTTCAATACCTGTTTCTGCACAAATTACCCTGACCAGCGATGATATGTATAAAATGTACACACTTGGTTATTCTACGCGGGTCCATGAATATGATGGTTCTGCCTCAGTTGATATTGGTCATTCCGGAGGTGGAAATAATTGGGATTTTAGCGGATTGTCTGAGAATCTGCATTACAATCTGTTTAGTGTTGATAAATCCACCGCACCAAATCCTCAAGAATTTCCCGGTACAGATATTGTGCTTTATAGTGATGGCGGGTATCAGGGGCAATTGGGAGAAATATGGTCTTATTATTCTCTGAACGGTTCATTTGAAAATTTAGGTGCAGCAGTTAAACTTGCTGTTCAACCCGGTAAATTAGCTTCAATAAAAAATAATCCAGCAAGAATTGATGCTGAATTTCCACTGACTTATAATTCATCCTGGAGCGGCTCATACAATCAATCCATTTCAGTGGATGGGATGAGTGGATTGCAAACCCCGATTTCTTTAAATGTTACAGTTGATGCTTATGGTACTATGAAATTACCCGGCGGTGAAACCTATGAAGCATTAAGAATGAGACAGACAATGACTATAACAACAATTTTAGGAGATTCAACAAGCGTTACTTATTTTTTCTTATCCAAAGGAGGTGCACACGTAAGCTTAAATGCACCTACAGGTGTAAATCTTCCTGATAGCGGTTTAATAAATGTAGAAAATTATTCATGGAATGATTCTCTTGCCAATAGAAATAGTTCATTTATTGCGGATGGATTGTTAGGAATTTACAAACCTTCAAAAGATGAAATTGTAATAGCCGGAGAAAAGGATACAATCAAGTATGTTCATCAAACAGGAAATATTAATATTTACTATACTACTGATAGAGGTAATGGATTTGTGCCTATTGTAAGTGATTATTCATCTGATGATAATCAATATATTTGGGATGTTCCCGAAACTCTGCTTACAAGGAGGGCTTATCTTAAAATTGTTGATTCTGAAGATACACTTTCATTCTTTCATAAAATTGCTTATAGCCAAATATTTAAAATTAAACCCTGGCAGCTTACCCGGGTAGACGAAAACGGTGAGTTTGAACTTTTCGAACCAGATCAGGACGGATGGGCTTTTTGTAATTGCGGCCGTAATATCTGGCCGAAAACATGGTGGCAGCAGTTTGATTATCAGAATGGAACTGATCCTTTTACAGGCACCTCTTATCCAAACAAAACACCTTTTGATTCTGCCAAATCATCAAAATTTACAGATTGGCCGCTTTTTGTTAATACTTTCGGAATTTCACAGTGCTACAATTCTGTTTCCAATGCTTCATACAATTCCCGCGCTTTGACAAAGTGGTTTTCGTATCAAACGAATTGGAACGGTTCCTGTTATGGATTTTCTGTAAGCAGTTTACTCTATTTCTATGAGAAACCGGTTTTTTTAAGAGATTATCCGGGTTTAGATGATGCCCAAAGTCTGTCCTGGGTTCCGTTAAATGATAGTTCCAGAAAGATTATAAATCTGTTTCAGCTTCTTCAATTTGGTAAAACGGAAAGGTCATATCATAATAGTAAATGGAAAAATGTTGATGCACGCCAGACATTACAGGAGCTAAAAGATCTTTTTGCTCAGGATAATATCAGCGGAGAAGTTCTATCCTTTTATAATAATAATGGTTCAGGAGGACATGCAGTCGTTCCTTATAAGCTTGAACGTATAGGGAATACATCTGCTTTTGATTTAAGAGTGTACAACAGCAATGCACCCGGTTCAAGCAATAGCATTATTTTTATTGATTCATCAGCGAATACCTGGACCGATTCTACGGGGTTAAATTGGGGCACAGGGACTTACCGATGTATATTAAATTTATATGATGAAGTATACTTTAGAACACCTCAATTTTCAAAGTTAAATAGCATGAAATGGACAACAAAACCTGATGTTCAATCACTTCGAAATGAAATATATAATACTTCTGATGCTGATATAAATATTTCCGGTTCAGGAAAGACAATTGGATATGAAGACAGTTTAGTAGTCAACACAATGGAAGACGCTATACCAATAATTCCTTTAACAGGTTATTCTCATCCGCCAATAGGCTATAGTTTACCAGTGGGGAATTACTCTGTTGAGATATCAAACTTTAAAAATTCTTCACCGTATGTTTTTTTCATGACCGAATCGACAATTTATAATTACAGAAGATTTGATGCTGAATCAGATGAAACGGATGAAATAAATTTTTCAGATGGTATAGGAATTAAAAATCCGGATGTATCAGTAAAGAATATAAATATTCAAACTATAATTGATGAACAAAACAGCGAAAAAGATTTTGAAGTTAACAATATTGAAATTCCAAAGGATGACTCCATTAACATAAAAGAGAAAAACAGGAATGATCTGTTGGTAAACAATTATGGCGGAGGGAAGAATTATGATCTTCATTTGAGAAACGCTTCAGCAGATGGGGATAAAATTTACTTTCATTCTAATGTACCACTGGCTTCAAACTCATCTCATCAAATAATACCGGCATGGAATGATATTGAAAACAGCAAAGTAAAAATTCTGATTGACAATGGTAACGATGGAACGATAGATGACTCCATGCTTATCTCAAATGAGATTACGGAAATCAAAGACAGGTATTCATCAAGTGTACCTAAAACTTTTACTTTGTATCAGAATTATCCAAATCCTTTCAATCCTTCTACAACCATAAAATATGATATACCAAATCAAGCACATGTTACTTTAATAGTATATAACATTCTTGGTGAAGAGGTTGCCGTGTTAGTGAATGGAGAAAAACAACCTGGCAGTTATGATGTAAAATTTGACGGCGGCAGGTTATCGAGCGGAATTTACTTCTACAGCATTCAAACCGAAAATAAAATTATAACTAAAAAAATGATCCTTTTGAAATAAAATTTTCGGGAGATAATAATGAATAGGATTTTCTTTTTCTTAATTCTTTTCTTTTCTGCTAATGCCTGGTTAAGTGCACAAGTGTTAAATGGTAATTTTGAACGGTGGACTGACGGTGAACCGGACGGCTGGTATGTTAATAATGATCTTGCAACAACAATAACTCCTTCATCCGATAGTCATTCAGGTTCTTATGCGGTAAAGGGAGTGGTAATTACAACCACGGTATTGGGTATTGATATTCCTACTTTTGCTTTTATGCAGTCAATCTCGGGGAACACCCAAGGTGGCAGATATAATACATTATCGGGATATTATAAATTTTTTCCTAATAATGATTCCATATATATAAGAATTCAGATGCTGAAGAATAACCGGATCATAGGTTACGGTGATTTAACAATACAAGGTGAACAATCCGGCTTTGTAGAATTTCAGGTTGATATAAATTATCAATACAATGAGGTTCCTGATACCTCTATTATTTCAGTAGGATTGGAAGATTTACCCGGAACCGGAGGTGATTACAGCGGTTCATATTTTCTGTTGGATGACCTTTCTTTTAGTAATGAGGCAACCGGTGTTGAACGGCAGGTTAGAAAAAATCCCAACAGCTTTTATCTGGCTCAAAACTATCCTAATCCGTTTAATCCATCTACTAAAATAAGTTATTCATTATCTAAGCGTGGACATGTAACATTAAGTGTTTATAATCTTTTAGGTCAAAAAGTAGTTGATCTTGTAGATGAAGAAAAACCGGCAGGAAGATATGAAGATCGATTTTAATGCGGGCAATCTATCCAGCGGAGTCATATTTTTATATGCTGCAAGCAGGAAATTCCGTTGAAACTAAAAAGATGATTTTGCTGCAGTAAATACCCAGCAAATGTTACAGTAATGAGTTATCATCTACATTAAAATAGTAGTTGATGTAAGCTGATAAAATTAAAAATAATATAATTAATGTCTACCAAAGATATTTTTCAAATTAGAAAACATTCTTTTTTTCCATCGGGCGGGCGTTAATAGTAGTCAATTGGAAATTTTAAGTGGTACTGTAAAATATTTAATACTGGCACTTTTATCTGGTTTAATAATGATTTATTTTATATTAAATAAACGACCTATAAAATATTCTGCTTTTTACCAAACAACAGATTAAAATTTATTCCAATTTTTTTTTAATTGAAGAAGTAAATGATTTAAGATAAATTATTTGCAGGTACAAAATCTTCTCTTCTTTTCTCAAGGTTTATTTTACTTAATCGGAGTTTACAGAATATTTCATATTCGACATAATTTATTGTGTAAACTCCAGGTTATTTTCAAATGCAATTTGGTCTTAAATTATTGAATATGTAATTAGCCTGTTTTTATTCCAATTTATGAACAATCAAAAAAGGAAAAAGATGAAAATATTCGCAAAATTGTTCCTTGTATTAATTTCAAGTGTTCAGATAAATATTTTTTCACAGATTCCAAATCCAGGTTTTGAAAACTGGATAAATGAAAATATACCCCAGGATTGGGATACCAACAATCTCCCTTCATCCTGGATAACAGTTTCAAGATCTTCTTCGGCTCATACCGGATCATTCGCTGCCAAACTTCAGGTTGCAGACTTTGGCGGTTTTCCAATTTTTCCAGTATCGACTTCCAAAACTTTTCTGGTTAATCAAACATATGGAAGTATTATGGGGCATTATCAATTACAACCAATTAATGTAGCCGCGGATGTAGTCCTAACTTTAACTGCTTATTTTTTTGAAGATGGTTTATATGTTGGTTCAGGAGCAATCGATCTCGCTGATGCTGCATCATCGTATCTGCCATTTAGTTTTGATTTACAGTTCTCTGACGGAGCTGTACCCGATTCGGCTTCTATCACTATTCAATTGGTTGCACAAAGTTCAACCGAACCCGGAATAGGTTCTTTCGCCCTTATTGACGACCTTAATTTTGGACAGTCTACAGATGTCAAACTAATCGACCAAATCCCTCTAGATTTTTCATTAAAGCAGAATTACCCGAATCCATTTAATCCATCAACAAGAATAGGATTTTCAGTAGCAAAAACGGGTAATGTCGAGTTAAACATTTATAATCTTTTGGGTAAAAAGGTTGCTGCAGTTATTACCGGAGAAAAATCAGCGGGATTTCACGAAGTAACTTTCGATGCAAGCGAACTGCCTAGCGGCGTTTATTTTTACAAGCTGCAATCCGGAAATTCAGTTAAAACAAAAAAAATGCTCCTCCTTCGTTAAAAATATAAAGGTAATACCTTTTTGTACTATAAAACTGGAGAATAATATGAAATTATTTACATCAATATTAACAGCTATTTTCATCTTTTCAATTTCATCCTATTCATTTGCACAATTTGATCTAGGTGAAAAAATCAAAAAGAAAGTTGAGAAAAAAATAGATAATGAAACAGATAAAGCTATAGATAAAGGAATCGAAGGAACTGAAGATGCTATTAAAAACGG
>CAVRQC010000021.1:0-4935 GCA_963723205.1 uncultured Ignavibacteriales bacterium
TTAGTTTCTAAAAAATCAAGCGTGTTTAATTGGTAGTAATAAATTCCTTCAGGCAGTGATGCTGCATTAAATTCGATTTCATATGTCCCCGCGTCTTGTTTTTTGTTAATTAAGTTTTTAATTGCGTGTCCTTCTGAATTAAAGACAGAAATATTTATTTCTGTTTTGTATGCCACGCAATATTTAATCGTTGTCTTCTCTTTAAACGGGTTTGGGTAGTTCTGTCCTAAGTAAAATTCTGAGGGGACATATTCGTTCATGTTGATACCCCTATTTTTTATGTAAAAAATAAGTTGTATATAGATAGGACTCTTAGGAGGGATTTTCTACCAGATTTCTATATAATTCTTACACATTTCTATTTTTATCAATAAAATAAATTTTATGGCCATTAATTATCTATAAGTTTGCGGGTGTACTGAGAAGGGGAGAGGCCGAATTGTTTTTTAAAACATTCTGAAAAATACGCAGGATTGTTAAAACCGACTTCCAATGCTATCTCCGAAATGTTGCCAAATTTACTTTTGATAAGTTCGGATGCTCTTTTTAGTCTTATTCTTCTAATTAGTTCGACAGGTGGCTCACCGGTTAATGATACAATTTTCTTATGTAAAACTTGGTAGCTCACTATTGATTTTTCTGCAAGTAATTGAACATTAAAGGAAGAATCCGAAATATTTTCTGTTATTATGTTAAATACTTTTTGTAAAAATTTTTTATCGAAGGATGCGATCTTAATTTTTTCTAAATCAATTATATCTTGATTTCTGAAATGTTCATGAATTCTGCTTCTTTGTTCAATCAAATTTTTTATTCTTGCTTTTAGAATTTCAGGCATAAACGGTTTCATTATATACTCATCTGCACCTGTTTCAAAACCCTCTATTTTATCCTGGTTAGCTGCTTTTGCTGTAAGCAGAATTACAGGTATGTGGCTCGTCCTTTCATCTGTTTTAATTTTTTTACACAACTCAAAACCATCCATTATTGGCATCATTACATCACTTATTATTAAATCAGGAATATGTTCCATCGATTTATTCCAGCCTTCTTCTCCATTTACGGCTTCCAGAATTTTATAGTTATCTTTTAAATTATTTATGATATAGTTCCTGACATCAGTATTATCTTCAACGATCAGTAATAAAGGCAAAGATTCATTTTCATACAGCTCATTTTCAATTTTGTAATCATTTATTTTAGTTACATATTCTTCAGGTGCAAGTAAAATCTTATTTTTCAATATTTCTTTGTCTTTCTCTTCTGCCACCTCAATAATTTCATCATGTTTTAAATGTCCCTTTCCTAAAGGAATACTGATTGTAATGATTGTTCCTTTCCCTTCTTCACTTTCTATGGAAATTTTTCCTTTATGCAGTTCAATCAATTCTTTGGTTATTGATAACCCAATTCCTGTTCCTTCCTGCATTCTTGTGCGACTTCCGTTAACCTGATAAAACCGATTAAAAATTTTTGAAATTTTTTCTTTGGGGATACCAATTCCAGTATCGCGAACGTTAACATTAATATATTTATCATTTTTTACTACTTTAACTTCAATAAGTCCGCCATCAGGTGTAAACTTGAAAGCATTCGATATTATATTGTTAATTATCTTTTCTATTTTTTCATTATCTATGTAAGCAATTATTTCATCTTCAGGTGAGCTGAATTTGAGTGTAATATTTTTTCTTTCAGCATAAGAAGCAAAGGAAAGTACCAGAGCTTTAAGTAAGACTATAACATTTTGAGCAGATGTTTGAAGTTTCATATGGCCAGATTCAATCTTTGATATATCAAGTAATTGGTTAACCAATTCTAAAAGTTTGTTAGCATTTTTATGAACAATTCGAAGATCATCTTTCATTTTACTATCATTTACTTTCTCAATCATTTGCCTGACTGGTCCCAATAGTAACGTAAGGGGAGTTCTGAATTCGTGTGAAATATTAGTAAAGAAACGTGATTTTATTTCATCAACTTCATGAAGTTTTTCTGCCTCGAATTTGCTCATTTCATATTCATGTTTTATCCTTATTCTTTTCAACTGCATTTTCCAGATAAAATAAAGCATGCCGAATAAGATTAGTGCAAAGAAAAAATATGCAAGGTTTGTCCTCCACCAGGGGGGAGTAATAATAATTTTAAGTGAAGCGCCTTTTTTATTCCAAACCCCGTCTCTATTTGCAGATGAAACCCTGAAAATATATTCACCAGGCTCAAGATTCGTATAAGTTGCATTTCTCTGATTTCCAGCATCGATCCATTCATTATCAAAATTTTCAAGAATATATTTGTATGTATTCTTTAGAGGTTCATTATACTGTAAAGCCACGTAATCAAAACGTAAATCATTCTGATTATATGGAAGAGTAATTCCCTTAGCTTCCGGAATAAAACCATTGTAATTAAGTTTCTCTTTGGGTTTGTTAAATAACGATAAATTACTTATTACCACCTGCGGTGGTGTGGGATCATCCTTTACATTTACGGGGTTAAAGATTACAACACCTTTTCTGGTGTTAATATAAAGTGTTCCGTCAATTCCCTTTCCGGTGCACGATGGTATATAAAAATTAAATACGTCTGAGAATTTATTCTCAACCGCAAAATTTTTAGTTGTTTTGTTTTGCGGATTAACTCTCGATATGCCAACATCAGTAGCGAACCAGAGATTTTTTCTATCGTCCTCCAAAACCCCAACAATTGTGTTTGATGCCAGTCCGTTTTGTTGACTGTAATTAGTTATAACTTTCAATTTTTCAGTGTCAAATAAATTTAAACCTGAATTGTACTCGGTCACCCAAAATCTGTTCTGACTATCTTCAAACAACGAGACGCAATTTTGAAATCCAACATACGAGAAGGTTCCGGTCTCCCGGTTATACTTATTTAGTCCATTTAAATTAGTTCCTACCCAAAGATTCCCACTATGGTCTTCCAAAATTGAAAGGACCTGATTCCCACTCAAACTCAAAGAATCATCGGGATCATTTTTATATTGTTCCAGGCTGCTGTTTCTATGGTCATATTTATAAAGACCAAAACCAGCTGTGCCAATCCAAATATAACCAAGATGATCCTGGAAAAGACAGAGAACAGTTTTATCGATTAGATTTATTTCATCGGGATTATTAAGATAAAAACGATATGACGAAATTTTAGAATTAAATTTAACGAGTCCACAGTTACTTGTTCCTAACCACAAATCGCCGGAATGATCAATCATTGCAGCATAAACCATAAAATCGGTGACGCATTTTTCATCTTCCAGGTAGTGTGTATATCTATGGATTCTTTGATCATATCTATCCAGACCTCCTGGAGTGCAATACCAGGTGTATCCTTTGGGATCACAAATTAGTGAATAGACTGTAGGACTGCTTAGATTATTCGGATCGAGCGTATTACTTTGCAAAACAGTAAATTTATTTTCAATCTTGTTCCACTTTTTTACACCAGTTGACCAGGTCCCGATCCATATTATACCTGAACGATCTTCGTAAACAGAAAATATCTTGTTGAGCATAGTATTCTGAGGCTTGTTTGGAAACAATTCAAAATTGTTTATTTCTCCGGTGTTGGGATCAAGGCAAAATAATCCTTTATCTCCTGCATAAAATCCCGCTATTATTTTTCCATATCGATCTTCGATTACTGAAGCGCTTATAAAACTACGTTCGGAGTATTTTTCTTCCTCTTTAATCGGAAAATCAAGATAGCATTTAATCTCTCTACTGACCGGATCAAAACTGGAAAGGCTATTAAGTGATGCCGTCCATATCCTGCCATCCCTGGCTTTATAAAAATTTTGAATCCAACCAATCTTTTTATTGATATCAGTTGAATCATTGAACTCGTATCTGGAAATTTTATTTTCATTGATGTTAAATATCCACAATCCTTCCAAGGCTGTACCAAGCAGGAGATCGTTGGAGAGCGGATCGTCTGTTATGGCAATTATACCTAAGCTGTACTGATTCGCTTGTATATGATTAACTGCCTTTGAATTTGAATCAATAAAGTAAAAACGGGTAAACCTTTCACTATCTCTGTTAAATAAATTCAGCCCGCAAAGTGTTCCAATCCAAAACCTGCCAAATCTGTCTTCATAAATTGTATGAACTAAATCAGAACTAATTGAGTTTGAATCATTTGAATTAAACAAATAGGATTTAAATGATTCATCTTCACGATTAAATTTGTTAAGACCGTATAATGTTCCGATCCAAAGTGTTTTGTTACTATCTTCAAAAAGAGTGACTATTTCTCTTCCGCTTATACTTTTATTATCGGCTGTATCCGGCTTATATACTTTCATTGAATAACCATCGTATTTTACCAAACCGTTTTGTGTGCCGAACCACATATATCCCAGGTAATCCTGCAAGATGCAGGTAACACTATTTTCGGGTAAACCGTCTTCTATTGAAATATTTTCAAATACAGGTGTTATAAAATTTTGTTTGTTTTGCGAAAATGAAGTAAGGCAGAAAAAATAAAACGAAAGAAGCAAAACAATAAATGATTTTAATTTTTGATTTTGAATCACCCTTGCCCCACTCATAAGTTCCCGCTAAAATGTTAACGACGCAAAAATTATTTTCGTTTAACGAAATGGATGTGCTTGAAATACTTTTTAGGGAGAGAAGACTCGTAGGAAATGTTAGAGGACAGTTTATTAATGCCCCTAAGAAAAATGCTTACTTAATTTTATGATATTAAAAAGATAAAGTCAATAAAAATTTTTTATTTGCCGAAAGTCAATTGGTTAAATTGTTTTTTATTTAGCAATAATTGATGACATCTTTATAAAAAAGATGTCATCATTAAAAAATATTTACTTTGTTAAAATCATCTTTAACTTTTAATTTTACAGATGGATAGTCATAAGTCCCTACATTTGGTATTGTATATTTTATTTTTGTTGTTGGG
>CAVRQC010000022.1:0-4610 GCA_963723205.1 uncultured Ignavibacteriales bacterium
AAACTCAACAATTAAAAAAATTATTTGAATTTGAACTATATTCTAACATATATTGTCAACAAGTGCCCATTTTGTGGCCAGATAAATAATTACATCAAATCAATTTTCCCCGAATTTTATTCTTCAAGAAATTATTCCAATTTGCACAAATTATATAAATGAGGCTTAACAATTTATTTACCATGATGATAAGAATGATTTCCGTTCCTAGCATAGTCAAATGATTATAGTGATAATATTAGGCAATACCCTAATAAACTTATATGAATAATTAGGCTAAATCCTAAATTTCCGTTACAATATCTTCAAAGTTTGCATAATTAACCTTAACACCGTCATCTAAATCTATTTCTATCTGCTTATCTGCGTAATCTTTCATCACCTTATCATATTCGCGGCACTCAATTTCGCTGCTTCTTAGGTCGTCTAATCTTTTTGCATCATCAGTTGTTGATGACGTAGAGCTGCGCTTTTCAAGTTCCGCTATTTCACATCTTAAATACTGAAGATGCTTCAACAAATAGTTTAGTAGCGTATCTAAAGAATCTTAAAATAATCTTATGCATTCGTTTAGATGAAATTAATGCTTATGTATATTTTCTAACTTCTTGCCTTTTAATCATCTATAGAGTAGATTAACTTTTATTTTATAATTACTTATGGCTTATGTCATCACATTTACTTAGCAAATCTTCCTTCCTAAAAGGCATACAATGTGAGAAACAATTATATCTATATAAGCACCACTATGATTGGCGTGATGAAGTAAGTGAAGCCCAGCAGGCAATATTTGACCGTGGTACAAATGTAGGTAAATTAGCCCAAGACCTCTTTCCTGGAGGAGTTGATGTTGCTCCTCCAAATCCATTTCAATATGATAAATCAGCCAAATTAACTCGAGATAAAATTAACGAAGGTGTAAAAATCTTTTATGAAGCTTCATTTATTTACGATGAAGTTCTTGTTGCGGTGGATATACTGGTTAAAGCCGGAAGTAAATGGAAGATTTATGAAGTAAAAAGCTCAACCAGTGTTTCTGAAACTTATATACTTGACGCAGCCGTTCAATATTATGTGCTAATTAACTCGGGGCTTGATGTTGATGATATATCTATTGTCCATCTTAATAACCAGTATGTAAGACATGGCGAACTAAATATTCATGAATTATTCTCGATTGAATCTGTCTTTGATTTAGTAAAAGAACAGCAAGATTTAATTGTGGAAAAAATTAAAAGATTTTAAGGTTGTATTAAAAAGTAAAACGATTCCGGAAATTAATATTGGCCCTCAATGCAATGATCCTTATGACTGTGCTTTTCTCGGTTACTGCTGGAAGGACATCCCGGAATACTCCGTCTTTAATATTGCCAGACTAAATACTAATAAAAAATTTGAACTGTTTAATAGCGGTATCATTAAAATTGAAGATGTACCGGGAGATTACAAATTAAATGCGAATCAGCGATTGCAGGTTGACAGCGAAATAAATAAGACATCGTTCATGGATAAAAAAGGGTTAAAAAATTTCCTCGATTCACTTACTTACCCGCTCTACTTTATGGACTTTGAAACATTTATGCCCGCCGTTCCGCTTTATGATGATTCCCGTCCTTACCAGCAGATACCTTTCCAGTATTCATTACATTACCAGGAAGATTATAAAAGCGAACTCAAACATTATGAATTTCTTGCCGATGCAAAAGGTGATCCAAGAATTCCATTTATTGAAAAACTTTTAAAGGATACAGAAAACGAAGGAGATATACTTGTTTATAATCAAGCGTTTGAAATGAGCAGGCTGAAAGAAATTGCAAGGGATTTTCCTCAATACGCAAATGATATTGAAGAAAGATTATCAAGAATTAAAGACCTTATGCTGCCGTTCCAGAAAAAATATTACTACACACCGGAAATGAAAGGCTCTTATTCAATTAAGAAAGTACTTCCGGCACTGGTTCCGGAATTGTCATACGAAGGCTTAGAGATTGCGGAAGGCGGCGCGGCAATGAATGCTTTTGAGTCTTTGATTTATGAAACTGATGAAAAAGTAATTCAAAAAACAAGAAAAGATTTGTTGGAGTATTGTAAGATGGATACTTTGGCGATGGTGGAAATTTACAACAAACTATAAAATTATATATAATGCCAAAAATATTCGATAACATTGAACGTCATCTTGTAAAAGGATTAAAAGACACTCTAGAAGTTTCACATAAATCCGATTTTTGTGTAGGTTATTTTAATCTTAGGGGATGGAAACAAGTTGCTGGTGAAATTGATAAATATTCCGGTGAGGATGATAATCGTTGCCGATTGTTAGTGGGAATGCATAGAGCGCCGCAAGATTTAATTAAAGATTATTACACTGATGAAGAATTTGAATTAGATAATAAAAGCGCACTTGAACTTAAAAAGAAATTGGCTGAGGACTTTAAGGCTCAATTAACTATTGGTATTCCTAGCGATGAAGATGAAAAAGCTCTTCAAAAACTTGCTCGCCAAATTAAAAGTAAAAAAGTAATTGTAAAATTATTTCTCAAACATACTTTACATGCAAAACTTTACTTGTGTTATCGTCAAGATAAAATTTATCCGGTAATGGGATATGTAGGAAGCAGTAATCTTACATTATCAGGACTATCAAAGCAAGGTGAATTAAATGTTGATGTGCTTGGAACAGGATGCGGCAAATAAATTGGTTAATTGGTTTGAGGATAGATGGAGATGATAAGTGGTGTATTGATATTTCTGATGAATTAGCTGATATAATTGAAAATAGCTGGGCATCTGAAAAACTTTATCCTCCATATCACATTTATCTAAAAATTGCTTATCATTTATCAAGGGAAGCTAGAGCCGGTTTAAGTGAGTTTAGAATACCAAGAGTTTTCAAGAATGAGCTGTTAGAATTCCAGGAAAAAGCTGTCCTAATATGCTGCACATCATTTAAATAAAAGAGATGGCGTAATAATAGGCGATGTAGTCGGTTTGGGTAAAACAATTACAGCTAGTGCGCTTGCTAAAATATTTGAAGATGACTTTTATTTAGAAACGTTAATTATTTGTCCTAAAAACATAGTTAAAATGTGGGAAGATTATGTTTACAAATATCAATTGAGGGCAAAAATATTATCTGTCTCTGTTGTTCAATCTCAATTGCCCGATCTTAGAAGGTACCGTGTGGTGATTATAGATGAGAGTCATAACCTTAGAAACCGTGAAGGTAAAAGATATCGTGCAATAAGAGAATACATTAGGGCAAATGCCAGTAAAGTAATAATGCTTTCTGCTACTCCTTATAATAAATCTTATCAAGATCTTTCAAATCAGCTTCGTTTATTTGTTGATGAAGATATTGATTTGGGTATCAGTCCGGAGAACTACATAGAAAGTATAGGCGGTAAAGTTCAATTTATTGCAAAACATCAGGCTCCTATAAATAGTTTGCTTGCTTTTGAGAAGAGCGATTATGCTGATGACTGGAGAGAGTTGATGCGTCTTTACCTGGTAAGACGGACAAGAAGTTTTATAAAAGAAAATTATGCTGAAACTGATCCAAGTAATGGTAGAAAGTTTTTAACTTTTGCCGATGGTACAAGATCATACTTCCCGGAAAGAATCCCGAAAAAAGTCGAATTTGGTTTTAGTAATAAAGATCCTCTTGACCAGTATGCGAAACTTTATGCTGAAGAGGTTGTAAGTACAATTAATAAATTAAATCTGCCTAGGTACGGATTAGCCAATTATCTGGATAAAAAAACTGCTCTTTCTCCTAATAATAATGAGAAAGTTGTAATTGAAAATTTATCTCGTGCGGGTAAAAGGTTAATGGGTTTTGCGCGAACTAATCTATTTAAAAGGCTTGAGAGTAGTGGTTATGCTTTCCTTTTATCTTTAAGCCGTCATATCCTAAGAAATTTTATATACATCTATGCGATTGATAATAAATTAGATATCCCGATAGGTTCACAGGAAGCAAACTCCCTTGGATGAATTTTTGGAAGATATGGACCCTGATTATTTTAATTCCCAGGAATCAACGCTTAAATTAGTCCTTGACGCTGATTCATATTACAACCTGGCTAAAGACATTTATGAAGCCTTTGCCAAATTTATGAAATCCAAATTCGATTGGATTAGATCGGGCTTTTTTAATGTCGAGTTGAAAGAAGATTTAATTAAGGATAGTGAGCTTTTAATAAGCGTACTTAATTTGAGCAAAGATTGGGATTCTACCAATGACAGAAAAACAAATGCCTTATTCGATCTATGTTCGAAAAAACATTTACAAGAAAAAATATTGATTTTTACTCAATATGCCGATACTGCTAATTATTTAATTAAAGAATTAAGAAATAGGGGATTGGCAAACTGTGAGTGTGTAACCGGTGATTCGGAAGATCCTACTTCTTTTGCTTATAGATTTAGTCCAATCAGCAATCAGAGTTTAGGATATAGAATACTGATAATGAAATTAGAGTTTTAATAACAACGGATGTTTTAAGTGAAGGTCAAAATCTGCAGGATGCGCATATAGTACTTAATTATGATTTGCCTTGGGCGATAATAAGATTAATTCAAAGGGCCGGCAGGGTTGATCGAATCGG
>CAVRQC010000023.1:0-19935 GCA_963723205.1 uncultured Ignavibacteriales bacterium
CTTAATGAAAACCAAAAGCATGATATTCAACTGTTTTAACAGTTTTTCAATTTAAGCGGTCAACTTAAGTTTATTTAATTAATAGTATAGCAAAAGGATATTCCATTTAATGCGGGTATAATAGAAAATTTATTTTTTGAATTTGTAGTTTCTTCATGAAAATTAATAATTGTATTAGAAATGAGTATTCCGAGAGCAGTTCCAATGAATACATCGGAAGACCAGTGTCTGTCGGCATATAAACGGGCTAATGGCGTTAATGCGGCTAAGCCAAACAGTCCTGCCTTAGCAACCGGATGATCAATCTGATGTGCGAGAATATTTGAGATGCCGAATGCTATTGCTGCGTGTCCTGAAATAAATGAAGCTCTATCCTGTTCCAGACCCTTAAAGAAATTAAATGATGAATTCCCATACCCTGTATAAGGACGTGCTCTGCCAAATATTATCCGGGTCGGTATTTGGACTATCCCAATGGCAACAATTGTTTCAATAAGCATCAGACCGGTATTCCGCAGCCAATTATTATCTGAAGCAACACCTGATAAATAAATTAAAAGGGCTCCTGAAAATTCGTTAAGCGGCGCACCGTAGGCATATCCTACAGGCTCAAGATTATCAAAAGTCTTATTCCTGTTATTTAAAAAGACTTTCCTGATTTCATCATCAAGAAGAAATGAACCGGCTGAGATAAGCAAAAATCCTCCGGCATAATAAAAATCTTTTGACTCCCAGTGAAATGGTGAAGAGAGCACTTTGCCAACAGATCCGGTTAAAGTCGTAATATCACTTCCCACTGACCTGTATTCAGGCATTGTTAATGAATCATTTGAATTTACTATTTTACTAAAATGATTGAAGGAATATTGTCCTGAGAAATTTTGAGCCGTAATTAATGGAGGACAAGAGATTACTAAAGTTAAAATTATAATGTTATAAATTAATTTGTTGCCCATTGTTCGATAGTATTAATTTACCCGTTTGTTGATACCCGTTTATATTTGGAGTAAAATTGATACTTTATTGAAGGATTTTATAATTAAAATATAATAATTTTTTTCTTTTAAAGAACCATTTGCCGTGTGTCAATATCTGTTTTTGAATAAAGATGAATTCAGTTCCGACAAATATTTTTTAGCTTCTATTGTAGAGCATATGTTTTATGAACTATAAAAAACTATCACAATGAATTAAAATATTCACAATAGTTTCATTTTATTATTTATGAGGTTTATATTTGTAATAAAGGGTTTTATTCCTAAATCAAAATCATTTTGCTCTTATTATATCTTAAATGGAGATAAAAAAAATCATATCGATATTTATGTTAATGCTTTTTGTAAGCCATGGCCTGCTGCAATTAACTTTATACAGAATCATGCAGGCAAAATATAGATCGAATATGATTGAGCAAATTTCCCGTGGAATTCCGGATTCATATCTCACCATCCTTAAGTTTGAGAAAAACAATTTCAAAAAGGATTCGGATAATCTGCAATGGACAGAAGATGACGAATTTAGATATGAAAACCTGATGTATGATTTAGTGAAGACAAAGGTAGTAGGAGATTCAGTTTATCTGTATTGCATTATGGACGAAGACGAGACTAAGCTGTATGCTTATTTTGAAAAATACCTGCAGCACTCAACAAAGAAAGGCCTCGATCAACTTAAAGATATTTCATCAGCAAATATTTTCCTGAGTCAGCTTTACTCAAATTCTCTTAATGCTGATTTTGAAAATCACCTTCATTTAACAAATCAAAATTATTACTGCTTAACATTAAGTACTCTGGATGGAGAGAATTTTTTACATACTCCTCCCCCGCGCTCATAGTTCCCATGCAAAATTTCATTGATTAATTGAAATGAAATGGTAAAGAAAAATTTACCTTTAATATAGAACTATGTGAAACCATTAAAATAGGTGAATAAATGAGATTAATCCTCTTAATTATAGTATTATACAGTTATACACTTTACTCTCAAATTATTACCGTGAAAGATCAGGCAACACAAAAGCCGCTGGAACTGGTTTCAATTTATAATTCGGATCCAAATAGATCTTTATTTACAAATTCAAACGGTAAAGTTAATATAAGCAGGCTGGATAAAAATAAAAGTATAATCTTCGGATTAATTGGCTATGAAAAAACAGAAATAACCTTCACTGAATTAAAAGAAGATAATTTTGTTTTATTAATGAAAAGCACAACAATTTCTCTGGATAATGTGGTAGTAAGCACTAACAGGTGGGAAGAAAATAAAAGTGAAATTCCAAATACGGTTGAAGTTATTTCAATGAGGGATGTTGACTTTCAGAACCCACAAACTACAGCAGACATGCTTGGAATGTCCGGAAATGTTTTCATTCAGAAAAGTCAGTTAGGCGGCGGCAGCCCGATGATTCGCGGGTTTGCTACTAACAGGCTGCTGATAGCTGTTGATGGAGTCAGAATGAATTCCGCAATATTCAGAAGCGGAAATTTACAGAATGTTATTTCAATAGATGCAAACGCATTGAGCCATACTGAAGTTATTTCCGGACCCGGATCAGTTATTTACGGAAGTGATGCGATTGCCGGAGTAATGAGCTTTCATACTTTGTCGCCGCGTTTATCCTCAGACAATAATATTATAATGAATGCAGGTGCAATGACACGATTTTCTTCTGCTAATATGGAAAAAACCGGACATGTTCATTTTAACATCGGGTTAAAAAACTGGGGATTTTTATCCAGTATAACTTATTCTGATTTTGGTGATCTTATAATGGGCTCCACTGGTCCCGAAGATTATTTACGTCCAACTTATCAGGATAGAATTAATGGGAAAGATACTGTGTTAATTAATTCTGATCCAAAAGAGCAAAAAGTATCAGGTTACAATCAAATAAATTTAATGCAGAAAATATTATTCACTCCGGCTGAAGAATGGGAATTTGAATATGCATTTCATTATTCTAATTCTTCGGATGTAACCAGGTATGATAGATTGATTCGTCACCGCGGAAATACTCTCAGGTCTGCAGAATGGTATTACGGTCCGCAAAAATGGATGATGAATAATTTACAAATAACTAATTTTACTTCTAATTCAATTTATGATTTATCTAAATTAATAATTGCATATCAGAATTTTGAAGAAAGCAGGCACGATAGGAATTTAAATTCTTCAAACAAAACAAACAGAGTTGAAAAAGTTAATGCATTATCATTAAATCTTGATTTAATTAAAGAACTAAATGGAAGTTCAAATCTTTTTTATGGTTTTGAAGCTGTATTAAATAAAGTAAATTCGTCCGGTACATCTGAAAATATAATCACCGGGATTTCCACTCCGGACGCTTCAAGATACCCGGACGGCTCCACATGGAACTCTTACGGAATCTATCTTACTTACAAAAACAAATTGAGTCCTCAATATATATTGCAAACAGGAGTCCGGTATAATTTTGTAACAATAGATGCTAACTTTGATACAACTTATTATCCCTTCCCTTTTACAACTGCCCAAATGAATACAGGAGCATTAACAGGCAATGCCGGGCTTGTCTGGCATCCGCACAGCGACTGGCAAATAAACTTTAATTTGTCAACCGGCTTCAGGGCACCAAATATTGATGATCTCGGAAAAGTATTTGATTCTGAACCCGGATCAGTTGTTGTTCCTAATCCAAATCTAAAACCTGAATATGCTTATAATGCTGAAATAGGTTTAATTAAAATATTTTCAGCAACAGCCAGGTTTAATATTGCAGGATATTATACATATCTTGATAATGCACTTGTAAGAAGGGATTTTACTCTTAATGGATTAGACAGCATTATGTATGACGGAATGCTTAGCCAGGTACAGGCAATACAAAATGCAGCAAACGCAAAGATCTGGGGAATTGAATTCGGCACTGATATCAAATTTGCTGAACACTTTAATTTTAGAACCCAAATAAACTATCAGAAAGGTGAAGAAGAAGATGATGCAGGAAATGTTGTACCATTAAGACACGCGGCACCCTGGTTCGGTAAAACCGAAATAATTTTTAGAAAAGAAAAGCTGGGAGCAAATTTATATGCAGTCTATAATGGTGAGGTAAGCTTTTCAGATATGCCGCCGAGTGAAATTGAAAAAGATTATCTGTATGCTTTAGATGGAAATGGAAATGTATATTCCCCTTCCTGGTATACTTTAAATTTGAAATTAAGCTATCAGCTGTTTGATAATTTTGAGCTTTACCTGGGTGTTGAAAACATAACTGCTCAAAGATACAGACCTTATTCTTCGGGAATTACGGCGGCAGGGAGGAATTTTATAAGTTCGTTAAGAGTAAATCTTTAAGATTAGTTAAAACATTAATTGTCGGTAATTATAAGCTAAAAGGCTCAGAGAAATCTGAGCTTAATCTTTAAAGGTTAATTACATCAGGTTGTTACAATGTATTGAATAGAAATGGCCTGTTATTTTTTTAACTGATCTTTACATCATTTCAACTTTGTCAATTCCATACTTAATTCCCATAAACGTGTTCTTACCTGCTTATCATATGCCTGTGCCTCTGCTTTGGCTTCAGATTTTACATTGAAATATTTTCCTGTTACATTTTTCAATTCTGATGAAGCTGCCAGGTAGACTTCCGCATCTGCTCCGCTTTCAGGTTCACCCCATGGTGAAATATTTGAACGACGAACCATGTTAGTATTTAAATAAGTCCCCGGATGCAGGCTGTTAACCGTAATGTTTTCATCTTTTAACTTTTTAGCCAAATCTATGGTAAACATTATTAACGCGAGCTTGCTCTGACAATAAGCCTGAACAGAATTAAAATTTTTCTCAAGCATTATATCATCAAAATTAAGCGGACTTTGACCGGCAGAACTTACATTTACAATCCTTGCTGATGAGCTTTTTTTAAGAAGCGGCAGCAGCAGATTAGTAAGTAAAAACGGTGCAAGATAATTTACAGCAAAACGAAGTTCATAGCCGTCTTTACTGTAACGTTCATCAGCAAAACCGACGCCGGCATTATTAATTAAAACATCAATGTGCTTATAATCTTTTTTCAGCTCTTCGGCAAATTTCCTCACTTCTTTTAAAGATGAAAAATCTGCTGCCAATCCTTCAATTTTATCAGAACCGGATTTGTCTTTTATCTCTTCAACAGCTTTATTAACTTTTTCCGGATTTCTTCCATGAACTAAAACATAAGCTTCTTTCTGAGCCAGCTGTAAAGCTGTTAATTTTCCTATTCCGTCAGTTGAGCCTGTAACCAGTATTATTTGATCCTTAATATCTTTCATTATAAATCCTGTTTTAATTTGGCAAGTCAAGAAACTCAGCTAGAAGGATGTAATCCGCCATTAACATTTATTACCTGGTTGCTGATATAACCATTTTTAACAAGCATAATAACGGCATCTGCTGTCTCTTTTACAGTCCCGAATCTTCCAAGATGGATTAGTTCCGGTTTAATATTATCCAATTCATTAATCATATCGGTTTTTATTAAAGCAGGAGCAACAGCATTTACAGTAATGCCTTCTTTAGCCAGATTAGCAGCATAAAAATGCATCATCCCAATTTGCCCGGCTTTGGAGGCTGCATAATGCAGTCCAACCCCCCCGCCGATTTGAGCTGCAACAGAAGAGATCATAATAATTCTTCCCCATTTATTTTTCCTCATGTTCGGCAAAACTGCCTGTGTTACAAGGAAGTTAGATTTCAGGTTTATTTTTATTGTTTCATCGAAATCTTTTTCAGTAGTCTCCTCTATTTTCTGACGTACAGCAATCCCGGCATTATTTATAAGGATACTTATATTTTCTAATTCTTTTTCTACCGTTGAAATCATTTTACTGACTGAATCAGCTTCTGAAACATCTGCCTGTACAGCAACTGCTTTTACTCCTTTTTCAAGTATTAATTTACATACTTCATCTGCTTTTTCTTTATTGCTCTTATAATTAACGGCAACCTGAATACCTTCATCAGCTAATGACAGGGCAACGGCTTTCCCGATACCGCGGCTTGCACCGGTTACGAGGGCTATTCTGTTTTTTAAATTGTCGTTCTTCATTTTTTATAATAGAATTCTTATTGTTTCACTCTCATTCTATTCAGTAAATAAGACACAGCAAATTTTTACAGGGGCATTCTATAAGGTATTGTTAATAAACAACTATAAATAATTATTTGGTAAACTAAATTACAACTACAATTTTACCAACTGTTTTCCCGGTTTCAATCTGCTGATGTGCTTTAGGAAGATCTTTGAATTCATATTTTTTAAAAATCTGTGAATGTATTTTCCCTTCCTTAAGCAAATTGGCAATCTGCTTCATATCATTACCATTTGAGTTCACAAGTATACGGTATGTTTGTAAATTTTTAGATTTTGCTCTGTCAGCAATTTCACCTTCAAATGAAGATTTAATACTGATTATCCTGCCGCCGTTTTTAGCAGCTTCTATCGAACGCAGCAGATGCTCAGTTCCGGGAATTGAATCCAGTACAATATCTGCATCATTTATCTTATCTTCAAACTTTTCTGAAGTGTAATCAATAAATTCATCGGCACCAAGACCTAAAACAAAATCCCGGTTCGGAGATGAAGCTGTTCCAATTACATATGCACCAAAAGATTTTGCAATCTGGACAGCATAGTGACCAACACCACCGGATGCAGCATGAATAAGCACTTTATCCCCTTTTTTTATTTTTGCATAAGTTATTAATGCCTGCCATGCCGTTAATGCTGCAAGTGTAGCAGCGGCGGCTTCTTCAAATGAAATATTGGCAGGAATCAGAGCCAGCTGATTTGCCGGAGCTGCAACATATTCGGCATATGCTTTCCCGCTGCCGGGAAAATTAACCATTCCGAACACTTTATCATCTTCTTCAAAGTCTTTCACGTTGCTGCCAACTTTTTCAATTATTCCTGAAATATCCCAGCCTATTATAAATGTATCTTCATCTTTACCGGGCTTCAAAATACCCCTGAGAGATGATTCATTCTTCCTGACAAAAGCATCAACAGGATTTATAGAGATTGCTTTAACTTTCACGAGTACTTCATCATCTTTTATCCCAGGTATATTAACTTCAGATAATTTTAAATTATCTACGGAGCCATTTTCTTTAAGTGTAATTGCTTTCATTTTTTTTCCATTTTTTTATCTGTCCTGAATTAGCCTATTAAGCATCCAGTAAGGATATGCTCTCGGCAGGATACTAATCTCATCAAGACCCGCTACTTCTTCAGGAGTCATTTCCCAATCAGATGTTTTTAAATCATCAGCAAGCTGTTCTTTGGTTCTTGCACCAATAATAACAGAAGAAACTGCCGGTTTTCTTAAAAGATAATTAAGCGCAGCCTGTGCAATTGTTGCATCATGATTTTTAGCTATCTTTTCCAATTCATCAATAATATCAAAACCTTTTTCTTCATCATACTGAAGGAACTGGTTTTCGGGATCAGTGCGCCTGGCATTGTTTGGGCGTTTTTTTCCTCTTCTATATTTCCCAGTCAGAAATCCTCCGCCTAAAGGGCTCCAGGGCAATATTCCCAGGTTCTGATCGAGACACAGCGGAACAAGCTCATTCTCAAGATCACGCGCAATTAATGAATAATAAGCCTGCAGTGTTACAAACTTCTCAAGGTTTTGTTTATCAGAAATAGCCAGTGCTTTCATAAGCTGCCAGCCGGTATGGTTTGATGCACCTATGTATCTGACTTTACCTGCTCTTACAAGATCATCGAGCGCTCTTAATGTTTCTTCCTGCGGAGTATAAGGATCAAAACTGTGCAGCTGATAAAGATCGATATAGTCGGTTCCTAATCTTTTTAAGCTGGCATTACAGTTTTCAATTATATGATGGCGTGATAAACCGACATCATTTGGCCCCTGACCTGTTCTGCCTCTGACTTTTGTAGCAAGAATAATATTTTTACGATTATTACCCAATGCTTTTCCCAATAAAATTTCCGATAAACCTTCGGAATAAACATCGGCAGTATCAAAGAAATTAATACCTCCGTCTAATGCCAGACTGACTAACTCATTTGCTTCTTTCTGCTGAACTTCTCCAATAGATTTCCAGTATCCTTTTCCACCGAAGGTCATTGCACCGAAACAAATTTCTGATACTTTTATACCACTGTTTCCAAGAAATCTCATTTTCATTTTCATCTCCCGTTTTATTTATTACTTATTAACTAACTTCATAGCTCCATCGCTATAACGCTGACCTATATTCGGGTACTTTGCTACGAGTTTTTCCAAGTCATTTAAATCATTTTCTGTTAAACTAATATCGACTGCTGCAGCATTTTCTTCGAGATATTTGATTCTCTTTGTTCCGGGAATCGGGATTATATCATCACCTTGTGCCAATACCCAGGCCAGGGCCAACTGGGCCGGTGTGCAGTTCTTCGAGGATGCAAATTCCGCAAATTCATCAACAAGCTTTTTATTATTATCCCAATTTTCTCCTTTAAATCTTGGCAGAGTTCGTCTGAAATCATCTTCAGGTAAAGAATCCGCATTGCTTACTGTTGCGGTAATCAAACCTCTTGCAAGGGGACTATATGGAATAAAAGTAATTCCAAGTTCACGGCATGTATCCAATATTTCTCCTTCCGGAACTCTTGTTAGTAAAGAATATTCAGTTTGAAGAGCTGTTATAGGATGTACCTTATGTGCTCTTCTAATTGATTCGGCTGAAGCTTCGGATAACCCGAGATATTTTACTTTTCCTTCTTTAACTAAATCTGCCATCGCTCCAACTGTTTCTTCAATAGGCACATTCTGATCAACACGATGAGAATAATATAAATCGATTGTATCAATTTTTAATCGCTGTAAGCTATTTTCAACAGCCTGCTTAACATATTCTGGTGAGCCGTCAAAATAAGTTCCTGCCCTTCCACTAGTTGCTTGTTTTCCGTCTTTTGTACGGAACCCAAATTTTGTAGCAATAAAAATTTTATTCCTGTTTGGAACCAGAACATTTGAGATCAATTTCTCATTATGACCGGCACCGTACATATCAGCAGTATCCCAAAAATTAATTCCAAGCTCCAGAGCACGGTTCAAAGTTTTAATTGATTCCTGGTCGTTGATGGGTCCATAAGCAAAGCTCATCCCCATGCAGCCTAATCCAACTGCAGATAAATTTATTCCTGTATTACCTAATTTTCTATATTTCATAAAACCTCTAACATTTTTATTAACATTTCTAATAAAAAACGAAATGTAAGATTAACTTACAGTACAAAATTAATTTTAAGGAAGGTTTAATCAATAATAAAATTCAAACAGATAATTATACTTTTCAAACAATTATTGTCTAAGTGATTTAGGAGACACACTGGTGTGCTTCTTAAAAAAACTGTTAAAATAGGTAGGATATTCAAAACCAAGACTGTATGCAATCTCAGAAATATTCCAATCTGTATGCAGCAGCAAAGCTTTTGCTTCCTTAGTTATTCTGGAAGCAATATGCTGTGAAGTTGTTTTGCCGGTAGTTTCTTTTACAGCCCGGTTGAGATGATTTACATGTACCGACATTGAATCTGCATAATCTTTGGCAGATCTCAACCTCAATAAATTTTCCGGAGAATCGATTGGGAACTGTCTTTCAAGAAGTTCAATAAATAATGCAGTAATTCTTGAAGAAGCATTAGAGTGCCCGAAATAGGAATCTGCAGGTTTTAATTTTAATGCCTGATGAATCAAAATGTCAAGATAATTTCTTAAAACATCATACTTATTAATATAGTCCGATGCCATTTCTTCAAGCATTTTACGGTAAATTTCACTTAAATGTTGAGTCTGAATTTCATTAAGGAAAAAGACGGGATCGCCGCCGATTTTAAACAAAGGAGATTCGGTTATATTTACAGTCCCATTATTTTTTTGAATAAATCCATCCGTAAATAAACAAAAATAACCTTCCTGCCGGTCTAAAGTAGCTTCCCAGGAGTATGGGATAAGAGGATTCGAAAATATCAAAGCATTTTTATCAATCCTGATTGCTTTATTAGCATAATTCAGGACACCAGTTCCTATTATTAAGGATATTTTATAATAGTCCCTTCTATTATATGGCACCAGACGTGTAGAACAGGCAGCCCTCGAATAAACGTTAAAATGACCAACCTCATTTTTATTCCGGGACAGCAGCCGGCTGGTTTCCGGTTCATTTAATTTCTTGTAAAAGTCTTCTAATGTTTCGTTTTTTGACATACTTCAAATTATAATATTCAAACAATTATCAAATGTATATATTTCAGGAAAAATTACAAAACTTGTTTGACACAGCACTAATAATCAGTTCAATGACTCAATTAACTGAAGATACTGTTAATAGTATCGGCAAACCGGAAATAATGCACATTCAGAGCGTTTTCAAAGCGCATTCAGAGCGCGTTCAGAATACTATTAGATAATATTTTATTATAAAGATTTGTAGTCGGATTTTGATATTATCATTCTATTTCAATATCATATTTATGCAATAACCCGGCAACTCCAGGAAAAGAAAACTTTGCTTTTTTAATCCGGTTTATTTCAGGATCAATAGAGAAATTATAAGAAGTCCGGAGATCTGTTTTTTCAAGAACAGTATTATTAAAAATCACTCTCGTCAAATCGCATTCGGAAAAAACAGAGCC
Organism: uncultured Ignavibacteriales bacterium; assembly: GCA_963723205.1. GTDB lineage: Bacteria > Bacteroidota > Ignavibacteria > Ignavibacteriales > Ignavibacteriaceae > CAVQBP01. The sequence goes on from CAVRQC010000023.1 coordinate 10,673, forward strand.
AGTTAAATCAGCCTCTGTGAAATCGACCTCTATCAATTGAGAATTACTGAAATGAGTATTTCTTATTTTTTTCCTGAAGAAGGAAGAATGATCTAATATGCAGTTTTCAAATTTAAAAGATAAACCAAAATCATTGCAGTTTTCAAAATGGATACCCATCAGTTTACAATCAGAAAATATAATATTATTAAAAGTTGTCCCGGAAACTTCAATCAGACTGAGATTACACGCTTTAAATTTACAATCGACAAAAAGTATTTCCGGGATATCTGATTTATAAAAACTGCAATTTGTAAATTCACACTTTTCATACTCCCCTTTTTTCAACGGCTTTTCTTCGAAGTTTATTTTATTGAAATTCTTATCTTCAAAATAGAGACTCTGCATAATAAACTTTTTTATTAATATTATGTAAAATATTTTTTTGAAAAGATAATTTAGTTAATTTTTATTTACTATTTCAGTTTACTTCATATACCTGTAAAAAGAGAGGGAATAATGTACAGGAGAGATTTCTTAAAAATGGTCGGCGGTACAGCTGCCGCACTCAGCATTCCCAAACCAATCTTCAGCTTTCGTTTAAACGACAGAGAAAAGCGCCCTAATATTCTCTGGATTGTAACGGAAGATATAAATGATGATCTCAGCTGCTATGGTGATAAATATTCTTATACACCAAATCTTGACAAACTAGCAAGTGAAGGAATCCGTTTTACAAATGTTTATGATCATTCAGGTGTTTGCGCACCTACCCGTTCCGGAATAATTACATGTATGTACCCTACAACTATGGGAAGCGGAAATATGCGCTGCAGTACAGTTCCGCCTGCCGAAATAAAATGCTTTACCGAATATCTGAGAGCTGCAGGTTATTACTGTACAAATAATGATAAAACAGATTACAATTTTAAAACTTCAGAGAAAGCTAAAACTGAAACTGCAGCACCTGCATCAGCCTGGGACGATAATGGTTCAAAAGCCCACTGGAGAAACAGAGATAAAGATCAGCCGTTCTTTTCAGTATTTAATATTTTTACTACTCATGAATCCCAGATAAGAGTGCCTGAAGAAAAGTTCCAAAAAAATATTGACAGGGTTGCAGCTAAAAATCTTCATAAAAGAAAAGATGCTATTCTGCCTCCATATTATCCCGACACCCCTGTTGTGAGAAATGACTGGGCTAAATATTATGATTTAATAACTGCCATGGATTTGCAGGTAAAAGAAATTCTTGATCAGCTTAAAGAAGATGGACTTGAAGAGGATACTATAGTTTTCTTTTATGGTGATAATGGCCGGGGATTGCCAAGGGCTAAACGGTGGATATACGACAGCGGAATTAAAATGGGATTATTGATTCGCTGGCCTGAACATTTTAAACCTGGTTCAATCAATGATGATCTTGTTGAATTTATTGATTTAGGAGCTGCTGTTCTTTCACTGGCCGGTGTTCAAATTCCTGACTATTTTCAAGGCATCCCTTTTTTAGGAGAATCATCAGGTATAAAAAGAGACTATATATTTGCTGCCCGTGATAGAATGGATGAAAGATATGATATCATTAGAGCAGTTAGAGATAAGAAATTCAAGTATATAAGAAACTTTATGCCTTTCCTCCCCTATGCTCAATATATTGAGTATATGGATCAAATGCCTACTATGAAAGAGATGAGAAGACTTAATGATGAAGGAAAACTGAATGCAGTACAAGAATTGTTTTTCAGAAAAACAAAACCTTTGGAAGAATTATACGATATAACAACTGATCCTTATGAAGTTAATAATCTTGCAGATAAACCTGAATGTGCCAAGACTCTTTTAAAAATGAGAGATATCCTGAAAAACTGGATGCTCGAAACTGAAGATACTGGTTTAATACCGGAACCGGTACTAGATACCTCGATGAGACCTCAAATCTCATGGGAAAAAACCGGAAATCCGTATATCAGTTATGTAAAAAAGAACGGAAATTATTTTGATATAGAAATTGATTGTGAAACCGAAGGTGCTTCAATAGTGTATAATATTGAAAATAATAAGAATTGGAAATTGTTTTCAAAAAGGATAAAAGTAAAAAACAATAAGGTGCTTAATGTGAAGGCTAACAGATTGGGATTTGATACCAGTGATGCAGTAAGTTTTACAGTGAATAGTAATTTAAAAGCTCTGCCGGTTAAGGAAAAAATAAACCAGGACTGGAAGCAGAATTTTCGAAAAAATAATCTTTTTAAAAAATTACTTACGCTGAAGGACTTAGATTTTTTGCCTGATGAAAAGTCGCTACCCAAATTATTTGAAGCCTTAGAGGATAAATCAGATTCAATAAGATACTGGGCTGTTCTCGGAATTCATTATAAATCTCATTCTGCAGAAGAAACATCAAAAGCAAAAAAATATTTTAGCAATATGATTAATGATGAATCCAATGTTGTTCGGATAGTGTGTGCACATGCACTGTGCGATTGGAATGAAGAAGCAACAGCAATTCCGGTTTTAATCAAAGAGCTTAAACATCCATTAGAAAGTGTAAGACTTCATGCTGCAACAGCACTTGATTCGATTGGCGATAAAATAAAACCTTATTCCAATCAAATTAAAAAGATGTTAATTCCTAATGTCAATGATGATGTTCAGAAAGTGCTGAGGCATGCTGCTGAAAGTTTAAGCTGAGCAACAGGAGCATCTTCCAACATATCAAATCAGCGATTCTACTTTAACCGTCAATTTTTTACTGAATGAACGACATCAACTTTTTTATGACTACAAGAATGTTTAACTGAATAGTCAGACTGCCTATAACTATAAACTAGTATGCTTTAACCCTCCTCATTAGTCATTGGAATAAATAAATCAGCCCTTTTATCTACAGGTTGAAAAGTAATTCTCATTTTTAATCTGAATTTTTGTGAGATAGAACAAAATAAGATTTGATTAATGTTAAAATGTTAAACATTCTCAGGCTTAAATTTGCATAAACATATTTCATCATTTATTTTGCGAGTACTCGTTCAAGAGGTTCTCCCCTGCCTTTTGATGTTGAAAGAGTAAAGGCTTCTTTTCTCCCCGAAAAGAAGCCTTTTTAATTTTATCTTTTTATGAATAACATTCATTTCTGAAAACCATTCACTAATTTATCAATAGTGATTTTTTTAATTTGAGATATCCTTTTATTCAATCTAATCTCTTAGAAGAAGATAAAATACATGTACTTTTTAACTTTGCAAGCTTTAAATGTAGCGTTTGTATTTCGGGTGTTCGATCTCATCCAAAACAGCTGCAACATTCCCATCAAGCTGATGTTCCTTAAATGGATTTAATCCATTGAGTTTATTATTGGGGATTGAAAGATAAAATTCTTTCAAATCATCAATGTTTATAGTAAAGACAGCGTTTGCTCTTCCTCTGCCTCCATGCCTTGCTTCTTCCAATGCTGTTTGTTGAAGATCCTTGTCTGAATATTGCATGCTGCTGTCCAACATCAATCTAATAATTTCGGACGAAATAATTCTTGCCTCAAATATGTAATAGATTCTAACAGTAGGTAAACCTTGAGCGTGGATATTATTGGTTTCACTTGGAAAGTCTTCTACTGCAATCCCTCTATATTTCAAATTGTATTGTTTTGGTGTAATTTTTATCTTTAAACAATCATTAAATTCTTCAAGCAATTCTCGATCCGGACTGGTATCTAAAAATCCTTCTCCCGTTTCTTTTATATCCATGCAAATTTCTTTTATCTTTTTCCATGAGTCGGGTTGTACTAATATTCGAAAATCTCTTTCCTGCCGAGATCTTTCACTGTCATAATGAAAGTTGCCTATATGCTCTTTTAAGGCTTGCGGATTAATTATGCGGATCCCGCCTCCAAACGGTTTGGTCTTCACAATAACTTCAGCTTTCCCACTAATCTCCCGCAATGTTGCAGTCCTTTCAAAGGCAAGCATCGTTTGTCCATTCTGCGGATTTTCAAACAGCACTTTAACAAGTACACCCGCACTAACCCGTAAACTTAGTTCATCTGTTGCACCAATATCGATATTATGATTATTCATTTTTCAAAAATAGAGATATGCTTCTTGTAATTAATCTGCCAACATTTTTTTAGCTTCTATTAAATCTACAGTTGTGAAGCCCTCGGTAAATTTATCATAAGCTTGCCTGAGTATTTGTTTGCCTTTCTCCATTTTTTCTGTTTGCTGCCATAATCGATTTAAGCTCACGGCAGCATGAAGTTCAAAGATTAAGGTTTCTTGTTTCCTTGAAATATCCAATGATTTTATGAATAATGATTCTGCTTCGTTATGATTTTCCGGTGAAACTAATATGAGAATATCACCTTTTATTCTGAGAATTTCAGCTAATAATGGATTCGGAGAACCCTGTCCAATTGTCTCAAGCGCCTGATCAATAAGTGCTAATCCTTTCTCTGGCTGTCCTGATTGAATATATGTACCAGCCTGAATGATGAGAAGAATCGGCCAGAATACAGGCGGTGTTCTCAACTCAGAATACATATCAATCCCTTTATTGATCTCCGCTAATCCCTTATCTGCCTGTCCCATATTCGAAAGTGCAGAACCATGCATACAAGTAGCAACTGCTTTCCAAATCGGAAATTCATGTTTATCAGCTATATCTATCACAGCTACCGAACGTTCAAGCACAATATCAATTTCCTGTCTCCACAGATGCAAAAGACAGGTGTGAAAGAGTGCATACGCCACATTGAAAGGATGATTCAATTTAATAGCCAGTGTAATTGCCGCATCCGCTAACCTTAAAGCCCGATCGGGAAAACCGGTCATCCACCAGCACAATGCTGCAGTTGTGTGTGATGTAACTCCCTGATTATTTCCAAACCTGAAACTATGAGAGTCCTGTAATTCAGGATTATAACCAGCAATTCCTTTCTCCAGGTATTCAAGACCCTGTTTAGGACTTCCCATGAAAACAAGATTATAACCATATACAAGACACCCGTCTACTTCCATGTTTACATCATTAACTTCTTTGGAAAGTTCCATTATTTGTTTTCCAAACTCAGCACTTTTTTCGAAGTCGGCGATATATGCATAAAAGCCTGCCAATGATCTGAGTATCGGATATGATTGAGGAATTTCACCATATTTTTTACATAGTTCAAGAGCATGAGTATAGGCTTTTTCAACCTCTGGTGAGGGGCCTTTAACTGCCATCAATGCCCGGGCAAGACTGGTTTGCAGCATGATCTCCTGCCGGGCACGTTCCGGTGTAGATGGAGTTGAAGCAAGAACATTCAGTAAATCAGAAGTTAAACCAACAGAAGCATTGTACCATCCTTTAGCATCATAAATTAACCACAAGGTGTTTGTTAATTTATGAAGCTGCTCCAGATTTCCTTCCGATACCCAGTAGCGCCATGCAATCTTCATATTCTCAATATCGGATTCAATTTTTTCTAAAGTTGAATCTCTTTCCGGACCGATGAGTGAATCCCACAGATTTTGTGTGAACTCTGCGAAATAATCAGCGTGGGCACGCCTAGCATTAGAAGCAAATTCTGAATTCTCATCCAATCGTTCCGAGGCATATTCCCTTATGGTTTCGAGCATCAGCAACCGTGAACCCTCATAATTCTGATCTTCCCGTCGAATCAGACTCTTGTCAATAAGTGAAATTAGCTCATCGAGAATATCTAATCCCGCTTCATCGAGCTGCTTAATTCTCCCGGCGACATTTTCAACAGATTCAAAGTTAAATCCCGAAAATATAGAGAGTAATACAAATAACTGCTTCTCATTTTTGTTAAGGAGTTCATAGCTCCAATCGATAGTACCGCGAAGAGTCTGCTGCCTTGCCGGTAGATCGCGTGCGCCTCCGCGAAGCAGTTTTAGTCTGCCTTCAATCCTTTCCAGCAAAGCTTTGGGTGAAAAAATAGAAATCCTTGCAGCAGCAAGCTCGATGGCCAGCGGCAGACCATCTAATCTAATACATATTTCAGCTACGGCAGGAGCATTTTCATTTGTCACTTTAAAATCAGGTTTAACAGCCAATGCACGATCAATAAACAAATGAATCGCTTCGCATTGAGTGAATTGTTCCAAAGACTGCTTTTTAAAATCAGTTTTCGGAAGGCCAAGCGGTGGAACCGGGAAAACGTGTTCACCACTTAAATGCAATTTTTCACGACTTGTAATAAGCAGCTTTAATTTAGGACACTCATTCAGAAGTTCGCCCAATTTAGGTGCCGCTGCTGCAACCTGTTCAAAATTATCGAGAAGAATCAGTAATTTCTTCTTTTGCAACTTAGTTTTAAGCTCCTCGATAAGCGGACGGTTACTTGTTTCTCTCAAGCCAACGGTACTTGCGATAGATGCAAGTACAGACTCCGGCTCACGATGAGCAGACAAATCAATAAAATAAACCCCGTCTTTAAAATTATCGATTAAATCCTTAACCGATCGAAGAGCCAGCCTGGTCTTCCCGGTACCTCCCGGGCCTTTCAAAGTAACAAGGCGGACATCTTCACGTTGAAGCAAATCTGTGATTGTTTTTAATTCTTTCTCCCGACCAATAAATGGAGTTGACTCAGATGGTAAGTTGTGTTTTGGGATTGCATGCCCCCTTATTTCTTCAGTATCTCCCGATTGGCTAATAATGTTGAGATACTTAACCTCAACAGGAAGCGGTACCCCAAAAACCGAGTGATACCGTTTTAAATAAACGGCAGCAAAGATTAAACCTGCTAATCTTTCTTTTTCACTGATAGCGTTTTTATTGCAATAGTTTAATCCTGAAGCAACAGCTGCAAGCCAGGATTGTCCCCACATATCATCGGATAAACTAGGATAAAACTCTTCGACCCAGTTACTGTACGCTTTCCTTCCGGAATTAATAACTGCACATGCACCACTTAATTCGATTGGCACCAAATAGGGGTCTATAGTATCTTTTTCAGCAAAACGTATAACCATATCAACCCATTTAGGCAAGGATACCCGGGATAATTCGCGGATCAAATATGATACTTCCAGGTAACGGAGATCATAAAACAAAGGCATATCTGATTTAAATAAGGCAAAATCAATCAGATAATACCCGGTTATTTCATTATCACTTTCATTGAATTTTACTAAAATGTTACTGATGTTTAAATCACCATGCTGAAAGCCGGTAATCGTATCGATCGGTCTTGCTTTCGCCCATAACTCAGCTTTACGGGAATAGATAAGCGGATTAGGAAAAACATGTCCATGGATCATTAATCCCTCAACATCATTCGGAATTTTACAGCTGTCCTCCATAAATTGCTCTATATTTCCTCCGGGCTGCAGACGGTAGCCGAGCCAATCAGCAATAATCTGCTGCGGATGTTGTGCTTTTTTAAATTTTGATGTTTTATTCCATTCTCCCAACAGTAAATTATTTGTCTTTTCGAAAATTTTTTCAAGCTTATTTTGCTGCTGATAGTCAGCCAGAGATTTAAAATTATTGAGAGACTGACCAGCAATAGAATAAAATATAGCCACAGCTTCATTCAGCTCGATCCTCTCAAAAGCCAAACCGGCTATGTGACTGTATGCAAATTCAGCTGGAGCTTCTTTAAATGCATTGCTATGTCTTTTTAGTTCATCCACCTTTGATTTTTTACTTTTATGGTCAAGCTTAAGAATAAGATGTTGTACTTTGCTGGATTGTAAAAAAGAGACACTCACCAAAAAAAGGTAGGCGCCGGTTCTTCCTCCTTTAAGTTCCAGGAGAGGGATAATCTCTATATTAAATTTATCCTGTGCTAACCGGAGTACATTTTGATATTCGGTTGGGATAGAACTAAAGTGATTTAAGGATGCTGCCATTTTTAGGTTCCTTGCATTTATGACTTTCTACCGGGCAGGCCCCGTTTAGGAATCAATTATCGAGTTATGGTTATGATTGTGTGGATATTTAAATTATCCAGAGTGAATTAAAATATGCTAAATGAGTATAACCAATGGGAAAAACAATGTCAATGTTCAAAACTAACATTTGTTTCAGTGCTGTCCAAAATCATATGGCAAAACAAGTAGAGGTTAAATTTTAGTAAAATAAAAAAAGACCTAAAACATTATGTTTTAGATCTTTTTAAGAGCCGGCGGACGGATTTGAACCGCCGACCGGCTGATTACAAATCACCACGAATCCTAAGCATACCTTTCATAAACCTTCTTTTTAGTACCAGTAGGTACATTTGTAGGTACAACAAAAAAGGAGAATATCATCATGTTCTTAACAAAAGACAAAAGCTCAAAATACTACCAGGTAGTCTATTTCGTAAATGGAAAAAGGACTAAAAAGTCAACGAAAAGAACTACTAAAGCAGAAGCACTAAAATTTCTCTTCACGTTCAATCCTGACGAAACAGAAATAGATGAGGAGGAACCAAAACAAAAAAAAATTCTAATATCACATTTCAAGGATGAATATTTTGATTATGTTTCTAAATCAAAGTCCAGTCATTACTTGGAATCAATTAATCTTTCTTTTAACCAATTTATTAATTTCTCAAAAGATTTTCCCTTAACCCGAATTAATAATAGATTGGTTGATAAATTTATTGTATCAGTTTTTTCCAGATCAAAATATGCTGCAGCTTTATATTATGGTACTTTGAAAGCTGCATTCTCAAAAGCTGTCGATTGGAATTACATAGAACTAAATCCATTTAAAAAAGTTAAGATGCCCAAAATTCCAAAACGTCATCCTTTATTTATTACTAAAGAAGAACTTCAGTTAATAATTGATAATACAGATAGAAAATTTCTCAGAAATATTTTTTACACCGGGTTTTATACTGGTATGCGTTTAGCAGAAATTCTAAATATGAAATGGAGCTGGATTAACTTTAATAATAATATTATCACTGTAAAATGTACAGATGATTTTTTAACAAAGAGTAAAAAAGAAAGGGATATTACCCTTCATCCGGTTTTAAGACCTAAATTATTATCTCAGCTTCCTAAAATCATAGATATAAATCAGGATGATTTTGTTTTCACAAAGGTAAAAGGTGTTAGATTTAATGAAGATTTTATCAGCAAACAATTTAAAAAATCTGTAAGAGCAGCTGGTTTAGATGATAAAATTCATTTCCATACTTTGCGCCATTCTTTTGCATCCAATATGGTCCAGAAAGGTGCAGATTATACTTGTAGTTAAAGATTTGCTCGGTCATGAAGATCTGAAAACGACACAAATATATAGTCACTTACAGCAGGAAAATTTAGCTGAAGCAGTAAATTTATTAT
>CAVRQC010000024.1:0-322518 GCA_963723205.1 uncultured Ignavibacteriales bacterium
CTCCGGTTATTTTATATTAGGAATAGTAAAATTTAATAAGTAAATTAAATAGTAATATTTATACTGAAAAATAAAAAAAGCCGAACAATTCGAATTACAAGTAACTCTCTATAACGGACTTCTTGATAAAGTACGTTCCTCTTTTTAATATTTATTCAATTTTAAATCAAATAATTACCTCCGGTTTGCTTCTATAAAATAATTAAATTAAGCATTCTGGGGAAACAAAAATAAATGAAAAGGAAAAATGTATGAACATTTACGTAGGAAATCTATCGCCGGACGTAACCGAGGAAGATTTAAATAATCTATTTTCCAAATACGGTAAGGTTGCAAGTGTTAAAATTATTAAAGATATGTACTCTAATATATCGAAAGGTTTTGGTTTTCTTGAATTATCTCAAAACTCAGAAGCACAAACTGCAATTAATGAATTGAACACAAAAGAATTAAAAGGTAAAGAAATTGTTGTAAATGAAGCCCGTCCTAGAAATAATGATCGTTCGGGCAGGAACAGAGGGGGAGGCTCTCAGAACAGCCGTTCAAGCAGATGGTAATAGTGATTTAAGCCCTGATAATAAAATCGGGGCTTATTGATATTCGAGAAACTCATATGCAAATTCTATCGTTTAGAATCAGCATTTCATTCCCACGTTTATTTCCAGTATATTATACATTAGACTTAATAGTACAGTTCAGCTAAATAGTACAGTTCAGCTGTTAATTAAAAATAAATCTAATAACCCGGAAAGATAATTGAAACTAAAAAAACAGTACATAGTACGGGATGGGAAATCACTAGATCAATATTTTATTGAGATTAGTAAATTTGATCTATTAACTACTGAAGAAGAATTGGATCTTGCAGTAAAAATTAAAAAAGGGGATGAAAACGCAAGAAATAAATTGATAAAAGCTAACTTACGGTTTGTAATATCTGTTGCAAAGCAATATCAGAATCAAGGCCTTTCTCTTTCAGATTTAATAAACGAAGGTAACCTGGGATTAATAAAGGCAACAAGAGGTTTTGATTTTACAAGAGGATTTAAATTCATTTCATATGCTGTGTGGTGGATAAGGCAAAGTATAACTCAAGCAATAATTAATAACTCACGAATAGTCCATCTTCCCTTAAATATAGTTGGAAACCTGACCAAGATAAATAAAGCTTCCAGAGATTTCGAACAGGAGTATGACAGGAAACCTACAAATGAAGAATTAGCTGGGATTCTGGGAATATCAATTACCTCAGTTAGTAACGCAATTGAAGTTTCCGGAGCAGATTTTTCAATTGATGCACCTCTTGCAAATGATGATGGTTATAAAAAAACTATATTAGATGTTCTTGCGGATAGTAACCAGCCTTCACCAGATGCTAAATTAGCAGAGGAATCACTTTCGAGGGATATAGAAAATATGCTTTCCATTCTTACTGATAGGGAAGCACAGATTTTGACTATGATTTTCGGTATTGGCAAGGATAAAAAATCAACACTTGATGAAATAGGGGAAATTTTTAATCTAACTAGAGAAAGGATAAGGCAAATAAAAGAGAAAGCTTTAAGAAAATTAAGAAACTCTAAAGAAGTTAATAATTTAATAGTTTACCTGGAATAATTAATTCTAATTATTAGGATTTGTTAATATAGCTATTAAACAAAGCCGGGAAAAACTAAAACTATTTTCCCTATTTCATGAATATTTAATATGTATAATCATTGATTTTTCCTTTGATCTTTCTTTACTATTTTTGCTACCTTTTTTTCCTTCATTGTTTTAGCAGGTTATTTTTTAGAACTCTTTTTAATGTTATGACTTTTGCTCATTTATTTTCCTTCTGATTAATTAGTCTTGGAAATATCTTTGATAATCTTTCTCAGAGTTTTTGCTGAATAAGAATAGTTAGCAACCTCCAGCCGTGTATGAAGAGTAAGCTTTTCCATTATATTGTGGATATGACTTTTAGTTGTGAAAGTTGAAATATTCAGTCTTTGAGCAATCTCTTTATTACTTAAACCATCACCGATTAGACCTATAACCTCCCGTTCTCTCTTCGTCATGCGGACTGCTTCTTTTAATTTTTTTCTATCACCTTTAAGTGCGTGCTCAACTATTTTGGAAAAGAGGGACTCGGCAAGATTTGGAGAGGGTACATTCGTACCTTCGGCAACTGCGTGTATAGTTGAAAGAAATTCAGTAAACGTAGCATCTTTTAGAATAAAACCGGATACACCTGCTTGGATAAATAAATTTATGTCTCCTGGTACGGGTGCAATATCCATTACGATCACTTTCGCACCCGGGAAATCTTTTTTTACGAACTCTACCACGGCCAAACTATTGAGATTATGCAGACCTAAATCGAGAAGAATTATATTAGGCTTTAATTGCCGGATATTAGAAATAGTTGTTTTTCTATTTCCCGATGCGGTGATAATATCAATATCCTTCTGCTTTTTAAGCATAGCAATGATCCCGTCGCGAAGAAGCTTGTTGTCCTCAATTATTAATAATTTAATTTTTTTCATAAAAAAACAATAAAAATTAAAACTAGCTGATTCAATAGGGCAAAGGGATGAAAAATGGACTAATTCTTTAAATTGATAAAATATTTATAAACGATTAACCAGTCGTTAAAATCTTTCTGAAATGAAAACCGTTATACAGCAATTCGTTCGGCCATAGATTTCAGATAGGAATTTTGATCATGGAATACAGCTCCTTCAGGCAGCCAGAACCAAAGATTTCCAAGTTCATTCTTTATAATATCCATATAAAATTTTGAAAGTTCGGTTGTATCCTGTTCAAAGTATGCACGGAATTTTATATCGGAATTTATATTCAATAATATTTTTTTATTGTAAGCAACTCTTCCGGAACCTTCTTCCGAAATTGCACGAATCACATTCATCCATCTGGGAATAAATGCTTTTGTAGCGATTAATCGCTTCATAATTGCACTCCATGAAAAGGTGTATTCTCCAAGGCTGATAATATTAGTATAAAACTCCTGCCATGTATAATTTTTAGGAACAATATTCATAGCATGATTATTATCAAGAAAATGAAACGGGAAAGGAATTATCCTGTTCAGTTTTTGATATTCCAGGTTGAGCGGTGCCGCCTGTCCGAAAGCAGATAATAATGAATAGCCGGGAAACGCACCTGGTGTTAAATCAACAAATTTTTTTGTTAGTTCAAACGGTTCTTCACCTTTATCTGAGTTAAGGCCTAAGACAAAATTAGTTTGAACATAAGGAATATATCTCAGGATCATATTTATCTGTTCGGCAATGTGCTTTACTTTTTCAATTCCGATCACACTCCCGGTTTTGGATTTATTCCCAAGATCAAACCAGGATTCTATTCCCGGGAGCATAGCGCCGAATCCATTTCGCTTTAGCCTTTTCACATGGATTTCGGAAAGTACCGAAAGGCTGCTTTCCGCAATGAAATCTATGCTGTTTTGGGGTACTGCCTCTTCAATCGCATCCATATATTCGTTAAACCTGATTCCGAAATTAGGATCATGCCAGGCAACAAGCGGGCGTTTAAACTTGGTTAAGAGAAATGATAAATCCTCTTTCAAAGTTTCAAATTCAAACGGCTGATAAGGTACGGTTGAGTCTATACAGAAGCTGCAGGTATAAGGGCAGCCAAGGCTGCCGACCATTGGGACAATTTTAATCAAAGGAGTTTTCTTAAGAGCCGGTTCAATAAATTTCCATCGTTCTTTTACACCGGGAAGTGCTAGAGGCTGCTTTTGAGCTGTAAGATACAAACCTGACGGGCGATGGGGGGAACAATCATGCAGGATTTCACGGATAATATTTTTATCGGTAAATCCAACAACAAAATCAAAATACTTTACTGCATCTTCAGGATAACAACGGTCATGCGAGCCGCCCAGTACAGTAACTGCACCTCTTGACTGCAGAAAATTACTTAAAGCATAAGCAGTAAGTGCAACCTCGGTAAATGCACCAATAAATACTATATCTGCATTTTGCGGCAGTTCCCATAATAGGTCTTCTTCACCCGTATAACAAATATAGGAAACATTATGACCTTCCTCTTCACACCATACTCCCACAACCTGGGGCATTATACTAGCAAAGTTTGCATTCATTATGCGTGAAAATAATATTTTTGTTTGGTTTTTTAGATACAAGGTCCACTATTCCCACGTGAAGTTTCCGGTCCATATAATTACCTGTATGCTTTTAAATGAATAAGGCAGAAAAATGGAAATATCTGTTGCATATTCTTTTTGTCAACAATAAACTTAATTATCGAAAAAGTACATAAAATCTATCCAATTATAAATAACTCTAACGAATGAAAAAAGTATTAATCCTTTTTAACTATTGAAATTAATCTGAACAGTACCGGCATACAATTAAATTGATAGTTTAAAACAACAAGAATGTAATAAAATATTGTGATCTGAATTCTTAATGGGCTAAATAAAATTATTATTCATCGCCAGATAAAATTGATTTTAGTGTGTCATTATAATTGCGGGAGGTATGTGCATATTTTGCAATCTGCACCCTGGTATGTAAAGCAAGCTTTTCCAGAATATTATGGATATGACTCTTTATGGTATATGTTGAGAGATGAAGTTTTTGTGCAATTTCTTTATTTTTGAGACCATCTGCAACTAAGTCAATTACCTGCCGCTCACGTCTTGTCATTTTTACGGCTCCTATTATTTTTGAAGGGCTTGATTCGGTTACTACTTTGTCAACGATCTGAGAAAAAAGTGATTCAGTTAAACGCGGCGGTAAGACTTTAGCGCCTCCGGCCACTGATCTGATTGTATTAAGACAATCATTGACGTTCGCATCTTTAAGGATAAAGCCCGAAACTCCTGCTTGAACAAAAAGCAGTACGTCCTCCTGAAGTGGAACGAGATCCATTACAATAACTTTTATCTTTTGAAATTCCTTTTTTAATGTTTTGACGAGATTCAGACTATTTTGATTTCGCAATCCGAAATCCAGAAGTACTATGCCGGGCTGCGATTTCCGGATAAATTGCAGGGCTCTTGTGCAGTCCCCGAAAGCAGCTAAAATCCTTAAATCTTTTTGTTCCCCGATCATCTCTGATAATCCTTCACGTAGAAGACGATTATCTTCTAAAACTAGTATTGAGATTTTTTTCATTTATCTATTCGAACCCGATGAATTGATTGTATTCATTTAGGCTGTCTTTATTAAGGTATAAAATTTATATTGTAAATTAATTGAATCGTTTTTCTTTCGCAATTAAAATTGCCGGCTTTTTAATGAATGAATTAGAACAATAATCCTTAGTCGGAAGGTGTATTTAATTTTAAGCTAAATGAATTATTTACCTTATAAAATATTAAGCAAATTCAACATTTGATTGAACTTTATCTATACATTCTCGTAGATTGGCTTGCTCAACAGGCTTTTTTAATATACTAACAGGATTCAAATAATAAGAGTTAATAAGCCTGCTGAAATCATCAAAGGCAGTGATAAAAATATAGGGAATCGTATGGCGGCTGCTTTCCAACCGGGCAATTGCTTCGATACCATCCAGTTGACCGTTAAGATTGATATCAGTAATGATTAAAGAAGGATCTAAAAGTTTCACCTGTTCCATCAGTTCTTCTCCGCTGGCAACTGCAGGATAAATTACATGACCTAGCGGTACAAGAAAGTTCTTAAGCTGGCTTACAATTTTTGTATCAACTTCGGCAATTAAAATTTTCATCAATTCATTCATTATGCACTTCCTTTATTTTAGATCAATGTAGGTATAAATAAACGGAATCTCAAGTGCAAGTGCATTGCAAACGTACGAATTCGATAGAGATATTTCCTTGGTGGAATTAATCCCCTTTTCAACCTTTTGATGGATAGAATTAAATACTAAACTTGATTAAATTATTTCACAATGTAAAAGGAGCTACAAATTTAATGTTAGCATCGAAGGCTAAAATATAAAGTTTGAAGAAATTAACATTACTTTTTAATTACACCTGAGAGGAAAATATGATGAAAACCGAAGAGAATCTAAAAATTGCATTTGCAAATGAGAGTCAGGCAAGCCAGAGATATCGCGCATTTTCTAAAAAAGCCAGGAAAGATGGTTATCCTAATATAGCCCGTTTATTTAAGCTGGCTTCCGAGGTCGAAAGGATCCACGCCCAGAAAAATTTGAATGCACTAAACCAGGTAGGAACAACATTAGAGAATCTAAATTCGGCTATTGTAAGAGAGAGAAATGAAAGCAGAACAATGTATCCTTTAATATTAAAGCAAGCTGTTTCGGATAATCATAAAGCAAAATTAATAATTGAAATCAACATTAAAAGTAAAGAAGCTCATTCGAAGTTATATTTTGCAGCTTTAGCTGCGCTTAATGAAGGGAATGATTTAACTGCCGGTGAATTATATCTCTGTCCATTTTGCGGTAATATTTTAGAAAACAAACCGGATAAGAATTGTACGATTTGCAGTGCCTCAACATCTAAATTTATTAGATTTAATTATTAGAATAATAAATCATCTTTTTAATATTAAAAAAGAGTCATCGAAATAAACCAATCTGTTGACAAGGACTACTTTAACCATTTGGCACCTTATATAACAGCATTCGAATTAAAAACTACTCTATTATTCTTTATAAAATCCGCCTATTTACAAAACAAAGTCCCTGTTTCCTGATTTCCTTAGAGATCGCAAATAAAACTCCTCCATCATAAGCAGGGAGGTTTTTTTATTAGTTAATTATTTTAAATCAACAATCAAATTTATTAGTAATAGAATGTGGTAGAATGGAATTATAGATCTTCCTTTTTTACATTAAATTCTTTGAGCAGTATTCTTCTCCCATTGTAGAAGTATTCAATTGTCCATATTCCGGGAATCAGTTCTTCATTATATTCAAATATGAAACCGCTGTAGTTGATCTCGTTTAATTTAACATAAATATTGAATGTATCCGCCAGGACTGTTTTGTTGTTAAAAACTAAACCCGGCTTCGGATATTCGATTATCTTTTTTAGTGATACACCTTCTCCATCCGGTTCACCTGCAATTACATAATTGAATCCGAATCTTGTCCCTATCATTGCGGGTATTTCATTAGTATTATTTTTTAAAACACGTTGCTTATAAAGTATCTTTTCAGTTCCGTTTTCAATCCTGGTTGAAGGTATCTCAAATATACCGTAATTTGTAATTACTCCATATTTTACATCGTAATTCATAAACAAAGATTCTATCTGGGTTATTATAGCCAGGAATAAAATAAAGCCTGTAACACTTAAAGATATTATTGGGAAGATTTTTTTTGATTCCTTTCTGAAGAGTGCAATAATACTGAAAATGAAACCGCCTAAAAAAGAAAAGATTATTCCTCCTGTTAGAATTGAATCCATAAAATCAGGAAATCTTAAAGCGGGATGATATACATACTTTGATAGATCCTGGTTAGTAAAATATAGTGCCATAAGTAAGGCACCGAATATCATTAATCCGAAAGATATTATTCCCCAAACAGAATGTTTTTTCATGATATAGAATTCACTTTGTTGTTGCATATAATAATCATACAGTTAATCTGCCAGGTTTATGCCTGGCTGTCAGGTTAATTCTTTATTTATTTAATGATAAATTATTTGATTCTCTTTATTATAAGAAATATCCGGTATTAGCAGCTATATTATTTTTCCTTCTTGTTTTCTGTTTTGTACTTTCTGTTTTATTCGTTATTGGAATTCTTTAATAGTTCAATTAAACATTTATCATTGTAATTTATTGTGATCAAAAAATTTGAATCAGCCGAAAAATACTGGGGTAAAATCTTATATTACAATTTTATTTATATACATAATAAAAAGAATTTCCAGACATATTAACGCACTTTTCCTCCCCAAAAATACTCAGGTTATTTGTAAATTAATTTTATTTATTATTAAAAACAAGACCCCTAATATCTAATATTTAAACATTTTACGCTGCACAAAAAGTGGAGACTGTTATTGTATGGATTGTTAAGGTTCAGACCAAATTTCATGAACCTTTAGTGTCTCATTTTCGTAACTATTTAACCTTATTTAGCAGAATAATTGTTTATAAAATGCCCAATAAAGTCTGAAATAAATTTTCTTTGTTCAGTATTACATGAATGAAAGAAACAATTATTTTTTCCGTCACATTCAAGGTGGAATAGAGGCTGGCCGAAATAGAATTCCTCACTCATTGTTTCAAGGCTTGAACGTATGAAAGCCGGCATATAATATATTTTACCTTCAGCCGGACAAAAACATACCGGATCCCAGCCCGGGTTACCGAGTTCCAAAATACTTATAGAGTCAAATAAATTCATTAACAAAGTCTTATCATGCTCGGTGCATTCGTCACAATGTTTGTAATTGGTAAAATGCTCTGGTTTGGGAATATTGAAAATCCTTTTTGCTTCGCTAACACGTTCCATGTTATTTTTGTTTGAATTATTTTTAAAATGTTTATGGTTTTCTTACTCTGCTGCCCGTATAAAAAATTGCAATCAAAATAAACTTCTTCATACCAAATCACAAAGTTATCCTCTCAATTCCCATTTAATTCCTGTAATACCTGATTGATGCAGACGTTCCGTAAGCTGTCCTGTATGATGTTGAATGTGTCTTATATTGTATAGATGTAATTCTGTTTTACTTATTGGCAGCCATTCAAACCCGCTCTTTTCATCTCCAAAGGTTTTATCTTCTAAGCTTTCGCATCCTTTTACTATTGTTCCCAGGTAATCAATCATTTCACTCTTTGAATAGTTGTTTTCAATGATAACAGGCGTTCCGTCAAATGCGATTTCTCCTAAATTATTGTAATTCTCTTTATGTTTAATCCATGGGGTGAATTCAGAGAGAGTTCCTGATAAATAAAGAGAAGTATAAAAAAGTGTATGATATACAATATGCCAGTATTTGTTTTTATATTTCCCATCTTCCCATAGATTATCGGGACACATGTTTATTATATCCAGGAGCATTTTTAATGAAGCTTTGTATTGAGAAATAATTTCTTGTCCCATGTTATTCTCTTTATTCAATTAACTTATTATTAAGAGCTAAATTAAGTAAGAATTGCGTAATAATTCTTTCCCCAAAATAAATTAAGATACTTTTAACTTAATTTTATTTATTCCTAAAAACAAGAAACCATTTACCAATATTAAGTATTTTTTACTTTCATTGTAATTTATTCTACTCTTAATAACTTATACATATGCAGACATAAATAAAATTTTCGCCGGATTATTGTCTCCCGAAATTAAAAACCGGCAATAGTAAATAAATTCAATAATAATACAAATTTTGAATTGATATCCTTTGCCGGGTGAGTTCCGCTATGTACCGTCTGGATAAAATAACTTTTGCTCTGAATTATAGTATCCTCTGATGATCTGATTAACACATTCCTTCTTTGTCAAATTCATTCTCTGTAACTGTCAATTTCTTGACAGATATTTCTTGCTGCAGGCAATAAGTTTCACAGCACAATTAAATAAGAATTCTGAGTTGTTTCAGTAATACATCAGAATATTCTATCATAAACAAAGGAGTACATATTATGAAAAAGCTGAATTTAAGCTTGGCAGCCGTCTTTTTTTCTTTAATATTATTTGCCGGTACATTTGCCCGGCCGGGTGAAATTTATGCGGAAGGCACAAACCCTGTTACAGTCCAATCCAAACAATCTTTTGATAACACAGTATCGGAGATCCGTAAAATGGTAAAACAGAACGGTATGATGGTATTATCCGAATTAGACCAGGGAAAAATATTGTCTATGACAGGATTATCGGTTAAAGCTGTATCATTGTTTGTAGGTAATCCTCAAATCGGCAATAAGCTGTTTAGTGCAGACCATGCGGTGGGAATAGCTGTTCCTGTCCGGTTAAATATTTATGAAGGTACAGACGGCAAAACTTACATAAATTATGTAAAGCCTTCTGATAAGCTTGCTTCTTTTAAGAATAAGGAAATTCAAATGATAGCTCAGAAGCTTGATCAGAAATTAGCAATGCTTACCGGAATGCTTTCAAAATAGACCGGAACATTAATATAAAGGTAAACCTGCTGGCTGATAGGCAGGTTTACCTGGTATTAAATCAATATTTTATTATAACGGAAAAAGAAAATGAAACATGAATATAAAAAATTAGGTTTAAGCATAATTGCTTTAATAGCTGCGGAAATAAGCCCGAATTTATTTGTAATATCTCAGGCAGGTTTTGGAGAGTTAAGCAGTCTTGCTGTTAATTTTCTAATCCCGTCTATAGTTGTTATAGTTCTGTTAATTGTTATTAGTTATTACTTGAGGGTAAGGGATCTAAGCAGACAAATAGGAATAGGATTATTGGCCGGTATGATAAGTACGATCGGGCTGGAAATAGTACGGGAGATCGGTTTTCATCTGGGAGGAATGCCTGGAGATATGCCGAAACTTTTAGGTGTTCTACTTCTTAATCAGTTTGCACAGGGACCGGATACACTCTCCAATATTACCGGGTGGTCATATCATTTCTGGAATGGTGCTTCATTTGGAATTATTTATAGTGTTCTGTTCGGCAGAGGAGGAAAGGGAGCAGGAATAATATATGCTTTATTAATTGGAATTGGTTTCATGGCAAGCCCTGCTGTTATACCGCTTGGGGTAGGGCATTTTGGAGCTGACTTTGGAATTGGTTTCCCTATTACGGTTTTAATGGCTCACCTGGCATTTGGAACTCTGCTGGGAATGCTGATATTTAAATGGAATAAACAAGGTTTAAGTTTATTTTCAACAATTAAAAGTATCATAAATTATCGGAAAGAAACCGAACCTAAATAATAAACTTTAGATTCTGAATAATTAAAATTTGTATGCACAAAAATATAAACTTTCAAAATTGAGTGAACCTTTTTTAATTTCGAAGTCTAATTAATTCTGTAGTTCTGCAATTTTTGATATTAATTTTTTCACATTTATATCGCCATAACAAAAAAGCTTATTTTCTATAAATAGAGGAGGTACAATCACAATTCCCCGTTTTTTAAATTTATTATGTTAGTAATTATAAGATTTAAATCTTTTTTCTGTAAGTCAATTGTTTAAGCTGAGCTTCAGCTCTTATGCAGACGGTACAATCCTTTGTTACGATTAATCTAAAGTTCATTTTTAATTTTAAAGTTAAAAGAATTTAACGGCTTAACATGTCGGGTATTTGACAATGTTCAATTTAAATAGTGCTTTAATGCGGGGAGATCGTTTATAATCAATTTTTTCCGGTCGAAATTTATAATATTCTTGTCTCTTAAATCAGTAAGTATATAATTTACAGTCTGCCGTGAGCAGGCTGCCAGTTCTGCAATATCCTGGTGTTTAAGAAAAGGTTTAACAAAAATTTGTTCCCCGATGTTTTTACCGTTCTTATCAATCATTCTTAAAAGGAATGAAATAATCCTTTGATTTGCATCTTTAAATACCAGGTCTTCAATTCTTTCCGAAAAGCTTTTAAGCTTCAAGCCTATCAGCTTTGTTAGTTTGATATTCAGAGAGGGAGTTTTGCTTATGAAATTACCCAAATCATCTTTATTTATTGCACAGATGAGAGCAGGTTCTACCGTAATTGCAAAATCAGTTCTTTCTTTTTCATCAAGAAAAGCCATTTCACCAAAAATCTCACCGGGATTAATAAGAGTTAACATATTTTCTTTCCCGTCTGAAGAATACTTTACAATTTTTACCCTGCCGGTTTTTAAAAAGAAAATAGATGTGGAAGGATCATTTGCAAAATAAATCGGTTCATTCTTATTTAATTCCCGCATTGAAGTTATACGTTTTAATTCTTCTTTTTTATCATCTGTTAATCCTTTAAAAAGATTAAAATTTTCCAGGTACCAGAGTTTTGTCTTTTCAGCCATTACTTTTATAAAATAGTTTTGAGATTTTTAAATATAATAAAACAAATGTTATTGATTAGCTGCATTAATCATAACCGGATTTTTAACAGCGAGAAATTTGGACACTGGTTGGTCCATTTCAAGCAAGTAACTTACTAAAACCTGTTGGTTTGTAACAAAATCTGCTAATGATTTAAAATTTCACTTTCAGCATCTTCAGCTATTTAAGATTTATAACTATCTTATGATCTCCTTTTAATGTTGAAGGTAGAGAATAATCAGATTGCTTTTTCCCATCAAGTTTGAAATATCCTATTGAATTACCATTTCCTCTAACCGAAATATCCAGTTTAGAGTTTCGATAATTAAGATTTTTCAGATCAATTGAGCTTACTTTTTCAGGCAGGTAGGGTGAAAATGATAATGAATCTTCGCTGAATCTCATTCCGAATAAACCATTAAGAACCATTGAAATATATGCCGTTGCAGACCATGTTTGCAGCTTACAAGACTCCCAGTGAAAATTCCGGCGCGATTCTCCCCAGTCCTGGTATCCGCCGTCCGGTTGACCTGTATTGGGATTGTATATTTCCCTGAAATCATAGTTCCCTTTATCTTCATCGAGTGCTAAATGAGTTAAACCAAACAATTCGTGAGCAAATGTTTTATAACTTTTAGCGGCAATCGCTGCTCTTGCAAAGAAACCGTTCACCATAGGCCAGATAAGATTATTATGTCTGCCGGGCATCTCTTTCGAGTATCGAAGGAAGTTAGGAGCAATTGAAGTAATACCATATTTGGAAACAACGGCATTATTTATTAATTGATTTGCTTTATCTCCTTGAATCACTCCAAAGATTACTGCAAATGAAATTCCAAGACCTTCCTGAAAACTATGAGCTTTTCCATTTTGATCAATAAGATAATAAAAGGAATTTTTTCCACTATTATAAAAATTCTTTATTATATTTTTTTTCAATGCTTCGGCTTTCAGCATATAAGAATTTGATATATTGTTATTCTCCGCTAAAAAGTTGCTCATCCGGATTAGAGCAATATAAGCTCCGTAATAAAGACAATTTGTACTTAAACATTTGATATAGTGTGATCCTTTAAAATCAAGCACACTGCTTGAATAATTACCGGGTTCGTAAACGGGTTCGGGATAACCTGCAATTCCGTCATTAAAAACAGATGGTCCCATAAATAAGCCATAATTTTTATCGAACGTTGTTTGCTCCAGCTGCGCCATTGTATTAGCTGAACATTTATATGCCTGCTCCAGGAACTCTTTATCACCTGTTACAATGTAGTGATTGCAGGCAGCGATTGCCCATAATATTTTATCCCAAAATTGATGTCCGATAGTATCTTTATTAATTGTAACACTCCACAAAGATTTTTCAGCAACTCCCGGTCGTAATAAACTAACACCATTCCATGAATTAATGGCAATATCGCGGGTCCATTCACCACCGTAATCACCTCCTGCAGCAAGTATACCTCTTCTTACATTTATGTCTACTGTTTCAACAGCTAATTTAAATGCATCATTAATTAAAGGATTATCGGAAATCAGCTGCTGAGAATATGATTTAAGTGAAATGAGAACGAAAAGAACAAAAAAGATTTTTTTCATGTCAAGTATTGCAGCCTTATAATATTTATTTTTTAGAAAATTTAACTTATCTGTTTCCAAAGAATTTCGTCGGAAAAATAATTATAAAATATTTCATATGCTTTCATTAAGAGAACTATCTCAAGATCTTAATGGGTCGCTTTGAACTTTTTAAAAATGGTTAGTACAATTTCTGGGACGCAAACTTTGCATCCCCTACAACTTCGGAAGAAGAAATGAATAGAACATTTTCTTTCATCGTTCTCTTTCCTTGTCATTTCGGGCATCCCGATTCGTTTGGTTTTGCTCGCTGAATTCGGGACGAGAAATCCTGTGTTATAATATTTAAGATTTCTCAGTAATCTTTATTGCTCCTTTAACAAATTGAGATTACCTCGAAATGATTGTTCCTGAATTTTAAGTTAAACTAAAAAAAATAGAAATGAAAAAGGGGAGTAGTATTACAATTTATTTTAGAGCCTGTGTGAATATTATTAACTAAGAGTTTTAGAGTCTCTTGTACAACTTTTGAAATGTCATTTCGAGGGAGTCTTCGGTCGAGAAATCTTACGTTTTTAGAAGAAAAGATTTCTCCCTCCTGCCTACCGCAGGCAGGTCGATCAAAATGACAGTTCTGCAACAACCTCTTTAACTATTGGTTATAAATCTAAAATGAAATATCTATGAACCGTCTTAACATTTTTTAAGATTTTCACACAATCTCTTTAGTGCACTGAAAATAAAAACATAAAAAAAGTATCGGGTTTTAGCCGCTATTTTTAAGTCTGATAAAATAGCATAAACTTTAGGCAATATGCGCCGGCTGTGCATTCACATATACTGCATATATCGATTGGCTTGCCGCCATAAAAAGTCTGTTTCGCTTTACACCTCCGAAACAAAGATTAGCGCAAATCTCCGGTAGTAAAATCATCCCGATGCGTTCACCTTCAGGCGAAAAGATATGCACACCGTCGTACCCTTCACCGGCCCATCCGGCAGACGACCAAATATTGCCGTCTGTATCCGCCCGTATTCCATCAGGTATACCCGATTTCCCCTTGTATTCCATTGAACAGAAACGGCGTTTATTTTTTAGTTTATTTTCTCGGGTTATATAATAAACATCAATCCCTTTCGGATTCTCACCTCCTGTATCCGAAACATATAATTTTTTATAGTCGGGGGAGAAGCATATTCCATTCGGCTCATTAGCTTCATCGGAAACCATCTTGATTGAACTGTTCTTCGGATCTATTCTGTAAACTGCTTCTTTAAGCTGCGATTCTGCTATGTGTCCTTCATAGTATCCGCTGATTCCATATATAGGATCGGTAAACCAGATTCCGCCATCCGGGTGGACTACAATATCGTTCGGCGAATTTAATTTTTTTCCATTGTAATTATCTGCGAGAACCGTAACATCACCGTTGTGTTCGAACCTTACAACACGGCGTGTATCGTGTTCGCATGCGAGAAGGCGTCCTTCGAAGTCAAAAGTATTTCCGTTTGAGTTGTTGGCGGGTTTATAGAATTCGCTTACATGACCATCCTCATCCAGCCTGCGCATCCGGCGGTTGTTCGGTATATCGCTCCATACAAGGTAGCGATCCCCGGAATTCCAGGCAGCGCCTTCGGCCCATAAAGCACCTGTCCAGACCTGCTCAATAGATGTGTTGCCGATTAGATATTTATTGAAACGTTTATCAAGTGCAATAATATTGGGATCAGGATAACGAACAATCTTCTTTTTACCGTCATATAATTGTTCTGGTTTATTTTCGGATCTCAGAGTCTTTGGAAAAAAAATAGCGCCTGCAGCAAATGTACTCATAGTGAGAAACGAACGCCTTTTCAATAAATGTATGCTTCTCTTATTCTCTGAAATTAATAAATCTTCTTTCATTAACAGCTCCCGGATAATTGATTGAAAAATGTTTACTTGTTATTCTGATTTTTTTGATGCCGGTGGATTCTAATATTACAATATTGACAAAACTTTCCGAAATATAATAATTTTTTCTTGAGTTGCATGAAGAGGATTAGATTTTTTTGGATTAAGAGATTTCTGTTAAACGTAAAAAAATCCCTCTAATGGAACTGTTTAAAAAGTATGATTGTCATTTTTTCAACCTGCCGAAGTCAGGCCCTGACTCTTGCCGTTAAATTTTTTAAATCTGGGAGAAATCTCATGGATACCGATTAAAATTTCTCGGTCGCCAGTGGCTATACAATTTGAAGGTTAGAGGTGAGACGTAAGTATCATTCCGAATCCCGATTAGGGGATGCCGAATTTTAATTGCAGGTGTAGATAATGCCGATTTAAAAGACCTTGATCCATATGTTGGTAATACACTAAAGCCTGGCATGGGCGTGCTCTTGTTGTTATAAAAGCACAAATAAAGCCGGCGATATTAAGCTTACGGTAAGTTCACCGGGATTAATAAGTTCAATCGTAACCATCAATCCGAAAGTCTTTAATTCTAATAAACCGATTCATATCAAATATAGAAGTAAAGGACTCTCAATAACATTTTTGCAGATTCTGGCATTGGGATTAAATATTCCTTTCACCATAACTGTTTTCGATTGTGCAGGATTCAATCTTATCAAAATCCAATATTGTATCCCTGTTAATCAAGGTTTTTTAAAGAGCAATAACAGGTTAGGCCGATAATTTTTTTTGTCTTTGGTCAAAAATAGAATTAAGTTGATTTCAACCTAATTTTTATTTGGGGAGGAAAATCACAAACACTTATATTATCCATAAATCCGAAAATCGTAAGTCGATATATATGCATTATTTTATCTATAAGTTTAGATTTTAAAGAATGAATATATATGCAACATGGATATAAATAGGCACATGGAAGTAATCCGGAAACACCTTAATGATAAGTTAAGCGTATTTTGTCCAAAAAGAAATAATTGATAAAATTGGAGACCGTACCATGAATGAAAAAATAAAATCTATCTGCTCCATTCCTCTATGTTTTCTATTTATATCATGTTTTATCTGTGGTCTGACAGCTCAGGTTGATAATAGCAATTCACCGGAAGGGATTTGGGTTGGTACCTTAGTTATTCCTAATGCAGCTGAATTAAGAATTGGAATAACTATTAAAAAAGATCAGGCTGGAAAGCTGAATGCCGATTTAAGAATAATTGACCAGAATACCGGTGATATCCCCTGTGATGAGGTGGTATATGATAAGGATCATCTATTCCTTAAGATTAATCACTTGGGAATAGAAATAGAGGGAAAGCCGGATTTTGATAATAACAATATAGAAATTGAATTTCACCAAGGGAGTGGTAAATTCCCTATACTTCTTAAACGTGTTGATAAAATGCCCGTATTACAGAGACCTCAAGAACCTAAAAGACCTTTTACGTACCATGAAGAGGAAGTGGAATATTTCAATAAGAAAGCAGGAATAAAAATAGCTGCTACATTGACTTTCCCCAATTCAAAGAAACCTTTAACTACTGTTCTCTTAATTCCCGGAAGCGGGCAGCAGAAGCGCAATTGGGAAGTTGCAGGCCATAAACCATTTTTAGTCCTGGCCGATTATCTTACCAGGCATGGAATAGCCGTCCTGCGTGCAGATGATCGAGGTATCGGTGGCAGTACAGGTAATTTTGAACAATCTTCAAGCGGGGACTTTGCCGATGATGCGATTGCGGGAGTAGAATATCTTAAAAGCCGTAAAGAAATCGATCCCAATAAAATTGGATTGATAGGACATAGTGAAGGCGGAATGATCGCACCGATTACTGCTGAAAGATCTCCTGATATTAATTTTATTGTCCTAATGGCTGCACCCGGTATTGGTTTTGATGAAGCAGTGATTTTTCAGGTTTTGGAACAGTTAAAATTAGAAGGAGTATCTCAGGAAGATATTGAACTGCAGCGTTCATGGCGGCAGAAAATTTATGCTCTGTTTAAACAAAATTTAGATTCCGCAGCCATCGCTAACAAAATGAGAGAACTCTATTCAGGACTTAGTAAAGAAGAAATAAAGAGGTTAAACTGGCCGCAGGGGAGATTAGATTTTGAAATAAAGAGATCTCTTAGTCCATGGTGGCATTTTGCACTCTCGTATCAACCTGGCAAAACTCTTTCAAAAATTAAATGCCCCGTTCTTGCTATCGATGGAGAAAAAGACATGCAGGTTTCTCCGGGAAAGAATCTGGCAGCTATTAAAGAAGCTCTGATTAAAGGGGATAACCGGAATTTTATTGTCAAAGAACTACCCGGACTTAATCATTTATTTCAAACTGCAAAAACGGGTTCAGAATATGAATATGGAACAATTGAAGAAACAATGTCGCCGGATGTATTAAGTCTCATAACTAATTGGATCCTTGAGTTGAAATAGTAATATTTTGTGTTGTTAAGTAATAAGTCAGCTGCAGTTTACCGTCACAATACAGCAGAAGGTATAATGGAGTATGAAAATCGCTCGTTTATCCAAAAGTACATTTGTCATTTCGAATCCCGATTTGCATTATCTTACTTTTTGAAGTTGGGATGAGAAATCTTACATACAACGTTTTAAGATTTCTCAGTCGCTTATGAGAAATCCTGATTGAGCTCCTTCGAAATGGCAATGCGAGCAAGAGAATACCTATCTGGAATCCGGCACTTTGTTTACCCTCCCGAATTATCATTTTTATTCTTAAAAAACTTAAGTAAACTGATTCTGTACTGATTTATAGGCTCTCCTTTATAAGGCGGGTAATTGACGAATTCATTTATATTTATTTTTATCTGAATTTTTTTATCGTCATCCATATCTAAAACTGCCAGGCTAACCGGAACAAGAATAGATCTCTCTTTATCAAAGATTGGCCCTTCATCTATTTTTACTGTAAAGTATTGAATTGAACTAAGCTCAGTATCTATAAAGAGATCACAAACTTTACCGACAGCTATTATGTCAGTGGTTATAACGCTCCAGCCTCTTATGTCGGGAGCATTTAAGGGGATAGGTGAATCGATGTTTTTGAGTTTAAGTAATTTTTTTTCTTTTAACGTTTCTTGTTCTTTTATACTCTCTTTTATTCTATTTTTTATCTCAGGTTTACTTTTACGTATTGTTTTCCTGAGAATTGTAATTGCTTTTATATCTTTTAAAAACAGTGATTCATTTTTTGCATCAAAATTGATCGAACTTAACGGTACAACTAAGTGTCTGCTCCCGCTTTTAATCTTAATATATTCATGAAGAAAGATATCAAAATAAACAGCCCTGTTTATTTCGGAATTTAACATAATATCGCTTACTATTCCTATATCATTCTTATTGCTGCTGAAAACCTTCCATCCTTTTACAGCGGAATATTGTTCGGCAGTTTTATGATCTTTAATATCATCTAATTTATAAAGTCCTTGTTTTTCTAAATTTGTATTCTCCAAGCTTGCTCCGTTGTTATTTTGTTTTTCTTCCGGGATGCTGTCAAAAAAACTCAATCAGTTTATTTACACATAACAATTTAAAAAATATCACTCAACATAAAACCCTAAAAATCGGGAGCTTTAGAGATTCTAATAAGAATTAAGAAAAATGTGTTTATTATTTATTCTATAATAAGTTATCCATGCATAAATTATGCAAATTCTACGTGATTAAAGAAAGTGTTTTATTAACCAACAGATTTATCGGTTATTCTCTAAGTCCGGTGGACTGATTTTATTACAACTAAATCGAATTTTTAATGTAACCGAAATACTGAAAGTGTGATATAAAAATTTTTTTACATTATTCATTTAATATTCTTATCTTATCAATAATTTAATCATAAGTCGAATATTTCTACCTGTGTGTCCGGTTCAGTACTTTTTTCTCCTTAATAGTGAAATGAGAAAGGAATAATGATATGAACCTCAGAGTTATTTTTATTACTTCCTTATACTTTTTAATATCTTGTAATACCTTTGGTGAATTGAAAACAATTAATACGAAAACCGGGAGCATATCCGCTTTGGAATTTATCCGGATTGCACCTGACGGATGGCATTTTGAAACTGCTGAAACACACAAGGCCTTTGTTCCTTTTGGAGTTAATTATTACGATCCTGCAACATACAAAGCCGAACCGTATGGTGCATATGAAGTAATTGGAAAATTTGATTCGGCCAGAACTGACCGTCACTTTGCTCAGATAAAAGATTTGGGAGCAAATATTGTAAGAATTTTTTTATCTACGGTAAGTTTTGAACCGCAGCTTTTCCAGTTAAATGATTCTAGTTTTCAAACTTTAGATCTCCTGATTTCTTTGGCTCGTAAACATAATTTATATCTTATACTGGATTTAGTAGAGACATGGGAAGGCGAACCGGCTTGGCAAAGCTGGGAGTATTTTGCAGATGAGCAGACTTTACAAGGATTTGAGTTTTTACTGAGTGCTATTGGTGAGCGATATAAAAACGAACCAGCTGTATTTGCGTGGGATTTGATAAATGAGCCGGCTACACGCGGACCGGATTCAGGTATTATGGGAGACCTGTTTGGTATATGGGTAAGGTTTAAGTATCGTACGGCTGACAGCCTGAAGACAGCCTGGAATGATTACCCGATTACCGGTGAATCGTGGAATCAGATTAAACCTCCTTCTTATGAAACTTTTACCGACCAGGAAGACCGGGGGAGTACCCGTTTTTTTGATTACCAGATCTTCCGTGAAGATGTAGCATATAACTGGATAAAACGTTTAACCGATGCATTAAGATCTGCCGACACTAATCATCTGATTACGGTTGGACTGGATCAGCATTCCGCTCCTTTCAAACCCGATGGTACATTTTATAAACCGTATTCCTCTTTTAATCCGCATAAAATTGCAAAGCTACTGGATTATATCTCCATTCATGGATACGACTGGTGGGGTGAATATACTGATGAATTTATTGAAGGACTGCTTCGCTATTCTTATACAGGAAAACCTGTCGTCCTGGAAGAATTCGATTTAAATGATCTTGACCTTTCAATAAAAAAAACTCAGCGTTCATGTGCCGGCTGGCTGCAGTGGGCTGCGTACGCATCTCAGACAGACTGGCAATCCTGTCTCTTTGATACAAATGAACAGGTAACTCCGCTTGGACTCGCGTTCCGGAACATTGCTGATTCTATTAACGCAGATGCAGCCGCACGTCCCGGTGATGAAAATATTATTACAATAAACTTAAAAGATGTATTGATTTCACGGATGATGCAGGATACTGTTTACCGTAAGTATGTAACAACTGTACACGATTTACAGGGTCCGGTTGGTTTTAATATTATTAATTATCAGCCGCCTGACTTTTTAAGTATGACAGCTCCTGCCCGAAATGAACAATGGTATAATGGTGCTAGTGTTCAGGTAAAATGGGATTTAATAGATTGGAATATCCTATATAAGACAAAAATAGATATAATGCTTTCAACCGATAACGGAGCAAACTGGAAAACTATCGCATCGGATATTGCCAATACTGGTTTATATAATTGGACGATTTCCGAGACACCTTCTGATTCATGCATTATCAAAATAGCTGATCATAATGACATTACTGTTTTCAGTATTCAGAAATTTAAGATCGCTTCATCTCCATCTGTAGTTCAATCAAATAATAAAAAATTTCCTTCTGTTTTTGTTCTGGGACAAAACTATCCAAACCCCTTTAACCCTGTGACAAGGATTGACTTTGCCATTCCCGGCGGAAATAAAGTGAAACTTGAAGTATATGATACACTCGGAAGATTAATCGATGAGCTTGTTAACAAGTATCTTCCCGCAGGGAATTACAGTGTCGATTTCAATGCATTGAAACTCTCAAGCGGAATTTATTTTTATAGACTAACTTCAGGAAGCTTCATGCAAATGAAGAAGGCTGTACTCCTGAAATAGCGGGCGGATAGTGTTCTTCTTTTTGAAATCAGGATGAGAAATCTTAGACTGCTGAAAGATTAATTGTGTCCGGTGTGATGCAATGAAGCCGGAAGCTTTAACGAAGGCAGGTCGAAGCATGACTTATTGAGCAGTGTGAAATCCTACGACAGTCTTCGAGAGGCCTGCCTTTGCCGAAGCTTTAGCATAGGCAGGTTCAGACTGACACGCACATCGTCTCATGTCATACTGAGTTTATCGAAGTATGACACAATGAGCAGTGTAATACCCTATGACAGTCTTCGACAAACCGCTATTAACCACTCTTTTCAAATAAGAAAAATCATTTAATGACTAACTGTATAGGTACTATGTAGGGGATGAAAATTTTCATCCCCTACGCCTATTCAACAGAAAATATCACTGACTTAATTATTTTAGGCAAAAGCCTTTTTTTAATGTTTCAGACATCTCATTGTCATTGATTAACGAAGAAGTATCATCTTTTTTGTTTCAGTAAATGAATCTGTTATTAATCTGTAGAAATAAACACCGCTTGCTAAATTACCTGCATCGAAAATAATTTTGTATTTACCCCCGGGTTTTACTTCATTTACCAATGTTGATACTTCTTTACCCAATATGTTATAGACTTTTAACAAAACATGGCTTTTAACCGGCAGCTGCCAGCTGATGATCGTTGACGGATTAAAAGGATTGGGATAGTTCTGATATAATTGATATTTCCCGGGGACTGATTCTTCCATATTATTTACACCCGTAAAAATTGCAGGATTACCGGAGAACAGACTACTAATAACTGTCGTATTTCCGTTTCTGCTTGTGCCTGTAAAACTTTGCCCTGCTTCGGTTATGATTTCTGAACCGGCATTTTTTGAAATGCCGAAACCGGAGTTAAATTCCCAACGGCTGACCTTGTCTGATTGAGCATATAAAGAGAAAGTCAAAACTGAAATCATAAAAATTAAAATTTTTATTTTCGGCAGGCAGTATATTAACTTATTTATTTTCATTTTATATCTCATGCAAATTTAAATTTAATCAATTGAGTGTACCCGTAGAAGCCGGTTTCATAAGCACCAGCCTAAGTGTACTAAAATTTGATTGGGTATTGGGTTGGCCGTCTTGATCCCGTTTAAGGGTTATAGATCCGATATTTATATCCGCGGTAACCCGGATATTACGCTCCGTGTAATAGGGTACCAGCGCCCAATTATTAAAATCTGTCGAATGAACATAAACCAGGATCACCCAATTGTTTACAACATCGCTCGTTAGAACATTAGGTGCGTCTACAGTTAAGCTCAGATATCCGCTCGAGTTTGTTCCATTAGTTGTCCAGGTCATACCGCTGATGTCCATGGTATATATTTCCGGAGCATTACTTGAGACTGTTATTTTATTCCCGCTTGTATTTACTTCCGTTCCTCCGCTTCCTTCAATAGTAACATTATCCTTTAGATTATTTAGACTTTTCACAACTTTTCCATCAGCAACATTTAATGCCATGTCTGATGCAAAGCTGTACCCGGTTGAAGTTAATGCGATTCTGGGAGTCAGCTCGGATTCATTTGCTACTTTTATTCCAAGCCAATAGGGTTTATCAAATTTTACTGAATCGGGAAAGATTGTTTGATCGCCAAGGTAAGTTGAAAACAATCCGTTCTTTACATTTAAGGTTTTGATTTCACTCCAGATAGGACTACCGCCGGAAGCAGTTTCATAGAGAGAAAAAGTAAACGAATAACTGCCGTTAGGTTTGGAATTACCGGAAGAATCTGTTAAAACTCCCTGGTAAGATATGGTACGCGGAACTTGTGAATAGAGAGTAGCCGCAGACAAAATAATAAGTATGGCGATAAACCTGCTAAGATTCCCTGAAGATGGTGAAAGAAAATCTGATTTCATAGATATCCTCCTTAGAATTACAAAAATTATCAGAAAGAAAAAGATGAAAAGTTCTATAAAGAATAAAATTTTCAGCGAGCTTGATTATATAAACATATTTTTAGATACTAAGCTGCGAGATAAATCACAGAATAATAACTATAGGAGGAAAAATGAAAAATGTGTATTCAGAATCAAAACTTCACCTGAAAAGAAATTCCCGAAATTATACTTGCGCCAGGAAAAGAACAAGAGATTCAATTAAACAGTACCGATCCTTTAACAATCCTGGTTTTAATTAATCCATAGAAAGAAAACCTTCCAATATATTTCCATCCCAGATGAAGCCCGCACCGGCTGCATAATGCAAAAGACCATGCATGATCTTTAAACCAGGTGAATTCCAAAGTTGGATCGCCCATATCACGGCAGCCGTCTGCAGTACTGAAAGTAATTATATCAAAGACATAGCCATCCGGATTTGCAAATTGAAATTCAGTTTCACCTTCATAAGGTAAACGTTCCTTGTCTTCGGTGATCTTTTTACTGCATGCCACGCACAGCCAGTCGTCCGGCTTAAGTTCCGTTTGAACCTTGACTTCACTTTCCGGTTCTGTTATGGTTACATTATTCTGATTTTGATTTTCTTTTGTGGGCATTTTATCTCTATGAGCGATGTTTATCAAAAATATCAAATTTACTGGAAAGTTTCAGGGTAAAATGGATAACGACTTATGACAACCATGATAACAAGTAGGGGCGGATAATTATCCGCCCCCTTGAGTTTGGCAGTTAACTAGATTAAAGAGGAAAATGTGCGAAAAGATTGATATCGCACATTTTTTTGTTAAATTATATCTAGTCATATAACTAGAGATTTGCCATGGGATTTCCAACTAAAATACAACTTATTAAGAGAGCTAAAAGTGAGCAGTGGTACATCAATTTCCCTTCGTCTGTTGCGCAAGCTATGGAATTTAACAAAGGTGAAATTGTCGAATGGATTATCGAGAATAAAAATAAACTGATTCTTAAAAGAACCAAAACTAAAGATGACGCTAGTAAAAAAAACTGAACGAACAAACTTGATAAAAGAATTTGATGGTTTGTTCTTAGAATGTAATTCGGCATTTAAGCAATATCGAAGTGCTCTTAGAACTCATAATTTAGCATATGGATTGCTGAACTGTTTGGGCAGACATACCTTAACAGGAATGATAACATCATCCGGACGTCAGTTTGTTGACTGGAGTTCGGTTTATCGATTATTCCAAGATAACCGGATAAATATTGATTCTATGTTTTCAGTAATAACAAACTCATTACTCAACAATAAGTTCTGTAGTAATCAAGATGAAAATATTTATTCTCACATGGATGATACCATACTGAATAAAACCGGTAGAAAGATTTTCGGGACATCTTGGAGAAGAGATCCACTTGGTCCACCGTTTCATACAAATTTTATTTGGGGACAAAGATTTATTCAGATTTCTATATCATTACCCGAGAAATCGGGAGCATCTATAAGCCGTGCCATACCAGTAGATTTACACCATTGTCCTACAGTCAAGAAACCAGGAAAGAAGGCCACCCCAGAATTGTTGAATGAATATAAAGAAAAAGAAAATGAACCTAAGTCTACAAGGAATAGAAAGGATAAAGGTTTTACGAGAAAATCTTGACTGTCAAGCAGCAAAAGACCGACAGTTGGTAGTAAGTGTAGATGGAGGTTATACAAATAAAAATGTATTAAAAAACCTTCCGGAGAGAGTTACATTGATTGGTAGGATAAGAAAAGATACTGTGCTTAATGAACTGCCAGATGTAGAGAAAGCTTCTGTGGGTAGAAGAAGGGTATATGGGAAATTACTTCCTAAACCTGAGGAGATTAGAAAATCCGAACAATATATTTGGCAGCAGGTAGAAGCTTGGGCAGCAGGTAAAAAACATACTTTCAATGTAAAGGTAATTGCTAATCTAAGATGGAGAAAAGCCGGAGATAAAAATTTGAAACTCGTAATTATTCGTCCTTTATCTTATCACCTTACAAAAAACTCTAAACTTCTATATCGTAAACCGGTATACTTAATTTGTACAGATACAAAGCTTGAAATAGAAAAATTGCTTCAAGCGTATTTATGGAGATGGGAAATAGAAGTAAATTTTAGAGAGGAGAAAACTCTGCTTGGATGCGGTCAAGCACAGGTAAGAACAAAGGAGCCTGTGGAAAAAGTTCCGGCATTCATTGTTGCTGTATATTCTCTTTTACAGTTAGCAGCATACAGAGTAAGAAAGATTGGCAATGTTAATCAATTACCGAAAGCTAAATGGTATCCAAATAAAAAAGGAAACAGAGAATCCACTGGAGACATATTAAATACCTTTCGCTCACAATTATTAGCAAGGACTATGGATATTAATTTTTACGACTTCGTAAAATTGCAAAAGACTTTACGAAATAGAAAAAATTATGTGGAACCTACATTTTCAACTCTTTTTTATAATAGAAATTAGCCAAACTAGAGAGGGGCGAATTACTAATTCGCCCCCGTTTTTATTAATAATTTGCTCTTTTTTTGAGCATAAAGAACAAAAGATTAATATTATTCCATATCAACTGACGGCTTTGCAATTTCTGCTTCAACTGTTGCATTTCCCTGGGGTAAAACAGCTTTCATCTTTACTGTTGTTTTAAGCTTTTTATCAAACCATAAAGATGTTGAACTTGGACCACCATCAGTAGAACTAATATTAATCTTATATGTATCAAACTCTCCGGCATCAATTTTTATTTCTTCAGTTCCGGTAACTTCTATCAATTTTTTTTCAACGGTTCCTCGGTTAAGATTTATCTCGTAGTAAAAAGCTTTATAACCTTCCTTTAAGGGGAGTGTTTCCAGTGCAATTCGACTACCAGTGCCTTCAGTGAGAGATGGTGTATCATATTGAATATTTACCGGTATTTTTTGAGCAGCCATTTCAATTAAACCTGTTGCCGAGCTGTCTGTATAATTTAAATTTACTCTTACAGCACCTTGTTTTGCGGCTCTGGATAATGGCAAAAGAGTTTTGGCATCGACAATAAGCGTATCATAACCACTCAGCATTCCACCGATAGATTGATCAATTATTTTATAGATTTCTCTATTTCCCAGCATTTCCTTTACTATATTGTTTTTCAATTGCATAGTAATATCCTGTCCTGCAGCATTTATATTTACAACATAATTCGTTGAACCTGTTTTTAAAGCAGTTCCGTCAAAAGAAGAAAGAAAAGAAACTGCTTCTGTTTCTTTTTTGGGTAATGAAACGCTTTTAACATCCACTGTAATTGCTTTTAGTCTTTCCCGAATGTCGGGTTTTACTTCTTCCTGTAATCTTCCGCCGATATGCTTTGAAAGAAATTTTTCCATAGCAACAATCATTGCCATCCTGTTTTTAAGTCCTGCAAATCCATGCCCTTCATCCGGTGCAACCATATACTCAACATCTCTTCCAAGATCTCTTAAAGCTACAACAATTTGATCTGATTCAGCTTTGTTCACTCTCGGATCATTTGCTCCCTGTACAACATAAAGTGGAGCTGTAATAGCTTTTGCATGATTGAGAGGGGATACATTCTCAAGTAATTTAAGATCATCCGGATTGTTCATGTCTCCAACTCTTACATCAAATATTTTCTTTATTGGTGCCCAATATGGCGGTATCGATTTTAATAATGTTATTATATTTGATGGACCTACGATATCAAATCCAGCAGCATATAAATCAGGAGTAAAAGCCAAACCTGCAAGAGTGGCATATCCGCCATAAGATCCGCCGGCAATACATATCCGTTTTGATTCTGCGAATCCTTCCTTTACAAGCCAGTTAGCACCGTCAGCTATATCATTTTGCATTGCAAGCCCCCACTGCTTATTGCCTGAATTCAGATATTCTTTGCCATAACCTGTTGAACCCCTGAAATTAGGTTGTAGAACTGCATAACCTCTGTTAGCCAGAAACTGAACCATAGCATTATATCCCCACTTATCACGGTACCATGGTCCGCCATGAATAAACATAACTGTTGGCAGATTTTCTGAATCAACTCCTTTTGGT
This sequence comes from uncultured Ignavibacteriales bacterium, assembly GCA_963723205.1. Taxonomy (GTDB): domain Bacteria; phylum Bacteroidota; class Ignavibacteria; order Ignavibacteriales; family Ignavibacteriaceae; genus CAVQBP01. The sequence continues at coordinate 27,429 of CAVRQC010000024.1, forward strand.
AAAGTAAGGTAGCCATGAATTGTCATACCATCACGTGCTTTATAACTTACCGGTTTCATTTCAGCAAGATAATCGTTATTAAGCTCTGGTCTTGATTTATATAAAAATTCTGCTTTTCCTGTTTCAATATTAAATATATAAACAGAACCGGGATTAACATCGCTTGATACAGAAAGAATCCATTTTTTCTCATCAGCAGTTACAGAATTAAGATTGACATCCCCCACAGGAAGGACTTTTCTCATTATTTCAAATTGCCTGGCAAATTCCTCATCTTTAGGATATATACGTTGTTTATCTCCAACATAAACAGTAGCCAGCAGCTTATGTGTTATATCAGAAAATATTGCATTACTTAAATCAACTTCATTTTCAGGGTCTTTGTCTATGAGTTTTGTTGATCCATCTTTTAAATTAAATAAAACAAGCTCCGTTTTATCTAGTTCATCACCTTTGTTTGTTATAAGATAAAAACCGGATCCATCAGGAGTAAAATGTACCGGGCTGGCAGTTTCTTCATTATTCACCTGGTAAATTGATTCAACCGTATCTTTTAATAGTTTTAATATTTCTGAACCGCCATCCGGTGTAACCCGGATACCTAATTTTAAATTTCCTTCAGTGTCAGTTACCCATCCTGCCATATTATTATTATTTTCTCTGATCAGGATTCTTTCCCCGGTTTTAAGATTTAATTTGTAAACATCGTGTAATTTTGGATCCCTATCATTTAGCCCGATAATTATTTGATCCGGTTTATTTCTGGGAACATCAATTATTGTGGCTCTAACTTTTTCCATTGGTGTTAAATCGGTAGAAGGAGGGACAGGATCACCTTCTGTAGCCGGGTCCACTTTATAGATCCGAAAATTTTCATCTCCACCTTTATCCTGGACATAAAGAATGAACTTACTGTCCTGCGACCAGAAATATCCCCTGATTGGCCTAGCTGTATCAGCAGTTAAAGGACGTGCATCATCAAATTTTTGATCGATAGTCTTTACCCAGATATTCAATACACCGTTATATGGCTTCAGGAAAGAAATATAATTCCCATCAGGAGATATCTGTGATCTTGCTAATTTAGGATCACCGAAAAATGTTTCCCTGTCGATTAGTGGTGGCATTTGAGCAAAAGTAACAGATGAAATTATAATTAGAAAAAATAGAAAGAATGATTTGATCTCCCGCATTTTTACCTCCCGATTTTTATTTAGATATGATTTTCACTCAATACCAGTAGTATAAAATACAAAAATAATAGGTTAAAATTATAAATGAGATTAAATTATGATAAATGGCAATCTTGGTGAATAATCATAGGTTAAGATTGAATTGAGATGCAGGAAATATAGTATTATCAGCGGGTATGAAAAAAGGCTGCCAGATTACCCGGCAGCCAAAAAATAATTATTTATTATCCATAGGAATTCTTTTTTCCAGGATATTATCAATAATTTTATATTCTTTTGCTTCTTCAGATGAAAGGAAATAGTCTCTGTCGCAATCTTTAGTTATCTGTTCAACAGATTTACCGGTATGGTCGGCTAAGATTCTATATAATGTATCTCTTGTTTTCAGCATTTCTTTAGCATGTATTTCAATATCGGAAGTCTGTCCCTGCAGCCCTCCAATCCACGGCTGATGAATTAATATTTTGGAATTCGGTAAAGCGGTCCTTTTACCTGCAGCTCCACCTGCAAGAAGAATAGCACCCATACTGGCAGCCATGCCGACACAGATTGTAGCAACACTCGGTTTAATATATTTCATTGTATCATAAATCGCCAAACCTGCAGTTACACTGCCCCCTGGTGAATTAATATATAAATTTATATCTTTTTCTGAATCTTCCGCTTCCAGGAATATCAACTGGGCAATAGTTAAGCTAGCAACATGATCATCAATTGCGGTTCCAAGAAATATAATCCTTTCTCTCAATAAGCGGGAGTATATGTCCATCCCTCTTTCACCGCGTCCCGTTTGTTCAATAACATAGGGAACTAACTGGTTGTAAATTTCTAATGGTTTATTCATTTAGAATCCTTTTCTTCTTTTTGTGAAATTTCTTCTTTATGTAAATTCTCTTGATTTTTTGAATATTCTTCCGGGTCAACTTTTTTAATTGTATTTTTCTCTTTTAAGAATTCAAATAATTTTTGATCTAAAAGAGTATTCTGATAATTTGAAGATTTATAATAATTGAGAAGTTTGTCTTCACTTAACCCGGTTGTAACAGCTTCTTTTTTAGCGAGCTCTTTTAGCGTTTCCTCATCTACTTCAAGTTTTTCTTTCTTCTGGATTTCGTTTTTCAACAAGAACCATTTTACTTCAGATTCTGCAAAAGGTATAAGTTTGATTTTTGCTTCATCACGGTTGAAGAGTTTATTTCCTTCCTTTTTTGCTCTTTCTTCTTCGTTTTTAACTAAATCCTGGAGAAGATTTTGTACTAAAGTTTTTGGGGGAACGAAATCATTTTTTTCAACTATTATACTTATTAATTTGTTCCTGATTATGTTATCAGTCTGCCTGTCATAATAATCCTGGATATCTTTCTTTATGTTTTCTCTCAAATCAGCTTCATTGGTTACTTTGTCTTTTGTAACTTTTTTAATCAATTCCTCTGTTAATTCAGGCAAAATATTTCTTTTGATTGAAGTTATACCTGCAGAAAATTTTAATATTTCTTCTTTTTCTTTTTCACTTTCTTCCTGCTTTACAGGAGCTTCATTCTTAAATGTGAATGTAAAGGTTTCTCCGACTTTTTTCCCTTTAGCATTCTCAATAAGATCAGGATTTACTTTAGGATCGGATAGATCAACCTTTATATTCTGTTTTTGTGAATCCTGGTAGGGAGTTCCGTCTTCATTTATTCTTAGAAGGTCTATATCGATTGCATAATTATTATCTTCACCGATTACATCAACATCTTCCTGCGTTGCATTAGACTGTTTAATATATTTTATCTCCTGCTCAATCTCTTCATCCTTTACTATGAAATCAGGTACTTCAATTTCCCGATCCGTATATTCTTTAACTTCAAGAACAGGATACGTTTCAAACTGAACTTTAAAGTGTAAGTCTTCATTCGGATGAAAATGAAGATCGGTCATTGTTGGTTGACCGATTGGAAAAATCTCTTTCTCTTTGGCAATTTTCCAGAACTGGTTGTTTGCAACCTTTTCCGAAGCTTCATATTCCAATGTATCTCCATACATCTTTTTAATAATTGAAAGCGGTGCTTTCCCTTTTCTGAAACCTGGGAGCTGAATATTTTTAGTCTTCTTTTTTACTTCGGAATCAATATCATCTTTTATCTCGTTGTATGATAAAGTTATTTCTAATTCTTTTTCAGATGTATTTAAATCGTTTACCTTTGTTTCCAAAATACCCTCATTTTTAACTATGAAAAACCGATTTTTGAATGAACGATTGATTGGCTGAATAGAAAAAAAATATTAAATATTCATCCATTAAATCATCTACCCATTCCGTTAATTATTTAGCCGCATGTACTTGTTTTTTCCATAAAATAAGTCATTTGGCAGTTATTTTGATGACTAATCAACAGACTTTAAGATGGCTAAAATAAGGTTTTTCAGATTCAAATAAAAGGAAGGGGAGCAAACCATGGTTTTACTTTTTTCTACAAGTTAAATTGATATATATGAGTCTAACCAACTAAAATCCCAATAATTCCACCCAAAATTTCTCCTGAAAGAACTCCGATTACAGCAGTTCCATATAATGCAGAAGTATTTTTTTAAGAAACTATTGTCGCAGTAATACCGCCAGCCAGAATACCCGAGCCAACTCCAATAGGCACAGCAGGACCGAAATTTTTGTAACTCGCCTTTTTTATTTTAAGCATTGGTAAATGTCTTTTCATTTTCCCGGAGTTATAATTTAAGAGTATGCCATCATTTATTATTTCTGCACCATCAAGGACAACAAATGTACTACCATTAAGCATGGTAACTTGTAACCCCCTGTTTTTAGAGTATTTATTAAATCCTTTGTAGAGTTCTTCCCTGGAATGCTAATTTGTTACTTTATTAGTTGTGGAACAGTCAATTAGAAACAAAAATAACAGTATGGATAAATAAAGTAGTTTCATTAAAACCTTAAATTTTGAGTTGTTTATAATTTGGATTTATGTTCCATTGCAAGCTTTTCCCCTAATAAATTATCATTAGATTATCTCTTTCCACATTATTTGTAAGATAATCTCTTTTCAGAATTGAACCAACAAAAATTAATAAATCAATTAAATCCTACTCACACTCAATAATTCCCCGAAGGAGTCCTTGGGACAATCATACAACCATTCAAACATACATCCAATTCAAACATATAGCTTTGAGTTCGGTTTAGGAAGGGAAGCAAGGAGGTAATTTTAGTGCGAGAACGGGGACTCGAACCCCGACACCTGTTACGGTACTAGATCCTAAGTCTAGCGCGTCTGCCAATTCCGCCATTCTCGCTTTTTATAAGTTCTTATTTTTTACAGTAATATATTAAGCTAAAATAAAAAATAATAACCCTATCCTGTAAAAAATAAAAACTCATTTTAGGAACATCAAAAATAAATCTTTTAATCCTGAAATAAAAGGGAAGGGGATAGATAAAAATTCAAATAGATTTTAGAATAATTATTTCAAACTGCCTTATTAAAAGCAGTTTTAATTTTAATACAAATAAAAAAGACCTTTTTAAAGAAATTTTAACGCATTATTTAAATAAATCCCAGTTTTTTAGAGATTTTTGAAAGGTGAAATAGGAGCAAGAATTTTAGAAAAATAAATATTTTCAAATTATTTTCAAATACATTAAATTGAAACGTTAATATAAAATAGTTGTAAAACTGCTTAATTAAAGAGAGGGAAAATGAACTTTGCCTATGTAAAAGAATCCAAGGTAGGTTTTAAAAGATCAAACAATGAGGATGCTATAGGTATTTATGAGGTGGAAGGAGGATTATTAACAATTGTATGCGATGGACTTGGGGGGAACAATGCAGGTGAAATTGCTTCAAGCTTATCTGTTGAAATTATTTATAAAAGTTTCAGGGACTCAGGAGAACAGGATTACTTAAAAAGAATTAAAGATTCTGTTGAAGCTGCCAACAAAAGTATAAAAGAAGAATCCTCGAAACAGGATAAGTACGACGGTATGGCTACTACTGCCGAAATTTTGTTTATTAAAGATAAGACAGCTTTCTGGGGTCATGTAGGAGATTCCAGGATTTATAATCTTAAAAATGGGAAGTTAAAGCAGCTTACAAAAGATCATTCTTTAATCCAGAAATTGATTGATGATGGTTATTTAACTTTAAACCAGGCTGAAACTCATCCGAATAAAAATATTATTATGCGTGCCCTCGGTGATTCCGATTCTGTTGAAATTGATCTTAGTAAATTAAAGCTCGTACCTTCCGATAAATATAAATTCCTTGTGTGTACGGACGGTGTAACTAACGTAATTAACCATAGTGAACTCGAAAAATTACTTAGTAATAAAGACACGGGAGATATTTCAAAAAATTTAACTTCACTAATAGAAAAAAGAGGAGCCCCTGATAATTTTTCTTTTGTACTCCTGGAATCTTTTAATAAATAATATTGTTCAACATTGATTATTTATTATTTAGTTCTTAATACTCTGATTTTGGAACTGTATAATCAGTATTTTATTAATCAACAATTAAATGTGTTGATTTACGCCAAGGTGCTTCATGATCAAAAAATTCATTACAGTAATTTTCTAATTCAGCAGGGATGAAATCTTTAACTTTATCAATTAACTCTCATATAATAATATAGATTTTTAGATCTTAAAATAATCTATGTTATTGTTAAGATGTTGGAACGAGTTTTATTGTAAACAAAAATATTAAGATTATTTTACAAAATTATTTTAGACAACGGAATTCCTTAAGTGAAAAGCGCAAATTGATTTTACCATTACCAATATTTATTTTCATCATGGAAGTATTTAGAAATATTTTATTTAGTTGAGGAAAATTTGGATAAGTTTGTTATAAACGGCGGGAAAAAAATAAGTGGTGAAATTACAATCAGCGGTGCAAAAAATGCTTCATTGGCTTTAATGCCGGCTTCAATTTTAGCGACAGGTAAATCCATACTTTATAATACTCCCGAATTGAATGACGTTTATACAATGATTAAACTTCTTAATTACCTGGGGATCAGCAGCGAATTTTCAAATCATAAAGTAGAATTAAATACTTCAGGAATAAATAACCAGTTTGCTCCTTATGAACATGTAAAAAAGATGCGTGCTTCGATATACGTATTAGGCCCGTTATTAACAAAATTCGGTTATGCAAAAGTATCTTTACCAGGAGGATGTGCGTGGGGACCGAGACCGGTTAATCTTCATCTTGAAGGTATGAAAAGACTTGGTGCTGAGATTGAGTTATCGGAAGGTTACATTATAGCAAAAAGTAAAAGACTTAAAGGTGCATTAATCAGCTTTGATATACCATCTGTAGGTGCGACTGGTAATGTCTTAATGGCTGCTGTTTTAGCAAAGGGAACTACAATTATTAATAATGCTGCAATGGAGCCTGAGATAACCAACCTTGTAGAATACTTAATTAAGATGGGTGCAAAGATTGACGGGGCTAATACTGCAACTTTGACTGTTGAAGGTGTTGATGAACTAAAACCGGTGGAAATAGATACCATTCCTGATAGAATTGAAGCAGGAACGTTGCTGGTTGCTGCAGCAATAACCGGCGGGGAAATCAAAATTAAAAATATTCCTTCTAAATTTATTAGCCATATTATTTCAAAGCTTGAGGACAGCGGATGCAGTATATCTAATTCTAACGGATTAATGGAATTATTGAAAAGTGATAATCAGATTAAAGCTACTGATATTTCAACTGCAGTATTTCCCGGTTTTCCGACAGATATGCAGGCTCAATGGATTGCTTATATGTCTTTAGCTGATGGCGTAGCAACTGTAAAAGACAATATTTATTTAGATAGATTTACACATGTTCCGGAGCTTCAAAGACTTGGAGCTAATATACAGGTAAAAGAAAATACAGCAATTATTCAGGGAGTGTCAAAGCTAAAAGGAGCAAAAGTGATGTCTACAGATCTGAGAGCTAGTGCAAGCCTTGTATTAGCCGGTTTAGCTGCAGAAGGAACTACTGAAGTTTTAAGAGTCTATCATTTGGATAGAGGTTATGAAAAAATTGAACAAAAATTAACAAACTTAGGGGCTGATATTCAACGAATCCCAGGTGCTGAATATTAATTGTGAGTAGAGCAAAAAAAATATTTGGATTAGAAAATAGCCTCCCGGTGTATTTACTAATTATTATCGTTTTCGATTTAATATTAATCTTTATGCCGTTAACAAAAGTTTTTGGCTATGAATATTCTGTTGCAAATTCGGTATTGTTAGTTTTCCTGTCCGGCATTTTTTCAATTAGGCTGTTAACTAACTACCCAAGCCAGGAAAGCAAAAAAACTGTTACTAAATCATTAATATTTGCCGGACTGTTTTTTATTCTTCTGCCTGCTATAATTTCTGTTACAAATTCTTTTTTTACAGCTAAATGTTCCTTGTTGGACGGTTCCCTTTTTTACCTGGTTATAACTGTCCCGGCTTTTATCATAGGTAGCGGGCTTGGATTTTTTATCAGCATCATATTTAAAAGATTCGGGATTTTAATTTTTATAATTATTTTCTTTCTGATTCTCCTGATCCCATTAATCGAATTTTATTTCAATCCGCAGGTTTATTTTTATAATCCTATTTTGGCTTATTTGCCCGGTACTATTTATGATGAAGCTTTAAGAGTAGATATTAAACTGGTGATTTACAGGGCTCTAAATTTATTCTTTTTCGGAAGTATACTTTATGTTACGTACCAGATGTATTACCGGAAAAATCATACTACTAAAAAATTCCTGGCTTTTGTAGTAATTTTGATTTCGACTTTGTTCATTTATTTTTCCCCTCTATTTGGATATTCAACCGATAAAGCCAGAATTGAAAAGGAATTAACAGGTACAATAGATACTCCTCATTTTATTATTCATTACTCTCCGAAAGTAAATAAGGACTTAATAAATGATATAACTATTCATCATGAATATTATTACAAAGTATTAATTGGATTTTTTAATGTTAGTCTAAACAAAAAAATTGAGTCATTTCTTTTCTTAAATGATGAACAAAAGAAAAGGCTTTTCGGTTCTGCCAATGCAGATGTTGCCAAACCATGGCTGCTGCAGATTTATATATCTTATCAGGATTATAATACAACACTAAAGCATGAACTTGCTCATTGTTTTACTTCTGCTTTTGCGCATGGTTTATTTAAAGTAGCGGATGGTTTTAATCCGTATTTAATTGAAGGCGCCGCCGTTGCAGCTGATCCTGTTTATGATGAAAATGATATTCATTTCATGGCTGCTTTAGCTTATCATTTTGGTTATAAAACCGATCTCAAACACCTTTTTAATTTTATGAGCTTTTTTAAACAGGCATCGAGTATTTCATATATATTTGCCGGTTCATTTTCTAAATATTTAATTGATAAATACGGAATTGAAAAATATAAAAAGCTCTATTCGGATCTCGATTTTAAAAAAATTTACGGAACATCAATAGATACATTGAATATTGACTATTCGAAATTCCTTGATAAAATAAATACAAAAGGGAATGCTGATAAAGCCTATTATTACTTTGGAAGAAAATCGATTTTTTACAAAGTCTGCCCGAGATATATTGCCTCCAGGCTGAATGAAGCATGGGAACTTTATAATAAAAAAAGATATGCAGAAGCAAGGAATATTTTTGAAAATATTTTCAAGTTGGGAAAGAATTATTCTGCACTAATCGGTATGGCTGAATGTGAATCTGAACTGGGCAATAATAAAAAGGCAATAAATTTATTGGAGAAAAATCTTTCATTCTATAAAAATTCTGCATACTATTATAATATCGAATTTACTTTAGGAGATCTCCAGGTAAAACAAAACGATTTGTTTGGTGCTGATACAAATTATACTGCATTGATGAATGAGAACCCAAACAGGAGATATTATTATTTAACAAGACTTAGAAAATACCTGATGAAAGATTCCTTAATAAAAGTCTATGTCAATGGAAATGATTTTGATAAATTTCAGGTAATAAAAAAAATAAATACAAATAAATATGATTATAATTCGATACCTGTATTTATAAATCTTGCAAGAGCCTTAAATAAAGATTATAAATTATTTATAAAAAATTTTGATAAGACAATTAGAATTAAAGATTATTCTTCCAGTTATGCTATGTACAGGTTATCGATTTATATGCTTGAAAATCTAGATATTCAAGATGCAAGAAAGATGGCAGCCTTATCATTGAGATATAATTCTGATAAAAATTTTAATTATATTCTGCAGAATAATTTCGATTTAACCGACTGGTTTTTTTATAATGGTGAAACAACTTTAAAACAATTTCATTATAGATATGAATAAACCTGAATTATCAACGGCGATACATACAAAAGTTTCCGCTTATTTATTGGGATTTATTTCATTTATTTTGTTTGTATATGTTTTAATGGCATTAAAAGAGATTTTAATCCCTTTTACTATAGCTATTTTCTTAACTTACCTTTTTCACCCCCTCGTTTCACATTTTAAAAAATATGGTATCCCTACATGGGTATCACTGGTACTTATTCTTATTATAGTATCATCGGTTTATTACCTGGTCGGACTTTTAATAATCTCTTCTCTTAGTTCATTTCCGCAAAATATGCAGGCTTATTCTACAAACTTGTCAAAATTTTTGCAGCAAATGCTTACTCCGTTCAATTTAACTGTAAAGGAATTTGCAGCGTTATTTAATCTGAATCTCCAGGAGTTTGATTTTAGTACTGTATTCCAGGGCTTATTTAAAGCCGGCATAATTCAAAATATAGTAAGCTCTTTTTCAGCTATGCTGGAAGATTTTGTAATTATGATGATCTTCTGGGTATTTATGGTACTGGGTAAAAATAAATTTGAAGAAAGAGTGAAGAGAGCTTTTAGCGGGAATAAAGAATCAGTTGAAAAAACTATTAATAGTTTCAACACACAGCTTCAATCTTATATAATCATTAAAACTATTGTAAGCCTGCTGGTTGCATTAGTAGCTACTATTATTTTTTTAGCGTATGGGGTTGATTATGCTTTAATATGGGGACTGCTCACTTTTATATTAAATTTTATTCCGAATATCGGCGCATTACTTGCAACTATAGCTCCAATTGTAATTGCATTGCTGGAATATGGTTTCGGTTTTACAGCAGTATCAATGGCTGCTTTACTTACTATTAACCATACGGTAGTAGGCAACCTGGTTGAGCCACATTACCTGGGGAAACAAATGGATTTGAGCCCGGTATTTGTTTTATTCTCGTTAATTTTCTGGGGCTGGATATGGGGAATTGTCGGTATGTTTCTTTCAGTACCGATTGCGGCAGCAATGAAAATTTTATTCGGCAATATAGAACCACTGAAACCTGTGGCTATTTTGATGGGAAGTAAAGCAGAACCGCTTGAGGCAGATCAGGGTTTACCTTAGAATACACAACACACAAAAAGTGACTGGTAACATCTTAACATTCCATTATTCCGAATTTCCAATGTTCCAAAATCGTTGCTTACACAAGTACAATTCCTTATTATTGAACCATTAAAAAATTCTGAATAATATTTAGTTATGAAACTAGATTTGGATTTTAAAAAATACCCGTTTTTATTAATTGCACATCAGACTGCCAACGAAATAAAACAGAAAGTATATATAGTCGGCGGATTTGTCCGGGATAAGATTATTGGCAGGGAAGGTAATGAAATAGATTTTCTTGTAATAGGGAACGGTATCGATTTCGTTAAGAAATTTGCAGAAAAACTGGGAGTTGAAAAAGTATCTGTTTTTAAAAATTTTGGCACGGCTCATTTTAAGTATAAAGGATTTGATCTGGAATTTGTTGGTGCGCGTAAAGAATCATATAAAAGAAACAGCAGGAATCCAAAAGTTAATCAGGGAACTTTTGAAGATGATATTCAAAGGAGGGATTTCACTATAAATACATTGGCTGTTTCTTTAAATGAAAATAATTTTAGTGAAATAGTTGATACATATGACGGATTAACTGATATAAAAGAAAAGGTTATTAAAACACCGTTGGATCCGTTGCAGACGTTTGACGATGATCCTTTAAGAATTTTAAGAGCATACAGGTTTGCTTCTCAATTAAATTTTAAGGTAGACAAAACTATTGATGTAGCTGCTTATCAGTTAAGGGAAAGGCTTAAGATTATTTCCCAGGAAAGAATTTCAGATGAGTTCCTGAAAATATTAAGTTCACCTAAACCATCAATCGGTTTAAAGCTGTTATATGATTCGGGCGTTTTGGAAATAATTTTCCCGGAAATATCAAATTTAGCCGGTGTTGAGCAGAGAAAAGATTATCATCACAAAGATGTCTTCCTGCATACTTTAAAAGTGGTCGATAATATTTCCGAAGTAACTGAAAATGTATGGCTTCGTTTTACAGCTCTAGTTCATGATATTGCCAAACCTCAAACTAAAAGATTTGTTGAAGGAACCGGGTGGACATTCCATGGTCATGAAGAGGTTGGCGCAAGAATGATGAAATCTGTTTTCAAAAAATTAAAGCTTCCTTTAAATAAACTGGAATATGTTGAAAAATTAGTCCGTCTTCATTTAAGACCAATTGCATTGGCAGGAGAAGAGGTTACGGATTCTGCTATAAGAAGATTAATTGTTTCTGCGGGTGAAGATCTTAGAGACCTGATTACTTTATGCCGTGCAGATATTACAAGTAAAAACCCAAGGAAGGTTTCTAGGTATCTTGAGAACTATGAAAATGTTATGAAAAAGGTATGGGAAGTTGAAGAGAAAGATAAGCTTAGAAATTTCCAATCTCCCGTCAGAGGTGAAGTTATAATGGAAATTTGTGATCTAAAGCCTTCCAAAAAAGTAGGTGAGATTAAATCTGCAATTGAAGATGCAATACTTGATGGAAAGATAGGTAATAATTATGAAGAAGCTTATCAATATTTATTGGAAATTAAAGATGAGTATTTGAAAAAGGATTGAGAAAATTAAAGATTAAAAAACATGTCCGGCCAAGTCACAAAGGCTTTCAAAACGAATCCGGATTGAAAGAGTAATATGATTGTAATATCCAGAACAAACAGCTATAACAAAGATTTTAGACTTTTAACTTCATTGCTTGATGCTGAATTGCATGGCAGGTATGGTGAACTTCAGAATTTTTATGATAATCAAAATATAATTGAAGCCAATGATAATGTTGTTGTAGTCTTTTATGATAAAATTCCTGTTGCATGCGGATGCTTTAAAATTTTTGATACTGAAACTGTGGAAATAAAAAGAATGTTTGTAGAAAGGGATTACCGCGGTAAAGGAATTTCCAAAATTATATTGAACGAACTTGAAAAATGGGCACAGGAAAGTGGTTATAGAAAAGCAGTTCTTGAGACCGGTACCAAGCAAAACGAAGCAATTGGGTTATATCAAAAAAGCGGGTATAAAAAAATTGATAATTATGGTCAGTATGCCGGTGTTGAAACCAGTGTTTGTATGTTGAAAGAACTCTTAGTATAAAGAAATTTTGATCTTGATTAATGTAATAGACAATACAGTATTTTATCCTGGTTAAATTCAATATAAATTAATAACTACTGACATTGTGCAATTATTATTAAATTAACAATTATACATTACTTTAAATTGATTATTCCTTAAAAAATAACCTCTCAAATGCTGCAATAAATAAATATTTAGGTGGTTTTATCTGCCGTATATATATTTATTCAACCGTTTGTAAAGTAAACTATTAAAATAGTCTCTCTCTTTTTATTTTTGTACAGTTAGTTAACGAAATTATTGATAGACTTGATTTGTAACTTTTCATAACTTTTATTTGTCTAATTCATGATATTCAATATTTGATAATAAACGGGAGTAAATAAATGCGGACTTTTCTTTCATTGTTATGCATTATTTCATTAAACATTTCGATCTTTGGCCAAAAAGAATTAACCTTAAACGAAGCATTAACCATTGCACTACACAAGAACACCCAGCTATTGAAAACCAGTAATGAACTGCAGGGTTATGAATCAAATGTAAAAGCTTCGTATGGAAATTTTATGCCGGATCTAAATGCCTCGGGAAGTTTTGGCTGGACCCGAACTGAAGTTAAAGCTAGAACTATAAGTTTTGGAGGGTTTGTTTTTCAGCAGCCTGCAGCTACAAGCGAAACAAGGAATTATTCAGCTAGTTTAAACTCAGGTATTACACTATTTGATGGATTGGCAAATTTTGCTCAATTAAGTCAAAGCCAGAATAATCTTGAAGCAGCCCGTTTGAATTTGGAAAGAGTTAAACAGGATATTGTTTTCCAGACAATAAGTCTTTACTATCAGGTTATTAATGCGCAGCAGCTGTTAAAAGTAAAAGAAGAAGATGTTAAGTACAACCAGAAAAATCTGGAAACAATTACCGAAAGAAACAAACTTGGGGGAGCCACCCTTGCTGATGTTTACCTTCAGCAGGTTCAATCCGGAAATGCAGACCTGGCATTAATCCAGGCGAAAAATAACCTTGAAACAGCTAAAAGTAATTTATTATATTATCTCGGTCTAAATGTCTTTCAGGAATATTCCTACAGCGATACTCTTTCTTCTGCTGAATCTCAATTGTTAAAGTCGAATGTTGCCGATAATTATTCGGATTTGGCAAATTTGGCTGAACAGGCTTTAAACAATAGGGTAGATTATAAAAGCGCGAAGTTAAGCCTTGAAAGTGCTTATAACGGAGTTACAATTGCTAAATCGGGACATCTGCCTGTTCTATCCGGAAGCGGAAGTTTTGGTTTGGGTGCGAATAAAATTAATGATTTGTGGGGTTCGAAGACATATAGTTTAGGATTAAATCTTAGTATTCCTATTTTTTCCGGTTTCTCAGTCTCAAACCGGGTGCAGTTAGCAGAAGTTACTGCTGAAGATCACGAATATGATTTAAGTGATCTGGAAAGACAGATAAAAAAGGATATCCAAAAAACATTTTTGGATCTTCAGGCGGCACAAAAGGGACTTGCAGTTAGTAAAAATAATGTGAAATCTGCCCTGGAAAATTTAAAGATCGAACAGGAAAAATATAGCTTAGGTTCGGGTAAGCTGCTGGATGTTTTGATTGCCAATACTAATTATACTACTGCTCAAAGCGATTATATCAATTCAGAGTTTTCTTATATTGTACTAAGCCAGCAGTTAAAATATTACCTTGGAACCCTTGATTATCAAAAATATCAATAAATTTTATAAAATATTAATAATGATACCGCATATGCGTCATAAATAAAAATTTTAATAATAGGAGAATTTCCATGGCTAACGGAAAAAAGAAATCAAAAAAGAAGATTTATATATTTAGTGCAATAGGAGTTGTACTTGTAGCTTTAATTCTTATGGCACTTCTTGGAGGCAGCAAAGAAAATATAATTCCGGTTCAGGTTGAAAAAGTTATTAAAAGAAACATAACTCAAACTGTTTCTGCCACAGGAACAATCGATTCGGAATTTAAAGTTGATATAACTCCTGAGGTAACAGGTGAAATAGTTAAACTCCCTGTTAAAGAGGGAGATAAAGTAAAAAAGGGTGAGCTTCTTATCAAAATAAATGCAAAGCAATACGAAGCAGATAAAGAAAGTGCTGAAGCAAATCTTCTGGCTGCAAAATCTACTGCTGCAATGAGAAAAGCACAACTGGATAATGTTCAGGCAGATTATGAAAGAACAAAAAAATTATATAATAAAAATCTTTCTAGTGATGCCGAATTTCAGGCTGCAAAAAGTAATTATGAATCTTCAAGAGCATCCTATCAGGGAGCAATGGCTAACGTTTCACAAAGCGAAGCTGCATTAAGAAGGTCCGAAGATCAATTAAGCAAAACAACCATTCTTTCACCAATGGATGGTACCGTTACTAAATTAAATGTAGAATTAGGTGAGAGAGTTCTGGGCAGCTTTTACAGCCAGGGAACAAATATTATGACAGTCTCCGATCTTAACAATATGGAAGCAATTGCTGATGTTGATGAAAATGATGTTGTTCTTGTTTCAATCGGAGATACTGCAAGAATTAAAATCGATGCATTTGGAGATAAAATATTTAAAGGACTTGTTAAAGAAATCGGGAATAGTGCAATCTCAACAGGTACCGGAACCCAGGAACAAGTAGTTAATTTTGAAGTTAAGATCAAGCTTACTGATTTGGACCCGAAGCTTCGTCCCGGTATGTCATGCAACGCAGATATTGAAACTGAAACGAAAGATAATGTGATTAGTGTTCCAATCCAGAGTGTTACCGCTAGAACAAATATAAAAGGATCTGGTGAGAAAGATGCGGATGGTAATGAAGGGAATCCGAATCAAAATACTAAGAAAGCAGAAAAAATTAAAGAAATAGTTTTTATAATAAAAAACAATAAAGCTAAATCGGTCGAAGTTGAAACAGGAATAAGTAATAATAATTATATTGAAGTTAAATCCGGGTTATCCGGTGGTGAAGAAGTTGTTAGCGGGAGCTATAGAGCAATTTCAAGGGAATTAAGTAATGGAGCTAATGTCAGAATAGAGTCCGGTGCAAAAGAAATCGGTCAAAAACAACAATAACGGATTAAAGATGAATATTATAAATATTGAACATATTGCAAAAATTTACCAGGTAGGATTGGAAGAAGTACATGCCTTAAGAGATGTTACAATGAGGATAGATAAAAATGAATATGTCGCAATTATGGGTCCTTCCGGTTCTGGGAAGTCTACTTTAATGAATATGCTTGGATGCCTTGATACTCCGACATCAGGGAAATATGATTTCGCAGGACATAATGTAAGTGAAATGACTGATAATGAACTAGCTAAAATTAGAAATAAAGAAATCGGATTTGTATTCCAGACTTTCAACCTGCTTCCAAGATCAGATGCTCTGCATAATGTTGAACTGCCTCTTATTTATGCCGGTGTTCCTTCCGCAGAGAGAAAGGAAAGAGCTAAACAAACATTAATTGATGTAGGTTTAGGAGAAAGAATACACCATAAACCAAATGAATTATCGGGCGGACAAAGACAAAGGGTTGCTATTGCACGTGCATTGGTCACTAATCCGTCAATTATTTTAGCTGATGAACCTACAGGTAACCTCGATTCTAAAACAGGTGAGGAAATAATGGTTCTTTTTAATGAAATTTATGAAAAGGGTAATACAATAATTCTGGTTACTCATGAAGAATATATTGCAGAACATGCAGCAAGGATCATTCGTTTAAAAGATGGCTTAATTGAAAAAGATGAACCTGTACTTAAGAGGTATATTCCCAAGGTTAAAACTACTGCAGAATAATATAAAATATTTTAATAAACAATTAAGGAAGAGGACAAAATGAGCAGCTTACTCTTTGAAATGAAAGAGGGGTTGATGATTGCTTTACGTGCTATCAGGGCTAATAAAATAAGAGCAGCATTAACTATGCTCGGTATTGTTATTGGAATAACTTCTGTAGTATTAATGACTACAGCTATTAAAGGAATTGACAACTCTTTTCAGAACGGTATAAGCGCTTTAGGCTCAGATGTTCTTTATATTGATAAATGGGCCTGGTTTTCTAATGAAGATTGGTGGAAAATAAAAAACCGAAGAAATATTACAATGGATGAGTTTGAGAAATTTAAAGAAACCGCCAAACTTCCCCTGGCAGTTGCTCCGGTAATGAATACGCGTCAAACTTTGAAAAACGGTGATAGAAGAGTTAACGGTGTTTTTCTCAATGGTTCCAACGCCGACTACGTTAAAACTACTAATTTTTCTTTTGAAATAGGGAGGTGGTATTCGGCAATAGAAAGCAAAAGTTCCAGGCAGGTAATTGTGCTTGGAAGTGAAGTTGCTAAGAATCTTTTTCCTCTTGGAGATGCCCTGGATAAAACTGTAAAAGTAGGGAGATACGATTATAAGGTTGTTGGTATTTTAAAAGAACAAGGTAGTTTTATCCTGGGGTCATTTAATCCCGATAACCAGGGATTTATTCCTATAGGAACTATATTCAAAAATTTTATAGGCCATTCCTTTGGATCTGTAACTATCAATGTCAGGGCAAAAAATAATGCAATGCTTGAAGAAACAAAGGCTGAAGCTGAAGGTGTTATGAGAAAAGTAAGAGGGCTTAGTTATAATGAAGAAAATGATTTTACAATAAATCAGCAGGAAGGACTCACCGAAACATACAACCGGTATGTTGGTGTTGTTCAAATTGCAGGTTTGTTTATTACAGGTCTTTCCCTTTTTGTTGGTGCAATAGGAATAATGAATATAATGTTTGTTTCGGTAAAGGAAAGAACTAAGGAAATCGGAGTACGTAAAGCTATTGGTGCTAAGAAACGTACAATACTTGGTCAATTTATTTTTGAATCTTCAACTATCTGTCTGCTTGGAGGTATTGTAGGTTTAATATTGGCTATTATTCTTAGTAAAATAGTGAATCAGTTTATTCCCACTTCGGTTCAATATAATGCTGTAATTATTGCAATAGTTGTTTCATTGCTAACAGGTGTAATTGCCGGTTTTGCCCCGGCTTATACTGCTGCAAAAATGGATCCTGTAGAAGCTTTAAGGTATGAATAATGAAAATTAAAGAAATTTTTTCGATCTCTTTTCAATCTTTAAGAAGCAACAGGTTGAGAACCCTTTTAACTATTCTTGGAATTGTTGTTGGAATATTCTCGATTATAGTAATTATGACTATAATTACTATGCTTCAGGATAGTATTGAAAGCGGATTCTCAATGTTAAATAAAAATACTTTTCAAATACAAAAATATCCTGCTATGCATGCAGGTGGGCCTGGCTCAAGAGATAAATACAGAAACAGACAAGATATTACTATAGGGGAATACTACAGGTTAAAAGGTATGTTGAAACAAGCTATGTATGTAGGGGGTGAACAATGGCAGTTTGGACAGGTAATTAAATTCGGCAATAGGGAAACCAATCCAAATGTTCAGGTTGCCGGTATTACTACTGAAGCAATGAGAACGAATAATTGGAATGTCGGTGAAGGAAGAGATTTAAGACAGCTTGATATTAAATACTCAAATGATGTTTGCGAAATAGGTAGTGATGTTTCTGATAAAATATTTTATAATATTAATCCTGTTGGCCAAGTGATTAGAGTCGGAGGAAAACCACTTCGCGTTATTGGTGTATTGGAAGCTCAACCGCAAATGTTTGGGCAGAGTCAGGATAATTTCATTGCTATGCCTATAACTACATTCCAGTCATTATATGGCAAAAAGAGAAGAAGTTTGAATATTACTGTCATGTCTTATGATAAGGCCAGCTATAATACTACTATTGAAGCTGCTATCGGGTATATGAGAACAATTAGAAAAGTTAAGCCGGGTGAAGATAACGATTTTGATATATTCAGCAATGAGTCTCTTATTACACAGGTTAATAGCATAACCGGCGGTATAAAAATAGGTGCATTGGTGGTTTCTATTATTGCACTGTTAGCTGCCGGGGTGGGCATAATGAACATTATGCTTGTGTCTGTTACAGAAAGAACTCGTGAAATTGGGATAAGGAAGGCTATTGGAGCCAGAAAGAAGAGTATCTTGTATCAATTCCTTTTAGAGGCAGTCTCACTATGTATGATCGGGGGATTGATCGGTATATTGCTAGGCGTAGGTATTGGAAATTTTGTCGGGGGATTAATAAATGTTAAATCTGCTATCCCTTATGATTGGGTTATTATTGGAATGGCTCTTTGCATTTTTGTGGGGATTATATTTGGTACTTATCCTGCTTATAAAGCCGCAAATCTAGATCCTATTGAAGCGTTGAGATATGAATAATATTGCATTTAAAAACTAATTTAAATTGATTATTATACAAATTATTCTTTTATCGAAACTGGTCATTTCTAAGGGGAATGAATGAAAATTACACAAATAATTATTGTAGCTTTACAATCCTTGAAAACAAACAGGCTCAGAACTTTATTAACCGTTCTGGGAGTGGTTGTCGGAATTTTTTCTATTATTGTTATAATGACAATAATTACTATGCTTCAGACAACAATTGAAGATGGAGTACAATTCCTTAGCAAGAATACTTTCCAAATACAAAAGTTTCCTGCCATATTTACCGGTGACAGAAATACATGGGATAAAATTAGGAATAGAAAAAATATAACTCTGAATGATTTTTACAGGCTGGAAGATATGATGAAAAATGCTAAGTATCTTGGTGCGGATCAGGGAACAGGTGGAAAAATTATTAAATATGCTAACAGGGAAACAAATCCCAATACATATATTGTAGGTGTTACAGAAGGTGCTTT
The DNA here is from genome assembly GCA_963723205.1 of uncultured Ignavibacteriales bacterium. GTDB lineage: Bacteria > Bacteroidota > Ignavibacteria > Ignavibacteriales > Ignavibacteriaceae > CAVQBP01. The sequence goes on from CAVRQC010000024.1 coordinate 46,917, forward strand.
TCCTACGCATAATCTGGAAATTGAAGATGGACGTGAAATCAGGAAAACCGATATTGATTATTCAGGCAATGTTTGTGTATTAGGCCATGCTATTGTTGAAAAAATTTTCTATAATATTGATCCTATTAATCAATACGTAAGGTTAGACGGCAGACCTTTGAAAGTAATTGGAATTCTGACTAAGCAACCGGAATTTTTCGGGCAGTCACAGGATAATTATGTCATTTTACCTATTACAACTTTTCAATCAATGTATGGAAAAAGGAAAAAGAGTATATCAATAACAATTATGTCTAATAGCCAGACGGACTATGCAACTACAATTGAAAGTGCGATTGGTTATATGAGAACAATACGGAAAGTACCACCGGGTGAAGATAACGATTTTGATATTTTTAGTAATGAATCGGTTATGGGACAGATTAATGACATAACCGGCGGTGTCCGGATTGGTGCTTTGGTAATTTCTATTATTGCTCTTTTAGCTGCCGGTGTAGGGATAATGAATATTATGCTTGTATCTGTTACTGAAAGAACCAGGGAAATCGGTATCCGGAAGGCAGTAGGTGCCAGGAAAAATACAATTTTAATGCAGTTTCTGTTTGAAGCAATTATTCTGTGTACAATTGGGGGGCTTATTGGAATCAGCCTTGGTGTAGGAATCGGTAATATTGTTGGAACACTAATTAGCGCTAAAGTTGCTCTTCCCATTAATTGGATTTTCATTGGTTTGGCATTATGTATTACAGTGGGAGTAATATTTGGTACTTATCCTGCATATAAAGCTGCAAATCTTGATCCTATTGAGGCATTGAGATATGAATAGAATTCTTTTATTTACTTGAACTCATAAAAAATTGTTATATAATTTTCAAAACAATTAATAATTAAGAATTTGGTTTTATAATGAAAAAGAAAAAAACAAAATTATTTTTCATTACGGTAATTCTTTTATTCTTAATAATATTACCTTACCAGTTATTATGGGGTAAGCTGTTTCCATATTCTCCGATAAAAATAGGTTTTACAAAGTACGAATTGCCGCATATAGTTATTTACAAACAAAATAGTTCACAAGATTATAATTACAAAACGATTGATTCATTGATTACCGGAGTTGAGAAATTTCATAATATGTCTTTTATCAAAAAACCTGAAATAATATTCTTTTCTGATCGCGATAGCTATTTGAAAAGGAATTTTACTAAAGCCCGTTTTTATGCATATCCAAATGGAACTATAGTTGTATCACCATGGGCAGTTCAGGAAGCTTTGAACAGTAAAATATCGATGAAGATTTATCTTAAGCATGAATTGTCACATACACTTTTATGTCAGCATATGGGATTTATTACTGCTTATTTTTTCTACCCCCGCTGGCTGCTGGAAGGTATAGCAGTTTATAGTTCTGATCAAATGGGAACTTCGTGGTATCCAAGCAAAGAAGAAACATATAATTATATTCGTGAAGGAAATTTTTTACCTCCTGAATATTTTAATACATCTAATGAGGACAAAGTTAAGCTGGATATGAAAAATCAAATTGCATTTGTTTATTCTGAATTTGGCTGTATTGTTGATTATCTGATTGAGAAATATGGCAAAGAAAAATTTATGCAATATATGAACAGGCTTTTAGATAGTTATCAGCCTGATAAGGTGTTTAAAGAAACCTTTGGCGTTGGTATGAATTCATGTCTCCGAAATTTTAAAAAGTATGTAAATGGGTATAATTAATGTTCTGATTAGTGTATGGTATAAAAAATCTTTAAAACAAATTATTTTGAGGTTCCCAGCCTAGCTAATAGTTTTTTTAATATTTTATTAAATTATTCAATATGCTCTTTGAAGCATATAGAAATGTATTTACTATCCTCCATTCTTTCATTATTGCTTGTCGTTATTTATTCCTTTAATTTTACAAATTATAATTCAAAAAAAGTTCAAAAGAAGCTCTATGAGCAAATTTAATGATGTAGATTATTTTTATATTGATGCTCTTTTAAGTGAAGAAGAAATTTTAATCAGGGATTCTGTACGGGAATTTGTATCAGCGGAAATAATACCGGTAATTGAAAAATATAATAGGGAAGGAAAATTTCCCATTGATTTAATCTCTAAAATGTCAGAGATGAATTTGTTGGGTTCGAATTTACCTGAAAAATACGGTTGCGCAGGGATGAACAATGTCGCTTATGGTTTGGTAATGCAGGAATTAGAAGGAGGAGATAGTGGAATAAGGAGTTTTGTGTCTGTTCAAAGTGCTTTGGTGATGTATCCTATTCTGACTTTTGGTAGTGAAGAACAAAAAAATTATTGGCTTCCATTGTTGGCAAAGGGAGAAAAGATAGGATGTTTTGGATTGACCGAACCTGATTTCGGTTCAAATCCCGGTGGAATGATTACCAAAGCCGAAAGAATCGAAAACGGGTATTTGCTGAATGGTGCGAAGATGTGGATTACAAATGGAACCATTGCTGATATTGCAGTAGTATGGGCAAAATTAGATGGAAATATAAGAGGCTTTCTGGTGGAAAAGGGAATGAAAGGATTTTCAGCTCCCGAAATGAAAGGTAAATATTCATTGAGAGTGTCAGTTACATCCGAGCTGATACTGGATAATGTATTTGTACCTGAAGAAAATATTCTGCCGAGCACTTCCGGACTAAAAAATGCCCTGATGTGTCTAAATCAGGCACGTTATGGAATAGCCTGGGGAGTTGTCGGTGCGATGATGGCTTGTTATGATGCAACATTGAATTATGCTAAATCAAGAGTACAGTTTAGTAAACCTATTGCTGCATACCAAATGACACAAGAAAAACTGGTTTACATTTTAACTGAAATCACCAAAGCCCAGCTCTTAAACATTCAGTTGGGGAGAATGAAAGATAATGGAACACTTAAATATACCCAGGTTTCTTTAGCAAAAAGAAACAATTGTGAAAAGGCTTTAGAAGCTGCAAGGATCTGCCGGGAAATTTTGGGTGCAAACGGAATATTGGATGAATACCCGGTAATGAGACATTCAATGAATTTAGAAGCCGTTAAAACGTACGAAGGGACTCATGAAATGCATACTTTAATTGTAGGGGAAGATATTACGGGTTTTCCGGCTTATGATTAAGGCAATTTTAATGGCCACCTAGTGTGGTCTTTTTAATATTAAACAGAGAGTAATATGATAAATAAAATTATGAAAGAAGGCTTAACATTTGACGATATTTTACTTGAACCCGGAAAGTCTTCCGTGCTTCCAAGAGAGGTTGATATTGCTACTAAATTAACTCCAGATATTAAACTGAACGTACCTCTGGTTTCCGCTGCTATGGATACAGTTACCGAATCTGCGATGGCTATTGCAATTGCAAGGGAAGGAGGGATAGGAATTCTTCATAAAAATATGAGTATTGAAGCACAGTGTGAAGAGGTTGATAAAGTCAAAAGATCTGAAAGCGGTATGATTCAAAATCCGATAACTTTGTTAACGGAACAAACTATCGGGGATGCATTGGTATTAATGAAAAAATATAGAATATCAGGAATACCGGTGGTGGAAAACAGCGGTTTTTTAGTTGGAATTTTAACTAACCGAGATCTTAGGTTTGAACCGAACCAAAAGCTAAAAGTAAAAGATTTGATGACAAAAGAAAATCTTATTACTGCCCCGGTTGGAACCACACTGGAAAAAGCTGAAAAAATATTACAAAATTATAAAATTGAAAAACTTCTTGTCGTTGATAAGAAAAATATATTAAAAGGTTTAATTACCTTTAAAGATATTCAGAAGAAAAAGAAACATCCTAATGCATGTAAAGATGAACATGGCAGGTTAAGAGTTGGGGCTGGAGTTGGTGTTACACTTGATACTATTGATCGTATTGAAGCTCTTTCTAATGCGGGAGCTGATGTTATAGTTATTGATTCCGCGCATGGACATTCTATGGGTGTAATGAAAACCATAAAAGAAGTTAGGAAAAAATTTAAATATGTTCAGTTAGTTGCAGGAAACATAGGAACATATGAAGCTGCATCCGATTTAATAAATTGCAAGGTTGATGCAATTAAAGTTGGAATCGGACCTGGATCAATTTGTACGACCAGAATTATTGCCGGAGTAGGGGTTCCTCAAATTACTGCCATTTCAGAAGTATATAGAATAGCAAAAACAAAAGGTATTCCGGTAATTGCGGATGGCGGTATCAAACAAACCGGTGATTTGCCAAAAGCCATTTCCGCCGGGGCTGACTCGGTAATGATAGGTGGTTTGTTTGCCGGGGTTGATGAGAGTCCCGGAGAAAAAATCCTTTTTGAAGGAAGAAGCTTTAAGATTTATCGTGGTATGGGATCATTATCTGCAATGAACAGGGGGAGCAAGGATAGATATTTCCAGGACGTAGAGGAAGATATTGCTAAATTAGTTCCCGAAGGAGTTGAGGGCAGGGTTCCTTATAAGGGATATTTAGCCGATACAATATACCAGTTGATTGGCGGATTAAGAGCCGCAATGGGTTATTGTGGTGTTAAAAATATCAATGAACTTAAAACAAACTCCAAATTTATTAAAATTACAGTAGCCGGTTTGAAAGAAAGTCATCCGCATGATGTAATAATTACTAAGGAAGCTCCTAATTATCACGTTTAATTTTTAGAAAATGTTTTACTTTACATTATGAATGAAATCCCGAATTTTTATTATGTCTAACAAATAATATTCTTGAATGTTTAAAGTTTTAGTTATTGCATATTATTTTCCTCCTATGGGTTTAAGTGGCGTTCAAAGAACACTTAAGTTTGTTAAATATATGAAAAAGTATAGTTGGGAACCTACAGTTGTTACAACAGAAAGTGTTGGTTATTTTGCTCATGATAAAACACTTTTAGATGAGATAGAAAAGGAAAATATAAGGATCATTCGAACATCGGGAAAAGACCCTAATTCTTTATTATCCAGTTACGGAACTATTAAAATACCCGGTGAACTAACAAGAAAATTATTTAACAGGCTTAGTCAGATACTCTTTATACCGGATAATAAAGTATCATGGTCTAAAAGTGCATATAATACTATATCAAACCTTCTGGATAAAAAGACTTTTGATGTGATATTTGTAACCGGTCCTCCGTTCTCAGCTTTTAATATGGCAATTAAATTAAAAAAGAATTTCAATATTCCTGTTTTGGCAGATTACAGGGATCTTTGGGTAGGAAGCTATTTTGCTTTTTATCCTTCCCCTCTGCATAAATATTTACATAAGAAGATGGAATATAAGGTATTAAAAACTGTCGATAAAGTAACTGTAACCAACCGGAAAATTAAAGAGAAATTAATTAATAACTATAAATTCTTAACATTTGATGATATTGTGATAGTTTCTCACGGGTATGATGCGGATGATTTTAAAGATGTTAAAATTGTGCCCAAAAATAATGATAAAATGGTATTAACATATTCGGGAGTATTTATTGAATACAATACTCCTAAATATTTACTTAAAGCATTCAAAAAGATTGAAAACGAACGTCCAGATATCGCTTCAAATATAAGATTAAATTTTTTAGGACTTTTAAGGAAGGAAAATAGAAAACTAATTAAAAAGTTAAAGCTTGATCAGTATGTAACTGATTATGGATATTTAACACATCATGAAGCAATTGAAAAGTTATTGGCAAGTGATGTATTATGGTTTATGGTCGGAAGGAAGAAGAATATTGATGCAATACTGCCCGGAAAGCTATTTGAATATTTCGGTACGCGTAAACCGATAATTGCTTGTGTCCCCAAAGGAGCTGCCAGAACAGCAACAGTCGCATACGAAGCAGCCTTTATAACGGAACCAGAAGATATTGATAGCATTAAAGATACAATTCTAAAAGTTTACGAACTTTATGTGAAGAATGAATTACCTAAACCAAACGATGACTATATAGAAAAACACAGGAGAGATATTCTAACAGAACAATTAACTAAACAATTCCAATTTCTAATTAAGGAAGAAGTTGAATGAAAAATGTACTGTTGATAGGCTCAGGCGGCAGGGAACATGCTTTAGCCTATAAAATATCACAAAGCGAATTTTTAAAAAAGCTCTATATAGCCCCGGGAAATCCCGGGACAAAAAAGTTGGGAGAAAATGTTTCATTAAATCTTGATGATTTTAATGCGGTTATATCCTTCTGTCGTGAGAAAGATATTAACCTGGTTGTTATAGGGCCGGAAAAACCTTTGGTAAATGGTTTAGCTGATCATTTAAGAAAAAACAATTTTAATGTTTTTGGACCAAATAAAGATGCTGCTGCAATTGAAGGATATAAAACCTTTGCAAAAAATTTAATGAAGAAATACAATATACCGACTGCGGGTTATTCTGAATTTACTTCTTCACAAATTTCAGATGCAGAGGAATTCCTGAGAAAATCTGATTACCCGGTTGTTATAAAAGCTGATGGTTTGGCTGCCGGGAAAGGTGTAATAATCTGCAATAACTTAGATGAAGGTCTTAATACTCTCAATGAAATGTTTGTGAAAAAAGCTTTTGGTGCTGCAGGTGAAAAGATCGTGATTGAGGACTTTTTATTTGGTGAGGAAGCATCAATTTTTGCTATTACTGATGGTGATAAATTTGTTTGTCTTCCTTCATCGCAGGATCATAAAAGGATAGGGAATAATGACACCGGAAAAAATACCGGTGGAATGGGAGCATATTCACCCGCACCACTTATTACTAAAGAACTTCTGGAGAAAATAGAAAATGAAATAATTTCTCCTACATTGAAAGCCATGCGTAAAGAAAACAGGAAATTTAATGGATGCTTATATTGTGGATTGATGATTAATGAGGGAATTCCAAAGGTTGTTGAATTTAATTGTAGATTTGGTGATCCTGAAACTCAGGCTGTATTACCTTTATTAGACGGAGATTTTCTTGAATTACTTTATTCTGCCGCAATTGGATATCTCGATAAAGATTCTGTACACTATTCAGGTGGAGCATCTGTTTGTGTAGTTGCAGCTTCCAAAGGATATCCTGGAAAATATGAAAAAGGATTTGAAATAAATGGCTTAGATGATATTAATAATGATATTATTATTTTTCATGCAGGGACAAAGGAAGAAAACGGAAAAATATTAACCAATGGGGGGAGGGTTTTAGGAGTTACATCTTTAATTAAAAGCAATGATTTAAAATCTGCTAAACAAAAGAGTTACGAAGCATTAAATAAAATAAATTATAATGGTATTTATTACAGGAAAGATATTTCAGATAAAGCATTCAAAAATAAAATAAAAAAGCCCGTATAAAACGGGCTTCTTAATCGGATTATTTTATTTTACGTTTTTGTATCTTTCAGCTACAGCATCCCAATTCACTATATTCCACCAATTTCCAATATATTCGGGACGTCTATTCTGATATTTCAAGTAATAAGCATGTTCCCAGACATCAAGACCTAAAATCGGAGTTCCTTGTTTCTCAGCTACATCCATTAAAGGATTATCCTGGTTTGGCGTTGAAGTTATTTCAAGTTTTCCGTTACTGGAAATAAGCCATGCCCAGCCGGAGCCGAATCTTGTACCTGCTGCATCACTGAATTGTTTTTTAAACTGTTCGAAAGAACCAAATGCAGAATTTATTGCATTTGCTAAATCGCCTGAAGGATTTCCGCCGCCGTCTTTCTTCATTATAGTCCAGAATAAGGAATGGTTATAATGACCACCACCGTTATTTCTTACTGCAACAGAGTGTTTTGAGACATTTTTCAAAATATCTTCAATTGATTTATCAGCTAATTCCGTTCCTTCAATAGCTGCATTTAATTTTGATACGTATCCTCCATGATGTTTTGTGTGGTGAATTTCCATTGTCTGCTTGTCAATACTTTGTTCAAGCGCATCATAATCATAAGGTAATGAAGGCAATTCAAATTTTCCCATTTGTTTTCTCCTGTTTTATATTTAGTATTTTAGTTAATTATTAAATTTTAATTATCAGTCTATTTCTCAAAATTAAAGGAAATAGATTATTATTTATACACTGAATGATTCTCCGCAGCCGCATGATTTTACTGCATTAGGATTATTAAAAACAAAGCCCCTACCATTTAAACCATCCGTAAAATCCAGCTCTGTTCCCGATAAATAAAATAAACTTTTTCCGTCAACGAAAAGCTTGATTCCTTCCTGTTCAATAACTGTATCTCCTTCTTTCTTTTCAGCATCAAATCCAAGCGAATATTTTAAACCTGAACAACCACCGCCTTTTACGCCAACTCTTAACCCGAAATTTGCGGGGATATTATTTTCTTCCCTGATCTTTTTTACTTCGTTAATTGCTTTGGGAGTTATTTTTATTTCTTGTTCATATTGAACATCTGCCATTTTATATCCTTTTATTTATTTTAGTTATTGAAATTATATTTTAATGTTAAACTCGTTAATCAAATTTAAGAATAATAAAATATTATAATGGATCGCCTGGTACTTGTGTCACAAATTCAGGATAATTTACTTTCCATGTCGAGTTGCTTATTTTAACCAGGATATTTTTTCCCTCCAAATAACCAGTCAATTTTTTTGTCAGCTCTTCAGATTCCAGGTAGGATATAACTATATTTTTCTTTTCCAGATATTTTCTGAGTCCGTATTGAAGATCCCTAAAAAAGAAATTTGAATTATGAAAAATCGGGTAGTTCGCTTTTAAATAGTTTAAAAAAATTACAGGATCATTTTTGATCTGTTCAAACTGATTATCTAAAATTTCTTTTTTCATATTATTTGACCTAGTATTCTTTATTTAATAATAGTTCGGGTGAATTATTTCTCAACTGTTTTACTGCAGCAATAATTTTATTTATTGCATAATCAATTTCTTCTTCAGTATTAAAACGGCCTAATCCAAATCTGATTGAAGATTTGGAAAGTTCGTCCGACAGACCGATTGCCTTCAAAACATGGCTGGGTTTTAATGTAGCCGATGAACATGCCGCACCGGATGAAACCGCTATATCTCTAATATCCATCATCAAAGTCTCAGATTTGATATACCTGAAACTCAAGTTTAAATTTCCGGGAAGTCTGTTTTCAAATGAGCCATTTAAATATATTTCATCTAGGTGATTTAATAATCCATAATACAATTTATTTCTAAGTTTAGAAATCTTTTGAGATTCCTCTTTCATTTTATTAGAACATATTTGTACTGCCTTTGCAAAACCAACAATTGCAGGTACATTTAAAGTACCCGATCGTAAGTAATTCTCATGACCTCCTCCAAAAATTTGTGGTGTCAAGTTTATTTTCGGGGATTTATTTTTTAGATAAAAAGCACCTATTCCTTTTGGTCCGTAAATTTTATGTGCTGAAAAGGAAACCATATCTACATTGTTTGAAACTACATCAAAAGGAATTTTCCCGATTGCCTGGGATGCATCGGTATGAAATAATACATCTCTCTTTTTACAAATTTCACCAATCGCTTTTATATTATTAATTGTTCCTATTTCATTATTGGCAGTCATTATAGAAACTAAAATTGTTTCATCTTTAATGGATTTCTCAAGCGCTTCAATATCTATAATTCCATCTTCATTAACTGGTAAATATGTAATTTCAAATCCTTTATTTTCCATAACCTTAATGGAGTCTAAAACTGCACTATGCTCAATAGAAGAAGTAATAATATGTTTTCCATATGAATAATATGCCTGGGCAGTTCCAAAATGAGCAAGATTAATTGATTCCGTTGCACCGCTTGTATAATATATTTCGCTTGGTGCAGCATTTATAGATTCAGCAATAATTTCCCTGGATTTTTTTACTGCACTTTCAGCTTCCCAGCCAAACGAATGGTTTTTACTTGAAGCATTGCCAAACTTTTCGAGAAAATACGGTTTCATAGATTCAAAAACTAACGGATCAACCGGCGTAGTTGAATGATTATCCAGGTAAATCGGTAATTTCATAAAGCGCTCGTAAAGTGCCAGTCACATTCAAGGTGACTGGTTCAAATAATAATTATAAAATCTTACTTATTGTAGTTTCTTTAAAAACCTTTTCTATCTCAAGTTGGACTTTAGCTAAAGGATTCCTAATCATGCAGCAATCAAAACGGGCACAATCTTTTACGGAACCATTCTCTTTCATACAATCTGTAATCTGTACTTGTTCAACTGCAGAAATTACATCACTCAAAGTTATTTCATCGGCATTTTTTATAAGAGAATAACCTCCTTTAATTCCCTGGTAGGAAATAATAATATTCTTCTTAGTTAATTTCTGTAAAATTTTTGCTAAAAGTTCATAGGGAATATTATATCCTGATGAAATTTCTTTTGCTGTTATACAGCTATTCTCAGGTTTTAAGGCAATGTATTTCACTGCCATTAATGCATATTCTGTCTTTTTTGAAAATTTTAACATAAAACAAGACTAAAATTGTCGGGTTTTAATGTATAAAATTTAGAATGAAAATTCAATCATTTTTCAAGCAAAAAATGAAAATTTCACTTAGGAGAGGAACCGGTCACATAAGCATAGTTTCTTATATTGCTTGTTAAAAAGACATAAGGTGAGAAAATATCTTTATCATATACTAAGCGGGTATATGCATAATTATTTGCACCGTAAAGAAGGGATTTAGCATTATAGCCAAGAAGGCGAAGATATGCAGTCACAAATGCGCTTATTTGTCCCGAAATGGAATATATTACTATTTTCTTATCTGTAGGAAGTGACTGAAGAAAAGTCGAGCTTTGCAAATCATTGCTAGTATAAAAAATTGCATTAGGTAAATGACCAGTAGGTAGAGGAAAAGTCATTAAAGCATGATATAATCGAGTTGAACCGAAACAAATTATATAATAATCTGAAATGTCCTCATTATCAAACGAAAATTTAATAATCATGTTATACTTATCTGTAGTATCTGGAGGTGAAAGTTTAACATAGGTCTGTGAATTAAATCCTTCATTGATATTTTTATCAATTAAATTCCTTATATTTTCATTTTTATTCCCGCTTAGGAGGTCGGTTTGTGTAACTGGTAGTTTTATACTGGGAATCCCTGGGAGTATTTGACCGTCTTCTAGATGATTTTGGATATCATGATCCTTAGCATTTTCGATCCAGTTGTTTGCAAAAATATTATTCCAGAGCGTCATACCGAAGTTTAATGAATAAACATTATTGAATCCGTAAACCCTTAACAAACTTGTGTAATAAGCAGAAGCTTGTCCATCATTGCTGACAATGATAATTTTTTGATATTGTGATATATTGTTTATTGAATTTAAGTACTGGATGAGAGAATCATTCTGTACATTAATCGCACCCGAAATATGCCCTGACAAATAATCTGCTTTTGAACGAACATCAACAATAAGGTAACTTTCAAGATTATTATAAACTTCATCAACATCGACTATGGATGGCATTTCCTGTGAATTTATGTAATTACCATTAGTTTCCAGGTAATTAAGCAGCAACGCATTATTCGATAATGAAATGCTGTTAACCGGGTTTACATCATCTTTAAGACAACCCGGTAAAAGTAAAATAATTACCAATATAAACACATTGATAATATAATTTCTAATATTCTTCATCTGCCGATGTTAATTTATCATTATAATACTTAATTAACTTCTATATACTTAACAACTGCTAATCCGATAAATAAACCAATTACATGATCTCCCTGGACATTCCACGAAATCTGATCCCCTCCTTGGGCAAAAACATTTTCCGAAGGCTGGTTATTATTTTTGGACCCAAAGTAATTAAGGTAAGGTGAATCAAAAGCATAAACCTGTGCATATATAAGATTATTATATGTTCCGGAAGTATAATCTTCCGGTAAATCTTTTGTATCTACCGCCAGTTTTGTTTCCAAATTATTTGACGGCTGAACAATAGTTTGAAAATCAGTTGATTCATCATATAGATCTTTTGTAGCAGCATTATAAATTTCCCATCCTGCACCATATACTTCATTTGCAATGGGTGTGACTTTTACTTCAATGAACCTGTTATCCATAAGTGAGGCAGAAACAATCTTTGGTGGCTGCGGAACTTTTGTTATACTATACATGTTTGTGTTATTATATTGAGCAAAAAGTTCATAAGTAGAACCGGGTTCAATTAAAATTGTATCAAGTGGTGCGTATAAGCCATCTTGAAGATAGCGTAAGGTGATAATTCTGATCCCATTAACCCTAAGGTATGCAGACACATTTTTTAATTCAGCTTTTTTAATATTATAGGTTTCATCAATGGGAAGAGTTTTAGTAAAAGTAACTCCTTCAAAAGGATAATATGCTTTTAATTCTGCACGAACAACGATATACTCCTGAAAGCTTACTTTCGGACTTATCGTATCTACATTTTCACATCCAAGAATGAAAAAGAATGATATAGCCGTTAATATTAAAAAATAATTTTTCAAGTAATTTCTAAAACTCCATATTAATTCCAAAAGCCGGGATGAAAGGGAATAAAGAAATTTGATTAAACCGTGATATTTGTGTTGAATTTGTTCCTTGTTCAATTGTCGGATAAAAAGCAAATGGATTATGTCTGTTGTAAACGTTGAGCAGGCTCAGGTATGTTTCCATATGTAAATTAAACCAGTCAAATTTATATGATACATTTATGTCCAATTTATGATAAGAGGGGAGTCTGAACGAGTTTCTATCAGTGAAATTAAACTGGACATTTGTTAGCTCATGAAGACCTATATCCTGAAATTGATATTGCGAATTTGGAATAGTAAAACCCTGCCCTGTAGCATATGTCCAGGTTAATCCTGCGTTCCAGTTATCATTGAATTTATAAGCCAAAACAAGGGATATGTCATGTCTCCTGTCGTAGCGCGGATAGAAAACCTTTCCGTTATTCAATTCACTAAATTTTCTTCTTGTCCATGAAAGTGTATAGCCTATCCAACCTGTAAAATTTCCTGCCGTTTTATTTGCAAAAATTTCTAAACCATAAGCCTCACCTTCACCTTGGGTAAGATTTTCAGCGATGGATTCACCGCTCTTAAATACAGATGAATTTTTAAATTCATAAATATTTTTCATATTTTTATAATATCCTTCAACTGAAAAGATATATTGTTTATCAAATAAATTATATTGAGCTCCGATTACGTATTGAGTTGATCTGCTGGGGCTTACTTTATCTGAAGAAGGGTACCATAGATCGGTGGGGAGAGATATATCGTTTCTAACAATTAAATGTAAAAACTGATGTGCAATTGCATAAGCAGCATTAATTGAAAAATTACCGCTTAAAATAAACATTGCCGATAAACGTGGCTCAGCACTGAAAAATTTTTTCGATTTAAAATAATATCCTCTTATACCAAGGTTAGTTTCCAGCCAGTTTGTTATTTTACCTTCGTTCTGGAAGAAAAGAGAAGCTTCTATTGAATTAATATCCGGTAAAGAACTTAATGACTGTTCTAATAAAGGATCATAAAAATCACTATAGATTAAATAATAATTATGTGAAGCGATTTCATAACCGGTTTTAAATGTATTGTCCTTTGACCAATAAATTTCGGCGTTTGTGTTTACATATAGGTCTCTAAGTTTTGAAAGAGCATAGTAATTATTTGCAGATGCATTCGATGTATGATCCTGTAAATTAGATTCGAATTCATAATCTAAAAAACTAAACGTAGTAGTAATAAATAAAGATTTGGAATTAATATGCAGCCAGGTGAAATTTGCCATGGCATTTTTCCACATAATATTATAATCTATTCCAAAACTATTTTCAGGGTTGTAAAGATTGTCATTGCTGAATAAACCGCTCAATGTATATATATTTGATTCAGAACTGGTTATAGTAAACTTAGTGTTTAAATCGTAAAAATTATATTGTGGAATCAGGTTGCTATGCAGAAAATTTTTCTGTATTAAATCATAATACATTTTTCTTCCTGAAATCAGATAAGTAGCTTTTGAACCAAGTGGCCCCTCAAGTGTAAAATGTGAATTTACTAAACCAAGCCCTATCTTCCCTTTATCTCTTTCTTTAGTACCGGAACGCAGCTTAATATCAAGAACGCTTGAAAGTCTTGATCCGTATTCTGCAGGGAAAGCCCCTTTTATTAAACGGACACTCTGGATCGCATCAGAGTTAAATGTACTTGAAAAATTTCCAAGATGTGACGGATTATAAATGATTACTCCATCGAGCAGAGTTAAGTTTTGATCGGGTGAGCCTCCTCTTACATACAATCCGCTGGACAATTCACTTCCTGCTTTAACACCAGGCAGGGTCTGCAGTAATTTAAATAGATCTACTTCACCGCTTAATGAAGGAAGCTGTTTAATGATATCAGGGTTTAATTCAATAGTGCTTGCATTCACTTCCGGTTTCTTTTTCCCTTCTACAATCACTTCCTTCAACTTAATATTTTCAGGTATCATGTTTATGTCATTCTGTACTCTTCCATTAGAGATGGAGATATTTATTTCTTGCAGAGAAATTCTGTATCCAATGTTTCTTGCGATTAAGTAATATGTCCCTTTGGTTAATTTAGGAATGGCATAAAATCCGTAATTATTTGTAGCAACCCCCCGGAAAGGAACCTGGTTTGCAGATATACTATCTTTATAGAGTAAAATATTTGTCCCGATTAGGGTTTCACCGCTGACGGAATCCCTTACAAAACCGGCAAGTATAACTTCATTAGTTTGAGCTTGATTAGTAACAAAAAATGCAACTAAAAAGAAAAGTATAATTCCACCTGTTTTATACAATTTCAATATCGTGCCGGTGTGTTAGTTCTTAGAACAAAAAAGATTATAAAATAATTGCCTGGTGTTTGAACTTATTTATTTCAAGTTCACTAAAAATTTGTTTGAGAATATCCAGGCTGTACTTATGAGCAAAATAAATAAAATTTAATTCTCTTTCCTGTAAATTACTATTCGGGTATAAAGAATTGATTGCTTTATCAATTTGTCTTAAAGTTATTTCATGTTTTTTCTTTTGTGCTTCTAATGCTTTCCCTTTAAATTTTCTAAATCATTAAAGATTTTCTGTTTGTATTTTGTGCTTGCATCACTTATTGTCTTATCAAATTCAAAGAGCTTTTCTTTAAGTTGATCTAGGGCAATTTCAATTTTGTTTGAAGAGTCATTAAATATTTCATCAAGAGTAATTTTTGAAGCAGATTCGACAATTCTTATTTTTAATCTTTCCGGTTCTGTAAAAATATCCTGGACCTCAAGTTCATATTTATTAAGAACTGATTTTATATTCTTTTCAATAATTGATAAAGATGAGCGCGGATAAATAACAGGAGATTCAATCTCGAATATTTTATAAAGAGGAGTTACCTGGGCAAAGTAGGCAATTTCGCTTGGCCCTGCAACATAAAATGCAGTAGGTAATACAAAATCCTGACAGATAGGTCTTAAAAGTACATTAGGACTGAAATTTTCCGGTGATGTTTCAATCTCTTCTATTATCTCTTCATGAGAAAATTTCTTCCTTTTTCTTTTTAATCTAAATTCATTTTCTACGGGTTCAATTAAAAACCTTCCCTCATTATTACTATAAAATAAATTTACCGGGTGGACTTTTACCTGGGCATGATATGATTCTTCAAGTTCTGCAGAAACGCTTACTAATTTTTCAGTATGCTGTCTGAAATTATTTATTTCTTTTTTAAATATTGGTTTTAAAAGAGCTTTAAACTCCTTATCCTGCGGATCAAAAATGATTAAACCATATTCATCAAAGAGCCAGAAAATTAATTCTTTAAAAGCAATTTTAAATGTTTTCCCGGAACTGTAAAATTCTTTTAACTTATTAAGTATGTCTTCTTTAAATTCTGTGTCTCTTAATTTTTTATTAAGTTCATCAAAAAACGTATTGATTGAATCGGTTATCTTAATTTGTCCGACGCTTCCTCTGTCTTCTTCATCATCAATTCCGTCGTCATATTTGATATTTGATAATTCATTATTTTCATCTATTATATTTATGCTTCTTACTTCATTAAAATCGTGATCATCTCCTTCTAACCAGAAAATGGGAACGAATTTATATTCATCATATCTTTCTGATAAATATTTGCTCAGCTTAATTGCTGTCATTATTTTATAAAAAGTATAAAGCGGACCACCCGCTATACCTAATTGCTGGCCGGTAACAACTGCCAGGGTCTTTTCATCCTTTAAAAAATTAATATTTTTTGAAGTTAGTTCTGACCGGTTAAGATTACCATATTGATCGTTGACAATAAAAAAAAGTTGCGAACGGTCAGGCATCTGCCTTGTTCTTGATTCTTTAATAGACTTAAATTTATTTATATATTCTTCTTTGTTATTGAAATTAAAATCATAAAAGCTGCTTACTTTTTGAGGATCATAAAGATAGTCTAAAAATATTTTTTGATTGGATGGAATCTCATTAAAATTGGTAAACATTTTGCTCCTACAACTTAAAAATATTATGTTGCAAACTAAGAAAATATGTATTGCTTAACAAATTGAAAATTTAGTCCTTATAATTAATTAATTGCGATTAATCAGTCCTAATCACAATATTTTCTACTCATATAACTAATGCGAAATTATAATTCAGGCCAGAGATTATTTGGAAATAAATTTATTAAAATATCTAACACTAAACAGAACAATTAACATTCTTAAAATTATTACTTCATTCAGCATCTCAAGGATTTTAAGAAAGCCGATAGTTTGGGGAATGCCGGTTTCATATTCTATTGAGCCGACAAATCACTGCAACCTAAAATGCCCTGAATGTCCGTCCGGTTTAGGTGCTTTAACCCGTCCATTAGGTCTGCTAAAATTAGATGACTTTAAAAATATAATTAACCAGATAAAAAGCACCGGATTTTATATCCAGCTTTTTTTCCAGGGAGAACCTTTTATAAATAAGCAGCTTGCTTTAATGATAAAATATGCACGTGAAAATAGTATTTATGTTTCAATAAGTACAAACGGACATTTTATTACTGAAAAAAATGTTGATTCAATTTTAGAGAATGCTCCCGATAAGCTTATTTTTTCAATTGACGGATTGGATGAAGAAAGTTACCAGAATTACAGGGTCGGGGGAACTTTTAAACAAGCTGATGAAGGTTTAAGATTACTAACCGGACGAAAGAAAGAACTGGGAAATAAAAATCCGTTCGTTGAGTTTCAATTTATTGTAATGAAGCAAAACGAACATCAGCTTGATGATGTTATAAAATATGGAAAGGAAGCAGGAGTCGATAAAGTTGTATTTAAAACGATGCAGGTATCATCTTTTGAAAACGCGTTGCATTTTCTTCCTTCAAAGGATAAATATAAGAGATATAATATTGATGACGGTAAATATCAAATTAAAAGTAAACTGAAGAATCATTGCTTTGCTTTGTGGAGAACATCGGTAATAACCTGGGACGGGCGGGTTGTGCCCTGCTGTTTTGATAAAGATGCAAATTTCGAATTAGGAAAATTAAACAGTTTACCTGATAACCAGCTCAAACAAATCTGGAGGTCGGAAGCATACCAGAATTTCAGGAGAAGCATTTTAATTAATAGAAAGGGGAACAGTATGTGCAACAACTGTACTGAAGGAATAAAAATTAATATAATGGGAATTGAGCAGTAGAACCATGTATAATGAACTAGTCAAAAATATTACTGCCAAGGAAATTCCTTTTAGTAAAAAACAATTACTTTATTCCCTTGTAAAAATCATTATCGCTTCCGGTTTAATTCTTTTTATCATCAATAAAATAAAAACAAAAGAAATTTTATCTGCATTCTATTCGGCTGATTATTATTTAATAATCCTGGCTTTTTTTTTAAGTTTCTTTAATCTTTATTTCCAGTTCTTAAAGTGGGAAACTGTCTGTCACAGTTATTTAAATGTCAGCTCAAAAAAGAAAATATTTATTTCTCTTTTCCAAGGATTTGCGGCGGGAATTTTTACACCTGCTAGAATAGGAGAGTATTTCAGCCGCGGTTTGGCAATAAAAGAAAAATCAATTCTTCAAGTCGCAACAGCAACTTTTGTCGATAAGTTTTTTCCGCTTATAATCGTATCTTTTTTCGGAGGAATCTCTTTTATTTTATTCTTTAATTATAATCATTTGCTCCGGCTATATATTACAATTCCTGCTTTTTTCTTAGTAGTAATTTTTCTCCTGGCTTTTTTATACTTATTAATAAAGGGGAAAATTCTAAACAATGTCCCTGCAGGAATTAAACAGAATAAAAAATTTGAGAAAATATTGTTAAACATTGAACAACTAACAAAATTAAATTTCAATTTTATTAAAAGAATGATTTTTATTTCTGCATCGTATTATTTTTGTCTTCTATTACAGTTTGCAGTTTTAGTAGCTGCATTTGCTCATAGTTTCCATTTTTTTGAATATTTATGGAACGGCAGTTTGATAATGTTTGCCAAATCAATTATACCACAGGTATCACTTGGTGATTTGGGGATCAGGGAAGGTTTTTCGATATATTTTTATACTAAAATTGGTGTGACAGCCTCAACTGCATTTGATGCATCATTTTTTTTATTTCTGATTAATTTAATTTTTCCTTCTATAATAGGCATGATTTTACTTTATAAGAAGAATAATGATTAATCTTTTAATTCTCATTTTTTTAATCTTAGTATTTTACTACTGTTATTTTCTTGTTTCCATCCTGATAGGTTTGATAAAATTAAAACCGGTCTTTAAAAAAGAACCTGTATCTGAGTTCGTATCAATCATAATTCCATTTAGAAATGAAGAAGATAATATTCTGTTAAATCTTAAAAGTGTTGAGGCACAGAATTATCCAAAAGAAAAATTCGAGGTTATTTATGTTGATGATTCTTCAACCGATAATTCATTAGAAATTCTTAAGTCATCTATAAAGAATGAAAACATAAAAGTTTTTTCTCTGCCGGAAAATCTTGGAGAAATAGCCAGGAAAAAAAGAACTGTTAATTTTGGAATAGAAAATTGCAGGGGGGAAATAATTGTTACAACAGATGCCGATTGCATCCATTCACCTGAGTGGTTAGTGAATTTGTTAAGTGCTTTAGATGACAAAACCGGTTTTATCTCCGGTCCTGTCGAATTTATTGATGATAAAAGTGTTTTTGCCGAACTCCAGCAGATTGAATTTGCAGGTTTAATTTTAACCGGTGCCGGTTTAATTAAAATGAATCGGCCGATCATATGTAATGCTGCAAATATCGCTTATAGAAAAAGTATTTTTGAAAGCTTAAATGGTTTTCAGGATCATCTACATATTTCATCAGGTGATGACGGTTTTTTGATGCAGAAAATTCACAAAGATGGAAAGTATTGCGTAAAGTTCTGTCTTAACAAGGGTGCCGTAGTTAAGACAAAATCTGCGGATTCAATACTGCAATTTTTTCAGCAAAGGAAACGTTGGGCAAGTAAGAGTATTTACTATAATGATAAAAAAATAATTATTGAGCTAATTCTAATCTTCTTTTTTTATCTGGGCTTAGTAGTCCAATTTTTATTAGGTTTTCTTGTCTCAAAAATATTTTTCTTTCTTCTATTTGACAGCCTTTTTATAAAATTTCTGCTTGAATTTCTGATTTTAAAAATGGGAAATAAAATTTTATTCCCGGGATTAAAACTCCGTTATTTCCTTTTAGCCGAACTGCTTCAATTACCTTATATATTATTTTCAAGTACAGCCGGATTATTTGGGAATTTCACCTGGAAAGAGCGAAAAGTTAAACGCTGATGTATAAATAAATAATTTACTGTCCAATAAATTGTACACAAAATCAAAAAAATATCTAAATAATCAAAGAAAAATGGGAATTTCTGTATGGCATATTCGTTGAATAATAATAAATAAAGTTCACGAGGTTTATCATGAAAAAGATATTTTTAATAGCTGTTTTTTTAATCACCGGTTTAGTATTTCAGGCAAATACAAATGCACAGGTGCCGGGACGTTTTGGATTCTTTTATAATAATTTAGCTCCATATGGAAGCTGGATTGAATTAAGTTATGGAGTTAATGTATGGAGACCAAACATTATGCAGAGAAACTGGTCCCCTTATCAAGATGGTCAGTGGATATGGACTAATGACGGATGGTATTGGGATTCCTATGAACCTTTCGGCTGGATAACATATCATTATGGCCGCTGGTACTATGATGATTATTATGGCTGGATATGGGTTCCTGATGACCAATGGGCTCCTGCATGGGTGGAATGGCGCTATGATAACGATTATATCGGATGGGCTCCTTTACCTCCATATGCTAATTTCTCAATAAGTTTAGGAATACATTTTAGCATTAACTTTGTTACACCATATTCGCATTGGCACTTTGTAAGATATAATCATTTCTGCAATCCGCATATATCTAACTACTATATTGGCCATACATATGTCAATAACTTTTTCTCCAGGACTAAATACAGAACAAATTATGGATTCCAGGACGGCAGAGTTATTAACCGGGGAGTTGATATAGATATCGTAAAAAGAAGAAGCGGGCAGAATATACAGACACGGCAAATAAGAGCAGTATCAAATCCTTCGGATCTTAGAAATTCGAACGGCAACCGGAACGAAGTTAGAAGTTTTATTGGATCGAGAGAAGAACTTTCGAGAGGAGATACACGAAATATTCAAATTAGAAAAGCTGAAAGAAATTCAACTCTTGAAACTTCCAGAATGGAAATTGGAAGAAGCCGGGATATAAGTAGGGAAGAAATAATTAACAGAAATAATGAAAACAGAAATGCTGCGAAAGAATCAGTCCCTAGAGTTATAGGCAGAGATAATAATGTACCAAACAGGAGTATTCAACAAGAAAGAGAAACAAATACAAGAACT
This sequence comes from uncultured Ignavibacteriales bacterium, assembly GCA_963723205.1. Taxonomy (GTDB): domain Bacteria; phylum Bacteroidota; class Ignavibacteria; order Ignavibacteriales; family Ignavibacteriaceae; genus CAVQBP01. The sequence goes on from CAVRQC010000024.1 coordinate 67,790, forward strand.
ATTCAACCTGGTAATAGTGGAATTGAAAAAAAGGAAGAACAAACCAATAGACAAACAACCAGAGAAAGCAGACCTAATTATACACCGCAGAGAGTTGAAAGGAGCAGTGAGGTACGAAGAGAAAGTGCTCCTCCACAGAGAGTTGAAAGACGTTCCAACGGGAATGAAAGAAATAATTCTTCCAGCGGAAGCCGCGAGAGAAGAAGATAGATGATGACGCAAATATAACCTCCGATAAAAGCAGTGCCGCGGCACTGCTTTTTTTTATTTATTAACTTCAGTTATTAAGTTTTTGTAAAAATATAATTAATAAGTTGCTTTGATAATTGCAGATTTTTATTTTAACTAATGCATTGGGAAAAAATGGGAAAATTGAACCTTATTCAATTATTAAATTGCCCGCATGAATCGATTTCAAGATAAATAGTTATTTAAAAATCTTAAAGGAGTTAAATGAAATCATTATTAAAATTATTAATTCTGATTCTGTTTTTTAACTTTTCATTTGCAGTTTTTGCGAAAGATGTACAGATATGGGAAAAACAGGAACTTACATTTACTGCTGCCAACCATTATAACAATCCTTACAAGGAAGTTACTGTCTGGGTTGATCTTGTTGGACCTGATTTCAATAAAAGAATTTATGGCTTTTGGGATGGTGGACAAACATATCTTGTAAGATTAGCTGCTGATAAGCCCGGAAAATGGTCATGGAAAAGCGGTTCGACTCCTGAAGATCCGGGATTATCAGGGAAGAATGGATCGTTTAATGCTATTGAATGGACAAAGACAGAAAAAAATGAAAATCCTCTAAGACACGGTTTTATTCGTTCCACTCCAAATCATCATGCACTTGAATATGCAGATGGAACTCCTTATCTCATAATTGGCGATACATGGTATTCTCTTGGAACTAACCGGTTTCGCTGGTATGATGATAATAAAGATCGCCCAATCGGACCCGATGCAGGATTTAAAGATTATGTTCGTTATCGAAAAGCACAGGGGTATAACTGGGTAAATATGATTGCAGCATTTCCTAACTGGATGACAGATGGCAGATCATGGCATCTTGTTATGGATGATTCTGCTAAAACAACCGTTCGTTCTGCATGGCTGGAATTCGGTACCGGAAGTGCTAAAAATATGGATAATGAAGGCGGAAGACCTTTCTTCTTTCCAGGAAAGGTTCCCGGATATGAGCAAGTATTTCCTAATGTTGATAGTATTAACCCGGATTATTTTAAATATATTGACAGAAAAATTGATTATCTCAATGCAAACGGATTTATTCCTTTTATTGAGGTTTCCCGACGCGATGCCGGGCTTTGCTGGTATAAATATTACGGCTGGCCTGATTCATATGCACGCTTTATACAGTATGTCTGGTCACGTTATCAGGCAAACAATGTAGTTTTAAGCCCGATTCATCTTGATATAATTGATGAAACCGTAAGCCCGGAGGATTATATTAATGCAATCCATGAAGTTGAGAAAAAGTACGGACCTCCTCCTTTCGGAACACTCCTCTCGGCAAATGCAAATCCATCCACACTTGAAAACTGGGGAGACAATTCATGGGTTACTCTGCATCAAATCGGCAATATGCGCGAGCACAATAATTACTGGTATCTGACTGAAATTTTTAATCTGAAAGATCCAAAACCTGCTTTGAATGGTGAACCGTATTATGCCGGTTATAGAGATGCACGGGGTCCCGGCTCAGCTAATTATACACGTGGTGCAAAGGGGGGTACTGAACTCGATAATGAATTTGTGAGATCCGGTATTTACGGCAGTTTTTTATTGGGAGGATTTGCCGGTTTTGTTTATGGAGCAGAGGGAATATGGGGTGCAGATATAGAACCTTCCGCACCTGTACATATGTGGGAAGCATTCCAGTGGACTTCGGGTGCACAGGTACAATATCTTAATAATTTTGCTTTCTCTATCGGAAAACGATACCGGGAACTTGTACCAATGGCTGATCTTGTATCACCAAATAAAACCCGGGATATACTGAGCTATCAGGGATGGGCATATTGTGCACGAACAAATGACAAAAATATTTTCCTGGCATATTTTGAAAAAGGCTGTAAAAAGTCCCAAATCCGGGGAGCACATTTGAATAGTTTGTATGAAGCTCAATGGTTTAATCCCAGAAATGGAAACTGGCAGGATGTTGGAGATGGTACTGTAGTAGCAAACAAAATAGGAATTATACAATTACCGGATTTCCCTGATGAAAAAGATTGGGGACTTCGATTAATTTATTTACGCAGTTTACCGGGTATGCAATAAAATTAAATTGTTTAATTAAGATATCTTTAAGTTATGGAAACAATTACTTATTCGATAAAACGCGGTAATAATAATTCTGAAGAATATTATAAGGAAGTCCGTGATTTTACAGATGAAGTATTAATCCATGCTGAAAATTCTCTCAAGCCCATTGTCATGGAGTTTGTAGAATACCTTCGAGAATATAAACTGGAAGAGATAAGAGAAATTGAGGAATATATTCTTGAGCTTATTAGTTTTGGCATCCTTTGGCGTTCATATGCAAATAAAGCTTTAAAAGTTAAAAATGCTCCGTTTATTACTTTGGCCAGAATGTCTGAATGGCGTAAAAAACATCAGAAAATAAAACCATTAATTGATTATGCCAGGGGTTTCTTATTTACACTTTATCTTCTGCCTGATGTTGATGATAATAAAGCTGCAATTCCTAAACTAGAGCAGATTGATCATGTATGTAAATGGTTTGAAGCAACCGGGGAATTCAGGGAACAGGCTCTCAGGTTTATCAGGTGGAGAGCTTTCTGGGGAAATGAAAGTCCTGAAAATTTATATAAAATATTTTATGTAATTGAAGAATTTACTGATTGGTTTGAAAAACGTTCAAAGGAGGTACTTGGTAAGTATACTGAAAATGTTGAAAGTTTTTTAAATCTATCGGGAAAATTTTATCAGTGGCGTGAAGACAGGATATCCTGTACCCGTACAAGACTTGAATATCATTTAAATATGGTTGGAGCCGAATTGATGAACCGTGCCTTTAGAACCGGATATAATAATACAAATGCCAAAGTAGTTCTTGTTCCGGGATGCATGCGCAGCAGGTTACCCGATGAATGTGAAGCAAAAAGAGTTAAGGAAGGATTAATATGTGAAGGTTGTTTACCCGGCTGTCATGTTAACCAGCTTAGGGAGATGGGCAAAAAACAAGGATTCGATGTTTACATCATTCCTCACGCATCCGATCTTTCTCTATGGGGACCGAAAAAAGGTCGTCCTGCCAGAGGAGTTGTAGCTTCCGCCTGCGTTACAACATTAGTGGAAGGGGGATGGGAATTAAAAAGATATGATGTTCCGGCGCAATGCGTTTTGCTTGATTACTGCGGCTGTAAAAAACATTGGCACCGCGACGGAATAACTACAGAACTAAATATTCGCGAATTAAAGAGAATATTATCAAATTAAAAACAAAAAAATTTAATAATATCAAAATATAACAATTATAAAAAGGGTAACCATGAAAAGACTATTTATCGTCGAAATATAGAACAATAAATTGTAATTACTCCGGGATTTCCTTTCGGTTAAAAAACATTAATACTACATCAAACAACAATATAACAATTTAACAATATGGCAATTAAACAATTAAATATTCAAATAAAATAAGAGAATTATTTATTCCATTAATAAATAAAATCGCTATTTTTATGTATTGGAAAAAATAATATTTATTATTGAATTATTAATTAAACAAAATTTTGAAAAGAGAACTTAAATGAAAAATCAAACTGCAGAAGCACTCGATTATCACAGCCAGGGGCGAAAAGGGAAAATTGAAGTAGTGGCAACAAAACCATGTTTAACGTCAAGAGATTTATCTCTTGCATATACACCGGGAGTTGCAGAACCTTGCCGCGCGATTGCAAAAAATGAAGATGATGTTTACAAGTATACTGCAAAAGGAAATTTAGTTGCTGTTATATCAAATGGAACTGCTGTCCTGGGACTTGGCGATATCGGTCCATCAGCCGGCAAACCGGTTATGGAAGGGAAAGGAGTCCTGTTTAAAAGATTCGCTGATATTGATGTTTTTGACCTCGAATTAAAAAGCAAAGATCCTCAGGAAATTATAAGAGCTGTTCAACTTTTGGAACCTACTTTCGGAGGAATTAATCTTGAAGATATCAAAGCACCTGAATGTTTTGAAATTGAACAGACTTTAAAAGCTACAATGAATATCCCTGTATTCCACGATGATCAGCATGGTACGGCAATTATTTCCTGTGCTGCATTAATAAATGCTGCTGAAGTTACCGGGAAAAAGTTGTCTGATTTGAAAATAGTTGTAAATGGTGCCGGTGCTGCAGCAATCTCTTGCTGCAAATTGTACATGAGTGCTGGTGCAAAAAAAGAAAATATAATTATGTATGATTCGAAAGGCTGCATTCATGTTGGAAGAAAGGATCTAAATAAATACAAGATCGAATTCGCTACTGAAAAAGACTATGGGAAACTTGCTGACGGGATAGTAGGTGCAGATGTTTTTGTAGGGCTTTCCATTGGTGGTGTAGTTAGTAAAGAGATGGTAAAAAGCATGGCGCCTAACCCGATAGTTTTCGCTATGGCAAATCCGGATCCCGAAATTACATATGATGATGCAATTTCTGTGAGAGATGATCTGATAATGGCTACCGGCAGAAGTGATTTTCCAAACCAGGTAAACAATGTTCTGGGATTTCCATTTATATTCAGGGGTGCTTTGGATGTCCGGGCAACTGCAATTAATGAAGAAATGAAAATGGCTGCAGTTCGTGCACTTGCAGATTTAACAAAGAAAAAAGTTCCGGAAATGGTTATTAACGCATACGGCGGTGAGGACTTTTCATTTGGCAAGGAATATATTATTCCTAAACCTTTTGATCCGAGAGTTCTATGGAACGTAGCTCCTGCTGTTGCAAAGGCTGCAATGAAGACAGGTGTTGCCAGGAAAAATATCGAAGACTGGGTTGCTTACGAAGAGGAATTAAAGGAAAGATTAGGATTATCTAAAGAAGTTATAAGAGTTATGATTCATAAAGCACAAAAGAATCCTAAAAAAGTTGTATACCCGGAAGGCGAGGAAGAGCAAATTATTAGAGCTGCTCATGTATGTTATTCTGAAAATATTGCAAAACCTGTTCTGCTTGGAAATGAATCCAAAATAAAGAAGATGATAAATCAGATAGGTTACAACCAGTCAGAATTTATTATTGAAGATCCGGAAAATAATGAAAAGTCAGCAATGTATGCTGAAGACTACTACCAGAGACGTCAAAGAAAAGGTGTTTCATTAGTGAAAGCAAAAAGAGTAATGAGATACCCGAATTATTTTGGCTCGATGATGGTTAAATTTGGAGATGCAGATGCTCTGATTAGCGGTTTAACTACTGATTATCCTACTACAATCAGACCTGCCTTGCAGTGTGTCGGTGTAAGAAAAGGATTAAATATAGTCTCAGGTCTTTATATTGTTGCTGCTAAGAAAAAAGTATATTTCTTTGCCGATACCACAGTCAATACTAATCCAAACTCTGAACAGCTTGCAGAAATAGCTATTTCTGCGGCTGACACAGTTCAGGAATTCGATATCGTTCCAAAAGTAGCTATGCTTTCATTCAGCAATTTCGGAAGCTCGCCTTATCCCGAAACAATTAAAGTTAAGAATGCTGTTCAAATAGTTAAACTAAAAAGACCTGATATTATTATTGATGGAGAAATGCAGGCTGATACTGCTGTTGTACAGGAAATTATTGATAATGAGTACCCCTTCTGCAATCTTAAGGGGGGTGCAAATGTTTTAATCTTTCCTGATCTTAACTCAGGGAATATTGCATATAAGCTTATGGCAAGAATTGGACAGGCTACTGTAATTGGTCCGATACTTATGGGAATGAAGAATCCTATTCATGTTTTACAGCGCGGTGCAACTGTTGATGATATAATTAATATGACTGCTATTGCAGTTGTTGAAGCTGCTCCAAAGAAAAAAATCTTAAATTAATCGTAGAAATGAAACGAAATTTACCTGTTTTAATTTTATTGCTGATTATGAGTTCGAGAATTTATGCTGAATTTATTTATGCCGGGGATGTTGTAAAATATAAAAAATATGATGACAGGATTGAGTTTCAGCTTACAAACTGCAAATTCAATTTATATGTAGTCGATGATAATATTTTCCGTTACCGTTTTACTAATAAAGATGAATTCTCAAAAGCTCCTTCTTATGCTGTAATTTATAATGGAACAAGTATTAATTATTCCTTTAAAGAGGCTAAAGATTTCTATGAAGTTTCTAATTCTAAATTAATAGCAAGAATTTCGAAATCTCCTTGCAGAGTCAGCATTTTTGATAAGCAGATGAATTTATTAAACCAGGATGATAAGTCATTCGGAGTCGGTTTCGATTGTAATGAAGTAAGGTGCTTTAAAACATTATTTAAAGATGAACAATTTTATGGACTTGGTGAAAAAACAGGTTCTTTAAATAGAACCGGCTCTCAGTATGTAATGTGGAATTCAGATAAACCCCGTTATACAAATGATACCGATCCGATTTATCAGTCCATTCCTTTTTTTATCGGCATAAGAACTCTGGCCAACAATTCATCTGAAAAAACTGCTTATGGGATCTTTTTCGATAATACTTATAAATCCTATTTTAATATGGGAGCCAGCAATAACCGCTTCTACTGGTTCGGTGCTGAAAAAGGTGAGATGAATTATTATTTTATTTACGGACCTGAAATAAAAACCGTTATCTCCTCATATACAAAATTAACCGGCAGGATGAAGCTTCCTCCCGAATGGGCTTTAGGCTACCAGCAGAGCAAATGGAGCTACTATCCCGAATCCGAAGTAAGAACCCTTGCTAATACATTTCGGAATAAAGATATACCATGTGATGTAATCTATCTGGATATTCATTATATGGATGGTTACAGGGTATTTACATGGAACAAAGATAGATTTCCTGAGCCTGAAAAAATGCTGAAGGATTTATATTCCAAAGGTTTTAAAGTTGTATGTATTGTTGATCCCGGTGTTAAAGCAGATACTACTAATTATCCTCCGGCTAAGGAAGGTTTGGAAAAAAACCTTTTCGCCAAATATCCTGACGGAGTTGTCTACAAGGGAGAAGTGTGGCCTTCATGGGCATATTTCCCTGATTTTACAAAAAAAGAGACAAGGGAATGGTGGGGAGAAAAAAACGCAAATCTTATTAAGCAAGGTATTTCGGGAATATGGAATGATATGAATGAACCGTCTGCATGGGGGCAGGCTATCCCTGATATTGTGCAGTTTAATGATCATGGATATGGTGCAACTCTGAAAAAAATTCATAATGTTTATGCTTTAGAAGAAGCCCGGGCTACTTTCAATGGAATAAAGAAATCTTTTCCGGACAGCCGTCCTTTCATTTTAACACGTGCAGGTTTTTCCGGTATACAAAGATATGCCGCTGTATGGACAGGGGATAACATGGCAACTGAAGAACATTTGAAATTAGCCTGTGTTATGCCGCAGGGAATGGGTATAAGCGGAATTACATTCTGCGGTACGGATGTGGGTGGATTCTTTGGAGCTCCAACTCAAAATCTTTATACACGCTGGATGCAGCTTGGTGCTTTCACTCCTTTTTTCAGACAGCATTCCATTATTAATGAAAAAGATAAAGAACCCTGGGCATTCGGTGAACAGGTTGAGTTATGGGTGAAAAATATAATAACACTTAGATACAAACTTTTACCGTTTTTCTACACAGAATTTTATAATGCTTCACAAACCGGATTACCGATAATGCGGCCGATGTTTCTTAATTACCAAAATGATGAACAGTGTTATTATACCAATGCTCAATATCAATTTATGATTGGTAAAAATCTGTTGGTTGCTCCGATCGTATCAGAAAATGAAAATTTTAAGAAATTGTATTTGCCTGATGGTAAATGGCTTGACTGGTGGAATTCAAAAGTTTACGAAGGAAAACAATGGATTATTGTCGAAGCACCAATGGATCAAATTCCTCTTTTTATAAGAGAAGGAGGTATAATTCCTCTTCAGGATAAACAAAATTATGTGGATGAAAAGAACATTACTCAAATGGAGTTTAAAATATTTCCGGATAAAAATTCCGAATATGATCTGTATAATGATGACGGTATAAGTACAAATTATCAAAAAGGAGAATTTTCCTTAACCAAACTAAATGTGCAAAAAACCGCTGGCAGCATTAAGATAAGCGTCAATAAATCCGGTAATTATAGTGACACTCCGAAAGATTTACTTTTTGATATTTATGATACTGATCAGGTTAATTCGGTAATTCTCGATGGAAAAAATATTACAGCTGCTCAAAATTCTGATGAAATTAAAAATGCAAATGAAGGATTTTATTTCAATAAAGATGAAAATTTACTGAAAGTAAAAGTTAAATATTCTGATAAGATGGAATTACAAATCCAATAGTATTTCCTATAGTAGATGCCGTAACATAATATTTCATCTCTTAATTATTTATATTTCGATGCTTTATGTTTGTTTCATCAAACTAAATCCATCACATGACATTTTATCGAATATTTTTCTTTTTAATTTTTCTGCTCTTTTACAATTCTGCTTTTCCCCAAGATGGATCTGAAAATAATTTAACAGAAATTGTTCCGAATAAAAATTTAAATATCTCGGGTTTCAGTAAATTTTTTCTGGGGAATGATTGGAGAAAATTATGGACGACACCAATTAAAATTAAAATATTAAATCTAAATGATTTCGACGGCGGATTATTCCCGGTTCAAGAGTTATCCGGCAGCGATTCAAAATCAATTTTATTCCGAAGTAAAAAAGGAAATATCTGGAAGTTCAGTTCGTTAACTATTGATCCTGGTAAAATTTTTCCAAAGGAAGTCGTTGAAAATTTATCAGATAAAGTTTTACACGACCAGATAAGCATTCTTAATCCTTTCGCTCCACTTGTTATGAATTCAATATTAAATGGGATTGATTCATCAAACAAAAAAACTATATTGGTTTTCATGCCGGCTAACAGCTGCTTGGGAAAGTTTCAAAATGAATTTGGAAGCTTACCAGGTATTCTTGAAAATCAATCTGAATGTATTGAGCAGACAGATTCCTCCAAAATAATTAATACTTATTCTCTTTTGGATAAAATTGAAAGCGGGAGCAACATAACAATCGATTCAAAAAGATTTTTAAAAGAGAGATTGATTGATATTTTTTCAGGTGACTGGAACAGGGGGCCCGAAAAATGGTTCTGGGAAAAAAGTGAAAACGGGAATGATATCATTTGGATACCTGTTCCAAAGGAAAGAATCCTTGCATTTTCAAAGATTGATGGATTATTTGGTAAATCCGGAGTCATTCTTGTTCCGCAATTATGCAGCTTTAGTGAAGATTATCCGGATATCAAAAAGATAACTTATAGTGGAAGGTTTTTAGATAGAAGAATTTTAACCAGCCTTAATAAATATACCTGGGATTCTGTTACAAATGATTTGTATTCAAAACTTAACGATTCGATTATTATTAATTCAGTAAATAAGCTGCCTTCTGAAGATATTAATCATGAAAGATTTAAAAAGGACCTGATTTCACGAAGAAATAAGCTCCCTGAAATTTCAAATGATTTTTATAAATTAGTCAATGAAGTAGCTGATATTTATGCCACTTCAAAAAATGATTCAGCCGAAGTAAACCGTTTGAATAATAATTTAACCGAAGTATCATTGTATAAGAAGCCGGGAAAAAGAATTCAAGGAATATCAAAAAGATATTTTAATAAAACATTCGAAAATAATATAACTGATGAAATAAGAATTCATCTTGGAGATGGAAATGATGAAGCACTAATAAAAGGCAATGTTGATGAAAGTCCCATGGTAAGAATTATCGCTGGAGAAGGAAATACAAAGATTCAGGATAGTTCGGTTGTAAACGGATATTTGTTCTCATTCATTCCAATTCCTGCAGCTGAAAATAAAACCGAATTTTACGAAAGCAGCAGAATCGCTAATATTACCCCGATTAAAAATACGGGTATGTTCTACAATGAATATTCTGAGCCTGTGATAAATAAAAATATTTATGATATTGGTATAGATACAAATCAAAAAGACAGGGGGCATGAATGGCTTTTCCTCCCCGAATTTTCATACGATGAAAATAATGGCTTTGTCTTCGGCGGGGGACCATTACTGTACAAATATGATTTTGGTTTTGTTCCTTTTAAATACCGGATGTCTTTAACTGCTTCATATGCGACACGATCACAGGGCATAAATATTTTTTATGACGGAGATTTTTATTCTTTAATTAAAAATGTTGATGTGGGTTTAAATTTCAAAAAATCGGATCTGGATTTAATTAAGTTCTTTGGTTACGGAAATGAAACTACTTTTAAAAAAGAACTCGATTCAAAAGATTTTTACCTTTTAAAACAACAGTTAATAGGGTTTTACCCTCATATTAATCTTAAAATATCCAGCATCTTTTCTTACACATTAGGGCTTTCTTTAGAAAATTCAGATATATCTTTAAGAAATAGTGAACTTCTTCTGAAAAACTTTCCTTACGCTCGATATGGTATTGGGCGCTTTAATATTGCAGGTATAAATACATCTTTAGAATATGATTACGGTGATCAAATATATAATACTTTCAGAGGATATCACTTTAAATTAACCCAGGAATATTTTCCAAAGCTGCTTGATAATAGAAATGACTTTACAAAAACAAGTGTTGATATTCGTGCTTTCTTTACCGGTAATATATTTACCGAGACAACCTTTGCATTAAGAGGTGCAGGAGAAAAAATATGGGGAAAATTTCCAGTATATAAATCTGTCTTTATGGGAGGCAATAATAACCTTCCGGGTTACAGCCGTGAAAGATTTGCCGGTAATGCATCTTTATTCGGTCAATTTGAATTAAGGTTTTTAATTAAAGAATTAGAGATTATCTTAAAAGAAAAATTGGGAATGTCACTATTTACTGAAGCAGGGAGAGTTTTTACTGATTCGGATAATTCAAAAAGATGGCATCCCTCTTATGGTTTTGGATTCTGGTCTTCACTTATACAGAGAAAAATTAATCTTTCTCTAACCTTTGCTTTTTCTCCTGAAGGAATGAATATGTATGCTGATACAAAGTTTTTGTTTTAATGATCAAATGTTTATCTGTTTTTATCTTATAGGATAAGGGAAAACAGGAAGGCTTGTATGTCCCTTTTTATCAACCGACTGTACCGCAAAGAAATAATTATCTTTTGAATAGGGAAGTGCAGCTGTTGTATCATTTACAAAAAATCTTTTCTGCCAGACAGGCTGATCAGTTTCTCTCAAAAGTATGTAATATCCGGCAGGGGATTTACCTTCCGGAGGCTGCCATTCGAGTCTACTGAAGTTAGTGAGTTCTCTTGTATCTATACCGACATTTTCCGGTTCAGCCGGTGCAAAAGCAAGATTTGCCAGGGCAGCAAGATTTACTGCTGTAATCTTTCTAACATATTCATAATCTACAAACTCTGGTAAATCACCATACTGAATTCCATTTTCAGTTCTTACATCCTGATGCTGATGATCATAATTCTCATTCATTTCACATAGCCGGACTGCAGGAAAGCCTAACTTATTAAATGAAATATGATCTCCGCCTCTTAAAAATCTATCAATACGATAAATTAAATTTACTTTTACCTGATCAACATATTCCTCTCCGACTTCTTTGATGTATCTGGCAAGCTCCCTGGATTTGCTGTTGTTTTCACCACTTGTATATTTCCTGGTTTTAGCCATTTCATTTGTCTCATAAAGCGGTACACCTTCGCTGAAGACTCTGAAGTTTATATTATCTTTTAATAAAGTGCCGCCTGAAATGCTGCTGCCTACCATATCATTATTTAAAACAGCTATTAAATTCCAGTTTTTATCTTTTGCTTTTTCTGCTAAATGCTCTGATCCAAATAATCCCTGTTCCTCTCCGCATACCGCAGCGAAAATTATTGTGGATGGAAATTGATGCTTTGACAAAACCCGGGCAAGCTCCAGTACAGCTGCAGCACCGGAAGCGTCATCATCGGCACCGGGTGCATTACTGGAATCGTCCATGACATTTGTCGCTCTTGAATCCAGGTGTCCGCTGATAATAAATATCCTGCTGTCATAAGTATCGGTACCTTTTAATACAGCAAGAACATTTTTCAGTAAAGTTTTCCTTGTGATTCTTTTCCCGTCCGGTTCAACTTCAAATGTATCATACATTACCTTTAACCTGCCGTCCGAATTTTTTGTATAATCTTCAAATTCTGATTTAACCCATCTTCTGGCTGCACCAATACCTCTTGTATTACTCACTGTATCGCTGAAGGTATGTCTTGTTCCAAAACCTGCAAGAGTTTCTATATCTGATTTAATATTGTCAGCGCTTACACTGTTTACCATATCTAAAATAGCTGTATCTCTCACAAAGTTCTCCGGTTGAGAATGAATATAAAAAGGCGCCAAAAATATAAACAATAACATGCAAAGATAGTTTTTTTTATTCACCAGTTTTCTGCCTTAACAAATTGTTAAAAAAATAAAAGTTAGTCCAACAATATTAAAAAATAAGCTTAAAAAGATAAAATCAATTGGACATAATACTGAAGTTAACAATAAATTTGAAAAAAACTTTCGTTATTAATCAGATCTCTAAGAACATAATTATTTTTAATCATTTTGTCTTGTATAACTGCCACCAGGGAATGCCGGGATTTTCATGATGTTCAAAATGATATCCGAAAAAATAGCATGACAGCATAGCCCACAGATGATTTTTATTCTGGGTTCTTGCATTATGTGGCTGCATGTCTTTTACATGGGGTCTTTTGTGAGGAAGATAAGTGCCGAAGAAAAATAATTGAAAGGTGCTTAGAAAAGCGGGTAATACCCAGAACATTAAAATATTTATTTCATTAAACCAGATTTTAAAGATATTAAAAATGATTCCCATTGAGACAATTTGAAGAATTGTAGTATATTTCCATAAAAATAAACCCCACCATTGGAAAAAATTTTGAGATCCTGAAGAAAAATCAGGATCGTTTTCTGTTCCCGGAAATTTATGATGATGCATATGATTTTTTATCAGCTTGTCATATGACATACACGCAAATAAAAAAGTTGAAAGCTGACCAAATAGTTTATTTAATCTCTTATTTTTGCTCAATGTTCCATGCATTGAATCATGAGCAGTAATAAAAAGCCCGGTAAATAAATAAGCCTGAATAAAAACATTTAAGTAAAAAAACGGATCTAAGAAATTCACTTTTAGGTAAATTAAAGAAAATATCAGATGTATTAACCATGCAGATATTATTATTACTGCTATTAAAATTCCCATTAAAAATCCTTCATGAAAAATAATTCAATCCTATAAAGAAAATCATCTGAGCATAAAAGTAATGTTTAGGCAAAGTGTTATTTGAACTAATGTTAAGCAGATTGAAAAATATTGAAGATAAAAATGAAATGATAAACCAGGCTATATAATTCTGAAGAGGTATAACGTCCCATTGCCAGAACCAATATCCAAACTTGAATGCAACCGGCTCCAGTGCTAAATCAAAGATAACAGCTAATAATCCAGCAATAAGTGAAGAATACAAAAAGTGTTTGGAAAATATTTTAGAAATAATAATTGCACCTAATATTATAACAACCCAATTCAAGCCGATTATAAAAGGCACATCAAAAATTTTGGGACCTAATACAAATCCATATGAATACTCACCGAATATAATTCCGGTCTTCACTCCTATTACTTCAAGAATAAAAGTTATAATATATGTTATAATTAGCCACGTAAGTAATTTCTTCCTTTTTTCTTTTATGCAGGGATAAAGGACAAGAAGACAGGCAAAGAACAAACCATAAGGAGTAATCCGGAGCATTAAACCTTTTGTTAAATCCCACAAATGCCAGATGATCCCTGCAGTAAAAAATAAATAAATAACAATTACTGCATAAAGATTTTTTATATCTTCCGGCCTTTCCAGTAAATATTTTTCATTTTGTTTTGCCATACGGAATTAATTGCTATTACCAGCATTATAACTATCTGAAGAGGATGTAGAACAATATTAAGAAGTACATTTTGCCTGCTGTTTAATGAAATAAATACCCGAACCAAAATAATTAGTATTACGGGAACCACGAAATAAATATTATCCCTTACAAGAAAAAGCGGATAAATAAAAAAAACTGAATAAAGTAATATAAGGAGCAAAAAAAATATAATATTAGTTTTAAAACCTGGGAAAAAATTTTTAGAGAATCCGTTAAAAGAATCGATAAAGTTATTATACATCCTGCAGGAAACTGAATTTTCGCCCAGGGCAGTTAGAATTGAATAGCCTTTATTTTTAAGCAACCGGGCTAATTCCATATCTTCCACAACCTCATTTGCTACTCTTTTATGTCCGCCAACATTGTCATATGTTTTTTTATCAATCATTATAAATTGGCCATTTGCCGCTGTAAAGGATTTATTCCGGGATGAAAAGACTTTTTTTAAAGGGAGAAGACTTAACAGAAAAAGATTCATCAAAGGAACAACCAGCCATTCACCAATTGTATTTATTTGCTGGGTAGGGAAGCATGATAGCAAATTTAATTTTTTATCTTCAAAAATATTCATACTTGTGCTTAGTGCGTTATCTGAAAGTCTTACGTCTGAATCAATAAATAATAATATTTCACCAGTCGAATTCTCCGCTAATTGGTTACATGCCCAATTCTTTCCCTGCCATTCTGCAGGTAGCGGTTTGCCCTGCAGTAATCTGATCTTCTTATTATTTGCAGATATATCTTTAACAATATTATAAGTATTATCTGAAGATTCATCATCAAGAACAATTACTTCAAAGTTAGTGTAACCCTGGTTTAAAACTGACTGCAGACAATATTTAATATTTGACTCTTCGTTTCTTGCCGGAATTAAAACAGATACAAATTTTTTCAAGAGTATTTCTTTATTCAGAGTCTCTATCTTGGGTGCGGTTAAATAATTGTAAAATGTAATAATAAATAAAACTAAAAGGACAGAAGTATTAATGTAGAAACTAAAAGATTCTAAACTCATGGTTATTAACTTTTTCTAAAAAGATCCTGTTGATATTTATTGACAAATACAGCTTTGTTTAATTCATCAAGATTCTGATGAAATTCATTAATATATAATTGACAATCAGAGCAAATTGTTTCTGCCTTTAATATTTTTCCGAACCTTGCAATTACAGCAGGTTTCTTTTCGTTAAAGTATTGAATTTTGAAAGCTATAGGAATTACAACAATTTCAGCAGGCATATTTTCAATAAATAACTTTAATCCTTTTTTTATTGTTAATGGCCGCTTTTCAAAAGGTTCAATTGAGCCCTGAGGATAAATTACTGCAAGATTATCTTGATTTTTTAAAAATTCCCTTGTGTATTTAACTGTAGTTAAAAGACCGCTTACACTGTCAGGATTTATGGAGTAAGCTCCCAGCTTTTGAAAGAACCAGAACCTCTTTAACTGCTCTTCAAGCATCATTATATGCATCTTTCTGTTGGAAAAATTCTTTATTATATAATCGATAAAGAAACCATCCCACCAGCTGATATGATTAGGCGTAACAACAATACTTAAATTATTATCAATATGCGGATAACTGTTTACTAAATAATAGTTTGCAAAATTTTTCTTCAGCAGATTATCAATGTAAAAATCAAATAAAAAGCGTGCCCAGTTTTTGTGCTCTGCTTTAATCATTGGATTAATTATATTTTTTCATAATTTTATTTGCTGTTAATTCTCCCGACGAAATTACTAGTGGTATTCCACCCCCGGGATGCGCACTCCCGCCACAAAAATATAGACCATCAAATATTTTTGAACAGTTTTGCTGTCTGAGAAAAGCTGCCTGTCTGCTGTTTGAGGAAATTCCGTATATGCTCCCCATATAGCTGTTTGTATTCTTCTCAATATCTACCGGAGACATAATATTTTCTGAAATAATTTTTTCTCTCAAGTTTATTTTCAAAATATCATTTATTTTATTAAGAATTTTTTCTTTTGTCTTCTTTATTTCTTTATGCCAGTTCTGGTTTTGGATATAGGGTGCATTGATCATGACAAACCAGTTCTCATAACCATCGGGAGCATCATCTTTCTTAAATTTTGAAGAAATGTAGATATATATTGTCGGATCATCGGGGCAAACTTTTTTATCAAATATATCTTCAAATTCTTTTTTATAATCTTTTGAAAAAAGTATATTGTGAATTTCAAGATTATCATGAATATCCTTGACTCCCCAATAAAAAACTAATGCCGAAGAAGAGGGTTCAGGATGATCCTTTTTTATTGTTTCTTTTGATATCTCATTATTCAATAGATGCTTATAAGTATAATTAGAATCGGCATTTGAGATTACAATATCAAAATTCTCTTCATAGTGACCGGATATTTCAGAATTAATATGAATGCCCTTCACTTTTTTAGATTTGTCTATTAAAATATTTTCTACATTATACTTTAAGAAAAACTTCACTCCGTTTTTAACTGCCAGTTTTTGTAGAGCAGAAGGAATTTCGGAAATTCCTTCACCTACAAAAAAACCGCCTAAATTATATTCTACATGAGGTATTATATTTAGTGTTGCAGGAGCTTTAAATGGATTTGAACCATTGTAGGTTGCATACCTGTCGAAAAGCTGAATTGTTTTATCATCCTTGAAAAATTTTGCATTCGCTTCATGCATTACCCTGAAAATATCAATCTTCCAGATATTTAACAGAGTCTTTAATGCCGCAGAATTTAAAAAAGTTGACGGATCGTGAATATTGTTAAAGATGAATAAATCGGCAGTTAAATCATAGATGTTCCTGGAATAATTAAAATATCTTTTTATATCATTCTTATTATCCAGAGTTTTTCTGTTAATCTCTCCGGCAAACTTATCAACATCATTATAGGCAATTATCTCAGTACGGTCAGTATAAAAATATTTATTAAGTATATTAAGCTTTTTAATTGTTAAGTAATTATTTATATCTTCACCGCAGTGTTTGAAAATTTTTTCAAGAACGAATGGCATAGTTAATACTGAAGGACCGGAATCAAATCTGAATCCATTGTTTTTAATTTCTCCTGCTTTCCCTCCGATGAAAGAATTTTTTTCAAATACAGAGACATCAAAGCCATTATGAGCAAGTTTAATAGAAGCGGTTAATCCTCCGATACCCGCCCCAATAATTGCTATCTTCAATTTTCTTTTCATTTTCTCCCGCTTTTTATATATATAAACAGATAAAGTGAGAGAAGGGTGTATGAATAAAAGAAATCCTCGACGGGAATTGTCAAAAAACGAATACCCCAGATTGCTTCGGGATTATAAATTACTATTGGAAGAGAAGTAAGAAAATAATTAACTATGATAAATGGAATAAAAGTAATAGAAATAAAAATCCAATATAATTTAGATGATAAGATATCATTAAATAAGAACAATGCTACAAGCAAAAAAACAGCACAAAAAATCAATACTGTAAAAGTATAATATTGATTTATATAAACCACTGAAAGTATTAATAAAACTGCTGTTATGAATGCCGGGTAAATTCTTTTTAAATGTAATTCGTTATTAATTATTTTTTTTTGCAAATAAAATTTTATTGTTTCATACAGGAAGATTGAACTATATGGAATTGTAATAAAAAACAAAATCTCTTCCAGTGGAAGGCTGAACAAATAAATCCCATTTATATATTGAGTATTAAAATACCAGTCGCTCCGTTTAACGGCAAATATATCCCACAATATAAATATACTTCCAACTGTAAGTATTGAAATCGATAACTCCCTCAATTTCTTATAGAATTTTATCTTCTTTTCAAAGGAAAAAACAAGGGGAATAATTATTATGATAATATTTAATATTAAATAATAACTCATTTATTTCCTTGAATACTCAGGAAAACTTTTTGTAAGCAGATTTATTTGTTTGGCTGAAAGTCTTCCTGAGCTTAATATATATTGAACAATACCATTTTGAATCTTTTCGCTTAATTTAGAATAATCTTTCCGGCATAATAAAAATACAATCTCATCTTTATCTCTTTCTCTTTCATTAGAATAACCTAAAATTCCGGGTACATTGTCAAGTATCGAAAACCTGATAAACCTGATTTCCAGGTTACCCGGTTCTTCATTTACTGCTGTTTTTAAAATATCCATGGAAGAATTAAAATGACTTAATTTATTAAAAGGCCAGAATGCGTGTTTTGCCCTTAATGCTTCAACTCCTCCGTAATAAGCAAGGATTATCGGGGGATATTGTGATAAAGTATCGGAAAAATTTTTTATAATTAAGCTGTCAAGTTTGTTTAAGTCATTTTCATCATCAACGGAAGAGTAATATAAATTCCTGATTATTTCTAAAGTAACATCATTAAAAGGTTTGTTCTGAGCAAACCCGTTCTTGAATGTTACCAGTAATAAAATCACCAAAAAAAACATATAATTTTTTGTACGGATCATTTCTTCAAGTAACCTTTAATATTTTAACTTCTATTATTGATTTCATAAGTAAAATCAACTTGTGCAAATTTGATATTCTTATTCTTTTTCTAAGAAGTTCATCTACTTTTAAGGATTTTATTTTATTAAAAAGCATATAGTAATACATATATGCAGAATAAACTCCCAGCTTAACTCCGATTGGAAGCTTTTTTATTCCTTTTAGTGCATCTTTAAAATCTTCTTCTATTTCAATTTCCAGTTTTTGCTTAATAAAATCAGTAATATTATTATTGCTGTGAACATCAGGTAAATAGATCCTTTTACGCTCTTCGAGGTCACTTTTTATATCCCGCAAAAAATTAACTTTTTGAAATGCAGAACCCAATTTCTTGGCAAAGAATTTCAGGTCGTTGTATTTGTCATTATTTCCTTTAACAAAAACTTTCAGGCACATTAGTCCAACAACTTCTGCGGAACCGTAGATATAATCATCATAATCTTTTCTGCCATAAGAGGAATTTGAAAGATCTCTTTCCATGCTGTCTAAAAAAGAATCTATAAGCTCGATATCTATGTTGTATTCATAAACAATTTTTTGAAAAGTATGTATTACCGAATTAGTAGAGATACCCGATTTTATAGCATCATAAGTATCTGCTCGAAATTTTAATAATAATGATTCTTTATCATATCCATGAAAAGAATCAACAATTTCATCCGCTAATCTTACATAGCTGTAAATGGCATATATAGCATCTCTGTATTCCGGCGCAAATGCTTTTATTCCCAAACTGAATGAAGTGGAATAAGCATTAGTAATTTTTTTACTTATTGTAAAGCTAGTTTGATGATAAAGTTGTATCATATTCTATTCTCTCCATTACTAATTTTGAACTAATTATTACCATAGGAAGGCCTGTACCCGGTATAGTTGAAGCACCTACATAATACAGATTAGAGAATTTTTCATCTTTATTTTTTGGCCTGAATGCAGCAACCTGGTTTAAATCATGTGCTAAGCCCAGACCTGAACCTTTATAAAGATTTAAGGAATTTGCCCAATCATCGGGAGTCAGAATTTTTTTCGTAATTATATTATTCTTTATATCATAACCTGTCCTGTTGGACAAATCATTGATAATATTTTCGGCTAGTTCTTCTTTATCGTGCCAATCTTTTTTATATCTTAAATCCGGGACTGGACAGAGTATAAATAAATTTTCACAACCTTCGGGTGCACAGCTTTCTTCTGATTTTGAAAGGGCATTAACATAATAGTATGGTTTATGCGGACTTACCGAAGATGTAAAGATTTTGTCGGCATATCCTCTGAAGTTATTACCAAGAAAATAATTGTGGTGAATTAACTTGTCTATTTTGCCTTTAACGCCCAAATAGATTGTAAATGGAGCTAGTGTCCAGTGTAACTTATCGAGTTTATCTTCACTAAATTTTTTTCTCTTTAATACTAATCCCCTGAATGAAGCAGCATCAGAATTTGATATGAATATATCTGCAGTCCATCTTTTCCCGTTTTGATCTATAAGCTCAGATATTTTTCCATTGCTGTTACCAATCCCGATAATTTCTGTATTGAAAATAAACTCAACTTCTCTGTCTTCTAAAATTCTTACAATTTCTTCAACAATTTTGTACATCCCGCCTTTTACTTTCCAGTATCCATTATGCTTCATTTCAGTATAGTTGAGCAGAGAATAAATTGCAGGAGTTTTAAATGGTGTAGCACCAAGAAAGAAAGCAACTAAAGAAAAAAGTATTCTTACCTCTTCGGAAGTGAAGTTTTTTTCAACTTCATTCCAGATTGTTTTGTAGAGATAGGGGATATGCTTAAAAGGAACTTTAGACAAGCTAAAAATATATTCAAGCTTACTGTTAAAATTTGATCTAACAACTTTTTCTTCAGTATCGTGAAAAAATTCTCCTGCCCTCTCCAAATATGCCTGAGCTTTTCGGGCCAGGTCGGGCTCTACATCTTTAAATTCATTTTCTAACTTATCAAGTGATTTCCAGATTAAACGGGGCTTATCATTTCCTTCGAAAAATACCTGGTAAAGAGGATCCAATTCTTCAAACTCGACAGGATTTTTTAATCCTACCGACTGGAATAATTCATCCATTTCATAAGTCATGCTCATGAAGCTTGGACCCATATCAAATCTGAATCCATCAGATTCAATGATGTTTAATCTGCCGCCGGGAGTTGAATGTTTTTCAATGACCGTGACTTTATATCCTCTGGCAGACAGACGTAATGCTGTTGATAATCCTCCGAGGCCTGACCCAATTATAATAGCTCTTTTCATTTGTTTTTCTTAAGTCCTTATTTTTTAACTATCATTATTTCAAGAGTGTCATTTTTTTAGTTTGAATGAAATTACCGGCTTTCAATTGGTACAGATAAATACCGCTTGAAAAACCGTTAGCATTAAAATTAATATTGTGATATCCTGCGGTCATGTCTTTATTTAACAATGTTGCAACTTCCTGACCTAACATATTAAATACCTTTAGTGTTACAGTCTGATTAACCGGCAGCGAAAATTGAATCTTAGTTGACGGATTAAATGGATTAGGATAATTTTGTTTTAATTCAAAGTTTACTGGAACCGAAACTTCTGAAGTCTCAATACCGGTTAAAGTGCTAAATTGTACAACAGTACCATTTGCTAAAGCGGCAAGAATACCAAAAGATGATCCGTTTTCATTACCTGATGGATTTAGAAATCCTGATGCAAAAACTGCTGCAGTTTCACCTGCAAGTCCATTTAAATCAGCTTGAAGTGATGTAACTATTGCACTATTGTCATTTCCAGGAGTAATATCTAATGTATAAAGTGAAGGATTTACAGCAATATAATCAGTTAAATCTTTGTAAGCAGCATCATCGACTAATGTTGCAATACCCCTGGCTATGACGTCAACTGTCGGAGCATCTGTTGCACCGTGTAAAACAAAGAACTCTACTTTTGTGGAATCAAAAGCTGATTCTCTTGCCATATCATTTACAAACAATGTGAAAGAAGTATTATTTCCATCCGGATTTGCTGAATATGTTCCCGGATCTAAAACACCGTTTGCAAACGCTATATAAGTCCCGCCTGCGTTTAGAGTAACTTGAAAGTTCTTTAAAGTATCTGTAATAGAGGAACTATTTGAAGGAGCAACTCCAATATTTAATTCTACCCCGGCTGGTGCATTAATAAAAGGAGTAGCTTTTCTGAAACCGAAATCGTCTAATAATAAACTGCCGTTTAAATATATATCTACAGGATCAGCATTCACGTCTGCAGAATTGTGTATTACTTGTAATCTTGCGTTCGATCTAAATTGAACAACAGTTCCATTAGGCAAAGCGGCAAAAACACCAAAAGCATTTCCCTCCTGATTATTTGCAGGATCTAAAAAGCCCGAAGCAAAAACCACAGCACTTGACCCGCTTAATCCATTCAAGTCCGCCAAGACTGAAGTAACAACAGTATTATTATCATCACCGGGTGTAATATCTAAGGAATAGGTTGCAGGATTTACTTCAATATAAGGAGTAATATCACCATAAGCAGCATCATCAACTAATTTACTGATCCCACGGGCAAGAATATCAACTGTTGGAGCATCGGAAGAACCATGTAATACAAAGAAATCAACTTTTGTTGAATCCATTGATGATTCTCTTGCTACATCATTTACAAACAATGTGAATGCAGTGCTCCTTCCATCCGGATTTGCTTTATACATTCCAGGATCTAGTACCCCGTTAGCAAAAGCAACATAAGTTTTACCTGCATTAAGAGTGACCTGAAAGTTCTTTAAAGTATCATTAATAGATGAACTATTTGAAGGTGCAATGCCGATATTTAATTCTACCCCGGCTGGTGCATTGATAAAAGGAGTAGCTTTTCTGAAACCAAAATCATCTAATAATAAACTGCCGTTTAAATATATATCGACAGGATCAGCGTTAGTATCAGCAGAATTATGAATTACCTGTAACCTGGCATTCGGTTGAAATTGAACAACAGTTCCATTAGGCAAAGCGGCAAAAACACCAAAGGCTTTTCCATTCTGATTGTTTGCAGGATCTAAAAATCCTGAAGCAAAGACTACAGCACTTGCACCACTTAATCCATTTAAATCTGCTAATACCGAAGTGACAACAGTATTATTATCATTCCCGGGTGTAATATCTAATGAATAGGCTGAAGGGTCTACTTCCAAATAGGGAGTGATATCACCATAGGCAGCATCATCGATTAATTTACCAACACCACGGGCAAGAATATCAACAGTAGGAGCATCAGTGGCACCATGAAGAACAAAGAAGTCAACTTTACTTGCGTTGAAAGCTGATTCTCTGGCCATATCTTTTACAAACAATGTAAATGCAGTGCTTTTACCATCGGGATTAGCAGCATAATCTGCCGGATTCAGAACTCCATCAGCAATTGCTACATAAGTTCCTCCTGCACTGAGAGTAACAGGGAAATTTTTCAAAGTATCATTTACAGAACTAGTGTTTGCTGGAGCTACCCCAATATTTAATAAAACACCTGCTGGTGCATCAATAAAACTTGTTGCCGTTCTGAATTTGAAATTATCTAGCAGAAGAGAACCATTTAAATAGATATCAACAGAATCAGCTGCTACATCAGCTGAATTATGTATTATCTGTATTCTTGCTGTTTGTGCAAAAGAATAGGAAGATAATAACAGTAAGATCATGATTACAGCATTTGTTACTTTTGGTAGTTTCATATTCGCTCCTTTTTATTTATTTATGTGTCTAGAAAAAACCTAGACAAATATAACATATTGTCTAAGTTTTGTCAAGCATATAATTACCCGATTCTTTGTGAGAGACAAAAAAACTCAATTTTCAGCCATTTATTGATATTGAGTGTGCTCTGGATTATATCTAATGGACCAGATTTATAATTTTATAGTTTTCAACTCTTGACAATTATTAGACAATGGCCTAAATTTACAAAATGCAAAATGAAAAGAAATATTCGATTAAAGCTGTTGCAACAATTTCAGGTTTAACTGAATTCGTAATAAGAGCATGGGAAAAAAGATATAATGCTGTTACTCCATCGAGAACAGATACAAACAGAAGGGTATATTCACAAACCGATATAGAAAAATTAAAACTGCTGCACCAGGCCACAACTAAAGGGCATAGTATAGGCAATATAGCTAATTTAAATATCGATTCGTTAAAGGAATTGATTGATACACAAACATCAAATTATACGAGAGATAATAAAAATGACGGGAATAACTTTGATCCTTTGAAGCATATAGATATCTGTATGGAAGCAATTCAAAAGCTTGATGCGGAAAAACTGGAAATAGAACTTTTAAAAGCCTCTGTTAGTTTATCACAGCCTGAACTTATAGAAAAAATACTAATTCCTTTGCTGGAGAAAACAGGTCAAAATTGGGAAGAAGGAAAAATCCGGGTTATTAATGAACACCTGGCATCTACAATTATCGGCTCGTTCTTATTTAATTTGATAGACAACTATAAGATTCCAAACACAGCTCCTAAAATTTTATTTACAACGCCGATGGGACAGCATCACGAATTCGGAGCTCTTTTAGCTGCAGCAGTTGCAGCATATTCCGGCTGGAAAGCGGTTTATCTGGGTTCCAATTTACCGATCGTGGATTTTATTAATGCTGCTGAAAGGATGGAACCGAAAGCTGTTGCTTTGTCGATTATTTATCCTCAAAATGATCCTCAGCTGAAAAATGAATTGTTAAAATTAAAATTATTAAACAAAGAAATTATAATTTTTGTCGGTGGAAGAGCTGCTTATTCTTATGGTGATGTTTTGGATCAAATTAATGCTTTGCATGTAAAAGACTTGAATGAATTTCGAAATAAATTGATTTCATTATCCAGCGAGTAATAATTAGAATGAAGCCGACTAAAATTAATTGTTCAGATCTTTAGTATTGTTTGAGAATTTTTTTCAGCTTTTGAACACCTGTCTTTAATTTAGCTTTATCAAAAGCAGTATATCCTAATAATAGCCCGGGTTTCTGTCTGAATTTCAGGACATATTCAGAAACTGGATAAACGAGTAAATCATTTTCTTTTGCTTTCTTTGCAATTTCTACATCGTTAAAATCTTCAGGCAGCCATACGATTAGATGCATCCCGGCATCAGATGTTTTTACCTTTATTACATCACCAAGTTCTTTTTCCAGTTCACTGATTAAAAATTCCTGTCTTTCTTTATAAGATGTTCTCATTCTCCTGATATGTTTTGTAAAATGTCCCTCTTTTAAAAATCGGGAAGTAATAATTTGCTCAAAAGCCGGGCTTTGCCTGTCCATCATCGATTTTGCAGAGACGAATATTTTTACCATTTCAGGATCAGGTAAAACAAGGTATCCTAAACGCAGACCCGGGAATAAAACTTTACTGAAAGTTCCTAAATAAAGGACACAATTATTTTTATCCATTCCCTGTAAAGAGGGAAGCGGATTACCGGAATACCTGAATTCGCTGTCATAGTCGTCTTCAATTATCCAGCAGTTATTTTTACTTGCATACTGCAGAACCTGGATTCTTCGTGCAGCACTCATTGTTAGTCCAAGTGGGAACTGGTGTGATGGTGTGGTATATATTAATTTAGGAACGGGATATTTATTTGAAGAATATTCAATGTTTAATCCTTCTCCATCCAGGGGAGACGGAAAAATAGTTGCACCGGCAAATAACATTGATGCCCTGGCCCCGAAATAACCGGGATCCTCAAGCCATACAGCATCACCCAAATTCAGCAATACTCTCATTACAAGATCCAGCCCCTGCTGTGAACCGTTCACGATAACAATTTGTTCAGCACTGCAATTTACTGCTCTAAAGATTCGAAGGTAGGAAGCAATTTCTTCTCTGAGTGGTTTGTAGCCGGCTGCATCACCGTATCCTAATTCTACGCTTGAAATTTTCTGTGTCGTTTGATTATTTATTTTTAACCATGTTTTTATAGGAAATTCGTTCAGATCGGGCACACCGTTCTGAAAAGGAATTATTTCTTCAATGGATGTATTTCTATATAACAGTTCGGGGCTGCCTAATTGTGCAATTAAATTTGTTGATATTTTTTTCCCGGATTTTTTCCGGTTTACTTTTTCCTGAATATTTAAAATATTATCAGGAATCTCATTAACAAATGTGCCTGAACCAATTTTACCTTTTATATATCCTTCTAGTAGAAGCTGTTCAAAAGCCATAACAACAGTATTTCTTGAAATGTCTAATTCTGCAGCTAGTGAACGAGTTCCGGGAAGTTTTTGGCCGGGAGAAAATTTACTATCTAATATTGACTGCCTGAACTTATCATACAATTGTTTATACAACGGGATTTCTGAATCATGATCAATTTTCAGTGAGACAAGAGGTATCTCTGATATCTGCTTCGGCATTATTAATTCATTTTGTTTTTGTATAAAATTAGCTATTAAAGGTCTTTAAGTAAAGCTGAATAAAAAGCCTGATATTGAAAATCAAATTAACTTTCAATCTCCTTTCCATCTACAGCAAAGATTTGTGTCTTACAAGAATATTTAATTTATAATTTTACATTTTTTAATTATTATTTACTTGTCTGTTTAATAATTATTTTATTATTAGCTCAAGTTGACCACCTTTGGGGTAAACCGTTGAAACGGTTATAAATATTCGTCTTTTTACATTAACCCCGGAATTAATTCCAGGATTAATGAGATACACCAAAATAGAAGTATCAACTGTTTTAATTTATCTGCCAGCAGGCAGACGGTTTTTTCATCCTTAGCGGTCAACATGAGACTTATAAAAAGGCTTTGCCTTTAATAATTAAATTAGTGACCTTTCCAACGTAGCATAATAGTAGGGGATGCAAAATTTGCATCCCCTACATTGAGACTGCGACAGACTTTATTTGAAAAAATGCTTCTTTAATCCAATTGGTCACTAGCAGTTATTAATTATTTCTGATAAAATTTATTTTAATAATTATTGAAGAAAGAGAATTCATGCGACCTGATTTAATTACAGAGCCAAAACTTCTCAATATATTAGAGGAACTAAAAAAAGTGAACCAATATTTCATAAGCCGGAATTCGGGACTACACGTCAGGATTTCGAAAAAATGGTTGAACCTTCTTTCTGGGAAGTCGGCGCATCAGGCCGGCGGTACAGCAGGGAGTTTGTACTGGATATACTGGAAGAAAGATCCAACAGCAGGGAAGAATATAACTGGAAGACAAAAGATTTTCATTGTCTTGAAATTGCTGACAATAACTATCTGCTTACATACACACTTTTCCAGGACGAAAGAATTACAAGGAGAGCCACAATATGGAGAAGATACGGTAAAGATTGGAAAATTGTATACCACCAGGGAACCATTGCAGAAGAAAAAAAATGATCACATATCACTAAAACCACTGATAATTGAATATATTCTGGAACTATTGAACAATAGCCCTTCCATGTGTTTTAACCCACATAACTAAGTGGTCCCATTAGCGGAAAGAATAATGGCTCTTTTCACAAAACATCTGACAGCATATATTTGTTACGAATTTTTAACGGAGATTATTTGAAAAATATTGCTATTACCAAAAGGACAAAAATAAAAAGACTTCCTAAAAGAGGAGCATATGATAAAGAAACAATTTATGGAATATTGGATGATTCTTTTGTCTGCCAGGTCGGGTTTAAGATTGACGAACAGGTCTATATAATTCCCACAAACTTTGGAAGAAAAGATAACCAGATATTTATACACGGTTCAAAAAAAAGCCGGATGTTAAAATCATTTGAATCGGGAGAAGATGTTTGTATCTCTATATCTTTAATTGACGGATTAGTTCTGGCCAGATCTGCATTTCATCATTCTGTTAATTATAGATCAGTAATCATATTCGCTAAACCTGTAATGGTTGAAGGTGAAAATGAAAAGAGTGAAGCATTAAAAATAATCCTTGATCATATAATGCCGGGAAGATGGGAAGATGTAAGAAAACCGAATAAAAAAGAATTGGAAGCTACTTCTGTTTTCTCATTTAAGATTGATGAAGCTTCTGCTAAAATCAGAACCGGACCTGCTATTGATGATAAAGAAGATCTAAACCTGAATGTTTGGGCAGGAGTGCTACCTATAAAAACGATTGCCTCAGAACCAGAAAATAACAATGATTTAAAAGACAACATTTTAATACCGGAATATATTGAAACATATAAAAGAAAGATGGAAGAAAATGTTAACTAAAAGATTTAAAATAAAAGATATTACACCAGATGGTTATAAAGCCGTCTTGGCACTTGAAAAATATATCAGTAATTCAAAAATAAATCCAATCTATCGTGAGATGATTAAGATAAGAGCATCCCAGATAAACGGCTGCGCTTATTGTATTGATATGCATACAAAAGATGCAAGGGAACTCGGCGAATCTGAAAGAAGGATATATGCTTTAATTGCCTGGAGAGAATCTCCTCTGTTCAGTGAAGAGGAAAGAGCTTTATTAGCCGCTACCGAAGAAATAACAAATATCTCGATTAAGGGACTCTCGGAAGAAACATACGATAATCTTAAAAATTATTTCAATTACCTTGAGATTGCTGATATTATTTTAATAGTTGTAACCATTAATTCATGGAACAGAATTACTGTAAGTTTGCACTCGGTTTTTGAGGAATAATGTTAAATTTTTTCGTCACAAACTAATGCTGATTTAATTGAAATAATTTATAAACAACAAACAAAATATCTATGCAGAGAAAACATCAATATGCAGTAACTGTTAAATGGACAGGGAACAGGGGTGAAGGAACTTCGACTTACCGTGGTTACGATCGAAGTCATAAAATTATATCCGCAAATAAAGATGATATTCTATGTTCATCGGATCCTGTTTTCCGTGGCGATAAAACTAAGTATAATCCTGAAGAACTTTTAGTAGCTGCTCTTTCTTCGTGCCATATGCTTTCATATTTGCATTTGTGTGCTGATTCAGGGATAGTAGTTATCGATTATTTTGATAATCCTACTGGTTTGATGATTGAGTCAAAAGATGGAAGCGGACATTTTTCAGAAGTTACTCTTAATCCTGTTGTTACTGTTACAGATAGTTCAATGATTGATAAAGCAAATGGGCTTCACAGAAGAGCAAATGAACTATGTTTCATTGCAAATTCCTGCAACTTTAAGGTTCATCATAAACCTAGCTGTAAGATTGCAGCAGATAAAAGCTAAATACCAACGGAATATTTTTACATGATAAAAACAATTGCATATACATCAGATATACATTTAGATGAACAGTATCCAATTGATTTGGGAGTCAATTCAAGAAAAAACTGGAAAATAATTTTAAATGATATCATCTAAAAAAAAAGATGAAACAATTGTCGGAGGAAATACAGGTTCTGTTTCTGCATGTAAATATTTTTTTATTCTTTGAGCAAATTTTTTTGAATTAAATATTAGATTTTCATTTCAATTTATTCTGAACTAATTTCTTGAAGAAAATTAACTTTTATAAGGAGGAACTTTGATTGTTACAGGTAAATTTGAAGTTAAGCTGCAGCCATTGGAACCGTTTTCCAAAGGAGAAAATGAAGTAAACCTTGGAAGAATGTCAATTGATAAAAAATTTGAGGGTGAGTTATCCGCGGCCAGCAAAGGTGAAATGTTAAGTGTAATGACTCAGGTTAAAGGTTCTGCAGGCTACGTTGCAATCGAGCAGGTGGATGGAACGCTTTCCGGGAAAAGGGGAAGCTTCGTCCTTCAGCATTTTGGCACAATGAACAAAGGTAAAAATTATCTTAATATCGAAGTCGTACCCGGGTCCGGAACTGATGAATTAAAAGGTTTATCAGGAAAGATGAATATCCGTATCGAGGAGGGGCAGCATTATTACGATTTAGAATATAAAATTACAGAATAATTTTTGACAAAAACGCTTATTAATCTTATGTACATGTTAATTAAATTATATTTTTTTTATAAAGGTAAAAAATCAAATGATCGAAATGAAACAATACCTAATCGATACATCCAATTTTAATGATTATGCAAATAAAAATATTCTTAAAAAGATTAAAGAACTACCGGATAAAGATGCATGTATTAAATTCTTCTCACACTTGATTAATTCACAAAATAAATGGCTCGATAGAATTATCAAATATCCGGTTGAATCAAAATTGGATTGGTGGTCTCCGGTTTATGATTTGGGAAGTATTGAAGAGGAATGGGATACAAGTTTAAAAGCATGGATTAATTTCCTGGATAGTAAAAATGATGATGAACTTTTTATTCAAACAAAATTTATAGGTTATGATGGCGGTACATGGATTGCTGAAATTAAAGATATTGCCTTGCAGCTTAATTATCATTCATTTCATCACCGTGCACAGATTCAAACTATAATCAGACAACAAGGGTTTAACCCGGATTTTATTGATTACATAGGCGTAAAATATAAGAAGCTTTCATAAACATGTTGATTTAAAAAGAAATTTTAACTCAATTATCTTTTTCTTACATTAATAACATGTTTTTAAAATATAGGGAAGGGGTGTTCTATGAAAGTTATATATTTTATTATCTCTATAATATTTCTTTTTTTCTCACCGATAAAAAGTCAGACTTCAACTACCACAGTTCATCACTATGATATCAATATTAAATTCGATGTAAGAAATGAAATCATTAAAATTGACTTAACGTGTGAAATTCAAAAACAAGATAATTTATCGGAAATAAAATTTCTACTGAATAATGAATCTAAAATATCTTCAATAAAAATTAAAAAGAAAAATAATTGGAGTGATGTTCAATATAAATTCAAAAAAGATTCGTTGTTTATTAACAGTGGAAATAATTATAAGCCAGGTCAAAATTTTAATTTGAAATTTGAGTATTCTTTCCCTGCCGGAAAGTTTAATGATACTGTATTTGCAATTGATCGCGGCGAGAGATGGTATCCACTAGTTATGGATCAAATCGCTTCATTTAAACTAACCTGCAAAGTTCCGGCTTTTTGTAAAGTCTTATCAGCAGGTAATTTAGTTTACTCAAAAAATGAGGGGAGTACTATATTATACACATGGGAAAGTAAATTCCCTGTATTTAAATTGCCGCTTATTATTTTTAATCCGGCAAAATATAAAAACACTGAAAATAGTAAAGCAAATTTTTATTATTCGAGCCTGGATTCAACAGAAGCTAAAAATATTTTGGAGAAGGTATCATCAGTAATTAATTATTACAATGATATTATTGCTCCATATCCATATAAGAAAATAAATCTGTTTGAGATTGGAGATTTCCCCGGTATAAATACAGGCAGCGGACTGCTGATGATAGGAACTCAATCTTTAGAAATGTTTGGAAAGGGATATGAAGAGGGAATAATTTTAACTGTTGCCCAGCAATGGTTTGGTGCCGGGGTCTTTGCAAAATTCGGACAAAAGGGCTTCTTTTTCCTTTCTCTTTCTCTGCCGCATTATTTACGTTTGATGTACATCAGGCATTCTGAAGGAGAAAACAAATATGAAAATAGATTAAATGGAATGATTGATGATTATAAAAAGTTTGCCGGCGGGGACAATGATATTCCGATTATCGATGTAGACTTTCCGAATACAAAAGAAAAAGGAAAAATCCTTTATGATAAAGGACCCTGGGTCCTAAGTAAGATTGACAGCCTGGCGGGTAATTCTATATGGATTAAATTTATTGAAAATTTGTATAAATCTTATCACGGGAAAATTCTTACTTATAATGATTTTATAAAGTCTCTTTCTAATTACATAAAAGATAAAAATGATATAAATACTATTAGAAAATTATTAACAGAAAAGGGTATTAATTAAAATAAGTTTTCACAAGGAATAGTAAACGTAGGCAGTGGTGGGGTTTAGAGTAAAGTGAAGAGCGGTGAACACTACCATATTATTGCTTCTCTATATAGAAAAATGTAGTGCAATAACTCAAATCATATAAAATTTAATAATATTTTAACATACAAAAATTGTATTAATTGTATATTAGTATTTTTATGATAATATTTTATTTGATTTTGTTTTATTGAATCCTTCTATTAGTAGAATTTTGCTGTTTTATTTAGATTTATATTGTAGTTTTATAAATTTATTTTGACATACTTATATAAATCTGAATATGAAATTTCTTTTGTGGTTATTGTTTCTCTTATCATTACCTGCAAATTTAATTTTCTCTCAAAAAGAAGAATCAGAAGGAACTTTTAGCAGTGACATGTTCGGCGATTGTTTTTATAATATTAATCGGGATGAATCTATTTCATCAATTCCTTATAACGCTTTAAGCGGAATAGAAATTTATGAAAGGCCGGTTTACAATCAATACTATAAACCTTCGGTTACTGCAAGGATTACTTTTTTCTACAGCTATCATGAATGAAAGTAAAATTTGAAATGTTTAAAATGAATATACTCCCGGGATGCTCTGAATGAAAGATACGAAAATATCTGTTAAAGATTTGAGCCTGTCTTACGGGAAAAAGCAGGCTTTAAAAAATATCTCATTAGAAATACCGGCTCAAAAAGTTACTGCATTTATCGGACCTTCCGGCTGCGGTAAATCTACTTTTCTCAGAGTTTTGAACAGGATGAATGACCTGATAAGCAGTGTTAACCTGACAGGAGAGGTTTTAATCGATGGAAAAAATATTTATCAAAAAAATATTGATGTAGTAAACTTACGGACACGGATAGGAATGGTTTTTCAAAAATCTAATCTTTTTCCGAAATCAATATTTGATAATATAGTATATGGTCCGAAAATAAACGGTATAACAAACAAAAAACGATTAAAAGAAATAGCAGAAAGAAGTTTGAAGCAGGCTGCATTATGGGACGAGGTAAAAGACAGGCTTAATACATCGGCTTTAAGCTTATCGGGTGGTCAGCAGCAGCGCGTGTGTATTGCAAGAACCTTAGCCGTTGAACCCGATATTATTTTAATGGATGAACCTGCAAGTGCTTTGGATCCTATTTCAACTGCAAAGATAGAAGAATTAATACATGAACTTAAAAACAAATATACAATTGTAATTGTTACTCATAACATGCAGCAGGCTGCCCGGGTGAGTGATTATACTGCGTTTTTTTATTTGGGTGAATTAATTGAATATGATAAAACAACAAAATTATTTACTAACCCGGCTAAAAAACAAACAGAAGATTATGTAACAGGACGGTTTGGTTAACAAAGATAATCTTAATCTTATTCTTAATCATTTTTTAAATGAGACAGATTTTTCATGATTAGGCAATTAGATTTATTAATTCTTTAATAAAAATCTTTAAAGGAAGATTAAAATGGAAAGACAATTTGAACAGCAAATAGAGAAACTGAAAAAACGTCTGCTTAAAATGTGCAGCCTGGTAGATGAGCAGGTCGATTTTGCTTTTAAGGCTATTGATGAAGAAAATGTAGAACTTGCACAGTTAGTTATTGAAAGGGATAATAAAGTAGATAAATATGATGTGAAGATTGATAAGATTTGCCAAAAAATAATTGCACTTAATCAGCCCGTGGCAATGGATTTAAGATTAATAATGTCTGCCATTACAATGAATACAAACCTGGAAAGAATTGGTGACGGAGCAGTAAACATTGCAGAGAATTTCCTTGTAATAAAAAAGAAACCTGATTTTATTCACAGGATAAAATATTTTGAAATGGTTAAAATGGTAAAGGAAATGATCAGGAATTCAATTGATTCTTTTATTAATAATGATCCGAAACTGGCAGCTAAAGTGATTGAAACCGATAAAATTGTTGACCGCTACAACGAGGAGAATCATGAAATATTAAAAGATATAATGAAAGAAGATCCAAATAATATTGATGATGCTGTAGCTCTACTGGTTATTTCCAGGCAAATTGAAAGACTGGGTGATCACGCTACAAATATTTCAGAAGACGTTTATTTTATTGTTGAAGCTCAGATGATTAAACATAAATATGAAAAATATTTATTCCATGAAGACGAAGAAGATGAAGAGGATAAAGAAGATTAGTAAATCAAGATTTCTTGTATTTATTGCTCAATAATATTCTTAAGTATTTTCTGTATCATATCTTTAATGTCTTGGTTCTCTTCCTGTCTTGAAATTGCAATGAGTTTTTGACCAAACATAAAACCCCAGCTTTGTATTACAAAGAATTCTGCAAGAGAAGAATCATTTGAAACGGCAGCCTTATCTGGTTTAGGTGTACTTCTTAATTTATTTATTTTACTAATAACTTCTGTTATCAATTCTTTTTCTTTGTCCAGAAGGTTTTTTAAAGCATTAAGCTCCGGTTCAAAATTATAATCCTTTAATAATAAAAGAACCAGTTCATAAATCAGTTGATATTTTTCTCCTAAAGAATTTTTATAAATAAAATAATCGATAAACCGCTCTTCTACAGATTTCTCACTATTCTCAAAAATATTCCTGATTTCTTCAAGATATTCTTCAGTTCTTAATTCAATAGTCGCATAATAAAGTTCTTCTTTTGATTGGAAATAGTGATAAATAGTAGCTTTCCCTATTCTAAGATCTCTTGCTATTTCATCAAGGGTTGTTTTGTTTATCCCGTGTTTAGTAAATCTCTTTACAGCGGCTTGTATGATTTGAAGTTTTCTATTTTTTTCCAATTGGGCACAAATGTTTTAGAAAATCTATTACAAGATAATAATTTAAATGATAAAATTTAATAAAGTTCAAAAAACATTATCTTGGACTAAATAAAATTTCTGCTGGCATTTTGTAAAAAAACGATAGTTAATTTTTTAAACAAATTTTCGATAATAGAATATAATAATTACCAAAGGAGAAAGATGAATTGCTGGGAATTTAAAAAATGCGGTAGAGAAGCCGGAGGGACTAAGGTAAAAGAACTAGGTGTATGCCCTGCTTATCCGAACGATGGGAAAAGTTGTGCTTATATTGCCGGAACCTTTTGCGGCGGAAATGTACAGGGAACTTTCGCGTCCAAACTTTTTAACTGTATGCAGTGCGAATTTTATAAAAGTCAAAACTATGTTGTTAAAAAGAAAAGTAAACAAGCCTGATTAGGTAAATTTAATATAAATAGATTTAAAAATTTTCTTTTAAAATATAACAAAAAAAGAGAAATCCTTAATAGTTAAAGATTTCTCTTTGAAAGCTTTTCTTTAATCTTATTCTGAATAAAATTAAATATTTTTCATTAATTTGAAACTATTTTTTTTGCATCATCAATTAAAGTTTCAGCTTTTTTCTTGCTTTCTTTTATTACTTCTTCAGCTTTTTCTTTACCGGCATCAACAAGATCATTTACATCATCAATAATATCGTCGGTTTTATTTGAAATCTTTTTTCTGAATTTTTTACCGGTAAAGGGTGTATAAAGCATAGCAAGAGCACTGCCTACCACACCGCCAATTAATAGTCCGGTAATGAAACCGTTTGATTTTTCCGATTCTTTGCTCATTTCTTCCTCCTTTGAATTCTTTATAGTATTATAGCATTAATAACCCTCTATTACAACTATGTAAATCACAAGAGCTAATTTATTTTCTGCCGATAGTAAAGAATTTAATCAGGATTAATCCTGCAATAAAACCGCCAATATGTGCGCCATATGCTATACCGCCGCCTTCTGCACCTGAACCCAGCAGCCCGATACCGCTTACTAATTGAAAGAGAAACCAAATCCCGATAGCTACAATTGCAGGTACCTCTGTGATAAAATAGAGTAAAATAACTGAAACTCTTCTCCTGGGAAATAAAAGAATATAAGCACCTAATACACCTGAGATAGCCCCTGAAGCACCTAAAGTAGGTATCAGCATGTCTCCGCCAAATATAAGTGTAGAATATACATGTGCTAACGAGGCAATTATTCCGCAAACAAGATAGAATATCAGGTATCTGAAATGTCCGATTTTATTTTCAATATTATCACCGAAGATCAGCAAAAAGATCATATTACCTAAGATATGTGCAAATCCCCCGTGCATAAACATTGAAGTTATAATTGTTATATAAACAGGGTTGGGTGTTTTTCCCAGTCCCGGAATTGTATAAGTTTCACCTGTTTTTATATCTTTATAAGCTTTGGGTTGTGTAACTAAATCTTTCCCCGTTATAATTTCTTCCGGAACAGTTGAATACGAATAAGTAAACTTTATATTATTCCCCAAATCCTGCAGGAAAACAAAAACTAGAACATTTAATATAACCAGAAGGTAATTTATCAGCGGGAAAATTTTCCTGTCCCTGTTATCATCACCAATAGGAAAGAGCATTTAGAACCCCATGAAAAAATTCGACTGAAAAAAAACTGAAATGTTATATACAAATATAATATACTTAGATATTATTCTAAGTTTTTACTTTGTAAGGTTCAATGTTTTTCTTAGAAAAAGGAGTAAAGATTAATGAAAGTATAACTACGAGCAAACATCCGATTAAATTGAACCAGAGAAAGGGGATTTGCGTAAATACATAACATGATATTACTACTATTTCTGCAATCAACGCTGCAATAAAAGTTGCAGTTCCCCCGACTTTTCTGATATAAAATGCAATTAAAAAAATTCCCAGGATAGTTCCATAAAAAAGCGAGCCTAAAATATTTACAGCTTCAATTAGAGAACCTAGCCGGTTTGCAAAAAGAGCAAATGAAATTGCATATATTCCCCAGAATACGGTTGCACCTTTTGACACAAGCAAATAATGTCTGTCGTTTCCCTCCTTTTTAATTAATCTTTTGTAGATATCTATAACTGTTGTTGAAGCGAGAGCATTTAGTTCGGCTGAAGTTGAAGACATTGAAGCTGAAAAAATTGCCGCAAGTATTAATCCTATTAAACCAACAGGAAGATAATGAATTACAAAACTTAAAAAGATATAATTTGTATCATTTACATCTGCACCGGGGTCTGCTTTCTTTATTAGATCAATTGCCTTCTTTCTTATTGCAATTCCTTCTTTATGAGTATTATTTAGTTTATCAGCATTTACTTCAACATAATTATCTTCATCAGAATTTATTGCCGATAAAAGTCCGTTTATATTTTCTCTTTTTTCAAGTGTAATCCTGTGATAATCCGATTCAAGCTGGTTGTATTCAGCTGCATACTGACTGCTTTTTACCCGGGCAGTTTCTACAGAATTGAAAAAGAGCGGGGGAGTAACAAATTGATAAAAAACAAATACCATAGCACCTGTAAAAAGAATAAAGAACTGCATAGGGATTTTTACAATTCCGTTTGCAAGCAACCCTATCCTGCTTTGAGCAACAGAGCTCCCAGCTAAATATCTTTGGACCTGGGATTGATCTGTCCCAAAATATGAAAGCATTAAAAATGTTCCGCCTATTATACCGGACCAGAAAGTATAACGGTCATTCAGATCAAATGAAAAGTCGATTGCATTCAGCCTTCCCATCTTACCTGCAATATGTGCTGCATCAATAACGGAAATACCCGGCGGTAAAAGTTTAAATATCATAAAAAAAACAGCAAACATCCCGAACACAATTATTATCATTTGCTGGATATGAGTTTTATTAACTGCATTTGATCCGCCAATTGTAGTATAAAGAATTACAAGCCCTCCTATGATTATTACAGTAAAATCAATATTCCATCCGAGAATAATTGAGAAAATTAATGCTGGAGCAAGAATTGTAAATCCGGCTCCCAATCCGCGCTGGATCAAAAATAAAATGCTTCCGAGTATCCTGTTTTTAAGATCGAATCTTTTTTCAAGGTATTCGTATGCAGTATAAATATTTAGTTTATGATACAATGGAACTGCGGTAATTGAAAGAATTATCATCGCAATTGGAAGACCCAGATAAAACTGGACAAAACGCATTCCGTCTACATAAGCCTGTCCCGGTGTAGATAAAAAAGTAATAGCACTTGCCTGTGTGGCCATTATTGAGAGGGTAACTATATACCATGGAGTCGAACGCCCGGCACGGATATATCCATCAATATCTTTTGTCCCCTTAGTTTTCCATATTCCGTAAATAACAACAAAAGCGAGAAAGCCGCACATTACAATCCAGTCAATGTAGCTCACTCAAAAACCTTTGTGAATATGTAAAATAAAATTATTAAAAAAACGAGGTTTAGAAAAACTAAAGTATATAAACCTTTCCAGGTTTTTAGAACAGGTGGTTTCTCCTCATTTTCGTTATTTTGAAGATTGCTGGTTCGTTTCAATTTTTTTTCCTGCAGAAATTAGATTTACAAAAATTCTGTAAGAACCCGGTACACCTGCGGGTAATTGTCTAAACCAAGAATAACCTGTATAAATAAAAACTCCTTTACCATAATGTGCAAGAAGTAATCCGCCTTTTTGAGGCTGTTCACCGGGATCATTACATTCTATAGCAGTCTCATATTTTGGATCCCAGGTATCTGCAAAATATAAACCTCTTTCCTGTACCCAATCCTGAAAATCCTGTTTAGTAATTTTGTTCGGATAATTGAGCAATTGACTTTTCGGATTAATAAAAGTAACCGGTGCCTCTTCAACAGTAACCCTGTTTCTTGACAAATCAAAAGGATATGGACCAATCTGGTCAATTACAGTTCTTCTATTTACGACATATTGGACAACAAACGTCCCGCCGTTTTTTACATATTGCATTAATTTAGGTTGTTCAACTGCCAGCTTATTTCTGGTGTTGTATGCTCTTATTCCGGCAACTATTGCATCATATTTTGATAAATCACTATCATCTATATCATTATCATTTAATAAAGTAACTTTATAACCAAGCTGCTCAAGATAAAAAGGAATATTATCCCCTGAACCCATAATGTAGCCGATATTGCTAATAACTTTATTGATATTCAATTTAATCAATTTAATTTCGGCAGGTGGGAATAACGTTTGTATAGGAATATAAGAATAATCTATTGTGGTCTGCCCATTGGAATAAGTTTTATTTCCGATTGTTGCTTTAGCTACTAATTTTATATCTGATTGAACTGAAGGTGGATAGACAGTAAAAGTAAAAAATTTCTCATCATTTTTCTTTATGAATGAAAAATCTATTTGTTTGGGTTCAATTTTCCAGTTTGAAGGAATATCGAATCCCAGGACTCCTTTAACATTATCTTCATGGGATTTTAATGATATATTAATTTTTCTTCCTTCTTTATCAGGAAACAGACAAACCGGATCATCGAAATTAATTGTAACAGGCGGGGCTATTTCTATGGAACGATATTTCTCGCCTTTAACCGGATCAGTCCATTTATATAAAACAGGAATTTCAAAAGGTAATTCTATTCCGTTAGCACTAAGAATAAAATCAGCAGTTATGGGAGGATCATTTTTTGCTTTACCGATCAGGTTAAGGTTATCGACAATGTAATCTCCTTTAGTTGGTTCTTTTCTAAGCCAGTACGGCTGTGTAATCGGAATGTTCTCAGGCAGCTTGACTGTTGTTTCATATGTTTGAAAATCTTCATCATTCAGCTTTTTATTTAGTTCCGGATTTTTTTCTCCATATTCAACTTTTATATCTTTTAATATAAAAGGATAATTTGATCGGTTAACAATACCCGTAGTAACATTTAATTTACCTCCGGGTACCGTAGAATAATCTTTGGCAATTGCTTCCATCCATAGTCCTGCAGCAGATCTTATAACATTAAGCAATTCTTTTCTTTTTATTGGAATCCAATAGTTATTCTTGATATTTCCCATTTCTTTATATGCTTCAACTAAAGTAGGAATTATTGCAGAAGGATTTTCAGGATTAAAATTCTTATTGGCTTCAGCAAGTAACTCTTTTACCTTTTCACCGCCGGGAACTCTATTCCATGCTAAGTCGACATCTTCAAAAAGATTTTTTTTAGCAGGAATTCCTTCAAGGTAGGTAAAATAATTTATTGTTTTACCTCGTCTAGCTGAAGAGCCGAATCCTTGAGTCTTATGCATTGATCTTGCTTCTGAAGCAATTTCAGTATAAGATTTTCCTAGAAGTGGATTATAGCCACCCAGATCTATGCTTAATACACTATCATGATCTTCTTTCATAAGTGATGGATTCCATGCATTCCAATATATTCTTTTCGCCTGCCACGGTTTAACATATTTTAACTGATCGGAAAAAGCATCGGTATCTGCAGAAATCTTAAAGGCTTCCATGGCAAGAATAGCAGAAGCAGTATGATGGCCGTGACCGCCTGCACCTGTTCCGGGGAACCGGGTTATTATAACATCGGGTCTGAATTTTCTTATAACAAAAACTACGTCCGATAAAATTTTTTGCTTACCCCAGATTTTAAAAGTTTCTTCAGCAGATTTGGAATAACCAAAGTCTACTGCCCTGGTAAAATACTGTTCTGCTCCATCAATTCTTCTGGCAGCAAGTAATTCCTGTGTTCTAATTACACCGAGATTTTCAGCCAGGTCATTACCTACTAGATTTTGTCCGCCTCCTCCTCTGTTCATTGCTAAATAGCCGGTTCTTAATAATTTGCCTGATGAGAAATAAGCTAACAGTGCATTATTCTCATCATCCGGATGTGCTGCAATATAAAGGACACTGCCAAGTGTATTTAATTTTTCCAATGCTAATTTCAATTCTGCAGCATTCTTTATCTTTTCAGGTTGAGCTTTAATTGAAGATGCAAATGTTAACAACAGGATAAATAAAATAAAAAGATCTTTTTCAAAGGATTTTTTAGAAGATTTAAAATTTATCATATAGAAGATCTTATTAATTGTTTATGGAGATATTTTTGAATTATATAGTGAATAAGGAAAATTATTAAATAATGTTCTGTTTTTATTTATATTTAGAATAATTAAAAATCAAAATAAGCAATGAACATCTAAATAATTAAATTAGAGCTTTCTTTTATTTATACAAATAGATTACCATTATTATATGATAGAAATCAAAGATTACAAAATAGGAAATAATAATCCTGTTGCATTAATTGCTGGTCCTTGTGTTGTTGAAAATGAAAAAATGATCTTATATACAGCAGAAAGAATTAAAGAAATTTCTGCAAAACTTAACATATCTTATATATTTAAAGCAAGTTATAAAAAAGCGAATAGAACCACCATCAATTCATTTACAGGCATTGGGGATGAAGATGCTTTAAGGATACTTAAAAAAGTAAATCAAGAATTTAATATCCCAGTGTTAACAGACGTACATTCCCCGGAAGAAGCTAAACTTGCTGCAGTATATGTGGACGTTTTACAGATACCGGCATTTTTATGCAGGCAAACCGATTTATTAATCTCCGCGGGTGAGACAGGAAAAGTAGTAAATATAAAGAAGGGGCAGTTCCTGGCCCCGGAAGATATGGAATATGCTGCTGCTAAAGTTGCTTCAACAGGAAATAAAAAAATCATGTTAACCGAAAGAGGAACTACCTTCGGTTATCATAATTTGGTCGTCGATATGCGTTCATTAATTATTATGAAAGAATTGGGCTATCCTGTTGTAATGGATGCGACCCATTCAGTCCAGCTTCCATCCAAAGGAAATGTGAGCGGTGGAGAACCTAAATACATAAAACCTCTTGCAAATGCTGCAGCTGCAGTTGGTATAGATGCGCTGTTTCTGGAAGTTCACCCTAATCCGAAAGAAGCATTAAGTGACGCGGCAAGTCAGCTTCCTTTAAATGAACTGGAAGATCTGTTGATTGAAATAATTAGTATTGATAAAATTGTTAAACGATTATCCTGAAAATTAAGAAATATGATGTGAGATTGATTGAATGATTGGATGAATGTATGGGATTACATATAGTGATTTATTTAAGAAAATCATTAAAAAGTTAATTGTCTGAATGTTAATGGAAAATTTTCCCCGGAAATTAAAAGAACTGGAAAAAGAATTATTATTTTCTATACTTCCTTCCGACAAACCCGGATATATTAATTATAGAGAAAAGATAGAAAATAAATATGTATTAGGTGCAGGAAGATTTGGAGACACAAATTTAATTCTTGGAAATAAGGAAGAGGAAGTAAATATCCAGGATGCTTCTTCATCCATTTTTGCCGCAGGTTCCATTATTTACGATAAAGGCAAAATAGAAATTAGTATAAATGAAGAGATTGATGATAAAATAGAATTTGATATTTCACCAAAAGATTATGAACCGGTTTTCAAAAGCAAAGAGATAAAAAGATGGAATTATTCAAATTGGGTTCCGGGTCAAAGATCACCCAAAGAAAAATTGTATGTCAGGGAGATTATAATATCTCCGGGTAAACATATACTGGCAATATCTGCTGATGAAAAAAGGATATGGCTCCATGAATCCTATTCAGGAATAAATTACTTAATTCCTTTATCAAATTATTACAATCAATTAATGATAGAGAAAAATATTCGTGATCCAAAAATTGCATTGAAGCCTAATTTGTTCTTTGGAAACGTAAACGGAAAACATAGTGACTATACCGATATAGAACTAAGGAATACTTTTTTAAGT
Organism: uncultured Ignavibacteriales bacterium; assembly: GCA_963723205.1. Taxonomy (GTDB): domain Bacteria; phylum Bacteroidota; class Ignavibacteria; order Ignavibacteriales; family Ignavibacteriaceae; genus CAVQBP01. Next base: position 109,948 of record CAVRQC010000024.1, read on the forward strand.
TATAATAAATACTTAAGAAAACTGGATATAAAAGCAGAATTAATAAGTACTAAAACAAAAGGTAAAAGAAAATTTTAAAATTCCTCAAAGGATGAATATTGACTAAAGACGAAATTATTTCAAAAGGTAAAGAAGTTATTCGTATCGAAGCTGAAGCTGTTGCAAATTTATCTTCAAGTATAAATGAAGAATTCGTAACAGCAGTTGAAGTGATAGCTTCATGCAAAGGCAGGGTAGTACTAACAGGTATGGGAAAATCAGGGTTAATCGCCAGGAAAATTGTAGCAACTTTAAATTCAACCGGTACGGCAGCAATTTATCTACATCCAACTGATGCTCTGCATGGCGATCTTGGAATGGTTCGAAAAGAAGATGTAGTTATACTGATATCAAAGAGCGGTAATACTGAAGAAATCTCAAACCTTCTTCCAATGTTGAAAAGATTAAAGGTTAAACTGATTGCCATGGCTGGCTCAAGAGAATCGAAGCTTGGAGAGGAAAGTGATATATTTCTAAACATAGATGTAAAAGAAGAAGCGTGTCCGCATGATCTTACTCCAACTGCATCCACTACGGCTACTCTTGCTATGGGTGATGCTTTAGCTGTAGCGCTTCTGCAGAAAAGACACTTTACCGCAGAAGATTTTGCATTCCTGCATCCCGGCGGAAGTCTCGGTAAAAGGCTTTCACTTGAGATAAAAGAAATTATGATCAAAGGGAACAAAATCCCGGTTGTGAAAAAAGAAACATCCATAAAAGATACTATTTTAGAAATAACTTATAAAAGATTAGGATCAACCTGCGTTATTAATGATGATGGAACTCTTGCCGGTATTATTACTGACGGAGATTTGAGACGGCTTCTTGAAAGAACCCTCGATATAAAAGATTTAACTGCAAAAGATATTATGACTCAAAAACCGAAAGTTTTAAAAGAAAGTTACCTGGCTTCCTTTGCTTTACAGCAGATGGAAAATTATAAGATTACTTCACTTATAATCATTGATAATTATAATAAACCGGTTGGAATAATCCATCTGCATGATTTAATTAACTTAGGATTACGTCCCCGATGAGATTTGCTATCATTTTGTTTATTCTTGCAATAATAATTAATGCCTGTTCGGAAGAAAAAGTAAAGCCTTCTATCGATAAATCTATTAGGAGTGCCGAACTTCCGTCCCAGGAAAGTTGGAATGCAACTGTATTTTTTACTGATTCAGGCAAAACCAAGGCAGTACTTAAAGCAGGTCATTTGAGAGTTTATGATAACTCAAAAGAGACTTTAATTGATAGTAATTTAACTGTAGATTTTTATAATGAACAGGGACAAATATCGACTGTTTTAACAGCTAAACGCGGAAAAGTTAATGATGCAGTAAATGATCTTTATGCTTTTGATAGTGTAGTAGTTATCAGCGACAGCGGCACAACTTTAAAAACAAATGAGCTTATGTGGAGAAATAAAGATCGAAAAATTGTCTCTGATAAATTTGTTACTATATTATCTTCAAAAGAAAAGATTCAAGGTTATGGTTTTGAATCTGATCAGAACCTGAGAAATTATGTAATTTATAATATTACATATATAACCAGGAGAGATTCTCTATAAAACTTTTAGTTGCGATTGTGTGGAACTAGGAACATTAATAATTGTTTTACTTAATTTTTAGAAGGCATGAGTACACTGAAGATCATTCTTACATACAATCATTCAACCTTACACTCAATTAGTAATATGTCAATAATTTATTTTTATGTTTAAATATATTTCTCTCACTTTAATAATATTAACTTTACTTTTTAGTAGTGCTTATGCACAACAAGACGATAATTATATTACTGTAGTAGGAAAGAAAATGATTGGCAAAACAGTAAACGGTGAAGCTATAAGAGAAGTATTCGGGGATGTTGTAGTTACACAAGGCAATATAAGGATAACCTGCAACCATGCTGTTCAGTATATCTCAAATAATAATGCTGAATTAATCGGAGATGTTGTCTTGACCCAGGACAGTCTTACCATAACAACTGGTCATGGCTTTTATTATGGATTTGAAAAAAAAGCTGAAAGTAATTCCGGAGTTATCTTAAACGATAAAAAAGTTGTGCTGTCTGCCGATACCGGAGAGTATTTTTTTGAATTGGATAAAGCATATTTCCGGCATAATGTAAAATTGTATGATACTTCCACTACTTTGACATCAAATATATTGACTTATTATAAAAATGAAGATAGGATGACTGCAAAGGGAGATGTGAAGATTGTTAATAAAGAAAGTATTATAACAGCCGACAGCCTGGAACACTTCAGGAATACTAGAATTACTTATGCATACCAAAATGTAAAAATAAAAAACTCAAAAAATAATGTTGAAATATACGGTGATCATCTCGAAGATTATGCAAAGAGATTGTATACCTTGGTAGATTTGAATCCACTATTAATTCAGGTCGATACAATATATACCGGACCACAAGATAGTCTGACAAATAAAACCGATAATCAAATGTCGGATTCATTTAAATTGGATACTCTAATAATGAAGTCTCGAAAAATGGAAGCTTTCAGGGATTCTTCAAATATCTTTAAAGCTACAGATTCAGTTAAAATTGTCAAAGATAAATTTGCTTCGATAAATGATTTAACAATTTATTACAGGGAAGATCAAAAAATTATTACAAAAAAAGTTGGCAAAGAAAGTAAGCAGCCGATTCTCTGGTATGGAAATTCACAATTAACAGGTGATTCTGTTACTATATTTGTCAGAGATAATACAATAAGATTACTGGATGTTGACAGGAACGCTTTTTTGTTATCCCAGGATTCTACTTATACAAACAGGTTCAACCAGCTTTCAGGTAGCAGAATTGAAGTTGAATTTGCCGGTGGTGATATAAGTAAAACCGAGGTATTCGGAGGTATTCATAGTATTTATTACTTATTCGAAGATAATACTCCGAACGGACTAACTAAGTCTTCTTCAGAATCTGCTACGATTAATTTTGAAGATAGGAAGGTTAATACAGTGAGATTATACGGTTCACCCAGCAGCGAATATTATCCTGAAAACAAAGTGGAAGGTAAAGAGTTATCGTTTACAATCCCGGGTTATGTGTTTTATAAAAATCGCCCTTCAAAAGATGAATTACTTTTACAATTAAATAAAGATTAATATTCAAAGTTGGAATTAAATATCATTCCAAATTATATTTAAAATATGAATTCTACATTAAGAAGCGAAGATTTAGTTAAAATTTATAAAAAAAGAACTGTTGTCAACAAAGCAACTATTGAAGTATCGACCGGGGAGATAGTTGGGCTGCTTGGCCCCAATGGTGCCGGAAAAACAACTACTTTTTATATGATTGTTGGTATGATAAAACCAAATAAAGGTAAAGTATTTTTAGATGATAGTGAGATTACTTCCATCCCTATGTATAAACGTGCCAGGATGGGAATTGGTTATTTACCACAGGAAGCTTCCATTTTCAGAAGACTTACAGTTGAAGATAATTTACTAGCTGTTTTGGAAATGACTAAGTTAAATTCAAACCAAAGAAAGGAAAAATGCGACAGACTGCTGGAAGACCTGACAATAACTCAAATCAGGAAAAGTTATGGTTACCAATTAAGCGGTGGTGAAAGACGAAGAACTGAAATAGCGCGTGCGCTTGCGACTGATCCTAAATTTATCCTTTTGGATGAACCGTTTGCAGGTGTGGATCCTATTGCTGTTGAGGATATTATGAATATAGTGGCTAATCTGAAGAACAGGGGAATCGGTGTCTTAATTACCGACCATAATGTGCATGAGACACTGTCAATAGTTGACAAAGCTTATATTTTAATTAATGGAGTAATATTTAAATCCGGAAGTGCAGAGGAATTAGCAGAGGATGAAGAAGTAAGAAAACTTTATCTGGGAGAAAAATTTAAACTGGACAGGTATTAAATATAGAGGGCAAATATTTTGATAGCTCAAATAGTCCATCTTTCATCAAAGGAAGTTTTTAGAAAATATTCTGCAATATTAAATTCGGATCTGCTTTTATATGAACCGGGCAGTTATCTGCTGGAATTAAGAGAGATTTCAGGAAATGATATTAATCTCTTGGAAGACTCTATTCAGGAAGATAAAAAAATATTTTTTTACAGAAATGATTCAGTCAGTAAATTTTTTATTCAAGGTTATATTTCGGAAATAAAAAATATATTTAATAATTTCCCGGAAGGTGAACTGAAAAATAGAATTAACAGTGTGCTTCATAACTATTTTAATTACAATTCGAAATATTATCAGATTGGAAATAAGGAATATACTTTTGGTGAAGCTTATGTAATGGGAATACTGAATGTAACTCCGGATTCATTTTCAGATGGTGGCCTTTATATAAATTCTGATGATGCAGTTGAACATGCACTGGAAATGATAAATGACGGTGCGGATTTCATAGATATCGGAGGAGAATCAACTAGGCCCGGCTCAGATATTGTTACAGGGGAAGAAGAATTAGAGAGAGTCATTCCTGTAATCAAGAAAATATTATCGACAGAACCGGGAACAATTATTTCCATTGATACTACAAAAAGTAAGGTTGCTGAAGAAGCAATTAAGAATGGTGCAAAAATTGTTAATGATATTAGTGGTGCAACTTTTGATGAAGAGATGCTGGCAGTTGTTAAAAAATATGATGCATCGGTTGTTTTAATGCATATTAAAGGAACTCCGAAGAACATGCAGCAGAATCCTTCTTATGAAAATGTTATAGAAGAAATTTATGATTTCCTTTTTGATAGGATAAAAGCTGCTGAAGAATTAGGAATCAAAAATATTTTTGTAGATCCCGGGATCGGTTTTGGAAAAAGAGTTGAGGATAACTTTGAGATATTAAGTAGGTTGGAAGATTTTAAAAGTCTGGGATTCCCAATTGTAGCCGGTGCCTCCAGGAAATCTTTTTTAGGAAAAACTCTGAATCTCGATATTACTGAAAGAGATACTGCTACTGCAATAACGGAATCAATTGCTGTAAAAAACGGAGCAAGAATTATAAGGACTCATAATGTTAAATATGGAAAGCAAGTTTGTGAATTATTAAATAATTTTAATTAGTAATATATGTTTGATTTATTTCGAATTGGTTTTTTAAATGTTACGTTTGTTGATATAATAGACATATCAATTGTTTCTTTTATTGTTTATAAGCTTTATACTTTGTTGAAAGGAACAATTGCTGCTCAGATATTTATTGGATTGATGCTGCTACTTTTCCTGTCATTTATTTCAAAGGCTGCTAATTTTGTTGTCTTAAGTTGGCTGCTTAAATTAATATCCGATTTTTGGGTTATTGCATTTTTAATATTATTTCAGCCGGAAATTAGGCGCTTACTTGTATTTGTAGGAAGAAATCCTTTTGTAAAGATTTTTGTAAAATCAGAAGCTCCAGAATCTGCATCGATTATAACAGACGCGGCATTTGAATTATCGCAGCATCAGCATGGCGCTTTGATAATTGTAGTAAAATCGACAGGTATAAGGACTTTTATAGAAACCGGTGAACCTCTGAATGCAAAACTAAGTGCTCCGCTTTTGAGATCAATTTTCTATCCGCGTTCACCCTTGCATGATGGTGCAGTAATTGTAAAAAATAATATAATTGAAGCCGCGAGATGTACTTTACCTCTTTCCTCTTCTACAATAGTTGATGGGGAATCATTAGGTATGAGACACAGAGCCGGGCTTGGAATTTCTGAACAAGCTGATGTAATTAGTGTTATCGTTTCTGAAGAAACAGGCGGTATATCTGTTGCTGAAAACGGAAAACTAACAAGAGGACTTTCAAAAGACAGACTGAAGGCAAAATTATCATCTGCATTTAAAACTCCAGCCGTTAAAGGATTAAAAGGAATAATTGAACAATATAAGAGCGAAAAGTAAGTCCTTTTTAATCTGCTTAATTTTACTGATTTTTGTAATATTAAAGCTGTTGAATTTTTATCCGTTGAAAAAAATCCTAATCAACAAAGAAATTTTATAATTCTGATTTTCAATAATATATATATATAATTATGACTGAACCAAAAGAATTCTATAGAAAACTTGATTCATTACTTTCGAAAATAGGGCAGGGAAAATCCGGTAAGGATTTTCTCTTTACCATTGTTAAGGAACTGGAAAAAACTTTCGGAAGCGACCTTCATATTGGAAAGGGATACGTCTATGAAAGAAACGGTGATGAGTTTCTTCTTTTATCACCTGACCAGGAAAATTCTTATGTCGAAAATTCTCTGCCGGCTGAATCTGAAGCGGTGCAATCCGTGTTAAATTCGAAAACCTATATTTTCGATAATCCTGGGTTAAGTATCGGTTTTAAATCAGGAATAAAAAAGGAATATATAATCCCGGTAGCAATTACTGTATATAACCAGGAAAACAGATGGATCTTTATTTTTGAATTAACCAGCGGATGGATTCGAGAAGAAATTGAATTCTGTTTGAATGCAGTAAGATCGGTGTTGAATTACAGGCTGCTCTCAGAATCAATTAAAAGCGAATACGAGCAGGCATTCCAGATTCAGCAAAGCCTGCTTCCTACATCAGCGCTGGAAATTCCGGGATATCAAGTTGCAGGTAGATCTCAGCCGGCTGAACTTGTTGGCGGTGATTTATACGACTACTTTAAATTTGATGATGGCGAATTCGGATTTTGTATCGGAGATGCTAGCGGGCATGGAATTCCTGCTGCGCTTGTTGCAAGGGATGTTATTATAGGGCTTCGAATGGGAATAGAAAAGCATATGAAGATGGTGCATACATTAAAAAAACTGAATAAGGTTATTTACCAGAGTGTTTATTCAACACGTTTTATTTCACTATTCTTTGCTGAAATGGAGCTTAGCGGAAATATCTTTTTTATTAATGCCGGCCATCCTTCTCCATTTATAGTTTTAAAAGATAAAGTTACTAATCTGGATACAACAGGATTAATTTTCGGAGCTTTCCCGGATATTGAATTGCATAGATCATACGTAAAATTAGAACGGGGAGGAATACTGGTTTTATATAGTGATGGCATTCTTGAAAGACAAAATAAAAAGGGTGAGGAATTTAACATTGATCGTCTGCAGAATGTAGTTCTACAGAATAAAGATAAAAGTGCTGATGAAATTTTAATGCTGATTTTTAAAACAGCACATGATTTCGGCAAAGGGAAAAAATGGAAGGATGACGCTACCGCTATTGTTATTAAAAGATTGGAATAGGTCATAAAAGTTATAAAACCCGTACTTTTACCTTATACCTTATACCTAAATACCTTTTATTCCTTGAACAAGTTTTTATGTATTTGATAATTTTTTACTTGCATTTTAAAAAATGAATTTTTATGTTACCGATAACAGTTATCGATAACATAAATTCATTAAAGCTATGCACGAATTTTTAATCGAACTACTTTTAAAAATATGGGTGACAATACCCTTTCTCTTCTTCGCTTCTACACTTAATGCCAAAACGTTTTCAGAATCATCTTTCAGCAAAAACTGGATTATATTCTCATCTGAAAACACAAATGAAAGCGGAAGTAAAATTTCAAAAACCGGTTTTAAAATCAGCGAATCTTATAAAACGGATATCCCTAAGACTGTTTTTGCTGCCTTAGTTGATAACGGAGTATATCAAAATCCATATTACGGAGAAAATTTATTAAAATTTTCTAAAGAACCATTTCAAAAGCCCTGGTGGTATCGTAAAGAATTTGATATAGAGGAAATAAATAATGTTAATTACAAACTTACATTAGAGGGAATAAATTATAAAGCTGATTTATGGATTAATGGGAAAAAAGTAGCTGGAACTGATAAAATAGAAGGGGCCTTTGGCAGGTTTAATTTCAATGTAACAAAATATATGAAAAATGGGAAGAATGTTATTGCAATAGAAGCGTTTCCTCCGATATTGGGAAATTTTACTCTTGGATTTGTTGACTGGAATCCATCTCCTCCTGATAACAATATGGGACTTTGGCGTGGAGTTACACTAAAGGAAACAGGTAAAGTTTCTTTAGATGATATATTTGTAATTACTAAAGTCAATAAAAAAACTTTAAAAGAAGCAGAACTGACAATTAAAGGAAGACTTACAAACTTTTCAAAGGATAAAATAGAAGTTGAAGTTAAAGGCTCTTTCGACAAAAATAGAAAATTTTCGAAATCTGTTTCACTTAATCCGAATAGTAAATCAGAATTTATCATATCACCGGAAAATAATACTAATTTAAAAATTTCTAATCCACATTTATGGTGGCCGAATAATCTAGGTGAACCATATCTTTATAATTTATCTATTCATGCTGATATTGATAATAAAACCTCAGACAAACAAAATATAAGATTCGGAATTCGTGAAGTTGAAGATTACATTAATAAAATAGGACACAGGGGGTATAAAATCAATGGGAAGAAAGTTGTTATCAAAGGGGCGGGCTGGGTTGATGATATGATGTTGAATGACAGTGACGAAAAAGTAACTGAGCAAGTTGAATATGCTAAGCATATGAATTTAAATGCTTTAAGATGTGAAGGCTTCTGGGGAAGAGATGAAGCTTTATTTAATGCAGCTGATGAAAACGGTATTTTAATAATGATTGGCTGGAGTTGTCAATGGGATTGGAAAAATTTATGCGGAAGACCGGAATCTAAATATTCGTGTGTCACTAAACCGGAAGATATAGCTTTGCAATCAAAGGAATTTAATGATCAGGTTATCTGGTTAAGAAATCATCCGAGTATTTTTGTATGGGCATTGGGTAGTGATAAATATCCAAATCCGGAATTAATGAAAAAGACCACAGAATATTTAAACGAATCGGATAATACACGTCCAAGATTAATATCTACTGCATGGATAGATGTTCCAAAAGAAGAAAATCCTGATAATATTTATGAAGACTCAAAAGTAAAAATGCTGGGACCCTACTCTTACGAGCCTCCTGTATACTGGTACACAGATACAACACATGGCGGAGCTTATGGTTTCAATACAGAAACTGGCCCGGGACCACAGGTTCCGCCTATTGAAAGTTTAAAAAAAATGCTGCCTCCCGGTGATTTGTGGCCCATTGATAGTGTGTGGGATTTTCATTGCGGCAGAGGTGAATTCGGAAGTTTGAAACGTTTTGTAAACATATTTAATAATCGATATGGCGAAGCTTCTTCAGCAGAGAATTTTGCTGTGAAGTGCCAAATATCAAACTACGAAGCAATGCGTCCGATGTTTGAATCTTTCGGAGTCAATAAATTTAAATCTACAGGTGTGATTCAATGGATGTTTAATTCTGCATGGCCCGAGATGTATTGGCAGTTGTTTGATTATTACCTGATGCCGAATGGTGCTTTCTATGGTGCAATGAAAGGCTGTCAGCCTCTTAATATCGTTTACAATTATAAAGATAAAAATATTTATGTGATAAACGATTACTTAAAAAGCTTTCAAAATATAAAAGCAAGCGTGAAGATTTTAAGCTCCGATTCTAAATTAATATATGAAAAAGAAAAAGAAATATCGGTTGAAGAAAACATCTCTGAAAAAATAATTGATTTACCTGAGTTAAATGATAAATCTAATTTATATTTTATTGATTTAGAGTTGAGAAATTCCGACGGTAATTTAATAAGCGACAATTTTTACTGGATTCCTAAAAAAGAAGATATCCTGGATTTTAAAAACTCCACCTGGTATTCTACTCCGGTTAAAACGCCTGCAGATCTAACAGGAATTAATGATTTACCTAAAGCTGTAATTAATTGTAATGAAAAGTTTTCCGGTAATAATCAAAGTGTTGAAGTTACTTTGGAGAATATTTCCGACAAAATCGCTTTCTTTATTGAGTTGAAGGTAACTGATGAAAAAACCGGAGAATCTTTTCTTCCAGTTTTTTGGACTGATAACTATATTTCAATTTTACCGCATTCGAAGAAGACAATCAAAGGCACATTTAAAAATCCATCAGGCAAAAAACCGAAGTTAATAATTACCGGTTTGAATATTAATAACACATTATAAAGAATAATAATGAAAAGAAATTACTTTATTGTCGCACTTATATTTATAATCTTTTTTGTAATATCATTTCTTACAAATATTATCGGCCCGCTAATTCCAGATATCATTAAAAGCTTTTCTCTTAGTTATTTTATGGTTGCGGTTCTTCCTTTTGCATTTTTTATAGCTTATATATTGTCAATTCCCGCTGGAATGCTTCTCGAAAAATTTCATGAAAAGAAAATTATGGCTGCAGCTTTTTTAGTTGCAGCACTAGGTGCATTTCTATTTGCATTAATACCTGTATATAGTGTCTCGATAGTTTCATTATTTCTAATCGGATTTGGTATGGCTATGCTGCAGGTAGCAATAAATCCGCTTTTAAGAACTGCAGGCGGTGAAGAGCATTTTGCGTTCAATTCTGTTTTTGCGCAATTATTTTTTGGCGGTGCTTCTTTCCTTAGTCCGCAGCTTTATTCTTATCTTGTTAAAAATCTGGAAAGCGGAAACACTGGAAATAATTTTGTTTTAGCATCACTTTCAAGTGTCGTCCCGGCAGGGCTTCCATGGGTATCGTTGTATTGGATATTTGCTGTTACTTCAGTTTTAATGGTTATTATCATTCTTGTAATAAAATTACCAAAAGTGGAACTGAAAGAAGATGAGAGAACGGGTGCATGGGAAACGATAAAAGAGTTATTAAAAAATAAGACTGTAATTTTATTTTTTATAGGAATTTTTGCTTATGTTGGAACGGAGCAGGGAATTGCTAATTGGATTTCCGAGTTCCTATCGAAATATCATGGATTTGATCCGCAAACTGTAGGCGCTAATACTGTCTCATATTATTGGGGATTATTGACTATCGGTTGTATATTGGGATTAGTTCTCTTAAAGCTTGTCGATAGCAAATTGGTATTAAGAATTTTTGTCATTGCTGCGATGATATGTTTGGCAATCGCATTATTTTCAAGCGGCAATACACCATTATACTTTTTCCCGGCAACCGGTTTCTTCCTTTCAGTAATGTGGTCTGTTGTTTTTTCATTAGCGTTAAATTCTTTGGATAAACATCATGGTTCATTTTCGGGAATTTTATGCACAGGAATAATTGGAGGAGCAATTGTCCCGCTAATTATCGGGTATTTAGCCGATTTTATTGGACTGAGATTTGGGATGCTTTTCATTTTTATTACTTTAGGTTATATTTTAAGTGTAAGTTTTTGGGCAAATCCTCTAATTAAAAACGAAACTATTTTTGAAAAAACCGCTGTTGTTAATTAATTTTTAAAAAGAATAATTGAAAGAAAAATGACAGAAAAACATATAATCGGTGTTGATTTAGGAGGAACAAATATTAGAGCTGGTAAGGTAAAGAACAATAATATTGTTGATGTTTATTCCCAGCAAATATCGTCGAATGAATCTGAAAAGAAAGTACTAGATGAAATTATTACTTCTATATATAAAATATTTGATGACTATATTGCAGGCATAGGTGTTGGTGTTCCCAGTATAGTTGATGTGAGTAAGGGAGTTGTTTATGATGTACAAAATATTCCGTCATTAAAAGAAGTTTATCTAAAAAAAATTCTTGAAGAAGAGTTTAAAGTTCCAGTATATATTAATAACGATGCCAATTGCTTTGTTGTGGGCGAAAAATATTTTGGAGCCGCTAAAGGTTACAACAATGTTATCGGATTAACGATAGGAACCGGTTTAGGCGCTGGTATATATACAGATGGGAGATTATATCTTGGTGCTAATTGCGGTGCCGGCGAATTTGGAATGCTTCCTTATAAAGATGGAATTTATGAAGATTTTTGTAGCGGAAAATATTTTGTGAATACCTTAAAAACGACAGGTAAGGAAATATTTTATAAAGCAGAAAAAGGTGATAAAGAAGCCATTAATATTTTTAGCGATTTTGGTATGCATGTTGGGAATGCAATCTCTGCAATTATGCTTGCTGTAGATCCTGAATTAATAGTTATCGGAGGTTCAGTTAGTATAGCTTATAAATATTTTAAAGATTCCGTTAAAAAGGTGCTTGATAATTTCCCGTACCAGAATTCAATTAAAAAATTAAAAATAGTTGAAAGTAATCTGGAACAAGTTGCTATTCTAGGTGCTGCAGCTCTCTATTTTGAAAATCAAGATAGAATATTTAAGGAAACAGAAGCAATATAAAATGACTATTACAATTGCTGATATAGCCAAAAAAGCAAACGTTTCAAGGATGACTGTTTCAAGGGTGCTTAATGAAAGCGGTCCGGTTGCTTCTGCTACTGCAGAAAAGATTAAGTGTATAATGAAGGAGCTTAATTATCATCCTAATCTTATTGCCCGTAGTTTATCCAGTAAAAGGACGATGACAATTGGAGTTGTGATTCCTAAAACCGAAAAACTTTTTCTGGATAATTATATTGCACAGATTTTAAGTGGTGTTACAGATATAGCTCAAAAAAATAATTACAGGATAATGCTCATTCCTGTGAATCATTCAAACGAAAATGAGGGAAATTATTTAACCTATTCAAGGAGCAAATTATTCGATGGTTTAATTTTATTAAAGGCGAAGACTGATGATCCGCATTTATCGGAACTTGCCAAATCAGGATTTCCTTATATTATGGTTAATTACAGGAAGTTCGGGAATAATTATAATTTTGTCGATTCGGAAAATATCAAAGGTGCCGAATTAGCAGTTGAACATCTCTATAAGAAAGGGCATAGAAAAATTGCATTTATAGCCGGCTCTATGGATGAAGTTAATGCAAGGGATAGACTTAAGGGATATAATAATGTTTTAAAAAAATATGGAATTCCGCAGAAAGAAGATTATATAATTTATGGTGATTTTAATAAAGAAACTGCACGTGAAAATTCAAAAAAATTGCTGGAATTGAAAGACAGGCCGACAGCAATATTCAGCTCCGACGATTATATGGCATTAGGTGTTATTGAACAAATAAAAAAATACAAATTATCGGTTCCTAAGGATATTGCCGTTGTTGGTTTTGATAATATCGAGATCGGTGAATTCTCGAAACCCGCACTTACTACAGTAAAACAACCAATGTATGAAATAGGAAAAACCTCTTCAGAGGCATTATTAGCATTAATTAAAAAAGTTAAAAAAAGTCCTATTAGATTAATGCTTAAAACAGAATTGATTATTAGAGAATCTGCATAATAAAAGTATAATACAGAATAATAAAAATTAAAAACTAAAATAATTTGTTATTCTATGTTACCGATAACAGTTATCGATAACACCATTAATGATTTTTTTACTTATTTGAATTTTAGTAAGCTCTTAAGATATAAAGGAGTACGGGCTATGGCTAATCAAAAAACTGTTTTTCTTATTGCTTTCCTTGCCTTGATACTGGGGGGAAGTACACCAATTGCATTTGCTCAATCAAGCGGTCGGATTACAGGTATTGTTAAAGAGGCGTCAACAGGAGACGTATTGTGGGGAGCTAATGTGATTATACTAGGTACAAGTTTAGGAAGCTCTACAAATACTAATGGAATATTCACAATCCAGAATATTCCATTTGGCAATTATACCTTGCGTGTAACCTACATAGGGTATAAGCAGCAGGAAATATCAATTAATATTAAATCAAATAGAACAACCGAGGTAGATTTTAAAATGGAACCTGAAGCTGTAAAAGGTGAAACTGTCACTGTAACAGCACAGAGAAAAGGGCAGATTTCAGCTATCAATCAACAATTAAATTCCAATACTATAACTAATGTTGTATCATCGGATAAAATACAGGAACTGCCGGAAGCAAATGCTGCTGAAGCTGTTGGCAGACTTCCCGGTGTTTCACTATTAAGAAAAGGTGGTGAAGGAAGTAAAGTGGTTATTCGTGGTTTGGCTCCTCAATACAATAAAGTTCAAATTGATGGAGTTGATCTTGCTTCAACCGATCCGGAAAACAGAAGCACAGATCTGAGTATGATCTCTCCATACATGCTGGATGGAATAGAAGTGACAAAAGCAGCAATGGCTAATCAGGAAGCAGATCAATTGGGCGGCACTGTAAATTTTATTACAAAAGGCGCACCTTTTGCAAATCCCTCTTACAGTATCGTTGCAGAAGGAGGTTATAATGGATTACGGAATGAATATGGTGATTATAAATTTGTTGGTCAAACAAGCAGAAGAATGTTTAAAGATTTACTGGGTGTTTCCTTAAACCTTGATGTAGAAAAAAGGAATAGAAGTTCAAACACAGCAAATGCAGGATATTACTTTAAACAGGAATATAATAAGGCGGTAGTTAATTCATTTAATGTTGAAGATATTTCTAGGGAATTAAACCGGTATGGAGGTTCATTTGTCCTGGACTATAAAACTCCAACCACTACAATCATTACAAGTAATTTCTTAAGCAAGATAGATCACGATGTAATATCTCGCAGTGAGAACAGTATAAATCTGGTTACAGCTCAGACCGAAAGAGATCAGCAGCTTAATCATATAAAGACTAATACCACAGTATTAATGGATCAAATAAGATGGGAACAGATATTTAATAACTTTAAAATTCGAACCGGAATTAGTTATTCTTTTTCAAAAGATGCAACACCGAGGGAACTTACTTTAACTGGAGTAGAAGGAGCACCTCTCGCCCGTCCGATTGATATAACTGCATCTCCCGGACAAATTCCATCTTATATGAGCAATGACACAACACAAATGTATCTTGGCCCTATGTATGATTCAAACGAACTTACAAAAGAAGAACAAATAAGTGCTAATCTTGATATCCAATGGCAGCATGATTTATCAGATGATATTAATTTGAAACTTAATTTTGGCGGCAAATATAAGCATAAGGATAGAAAGTATGACTATAATACAGTGTTTATTGATGTTTATTCAGATCCTAGCAACAGTATAACTAACGCATTATTAAGCCGGTATCCGTATATGCGTAAATATTATGTATCCGGCCGGTTTCCCTACCAGCCTTTCATTGATAATAGCTATACCGATAAAGAATTTATGAAAGGGGAATACAAGCTTCAAAGAGTGCCTAATTTAAATCTGGGTGAAGACGTAATTAACTATCTGGAAAACACTTTAGGTGTTAGTAGAACAGGTGCTTCTGTTCCGCAAACATTTGTACCGAATTTTCAAACAAGCAGGATGAATGATTATAATGGGAATGAATTTTATTCTGCTGCATATATTATGCCTATCATTTCGTTCGGGAATAAGCTGACTTTTATTCCCGGCGTCAGATATGAACATGAAGAAACTAAATATGATGGAGTAAGGGGGAATGAAAATCTTGTACATTATGCTACCGTTGGTTACTACAGCTTCGATACTACTGTAACAAGAACTAACGAGTTTATACTTCCAATGTTTCATCTAAGGTATAAACCGGTTGAGTGGTTTGATGTCAGGCTCAGTTATACTCAAACACTAGCGCGTCCAGATTATACAGATTTTCTTCCTAAATGGAATGTATACTTATCCGGTATCGATTATAGCAATCCTGATTTGAAACCGGCAAAATCAGCGAACTATGATCTTTATTTTTCGTTTTACGGAAATAAGATCGGTTTATTTACTATCGGCTTATTTGCTAAGAGAATTACTGATTTTGTTTTTTCGCAGACCGAAGTATTATTAAGTGACACGATGGCTGTTCAAAAATATGGATTGCTGCAATCATTAACCGGGCAGGATCCGATTAAATTTTCAGGTAAACCGATTAACAGTTATATCAATGACCCTAATCCGGTTACAGTTAAAGGTGTTGAAATTGAGTGGCAGGCTAATTTGTGGTATTTACCAGGATTTCTAAAAAATATTGTTTTTGATATTAATTATACATATACATATTCCAAAGCTTCATACCCTAGAACAGTACCGATTAAAAAAGTAATTTCATCTCCTTTGGGGAATATATTAAAGATTGTTGGAAATCAGGATTCCGCCTATACCGCTCCACTGTTATTTCAGCCGGATAATATTTTAAATCTTACACTTGGATACGATTATGAAGGTTTTTCAATACGAACCTCATTACAATATCAATCGCAGATATTTTCACAAAATGACTGGCGTTCTGAACTTAGAGGTTTTACTAAAGGATTCACACTTTTTGATTTAACGGTTTCTCAGAAACTTCCTGTACAGGGATTAAAAGTATATGGCAATTTAAATAATATATCACAGGTAATTCAGGAAGACGATAACGTTGGGACAGGTTATATGACTAATAAAGAATATTATGGTATGAGCGGAAGTATAGGTTTGAAGTATGAATTTTAATTCAATTAACTTAGAAATATTTAACAGGACTTAATTAACTAACTAATCAAAATTTACACAAACTAATACGGAGGTGGCCCAATGAAAAAAGTACTACTATCCCTAATATTGACTTTTGCCTTAAGCAGTATGGTAATTAGTCAAACTATAATGGATGTGCCGGCAACTGACAATGACGGTAATCCTATCGTTAATTCCTTAATAAAATATGTTGTATCGGATACAAATAATGCCGGTCAGCAAAAACATGATGTTTATAAACTGGAGCTAGGTAAAGTATATTATTATAATCAATCTGCAGTGTTTAAAAATCCAATCACTCTGATTGCGGATGTTCCCGGGACTACAGAAGAAACTAAACCCCCGAAATTTCTAGTAACGCAGGATGATCAAGGAAATGTGCCAGAGGAAGCTATCATTACAACATTTGCAAATTTAACCTGCAAGAATATTGCTTTCAGCACTATAACAGCAGATAACCAATATTCTTGGGCTAATGCGATTGTTTTGCAAAAAGATAGTTTGAGAATTGAATGTGATAATTGCTATTTTGAATTAATCGGTTGGGCCTTTATTGAGGCCGATGGAATTAACCACACTACATTAATTTTACATGGATGTGAAACAAGAAACGGTTCACCGTTTGGCGGTGACGAATGGGTTCCGTTTTTCTTTGAGGGAAGCGGCGGTAGCGTTGATACTTGTATTGCTACTAATAATACATTTTTCAATATCCAGGGTTCTGTGTTGAACATAGAACCTTTAACACCTTGGAAATATATTTATTTTGATCACAATACATGTGTTAATATTGTTCAAAATTTTACGACTGATGTTGCAGCTCATCTTAACACAACAATTACTAATAATATATTTTATAACGTAGGCTGCTATGGTTCTATAATTAACGATCTTACTGCCTCTGGTGGTGATCATGTACAGCCGGGACTTATAGAAATTGATACACTAGCACCAAATTCAGCAGGTGGAGAAAGTCTTCCTCCAATTATGCCGGAAAAAGACAGAATTTTAAAAGTTGAAAATAATGTTTATTTCTGGTCACAGGGAGTACATGATTATTGGACAGCATATGCTGATTCAGTAGCAAGTATACCTTGGTTAAGTTCAAGAGGAGAACATATGGTCTCAGACAAAACAACATGGCCTAATTTTACTTTTAAAGATAATGTAGAAGCTGATCCTGGATTCACAAATTTCGGCGGAACTGATGAAATGATTGCTCAAATGTATAACGACAGAAACGTACAACAATTTGGATTTTGGGGATGGGATCCGGATTCAGCAATTTACCCGGATATACACTGGGCATATATGCAATGGCCGTTACCTGAAGATTTCTCTTACTCAGCAAGCTTTACCTCAACTGATGGTTATCATGTTGGAAGCTTACAGTGGTACCCGGATGAATTAGCTAAATATAATGAGGGGCTTGTTGGAGTTAAAGATGGAAAAAGTCTCCCGGATCAATTTTCTTTGAAACAAAATTATCCAAATCCATTTAACCCAACAACAACTGTCGATTTTAACCTAAATAGAACAGGTGAAGTTAGTCTTGCTGTTTACAATATGATTGGACAAAAGGTGATGACTGTTATAAATAATCAGGCCATGTCATCCGGTTTTCATACTGTCAATATAAATATGTCTCAACAAGCCAGCGGAATTTATTTCCTCGTTCTTAAGCAACATGCTAATGTTAAAGTTATTAAAATGACTTTGTTGAAATAGTTCTTTTCAAAGTATCATTTTGCAATAATGAACTAACCCTCAACCTTTCCGTTTCATGGAAAGGATTGAGGGAGGTTTTTTCAAATATTTAATTTTGTTTGCAAAATTGTGAAAACCCATTGCCGGGTTGTATTGAAGTTCAGTAATTAAATTGTTCTTAACTACTCTGTGTTAGAGAAAACAAAATTATCTCATGCCGTAATTTCATTTAAAATAAAATGAGGCTATGCAAATGATGGAGCGAAAATATTCTCTCAAATTGATTATAATATTAATATTTACCACAGCAACCTTCTTAACATCAAAAATAAATGCTCAAACGAAGCTTTTAATACGATGTGATGATATTGGAATGTGTCACACAGTTAATATAGCAGTTAAAAAATTAATTGAAACAGGTATTCCATTTTCTACATCAGTCATGTTTACCTGTCCTTGGTACAAAGAAGCAGTAGAAATCTTAAAGGATAATCCTCAAATATCTGTTGGGATTCACCTGGTACTTAATTCGGAATGGAAAAATTATAAATGGGGACCTGTAGCCGGCAGAACTGCGGTTCCAAGTCTTGTAGATAGTAATGGCTTTTTTTATCAATCTGAAGAAGATTTTGCAAAATGCGGATATAAGTTAAGTGAAGTTGAAGCTGAGCTCCGTGCTCAAATCGAAAGGGCAATCAAATCCGGCTTGCATATCGATTATGTAGATGCTCATATGATTACGGCATTTTCAACGCCTGAGTTAAAAGCTATTGTTGAAAAACTTGCGAAAGAATATCACCTGGGAATATCCAGGTATTTTAATGAAAATTATAATACTCTCTGGGCTACACCCCCTGAAAAAAAATTCAGCCGTTTAATGGAAATAGTTAATAGTTTAAAAAAAGATGGAATAAATCTTATTGTGGTTCACCTGGGATTGGAAACCAGCGAGATGAATGCACTTATTGATATGAATAATCCTGATGATCCGTACCGGGTAAGTCAACATAGACAGGCTGAATTACTGGCTTTATCTTCACCCGCTTTTAGAGGAGCTATTTTGAAAAACAATATTGATCTGACTACCTACGGAAAAATAATTTCTCAGGATGGATTAGATTCAATGAAGCGCCCGGTAAATCCGGAATATTAGATCCAATAAAAAGAATTTTAAGAATTTGCAAAGTGTTACAGTATTAAAAAAAAATGGAAAGCTCTTATTTTCAGTTAAGTTAATCTTCATTGTAATATTTGTACTGATCATAGGAGAAAATCTTTTTGCTCAAGGCTCAAACAAAGTTGAGAGAGCCGGTTTACGTTCATCCGTATACGGATTTAATTCATTCCCCGATACTTCATGGTGGTTTAACGCAGCAAGTGATATGGCATTGTGCTTTCCAGGTGCTTCACCCTCAGTTATTTGGATTTTAGGCTATACAACCGATGATGGCTGTTATCTTAATTTTCCGAATCCGCATCCTGATTCATCTTTTAATAAAATATTTTTTGGCAGCAGGGATGAAAATGAAAGTTATTTGAATTATTTTGATCAAAAAGGAGTGAAGGTTTGGCTGCAGGTAGAACCCGGGTTTGCAGATGTCTCAACCCTTATAACTCTTGCATTATCTCAGTATAGTCACCATACATCAGTTATAGGTTTTGGAATTGACGTTGAATGGTACAGAACAAGTGCATCAAATAATGAAGAGGGTGAAGCTGTAACAGATTCAGAAGCCGCAGCATGGAGTACTCAAATAAAATCCTATAATCCGGATTATCTTTTATTTACTAAACACTGGTTAATAGAAAAAATGCCTCCGACATTCCGGACTGATATGGTTTTTGTGGATGACAGCCAGGATTTTCCGGATATGAGAAGCATGATAAATGAATTTATCGATTGGTCGAAAGCATTTTCTTCTGCAAAAGTAGCATTTCAATTTGGTTATGATAGTGACAAACCGTGGTGGGGAGAGTTATCAAATCCACCTAAGGATATTGGAGATGCATTAATTAAAACATGTTTAAACATATCGGATTTATATTGGGTTGATTTTACTGCTTACGATATCTGGCCGAAAGATTTTACTCCGACATCCGTTTCAAGTAAAAAGAGAAATTCTTCGCTTCCTGGTTATGAACTTAAACAGAACTATCCGAATCCATTTAATCCATCGACGAAGATAGAATTTTCTATTCCGAAGACAGAGCATGTCATATTGAAAATTTATAACCTTCTTGGAAGTGAAATATCAACCTTAATAAATGAAGAAAGAGCAAGCGGAAAATATAAAATAGAATTTAATGCAGAATCTTTATCCAGTGGTGTTTATTACTATAAAATAACTGCAGGGAAATTTACTGATATCAAAAAATTTATTCTTCTCAAATAGCTTATTACTTAATGTTAAAATGAAACAGGTGTTAACAAATGCAAAAAAAAGTATTATTCCTTATTATAGTTTTTCTCTCATTTAGTGTAAATAATATATTAGCTCAAAAAAGAATTCAGTTTTCCGGCATAAATTGGTATGTAAGAAATGATCCTGGAGGACCTGGGCCAAATGAATGGAGTGATAGTGAAAATAATGTCTGGGTGGATTCTTTGGGGTATCTTCATCTTAAGATAACTAAAGTCGGAAATACCTGGTACTGCTCGGAAGTTTACACGGATCAATCATTCGGATATGCTAAATATATATTTCAATTAGCCAGCAATACTGAAAAATATGATCAAAATATTGTAGTCGGCTTATTTACATATGAAAACGACAGCAGGGAAATTGATATTGAATTATCGAGATGGGGAGATCCTTCAAGTGTCGATGGATGGTACACTATCCAGCCGCCACCGTACAATTCGAAAAATCAAAAAAGTTTTTCATTAAATCTTACAAATAATTATTCATCACACATAATAGATTGGTCGAAGGATAGTATTAATCTTCAAAGTTACCGTGGAAATTTTGATCAAACACCTTCAGCCGATTCATTAATTCAGCAATGGACATACAAGGGAAGCAAGAATCCGCCTGCAGGTAATGAACGGTTGCATATCAACTTTTGGCTATTGGAAGGGCATGCGCCTGTAAATCAAAAAGAAGCTGAACTAATTATTAAATCTGTTTCGGTTGTTGTTCCTGAAGGATCTTTAAGTGTAATTATCACTCCCATAGAATCAGTAAGTGCAGGAGCAAAATGGAGTCTTGATAATGGTCCGTGGCAGGACAGTAATACATTAATTCCAAATCTTACAGCAGGCAAGCATAGGATTGATTTTAAACACGTAGATGGCTGGATTTCTCCACAAGGAAAGAATATTTATATAATAGGGGATAGTACTATTTATGATACTTCCCAATATACTTTAGCAACCGATGTAAAAAAGCAGCTAAATTATAATATGCCCAAACAGTATAATCTTGAACAGAATTTTCCTAATCCTTTTAATCCATCAACAAAAATTGTCTATTCTATCCCAGTTAATTCTTCTATCAACAATTACAATGCGGCAAGAACGACGCTAAGTGTATTTGATGCGCTTGGCTGCAAAGTGGCTACCCTGGTTGATGAAAAAGAATTAGCCGGTACATATGAAGTAAGATTTAATGCAGACGAACTGAGCAGTGGAATATATTTCTATCAATTGAAGCATGGGAAATTTAATCAGACAAAAAAAATGGTTTTGCTTCGTTAACATTTAACTTGGAAAAAAAATGGAAGAAAATAATACCGGAATATTAAAAAGTAAAATTGGCAGAATTAAATCAATAGATATAGTTCGCGGATTAACAATTCTTATTATGATTTTTGTAAATGATATTGATGGTGTAGCAAATCTTCCTGCATGGATGATGCATGCTAAAACAATGCATGACGGAATGACTTTTGTCGATTGGGTATTCCCGGGTTTTTTATTCATTGTCGGTATGTCAATTCCTTTTTCCATCGGACGAAGAATTGAAAAAGGTGAACCGCTGGTTTCTGTCTGGAAGCATATTTTAATACGTGTAGCAGGACTTCTTCTTCTTGGTGTTTTTATGGTTAATAGCGGCCGGATTTCAGATCAAGCTATTCTTAATCCACATTTATGGGCCATTCTAATGTACCTGTTTGTTATTCTTATGTGGAACAGGGACAATAATCCAGAAGATTTTCTATCAAAGAAGTGGATAAAATATTTAGCGGCGGCAGGTTTAATGGTGCTCTTCTTTTTATTTAAAGGCAATAATCAGACTGGATTAATACAAATGCGTCCGGATTGGTGGGGAATTCTGGGGCTTATTGGCTGGGCTTATCTGGTTGCCTGTATATTTTATATCCCATTTAAAAATAACCAGCTTGCACTTTTAGGTGCAGTAGTTTTTCTTTTCAGTTTTTATTTAGCTGTTAATACAGGGATGCTTGAAAATAATTCTTTAATTAAAATTCTTTGGCCGAAAATGTATGCAGGTTATACTCTGGGTTCACTTCCTGCAATAGTTCTTTTAGGAGGGTTACTTGGTAATAAACTTCGTGAGAATATTGAGCATCAAAACCATAAAGATATTTTAAAATGGGCATTCGGATTCAGTATCTTTTTACTTATTACCGGGTTACTCCTGCATCAGCTTAACAAGCTAGATAAAATGTTTATAATCAGCAAAAACCTGGCAACAGTGCCATGGTGTCTGCTTAGTTCTGTGTTTACAATCTGGATCTGGATGATTGTTTACTGGCTTATTGATATGAACGGCCGCTATTCATGGTTTAAAATTATAGAGCCGGCCGGTAAAAATCCTTTATTTGCATATATCCTGGCTCCTCTTGTATTAGAGCTTTTTGCTTTTACTGCACCTCTATTTAACGGATTTAATCTTTACATATGGTTTGAAGGACATTTTATTACCGGTTTTTTACGCGCGGTATTCATTGCTTTTTCAATGACTTGGCTTACTGGTTATCTGGGCAGGAAAGGGCTGCAGTTGAAATTATAGAATTAGAGTAGAATAAGATATCAATATAAATACATGACTCATTATTAAAGCAGGAATTAAAAAATGAAAAGAATATTTTTGATTTCGTTTTTAATTTTTCTATGTGTTCAGCAGATTTATTCACAAAAAATAAAAGTATTAACGAACCAGGTGGGCTATAATCCGGTAAGTATTAAAACTGCAGTTATAGAAGCCTTTCCCGGAGATAAAATTGAAAACTGTTCAATAAAATTATATGACGATGATAAGAAGGTAATGGACTTAAAACCGGTAGAGATTGGTAAAATTGATCAATGGAAAAACTGGTATTTCTGGACAATTGATTTTAGCAGGGTTCAAAAAGAAGGAAATTATTATATAGAATGCAAAACTAACCGCGGGACAGTATCTTCGTTCCCTTTCTTAATACAAAAGAATGTTCTTGAAAGACAAACTCTATCGGATGTTATTTCATATTTCAAGGAACAACGCTGTGTCGGCCAAATGGAGAAAGCAGATAAGGAAATGACTTTTGAAGGTGATAGAAGAGATACAGTAGATGTGCACGGAGGATGGCAGGATGCAACCGGTGATTACGGTAAACATTTATCGCATTTGTCATATACCAATTATTTTGTCCCTCAGCAAATACAGCTTGTCGTTTACAGCTTGTGCAAAAGTTATGAGATGCTTGATAAAAGAAATGATGATAATTTCACACAGCTCAGGAAAAGAATTCGCGACGAACTTTTGTATGGAGCTGATTACCTTGTAAGAGTTAAAGATCCTAATGGTTCATTTTATAGGTCTGTCTCCGCTCCCGGGCCGGGGAAAAAACCGGAAGATCGTAGAATATCTCCGGCAATGACTGGATTTAGCATTAAGAATAAAAAAACAGATACTGTTATTTATTCGGGACAGATTAAGCTTAAGAATGAAAATAGATTATATGAGGTTGGCTACAGCGATGGGGGCGGTATTTCTATTGCTGCTTTAGCAATGGCATCACGATTTAAAGACTATGGCGATTATCCTTCCAGCGTTTATCTCAAATGTGCTGAAGATGCTTTTAATTACCTGGAGAAAAACAACAAAGCTATGGTTAGCGATATAGAAAATAATATTATAGATGATTATTGTGCATTAGCAGCTGCAGTAGAATTATATAAAACTACAAAAAAAGATATTTACAAAAATGCTGCAGATAAAAGAGCCGCTAGTTTAATGGGAAGATTGATTTCATGGAAAAATTATATAAACTATTGGAGAGCAGATGATGTTGATCGTCCGTTTTTCCATGCTGCTGATGAAGGCTTCCCTGTAGTTTCGTTAATTTATTATCTGGATATCTGTGACAATAGTACTAAATCAAAAGTATTGGATGTAATCAAGAAATCTCTTGAGTTTAGTATTTCAATTACTAATGAAGTACCTAATGCTTTTGGTTATGCCAGGCAATTGGTTCAGCATAAAGACGGAAGACGCAACAGCAGTTTTTTCTATCCACATGATACGGAAACAGAGCCATGGTGGCAGGGAGAAGATGCACGTTTAGCATCGCTCGCATGCGCTGCAAAACTGGCAATTCCTTATTTTAATTCAGACAAAAGCTTTACTGAAAAACTTGAAAAGTTTGCAGATGATCAATTAAACTGGATACTTGGATTGAATCCGTTTGATGTTTGTATGTTATACGGTAAAGGGCATAATAATCCTGAATATATGTTCTTTGGAAGCTGGCAGTATACTAATATGCCTGGGGGAATTTCTAACGGTATAACTGCAGGTTTGAATAATGAACATGATGTAGATTACGATATACCGTATTCGGTAACAGGCAAAGATTATGATTGGAGATGGACAGAACAGTGGCTCCCGCATGATTCGTGGTTCTTAATGGCTGTTTCAGCCGGTGAATAAAAGATTCGTTTTCTTAATAAAATTATTGGAGGCATTATGTGGCGTATTTTTGCCGTTTTAATTTTAAGCAGTTTAATTATTTCATGCTCTGAATCTAATTCTGAAAAACAAAAACCTGAAAAATATATTGTAGGATATTTATTCCCACAGGACAGCCTAATTAATGGAAATGACATAGCTGTAGAAAAATTAACTCACATCAATTATGCATTTGCTAATATAAAAGATGGTAAGATTGCACAAGGATTCAAAAATGATTTGGAAAATTTTAAAATTTTAAATCATGCTAAGGAAAGAAATCCAAATCTTAAAATATTAATATCTGTCGGCGGATGGACCTGGTCAGGCGGATTTTCGGATATGAGTCTTACTAAAGAAAGCAGGTCAAAATTTATTAATAGCGCCATTGAATTTATCAAAGTAAATAATCTTGATGGTATTGATATTGACTGGGAATTTCCAAATTTAATCGGCTATGGGAATGTACATCGACCTGAAGATAAAGAAAATTTTACCAGTCTTATGAAGGAATTAAGAAGCGCTCTTGATGAGCTTGGAAAAAACGGAAGACATTACTGGCTGACTGCAGCAACAAGTACTTTTGATGATTACTTTGCAAACACTGAAATAGATAAAGTCCAGAATTATGCAGATTTTTTGAATATTATGTGTTATGATTTTTGTGAGCCGGAGACTGATTCTATTGCCGGGCATCATACTCAGCTTTACACTAATCCGCGGGATCCCAATCATACTTCTTCCGATGCAATGGTGCAGAGATATATTAAGCTGGGGGTACCGCCGGAAAAAATTGTTCTTGGTGTAGCATTTTACGGGCATGTCTGGCAGGTAAAGTCTCCGGATTTTAATGGCTTATATGAACCGGGCGGCCAAACAAAAATACGTATTAGGGGTTCATTCAAAAATCTTGTTCAGAATTATATAAACAAAAATGGTTTTGTACGTTATTGGGATTCAACTTCCTGCGCACCTTACCTGTTTAATAAAGATAAAAAAATATTTATTTCTTATGATGATGAAGAGTCACTGAAGGATAAATGCGAATATATAAATGAACATAATCTGAAAGGTGCAATGTTCTGGGAATATACTTCGGATTATCATTCCCGGCTCCTTAATACACTTTATAATGGGCTTATTAATAAGAAGTCTGAACAAATAAAAGGTAATTGATTGAATTAATTTATTAAATAAATTATGAATTTTCTTCCGGAGGGTATCAAATGTATAAACAATTAACAGCTTTTATTTTTACTATTCTAATAATTGTACTTTTTAATCATTTAGATATAGTAGGCCAGGAATTAAAAATTAATAAAGATGGATATTTTGAGATGCCCGGGCTTACTGTTATGGTTCATAACGACATTTACCCTGAAGGGCATCAGGGAGGAATAACAATCATCCAGCACGGTACCAGGGTAGCAGCAGATGGAGATTTAACCCTTACAAAAACGCCCGGGCAATGGCAGCCTTTCCCGCTCTTATTAAAAAAGGAAATATTAAAAGATAAAGGAGAAATTAGAGTTACATTAATGTTTCCCGATTCCACAAGGGAGCTTACAGAAGACCAGCCGATTATATATCCGGACTTTAAACTAACTTATCATCTAAGAGTAATTGCTGATAATGATATGTTTCATATAATTGTAGACCTGGATAAACCTTTACCCACGGAATGGATCGGGAAAGTTGGATTTAATCTTGAATTGTTTCCGGGTGATTTATTCGGTAAAACTTATTTAATGGATGATCAATCCGGCGTATTTCCAAGATATGCTAACACACCGGTTGAGCAGGCAGGTGACGGTGAAATAGAAGCAGTTCCAATGGCCGAAGGAAAAACTCTTGTAGTCGCACCGGAAGATAAATACAGGACACTTACCATAACAAATAAAAATGGAACTCTGCAACTTCTGGACGGCAGAGTGATACACAATAACGGTTGGTTTATTGTAAGAGCTCTCGTCCCGGGCGGAGCAACAGTAAATGCAATTGAATGGACAGTTAAGCCTAATGTTGTCAAAGGCTGGATGTACAGCCCTGTAATTCATACTTCGGAAGTGGGATATTATCCAAAACAAACGAAGATGGCTGTTATAGAATTAGATAAAAGAGATACTTCTTTTAATGAAATTAAAATCAATAAAATAATTTCTAAAGGTGGTTCTGAAACTGTACTGTCTGTTAATCCTGTTGATGCAGGAAATTTTTTGAGATATCATTACTTGAAAGCTGATTTTACCTCAGTTGAAGAACCGGGTATGTATGTTGTCCAATATGGTGAAAAGGTTTCCGATCCATTTAAGATTGGAGATGATGTTTTCAAAACGGGAGTTTGGCAGCCGACAATTGACTACTTTCTACCTGCTCAAATGTGTCATGTAAAGGTTTTTGAAAAGTACAGGGTTTGGCATGACTACTGCCATCTTGATGATGCTTTAATGGCACCTGAGAATATAAATCATTTTGATGTTTATGCACAGCGGAAAGATCCGGCCGGCATCAAACCATTACAGCATGTAAATGGATTAGACAAAGGCGGGTGGCATGACGCAGGGGATTACGATCTTAGGTTTGAATCGCAAATCGGGACTATCCTCACATTGGCTTATGCTTATGAGGAATTTAATTTAAAAAATTATGATCAGGCACTTATCAATGAAGATGAAAAAATTGTTGAAATCCACCATCCTGACGGCAAGCCGGATGTTCTTCAACAAATAGAACATGGTTTATTATCTGTGCTCGGCGGGTATAAAAATCTCGGGCAATTCTACCGCGGCATTATTTGTCCGACTTTAAGACAGTATACATTGCTCGGTGAAGCCGGAGAAATGACAGATAATAAAGTATATACAGGGAAACTTCCGGAGAAATATGAAGGCTTCTGGTATGATCATATCTCTAATAAATATGACAAATATTTTTATATACAAAATAACAGGCATACTCCGAAAGAATACGTAAAAGATCTGGATGACAGAATTGTTTTCACGGAAGATGATCCCGGCTGGCAGATTTACGGAGTTACTGGATTGGCTGCCGCTTCCCGTGTGCTGAGAGGATATGATGATAGTCTATCGAGCGATATGTATAAATACTGCTGAAAAAATATGGAAGAAATACCAATCAGTTGACGATGAGTCATATTACAAATCGAAAAATTCAGGCACTTGTGGAATTAATACTTACAACAAATAATGATGAATATAAAAATCAATTAATAGACATGCTGCCGGATATACTTACAAATATAAATGAAGTCGGGTGGATGGTCGGAAGGGTTATGCCTGTAATAAATAATGAAAAATTTATTTCAGGCGTAAATAAAGAGATTTTAACAGTAAAAGACAGGATTGAAAAGCTCTCAGAAGAAAACCCGTTCGGGGTTCCGTATCATCCTGAAATTTGGGGAGCGGGATGGGGTATCCAAAGATTTGGTTTTGAACATTACTTTTTACATAAAGGCTGGCCGGGTATTTTTTCTATTGAGCCCATGCTTAGTGCTTTAAATTTTATACTTGGATGCCACCCCGGTGAAAATACTGCTTCATTTGTTTCAAATGTAGGTGCTAATTCTCAAATCGTTGCCTATGGCTTCAATATGGCTGATTGGTCTTTTATACCGGGTGGTGATATATCCGGAACCAATCTTGTAAGACCCGATCTGCCTGAATTAAAGGTATGGCCTTATTTATGGCAGCAGACAGAATATGTAGTCGGCGGAGGCTCTACTAATTTTATGTTTCTTGTACTCGGAGCTAATAAGATTTTAAAAGAAATGAAATGATATTTTACAGAATAAATATCAAGTTATTAAATCTGTTTGTTTATAATTGTTATTCATATGCTATTTATCCGCAGGATAATGAAAATCTTATAATACTTAGCAATAAAAATATTGAAGTGGGAATTTTACCGGAAGTTGGCGGGAGAATTGTCCTTTTAAGAAAACCAGGATCTTAGAAACATATTAAAATCCGATACGAAATTGTGGCAAAATCCGGAAAAACAAAAACCTGAAATTTCTGCGTTCAGCAACTTCATAGCATTCAATGGACATATTACATGGGTCGGTCCTCAAAGTGAATGGTGGACTCATCAAACTTTAAATATGAAAAGGAATGAAGAAAAGGCAGACTGGCCTCCCGATCCCTATTTAATTTATGGTAAAAATAGAATTCTTAGCAGAAATGATTCTTCATTAAAGATGGTTGGACCCGGAAGCCCTGTGAGCGGTGTTAAAATATTTAAAGAAATCTCTATTAAATATTCTGGTGCTGTAAAAATTACTAGTACAGCAGAAAATATAAGAAATGAAAATATAAGCCTTGATTTGTGGATGCTTACAAGGTTAGATGGCTTTGCAAAATCTTATGTACCTATAAATAAAAATGGAGTATTAAAACTCGTATACAGTGAAGATAAAAGAATAGAAACAACACCTTATCAAATAATTGATGGATATTTTACTTTAAATCCGTCAATTCCTAACGGGGAAAAAACTGAACAGGTTCAGGAAGTTCATTTATATCCGGATAGTAATTTTATTGCAGGTTTTAGTGAAGGACAAATATTGCTAATACGTTTTAATAAGTTAGATAAAAATCTAATTCATCCTCTTCACGGGCTGGTTGAATTATATAATAATATAAATAAAGATGATAATGATGAAAAGCTGCTTGAACTGGAAGTTCATGGAGCATATAGCACCTTAACTCCCGGAGATACTATATCTTTAACTGAAACCTGGGAAGTTTTTCCTTATGATGGAAATACAAACTCCAATGAACAAATCAAGTTTCTAAATGCTATTGTAAAATAAAAATGGAGGGAAAACTTCATAGAAGTTTTTTGCAGAAAAAAAATTCAAAAAGAAAATCCCCGTAGAGGAATCACAATAATGAATCGGTAGAGATTCTGAATAATAAATTATAATTTCTATTTCTTTTAGGATAAGAACTAAGATTTTTTACAAATAAAAAAATTAACAATAAGAAAAAATAAAAGGGAGTTTAAATGAAATTGTATAAGTTAATTCTTTTATTAATTCTTTCTACATTAATTGGCTGTTCATCTGTAAAAGAAACCACGATTGGTCCTAAAGCCGGTGAAAAATGGAAAGGGCTTCATCTGTTGGGATACAGCAATGACAGCGATTTGGTTCAATTGGGTAAGATTGTCCCAAATCTTGCAAACATGGGGATCAATGTAATAATTCTTGAAGTCGATTATAGTTTTCAATTTCAAACACACCCTGAACTAAGGTATGGAGATAAACAAATTACTAAAGAACAGGCAAGGAAATTTGCAAATATATGCAGAGAAAATAATATAGAGCTTATCCCTGAATTTCAAAGTTTAGGGCACCAATCCTGGGCTGAAGAGACTTATCCTTTATTAATAAAATATCCGCAATTTGATCTAACTCCCGGAGCATTCCCCGGGAATAAAGATATATATTGCCGGGAATGGGATGTTACAAATCCAGACTTATATAAAATTGTATTTTCTTTAATGGATGAAATAATCGATGCTTTTCAAGCTAAGGCATTTCACGTTGGAATGGATGAAGTTTTTTTATTAGGATCTCAAAAGTCTCCTTCAACAAGAGGTAAAGATTCCGGAAAACTTTTTGCTAAAGCAGTTAATGATGTTTATGATCATTTAGTAAAGAAACGTGGAGTGGAAATGCTGATGTGGGCCGACAGGCTAATTGACGGTACTAAATTTAATTTCGATGAATGGGAATCTTCAATGAATGGAACCGCCGCCGCCGTTGATATGATACCTAAAGATATAATTTTATGTCCCTGGCATTATGAAAAAATGGACGGTTATCCTTCAATTCCTTATCTCATTACAAAAGGTTTCCGTGTTCTGCCTTCAAGCTGGAAAGATGCAGATGCGGCTAAAGCTTTAATTGAATACAGCAACGAACAAAAAAGCCCCAATATGTTAGGGCATCTTTTTACAACCTGGTCAAGAGTTGATCTATTAAATTATCCCCCGATTGTCAAATGTATAGGAATGATAGGGAATCAAAAAGTGTTAAGCAAAAATTAGTTTAAATAAAATTCGAATAGTTTTTCTTCTATAGATAAGGAAAGAATAATGAAAAAGCAAATGCTCTCTATTTATTTAACTGCAGCGCTTCTGTTAGTCTCATATCCATTAAGCTCTCAAGAAATGGATAAGGCAAGCTATATAAGATATAACCAGGTCGGGTATCTTATTAATGATCAGAAGATTGCCATTATTGGTTCTGGAGAAAATCTTGAAGGAAAACCATTTTACTTAGTTGACGCAAATAATATAAATAATATTTTATACACCGATACAATTTTAACCAGCCGCGGTAACAAAAATACTCCGTTTAAATATAATTTTCCCTGCAATTTCAGCGACTTCAAAACAGCCGGCAAATATAGAATTAAGCTGGCTGATGGTACAATATCAGGATCATTCACAGTTGGAGCAGTAAAAGGGTATCAAAATGCCTTAAAATCAGTGCTTGAATTTTTTAGATCGCAAAGATGCGGTAACACCGATCCGCTGCTTCATAAATCCTGTCACTTAAATGATGCAAAGGCAGCAATCGATGCATCGGGAGGATGGCATGATGCAGGCGATTATATAAAGTTCATGATAACAGCAACATACGCAACTGTTGAACTGCTTACTGCAGCAGATTATGCAGATACTTATAATTTTAAAGGTGCAATAGCTGATGTTTCGCCAAAAAATGGAATTTCTGATCTTTTAGAAGAAGCCCAGGTTGGCATACAGTGGATATTAAAAATGACTTCTGATTATTCCAACGGGAATTACTATTACCAGGTGAGCGGGGAAGAAGACCATAAATATTGGAGAATGCCGGGAAGCGATGATAGTACAGGTGTGGTTGGAAATCCAAGAAGTTTACATCGTGGATGGGGAGGTAATCTTTTAGGAAGAAGTTCAGCATCTCTTGCAATATCTTATAGAGTGTTTAAAAAATCTGATAGGAAATTTGCAGATGAGTGTTTGAAAAGAGCAGAAGGACTCTTTGCAGCTAGAAGCGAATATAAAAATGTTCAGAAATCTATTCCACCCGAATATTATAATGAATCGACCTGGTTAGATGATATGGTGTTGGGTGCTGCTGAACTTTATCAGTCAACAAAAAAGAAAGAATACCTTGAGTATGCGAAAATCAATCTTAAAAAACTAACCGGTGAAGATATCGGATGGGGAAACGTTGATTATCTTGCTTACGCAGCTTGTTACAAAGCTGGTATTGAAACCGAATATTGTAAAAATAAAATGGAAAGCATTCTTGAGAATAAGGAAGCAAAAATGAAAAACGATGCATATTATCTTTCATCAGGATATACATGGGGAACAACCGCTTTATTTACTGGTGATGCTCAAAAAGCTATTATGTATTATTTTTTAACTTCAGATAAAACATTCCTGAATATTGCGATAAACGAGAGAGATTATTTGCTTGGAAGAAATAATTGGGGTGTAAGTTTTGTCTGTGGTGTTGGTGCAAATTATCCTTTATATGGGCATTCACAAATTGATAGTTTATGCTGCATGCAAAACGGAGCTGTAGTTGGCGGTCCGGCTGAAAAATCTTCCTGGTTAAAAGTATTTCCCGATCTTAAAATGAAATATGATAAATATAAAAGTTTCCAGTCTAATATAGTTTATCATGATAACCGGCAGGATTATTACTGCAATGAAGCTGCCCTCGATTATACTGCACCATCGGTCTTTTTATTTTTATATAATTTATCTTTGGTAAGTAAGTAACATATATTAATTGAATCATGCCGGAATATTATTTTTGTTGGTTTTTGAGCTAAATTTATTACCGGCAAGAAAGTAGTATTTTAAAATCTCCTAAAAGAACTTTAAATTACACTGTTCTAAAAGATTTTTCTTAGTTTCATTCCACTGGATTCAAATGTCAAAAAGCAAATGGGAAATAAAAGAATTAAGCAATGATCTCCTTTTTGGAGATTCTGCAAAAATTATTTTATCAAATCGGCTCAACAACCTTTTAAATTCAATCGATATCTTCTTTAAGGATGATAATGAAGAAAATCTACATGATATACGAATAGCTTTAAGACGCTTGAGATATAACATGGAGCTGTTTATTAATTGTTTTGAAAGTAAAAAGTTCTTGACTTTATATAAAAAGGTTGAACACCTGCAGGACCAATCCGGTTTACTTCGTGATCTGGATGTTTTGAAGGTTAATATTAATTCATTAACTATCAATGAAAAAATAAAAATATCCGTTAAAATATTTAAAAAGATTGAAGAAAAAAGAGGTGAACTTAAAGCGGCTTTGAAGCTTGAACTGATGAAATTTACACACAGTAAAGTTTTAAAAAATTTTAATTCACTTCTTTCTTAAAAAGGAGAAATTATGAAATTAAAATATTTTGCACATTCGGCGTTTCAAATAACCGCCGATAACGGTAAAAAAATCCTGATAGATCCATTCCTGGATAATAACCCTAATTCACCCGTAAAATCAGATGATGTAAAAGCTGATTATATCATTTTGACACATGCTCACGGAGACCACATAGGTGATGCATTTAAAATTGCTAAACGGGAGCAGCCTCTCTTTATTTGTGTGAATGAACTGGGAAACTATTGTGCATCAAAAGGATTTAAAGCTCATAATATGCATATTGGCGGTGGTTATAATTTTGACTTTGGCCGTGTTAAATTTACAATTGCACATCATGGTTCTCAAACACCTGACGGAATGTATGCCGGTGAACCTGCAGGAGTTATTATTAGTAACGGGAAAACTATTTATCATACCGGTGATACAGGATTATTTTTAGACATGAAATTAATTGGGGAAATGAATTCAATCGATTATATGCTTTTACCTATTGGAGATAATTTCACTATGGGAATTAACGATGCGGTTAAAGCCGTTGAATTTGTTAAACCGAAAACAGCAATACCAATGCATTATAATACTTTTGATGTAATTTCCGCTGATCCGAAAGAATTTAAGAAAAAAGTAGAAAAAAATAATATAAACTGCAGAATTATGAGCTTTGGCGAAGAAATAGAATTATAATTTATTTTCAAAATAGAGTTCTTATAGGTATTTTTAAAAAAAATTTTATAACTTCTATGTAAAAAAATAGGATTAAATGGCCAAAGTTATTTCTGTAGCCAATCAAAAGGGTGGAGTTGGTAAAACAACTACGTCTATTAACTTATCATCTTCATTAGCTGCAGCTGAAAAGAAAATCTTGTTGATAGATATTGATCCGCAGGCAAATTCTTCGTCGGGTATAAATGTAAATAATCATTTTCCGTCTGTTTATGAAGTCTTAATCGGCAGTAAAAATATGCATGAAGTAATTATAAATACTTATATGCCTTTTCTTGATCTGCTTCCATCAAACATTAACCTGGTCGGAGCTGAAATAGAATTAATAGATATGCAGGATAGGGAAGGAATATTAAGAAATTCTCTTGACCATATCAAAGAAAATTATGATTTTATAATTATTGATTGTCCGCCGTCATTAGGACTTCTTACATTAAATGCGCTTTCGGCATCAGATTCTGTAATTATACCTGTACAATGTGAATATTTTGCCCTGGAGGGTTTGGGACAGTTGCTGAACACAATTAATATTGTAAAGAAACATTTCAATAAGAACCTGACTGTTGAAGGAGTTCTTCTTACGATGTTTGATATGAGATTGCGCCTTTCACATCAGGTTGCCGACGAAGTTAAGAAATATTTCGGTGATAAGGTCTTTAATACAGTAATAAACAGGAATGTTAGGATCTCCGAAGCTCCTAGTTTTGGAAAACCGATTATCCTTTATGATGCAATTTCATCGGGATCAAAAAATTATATGTCCTTAGCTTCGGAATTGCTTGAAAGAAATTCAATTGCAAATAACTCTAATATAATATGAGTAAAGTAAAGACAGGTTTGGGAAGAGGTTTAGATGCCTTGCTCAGTCAACAGCAGCCAGAAAAAAATGAAGAGTCTGTTACTAACTTCTCTGAGATTAAACATGATGATGGTAAGCAGCTTGATATACTTGCAAAAATCTCTGTAGAGCAGATAACTCCAAATCCTTTTCAACCAAGAAGCAATTTTGATCCATCTGCCCAGGAAGAATTAAAAAAATCAATCTTATCTCATGGCTTAATTCAACCAATAACTGTAAGAAGAACTTCCCAGGAGCATTATGAATTGATTTCCGGAGAACGAAGATTAAAAGCGTGCAAAGATATAGGCTATAAAGAAATACCTGCTTATATAATTAAAGTCGATTCGGAAGAAGCAATGCTTGCAATGGCGTTAATTGAGAATATCCAAAGGGAAAAACTTAATCCAATTGAAATAGGGCAGGCGTACAAAAGATTAATGGAAGAATGTAATTTAACCCAGGAACAAATTGCAGAAAAAGTAGGGAAAGATCGTTCTACCATTGCAAATTCTATCAGGCTTCTTAAGCTTCCTTTTGAAATACAGGAAAGTTTGATAAAAGAAGATATATCCTCGGGTCATGCACGCGCTATAATTAATTTACCGAACGAAGTCCTTCAGCTTGAAGTTCTTCAGAAGATTAAAGAACAGAATCTTTCAGTTCGTAAAGTTGAAAAGCTTGTGAAGAAATTATTAACTTCTCCAGATGAACCGCAGAAATCATTTAGGTTAACCCCTTCGTCGCAATCAGCATTGCACATGTCTAATTTAAGTGATGTTGAAGATAAATTAAGAAAAACTTTCGGCACGAAGGTTTTCTGTAAGCAAAAGCAGGATGGTTCGGGAGAAATTCATATCGAATTTTATTCCAATGAAGAACTTGAACGTTTATTTGAACTTTTTGAAATCATTGACAAATCATATAGTTAAAACAATAATTATTATATTTCTGTTCAACAGCTTTTTTTTTGCTCAAACAAAAGACACCGCTGATAATAATTCATATGATTCTGTTTTTGTTATGCAAAAATCTCCGTGGGGAGCTGTTTTGAGAAGTGCAATAATTCCCGGTTGGGGGCAGATATACAATCATTCATATATAAAAGCTCCTGTAATTTGGGGCGGAATTTTTGCTCTTTATTTGGGTTGGAGATTTTATAATAATCATTATCATGATACAAAGAATATATATGATGGATTATTAAATTCTCAAACAACTGCTCAAAACATTTTAAACCAATATAAATCTAATAGAGATTTTTATCATAACCAACGGGATCTTTTTTCAATATATATAGGACTTGTCTATGTACTCAATCTGGTTGATGCATATGTTGATGCTGAGCTTTTTGATTTTAATGTACAGGAAAATTACCGGACTCATCAGCCAATGTTAGGGATTAAATTAAATTTCTAATATATGAGCCGAATTTAAAGATTTTATTATGGATAATTACATTGTATATTTTAACGGAAATAGAATACTATGTTAATTAATAATACCTTTTAGAGCAGTCTCATGAAAAATTCTGTTATATGCCACAACTGCCAAACCGAAAATCCTTTTTACAATTTAGTTTGTAAAAACTGTAAATCCTATATAAGGGAAAGGATTTATAATATTGATCTTGGAAATATTATTGCCAGGTTAATAGAAAGTCCTGCAAGTGGATTCAAAACTATTATATTTTCGGAGCATAAAAACTTCCTCGTATTCATAATATTTCTTTCTGTTTTGAAATTCGAGATCGATTCTGTTTTCATCTCACTGTTTTTTAAAAATGAAATTATTTCATTAAGTAATTTTGCAGTTGGCTATTTAGGGCTGGTGTTAATTCTTGTCACTGTCTTTTTATTATTCTCTTACATTGTAGCTCTCCTGAATAAAAAAACTGGTTATGCCACCAGGGTAATGGATAATTTCTCTATTTATTCTTATTCATTATTACCACATATATTTGCTCTTGTTGTATTATTTCCACTGGAATTAGTAATGTTCGGCGAATATCTTTTTTCAACAAATCCGTCTCCTTTTGCTATTAAAGAATTTATAGCATATACCTTGCTTATCCTGGAACTCCTGATTGTTATTTGGTCATTGTTCTTAACAATAATGGCTAATTATACCCAAACAAAAAATTTATTATATTCAATAATCATTTCCATTATATTCCAATCATTATTATTTTTCATCTTATATTCTTATCCTAAAATATTATAGATTAAATAAAATGATGAGTGCTTCAATTTTTGAAAGAGAGAAAGAATTATTTCTTTCTACTTATAAAAGAATACCGATAAAAATTAAACAAGGTGAAGGTGTTCATCTAATTGATAAGAGTGGGAATAGGTACCTTGATTTTTTTTCGGGTTTGGCTGTTAATGCATTGGGGTATGCGCATCCTAATATAGTTGAAGCTGTCTGCAGACAGATCTCCAGATTTGGTCATCTATCAAATAATTATATAACCGATGTACAAATAGAATTTGCAGAACTACTGTTAAAGTATTCGGGAATGTCCAAAGTATTTCTTTCAAATAGCGGAACAGAGGCAAACGAAGCAGCCTTAAAAATTATTAGAAAAAAATTTGGACCGGATAAAAAAATATTCTCACTTACAAAAGGATTTCACGGAAGAACTTTCGGTTCATTATCACTTACCGACAGAAAAAAATACAGGAAAGATTTTGAACCATTGATGCCGAATGTCGGCAGGATAAATTTTAATGATGTAAATGAGCTGAAAAATAAGATTAATGAAAATACAGCAGCAATTTTTCTTGAATTTATCCAGGGAGAGGGCGGGATTAATATTGTATCGGATGAATTCATTTCTGTCTTAAAGGATTTAAAAAATAAATTTAATTTTGTAGTGGTTGCCGATGAAATACAAAGCGGTCTTGGAAGAACCGGGAAGCCGTTTGCATATAATCATTTCAATTTAAAGCCTGATTTGGTAACCTGTGCGAAAGCTATTGGCGGGGGATTACCTTTAGGTGCTACGTTAACCTCTTCAGAATTTAACAATATATTTGAAAAGGGTAAGCATGGAACTACTTTCGGAGGCAATCCTGTTAGTTGTGCTGCGGGAATAGTTGTATTAAAAGAAGTTTTTGAAAATGGATTAATGGAGCATGTTAAAGATTTAGGAAATTATTTTATTTCACAATTAAAAGAATTAAAAACAGCATTCCCGGATGATATCAAAGAAATCCGCGGTAAAGGGTTTATGATTGGTGTGGAACTCTTTTATGAAGGAAATAATATTGTTGAAGAAATGAGAAATAGAAAGGTTTTAACAAATTGTACCAATAGTAATATTTTAAGAATTCTTCCTCCATTAATTGTGGGTAAAAATGAAATTGATTTCTTTCTTTATAATTTTCATGAGATACTAAAGAATAATAACGTAAAAAAGTAGTTTTTTTAATCGACATATATCGATAAATATTTTTAATTATAAGAAACAAAAATGGAATATAAAACCGATGTACTAATTATAGGAAGCGGAATAGCAGGACTTTTCACTGCTTTAAGAGTTTCCGAATATGCAGATGTTGTCCTGGTTACTAAAAAGGATAGTACCGAATCTAATACTAATTATGCCCAGGGTGGAATTGCATCTGTATTTAGTCAGGCAGACTCGTTTTATAAACACATTGCAGATACTCAAATAGCAGGAGCAGGTTTATGTAATCCTGAAGCTGTTAAAATTACCGTTGAAGAAGGTCCTGATAGAATTATGGATCTTGTAAAAATAGGAACAGATTTTACAAAAAAGAATGGTGTTTTCGATTTGGTAAGAGAAGGCGGACATTCTATGCCGCGAATTTTACATGCTGCAGATTTAACCGGAAAAGAGATTGAAAGGGCTTTAATCAACAAAGTTAACTCATTAAATAATATTAAGGTTATAGAAAATACTTTAGCAATTGATTTAATAACAGAACATAATGCTCTGGATTTAAAAAATGAGTTACTGCATAATAGAAATTGCTGGGGAGCATATGTCCTTAACGGTGATTCGAAAAAAGTAATTAAGATTGTTTCAAAAGCTACTATTTTAGCAACAGGTGGTTTAGGTCAGGTATACCAGCATACAACTAATCCATTAATTGCAACCGGTGATGGTGTTGCTATGGCGTATAGGAGCGGAGCACGTATAGGAAATATGGAATTTGTTCAATTCCATCCTACCTCTCTTTATACAAGCAAGAATAAGAATGACGGGTTTCAAGCTCCTTCTTTTTTAATTTCGGAAGCTGTTAGAGGATTCGGAGGAATTTTAAGAACAGTCAAAGGGGAGAGGTTTATGTTAAAATATGACGAAAGAAAAGAACTTGCCCCAAGGGATATTGTAGCCCGTGCAATAGATAATGAATTGAAAAAAAGCGGTGATGAGTTTGTTTATCTTGATATTGCACATAAAAACAAAGATGAGATATTAGAACATTTCCCTAATATCTATAAAAAATGTTTGGAAAACGAGATTGACATTACAAAAGATTACATTCCTGTCGTTCCGGCTGCTCACTATGCCTGTGGTGGAGTAATGGTCGATGAATTTGCAAGAACCTCACTTAAAGGATTATATGCTTGCGGTGAAGTTTCCATGACAGGTTTACATGGAGCAAACAGGCTTGCAAGCAATTCGCTGCTTGAAGCAGTTGTTTATGCAAACAGAGCTGCAATAAATGTTAAAGATTTTCTTAAAAAATATTCTACTGAAATTCCCCACATACCGGATTGGGATGATTCAGGAACACTTTCAGCTGATGAAAAGATTTTAATTACGCATAGTTCTAAAGAAGTTAAACAGATTATGTGGGATTATGTAGGTATTGTAAGATCAAACTTAAGATTAAATCGTGCCGAAAGAAGAATTCATAATATTTTTATGGAAACTGAAAATTTATACCGGAGAACTAAAATATTTGAAAATATACTAGAGTTAAGAAATATTATTGCTTGTGCACATATTATAATTAAATCTGCAAAGATGAGAAAAGAAAGCAGGGGATTACATTATACACTTGATTATCCGGAACTTTTACCTGTGGCAGAAAATACCATACTTCAGAATACAAATCCCTAAGGATTTTAATAAACCCAATTTTTTCAAAAAATTGGGTTTATAACTATGCAAATAATTCTTTACAAATAACTCCATATCTTATCCCCTTAGTACTAACTAAAACATCATTTAAATTTGATAATTGCATAAGAAATAACAAGATAATAGCTCCACTTAAAATAACATCTTCACGACCTTTCACTACTGCTTTAAATTTCTTAATGATTTCATAATCTCTCAACTTTCTTAATTCTGATATCAAATCTTTTATTTCACTACACTTAAGGATATGCCCTTCGAGAATATCCTCATCATATTCAAGGAGATTTAATTTTATAGCTGCAAGTGTAGTCGGTGTTCCGGCAATTGCCAAAGATCTTTTAATCTTATAATCCTTTATTTTTAAATCATCGAAAATTTGTTCCAGTTCATTTTGAAAGTCTGATATTTCTGCTTCTTGTGGAGGTGTATGTTTGAGGTACTTTTCTTTTGCAGTAACTACTCCTATTTGATAACTTTTTCTAAATACTACATCATTTTTATTCCCGTATATAATTTCCGTGCTTCCCCCACCGATATCAATTACAACTGAATTTGCGATATCATTAAATTGAAAAATAGCTCCTTTGAAAGTTAGTTCTGCTTCCTCTTCGCCGGAAATAATATTAATATCTAAATTTAATTTATCTTTTATTATTTTTTTAATCTCATTTCTGTTAGAAGCGATTCTTAATGCATTTGTAGCAGTTATAAAAGTTTTTTCGCAGTTAAATTTTTTAATTACATAATTATAATCCTTCAGTATTTTAATTAATTCATCTATTTTCTTAATTGAAATTGGTTTCCCCGGATTAAGTCCTTTTCCGATCCTTGGGATTCGTTGTTCATTATACAAAGGGGAGATTTTTTTATCTCTAATATCAACTTCGGCAATTAGAAGAATAATTGTATTTGTTCCTATATCAATAGAGGCAATAATCATATTTTTTTTATAATTTTAAATGTACCTAAAAAAATATATATGTATAATTTAAGTAAAACTTCTAAAATATTTTTGTTGCTGACAACTCTATCCGGTTCTTTATGGATGGGTGCTTATTTTGCTAGACTAATAGTTTTTTACCAGCTTTTTAAGCCTAAGGAACTTATTCTCAGGCCTATTTTTAATGAACAAAATCTCCATCCGGTTTTAGTTGAATTAAATTCCCTAATAATCTTAACATTAGTTTTATACCTCGTCTTTATCATTACATATTTTATTTTTATTACTATTTCAAAAATTAGCTTAAAAGAAAACGGCTGGTTGTTTATTGTTACAATAATAATATTCCTGACTTTGCCATTTGAACTTTACCTGGTTAGTTTTGATTATAGAATCATTTCATCTATTCTGACAGGAAATTTCAATTCCATGGAAATAGTACAGCTTATCATAAAAAGATTTAAGGTCTTGAGCAGCTTCCCTGTTATTGAGCTGTTTTGTTATTTCTCAATAATATATTTTGTGTTATTTAAACCCTTAACAAAGAAAAATCCAGCTTATGAAAATTAAAGAAAAAGAGTTTGAGGAAATTATTCAGGATCTGAAGAATCTTGCCTTGCAGATGGGTGCCGAAGTACGTTTTGAGAAAGGCGATTTTAAGGGAGGTTATTGTATTTTAAAGGACAGCAAAGTAATTGTTGTTAATAAAATAGCAAATCTTCAAAGAAAAGTTATGATTCTGTCGATGGCATTAAAGGAATTAGGAATAGACAAAATTTATCTTACTCCTAAACTTCGTGAAATAATTGATGAAATGGCGGAAATTAAATGAAAATACTTATCATAAATGGTCCGAATTTAAATCTGTTGGGGAAAAGAGATAAAAGTTTTTATGGTGATCTTTCTTTAGAGAAGATTGAATCGGTTGTAAAAAATCTCTTTAAAAGAATTTGAATTTGAATTTTATCAATCTAATGTTGAAGGGGAAATTATTAATAAAATTCAAAGTATTGAGAAAACCTTTAATGGAATAGTAATAAATCCCGGCGGATATGCGCACACATCAGTTGCAATCCGTGATGCACTTGCTGAAGTAAAAATCCCAAAGGTTGAAGTTCATTTATCGCATCTGGTTAACAGGGAAAATTTTAGGCAAACTCTTATAACTGCTTCCGGTTGTGACGGATATATTTCCGGTTTTAAAGTAGATAGTTACCTGGCAGGTATATTTTTAATTGACAGGCTAAATAAACAAAATGAGGTAAATAAGTGATTAAAGCAGTTGTTTTCGATTTAGACAATACTTTAGTTGATTTTATGAAAATGAAAAGAAGGGCGATAGAAGAAGCTATCCCTGCAATGGTTGATGCAGGTCTGGATATCACTCCCGGTGTTGCTGATAAAATTATTGATGAGATATATAAGGAGCAGGGTATAGAATACCAGAAGGTTTTTGATGAGTTCTTAGACAGGGTTCTTAATCATGTAGATTACAAAATTCTTTCTGCCGGTATAGT
This sequence comes from uncultured Ignavibacteriales bacterium, assembly GCA_963723205.1. GTDB lineage: Bacteria > Bacteroidota > Ignavibacteria > Ignavibacteriales > Ignavibacteriaceae > CAVQBP01. The sequence goes on from CAVRQC010000024.1 coordinate 152,478, forward strand.
TGCATATAGACGTGCGCGTGAAGCTGCATTAATCCCTTACCCGCATGTTTACTCAACATTGAATAAGTTGTTAAAACTTGGTATTAAAATGGGAATTGTTTCGGATGCACCTGTCAAAGAAGCATGGTTAAGATTAGCATATTTAAACTTTCATCATATCTTTGATGAAGTTGTTACATTTGATGAAACCGGGGTTAGAAAACCTGATCCGAAACCTTTTTTAATGATTCTGAAAAAACTGGATGTTAAACCGGAAGAAGCTATAATGGTTGGAGACTGGGCTGAACGTGATATAGTTGGTGCAGCAAAAGTGGGTATGAAGACAGCATTTGCACGTTATGGCGATACTTTTGATACTAAAGAACATTCAGCTGATTTTGAATTAAATGACATTAATGAACTGATAGATATTATTATTAAAGAAAATGATTTATAAGGTTCTTTTAAAGTATTTTATCTTGCTATTATAAATCCAATTAATTATCTTTTTTCCTAACGTTTAATCGAGTTTCTTATGAAAGATCTTTCCATTAAAAAGCTATATTATTCAATCAGTGAAGTAAGTAAAATTACAGATGTTGAACAATATGTTTTAAGATATTGGGAAACGGAATTTGAACAGTTGAAACCTCAGAAAAACAGGGCGGGAAATAGGATTTATACCAATAAGGATATAAGTCTTATTATGCAGATAAAGAATTTATTAAGAGAAAAGAAATATACAATTGAAGGAGCAAGAAAGATTTTAAATGATGGAAAAATTGAAGAAAAAAAGATCGAGGAGGAAGAAATACCTATTGATCTATTTTCAACAACACCATCTAATAATAAAAAAGATAAACCGTCTTTAAAAAAAGATCTTGAAGATATAAAAAATTTGCTGGAATTTTTTGTTGCAAAATTATAAACGGAACGTGGCGCAGCCCGGTAGCGTACCTGAATGGGGTTCAGGTGGTCGTGGGTTCAAATCCCACCGTTCCGACAAAAAAGCTTCAAAATTAAACGTTTTGAAGCTTCTTTTATTTCCTCAAAATGAAGAATTATCAAAACTAATCAGAATTAATCCGAATTTGGGCTCCCGGAATTAAACAACATTAAAGCAACAGCGCATTATTTGTAGTAAAAATTGGAACATCTTTTTGTTCATCTCTGAATAGTTGAGCGAGTTGTTAAATTATCCTTATTAACAACGAAGCGAAACTATAAGTCCAATACAAAAAGTGTTACAGTTTTAAGAAGTGTTCAATTAGTGTGAGTAAAAAATAATGCTGCTGATCCGAAATCCAAACCAGCAGCACTGGAGTATTAAGCAGCTGCTTTAATATGGTAAGACATAACCCAGTCAATTACATTTTCCGGTTTACCTTCAGGCTGTGCTGTAGATAACTGGATAAACATATCTTCAAGTTGCAGCCTTTTTACTTTAAGTGTACTGAAATCCATCTTTGATATTTCGGTCTGGCTTTAAGTACCGAATATCTTTTCAATTATGGTAGCTTTGATTTGTTTATCTGCTTTGGATCTTGCATCACCCAATCCATACTTATCAAATATCCCTGAGATATTCTCTGTTTCAATCTGCTGTCTCAATCTTCTTTCAAAATATTCAGCATCGTTTCCAGGCGTAAGGTTATCGTTGAAGGTTTCTCCTGAAACTTCCCCAACAGGTAAACCTAAAATAAAATTAATTATAGGCTTGAAATTCCTATAGGTTGGGAATTCAAATCTTTTCCCGTTTATCGTATCGCTTCTGTCTTTAAGAACATAACCAACATTTTTCTGAACCGGTCTTTTATTTTTGTCAATATCCTTCTCTAACTGCATCCATACATTGAGATCTGTTTCATAAGGAGTCTCGCCTGCGATTTTCATCTTTATACCGCTTTTAACGAATTGTCCTTTCCGGATGACCTTTCCATGGTCGTCTACCTCATCCTCTTCCTTATCGTATTCAAAACCACCTCGGCCAGTGAAAACAATGTTCCCCTCAACCTCAACAAACTTATCCGAGAATTCTTCCTGCCAGGCTGGGAGCAGTGCACCCCAATCATTTAAGAACATTCTTTCTTTATGGTTCTTTATCTTATAGTCCTTGACATATTGATAATATATCTTTGTTAAGGAATCCACAAACAAGAAGTCGATTTCTTTCTTTGAAAGAAACTCAAAAGCCTGGATTACATCCGCAAGTCTCTTTGTATCTTTAGCTATTGCTTTAATACCTGCTTTATTGAAAAGATTTATTAAAAACCTGCTTCCTTTTTCATTGTCTATAATTAGAATAGGTTTTGAAAGCTTCAATTGCTTATATACACCAATTATAAACTCTGCAGCAGTGCGGGATTTTCCCGCACCCTGGAATCCCCCGAAACTGCCTTTGATAAAATGGTTCTTTGCTACTAAATCAGAAGCGAAATCCGTTAATTTCATCATTGTTCTACCCTTTCTATATTTTTTAAGAAATAAAAATGTTTAACCTGCCTGCCGTCAGGCAGGGAAAAAATGATTTACTTGCCTACCATTTTGGTAGGTAAATGGTGAATGTTCTCCCTTTATGGGTGATGAGATAACAGGGAGTTTCAAAGCTGTCTTTTAACTCCCCGATAATAGAAACGTCTTCGCCGGTTGAAATCATTATTCTTTCGGCTAAGACAACATCTTTATTACATCTGTATATTTTATCTGTCTTCATATCTTCTCTCTGCTTGCTCCTGGATTGTATCGTTTATATGCTCCCCATACCAATCGAGAATCTTTCGCTCATGGACTTCACAGTCATCAAGCAGCAGGTTTACTACATCATCATCACTGAGACCTAAGACTTTTTGAACTTCTTCGAGGCCGTAAGCAGACAAATTGCAGACAGCCTCATCTATGTTGAATGTATTATTCATTGATTCCCTCTTAATTGAATGAAGATAATTCTTCAGTTTGTGAGATATCGAACACGGTTTTATAAAAGAAATAAACCTCTCCCGGTTCTTCCTCCTCCTGCTTTGTTTGTCCAACCTTTGAGGTTGGTAAACCTGATGGAACCGCAATTAAAAAACCGTGTGAACCTTTTTTAACTTGTCTCTGGAATTTCTGCCACTGCTTGTAACCTGCTACAACAGAAATTGAAATATTGTCTATATTCTGGAAATAGATTAAACATTGATTTCTCGGTGTGAGCAGATGGCCTTCCGGATTTATTATCCCTAACCTGGAGGAAAGCTCCTCCCGCTTTTCATCGGGAAGATCTGCGAGCTGTTTAATGATTTTACTTACCTTCTCTTTTTTTTCATCCGACATAATTAACCTCTCTTTTTATTACTTTAAGTAAGATTTTATTTTTTGTGTAAATGATTTTGAATTCGGTTCCTATATCAAAACCGCATTCTTTGAGTTTTTTATTTTTAATTTTTATTTGTGGAACCTTTGTATAGTCCCGCTTGCCTGCCAATGGCAGGTAAATTGGATGGCTTGATTCATAAACCTTCATTTTTCCCCCTGCGGCTTAGAATGAGGATGAGTGTAATTTGATTTATAAACAGTGAGCTCTTGTGTTCTGCAGAGCTGGCGGAAATTGCTGAAATAGATTTTATTAGTGTTTGATTTGATGAAAAGATTGGTGTTGATGAAAACTAAAAATAAGCGCTGCCCTCTATGATAAACTTCCCTGTGATAATATTGATTTGTTTCCATAGTGCCATAAATCCAACCTAAAAAGTTGGCTCGTTTATTCCTGGACTTGAAAATAATAACCAGCTGCTGCAGCGGAGTGAAGTGACCCACAGACCTGAAACCGAAATGAGAAGCGCCGCACTTTAGTGCAATACTGCCTAAGTATTTATACTGAAATAATAAAGGGTTTATCATTTGTTGATCTCCCGTTTTTAGTTTGTGAAATAAAGAATTGATCTGCTTCTGCGTAAGTTTTAAAGCTGTTTGAAGTAAGAGCGCCATTAAGAGAAAAGTTATTTACATAGTAAGTAACCTGAGAAGAATTATGAACAGCAATCAATCGCCAGTAGCCTCTTGAATTTCTGGCTTTTTTAATGAGAGTATTTTTAACCATATTACCACCCGATGGAACGATGATTAGCGAGCCAGAACCTGACACAAGCTTTAGTGTAAATTGTACGAATACCCCTCAGATATGCCATAACGTTAGCAGCTTCAAAGTAGAGTCCCTTTTTAACGAGCCGCCGGTGTATGGCCATAAGAGCGGGTTTTAAGATAGAATAAGACATGTAGACCTCCTGTAAATGAATTTTAGTAACAAAGGGTTTACACCCTGCAAAGACTTGTTGTAATGCTGCCACTAACCACGGACTGAAAAAACGGAAAAGAGAAACGAAAACGGGAAAAAGAAAAGGAAAAGAAAAAAACACTATAACTTTTACAGGGCAGGGGAGCAGGGGGCAGGGTGAAAAAAACTGCCGGAACACTAATAACAAGGGAAACTTATTAGAGTTGCCGTTATAATAAATCTGGCTGGTTTTTTTTGTCCCTAGACCCCAAGCCACTGCACTGTATCATGCTCGTTTTTTTCTTCCTTTTCTTTTTCTTCGTTTTATGTTTTTTTCAGCCCGGAGGTTTTAGTCAGGCATACAGAAATGAACAAAAGAGAAACGTGGAAAGTGTTTAATGAGGTTGGTGGCGAAGGCACATCTTTTTGTCATTAACTTTCAGGTACATAGAGAGCTGGCATATCTTTTTGAAAATCTAGAAATAGCGAGCGGTGCTTAAATTAACCCAATAAGCACAAGCGAGCTATTAAAGGAAAGAAAAAGTATGACAGCTATTAGAGTGCTGAGAAAAAGTGTGCCTGAGCTAAAAGTCTTGTTCTTAAAAAAGCCTTGTTTAATCAATAGTTATCATAAAATAATTAAACGAGGTTTTTTTGCCTGGTGTTTACGATAATCATTTAATGATTAAATGAGATGATTAAAAAATTATTTGCAAAGGGCTGACAGCTTGGGAAACCAGTAAACGTATAGGCCGTCAGACCGAACAATTAATTTTTGATAAGACTACAAATGTTAAATTTTATGAATATGAAATTTCGAGGTACAGAAAAAAGTCTTACTTATTTTTGACCGGAAAATATTCGAGGAGCTGCAAAAATAAGGAAGTCTTTTTCGATAGTGATTTCTGTTTTAAATTTCTTGGTTTATTGATAGGAAAATGTTAGCAGGTTTAATTGAATTACAACGCGTAGATAAAATGATTTCATGAATCTTTTATGATGAATACAAGAAAATCCCTGCATGTTTTTGCAGGGATTTTATGGAAACAATTATAAATTAAAATAGTTTCTATAAAGGAAACAATACTCCAGCTTTAATCTGAATCCCTCGAGTTTTAATATTCGTGTCATTATTTGGTTCGTCACTCACATTGGTAAGACCTAAATTATACTGTCCTTCTATAAAAAGCTCTATCTGCTCCAAAGAAAACGATACACCTCCGCCTAAATTCAGTACAAAATCCGTACTTTTTGCTGATTGTATTTGTTCCCTTTGGTCGCTTGGTACTTGACTGGTTACATCTTGCCCGTTCATTGTAATTTTATCTAAATTAAGTTTAACATCTCCAAGTAAGATTGCTACAGAAATGCCAGCCAGTAAAAAGGGCTTTATTTGTTGATCTCCGAAAGAGACTTTTAGTAGTACCGGAATATCAATATAATCTGCAGAATAAGTCCCTTCTGCTTTAATATTTGCCCCGTTTTCTGTTCCGCTAATATCAACTGATGATCCTTTCTGGATATAAGCTGGTTCTGCTTGTAAACTTAATATTGGTGAAAAATTAAAATTTATGATACCTCCAGCCATTAATCCCGTTCTCATACTTGTTTCATAGCCTTGTGGTAACGGGTCTACACTAACATCAGCAAGATTGATTCCTGCTTGAATACCAAGCTTGACTTGAGCATTTGCCGATATAATAAAAAATGCCAGTAGAAAAGTTAGCAATAAAGAAAAGAATTTTTTCATATTACCTCCAGAATTAATTTAATATTATTCTCAATGCTGTGGGAAGAATCTAAAATGATATGAATTTAGATGTAACCGTTAAATACTACTCCACTCCCTCCCTCAAGGTATAGAGAATATTTACAATGTAAAGTTGGTAATATTATTTTATATAAACAATAATTCTAAACATTTCGCAATATTAACTTGCTCTATTATAATATTGGATTCTTACATTCTGATGATAAAGAGTAAGTAAAAAGGTTACGGATTGTTAGATACTAAGCAAGGTTTTTTTACCGGGTGATTACGATAATATTTTCATGATTTACTGAAAAGACGAAAAAATTAGTTGTGAGGGATGACAGCATTCGAAAGTGATGAGCGTATAGGCTGTCAGACCGAACAAGTAATTATTGATAAGACTGCAGAAGTTATGTTTTATGAAAAGGAAAGTACAGTAAAAAGTCTTACTTATTTTTTTCCGGAACAGCTTAAAGGAAGAGCAAAAATAAGGAAGTCTTTTTCGATGGTATATTAATTTTTTTGTTTTAATGATAAGATAAAAAAAATATTTGCGTTAGGATTGGGAGATGAGTATATGGCAAGCAATTATTTTTTTGATTGGATTGAGAATAATTTGATTTAATAATTATACTTTTAATGTATTTTATATCCAGATATAAGTTATATTTAGGAGTGTAAATAATTTTGTGTAAATGGTTAAACAATAACTTTGAGGATAAGTGCTGCGGAGCGTAGCGGAGCAGCGCTTATCCTCTGCGCCCGAAAGCGATGCCCCAAATAGCGGTATTGCTTTTGGAAAAATAAATAATATGTTTAACCTATATCCAAAAGGAGTTTACACATATGGAACTAACCGATGAAATGATCGAGCAATTAAAAGCCGATCTTGCCAAAGCCAAAAACTATGATGATTTAATGGGTAAGGATGGAGCTATTAAAAAGCTCATGGCCAAAACCCTGGAGCAAATGCTTGAAAGCGAACTAACCGAACATCTTGGGTACAAGAAGTATTCACCTGCCGGTAGAAACAGTGGAAATACCCGGAATGGGGAAACCCGTAAAACTTTGAAAAATGATAATGGCCAAATCGAAATAACTGTTCCCAGAGATCGTAATGGAGAATTTGACCCTGTAATTGTCAAGAAATATGAAAGAACCACAGGTCCTATTGAGGATAAAATAATCTCCATGTATGCAAAAGGGATGACTACCAGGGATATACAGTCACATATACAAGAACTTTATGGCTTAGATGTCTCAGCTACACTGGTATCGAATATAACAGATAAAATCGTCCATATTGCAACAGAATGGCAGAACAGACCGCTTGAAGAGATTTACCCAATAGTTTTCTTTGATGCCATCCATTACAAGGTTAGAGATGACAGCAAGAAAGTCACTTCAAAAGCAGCCTATACATGCCTTGGAGTTGAACTCAGCGGCAGAAAAGATCTCCTTGGTCTTTGGGTGGGAGAAGCAGAAGGAGCTAATTTCTGGCTGAGTGTATTGACTGAACTGAGAAATCGAGGAGTAAAGGATATACTTATTGCATGCATTGATGGTCTCAAGGGTTTTCCTGAAGCAATTAACACAGTTTTTCCTAAAACCGAGATACAGCTTTGTGTAATACATCAAATCCGTAATACTCTTAGATACATTGCCTCGAAGGATCAGAAAGAATTTATGAAATAGCTTAAGCCGGTTTATTCTGCTGCTACTGAAGAAGCTGCATTAGAAAATCTTACCCAGCTTGAAGACAGATGGTCAAATAAATACTCACTGGCTTTGAAATCATGGAGACAAAACTGGGATAATCTTGCTACTTTTTTCAAATACCCACATGAGATAAGAACTGTTATTTATACAACCAATGCAGTAGAATCAGTTCATCGCCAGTTTAGAAAAGTTACTAAAGCACGCTCACTTTTTCCTAATGATGATGCTTTGAAGAAAATGCTTTATTTGGCTTATAGAGATTTATCTAAAAAATGGACTATGCCGATTAGAAACTGGCCAATTGTTCTTTCTAACTTGCCTACCAAAGGTAGGTTTCTATTATTTTTGAGGAAAGATTGGAGCCTTTCCTCTAATGAAAAAAATCATTTACACAAATTATTTTACAGACTCTTATATTTAATATTTTGCTTGTTAAAGATATCAGTTGTTAACGTTGTTTACCAACTATTTGCCTGATCAATTCTTTTTTATGAGTTATTACACCATTACTAATATTTATATAGTAAGTATTTTTGATATAACTTATGTTATCTTTAAGGCCAAAATCGCCAAAGACAATTTCAACCTCATATATATAATGGATTACTACTGTCCAATTATAAGTCGAATAAATTCAATTGGTTAGAGGGAGCATAGGTTTTAGATTCGTAATCAACATCGTTTATAAGCTGTAAAATCGGGCTTTTTTCAAAAATTGATACACTTAAAATCTGTAAAAAAGTGTAGAGTGACAAATTTATATTTAATCTTTTCTTTACAATGGCTACCAGTAAATATACTGAGACAGCAATCCATATTTGTGTTTTAACTGCATTGGGAGTTGTACCATAAAAAGATTTAATTCTTAAATGCTGTTTAATCCATTTAAAGAATAATTCTATTTGCCATCGTTCTTTGAAAATTTTAGCAATCAATAAAGTCTTCAATTGAAAATTATTTGTAAGAAAGACAAGACGCTTATCTTTTAGTTTATCGTAATACTTAATTCGCCGAAGTTTATCAGGATAATCTTTTGATTGATAGAATCCAGTTAGGTTAATTGTCTGATCGCAGATTACACCAGTGGTTCTATCGACAGTATGTGAATAAATTCTATTAAACTTAAAATTGGATTTTGCACGAGTGACAAAAAATGAATTGTTCAAGTGCAATGAATATAGCCGAGCAAAATCAACATAACCTCTATCCATAACATAAAAAGCTCCAGCTTCAGGAATAAGTATATCAAGAATATTTACATCGTGAATCACTGCCGGAGTCATATAAATAAAGGTTGGAATGCTTGTTTGCACATCTAACAATGTATGAAGTTTTATACCTCCTTTATGCTTTCTGAATTTAGCCCAAGGAAATAATGATAAGCATAAATCTATGGTCGTGGAGTCCAATGCATAAACAGTTTCATTAAGTTCTTTCTCAAAGTCTTCGGTGGCATATAGTTCTCTTGCTTGGGCAATAAGTATTTGAGCAAAGTCAGCATATATATGCCAGTCTCTTTTTTCGTTTGCATATGCTAATGTACTTTTTGATACTTTGCTTTTTATTCCCATATGATAAAGTTTTCCTTGCATTGCTCTTAAACAAGTTTCAATATCTCTAAGAGATTCACGATAAGTAAGTTGTGCAAAACTCATGCAGAGGAACTGATCCCAACAACTAAAAGATTTTATTTTATAGTTACCTTTATATAGTTTTACACATTGATTGAATTTATGTTGAGGTAAATGTTCCATCAATTGACTGAAAATTGTTTGCCCTAAATTCATATATGCTCCGGTTGTTTAATCAAACGGAGCGAAAATTAGTTCTTTTTTATTTCAAATCGTTTATGACTATTTTTCCTTATAACACTTTATTTATTATATAGTTACAGATTTTTACTCTATCGTATCTTGGACAGTAGTGATAATGGATATACATTGAATTTTCTTGTTCAGTAAAAGATTGGTACACTTTTCCCCCAATATCGTAATGTTCAACAAACCATATATATTCTATTAATTCTTTAACATCATTCTTATCAAAATTCTTTTTATTAAAAACTCCTATGGTATCACCGTCTTTAAAAAAATCATATATCGACCTATCTAAATATGAACACTTATGAACCCGGGATAATATAATATCTTTTTTATTGGCAGAGTAAACTCTTTTAAATTCATAATATTTTACCGTCTCTCTCTCACTAATCAAGTCTCTATAATAAGAACTATATTCACTTGATAATTCTGACCATTTTCTTGCTGTATCAATATTATCTGAACAAAGTTGTATCCAAACATCTTTTCTTTCATTTAAAGGTTTAATACTAACTGAATTCTCGTAATATATTGAACCCTCTAAAGAATCTTCTTGATAGAAACCTCTCGGCCATTTCTCACCATAGTAGGCAAAATTATATAATGTATCAGCATTAATTATTGGCTCGGTTACATTATTATCATTACAAGATGCTAAGATTAACGCAATAAAAGATACAGCAATAATTACTTTTAATATTTTCATTTTGATTAATATTAACTAAATAAATACAATTTTTAGATATCACTGGATATGTAAATTTCACTGTAATGCTGGAAATAATTTCATGTACTCCCCAATAAATCTGAGATATGTTTTAACTTAATTTTATTTTATATCATTAGCAAGGAAATTTTGTTTGACACTGCTATCAAAAAAGCCTTACTTAATCAATAATCCAACATATAAAAATTAAGCAAGGTTTTTTTACTTGGTGATTACAATAATCATTTCATGATTTACTGTTTAGATGAAAAAATTATTTGTGAAGGGATGACAGTATGGGAATCAGCTGGGCGTATAGGCTGTCAGAACGAACAATTAATTTTTGTTAAGACTGCAGATGTTTGTTTTATGAAGATGAAGGTACAGAAAAAAGTCTTACTTATTTTTGTCCGGAAATTATTTAAGGAACTGCAAAAATAAGGAAGTCTTTTCCGATAGTGGTTAGAATCATTTTTTGTTTTAATTAACAGGTGAAAAAATATTTGCGTGAGGATTGGGAGTGTATTTTAGGCGAGCAATTATTTTTTGATAAAATGACAGTATAAGTTGATATCTGCTTACAACAAAGATATCACCTTCTTAATTTTCCTTGTTTTAATAAACAAATTTCTCTTATGAAACGAAAATTCATAATTGTGTTTCATGTTATTAGGTTGAGAAGGATCTTGTTTTTATTTATTAATTAAATTAAGTTTGATTGTAATAAGAAACATACCAGGGGAAATATGAAAAAGATATCATTTCTTTTTGATCTATTAAATTTAACTCTCTTAGCTCAAGATAACATACAATATAAGTGGATCAATCCTAATCCGGAACCATATTTATTATATGATATATGATATTTACCCTATAAAAAGCACGATTAATTAAGCAACTAATTTTAATTTTAAATTCCTCTCAAATTCTTCTGGTGTTAAATAACCAATTGAAGAATGAGATCTCTGCCTGTTATAAAATATTTCTATGTAATCAAAAATTTTCATCTTTGCTTCATCTCTTGTCTGAAAATTCTCAAAACTAACTAACTCTGTCTTTAACGTATGAAAAAAACTTTCCATTACTGCATTATCATAACAATTTCCTTTATGGCTCATGCTTTGAATCATTTTATGTCCCTGAAGATATTTCCTTACTTTTTCTGATGCATACTGACTGCCTCTATCTGAATGAAATATTATACCTGAATTTTTACCTCGGTTTGTTATCGCCTGATTTAGAGCTGTTATAACCAAAGAACTGCTCAGTGTTATATCAATATGCCATCCAACTATCATTCGGGAACATAAGTCAAGAATACAGCACAAGTATAACCATCCTTCTTTGGTCCATATGTAGGTTATATCTGATACCCATATCTTGTTCAGTACCGTTGAACTGAAATCCTGGCCAAGTATATTTTCTGCTACAGGATAAACATGATTAGAATCTGTGGTTCTCTTGTATTTACGCTTTGTTTTAGCACTTATTCCATTTATTCGCATTATTCTTACTATTCGCTTCCTGTTGTACCTTAATCCCAATTTTCTCAGCTCCTGGTATATCTTTGGACTTCCATATAAGCCTCTGGACAAGTGGTGAATCCTTCGTATTGTCTCCAATAAAAATTGATTCTCCAGTTGCCTTTGGCTCATTTTTCGCCGTACATAATTATGATATCCGCTTCTTGATACTTCCAGCATTTTACACATCTTCCCAAGTCGATATTCTTTCCTATTTTCCATTATGAATTTATATTTCATTGCCGGATTTTTGAGAAGATGCCTACAGCTTTTTTTAATATGTCGCGCTCCTCTTTTACATCCTCTAGTTCTCGACGTAAGCGTCTTAATTCTTCATCTTCAGGCTTTAGTCGGCCATTTCCTGGAAAGGAATGCTCCGGGTCTTCTCTGTATGGTTTTATCCAACGGTATAATATATTTTCATTTATCCCCAGCCCTTTGGCTACTTCTATGGCGCTTCTGCCTCTTTCTAGTACCAATTTCACCGCATCTCGCTTGAACTCAGAAGTATAGCTCCTTCTGCTTTTTCCTAGTTCCATAATATTCCTCCCATTATTACTTTATTAATATACTAGCTTAATTATTGGTACACTATAGGGGGAACATCACATTACCGGACTTATTGTTCCTCCCCAGCTTCCACCATAGTATGCGATCTTACTGTTATCTATATCATTTCTTGTTTCTAAATAATCTATCGATCTGCTTAAATCCTTTTCCCACATAATTACATGTTCCTTATAGAAATTTGATTCATTCTGATAATCCGATTTCAGATCATCTCCACGTTCATATGTACTTTTATAAATTGGATACATTACCGCACGACCATCGCGAGGTAAAAAATCTACTAGGAATTCTAATGCTTTTTCACTTGAATTGCTATGGATCGCTGTAGAACCGGGGAAGTAAATTACAGTTTGATAGGGAAGTAAGGCGTTTTTCGGTAAAAACAGATATGCTGTTATCTTCTCATTTCCGTATGCAGCTTTAAAAGTTATCTTCTGTTTTATCCAATCTTTTTCCTCTTCTGAATATTCAATTTCAGCATTCAAGGGAGTCCTGTCATATTGATAAAGATTAAGAAAATGTTTGAAAGTTTCATCCGATACAGGCTTCTCTTTAAAATAATTTTGAAAATTTAACTTAATACTTTTTGTGAGTTCATCCTGTGTTTCTTTTTTCCCTAGATATTTGATGCAGCGAAATCCATTTGTTGGTGAGCGATCAAATGGTGATCTGGCAAAAGGATCAATAAAAGCCCAACCCGGATCATCCCAGCCTCCACCCAATATAAAACGTTGTCCGTTAAGGCTAATCCTATTCCAGCACCATTCGCGTACATTACCTGCCAGGTCGTAAGTCCCAAACCTATTCATTGAATTACGGCTTCCGACCGGTACGGTTCTTTTACCGTTTAAATTACTTAAAGGAACTATTTCCGGACTAGCCCAAATAAGTGCGGCTAAATTCTAATGGTAAATTGTAGGCAGACTTTTTCCGCTAAATTCTGCATAAGCAGCAGCTTCATACCAGCTAATGCCCGATACCGGGTAATTTTCTTCTTTTTCAGGATAATTGCCAAGTTCCCAGGTTGATGGTCCATTTCGTCCGGTTTTGTCTGTAAATTGAGACATAGCTGATTCCCAGGAAACCACGGTATCATCTTTTACAAAAGGATATTTCCAGTATTTTTTATTTGTATACCCTCCGCTATTGATGAAATGTTTATATTCTTTATTTGTTACCTCATAGCAATCCATTAAGAAATTATTCACTTTTTCAGCATTAAGGTTGCTAAGACTGGGTAAGTCAATAGAAGAAGTCTTACCTTGTATAAGTACCATATCATCGGGTATACTATCTGGTTTAGTTAATATATAATTATGATTGTTGGAGAAGAAAATAACATTATTAAAAACATCATTTACTTTTCTAAATCCTTCTTTTTCAATTTTAATTCTCGAAAAACCTACCGGAAGTCTTACACTATCAATAGGAGTATTACCAACATACAACCACTCGGAATTAAAATCTGCATAAGGTTTCATATATATGCTTGCACCTGCAGGTTTTAATAAATTTTTACAAACCTTGAAAAGCTGTTCCACTAACGATTTAGTAATGGATCATCCGGTATATAGTTTTCAGCTTTTTGGGCAAGTATAAAAGCTTTCCATGGTTTTATTCCCTCACCAAATACATTTATATCTTCATTTAGTTTTTCAATTTCCGGTAAAGCAGTCTGTCTTGCCCACTTTATCTTTGCCATATATTTTAATCTCCAAATAACCGCTATGCTTATTATAATCAAAATTGTAACAGCTGTGACTATAAACTTAGGTTTTCTAATAATGGTTTTTATATTTGCTTTTGTTGCTGGTTTTTGATTAAAAACAGTTAGTTTTTCAATAAGATCATTCATCGAAGCAAAACGTTTCTCCGGTCTTTTTTCAAGAGCCTGATAAACGATTTTTATTAATTCCTCCGATACATCGAATCTTAAAGCAGTAATCGGTTCCGGGCTTTCATTGAGTATTAAATAAAGAACGGCCTGCTCGTAATTACTTTTAAATGGTAATTGACCGGTTATCATTTCATATAAGACAACACCATATGACCAGATATCAGTTTTGAAAGTTACTTCTTTCCCTTGTGCCTGTTCAGGAGACATATAAGCTAATGTGCCAATTGCAGTATTGGTTTTAGTAAGTCTTTCTTGTCCTGTTAATTTTGCCAGTCCGAAATCCGTTATCTTCGCTTTACCATCGTTTGTAATTATTATATTTGATAATTTTATATCCCTGTGAATTATTCCTTTTTTATGTGCTGCTTCCAGACCTTCGGCAATTTGAATTGCATACTTAATAATATCATTAAACTGTAGGGGCTTATTACTATAATCCGCTACAATATCCTTTAATTCTTTTCCATCAACATATTCCATTACAATAAACATTTGCATCCCTAATTTGGAGTCTTCAACTTCTTCAATTGAATAAATTGTTGCTACATTAGGATGATTAATAGCCGCGGCAGCCTGTGCTTCAATTGCAAATCGATTTTTTAATTCTTCGTTGGCAGAGATATAGTGCGGTAGGAATTTGATTGCAACTTCACGCTTGAGCTTAGTGTCTTCTGCTTTATAAACGACTCCCATTCCGCCTTCACCGAGTTTCTCAAGTATTTTATAATGCAAAATAGTTTTGTCAATCATTATTTAATTTATATTTATGTTTTCAAAATTCAACTTCTAATCCTATTCTGGCTGTAAATGGTGGCTGATACGAAATAGGTTTAAGGAAATCGGAGTTGGGTAATGCCGGTTGTCCATTTGTATCTTGACTATAATAATGCGTCTGGTCATAGTTTACAGGTGTCCGCTGACTGAATATATGGAAAAGATCAAGCTTTATTTTAGGCTTGAATGCCGCATAGAAAATATTTCCTAAATTATACGTTAATCTGAAATTTAAATCCGAAACCGAAGGTGTTCGCCCTGCACTTCCCCTGGGGGTAATAAAATATGAATATCCGGAATTTCTAAACCTACCAAAATTTGTTAAAGGTGTTCCGCTTTCCCAAAAGAAAGATGTTCCGAGTGTTAAACCAAAAGTAAAAGTATAAGCGCCAGAGAGCTTAATTACGTGAGTTCTGTCATTTGGTAATAATCCGTCAGAATTAGGAATCTGTTCAACCAGATCAGGTAAAGGGCTTTGGTTCACTGTAGCGTTTCCAAAATCAAATAATCCGGAATAATTTCCAGAATTCCTGCTCAAAACATATGAGATCAGATAGTCAAAATTATCACTATGTAATTTCTGAAATGTTATTTCAATAGATTTATATATGCGGTATAATTCAGGAAAGAAGCTCATATTAGCAGAGCCCGGATTACCAATTATATAATTACCTGTATTGGGATCACTCCCGTCTTCAACTACCTGAAGCAGATGCCTGTAAGTTCCCTTTAAAGTTAATTTTAAATAATGAAATATTTCTAATTCATATCCTAAAATATATTCATCAAAATATTGCCCCTTAAGATCCGGAATTTTGGGAATAATACTTCCCAAAAAGTTTGTGGTATCACCACCCGAAGGATTGACTAATGGATTGTGATCATATTGTATAAAAAAGTACTCGCTATTTGCATCATAATATTGTGTTAACATAAATAATGGAATTTGTTCATAAAAACGACCATATGATGCAAATATTTTTTGTGAACCGATTTGACCTGGCTGAAATATAATTCCAAGTCTGGGCTGGAACTCATTGGTTATACTTTGCCCAATTTTTCCATCAGACGTAATAAAATATTGTGCATCCCATCTTAAACCGGCATTTAAAGTAAAATTTTTTGTTATCATCCATGAATCCTGTAAAAATGCCGAAATTACACGGTTTCTTACAGTTGCATCGACAGAAAGAAAGCGGGTTGTAAAAGATGAGTCAGAATATTTTCGTATTTGGCTGCCTGAAGGATGATCATTTTCATTTTCGTGAAATGAGTTTTCTTCATACTGCAGACCTGTTTTCAGAGAATGTTCACCTAATAAAAGAGTAACGCTTGAATTCAGGCTTTTACGAGTACTAGTATTCTTCAACATGCTGCCATAACTGCCGTATATTGTTTTTGTAACATAATCAAAAAGCTGTGGAGAAAAATTTCCCCCTGGATAATACTTAGTTAAATGATCAAAAAATGAAGCTGAAGCTTCAATAAGAATTTTATTATTAACTATATGCGATCCATTAAGTGAAAAATTGTATCCTCCCTCATCCCATTGACGAAATAAATAATCTTTATCTTCAATAGTCCATCCTGGTGTCAATAAATCGGTAATAATTCTTTGATATGTAAACGGGTCGCCAAAGGCACTTAAAACAAAATTTGTATTTTGAGATGCCAGCCAGGATAGTTTACCAGCAAAAAGATAAGAAGTTTTTTTGTCTTTATATTTACCAAAAGCCGGAAGTTCAACGTTTTCAATATCAAATGTTTGATTATAAGCAGTAAAAAACCACAATTTATCCCGGACGATAGGACCACCTAAACTAAAACCTAAATCATACGAGCTAAAACTCGGCAGCTTTGCAATTTCTAATCCGGGGCGACGTTCACCTCCTAAAATATTATTAGTAAAAAATGAAAAGAAATTACCATGAAATTTGTTGCTTCCCGACTGAGTTATTACATTTATAATTCCACCCAATGCACGCCCATATTCAGCCTGATAACCACCTGATTTAATCTGAACTTCTTTAATAAAATTATATGGTAAGTTAACACTTGAAGAAGCATTTTCAATATTTGTGACATTCGCACCATCTATATAGTAAATATTTGCCGGTCCCGTACTTCCTGCTATATTTGGCTTATCTCCAAGATAGCTTTCGTTCACTTGCGGAATAAGAGAAATCACACTGAGATAATTTCTATCTGTAGGCAAAGCATCAAATGTTTTAAAGGATAAATCTCCACCTGTTGTTGTAGATGTAGGATCAATTATTGACCTATAATCATAAACAACTACCTCTGACATTTTTATAGTTTTTTTATTGAGATGAACAATCCCTAATGTAGTCGTAGCTCCCAATCTGATTTTTATATTCTGATAAGTTACAGTTTGATAGTTGATTGAACTTATATTAACATTAAATTGGCCTGCAGGTATCCTGTATATAATAAAATAACCATTATTATCAGTAGTTGAACCCCTTGTGCCCTGCAGGTTGCTGCCTTTAATTACAATTTCCACATCAGCCAATGGAGTTCCTTCATCATCTACTATATATCCCTCAATATTTCCCGCTGTCTCTTGTGCAAGACTGAAACTTGATAGACAAATCAGAAGAACTAAAGCGAGTTTTAATGTTTTGAACATTTAAACACCTCACCAATAATTATGAATTATTACTTATTTGCTTCTAATTTTGCAACTGTTATTTGAGCATTCTTAATTTCCGGTGAATCAAAATCCGCATCCTTCCAGGTATCCAGGAATATTTTATATTCTTTAATTGCTTTCTCTTTTTCGTCAAGTCTTTCGTATGCCACACCTAACCAGTAATGCGCTTTAACATTATTTATGTATCCATAGTATTTTCCGCCTGGAACAAGAGTTTGCTGATAGCTCATATCATTCATCGGCCAATTTTTGATGCGGTTGAATTGTGTAACTGCCTCCTTAATTCGTCCTGTTTTAAGTAAGCAAATTGTATAAAATATGTTTGGTTCATGATTAGGTTTCAGCTCACTGAATGCTTTATTAAACCTTTCAATTGCACGCTTATATTCACCCTTCTCAAATGAAATTATTGATGATGCAAATAAACCAACAACTTTTACATAAGGATTACTTTTATCTGCATTTTTTAGCATATCTTCTATAATTCTTTCGGCTTCTTTAGATTTGCCATTTTTTACCAATGCCCAGGCAAGCCATTGCCGGCCGTATGTTCCCTTTGGTAATTTCTTTTTCCATTCTTTAATGCTCTCTTCTGGAATCTGAAGCATTTTTTTGAATTGTCCCGTTTCATAAAATAAATGCATTAAAATAACTCCAGTGGTTGCCGAATCCCAGGGAGGAATATTTGTTTTTAAAACTCCTTCTAATCTTTTTATTTCGGAATTGAGAAGCCCGCGGTGAACATTTATTGAAGGATACCTAAGCATTGAAACTCCCGACATATCAAAATATTTCTGTGCCTCTTTATATTTACCTTTAATTACATCGTAAATACCAAGTTTCATAGCTGACGACCAAAAATCCTTCCGGAATTCTATCGCTTTTTTAAAATATATAGCACTTGAATCATATTCCGTAAACATTGCATATATTTCACCTTTAGTGTCATAAGGATTTGGTTCTGCCGGAGATAATTTGATATATGCATTGACGGCATCCAGCGCCTTCTGTTTTTGATTATGTAGTGTGTAAGTAATAGCCAGATCGTTCCAGAGCATTTTAGAAGAAGGATTGGCATGTACTCCGCGGAGATACAGATCTATGTCTAAATCCGATATAGTAGACAGATCTGTGTAAGCTTCAATTTCATGCGGGTATTTTTCTATTAATTGTCTATAAATTTCTGCAGCTTTTTTGCGCTTATTCTGTACCACATAATTCCGGGCAAATATCAAAAGTCTTTCCCTTTCTGTTACTTTATCTGCCAGTTCAACTGCTTTTCGAAGTGTTTCCCTGGCCTCAGGGGGATCTTCCTGTGTTAACGACAGCTGAAAGTAAGCCATTGCAAAATTGCTGTCCAGTTCAATTGCTTTATTAAATGCCAAAGCGGATTCATTGAAGTAAAGTTTATCTTTAAAATTTTGACCTTCTACATATGCACGGTAGGCTTCCGGTGAATTGGTGGATACTTCAGCAACAGGTTTAATTTGGGGTGCATTAATCAGATTAATTTTCAAATCTTTTCTAACAAGAAGTGCAAGTGAATCTACAAATGAAAATATTTCTTTTGATTTAAAACTAACTAATTTCTGCGATCCGAGAATATTACCGGAATTTACATCAATCAGCCGGGTTGTTACGGCAAGGGAGGGTTCTTTTTGTAAAATGCTTCCCACCAATATTGTTGATACCCCTGCATTCTGCGCAACCTTAATTGCCGTTTTCCTTGTTATTATTTTATTATCAGATAAACCGATATCCTCTAATATTCTGTATAATTGGTCCCTGCTTATTACCTCCATCTCTTTTGTCTGGGATAAAGAAGTAATAAGAAGATTTGTCAGCATCTCACCTGTATGGTCTTTATCTAATGGATCAGGAATATCCTCAAAATACATCACAGCCAAGGAATTTGACGGACTAACTGCTGCCCGATTAACAATGTGTGAAGATTTAAATGGATTGACAAATAAAATTGCTGCAGTAATCAGTACTGTAATAGCAGAGGGTATTAAAATTTTTAAAGCTTTTTTACCAGGTATTATTTTTTTCTTTTCAATGGCCGGGATAATTTCCGATGCTTTAATATATTCTGATCCTGCATATTCGTTACTTTTTCTCTCTCTTCTTAAATCGGCAAGAATATCATTAACATGCTGGTAACGTTTATTTTTATCTTTTGATAATGATTTTTTTAGAATGGGTTCAAGCATTTTGCATGCATCTGTATCCTCTATATTTAAGTTAAAGTCTTCATTTAGAATTGAATAGATTACTGCCTGATCGTAGTCTTTTTCAAAAGGTAATTTACCTGTCAGCATTTCATAAAGTACCACTCCAAAAGACCAGATATCCGTTTGCTTATCTGTTTTTGCACCCTTTACCTGTTCCGGGGACATATAAGCTAAAGTTCCAATAGTAGTACCTGTTTTAGTTAATTCTGCACTCCCTTTAATCTTTGCCAATCCAAAGTCCGTGATTTTGACCTGTCCTTTTAAGGTAATCATTATATTGGAAGATTTAATGTCACGATGAATAATCCCTTTTTCGTGAGCTGCTTGCAGGGCTTTGGCAATTTGTTTTGCGAATTTGGTGATTTCACCGATTGGCAGGGGAGTATTTCGATTTGTCCGCACAATCTCCTTCAGCTCCCGGCCTTCGATATATTCCATCACGATGAACATTTCACCATCAACTTCTTCAATAGAGTAAATGGTAGCTATGTTGGGATGGTTTAAAGATGCCGCTGCTTTGGCTTCTATTTTAAATCGTTCTCTTTCTTCTTCATTTACAGAAATGTGGTGAGGTAAAAATTTAATTGCTACTTTTCTTTCTAACTTTGTATCCTCCGCAAGATATACTACACCCATTCCGCCTTCGCCAAGCTTTGAGGTAATATTGTAGTGTAAAACAGATTTGCCTATCATAATTTTATACTAATTTAAATAAAAATGCTTCGGCGGACAGATCCGCCTTCGCCAAGTTTTTCTTCTATGTTATACTGAAGTATCTTTTTACCGATCATTGTATCAAACTACTTAAAAAGACTATTGAAATAACGTCTTTTCTTAAATATCTAGATACAATTTATGAGCTATTATGGTTAATTCGCTGGGAATTATTCTTATGAAATTATGATTTCATCTTAAATTCGAATGAAATGTAAAACTTTAGTTGTTTGAGATTATTGAATTTTCAGAATAAATAATATTCAAAAGTAAGGGATATGATAACGTTAAAAATAAGTATGCTAAATTATTTTATAATATCCAAGTAAATTGGACACAAACCAGAATTTTTTTGGTGGTGTCCCTATAGCATTAAGTTAATATTTTTCCGGCAAGTTTCGGATAATGAAGCAAAACTTGCCCGGTTAAGTTCGGAGAACAAAACTTGAACCTGTCCGACGAAGTTCTTTTGTTTTGATTTCATTCTGAAATGAACGAAGACTGATGAATATTATTTATGTTGATAGTTCCTTTCTATTTTAATAAATTTTCCCATTGTTAAAATAAAAGGATCGTAATGAAAAAATTTTTTATACTTATTACCTCAGTTTTGATTATCTCCGGATGCAGCAGCAAAACCGATAAAGAATATCTTAAAACAGCAGAAAAGGATGTAAAAGGAAATAACGTATCGGAAGCAATAGAATCTTATCAGACATTGGTTGATGAATATCCCAATAGTAAATTAGCTCCTGAAGCACTTTATGAAATGGCAGCGCTTTATCAAAGTAACTTAATAAAGAATCTTACTAAAAAAGAATCCTTACAAAAATCTGTTGCAATTTACCGGAGTGTTTACGACAAATATCCCAAAAGTAAGAAAGCTCCAATGGCCTTGTTCATGTCGGGTTTTATCCTTGCAAATGAGTTAAATAATTATGATGAAGCAAGCAAAACGTATAATCTTTTTTTAAAAAAATATCCGAATCATGAATTATCAACCTCCGCAAAAGAAGAGCTGAAACATTTAGGACTATCGCCCGAACAAATTTTAAAAGAAAAAGCAGCTGCTAATATTTAATGGCTGAATTACAGGATTACAGGAAGTACTTAAATCCCGCAATAATTTCGAAACTCAACTCGCTGGAATTAAAAGCCCGTCTGGTTGTTGAAGGTTTTATGGTAGGTTTGCATAAAAGTCCCTACCATGGTTTTAGTGTTGAATTTACTGAACACCGTCCATACATGCAGGGAGATAACTTAAAAGATGTAGATTGGAAAGTTTACGGCAAAACTGAAAGATATTTTATAAAACAGTATGAAGAAGAAACTAATCTAAAAAGCTATATACTTCTTGATACAAGTAAATCAATGGACTATTCCTCAGGGGAAAATATAACCAAGTTAAATTATTCTATTATTCTTGTTGCTGCATTAAGTTATTTAATGATAAAGCAGCAGGATGCTGTTGGTTTATCCCTTTATTCCGAACAAATTGACAAATATTTCCCTCCCAAAGCAACCAGGGCATATCTCCTGGAAATATTGAAAAACCTAAGCACTATTAAGGCATCAAGTAAAACTAATACGGCAGCCTCTTTAAATTCAATTGCAGAAAAAATTAAGAGAAGGGGATTGGTAGTTATTGTGTCGGATTTTTTTGACGATATAAATTCTATCTTATCGGCATTGAAACATTTCCGGTATAAAAATAATGAAGTAATTGTATTCCAAATCCTGGATCCTCTTGAAAGAAGTTTCGCATTTGGAAGGGATGCAGTTTTTAAAGATCTCGAAACCGGTGCCGAGATGACGACACAACCATATCAAATACAAAAAGCCTACAGGGATGCAATGAACCGTTTTACAAATAAAATAAAATCGCAGTGCCTAAATTCCAATATTGAATACAATTTAATAGAAACTTCAACACCATTCGATAAGGCGCTCTTCAATTACATCCAGAAGCGAAGCAGACTATATTAATTTCGGATTGCAGATTTCTGGCAAAGCCATCTTTTTTAGGAGAATTGCAGATTTAGTGCTCCAACACCTTTTTACTACAGAATTAATAGAGGAACCGCAGAAGAAATAGAGAAAATTTAACTCTGCTTCCTCTGTGGTTAAAAAAAATTATAATCCGGAATTACAACAATTGCTTGATTTCTTCAAAATATTTCTTTGATAATTCTTCTGCTTTTTCTTTATCCTTTGCTTCTACGATACTTCTGATAATCGGTTCCGTATTGGATTTTCTAAAATGTACCCAATGGTCAGGAAAATCAATTCTTAATCCGTCATCAGTATTTACATTTTCATTCTTATATTTATTCTTTAACGATTCAACTATTTTATCAGGATTGGCGTTACCGAGTTCGATCTTTTTCTTAGCTATAAAGTATACGGGTAAGGATTTTTTTAGTTCGGAAATTGTCCCTCCAAATTCCAAAAGATGCTGGAGTGTTAATGCAATTCCAACAAGTGCATCTCTTCCATAGTGTAATGCAGGGTAAATTACACCGCCGCTTCCCTCACCACCAATCACAGCATCAACTTCCTTCATTTTTTTTACAACATTTGCTTCTCCAACAGGCGAACGATAAACCTCTGAATCAAATTCTTTTGCCACATCGTCAACAGCACGGGTGGTTGACAAATTAACTACAACATTACCTTTCTCTTTTGATAGAATAAATTTTACACAGCTTGTAATCGTATTTTCTTCACTGAATGGTTCACCTTCATTAGTAATTAAGACTAATCTGTCAACATCCGGATCGACTACCACTCCCAAATCAGCATTAGAATCTTTTACAGACTTCATTGTATCAGTTAAATTTTCGGGAAGCGGTTCAGGCAGTCTAGGGAAAATGCCGGTTTTCTCACAATTCATTTCAATTACTTCGCATCCGAATTCTCTTAAAAGATCAGGGATAACATAAACACCTGCACCGTTAACACAATCAGCTAATACTTTAAACTTTCTTTTTTTGATTTTTTCTTTATCTACATATTTTAAATTCAGTACATCTTCAACATGTTTTTTTAAACCTTCATTTGAAGATGTTAGAGTCCCTAATTCTTTCCAGTCTTTAAATTTGTTCTCTTTATTTTCATTTAAGATTTCAAGCAGTTCAACATTTTGTTCGGGAGTCATAAACTGTCCGGTATTATTCAATAGTTTAAGAGCATTCCATTCATTCGGATTGTGGCTTGCGGAAATTGCTATTCCTCCGTTAGCAGATAAATTCTTTACTGTATATTGAACTGTTGGTGTCGGGCAAATTCCAATGTCTACAACATCCAGACCTTTTGCTAACAAGGTTCCGATAACAATTGACTTAACCATTTCGCCTGATATTCTTGCATCCCTTCCGATAACAACTTTTCCATTGCCAATAAAATCAGCATATGCAGAACAGAAATTAACGAGCACCTGCGGATCAAGTCCATCTCCTACAATTCCTCTTATCCCGGAAATACTAACCATAAGTGTTGGCATTTATCCTCCGTTTTAATTCTTCTATTTAGAAATACTAAGTTAAAAATATTTTGGGAAAAAGATGAAAGTAAAAATATGTATTTTCCCCTTTTTGTATGACTATTTATAGGAAGCTATCGTGTAATAGCGGGTTTAAAATGTAATGTTGAAATAAATATTCATAAGGAATTTAATCTTTTCAAAAAGCATAACTATATTGCACTTTAAAAAATTTGATTTCCGTGAAAAGAAAAATATCAAAAGTAAATAAGAAATTAATACAAAGATTTGGCGTACCGGAGAGAAGGGAAAATTCGGATCCGGTTGATATGCTCATTGCTACTATCCTTTCGCAAAATACAAATGATAAAAATTCATATCGTGCGTTTAGGAATTTAAAAGATAAATATAATAAATGGGAAGAAATTGCAGAACAGCCCAGAATTAAAATAGAAAAACAGATTAAAACTGCAGGGCTCGGTAAACAGAAATCCGGAGCAATAAAAAATTTCCTATCTTCTGTTAAAAAAGAAAAAAGTAAAGTATCATTAAATTATTTGAAGGTTTTATCTAATGATGAAATACTCACCGAACTGACAAAGTATGATGGAGTCGGAGTTAAAACTGCAAGCTGTGTTCTGTTATTTTCTTTAAAGAGAAATATTTGTCCTGTTGACACTCATGTTCACAGAACGTTAAACAGAATCGGAATAGTTAATACAAAAACTCCAGATAAAACTTTCCTTGCGATAAAAGACAAAATCCCTGAAGGTATTGCACATTCATTTCATACAAATTTAATAAGGCTGGGAAGGGAAATTTGTAAACCGGCTAAGCCGAATTGTTCTGTTTGTCCTTTACTGAAGATATGCAATTATGAGAATAAAAATTTAAATAGTTCAATGAAAGCCAAAGAAAACAGCTTTATGCTTCTGGATAATGTTTAGCATACTATCATTCAGTTCACTCATGAATTTGAAACATTCTTCGCAAGGCTTAATCTGAAAGACTTGATCTTGAATTTACAATTGAACCTGAGTTTAGAATTATGTGGGTAATCTTTGCAGTACTTAACCCGATATTTGATTCTTTAAAAGGCGTATTCAGCAAAAAAGCTTCTAAACGTGTAGATCCTCTGCTTGTCTCCTGGTTCAATAATTTAATTCCTCTAATTGTATTTTCACCATTCCTTTTTTTTATAGATCTCAAATTTAATTATCAATTTTTTGAAGCACTTTTCATTTCCGGTTTAATTAATATTACTTCTACAATTTTATATCACAGGGCATTATATAAAGGCGATATTTCGATCGTTATTCCAATTCTTAGTTTTACCCCACTATTTCTGCTTTTTCTTTCTCCTTTGATTGTAGGGGAATTTCCTGATACATGGGGATTAATAGGCACTATTTTAATAGTAGCAGGGTCGTATTTACTGAATATAAATCTTAAAAAACAGGATATATTCTCTCCTTTAAAATCTTTAATTAAAGATAAAGGTACACGCTATATGCTGATAGTAGCATTTATATGGGCTATCTCCGCTAACTTTGATAAGAGAGGAATTGAGGCATCATCAATTTATCAATACATTTTTTTTATAAATCTTGTCGTCACAACAGGAACAACAATATTTGTTTTTTCAAAAAGAAAAATTTCTCTTCAGGCAGTAAAAATGGAATACAAAAACTTATTTGCTGTAGGACTTTTAACCAGTGCTGTATTTTTTGTTCATATGACAGCAATTACATTAACACTAGTAGTATATGTTGTTTCTCTTAAAAGAACAGGCGGAATGATTTCCGTTTTTCTCGGATATTTTATTTTCAAAGAAAAAAATATAAGACAGAGGTTGTTAGGTTCAGCAATTATGTTTGCCGGAGTTTTATTAATTGTTCTCTTATAGAATATAATATTGTCTGCAATCTAGAGAGTATCGGTGAATAATGATACCAGATGCTTGAAATTCTGCTTGTTCGTTTGTTGTATTTAGAGACGTTCTGCAGAACGTCTCTACAGAGAATGTCGTTTGTGATATAAAAAGTTACACCCTAAAGTCAGCTTTACTCTATCTGTAATTTCTTTTAATTTAGTTAAAAAATTAAAATAAAAATACTGATGATTTACATTCGTCAGTATAAAATTTTTTTTTACATAGTAATGACTATGTCAAAAAGAAATAATTAAAAGGAGGCAAATATGCCTTATTATGTAAGAGTAGGGAAGGTTCCACCCAAAAGACATACGACTTTTTACAAACCAGACGGTAAATCATTATACAGAGAAGAACTCTTTAGTACTAAAGGTTTTAACGGGATTTATTCTAATAAATATCATATTTATATGCCTCCCCAGGTTGAGACTATAAAGGAACATTTAATTGAAAATTCTAATGAATGGAACGATGCACCACTGCAGTATTATCATTTTATAACAGATAATAAAAAAACAAAAGGCAACTTCCTTTCAGCCAGGAATGAGTTTCTAAAGAATGAACACTGTATAATTTCCACTGCATCTGTAACAGAAGATACTGAAATCTTTTACAGGAACAGTTATAAACATGAAGTTATTTTCATACATCATGGTGAAGGTGAATTTTTATCTGAATATGGAAGGCTGCCGTTTGAACAATGGAACTATATTGTTGTTCCAAAGGGTACAACTTACCAGATGAAGTTTAAAAATTTTGATAATATAAAATTATTTATCATTGAATCAGATACATCTTTTGAAATTCCAAAGCATTTCAGAAATGAATACGGCCAGTTAAAAGAAGATGCTCCTTACTACGAAAGAGATTTTCATCCACCTCAGTTCATGGAACCAGTCGGCCAACTGGGAGAGTTTACATTAATATTAAAGGTATCAAACAGAACTTTTGAATATAAGCTTCCTCATCATCCTTTTGATGTTGTCGGATGGGACGGATTTTTATATCCCTATACATTTAATATAAAAGAGTATGCTCCCAAGGTCGGAAAAATACACTTGCCGCCTCCAATTCATTTAATGTTTACCACTGAACATTTTGTTGTATGCAATTTTGTTCCTCGACTTTTTGATTTTCATCCCGATTCAATTCCTGCGCCTTATTATCATTCAAATGTAGATAGTGATGAAGTCATTTATTATGTTTACGGTGACTTTATGTCCAGAACAGGTGTAAAGGAGGGTTCTGTTACGTTACACCCGATGGGAATACCGCATGGGCCGCAGCCCGGAAAAACCGAAGCTTCAATTGGAAAAAAAGATACTGAGGAATACGCTATAATGATTGATGCTTATACACCATTAAAGGTCACAAATAATGTACGGGAAACAATGGTTAAAGATTATCATCATTCATGGCTTGAAAAATGATTAAAATACCTAGCCACATACAGGAATTAAAACCTTATAAAGCCGGAAAACCAATTGAAGAATTAATGAGGGAGAAAAAAATTGAAAAAGTGGTTAAACTAGCTTCGAATGAGAATCCGTTAGGGCCTTCTCCCAAGGCCATAGAAGCTATTAAGAATCATTTAAATGATGTTAACCGGTATCCGAATCCATCAAGTTATCAGTTGGTTAAGGCTATTGCTGAAAAATTTGAAATAGAACCCGAACAAACAATCTGTTCTGATGGCTCCGATTCTTTAATCCAGTATATTATTATGGCCTTCAGCAAGGAAGGAGACGAGTTATTATCATCCGAAGGGACTTTTATCGGATGGTATGTTAATGTTGATAAGCTTGGACGAAAATCAAAATTACTTCCGCTGAATGATTTTCACTTTGATCTTGAGAGAATGTTAGAAAGTATATCTGGTAAAACAAAGATAATCTACCTGGCTAATCCTAATAATCCGACAGGAACAATATTTACGAAAATGGAATTTGAGAATTTTATAAATAAAGTTCCTGAAGATATTCTTGTAATTCTGGATGAAGCATATACAATATATTCACAAACTAATCCTGATTATCCAAACGGTCTTGAATATAAAAATAAAAACTTGATAATTCTTAGAACACTTTCTAAATCTTACGGCTTAGCCGGATTAAGAATTGGATTTGCAATCGGTTCACCTTATTTAATTAAAGAATTATATAAAGTTAGATTGCCTTTTGAACCAAATATTTTAGCACAGGTAGCTGCAATTGCATCTTTATCTGATGATGATTTCATTTATAAAACTGTTGAAACAAACAGAGAATCTTTAAGAATGATGGAAAAAAAATTTAAAAGAACTTGAAATTAATTATATTCCAACTTCAACTAATTTTTTTCTTTTAACATTTCCTGATGAAGATTATGCTGAAAGATTTAACCTGGAATGTTTGAACCGAGGATTAATATTAAGATATTTAGATTCATTCGGAATCAGTAATGGAGTGAGAATTAATTCCGGGACAAAAGAAGAAACGGATTTTGCTTTAAATGTTATTTCTGAAGTCCAGAATGTACTAAAACAGAAGGACTTAAACTTATCTGCATAATTCCCGGGATATTAACATTTTATTCACATAATAAATAAAATTAAATAAATGCTGTAACCATTTTATTAACAACAATATAACAGAATTACATCATGAGACTAATAACATATAAACAACATAATTCTAATCCCCGTGTTGGTATCTTTTACAACAATTTAATATTTGATATAAGAAAAGGTGCCGAATACCTGAAAATAGAGACTCCTTCATTTATAGGTCAAATAATAGAAGAATGGGAACATTGGCTCAATGAATTGAACATTATTTATGATGAAATAAAAAGCGGTAGAATAACTGCAGAAACAGACAGGGAGCACGTTGAACTTCTTGCTCCGTTGCCTAATCCGAATTCGTGCAGGGATGCATATGCTTTCAGGCAGCATGTAGAGACTGCCAGAAAGAACAGAGGTGTTGAGATGATTCCTGAATTTGATCAGTTCCCGATCTTTTACTTCACAAATCATAATGCCATGTTTGGTGAAGGAGATATAATCGTAGAAGAAGACCATCTGCAGAAATTAGATTTCGAATTGGAAGCGGCAATAATAATTGGTAAGAAAGGAAAAAATATTTCAGCTAAAGAAGCTGATTCTTATATAGCAGGATATACTATTATGAATGACCTTTCCGCAAGAAAACTGCAAATGGAAGAAATGAGACTAAACTTAGGACCTGCTAAGGGGAAAGATTTTGCAACAGTAATTGGTCCTTATCTGGTTACAACAGATGAATTGGAAAAAAATAAAATTGAAACACCTTCGGGAAATAAATATAATTTAAAAATGACTGCCAGACATAACGGTAAATTAATTTCGGAGGGGAATTTAAAAGATATGAATTGGACATTTGCAGAAATAATTGAAAGGGCTTCTTATGGAGTTGAGTTATATCCAGGAGATGTTATCGGTTCCGGAACGGTCGGTACTGGTTGTTATCTTGAATTGAATGGGACTAGAGCTTTTGAAGCCAAAGAAAAGGGAGAAGAATTTACACCAACCTGGCTGAAAGAAGGTGATACAATTGAACTTGAGATAGAGGAACTTGGTACACTCAAAAATAAATTAGTTAAAGCAAAAAATAGTTATTCTATTTTAGCAAAGAAAAAAAATCATAATGTTTCATTACGAACCTAAAGATTTAAATGTTAGAGAGGTACATAGATTATTAATCGGAGGAATAGGACCAAGACCAATTGCTTTAGTCTCGACTTTATCCGAAGATGGAATTCCTAATTTATCTCCGTTTTCTTTTTTCAATGTATTTGGGGCAAATCCACCGGTTCTTGCTTTTTCCCCATCAAGAAGAGGGAGAGATAAATCTTTCAAGGATACTTATAATAATTTAATCAGAACAAAAGAGTGCGTAGTTCAGGTAGTAACTTACCCTATAATAGAACAAGTCAATCTTGCTTCCGCAGAATATCCATCTGATATAAATGAATTTATTAAAAGCGGACTGACACCGCTCGATTCAGATATTGTTAATCCCAAAAGAGTTAAAGAATCACCTTTCCAGATGGAATGTAAGTTGCTTAAAATGCAAAGCTTCGGTGATGGAAGAAGTTCTGCTAATATTTCAATTTGTGAAGTATTAAAATTTCATATAGCGGAAGATATTTTTAAAGACGGGATAATTCACCCTGAACTTATTGATCTTGTAGGCAGAATGTCTGCTAATTTCTATACCAGGGCTAAAGGGTTTCTTTTTGAAACCGAGCAGCCAAGGATTAAAAAATCTATTGGCTATGATTCATTGCCTGAATTAATAAAAAACTCAATTATATATTCTGCAAATGATCTTGGGAAATTTGCTACAACAGAAAAAGTTCCGTCAGAAGAAGAAGTAATACTTTTTGTTAATGAAATTAAAAAAGAAACTTTTGAAAGTTTCGAATCTTCAGAAGGAGCTTTTTACAGGTATAAAGAACAGAACGATTATAAGAAAATGCTTATAGTTGCTATAAATCTTTCAAAAGAAAATCACCCTCGGAGTAAAAGATTTTTTGAACTTACTGCAAAAAGTGCTTTAGAAAATAATGACATTGATTTTGGCTGGAAGACTGCAATGTATATTGATAAGCTAAAATAATTAATTAATAAAAAAAATAAGCACATATTTGTTCAGTTTCTTAATCTTACTATTATTTCAATTGTGTTTGAATAAAACTCTAACAGGATCAAGATTAAGAGCAAGAGTAAAATTAAAAAGATACTAGTGTAATTTTAATTATAAATATAAATGAAAAAACCTATCTGGACACCCTCGGCAGAACGGGTGCACTATTCCAATATGTCTGCCTTTATGCATTATGCTGAACAGATATTAAAAAAGCCGATTAATAATTATTCTGATTTATATGACTGGTCTGTTACAGATATTGAAGAATTCTGGAAATCTGTCTGGATTACTGCCGGAGTAATTCACTCGAAAATATATGATTCAGTTCTTTCCGGTGAGAAGATGCTTGGCTCAAAATGGTTTGAAAGTGCGCAATTAAATTTTGCAGAAAATTTATTGAAGTTCCGAGATTCCCATACAGCAATAGTAAGCTCAAGAGAAGATAAACCTACAATTAGAATCAGCTATGAAGAACTATATGGTTATATCGCATCTTTTACCGACGGATTAAAAAAATTAGGAATTAAAAAAGGGGACAGGGTAGCAGGTTTTATATCAAATATTCCCGAAGCAATCATAGGCATGCTGGCTTCAACAAGTATAGGTGCAATCTGGTCTTCAGCTTCACCGGATTTTGGTCTGCAGGGGATTCTTGACCGGTTCAGCCAGATAAAACCAAAAATCTTATTAGCGGTTGAAAGCTACCAATATAATGGCAAAATGATAGACTGCCTGGAAAAAATAGAAATGATTAAGAAAAATATACCTGAAATTGAAAAAGTAATTATTGTCTCACAGTTTTATGATTTTAGTTCAAATGAAGAAAAAAGTGGAATAAATGATACTGTCCGCTTTTCAGAATTAATGGAAAATAAAATTAGTGATATTAAGTTTGAACAGCTCCCATTTGATCATCCGGTTTATATTATGTATTCTTCAGGAACAACAGGCATTCCCAAATGTATTGTTCATGGAGCGGGAGGAACTTTGCTCCAGCATTTTAAAGAACTTTCACTCCATACAAATTTAACAAGACACGATATAATTACATATTATACAACCTGCGGATGGATGATGTGGAACTGGCTGATTAGTTCATTAAATATCGGAGCAACAATTTTCTTGTATGATGGTAGCCCGGTATATCCAGACACAAATATTCTTTGGAAAAAAATAGAAGAAGAGAAAATTACAATTTTCGGCACCAGTCCAAAATTTCTAAGCATCTGTCAAAAATCTAACCTGGTTCCAAAAGAAAAATTCAACTTGTCTGAATTAAAAACTATATTGTCCACTGGCTCTCCTCTTTCGGAAGAAAATTTTAAGTATGTATATTCAAGTGTTAAAGATGATATTCAATTATCTTCAATTTCCGGTGGAACAGATATTATATCTTGTTTTATGCTTGGTAATCCTGTGCTTCCTGTCTTTCCGGGTGAACTGCAATGCAGGGGATTAGGAATGAAAGTGCAGGCTTATAATGAACAAGGAGAATCAGTGATTGAAGAGAAGGGTGAACTGGTATGTACTAAACCTTTTCCTTCTATGCCTGTTTATTTTTGGAATGATCCCGAAATGGAAAAATATAAATCGGCATACTTTGAATATTTCAATGGTGTCTGGAGGCATGGGGACTTTATAAAGATTACTGAAAACGGCGGAGTTATTATTTACGGAAGATCTGATGCTACTCTGAATCCGGGTGGTATAAGAATAGGAACTGCCGAAATTTACAGGATTGTTGAGTCGATGGATGAAATTACTGATAGCATTGTTGTTGGTCAAAATTTTAAAAACGATGTCAGGATTATCCTTTTTGTTGTTTTAAAAGATGATTTTGTTTTTTCCAAGGAATTGTCGGATAAAATAAAAGAAAGAATTATCAATTCTTCTACACCTCGTCACGTACCGGCAAAAATCTTATCAATTAAGGAAGTACCGAGAACAATAAGCGGGAAAAAAGTTGAGATTGCTGTTACCAGGATAGTTAATGGTGAAGAAGTTAAGAATAAAGATGCATTAATAAATCCGAATTCGCTTAGTCAATTTTATGGATTAAATGATTTGAAATATGGTTAGGAAGAAAAAGACTATAATTAAGGCAGAGGCTTAGGTAAAGGCAGAAGAAAGCCATGGCTACTTTATATATAAAATAATATTTTCAAATTTACATTTTGCTTATTAAATCCTTTCCAATTTTTTCTGATATTTTGATAAAAAAATTTTGTCCAATAAACAATTTTCTCTATCTTACTTACCTATTTTTCAGCTAACTACGGGATTATATGAGTTTGAATTTTTCGAAGGAAATCTATGATGATATTATTGTTGAAATCATAGAGCTTACAAGAGCCACACTTCAGGAAGCACAGGAATTCAAAAATATTTTAGCCGAGGACATTAATAATAATTATTTAAAATTTGTTGTCGATCTAAAAGAGTGTGAATTTATCGATTCAACTTTTTTAAGTACTCTTGTTACTACTTTAAAATTATTATTAAATAAGGGTGGAAATGTTAAGTTATCCTCTGTAAATACGGAAGTACAGTCATTATTAGAATTAACTGGCACTCACCATATATTTGAGATTTTCAAAACCAGAAAAGAAGCTGTTCAAAGTTATTCTAATGAAAACAAAGGAAAAAAAACTGCTTGAGGGGCATCATGACTTTTCATTTGGAAGAAAAAAATAATATAATTATTATAGCTGTAAATCTTAAGAGAGCAACAAATACGATAGCCGAAAAATTTAAATTAAATTTTTTAAAAAACGTAAAAAATGAACACAAGGAATACTTAATAGATCTTAGTCAATGTGAATATATGGACTCATCATTTCTCGGCTCTATAATTTTTATTTATAAAAATATTTCAGAGTCGGGTGGAGAATTAAAATTAGTTGCACCACACCAGGATATTAAAATACTTTTGGAAATAACCAGCGTTAATAAATTTGTAGAAGTTTATGACACAAAAACTGCTGCAATAAAGAGTTTCGGGAAAAAGATTTCATAAATATTTCAAATAATACCTGCTTTCACCATTAATATCTTAAAAAATCTTTCATTATTTGCATAAAAAATATAATTATGACCAGTCAGTCTAAAATTGACGATTCTAATTGCTCTAAATGAGCTACTTATTTTTATTTTACTAATCTCTTAATTATATTTAGCACATTCTTCAACCCTAACCAGGAAAATTTATGGCAAATAAGCATGAAATTGTAGTTTTAGGAGGCGGTCCGGGAGGATATGTTGCTGCTATCAGGGCCGCACAGTTAGGTTTTAAAACAGCAGTAATCGATAAAGAAAATCTTGGTGGAATTTGCTTAAACTGGGGATGCATTCCAACTAAATCTCTATTAAAAAATGCCGAAATATATGATATTGTTAAAAATAAGGGGGAAGATTTTGGAATTAAATATCAGAATCTGAGCTTTGATTTCAGCAGGATTATTAAAAGAAGCAGGGATATTTCAGAACGTATTTCAAAAAATGTCGAGATGCTTGTTAAAAAAAATAAGATTGAAAGGATTAGAGGTTTTGGTAAGATTGCCTCAAACAATCAGATTGATATCTATAATGAAGATAAAAAAGTCGATTCGGTTTCTTTTGATAATTTGATTATTGCTACCGGAGCAAGACCAAAAACTCTGAGTAATATTCCTGTAGATAAAAAGATGATAATAACCAGCACTGAAGCAATGGTATTGCCTGAACTTCCTAAAGAATTAATAGTAATTGGTGCAGGAGCTATAGGGATTGAGTTTGCTTATTTCTATTCTGTTTTGGGTACAAAAGTTACGGTTATAGAAATGCTTGATAACATTCTTCCTATTGAAGACAAAGAAGTTTCACAAACACTTGAGAAAAATCTTAAAAAAAGAGGGATAGATATTTTTACAAATGCCGCCGTTGAAAAAGCTGAAGTTAAAGGAAAGAAAGTTAAAGTAACTTTTAGTTATGATGGTGAAAAGAAAGAACTGACTGCTGATAAAGTATTGAATGCAATAGGTGTAACAGGTAATGTTGAAGGTTTTGGATTGGAAGAATTGGGAATTGAATTGTTTAAAAACCATATTAATGTTGATAAATCAACTTATGCTACAAATGTTAAAGGAATATTTGCTATAGGAGATGTAATTGGTCCACCTTGGCTGGCCCATGTAGCATCTGCAGAAGGGATTCATTGCGTAGAAAGGATAAAAGGATTAAAACCGCCTGATATTAATTATGAAAATATACCGGGTTGCACATATTGTCAACCACAAGTTGCAAGCGTTGGTTTAACTGAGCAGAAAGCAAAAGATGCGGGTTATGAAGTTAAAATAGGAAAGTTTCCTTTTGTGGCAAGCGGGAAGGCTTTTGCTGTCGGTGAAAGGGAAGGTTTCGTAAAGTATGTTGTTGATGCCAAATACGGAGAAATATTAGGCGCACATATAATTGGTTCAGAAGCAACGGAGCTGATTGCAGAAGTTGTTCTTGCAAAGTCTTTGGAAGCAACGCCCGAATCTATTCTTAAAACTGTGCATGCACATCCAACTCTCTCCGAGTCGATTATGGAAGCTGCCGGTACAGTGTACGGTGAAGCGATACATATTTGATGGAAAATGGAAGATGTTAAATGGAAAATGGATTTAACATACCTAAATTGAAAAATAGGAATCTTTTATATACTGATCTGGGATTGATTGATTACAAGGAGGCCTGGGATCTTCAGAAGCAAACTTTTGAGCTCAGGCATCAGAAAAAAATTTCCGATTTAATCTATTTATTGGAACATCCACACACATATACTTTAGGTAAAGTAGCTGATGAAAAAAATTTGATAGGTTCAAAAGAATATCTGGATAAGAAAAAAATATCCGTATATAATATTGATAGGGGTGGCGATATAACCTATCATGGCCCTGGGCAAATAGTAGGTTATCCAATTATTGATTTAAATGAGTGGCAGAATGATACTCACAAATATTTAAGAGCCCTTGAAGAAGTGATTATTAAAACATGTAAACATTATGGAATAATAGGAATCCGTGATCCGAAATATACCGGTGTTTGGATTGAGAATAGAAAAATTGCTGCCATTGGTGTTAAAATCAGCAGATGGATTACTATGCACGGTTTTGCTTTTAATGTGAATACGGATTTATCGTTATTTAAAGGAATAATACCTTGTGGAATTGTTGATAAAGAGGTAACTTCTTTGCAAAAAGAGTTATCCCGGTCTGTTTCTATTACTGAAGTAAAAGAAATTCTTTTAAAAAATTTTATGGAAGTTTTCGGATATAATAATATATCTGCTTTGCCGAAAGAAAAATTATTAACTACCGAATTCAGCAGTTAAAATGAAAGGTTGATAATGGCTAAAAGAAATTCATCAAATGATACTATTATAAAAGAGAAAAGTGATATAAAAAAATCGGGTAACGGGAAAGATAAAGACGAAGACTTCGCTGAAAAATCAAAATCATATTTGAATGGATTTAAGAAAGAAGATTTGCTGCCTGTTTTAAATAACATGCTTACTGCAAGGAGTATTGATAACAAAGCGATGAATCTTTTAAGACAGGGTAAAACTTTTTTTCATATTGCAGGTGCAGGTCATGAAGCTGTACAAACAGCAGTCGGAATGCAGTTAAATCCTAAAAAAGATTGGTTCTTCCCTTACTACAGGGATATTGCCGTAGTTGTTTCTGCAGGGGTTATGCCTAAAGATTTTTTTCTTCAGTCTTTTGCAAAAGTTAATGATCCCTCAAGCGGTGGGAGACAACTCTCAAGTCACTGGGGATCAAATAAGATAAATTTACCATCACAATCAAGTCCTACCGGAACACAGTTTTAAATGCTGTTGGTGCAGCTTTAGCTCTGGTTAAAGAAAACAAAGAAGGAATTGTATATGTAAGCAGTGGTGAGGGAACAACAAGTCAGGGTGAATTTCATGAAGCTGTTAACTGGGCAAGCCGGGAAAAATTACCTGTTCTTTTTGTAATTGAAAATAATAAGTATGCAATTTCAGTCCCTGTATCCAAGCAAAGCGGAGGAAAAGGTAATTCAGTTGCTGAAATGATGAGCGGTTATGAACATCTGTACAAAGAAAAGATTGACGGAACCGATTTCTTTCTATCCTATAATAAAATTAAAGAAGCAATTGATTATATAAAAAAAGGAAACGGACCTGCTTTAATTGAAGCTGAAGTAGTCAGGCTCCTTTCACATTCTTCTTCGGATGATCAAAAAAAATATAGAACTAAAGAAGAACTTGAAGAAGATTTGAATAATTGCCCTATTGAAAAGTTTAAAAAACTTATTATAAAAAATGAAATTATTACAAAAGAAGAATTTGAAGAAATAAAACAGCAGATTGCCGATGAAATAACTAATGCTGCAGATGCCGCATTAAAGGCCGATGATCCTGAACCTGATTCTGCAGATAAGTATGTTTTTGATGAAAGCGGATTTAGAAATAAACTCGAATATGAAAGAAAAACATCACCTGGAAATAAAATAGTAATGGTCGATGCAATCAATCATGCACTAAAAGAAGAGATGAAGAGAAATGAAAAAATTTATGTCTTTGGAGAAGATATCGCAGATAATAAAGGCGGAGTTTTTACTGCAACTAAAGGTTTAGCAAACCAATATGGTGAGAATCGGGTTTTCAATTCACCCCTGGCAGAAGCAAGTATTATCGGTGTTGCTGTAGGAATGGCATTAACCGGTTTAAAACCGGTTGTCGAAATTCAATTCGGTGATTACATCTGGCCCGGTTTTATGCAGATTAAAAGTGAATTGTGTACCTTAAGATATAGATCAAATAATAATTGGGCTGCACCTGTTGTTATTAGAGTTGCCGTTGGTGGTTATATACATGGCGGATTATATCACAGCCAGAATATCGAATCGATTTTTGCACATATACCAGGATTATTTATTGCATATCCTTCAAATGCTGCTGATGCAAAAGGATTACTGAAGACTGCCTGCAGAATAAATGATCCCGTTTTATTCTGTGAACACAAGGGTTTATATAGGCAGAGTTTTGCTATTTCAGATGAACCTTCGGAAGATTACCTGGTTCCGTTTGGAAAAGCAAAAGTAGTTAAAGAAGGAAATGATTTAACTGTTGTCTCTTATGGAGTTTCAATGTGGGATTCTATTAATGCTGCTAAAAAGCTGGAAGAGGAAGGTTATTCCGTTGAGGTGATAGATATAAGAACAATAATTCCCCTTGATGAAGATACAATTTTTAATTCTGTAAAAAAAACCAACAAGGCTATAGTAATTCATGAAGATACATTGACGGTAGGCTTTGGAGCCGAAATTGCTTCACGCATTTCGGAAAATTGTTTTCAATACCTTGACGGACCTGTAAGGAGAATTGCAGCAAAGGATTCTCATATTCCGTATTCTCCAATTCTTGAAAATTCTATTCTGCCAAACAGGAAAAGAATATATAACGGAATAAAAGAATTATTAGAATATTAAATGGAAGAACAGGGTAAAGTGAAGATTGAATGGCTGAATGAAATGAATGACTTGAACATTCATCAATTAAAACAATCATTCATACTACTTCTTTCTCAGCTTTTACCTTAGCCTTAAAAAAGGAGATTAACAATGGACGTAATAATGCCCAAAATGGGGGAGAGCGTTAGCGAAGGTACCATAATCAAATGGCATAAAAAGAAGGGGGACAAGGTTAAAAGAGATGAAATAATTTTTGAAATCAGTACAGATAAAGTTGATACTGAAATTCCTTCTCCATCTGATGGAGTGTTGTCAGAAATAAAAGCAAATGAAGGTGATACTGTTGAAGTTGGTTCCGTAGTTGCAGTTATTGAGTCAAACGGAGAAGTAAAAACTGAAAAACCTGAGGAAAAACGGGAAATAAAAGACAAGGAATTAATAAAAGAAGAATCTAAAGAAAAAAAAGTTGAAGAAAAAGCTTCCGGTGAAGAAAAGAAAGTCGAACAGCAGGAAACAGGCTCCGAATACTCCGGCGAGATTACCGAAGTAATTATGCCGAAAATGGGGGAGTCGGTTATGGAAGGTACAATTATAAAATGGTATAAAAAAACTAGTGAAAAAATTAAGAAGGATGAAACGTTTTTTGAAATCAGTACTGATAAAGTTGATACCGAAATACCTTCACCGGTTACTGGTGTTGTATCTGAAATTTTAGTCGGAGAGCAGGAAACAGTTGAAGTAGGAACCATTGTTGCTAAAATATCATCTGGAGAAGGTAAGCCTGCAGCTCAAACTCAAAAAACAGAAAAACCAGATATTCCGGATATAAAAGAGAAAAAAGAGCCTGCTTCGGTAAATGATAATTTTTCGGACGCTAAAACATCTTCTCTTGAAGGAGAAGAAAGGGACAAAAAAGTTTCTGCTAAATTTTATTCCCCCCTGGTGATGAATATTGCTCAAAAAGAAAATGTTTCATATGATGAATTAGAAAAAATTAAAGGGAGTGGACTAGAAGGCAGAGTTACTAAAAAAGATATTCTTAATTATATTGAAAGCAGAGGTCCGGCAAAAATTAAAACGACAAAAGAAGAGAAGAAAGAATTACCATCAGAAACCGAAAAATCTTTTGCAGATTTAGCATCACATTTAGAACCTGGTTATTCCTCAAATGAAGTGCAAAAAGTTGAAATGGATAATATTAGGCAGAAAATTATGCAGCATATGATTAGAAGCCGTGATACATCGGTGCATGTTTCTGCAATGCTTGAAGTTGACATGACAAAAATTTACAACTTCTTGAAGCAGCATAAAGAGGAATACATTAAAAAAGAAGATGTTAAGTTAACTTACATGGCTTTCATTGCTCATGCTGCGGTTAAAGCTTTAAGAGAATTTCCTCTGGTGAATTCAAGTGTTGAAGGTTCAACTATCGTTAAAAAGAAATTTATCAATCTTGGTATTGCAGTAGCTATCGAACCAACCGGATTAATCGTTCCGAACATAAAAGGTGCAGGTGAGAAAAATATTGTCGGTCTGGCAAAAGCAATAAATGATGTAGCAAACAGGGCGAGAACTAAAAAAATATCTCCTGATGAAATTTCAAACGGAACATTTACCATTACTAATTATGGCGTATTTGGAACTATATTTGGAACGCCGATTATTAATCAGCCGGAAGTAGCAATTTTAGGTGTCGGTGTTGTAGAAAAGAAGCCGGTAGTCGTTGAAGTTGACGGAACAGACACAATCGGAATCAAACCAGTAATGGCACTTACTTTATCACATGATCACAGGTTGGTCGATGGTATGTTAGGCGGGAGGTTTTTAAAATATATTAAAGATGTGCTAGAAAGTTTTGATGGTAATGTGATTTAGAGATCAAGGGTATGTTCAAGTTTAAGTTCATAGTTAATGAGAAAGCAAGTTCATGCAATCAATCATGCATCCATGAAAAAATATTTTCATCTCATTAACATATTTGTTATAAAAGTTACAAGTTAATAAATTAAAATATTAGAGTTTTATGGCAGTAATAAATAGATATCAGAAAGCATTTAAAGAACAGGTAGAAAGTAATCATCAGCCCCTTGGAAAGAGACCGGCATGGCTGAAAGTAAAACTTCCGAGTGGTGAGAACTATAATGATGTAAGAAATTTAATGAGAAAGCAGAAGCTTCACACTGTTTGTGAAGAAGCACGTTGTCCTAATATGGCTGAATGCTGGAATAACAGAAGTGCTACTTTTATGATTCTAGGTGATACCTGTACAAGAAGCTGCGGATTCTGTAATATAAAAGTCGGCATACCTAATAAGCTTGACCTGGATGAACCCAGGAGAGTTGCTGATTCAGTAAAAGAATTAAATTTAAGACATGTAGTTATTACATCTGTAAACAGGGATGAACTTAAAGATGGCGGTGCTTCAATATTTGCAGAGACGATCAGGTTAATAAGAGAAGAAATGCCGGAAACTACAATTGAAATTCTAATCCCTGATTTCAAAGGAGCGGAAGAAGCATTTTATTTAATTGTGAAAAATCCTCCGGATATTCTTAACCATAATCTTGAAACCGTTCCAAGGTTATACCCTGTAGTTAGACCGCAGGCTAAATATGATCGTAGTTTAAAATTAATAAGATGGTTTAAAGACAGATATTTAAAAACCAAAAGCGGGATAATGGTTGGGATAGGTGAAAAACCGGAAGAAGTATTGGCTTTAATGCATGATCTTGTAGAACATGGCTGTGATATTCTAACAATCGGACAATATCTACAGCCTACAAAAAATCATCTCCCGGTAGACAGATTTGTTACACCTGAAGAATTTAATATGTATAAAGAGGAAGGATTAAAAATGGGGTTTAAAATAGTTGAATCTTCACCTCTTGTAAGAAGTTCTTATCATGCCGATAAACATGCCAGGGCACTTTTCTAATCCCAAAAACTTCCGGGATTTCCAGAACCCCGGAGGCTTGGAATTGGGAATTTCATTTTAAGAGCGCTTATATAGTAATTATAATGGTAAAAAATCCCAAAATAATAATTTGCTAATGGATATCCTGAAATAATTAAAATAAGATTATCCATCTTTGGCAAGAAGCATTTATCATATAATATTGAATTGAGAGTAACATAATGAAGCTTTCTTCTAGTTCGGTCTCTTCAAATAAAAATATAATCTCAATATAATTACTTAACTATTCTATTTAATTAAAGAACCAGCATTGATTTTTTATCAACCCAGATTTGTCATTAGAAAACGAGGGATTTCAAACAAAGCGTTGATTTTTCATAACTTACAGAATAAAATTATTTTCAGAACTTTAATTTTTTCATACATAAAAATCAGTAAAATATAATTTTTTTAAAAATTTACTTATTCTGATTAAATAAGTTAAGTGATGTTTTTTTAGTAACGGACATTAGAAATTATTACCTACTGACAAATCAGGGATTAGCTATAAGCAGACAATCCGAAATATTTACTTTGTGCTAATTTAATAGCTTTTAAGTAGATTTATTACTTAATAATTAAGCAAGTCAAAAATTTTTTTTAACAAAAAGTTAATACAAACATATTTTTTTTTTGATAAATCTGTATTATCTTGGAAAGTGTGTTTTGGATCAATTTGGTTTATTTAATATTTAAAATAAAAGCAAGGGGGAAATATGCTTCCAATTTTAATATTAAAAATGAAACCATAAAAAAAGATATTAACAAAATAATGATACAAAAATATCATTATTATTTTTTTAAAAAGGTAAAAACCATTATCGATTAAATTTTACTTTTAATGAGATACAGACATCTTATTCTATTCATTTTCTCTGCTTCAGTGTTAATTCACCCGGGCGATGGAAATAAACTAAATAAAACAACCGATGACGATAACTCCAAATACACCGATGTAGGTAATATCGGATTAACTGTTACAAATTTCGGTATGTATGGAAACGGTTTTGCTTTATGGCCGCAGCAGCCGAGCTGCGAATATCCTTTAGGCAGCGGTATCGAACATATATTTGATGGAAGTTTATGGGTCGGGGGATTTGTAAGTACTGATTCACTGGGACATAATAGTCTCGGGCCATTTGTTTCCACAGGTTCAGTAGATGCCTCTTCAGTATCAACAAGAGGCGGTGGATTTGAATTTACTAATTCTCCCGGGAGTAGAATTATCGAAAGATCTTCTCTCCTAGACTCAAGATATTATGATCCTAATGCTATTTCTCACCAGGATTTTATTATGGATTATGTAGACACTAACTTGGTGCTTTCCAACGGTGAATCGATCCAGGGACATAATCCTTTAGGGATAGCTGTGCATCAGGAATGCTACGCCTGGAATTATCCTTTTGCAGATTTCTTTGTAATAATGAACTATACAATTAAAAATGTATCCCGGAAATATATAGATAGTGTCTATGTCGGACTGTGGACTGATGCTGTTGTAAGAAATACAAAAATTACATCACCCAGGATAGGTGCTCCTTTTTTTGATAAAGGCGGTGAAGGTTACAGTGATTCAATGAGGATTGCATATACTTATGATGCAACCGGTGATGTTGGGTATACGAATAGTTATGTCGGTGTACAATTCCTGGGATCGACACCGACTTTGGATAGTCTAAAGATAGTTGGCGGAGATTCCGTAACTTCAGTTAATTTTGTAAGCTGGCAGTATAAAAATACAACAGATCCGAATTTTTTCTCGCCATCTACCGATGTAGCCAGGTATAGAAAAATGCAGGGTTTCTTCGGTGGAACCAACAGATATGATAACGGAATAAATCCGTCGGCGTTGAAAGTACCTTCAAACAGATCAGAACTTTTAGCAGACGGTCCTTTCAGAGCAATTGCTCCGGGTGATTCAATTAATGTTGTCTATGCAATTGTATGTGCAAAAAAATATGGTAATGATCCCCAGGATTTAGATACAAAAGAACAAAAACTTAATTTATACTCTAATGCAGAATGGGCTTTACGTGCATATTTTGGAGAAGATAGAAACAGGAACGGGAAACTGGATCCGGGTGAAGATCTTGATGCAGATGGAAAAATTACCAGATATATTTTACCTGCTCCGCCGCTTACTCCAAATGTAAAAGTAGTGCCGGGGAATCAGGATGTGAGTATTTACTGGGATAAACGTGCAGAGTCTTCAATTGATCCTATATCAGGAAAGAAGGACTTTGAAGGATACAGAATTTACAGAACTGAGGCTGGTTTTGATCTTAATCTGGCAGAAGATGCCAGGTCATCACTTGTGATGCTGGCACAGTTTGATAGTACTGGTAATGCGTATGGATTTAATACCGGTTTTTCAAAAGTTGCATTGAGAGAACCTAAAACATTTCCCGGTGATACAGTTAAGTACTATTATAGATTTGATATTAAAAATTTATTAAATGGCTGGCAGTATTTATTCTCGGTTACAGCTTTTGATAAAGGAGACCCGGAAAATAACCTTCAGAGCCTTGAGTCAAACCCGCTTGCTTCAATGAACAGGATACTGCCCGGAACACTTCCTAATAATAGAGATACGGCACAGGTAGGTGTTTATCCAAATCCGTATTACGGCAATGCATATTGGGACGGGTCCACCGAACGTTTAAGAAAAATATATTTTTACAATCTTCCTTCTGAATGTGAAATAACCATTTATACACTTTCCGGTGATATCGTGAAAAAAATTGAACATCATCAGAACAGCAACGGTTCAAATATTAAATGGTTTCAGACATATGCAGGCAGCGGAAATCAGATAATGACAGGAGGAGAAGATGCCTGG
Source organism: uncultured Ignavibacteriales bacterium (assembly GCA_963723205.1). GTDB lineage: Bacteria > Bacteroidota > Ignavibacteria > Ignavibacteriales > Ignavibacteriaceae > CAVQBP01. The sequence continues at coordinate 196,439 of CAVRQC010000024.1, forward strand.
GATCTTATTTCGGATAACGACCAGGCTATTGCTACCGGATTATATTTATATACAGTAAAAGATTCCAATACCGGGGACATTAAAAGAGGAAAGTTTTTAATAATTAAATAAGAAAGGAAAATCTAATGAGAATCAGGTTTCTGCTGATTATGTTAGTATTAGGACTGGGTTATGTGCTTGCTCAGTCAAATTATCCTGTAGTTTCAATTCATGATATTCAATATTATGACTCAGTCGGTACAAAAAATTGGCAGCCATCGGCTTTAACAGGCGATACAGTTACAGTTATTGGGATTATTATGATAAGACCTCTTATAGATCCTGATACAAACAGAACTCCTGTAATGTATTACGGTTCCCGTTGGGGGACTTATATTCAGGATACATCTGCAGCAGCAACTGCAGAAGGATGGGGGGGACTTAATATTTTACAGGAGGATACATCCGGGGATAATCAGAATACATTTTTCGATTTGAGAGATACTGCGGATGTTGTTGAAATGACCGGAGTTGTTACAACTTATAGGCAAACTAACGAATTAATGCTTCTCTTAAAACCGGTTACACCTGTTAATCCGATAGGGCATTTAGATAAGCGTCCCGAGCCGCTGGTTTTAAATATGTCTGATTTGACAAATAATGGTGTAACAAATAAAGAGTATTTTAAATACTGCGGAACATATGTAGAATTGCATGATGTTATAACCAGCGATAGATCTACAAATCAATTTAATGTTAATGATGATAAAGGGAATGGTATCACGGCATATGGTCAGTCAAGATATTACAGGACTGATAATAACAAAGTACCCGGTTCGACATATCAGCCGCCTGTAGACGGCACTCATCTTGCTTATATAAGAGGAATTTTATCAAATTATAATGGTAATTTCCAAATACTTCCTATTTATCCTGATGATATACATGTTACTCTTTTGGCTCCTTCAATTTCTAGTATAAAAAGGGATCCTGTTCAGGTTCACACTAATCAGGCAGTTACAATATCTGCAAACATTCTTGGCGGAAGCGGATATCTTACAGACGTACAACTGCATTATAAAATTGGTGACCAGAATAGAGTCGCAGTTCAAATGACAAAGTCTTCAACAGATACTACTATTTATTCTACTGTTATTAATGGAATAAGTACTGATTCAACTTTAGTAGATTATTTCATAACTGCAGAAAATAATCTTGGATTAAAAAACAGCAATCCTGGTGATACAGTTAAGGGAAATTATTTTTACCAGGTATTAGACGAACAATTAAAAATCCGTGATGTGCAGTATAGTCCTTTAGGAAGCGGTTACAGTTCATACAATGGCTACGAGGTAACTCTTTCAGGAATCGTTACTGCGGATACCTCAGATATTCCGGGCTTTGGCAGTACACCTTTGCGTGTTTATATGCAGGACGGAAGCGGTCCGTGGACAGGAATACTGATTGGTACCGGCGGACCAAACGGTGCTGACGTACTGAAATTTAAAAGAGGAGATAACGTTACTTTAACAGGAATAATAAGAGAAAATTATAGTGTAACTGCAATAGATACTTTATCACAAATAACTGTAAATTCATCCGGAAATACAGTACCTGATCCGGTTGATTTAAAAACAGGAGATATTGCAGATTCAACAGGTGCTACTGTGAATGCAGAAAAATGGGAAAGTGTTTTAATTGATTATAAAAATGTTAAAGTTACCGATGAGAATGCTGACGGAGACCCGGGTCCGAATTCTTACAATTTTGGTGAAAGCCTGATAAATGACGGCTCCGGCGATGCAAGGATTGAATACCAGGATGGCAACAGTAATTATAATAACGACTGGGATTCTACTTTGACCGATAATCCGGCAAATATTTATGTTAAATTAAATTCTACATTTACAGAAATAAAGGGCATAGTATTTTATTCTCATAGCTTTTATAAGATCGTTCCAAGAAAGAATGATGATTTTATTGGTTATATGGGGCCTACTGCAGTTAACGACGGACTTTCCAGCTTACCAGCTTCATTTAAACTGGATCAGAACTATCCTAATCCCTTTAATCCATCAACAACAATTAACTATTCGATCCCAAGAGGAAGTATGGTTACTCTGAAAATATTTAATATCCTTGGTCAGGAAGTTAAAACACTTGTAAATGAAAATAAGGCACCCGGTAATTATAGCATCAGATTTAATGCTAGCAATTTAAGTTCCGGAGTTTATTTCTATAATATAAAAGCCGGAAATTATTATCAGGTTAAAAAGATGATGCTCCTTAAATAGGTTATATATAAAAGATTATTCTAACCTTCGGGGTTACTATCTAAAACCCCGGAGGTTACAAACTTATGATTACATTGAAAACCTTAGTTATTAAGATAAATGTATTACAGTTATTAATCCTCGAAGGTTAAGGAAGATTTTATTTAAGAAATTTATAAAAAATAGGTAAAACAATTCAGATGTTGAACCTTCATGAGTTTATAAAAACTTGTTCAACTTGTTAACTCTGAAGTTTGAAGAATTTTAGAATCGTATATGCTCAAAGTACTAAAAATAGTTTTTTTTATATCGGCTGCATTACTACTTTCATCATGTATTAAAGATGTAGTGGATAATCCGATTGGCAATCAGCCGCCGCATACGGGAGTTTTTCTATATCCCGATTCCTCAATCAGTAGTCAGCCGAGTAAGATAAATATCCATTGGTGGGGTGATGATCCTGACGGATTTGTCATCGGGTATTATTTTACGTGGGACGGCAAAAATTGGTCATTTACTTCTGCAAATGACAGCCTTTTTGCATTAAAAATAGGGATAGTTGATACAAACTTTATATTTCAAATCTCTGCAGTAGATAACGGCGGCAACGGAGTATACGATAAAGATATTGTTCAAAATGGTGTTGATTACGGACCTGAACCGTTTATTGACAGGAATAACAATGGTGTCTGGGATAAAGGTGAATTATTTACTGATATCGGATTGATTGACCCTCATCCTGCTTCAATAGATTTTCCTATAAAAAATTCTGCTCCTGTTGTAGAATGGGATCAATTGACTGTTCTGCCGGATACTTCATTTCCTGCTATGACATTCGGATGGGATGCCAGCGATATCGATGGCGAAGGTACTATTCTTAAAATAAATATTGCACTAAATGATACTTCCAATCCCGATAATATTGTTTCGCTTGATGGAAGTGTCAGGAACATTTCCTTGAGGGCAACAGATTATTCATCTTCTACTGCTTCTATGGATATTCTGATTGGCGGTCTTGAATCAAATATTGCTGAACAAAAGCTTCCCGGTCTGAAATTAAACAGCGATAACAGATTATTTGTTCAGGCGGAAGATATCTCCGGTGCAAAATCAAATTTTATTGCAATACCCGGAGAAGGGAATTCATGGTATGTGAAGAAACCCAAGGGAGATCTTCTTATTGTTGATGATTATGGAGCCCAGGATGATGCAGCTTCATTTTATTATAAAATGTTTAGTGATAGTCTCAACTTGAAAAATAAGTATGATGTTTATGATTTCAGGAATCAGAAACCTCCATATTTAAATGTAACATTTTTACTTACTATTAAACTCTTTAAATATTTATTCTGGTATACTGATAATGGTCCGTCTTTGGATCTATTGAGTTCTTCAGTTCAAAATTATATTGATAACGGCGGGAAGATAGCTTTATCAATGCAGTTTCCTCAGACAATTGATCTTACAGCAATTCAGAGTTTCCTGCCAATCAAAACCGATTCAAGTGATTACTCAAATACTTTATTCGGAGGAACCACAATATCACCGGTTAATACTCAGCCGGATTATCCCGATTTAGAATTATCTTCAAGTATTTTCAGGGTAAAATCTTTTTATTTAAATCCGCTGGGCAGTATTCCTGTTTATTATTTGCCAAACAAAGAATTAAAAGGTTATGTAGGCTTTACTGATATGAGTAAGACTATGTTTTTTATTAGTATTCCTTTGAATAAAGCTAACGGCGGTAATGCTAATGTTAAAAGCTTACTTCAAAAAGTATTCTTTCAAGATTTCGGGTTAACGCAATGATGAAAAATATACTGATGATGATTTCCTTTATTATGTCCCTTATGGTTGGAATTGCTTTTTCTCAAAATAGCGGAAAACTCAGCGGTAAGATAATAGATGCTTCAAATAATGAACCGTTAATAGGAGTTAATATTGTATTAAAAGGAACATATTACGGTGCGGCTTCAGATGTAAACGGTGAATTTACAATTGCCAATATTACACCCGGAAACTATGACATCAAAATTTCTTTTATCGGCTATAAAACAGTTGAATATACTGGATATAAAATAGAGGCCGGAAGGACTTTAGAGTTAAATGTCAAAATGAAAGAATCTGCTTTGACATTAGATCATGATGTTATTGTAGTGGGCTCAAAACCTCTTCTTGATGTTGATGAAACACAAAGCAAGACTACAATTTCTGCTGAAGATATAAAGAATGCTCTGGTTGAAAATGTTTCGGATGTTGTAGCACAGCAGGCAGGTATCGTTCAACAGGATAATGAAATTCATATCCGTGGAGGTAGAACTTATGAGAATGCATTTCTCTTGAATGGAGTCTCAGTTCAAGATCCCTTGGCTGGAACGGGATTCGGACTTCAACTGAGTGCAAATGCAATTGAAGAGGTTGATGTTATAACCGGCGGATTTAATGCGGAATACGGTCAGGCAACTTCGGGTGTTGTTAATGTTAAAACAAAAGAAGGCGGGGACAAATACAGCGGTTATGTTTCCTATAAAACCGATAATCTTGGAAACAGATCTTCTTACCATATATTTAATAATAAAATTCTTGAAATGGATCTTGGAGGACCGGAACCCATTACTTCCACAGTTCTACCTTCACTTGGAATTCAGATTCCGGGTAAAATTTATTTCTTCGGCAGCCTTTATATGGGATTATCGGATGGTATAACTCAGGGATATTATAAACCTACCGCCGGCAGGCTGTATTCATCAACTTTTTATGGGACAAGGTTTGCTCCTGAAGAAGCTAATAATTGGAATGTGCTTGCTAATATTACCTATAAACCTTCTTCAACTTTCAAAATTACTTATTCTCTTAACCAATCTGTTTCCATAAGTCAGAATACATCGGCCCTTCAAACCAATTTAGAATATGTTGAACCAAGTCCCGGGTATCAATATAAATTTCAGAATATTCTTTCCGATGCTAACGTAATTACGCATATTAATAAATTTAGTTCTTTAAACATTACTCATACATTAAATGCTAAGACTTATTACCAACTGTCTTTGAGCTATTATTATACTCATCTTCGTGATGATGCAAACGGCAAGAACTGGGATCAATATGTTCAGCCGAAAGATATTCCTAATTTTCCTATTCAGTACTACAATTTAAGCCATGATACAATTGGAGTTATCCCAGGCGATGGATTCTGGGATCTCGGCAATCCAGATACATGGCATGACCATTATGTTCAAGAATATTCAATTAAAGGAGATATAACAAGCTTCTTTGATGAAAAAAATAAATTTAAGGCAGGATTTGAAACCCGCTTTCAGGAAATGCAGCTGATTGACATCTTCCAGCCATGGATTGGTACCTTGGGATTGAATAATGATATATATAAGGTTTATCCTGCCATGGGTGATTTTTATGCCCAGGATAATATTAATTTCAGCGGAATGATTTTGAATTTTGGTCTCAGGCTCGATTACTGGTTCCCGGGCAAGTATGTCGATGATGCAGTAAATAATCCTGATGTAATTACAATACCTGATCAAACCAGACAGGATTATAAAAACGATACTTTCGGATGGTTTGGCGGTAGAAGATTTAAAGCAAGACTAAGTCCCAGACTGGGTATATCGCATCCGATTTCTAATAACCAGACATTGTTTTTCTCATATGGTCATTTCAGTAAGTGGCCGAGACCGCAGTTTGTTTATGCAAAGCTGAATCCGCTAAATGCACAATCATCATTTCAGCAGTTTGGAAATCCGAATCTGAATCCTGAGACTACAGTTGCTTATGAACTAGGTCTTAAAACACAGTTTACTCCAAATGATGTTCTTACAGTTACAGCATATTATAAAGATATATTTGATTATATAAGTACGAAAACAGCGAAAATTGCAAATGCAAGATTTATTACTAAGAATTTTATTACTTATGTTAATTCGGATTACGCCCGGTCGAGGGGGATTGAATTAGAATTTAAAAAGAGAATCGGCGACTGGTTTAATTGTTCGGCCTCGGCAACTTATGCGATAGTTACCGGGAAAAGCTCTTCTGCCAATGAAGGTGCGTTAGTTTTACAAGGTGATATGAATGAGTCGGTAAAAGAAAAATATATGCCGTGGGACAGGCCGATTACTGCTTCATTAACAACTAATTTTTATGTCCCGCCGGGTGAAGCTCTGTTTGGTTTCGGAAATGGGATTCTTGATGATTATAATCTTTATATCAGATTTTTCTTTGAATCAGGTAAAAGATATACACCGGCATATCTGACCGGTTATGACGGGCAGGGAAGACCAATGTATATCTCTTCAACAACCGATCGTTATACAGATGTCGGTCAGAACTGGTTTTGGATTGATTTGAATTTTGAAAAATATATTCCTGTCGGCGGGCTCGATCTATCACTATTAGTGGAGATAAATAATCTGCTGGATACAAAAAATGCGGCTATTATAAATCCTGTAACCGGGAAAGCTTATGAGAGCGGGGATTCTGTTCCTTATTCCTGGAATGATCCGAACTACCCTGATTTACAATTACCGATCTCCCCTTATCCTTTTGATCCGTCAAGATATTTAACAAGAAGAAACATAAAGTTCGGACTTAGTTTAAAGTTTTAATAATGAAAAAAATATTTGTAATAATAATTTTATTTGCTGCCATAATTGATATAAGAGCACAGTTATTCCCAAACCTGGGGGGACAAAGGGCCGGGATTTCTACTGCACAATTCTTGAAAATCGGAGTTGGAAGCAGGGCTACAGCATTAGGTGAATCTTTTGTTGCAATGGCTAATGATGCTTCTGCTTTATACTGGAATCCAGCCGGATTAGTTCAATTCGACCAGGACCAGGTTATGTTCTCGCATAATCAATATGTGGTAGATATCTACCATGACTTCTTAGGAGCCGTATATCATTTTGATAATGCTAATGCAGTTGGAGTTTCTTTTACTTCTCTATCCACTAAAGATATGGCTGTTACTACAGAATTTGCTCCGTTCGGTACCGGTGAATATTTCAGTTATGGGGATCTTGCATTTGCTGTTTCATATTCCAGAAGAATGACAGATAAATTCAGTGTCGGTGGAACAGTCAGGTATATTGAAGAGACTTTGGATAAATTGAAAATGCGCGGGGTAATGATTGACCTCGGAACCTATTACTGGACGGGTCTGGGCTCTACCAGATTTGCTGTTACCGTTTCCAATTTCGGAAACCAGATGGCGCCGGACGGTAAAGTAGTTCTTGTGGGTAAAAGAGAAAAATCTCAATGGCAGTCTTTTTCTCCGCCTACAATTTTCAGAATTGGTTTTGCATTTGAACCGTATCAGTCGGAAGATAATAAAATAACTTCATCAATACAGCTGAATCATCCTAATGACAATAAAGAGAATGTTTCCGCAGGTCTGGAATACAGCTGGAAAAATATAGTTTATATAAGAGGCGGTTATAAGTTTAACGTTGATGAACAGAATTATTCTTTCGGCTTTGGGGTAAACATCCCGATTAGAATTGCATATTGCGCAGTCGATTACTCTTATTCAAATTATATTACTCTGGGAAATGCGCAAAGATTTTCAATTATTTTAGGTTTTTAATGGAAGAAAGAGCAGAAAAATATTTGCATAAAAAGTCATCTGTGTTGAAGAGAAATAATAAAGGAATGATTAAAACTAAGCTTGAATACATGACCGTATGTCTGCATACATTTATGCGTCCATGCAATCATGCCAGGATATGGCTTGCGTTATTTCTAATTGCAATAATTCCGCTGGCATTTGGATGCGGCGATAAGTTTGATGTTTCTCAATTAACAGCCAGCGAAGGAAATGCGAACATCACAGGCGATACTGTGTATGTTCCAGTCAATCCTGCGTGGAGCGGATTTAATAAACCTCAGGCTATGATTATCGGCAGAGAGCCATTTGTTTATGTAGCCGATACTTATAATGACCGTATTGTTATGCTGAACCTGAACGGCAATGTCCTCGGCACAAGAAAAATAAAAAAACCTGTTGCTCTGGCCCAGGATTATGAATTAAACCTGATTGTTTGCGGTGAATTAGATACCGTTATAAACGGTCAGCCGGAATCATTCGGAGCCGTATATAAATTGAACATGGTTGAAGCCGATCATCAAATAAATAATGCACCAATGACCAGGTTATTACCCCGTTCCACTGATATTAAATATCCGGAAAGAAGATATACTGCAGTTACAGTCTTTTTTAATAATACATTTTATGTCGCAAGAACCGGTCCTAATAATACTAATTTTGTAGATCCTGATAATTCTATTTTATATTTCATACCTAAATCAATGTACGGCGGGGGTGAAGGAGATACTTTAATAGGAAGGGTCGCAAACATTGATCCAATAAGTTCAGGTTTAGTTTCTGCAAATCAGATAAGTTCGCTTACTTCTTTTAATAGAAAAAATATAGATTTTATTGAAACATTAACAGGCAACAATAGTCTGAAAGTTCAGTGGCTTACATATGTAGTAACGCCTGTTTCTTCAAATTATGAAGCCAGGTTAACTCCATCCGATGGAGGAGCTTTGATGAGACCTAACAGATTTGCACAGCCTGAAGGTTCATGCATTGACGATGCCGGTTATATTTATGTTGCCGATGCCCAGAAAGATAGTGTATTTAAATTTACTCCTTTAGGAGATGAATTACAGTCATTCGGTGGACCTGATGTATTTAATGAACCCTATTCTGTAGCTTATTTTGATAAAATACTCTATGTGGTTGACTCAGGAAATAACAGAATTTTAAGATTTATTCTCTCAACAGATTTAAGGTAATTTTGAAAAATTTAGTTTTACTATTCCTGCTTTTTTTTAGTGCTTTTACTGATTCACAAACCATAACACCGATTGCAGATTTAAAACAAAATGATTCAACAGGAGTTCCTGTTTACCTGGGACAGACTTTTACAGTAACTGGAATTGTGACTTCTTCCAACCAGCTTGGTAATTCGGGTCCTGGTACAATCCAGGACAGGACAGGGTCCATAACCGTTTATGGCAGTAGTTTTGCTAACAGTGTGAATATCGGAGATTCAGTTATAGTTACTGGTGAATTATCCCAATATAACGGATTAACCGAATTGAACCCGTCTTCCAGCTCAGATGTAGAGGTTATTTCTTCAAACCATGATGTACTGCCTGAAATTGTTACCATTTCACAAATTATAAATCAACAGTGGAATGGAGTTGAAGAGTACGAGGGTAAATTAATCAGGATAAACAATGTATCTATTTCCGGAAGCGGAAATTTTGCCAGCGGAACTAATTATCTGATTTCAGATACGAGCGGTTCATTAACCGACGGATTAAGAATCGATAATTCGGTTTCAACTATTATCGGACAGCCAATCCCTTCAGGGAAAATTGATATTATTGGAGTACTCGGGCAATTTAAGTATTCTCCTCCATATAATAGTGGTTATCAAATTTTACCCAGGTTTATTGCAGATATAATTGATAACGGAGCTCCATTAATTTTAAGCCCCGTTTTGGCAGCAGATATTGATACGGGTTCATTTACAGTTTATTTTTCAACTGCCCGAAGCGGCGATACAAAAATAAAATACGGTTTAACAAAATCACTGGAGTTGGATTCATTATATGTAAATAATGATACAACGCAACATGTTATTAAAGTAACTGGATTATCATCTTTTAAGACTTATTACTACAGGGTTTATTCTTCGAATGAAAAAGGAACAAGCGAAAGTGATTTGAATCTTGTTACAACTAGCTTCTTCAAATCCTTCCTTAGGAACTATTAATGTATATTTCAATTTTCCGGTTGACACATCAATTGCATTTCCCGGTAATGCTGCTCATGGCAATGTAGATTTTCAGCAGAAATTAATTAATAGAATTAACCATGCAAATTATTCCATCGATATGGCAGTTTACAGCTTTTCTGGTATACCCGATGTTGCAAGCGCTCTTCTTGTTGCTAAGAGCAGGGGAGTAAGAATAAGAGTTGTATATGACAGTCGTAATACCCAGGATAATATACAAACACTGATTAATGACAGTATAAAAATCAGTAAAAGACCATCAAATTTATCCGGTATTATGCATAATAAGTTTTTTATTTTTGATGAACGGGATACTATTGCAACGAATGACTGGCTGTGGACCGGCTCATGGAATATTACGAATACTGAACTAGGATGGAAAAATAATGTAGTCGAAATAAATGATCCGGCAATTACCAAAGCATATGAAACTGAGTTTGAAGAAATGTGGGGGAGCAATACTGATGAGCCAAATCCTGCCAATGCGAAATTCGGCAGTATGAAAAGTGATAATACACCTCATTCATTTAATATCGGCGGAAGAAATGTTCAGCTTTATTTCAGCCCTTCCGATGGTACTACAAACCAGATTATTAACGTAATTAATTCTGCTGATTATTCTATATACATGGCTCTATATGTCTTTACAAGAAATGATATCGAGAGTGCAATATACAACAGATATAATGCAGGTGTAACTGATATTAGAAGTGTTATACATGACGTTAATGTCAGCGGAAGTGAATTTAATACTCTGAAGGGATTTTCGGAAGCCTTGCAGAATCTCTCACCTACTCTTCATGATAAATATGCTGTTATTGATGCGCTTAACCCGGCAAGTGATCCTACTGTAATCACGGGTTCACATAACTGGTCATCCTCTGCTGAAAACGATAACGATGAAAATACTTTAATAATTTATGATTCTTTAATAGCCAATTTATATTTGCAGGATTTCAAGGCAAGATATAATGATGCTGGAGGTAAAGGTGAATTTATAATTCCAACTTCTGTTTCCAAAAATGAGAATCTAAATAATTTAAGTTTTATTTTGTATCAGAATTTCCCTAATCCTTTTAATCCTGTTACAACTATTAAATTTGAAACATCAAAAAAAGAGCATGTCGAGTTATCTCTTTACGATATGCTCGGAAGAAAAGTGAAAATTTTATTTGATGGCACTGCTCAGTCAGGGATTACATCTGTGGATTTTAACGGAAAGGATCTTGCAAGCGGAGTATATTTTTATGTATTCAGATCTTCTTCAGGATTCACATCTTCGAAGAAACTGGTTCTTTTAAAATGAAGTAATGTAAAAACAAAGAGGGCTTTTAACGATTAGAAGTAAATGTTAAGAAATTATTAAATTTCGAAAAAAAATTTAATTAAATATGTTTTCAATTATACATTGGCTATAATGCAGTTTATAGTTGGAACAATTTTTCAATAATAATAGGAGAAGCGTATGAAAACCAAACTATTACAATCCTCTCTTTTCATGTTATTGGTGCTTATTTTAACTGCATCATTAACATTTGGTCAAGATGCTGCTTCGGTTACCTGGAATCTGATTGGTGCAGATTCTCTGGCACCAACAACTACTGTTGGAAATGTAACCGGAAAGAATATTACAAATTCAGATACTATAGCTATAATTGATGTAAAACCTATTACAGGTAGCCCGATTACCGGTGAAACAAATGCAGTGCGTTGGGCTCCTTACATTGATGGGTCTAAAGTTTCATGGGGAGATGAAACTATGCAGAATGATAACAGGTGGATTCAATTTGCATTAGCTCCAACAGCAGGAAATATGTTTGTAGCCGATTCAATTTCGATCTATCTCGGTGCCGGTGGAACTACAGATCATATCAGGGCAAATTTATATTATTCTACTGATCCTACTTTTGCCAGCAGGACTTTGCTTAATCCTTCAATGGACGGAATTCTTCCAACCAGGGATTCTTTAGAACATTTTGGATATCGTGTAGGCGCTTTGGTAAATGAAGGGGATACTCTTTATTTTAGAGTTTATCCATTTTATGATGGCTCATCTTCAAGTTCAAAATACTTGTTTACTCAATATGCACAAATTTTTGGAAGTACTATTCCTCCAACTATTTCAATAGATTCAGCTAGAAAAGCTGTGGATTCTACTGTTACAGTAGTTGGTGTTACAATTTCTCCAAACTTCCAGACTAGCAACAGATCTTATTATATCTGGGATGGTACTGGTGGTTTAGTTACATTTAAATCCGGTATGGCTAGTCCTGATTTGCAAGTAGGTGATCTTGTAATGGTAACAGGTAAAATTGGTCCTTACAATGGATTAATGGAAATTATGCCTGCAAGTGATACCAATATTGTTGTTTTAGGTAGCAATGCTCCATTACCTAAACCTGAAGTAGTCAGTATCTCTGACTTTAATACAAATGGTGAAATGTATGAATCTCATCTAATTGAAATCAAAGACTTAACATTATTAAGCGGAGCATGGCCTACTTCTGGTAGTAAATCTTTATTATTAACTGATGGTAAAGATACAGTAACTGTTTATCTGGATTCGGATATGAAATTGTTTAATTATCCTGAACCCAAATGGCCGGTTGATTTAATTGGAATTGGCTCGCAATACGCATCGAGCGGTGTAGGCGGATATCAGCTTTTACCACGTTTTATTACTGATTTCATGTCCAAAATCATCCCGATTGATTCAGCAAGAGGTTTAGAGAATGATACTGTAATGGTTACAGGTGTTACAATTTCACCAAATTTTCAGACTAGTAACAAATCTTACTATATCTGGGATGGTACTGGTGGTATAGTTACGTTCAAAACCGGTTTGAACAGTCCTGATTTAAAATTAGGGGATAGTGTAATGGTAAAAGGTAAAATTTCTACCTATAATGGATTAGTTGAAATTCAACCGTTAACGGATACAAGTGTTGTTATACTGGATAGTAATGCTGTTTTACCTGAACCTGAAGTACTAACTATTGCAGATTTTCTTGCAAACGGTGAAAAATATGAATCGCATTTAATTGAATTTAAAGGGCTTACAAAAGCTTCAGGTACATGGTCAACCTCTGGAAGTTCAACTTTATATTTAACGGATGGTACAGATACTGTTGTTGCATATCTTGATTCCGATATGAAGTTATTTAATGATCCGGAACCTACATGGCCGGTTGATCTGGTTGGCATAGGTTCGCAATACTCTTCAACCGGAGTAGGTGGTTATCAGATTCTGCCAAGATTTATTTCTGATTTTACACCTGTTCCTGTTGTTCCTGTTGAATTAGTATCCTTTACCGCTAATATTGCAAAAGGCACAGCAGTTTTATCATGGAAAACAGCTACTGAAAATAACAATTCCGGATTCGAAGTTGAGAGAAGCCTTGATGGAAAGAGTTTTGTAAAGATTGGTTTTGTACATGGACACGGTACAACAACAAAAATCAATACATATACATTTCCCGATAAGCTTCAAAATGCAGGTGAATTTTATTATCGTTTGAAACAAATCGATTATAATGGCACCTATAAATATTCGGATGTAGTAAAAGCAACATCTATGGTTCCGAAAACATTCAATCTCAGTCAGAATTATCCTAATCCTTTCAATCCAACTACTGTAATCAATTATGATTTACCTGTAGCAAGTAAAGTTGTGTTGAAAGTATATGATATTTTGGGAAATGAAGTTGCAACTTTAATAAATAAAGAAGAAGCTGCCGGAACCTACCAGGTTGTATTCAATTCTCTGAACACTATCAACCACAAACAATTGTCAAGTGGTGTATATTTTTACAGAATAAATGCAGGTAATTTTACTTCTATAAAGAAAATGATGTTGATTAAGTAATATTCTCCTATGTAGAGACGGGACATGCCCCGTCTCTACTAAATTAAATATTTGCAATGTGCAAAATTAGATTTTACAAATGTTCCTGCGTTAGTATATAAGCACAAAAAATCCTCAGTTTATATTAAAATTTCAATCCCTGCCCTGAATTAAGAATAAAGATTACTGCATCATTGTAAGAAGTAAATACCTGTATTATGTATAGGTGAATCAAAATTTAATATTGCTAACAGGTGTACTAAAATCAGGGTGTTTTTAAAATCGTTTTAGTTAAAATGAATCGATATTTGGCAGAAAAATTCCAATAATATTATTTGTAAAATAGAGCACATATCTGTAATTTTATTATTCAATTTTCATTTAATAAGGGACAAAATGGTTGAGGAAATAAACGAAGCAAAAGGAAAAATTATTCAAGTTATTGGACCGGTAATTGACATTGAATTTGAAGAAGGACACCTGCCAAAAATATACAACGCAATAAAAATTCCGCGTACGAATACTGAAGGTGTTAAGGAGGATCTGATTGCGGAAGTTGAACAGCATTTAGGTGAGGACAGGGTAAGAACTGTTGCAATGGATTCAACAGACGGTTTAGTAAGGGGAATGGAATCTTTTGACACAGGAGAACCAATTTCTGTTCCGGTTGGCCCTTCTACTTTGGGAAGATTAATTAATGTAACAGGTCATGCAATTGATGGACTGGGTGAAATACAATCTGATAAAACTTTCCCAATACACAGACCGTCACCTAAATTTAAAAACCTTTCTACAAAAAGCGAAATGTTTGAAACAGGAATTAAAGTTATCGATTTAATAGAACCCTATTCCAAGGGTGGTAAAACTGGTTTATTTGGTGGTGCCGGTGTAGGTAAAACAGTTATTATTCAGGAATTAATTCATAATATTGCCCAGGAACATGGCGGTTATTCTGTATTTGCTGGAGTTGGAGAAAGAACCAGGGAAGGAAACGATCTTTGGCTTGAAATGAAAGAATCCGGTGTACTTGAAAAAACCGCTTTGGTATTCGGCCAGATGAACGAACCACCTGGAGCAAGACTTCGTGTGGGTCTAACCGGTTTAACTGTTGCTGAGTATTTCCGTGATGAGGAGGGAAGAGATGTTCTTTTATTTATAGATAATATTTTCCGTTTTACACAAGCCGGTTCGGAGGTAAGTGCTCTTTTAGGACGTATGCCATCAGCAGTAGGATATCAGCCTAATCTTGCTACTGAAATGGGTGCTCTTCAGGAAAGGATTACATCTACAGATAAAGGCTCTATTACTTCTGTTCAGGCAATTTATGTTCCCGCAGATGATTTAACTGATCCGGCACCTGCTGCAGCTTTTGCGCACTTGGATGCCACTACAGTATTGAGCCGCCAGATCTCTGAACTTGGTATTTATCCTGCTGTTGATCCACTGGATTCAACTTCAAGAATATTGCAGCCGGGTATTTTGGGCGATGAACATTATAATGTCGCCAGGAATTGTAAAGAAATCCTTCAGCAGTATAAAGATCTGCAGGATATAATAAATATCCTTGGAATGGATGAACTTTCTGATGAAGATAAAACAGTAGTAAAAAGAGCTAGAAGAATACAGAGATTTTTCAGTCAGCCTTTCTTTGTAGCCGAACAATTTACAGGGTATAAAGGAAAATATGTTAAGCTTGAAGATACGATAAGAGGTTTTAAAGAAATCATTGACGGCAAGTATGATGATCTTCCTGAGGCAGCTTTTATGTATGTCGGTACAATTGAAGAAGCTGTTGAAAAAGCAAAAAGTATGAAATAATAGAAGAGAGAATGGATGAATAATTGAATAAATGGGTAAAACATTCAATCAATCATTCATTCAAAATTAAAGGTTTTCAAAAAATTTAAATATTTATTGAACATTTTTATGGCAGAATTAAACATAGAAGTAATAACTCCCGATAAAGTTATCTTAAAAGGTGAAATTATTTCAGTTACGGTCCCGGGTGTTAAAGGAAGGTTCCAAGTTTTAAAAAATCATGCTCCGTTAGTCAGTATCTTTGAAATCGGAATGATTGAAGTTATTACTACGGATAAAAATATATCACATTATGCTACCGGGGGGGGTACCATTGAAGTATTAAATAATAATGTTTTAATTCTTGCAGATTCTCTTGAGCTTGCTGATGATATTGATGTTGACAGAGCTAAGAATGCAAAACTTAGAGCTGAAGAAAGACTTGATAAAAGGGAAGAAGGAACGGATTTGGCGAGAGCAGAGATAGCGTTAAAGAGAGCTGTTAACAGGTTAAATGTTGTTGAGAAGCATCTAAGGGCCGAAGTTTAATTACCCCGTTTCATTTTATTCAAAAATAATGTTACCGCAAATCCATATTTTACCAAATTTATCCTGAAAAGTTTTAAATTTATTACTTAACGAATTTAATTTTTGATTGTAGGGGCGAATTACTAATTCGCCCCCCTTGAGTTTGGCAGTTAACTAGATTAAAGAGGAAAATGTGCGAAAAGATTGATATCGCACATTTTTTTTGTTAAATTATATCTAGTCATATAACTAGAGGTTTGCCATGGGATTTCCAACTAAAATACAACTTATTAAGAGAGCTAAAAGTGAGCAGTGGTACATCAATTTCCCTTCGTCTGTTGCGCAAGCTATGGAATTTAACAAAGGTGAAATTGTCGAATGGATTATCGAGAATAAAAATAAACTGATTCTTAAAAGAACCAAAACTAAAGATGACGCTAGTAAAAAAAACTGAACGAACAAACTTGATAAAAGAATTTGATGGTTTGTTCTTAGAATGTAATTCGGCATTTAAGCAATATCGAAGTGCTCTTAGAACTCATAATTTAGCATATGGATTGCTGAACTGTTTGGGCAGACATACCTTAACAGGAATGATAACATCATCCGGACGTCAGTTTGTTGACTGGAGTTCGGTTTATCGATTATTCCAAGATAACCGGATAAATATTGATTCTATGTTTTCAGTAATAACAAACTCATTACTCAACAATAAGTTCTGTAGTAATCAAGATGAAAATATTTATTCTCACATGGATGATACCATACTGAATAAAACCGGTAGAAAGATTTTCGGGACATCTTGGAGAAGAGATCCACTTGGTCCACCGTTTCATACAAATTTTATTTGGGGACAAAGATTTATTCAGATTTCTATATCATTACCCGAGAAATCGGGAGCATCTATAAGCCGTGCCATACCAGTAGATTTACACCATTGTCCTACAGTCAAGAAACCAGGAAAGAAGGCCACCCCAGAATTGTTGAATGAATATAAAGAAAAAGAAAATGAACCTAAGTCTACAAGGAATAGAAAGGATAAAGGTTTTACGAGAAAATCTTGACTGTCAAGCAGCAAAAGACCGACAGTTGGTAGTAAGTGTAGATGGAGGTTATACAAATAAAAATGTATTAAAAAACCTTCCGGAGAGAGTTACATTGATTGGTAGGATAAGAAAAGATACTGTGCTTAATGAACTGCCAGATGTAGAGAAAGCTTCTGTGGGTAGAAGAAGGGTATATGGGAAATTACTTCCTAAACCTGAGGAGATTAGAAAATCCGAACAATATATTTGGCAGCAGGTAGAAGCTTGGGCAGCAGGTAAAAAACATACTTTCAATGTAAAGGTAATTGCTAATCTAAGATGGAGAAAAGCCGGAGATAAAAATTTGAAACTCGTAATTATTCGTCCTTTATCTTATCACCTTACAAAAAACTCTAAACTTCTATATCGTAAACCGGTATACTTAATTTGTACAGATACAAAGCTTGAAATAGAAAAATTGCTGCAAGCGTATTTATGGAGATGGGAAATAGAAGTAAATTTTAGAGAGGAGAAAACTCTGCTTGGATGCGGTCAAGCACAGGTAAGAACAAAGGAGCCTGTGGAAAAAGTTCCGGCATTCATTGTTGCTGTATATTCTCTTTTACAGTTAGCAGCATACAGAGTAAGAAAGATTGGCAATGTTAATCAATTACCGAAAGCTAAATGGTATCCAAATAAAAAAGGAAACAGAGAATCCACTGGAGACATATTAAATACCTTTCGCTCACAATTATTAGCAAGGACTATGGATATTAATTTTTACGACTTCGTAAAATTGCAAAAGACTTTACGAAATAGAAAAAATTATGTGGAACCTACATTTTCAACTCTTTTTTATAATAGAAATTAGCCAAACTAGAGAAACCAATGGATAAATCCATTGGTTAATGTTAAGCTAATGATGGCCCCACTCTTTCATAATCTCCCCAAAACATTCCAGGTCACTATAGATAGCACCGCCATAACCATGACTGGACTTAGTCCAGGCGCGAAACATGTAAAGATTTTTTACCGGTGTTGAATGACCAAGCTTTGTAACGAACCGAATTACAATCAAAATATTATAAAACATCGATGGAATCTTATGATGTATAAAAACCTCGTTACTAATTTTACATATAAGGCGATTCAGTTCTGGAGAACTGAACTACGGGGAACGTTAAGAGTTGCACAAGCACAGGATGTATCAGGTCGAAGCATCGCAGGTCGTAACTCAGAACTCCTGTTCTGAGCCGAAGATGTAAATCCGCCCATGCAACAGCCAGCAAAATATTTTTACCCGTATGGAATGACCAAACATGATATTGCTGGAGTGTCCGGTGTTTGATGTAAAACGGTTATCAAAAGAATTCCTTCGGAAAAACCTTTAAGTGTAGATATTGTTTTTTGCATTAAAGGGGCTGTCCAAAAAGTAAGGAACGATAATTGGATATTGTAGAGAATAAATCAAAAAATAAGAGCGAATAAAATGAATGATTCTCTATTTAAAGAAAATATATCAAAGGATTCTCAAAAGAGAAAAAGAAGGAAAAAGAGATCAAGTAAGCCAAAGTTTATCGAATATAAACAGCACCAGGAAATGCTACTTCCCCCATCGATAGAAGAGATGATACCGGAGAAACATGTAGTAAGAACGGTAAATAAAGTAATAGAAACAATGAAACTAGAATCATTGATGAACACATACAAAGGAGGAGGTAGAAGCTCATATTCACCTCTAATGTTATTAAAGGTATTGATATATGCATATGTAATGAAGATATACAGTTCGAGACGAATATCAAAAGCACTAAGAGAAGACATAAACTTTATGTGGCTGAGTGGTATGCAGAGACCGGATTTCAGGACAATAAATAATTTCCGGTCAGGAAGATTGAAGGGAGTAATAGATAAGGTATTTTCATCGATGATAATATTTTTGACAGACAATAAATATATAAAGCTGGAAGATTATTTTGTAGACGGGACAAAGATAGAGGCAAATGCAAACCGGTATAGTTATGTATGGTCAAAAAACACTCAGAGATATAAAGCAATGGCTACAAAGAAAATAAAAGAACTGCTGAAGGAAATCGAAAAGATAAATCAGGAAGAAGAGAAAAAATACGGAGAAGAAGATCTGGAAGAATTGGGTGATAAAACGGAGATAACATCGAAGGAAATAGAAGAACAGGTTGAAAAATTAAATAAGATTATCAGTCAAATAGGCGAAAACTCAGAAGAGAAAAAAGAAGATAAAAACAATGGAAAGAAAAACAGAAAGCTAAAGAGTGCTGCAAATAAGTTGAGCAAAAAATATCTGCCAAAGCTCAGAAAATATGAAGAACAGGAAAAGATAGAAGGTATCAGAAGCAGTTATTCAAAAACAGATAAAGATGCAACATTTTTTATGAATAAAGAGAAACAATACCGTCCCTCATACAATGTAATAATAGGAACAGAAGAGCAGTTAATAGTAAATTACAGTCTGCATCAAAAGGCCTCAGAAGTAGATAAGTTTGTCCCACATATGAAGAGATTGAAACAGGTAACAAACGGAAAAAATCCAAGCAGAGCAATAGGAGATGGCACATATGGTTCAGAAGAGAATTATGATTTTCTGAAGAAAGAAAAAATAGGAAGTTATCTGAAATATCCGGGATTTTATCAAGAGGTAACCGGAGTGGCAGAAAAGAAGCGTTTTGGCAGAATAAATTTTATATACAAGAAAGAAGGCGATAAGCTATATTGCCCTGAAGGAAGAGAGATGTCAGTTGAGCGTATCGAGGAAAAGATAACTGAGAATGGATACAAACAGGTAAACAGAATATATAAGGGGGATTGCAAAGGATGCAAATATCTTTCTGTCTGCAGTAAATCAGCACGAGGTAGAACAGTACAGCTTAATAAGAAATTGGAAAAATATAAGTGGCTAACAAAAAAGAATCTATGTTCGCCATTGGGTCTAGAGCTAAGGAAGAGACGAAATGTGGATGTGGAAACAGTATTTGGAGATATAAAACAGAATCAGGGATTTAGAAGATTTAATCTAAGAGGATTGGAAAAAGTGAATACAGAATTTGGCTTAGTTGCAATGGCACATAACATTAAGAAAGTAGGAGCAATGATCAACTAAGTGTAGGTTGATCATTGATTCCATTAAGAATGGAAAAAAATACTTTTTAGTCAGCCCCACTAAAATGAGCGTTACACTCTTACACACATGTAGTAACCGATTTATCGGTTTAATTTAAGAAGTAAAAAAACGGTTGAAACCGTTAAGAGTAGTTATAGTTATTCCTTTTAAACCAATTGATAAATTCATTGGTTAATGATATGCTGAGGTCTTATTAACCAGCAGATTTATCTGTTGGATTTAAATGAGTGTTACCCTCTTACACGCACGTAGTAACCGATTTATCGGTTTAATTTAAGAAGTAAAAAAAACGGTTGAAACAATTCAGGAGCCAATAATATTTTTTCTTTTTAATCCATTGGAAATCTCTTCATTAATTTTCGTTAATTTTCTTGGATGATAAAATCAATTGTTATATCTTATACAGAGATTATTCGGGGTAGGGAAAAATCGGGGATATTGTAACGGGTTTTCCTATCAGTTTTTCATTATCAGAAAAATAAAAATCTAATCCATGGAATTTAATGTTTCTTCTGTCTGCAGGCTATTTTATAGAACAGAATATTTAAATAAATAAATCAAAATATTGCAATTTAATAATGGAAGAAAATTTCAGAAAATTATCTACTTATTTATTAGCCAAACGTTATCAGGCAGAGCAGGATAAGAGTTCGGCAAAAGCAATTGAGCTTGATAAACTAATACATGAACAATTAAAAATTTCGGGGAATGTTGATTTATCCTCAAATGAAATCCAGGATAAACTGAATGAAATTATCCGGGCAGGGAAGAGAAAGGCAGAAAAGTTTATTAATGTTACCGCCTGGATCTTTATAATTCTCACTGGTGTGAAGTTTCTGGGAAGCATTTATGGTTTAATGAGTTTGAATACAGTATCAAGACATTTACCTGAAATTAATTCAATGCACCTTGAAAATATAAGCCCCTTTCTAAAATTTATTTTCGGAAATCTGACACTTATAACTATGTTTGCATTTGTTATCTCATTGGCGATGTTCAGCACTGCAATAGCTGTCTTATACAGATATGATTTTGCCAGGAAAGCGGGAATAATTTTTCTTATTTATGAAATTATCAAAGCCGTCATTTCACCGTTTTTAATGATGCATATTTATCCTAAAATTCACAATTTAAGCTATAAAATTCCAAAATCAATGATTGATAGTATGTATGGTACCTCTATAGTTTTTTCATTGTTTTTCAGTGTTATTATTATAGCGGTTTACGGGTGGCTTATATATAAATTTACTAGTCCGGAAATAAAAGAAGACTTCAGATGTTGAATATCCCTTTTTTCATAAAACATTTGAAATCTATCAGTCCAGGGAAGAGTCCTTAAAAAATATCTGAATGCTGGTTACCGACTACTAAAGCGCTTCATTAGGAGATGCAAATTTTACATCCCTCGCACCGTAAACAACTGAAGAAAGAAAGTATGTTAATAACCAATGATCGATCCACCTCTGTGTCAGTCTTTGACCTACCTGTAGGGTAGGTAACCAAGCTCAGACTGGCAGAAAAACCCTGCTCGTTCCACTGTATAGTGCTGAATGGCATTGTGTCATTTCTATCTTTACCTGGTGCAGTCATGCTGAATATTATAACAATTCAAGCTTTATCTTACTGAGTCGTATTTATTGATTTATAATGTTTAAAATTTTATCTTGTTAAAAAACACAGGCAATTATTTAAAATAAAACTATATTTTTACAATCATTTCAGAAATTCACTTACTTAATTAATAATCATATTACAGTATGCCTTTATTAAAATAGAGGAGAAATAATAATTTATCCGTTTTATATCTAATTTTTAAGGTCAGGATATCTATAGATGCATAAATTTTCAATAAAATATCCTTTAATTTTCCTGAAAGATTCCTACCGGCTGATATTACTAAGTGTAATTTTATCAATTTTTCAGGCAATGCTTCTCTTTCCTATAGCTTTGCTTGTTAAATATATATTTAATGATATAGTCCCTTCAAAAAATATTGAGCGGTTAATTTTATTTTCGTGTATTATTGCTTTACTCTATATATTTAACGGTTTAGTAAATATGTGGAACCGTTATATTACTCTAAAAACCACAAAGCAGGCAATTGAAAGGTTCCGTACAAACTTACTCTACAAGTTCTATTCATTCTCACAGAGATTTTACAGCAAATCGGATAAAAGCAAACTTCATGCAAGTGTAGTTCAGGATACGCACAGAATTGATGTTATGCTGAACCTGGTTATAACTTATGTACTTCCTTCTTTAATAATAGGCTCTGCAATCTTAGTTGTTCTTTATGTTATTGATTGGGTTCTTTTGGCAGCATTATTTGCGGCTGCACCCTTTTTTATTCTAATCAATAAAGTAGTAGGAAAAAAATATAAAAAGCATAATTTTCAATATCACAGGGCATTCGAAGATTTCAGCAGCGGTGTACTGTTCGTATTACAAAAGATGGATTTAACAAAAGCTCAGGCTGCTGAAGAAATAGAAATAAACAGACAGAAACACCAATTAAAAAATTTTACTTCGGTTAGTGTTTCCGCAGCGTGGTTTAACTCGCTTTATAAATTAACCCAGGAGATGATAATAAACGGTTCGGGAATTTTGATATTAGTTGTCGGCGGAATAGAAATTGCAACATCCAGGATTTCCACAGGAGATATGATATCTTTTTATGTCGGTGTGATATTTCTTCAAAAATATGTCGGCTTAATAGTTTCTGCAATACCCGGAATTATTGAAGGTTACCAATCCGGTGATACTTTATATAAACTTATTAAAACTCAGGATAATAATCCCTATAACGGGAAGGAAGATATTGAGTTTACCGGCAAAATTGAATTTAAAAATGTTTATTTCGGATATGATGATAATCTTTTACTGAAAGATATTTCATTAAATATAGACCCGGGTGATTCCATTTCAATTATAGGAAGTAACGGGGCAGGCAAAACAACTATTGTGAATTTAATTTTAGGTTTTTACAAACCTGTTAAAGGTTCCGTCTTTGCCGATAGGAAAGAATATGACCGGGTATCAATCCTGCAATTGAGAAAGAATATAGGAATATTAACACAGGATCCTATAATATTTGCCGGTACAATTGCTGAAAATATTTCTTATGGTTATCCCGATCTGAATATTGAAGAAATAACCGGAGCAGGTAAATTATCAACCGCCGATGAATTTATTAGAGAACTTCCCGAAAATTATAATACTTTTATTGGTGAAAATGGAGTGCTCCTATCGGGAGGTGAAAGACAAAGAATTGCTCTTGCCAGGGCTCTATTAATGAAACCGAAGCTTTTAATTTTAGATGAACCTACTAATCATCTTGATATCAATTCCATGGAAAAGCTTATGAACAACATTAAAAATATAGACAACCCTCCTGCTATATTAATAATAAGTCATAATATGGAAATTATAAAATTGACCGATAGAGTTTACAGGTTAAGCAGCGGAAAATTATTTGAGGATAGTGCTGCTTTTTCAGCCGCTGAAAAGATATAAGCATTTTTATTTTTTTAATTAAAGATTGGATACTTTGAGAATTCTCTACTGGACACAATTATTCCGCCCTTATATAGGCGGGGTAGAAGTTCATACAACTAAATTCTTACCGGCTATGAAAAAGCTCGGATATGAATTTTGTGTAGTAACTTCTCACGGGAGCCTTGATCTTCCCGATGTTGATGAATATGATTCTATTCCTGTTCACAGGTTTAAATTTCAATCTTCTCTAGTAAATAAAGATGTGGATGGGATCTTTCACAATATAAAAAGACTGAAAGAAGTAAAAGAAAAATTTAAACCTGATATTGTCCATATAAATTTTACTGATCCAAGCATCTTCTTTCATTTTAAAACAAATAATTCATCACCGGTAAAAACTATAGTCTCTTTTCGTCTTTCGGTTGAAAATAATTCATACGGAACTAATTCTCTGCTTCTGCAGACTTTAGAGAATGCAGATTGGATTACTGCATCATCAAAAGCAATACGGGATGAACTAATTCAATTAAACCCGGAAATAGAAGACTATTCTTCTGTAATTTATCCGAGTCTGGAAAAACCGGGAATCGAACCCGTGCCTGTTTCTTTTTTGCCTCCTGTGCTTCTTTGTTTCGGAAGAGTTGTAAATGAGAAAGGCTTTGACCTGGCAATTGAAGCGGTTTCTTTAATTTCAAAAAAATATCCGCAAATTAAATTAATAATTGCAGGAGATGGTCCGGCCAAAGATGAATTAATTAAAAAGACAAAAAAATTAGGGATAGAAAATAATGTCGATTTTTTAGGATGGATAAATCCTGATGAAATACCAAATATAATTAATAAGTCATCAATTGTAATTGTTCCGTCAAGATGGAAAGAAGCATTTGGGCAGGTAGCATTGCAGGCAATGCAGATGGGTAGACCGGTTATAGCAGCAAATACAGGGGGTCTGAAAGAAATTATTGAAAATAAAGTAAATGGAATTTTAGTTGAGAAAGAAAATCCGTCGGCAATTGCAGATACAGTGACTTTTCTAATTCAAAATAAAGAGGATGCAATTAATTTAGGTTTAAACGGCAAAAAAACTGCTCAAGATAAATTTTCATGGAATAATAATATTAATTCTTTTAATAATCTTTACAAATATTTAGGAGGTTAAATGGAATTCGGCAGGTATAAACCAAATGATGCTGAGGTTGCTTCTAAAGTTATGGATGGCGAAGCAATTTTAATCAATCTGTCCAGCGGAACTTATTATAGCATGGATAAGACTGCATCGTTTATCTGGTCATTGATTTCTCTTGAGTATGATTCCGAAGAAATAATAAACAAAGTAAATGAAATTTATAGCGTTAATAAAGATGATATTAAAAAAGATATTGAGAGCCTGATTGATAATTTATTGAATGAAAAAATTATTATCCCTTCGGATGCAGCTTCAAGATCAGGCGATTTTAATGAGCTGCCTGAAAATACTGTTTATGAAAAACCGGAACTTAAGATTTATAATGATATGAAAGATTTGCTGGCCCTGGATCCTCCGATGCCGAGGTTAGATGATATCCCCTGGCAGAATAATCCTAAAAAAGATAAATAAATGTTATATGATGGATAGACACCTGCTTTACTTTAATAAAATGTCTGCCGTTTTTGATGATGCATTAAAAAGCAATCCCGGTATGCTGGTTATAGCTTACTATGCATTTGCCGGTTTTAATGTCAGGATGAGATGTATTGGAACTAAAATGGCTGTTCTGCATGATAAAATATTTACTCATCTAAAAACGGAAGAAATACCTCCTTTAAATGATCTGGATTTGACTATTGATATATGGGATGAAAGCGAAACAGGAGTTCCTAATCCTTTTGATTCAATTCCTGAAAAATCGGCTGAATTGAGATCCGTTACATCTTCAGCAGATAGCAGGATAGTAGCCACCCAGGATTCGGAGACTTCATTATTCCTGGATAGAAAAGAAAAGAGAATTATCGCATCATTTTTATCTTCCGGTAAAATGAATCATTATGATCTGTCAAAGCCTTTTAACAAGCTATTGGCCCTCTGGTACAGGGATATGAATATTGAAATTATTCATGCTTCAATGATCTCTAAAAAAGGGATAGGGATACTTTTTTTAGGGAAAGGCGGTTCCGGGAAAACTACCTCTGCTTTGAGCTGCCTGAATGCCGGGTTTAATTATCTGGGTGATGATCATGTAGGCCTTTCATTGAAAGATAATTCATTTACCGGGCATAGTTTATATGCTTCGGCTTTGATTTATGCAAATCATTTGAGACGGTTTCCGCAATTACAAAAGTTTGAGATAAAAAATAATTCTCAAGAGGATGAGAAGTCTGTTATTTATTTTTCAAACGGGTATTTAAATAGAATTGACAGGTATGCTGAAGTTTCTGTTCTGCTCCTTCCCGTAGTAGGGAACTCAAAGCACACTAATTTTCGCAAAGCCGGAAAAAGTGAAGCTCTGCTGGCTTTAGCTCCAAGCTCATTAAGATTGCAGATTAGTCCGAACCGGAAAGGATTTGAACTCCTTGCCCGGCTTGTGGATAGAATTCCTGCTTACCGGGTTGAACTCGGCAGCAACCTGGATGAAATTCCGGAGTGTGTAAATGAAATTATGGATTTATAATTTATGAACCCGTTGGTTACATGTATTATTCCGGCTTTCGACAGGGAAGAATATATTGCGGAAGCAGTTGATAGTGTACTGAACCAGTCCTACGGAAATATAGAGATAATTGTTGTCGATGATGGTTCAACTGATAATACTCCCGGGATTTTAAGCAGCTATAACGGTAAAATAAAAATTTTACGCCAACAGAATTCCGGTGCCTCTGCCGCACGGAATATGGGCATTTCCAAAGCTTCCGGCGATTTTATCAGTTTCCTTGATTCCGATGATCTGTGGGAAAAGAATAAAATAGCTCTTCAGATGGAATGCTTTCAAAACAATCCTGAAATAGATGTTTGTTTATGTAATACTAAAATTTTCAGCGAAAAAGAAATAATAAATCTGGACAGGAAATATATAATTGCAACACCGTATCATTTATGTTCAATATTAATCAGGAAAGATGCATTGGATAAAGTAGGATATTTTAGAACCGATCTTAAATTCGGTGAAGATACAGACTTTTTTTTAAGGATTAATAAAATGGGAATTCCTCTTAAGATTCTGCAGGATAAGCTTGTTAGTATCAGGATCCATAAGAACAACTTAACCGGGAATTTCAAAGTAAGAGATAGGGAAGAAGTCTTCTCCGGGATTAAAAATGCGCTTGATAAAAAGAGGAACAAATAATTTGAATGATTTAATCAGCTGCATAATTACCTCTTTCAACAGTGAAAAATTTATAGCTGAAGCTCTTAACAGTATAATGGAGCAGACGTATAAGAATATAGAAATAATTGTTGCAGACGGCGGTTCAACGGATAACACCCGGGGAATTGTAGAAAAGTTTAACTCCGAAATTAAATTCTTCACGCAGGAAAATACCGGACCCGCGGCAACCCGGAATTTAGGACTAAGAAATGCCCATGGAAATTATATTGCATTTTTAGATGCAGATGATCTGTGGCATCCGGAAAAGTTAGAAAAGCAAATGGAATGCTTTTCCAAAAATCCAGCGATCGAACTTTCTATTACTTATGCTGAAATGTTTTGGTCGAAGGATCTTAAAAACGAAAAAGACTTTTTCAGGGATCACCCGCGCACTAAGCCTATACCCGGGTATGCTACTACCACCTTATTAGCTAAGAAAACTGTATTTGAGACAATTGGAGAATTCAATGATAATTTCTGGTTTTCTGATGCAACGGATTGGTTTATACGGGTTAAAGAATTAGGTCTTAAATTAAATGTTATTGAAGAGCCTTTAACATTCCATAGAATGCATAAATCGAATTTAACAAAAAGAAGAAGTGATGAAAGCCGCGATGAATTTCTCCGGCTTGTTAAAGGTGTACTCGATCGGAAAAAAAGATAATAATACAATTGCAAAACAATTTATCTTACGGACTTTATTGAAGAGATAAATCGACTTAAAGCAAAAAAGTTATGAATATAAATATTAGTGAGCTGCTAACAACCTTAATGCCGGATAAAAAGAAAACTAATTTTCTGAAATTATGTCTGACTGATTTATCAATTAATGAATCCGAAAAATATTTTCACCCGGACTTGTTAGACCAAATAAAAGACAATAGGAATGGATTTAAAAGGCCGCTTGCTCTTTTATATTTTAACCTTAAAAGGAATGAAATTAAAACAGACAATAATTACGGTTCTTATTTGAAAACTGCTTATGTAAGGGAAGAATTACGCAGCAGTACATTTAAAAATATCCTTAGTAATACTCTCCGTGGATTATTAAATGAAAGTTGTGAATTTATATTATTGGATGGTGCATATCTTGCAGAGTCAATTTATTATAACCGGAATTTAAGACACTGTCACGATATAGATATTCTGGGTAAAGATAATTCCCTGGAAGAAATAGCTTCAATACTAATAAATAGCGGTTTTACTAAGGGAAGTAAGCTCCGTAAAAAAGAAATTCAAAAAATTGTATTGCAGCATAAATCAGGGCTGATACTATCACTGCACAATCGTCTTTTCGACCATTCATCTTATAACTACAATAATAAATGCTTTTGGGAAAGAGCGCAAAGAAAAAATATTGTTGGTCTTGACGTTCTTGTATTATCAGGCGCTGATTTATTATTTCATATAATGGGTAAAGCTTTTATAAATTACTTCTCAACTTTGCAATGGGTGGCAGACAGCGTTTTCCTGGTACGGAATGCAGGTATCGACTGGGAACTCTTTTGTGAGAATGCAGAATACAGCGGCTTATCAATTAGCTTGCTGCCCATGCTTAAATATTTAAAAAACGAATTTGAAGTGAATATCCCGGGTTCCGTTTTTATCAATCTTCAAAAAGCTGTTGAGAATGCTGAACCTGCAGCAATTGAAGCAGCTTTGTTTTTTGCCACTAATAGGATGAGAAGCGGTTTTTTAAGACTGCTTCAAAATACAGGTGTTTGGAAACAAAAGCTTTCAATTATCCGGTTTGGACTTTTCCCGTCAAAATCTTCCCAGGAATGGAATGATAATTATAAATCTGTTTATAAAATTAATTTAAACCATTTGAAAAGAATGTTATCCTTTTATAAAAATGATTAATCCGAACTCAAATATTATTAAAGACGATTTGCAATTTTCAGCGGACAAAATATTATTGCTTAAATCTGCATTGCTGCAGGGTGAAGAGGCTGCTGAAAGCTGGAATAAATATTACTCTGATTTTAATTACAAAAAGGTTGATCCTGTCTGTAATAAAATTATCCCGCTTTTATATGTTAACCTGAAAAAGCATAACATAGAGACTCCTTTATTAAAAGAATTTAAAAATATATACAATATAACATGGTATAAGAATAAATTATTATTTAATAAGCTTTTCCTCGCAATCGAAGCTTTGAGCAATGCCGGTATTGAGGCTATGCCGCTGAAAGGTATGGCATTAACATTGGCATATTATAAGGATTTTGGTTTAAGACCGATGAATGATTTTGATTTGTTTATACCGGAAAAGAAAATCGATGAGGTAATTGATACTATTATTAAGACCTCGGATATAAGCTTGAAAATAATTTTAGATTCAGCAAAAAATATCTTTTAATAACTAATTCATATACGTTCTTTGGAGAAGACAGCAGCGAGCTCGATTTACACTGGCATATATTATTTGATTCCTGCAGCCGCGAGGCAGATAATTTATTATTGCAAAAACCTGTTCCTGTGGAAATAAATAACAGGACAATAAATGTATTAAACCTGGAAAATCAATTGCTGCAGGCAATGGTACATGGACTGAACCGTTTCTCATCCTCTGGTTTTCAATGGGCAGCCGATGTTGTTTTTATATTGCAGAAATATGGGGATAAAATTGATTGGGGGAAACTGGTCGAAAATTCGGGAAAGCTGAATCTCTCACTTAGTTTGTATTCGGGTTTTAATTTTATTAATTCAGAAATAAAGCCGCTTGTTCCGGAAAAGGTTTTAAATGAAATGAGTTCTATAAATATTTCTTCTAACGAAAAAAAAGAACTTAAAATAAAAATGAAAAGCCGGGGACGCAGTGGTCATATGCATTTGTTATGGTACCATTATCTGCGTAATAAAGGATTACGAAACTTTCCTCTCTTCCCGCATTATTTTCTGATCTTCCTTCAGCATAAATGGAGCGTAAAAAAGATATGGCAGGTTCCTTTTTATTCGGTTTATTTAGGAATTACCCGGTTATTGAAATTATCATCTGATTAGAAAAAATTATACGTAAAAGCAACTCAAGTATTTGAAAACATTTATTCTAAAAATAATAAGGAAATTAAGTTACTTAATAATAGAAATAAACAGGCATAGCATTAACCGGGAATATATTTCGAAAAACAATTCCCGCTCTAAAAAGAAGACTATAAAATTCACCGGTGTCGCTAATAAATCCAGGAAGACAATTTATTTTAGTTCAATAGAAAATTTCATAAATAATATTCCTTCAATTTTTACAATTAATTCACCTGATTATTTAGTCGCGCAGAATTATCTTACCGAAGATTTTATCTTATTTCCCGGGCCTAAAGTATTCTTTTCACGGGAGCCCTACGCTCATTTAACATCCGAAACATTATTGAATTTAAAAAAGAATGAATTAAGACCGTTCCTATATCTTTATGAGGAAAAAGATGCTTCTAAAAGAATGTTCTATGTTGTATTTAATGATAATAAAGATAAAAAGATTAAGAGGCTGGAAAAGATTATCTATAAAGAAAGAGCGAAATGCTGCTGTATCGTTAATAGGTATTCGGAAAAGGAAGGACTTAATCTTTTAAAGGAAAGGATTAGATTTGTAAATGCATTTGGAAAAGATATAGATATTTTCAGCGCTGCTCCGGGGAACGAAGTTAATAAATGGGAATCATATCCTAACTATTACGGCTCAATCAAAAATAAAATTAAAACCCTGATGAATTATAATTTCACAATTGCTTTTGAGAATAGTGATTATCCCGGTTATATAACGGAAAAGATAATTCACGCATTTATTGCCGGGACAATCCCTTTATACTGGGGCGGGGGAGACTATCTGAATGATACTATTCCCGAAGATTGTTTCATCAATTGTAAAAATAAAGAGCCCGGGGAGATTTATGATCTCGTAAGATTAATGAAATATAAAAAAATATTGGAATATAGAAAAGCTGCCTTAAGATTCCTGGAAACTAAAAAAGCAGAAAAATTTACAAGACGTTATTGGGCTTTGGAAATCATCAAAAGACTAGAGAAAGGTAAAAATAACCGGGAAATATAAAACTTTTTCAAGCATAATTGTGGTTCCAGCTACGATGAGTATTCCGCTAAACTGTGGGGTATGATCCTATAGTTAATGCTTCCCATAAAACTTTCAAGTAAGATTAAGGGCAATTGCTGTTTTCCTGATTTTAACTTTTTATATAAATAAAAACTATTTTTGTAACTGGAAGTGGAACAATACTGCGGCATCAATTTGAATATAGAAAACCTATATAAATTAGCAAAAAAAAATAAAAGAATAGCAGCCAGACTTATGTCCGGAACATCATTGGACGGTGTTGATGCCGTATTGGTAGAAATAAAAAACAACGGAGTTAAAACTAAGATAAAACAATTGGGTTTTATTACTTATCCTTTCCCTCCCGGCTTGAAGAAAAAGCTTCTGGAAAATTCTTCAATAAACGGCGGTAATGTAACCGATATTTGCAAATTAAATTTTCTCATTGCGTTAATTTATGCTGATGCAGTAAAATTACTTTGTAAAAAGGCCGGGATTTCCGTCAATAAAGTTGATTTAATAGGTTCGCACGGACAAACAATTCATCATCTTCCCGTGAAGGAAAAATATTACGGGTATAAATTCGGATCAACTTTGCAGATTGGCGATCCAAGCGTAGTTGCAAAATTGACGGGAATATTAACCATAGGCGATTTTAGAACCGGCGATGTTGCTCTCGGAGGTGAAGGAGCACCGCTAGTTCCTTATTTTGATTTCATCCTTTTTCATTCAGGAAACATAAACCGGGCACTGTTAAATGTCGGAGGCATTTCCAACATCACTGTACTGAACAAGAAAAGAACAGTATCCGATCTTATTGCATTCGATACAGGCCCCGGCAACATGATGATTGATATTGCTGCAAAAAAATTTTTTAATGTTGATTATGATAAAGGGGGAAGTATAGCTTTCTCAGGAGAGGTTAACAAAGACTTTCTCTATGCCTTAAAACAAAATGATAATTTCATTGAGAAAGCTGTACCGAAATCGACAGGGCGCGAATATTACGGGAAAGAATTTTTAACTCCTTTATTTAGAAAATTTAAAAATGTGCAGCATGAAGATATTATTGCTGCTCTTACGGATTTTACTGCTTATGCGGTTTTCAGGAACTATAAAAAATTCATTAAGCAGAAAACGGAAATTGAAGAGTTGTTTGTCAGCGGCGGAGGTGCAAAAAACAAATTTTTAATTAAATCATTAAAGATGTATTTCGGGAAGAGTGTCCGTATCGGTAATGTTAAGGAGCTTGGAATATCACCCGATGCAAAAGAGGCTATTTGTTTTGCAGTTCTTGCAAATGAAACTTTATGCAGCAATCCTTCAAACGTACCACGGGTAACCGGCGCTTCCAAGCCGGCAATACTTGGACAGATATGCCTGCCATAAAAATACAAAATATATTTTTAGTTATTATATAACTTTGAAGATTCTTAAAATACTGATTAGATTATTGGAACAAAATTTTACTGAACTTTTCCGGGAGCTCATTTGCTATGAAAAAATTTAAGCTCGTTTTCTCTATCGTTTTATTATTCTCTTCATTTCTTTATTCACAATCAGGTTTACAAATCGGGGAGATTGGGAATTATAAGCTTACTAACGGGGACACTATTTATAATTGTCAAATAGGCTACAGGCTCTTCGGTGAAATGAACAAGGATAAATCAAATATTATCTTATTTCCAACATGGTTCGGTGGTACTACTAAAGGATTAATGAGCTTGATTGGTCCTGGCAAATTGATTGATTCAGATAAGTATTATGTAATAGCTGTGGATGCACTTGGCGATGGAATTTCATCTTCACCTTCAAACAGCGATAAACAGCACGGTTCAAAATTCCCGGTTTTTAATATTGAAGATATGGTAAATTCACAATACAAACTGCTCACTGAAATATTAAATATACACCATGTCTTTGCTGTTTTCGGCGGCTCTATGGGAGGAATGCAGGTTTTTCAGTGGATGGTTTCCTTCCCGGATTTCATGGATAAAGCAATCCCTTATGTAGCTACACCGAAAACTTCTTCTTACGGCTTATTGTTGTGGAATACTGAACTTAATATTATAGAACTAGGGCATAAATATAACATAAGCGATGAAGAATTAATCAAAAGTGTAGCGGGTGTACAGTCTCTGGAAATTCAAACTCCCGGATACCGTGTTGAAAATACTAAACCTGAAGATTATAATGAATTTACAGGAAAAACATATAGCAATTTTAAAGAAAATTTTAATTCATATAACTGGGCCTCGCAAATAAAAGCATTGCTTCAGATGGATATATCAAAAAAATTCAGCGGCTCAATGCAGCGTGCTGCAGAAAATGTTAATGCCGGTGTCTTAATAATTGTATCCGAAACGGATCATATGGTCAATCCTAAACCTGCATTGGATTTTTCAAAAATGATTAATGCGAAAACATTTATATTCCGGAATAATTGTGGGCATTTGGGTCCAGGGTGTAATATGGAAAAATTTATAGAGGTTGTGCACAATTTTCTATCTGATTAAATTTTTCCTGTTGCGCTCTTCCAGAATTTATCTTCTTTAATACTATTTCTTCTCAGAATCGTGGTATAAACCAAAGAGTTAGCATAACTAGATAACTTGTTTATTATCATATCATTAAACAGAATATTTAATGTAAATTCAAGTATCGAAATTATAAATTTGGCAAATTTATAAGTAACAGCAAAATTTGTTCTTCCTTTTTAACTTCAGAAGATTGACTGATCTTTTACTTTTGTTCACCCAGTTATAAAACTTTTTTCCGCTCATTTTACGAAATACAAAATCTCCCAGTTTCCCCGGTATCAAACCAAGGATGGATTTATTTAATTATGCCATTTTAATCCCTTTTATTGATAGGAATTCACGTATATTAAAGTTATAAAGTAACTTAACAGCTCCGCTTTAACTGCATTCATAATGTGTTCTATGAGGTTAACAATCCATCTTAAATCTGCAAACTCACAGCGTAGAGGATACAAATTTTGCATCCTCTACGAAGTATACGAAAATCTTGCGCACTCTACGCTTGAAACAATTTAAGAAGACTTAAATATAAATAACCAATGGATTTAGAGTGTGTCTTATATGTGTGGGATGCAAATTTTGCATCCCCTACACCGAAAACGACGTAGTAATGTCAATATATCATTAACCATTAGATTTTTTTATTGGTCTCCATGAGTAATTTATTCTATTTTATCCGGAAAGACGCACTTGATATAACTTTACCATTTGCATCTTGTACGTCTACTTTCCAGTTACCTTTCCAGGCTGGAAGAATTGTTTTAACTGACCACGTGCGCCACGTTTTTGCTTTTACCAGTAAATTAATTTTTGCCATTTCTTTATCCTGGTAGAACCAGACATGAGAAATTTCAGATGTATCAGCTTGACTTGTTAGTTTTGTATAACAATATAATTTTCCTGTGTCAGCTGTAAAAACAGAATCGGTTCCTATGGGCTGTCTATTTTCCACTCCAGTACAAATGGCTATGCTGCTGACTTCTATGTCCGGTGGATTTTGTGCTAATAAAACACCTGACAATAATAGGACTATTATGAAAATAAGCGAATATATTTTCTTCACAATTACACCTCCATTTTCAGTTTGATAAACATACCATTACTAACACTAAAGGTAATTTTAATTCTCTTTTCATTTAATTTCTATAAACTGTTCATCCACATTCCACCCGCTAACCGAGACTTTGGCAGTATTGATATTATCTTCTTTAGTATAGTCAATAAACACTGTTTTTTCTTCTCCAGGTAGTACAGAAACATAATTATCGCTGTAGAAGACCGGTAGTATCCTTTTACTTGTTAATGTGTTTACGAGTGAAATACGGTTGAAAAATGCTATTGGTCCTCCTGTGGGATTATTAATTTTTACTTCAATTCGTTCATCATTTACTATTTTAGCTGTAGCTGTAATTTCTGCTTTTGACATCTTCTGCAGCCCGCTGTAGCTGCCTGTTGAATCAGGCAGCCAGTAAAGATTATCATCAAGTATCTCGTGAGAGGTGTTGAGTAAACGTAAAGATACAAACCCTCCGTGGGCGGGGAATAATTTATCAGTAACTTTCTTTACTGATTCAATTTTCTGAACAGAGGCGGGAGCTAATTCTATCAGCCACTGAAGTGCTATTGAATCATGACCGGCAATATCATAAGCTTTGGCCTGGATCATCAGATCATGCTGCGGCTTAAAAGTATGATTAGCTACCATCAGCATCCCGTCGACAGGATTGTACATTGCGTGAAGAGATTTACCTGCATGATGCAGACCGTACAGACCGCCGTTGGGATCAAGGTAGTAATCATACATCTGACCGCGCAATGCAGTCCATGGATTTTGAGTTTTCCAGATGATAACTCCGGTATACCAGTCCCACATATGAGCTAAGTGGCCTTCAATCAAACCCCTGTACTGGTTATAATTTACAAGCTGTGCTTTTTCAGTAAAATCCTTCAGGTCCCTTGGCTTACCGTATGCATCTATAAAATTGCTGTACCAACTGGGCTTGTGGTATTTCCACACCGAATCTAAATCTACCCATGTAGAACCCGGAAGAACCAAATCCTGCGGTGGAATAAAACGTTCAAGCGATTTATAATCACCTATACCAACTGAACCGATCTCGGAATTAAAAGGGAAGGAACGTTTTTCCCAGAAGTAAATTAGTGGCTGAATATGATAAGTCCCGTCTCCGTTTCCGCCGATCGAGTTATGAGACATGCTGTCGACATTTGAATATTCGAAAAAGTAGCGTGTGCTGTCCAAAGCAGGAAGCAACGAATCCTCCATCACAGTCAGGATATCCATGGGAGGAGGAATTTCATTACCGCCGCAGTAGAAGGCAAGAGAGGGATGATTACGGATCATCCTGACCTGATCTGCAACCGATTCAAGGAATAATTTGTGGTTATCCGGATATTTGCGTCTTGTCCATTGGTCTTCCTTCTTCATCGGGTCAAACCATTTTCCATTGCAGTCACCTGACATCCAGAAATCCTGGAACACAAGTATTCCGTATTTATCGCAAGCATTATAGAATTCCGGCCTTTCTGTTAAACTGCCTCCCCATATCCTGATTAGATTGAGATTCATATCCCTGTGAAACCTGACTTCAGCATCATACCTTTCAGTTGAAAACCTGAGCATTTCATCCGATGTAATCCAGTTGCCTCCTTTAATAAAAATTTTCTGACCGTTTACAAATACTTCACGGCTTTGTGTACGGTTATTCCATTTAGTTTGAATTTCACGTATCCCGGTAGTTACTTCTTTTTCATCCATTAACTGATTGTCGTTTCCGATAAACCGGAACTTCAGTTTATATAACGGCTGTTTACCGTATCCATTCGGCCACCAAAGTTTTGGATTTTCTAATTTGAAATCGGGTAACTGTACTTTTGTTGTAGATGCAGGTTTTAGTATAACTTCTTTTTTTATAATATTATTGCCAATAATAAGCTGTAGTGTTCCGCGGATAGAATGGCCAGTCGGGTTTTCAATTTCTGAACTGGTTCTGATAACAGCCGGAACCTGAGTTTGTCCGGGAAATCTTTTACCCCGAACTATTGTTATAACATGCGGGTATTTCAATTCGATTGCGTTGGTTTTTTCAATTGTGACTTTGTCCCAAATACCGGTGTTCCTGTCATGGATTGGTTGAATCCAGTCCCATCCGGCTGCATATTGATTAGTTATACTATGTGCGATTGTACCGTCACCACCCTGGCCACCGTTTGGATCCCCTGCCGGATCAGGCGGATACACAATTACAGCAAGCCGGTTATTTCCATCCTCAGAAAGAAAAGAAGTAATATTGTAGGTCTGGCGGAGGAACATTCCGTAGTGAGTTGTTTTATTCAGCTTATGACCGTTCAAATATATATTGCAGCCATAGTTAACTCCGCGGAAATGGAGCCAGACTTGTTCATTATCGATAGGAGCTTCTTCACGAAAGTTTTTCACAAACCAGTAGGTATAGTAGTCAAGCCCGGTATCATATATATCGGGGATTCTCTTATTGTTCATTCCATAAAACGGGTCAGGAATCATTTTATTGTTCAGTAGTGTAGTTAATATAGTGCCGGGCACTGTTGCCGGCATCCAGTCTGATAATGGATAAGAGGATTTGGATAATTCTTCTCCTGTTGATTTTACCTCCTTAATATTTTTACATATCCACCCGGAATCTAATTCATATTGGTTATTTGGAAAGTTTAATTTAGCTGCTTCGACTGATACTTTTGAAGACCCGCATCCGGATATCGTCAATAATAGAAAGAAAGTTAAAAGAACGATAGAAATACTTTTATGCATTTTGAGAAAAACCCTTCTATAAAATTATAACTGCATTAGACTGAGAAATTTTATTGTTTATCCATACTTTAATTTCATTATCAACTTATAATTGATTTATATAACAAAATTCATCTGAATATAAAATGATTGTACAGGTTGATAAAAATAAGAATAAAAATATAATAAAACCGCTGGTTTGTTTTTATGAAAAGAATTTCAGAAAAGGAAATTGATTTTGTCTGCTCTGATTAAAAAAACGTGTAGGGAATGTAAATTTACATTCCCTACGTCTAATGGTTTAAACCGTTTTAGCAGTAAGCCAAGTAATTCATATCAATACAAATGTCCGGGCAATTCAACTGCTTTTTTTATATATGAAATTTTTAATAAGATAAAAAGAATCAATAACGGCTAAAAGCAAAAAGAAATATCCGAAATCATTTTTCCATGTACCAACATCTTCTTCGCGAATAAGTACAGTGTTCATTATACCAATCAGGAAAAAACCCGCCGTCCTGATTATTGTCCAGGTTTTCTTTTTCATAAGTCAATATTCTTTTGGGGACACTTCTTAATTATAAAGAATCAATATACTTGTAAAAATATAATTGCTAATATTCCGTAAAAACAAAATCCTGCAATGGTAAACCGCTAAAGCGATTTTATAAACGGGTCTTTGGGATTATCATTTAAAACCGGGTAAAAGACAAAATAAACCGGGAGCAGGAAAGCCGATAATTGTAAAAAAGTTTTAAAATATTTCTTATTCATTTCATTTCTTTCTTTCTATCCTGGATTTATAAACCATGCCCCCGGTAAAGAATATTAAGGAATATATTATACTCAGTATTGCTTCTATAATTCTGCCGTTAATAAACTGGTACAATGATATAAGCAAGGAGAATAAACAAAACGAAAAGAATATCATATACATTTTTGGCTTCAACGAAATCTTCCCGTATTATAAATATTCATTTATTCACTTTGTCTCTTTATGATCTTTTTAATTAATGCATAAATAAAAACGGCAGCACTGTAAATAATAACCAGCCAATCAACAATAGTCGTTTTATTATTTGAACGGACATTAAAATAAATTACCAGGAGCAGAAATAATCCGGAACCTGTTAAAAGATTTAAGGATTTCCTGGACTTGGTTTTATCCCTTTGTCCCATAATCTAATCAGATTTTATCAAAAGATATATTATTGCAAAACCGATTAGAAACAGAAATCCTGTAATAAATCCAATCTTATAGATTTTCCTCCTCTTAGCTTCGGATTCATTATCAAGTTTTATCGGGTTTTTATTTAACCTTATTTCTAAAATGATTCCTGCTGCTAATCCGATAATTGCACCGGTTAACGGTCCAAAAGCAAGGTTGCCTAATGCTAATCCGATCGGAATGCCAACAGGAATTCCTACAGCCAGCCCCATCCCGATGAAATGTCCTTTTACGTATTGGTTCTTCATTTTATATAACCGTTTGTGAAATTTATTTTCGGCTCTTTTGAAGAGGGAATTTTATGTCTAAAAAAATCTCATTTTTATTGATTATTCCCCATGACTATATTTGTAAACCTGAATATTTAGTAATTTTTAAATGAAATGTAATATTTATCATGTAAATCTGTTTATCCATTCTTGCTAAAAATTTATAAGCAAATCATTTTATTTAGCCGTAAAAGAAAAAAAATACTGTTTTTTAAATAAAATTTTTATATATAGATGCGGTCTGAGTATATAATTTTCTGTTTACATTATTTTAATAACGAATATGAATAATTATGGATATTATATAGAAGGACAGGTTGGTGTCGAAAAGTTTCCCCGGAAATTTTCAAACCAGATATTTTTTTCGGATCATGTTACTGATTTGATCCTGGAATATGAGACTGTCTATTCAGTTAAATACCAGATATCCGGTTCAGAAAATTATGAAATAGATAATAAACAGTTCACTCTCACATCAAATAAATACCTGGTTGTAAATGATAATCAAAAAGTCATTTGTGATTCGGCCTCTTCAGAAAAAGCAATTTCAATATTTATTGATCCGGCTACTCTGAAAGACGTGTTTACAAATTGTATCTCCACTCATGAAGAGTTGCTTGAAGAACCTGGTTCGGCCTGCAGGAGGGAATTAGTTTTATACGAAAATATATTTCCGCTTGAACAAAATTTAATATCTGCAAAGCTGAAAAAATTAAGTAATATTTTTTTGAACAATAAAGTAGATACAAAATCTTTCCGGATAGATTTTTTTTATGATATTTCGAGAGAACTTATTTTATCCCAGCAGGAAATCTTAAAACAGATAGACGGTATTGATTGCTCTAAATCCTCAACTAAAAAAGAATTGTATAACCGGATGATCAGTGCAAAAGAATACATTATTGAAAATTGGAATACTATTTTAAATAACGAGACAATAGCCGCACAGGTATATATGTCCCCGTATCATTTTCACAGGGTTTTTTCATCGACATTTAAAACAGCACCAATAAAATTTCATTCTGCTGTTAAAATGAAGAAGGTAAGAGAATTATTATTATCAGGAAATTATAGTATTTCCGATGCTGCCCGGATAAGCGGCTATTCGGATATCTTTTCATTCAGCAAAGCTTTTAAGAAGCATTTCGGATACTCACCATCAAAATTATTAATCTGCAGTAAACCGAATTAGAAGTAAGAGTTTATTAGCCATTATCGTCTCATTAAATAATGGATCTGAAATTTAGGTTACATGTAGGGAATGTAAATTTACATCCCCTACACCTTGAACAATTGAATACGAAAACATCTCATTAACAGATGGATATATACATTGATCTGGAATGAATGGCTGCAGATTGTTCTTAAACAGTTGAAACCGTTTTTACTTAATACTAAGTAGTTAACCTATAATTATCAAATTAAAATTTATATTAACCGTCTCCTTATATTATATTTGCCTTATTTACTATTTCATCCTGTTAGATTCCCATGCAAGATTACATAAACAAAGAAATAGAAGAAATTTATAAATCTGAATCCGGGAGGGTTCTGGCTAGTTTGGTGCGTATTCTGGGCGACTTAGATCTTGCCGAGGAAGCTAAACAGGAAGCTTTTAGTATAGCACTGGAAAAATGGCCGAAAGAAGGTATCCCGAAAAATCCATACTCATGGTTAATCTCTGCAGGAAAATTTAAAGCTATTGATTCGATAAGAAGATCGAAACGAGGCAGAGAACTCATATCGGAAAATTTTTTACTAAACGAATCATACTCTGAAGATCAGATCCCGGAAAATGATATTGTTGATGATGATCAGCTTCGACTTATATTTTTCTGCTGTCATCCTTTATTACCTTTAGATTCGCGGATTGCCTTATCATTAAGAGAGGTCTGTGGTATGACAACCGAAGAAATAGCCCGCGCTTACCTTGTATCTTTTGAAACAATAAAAAAAAGAATTTCCAGGGCTAAGGCATTATTCAGAGAAAAGAAAATTCCTTATGAAATTCCTGCCGGTTCTGAATTAAATAATCGAATGGATGCGGTTTTACATGTTATTTATTTAATATTCAATGAAGGTTATTCTGCAAGCTCAGGAGAAGATCATATTCGTAAAGAACTGACTGATGAAGCCGTTTATCTGTGCCGTAAGCTTGCTGATTTAATTCCCATGCCCGAAAGTCTTGGGCTTCTTGCTCTTTTGTTATTGCAGGAATCAAGGAGAAAATCCAGAGTAACACAAAACGGGGACATTATTCCTCTCGAAAAGCAGGATCGCTCAGTTTGGGACCAAAATCTAATCCATGAGGGAATAGAGTTAATTAACCAGACTGTAATGTCCGGCAGGCTTGGGCCCTATACCATTCAGGCAGCAATTGCATCAGTTCATGCTGTTGCTGACTCGCTTCAAAATACACGGTGGGATATTATCATCGGATATTACGACATGCTTCTGTCTATTAATCCATCCCCGGTTATAGAACTGAACCGAGCTATTGCTGTTGGGATGCATGAAGGACCTGAAGCTGGTCTTGTTATAATTAATAACTTGCTCAAAGAGAGTAAGCTTGATTCATATCATTTAGTCTATTCGGCTAAAGCTGACTTTTCAAAAAAACTAGGTTTGAAGGCTGAGGCAGTTAAGGCTTATAAAAAAGCCATTGAACTAGCCCGCCAGGAACCTGAACGCAGATATCTGGAAAACCAGCTTTCGGAAATTATTAAATAATTTCTTTTGTTTGTCCCTTTCGGGAACTTTCATTCGGCTATTAATAAAAGTAAAGGCAACAGCTTGAATA
Source organism: uncultured Ignavibacteriales bacterium (assembly GCA_963723205.1). Classification (GTDB taxonomy): domain Bacteria; phylum Bacteroidota; class Ignavibacteria; order Ignavibacteriales; family Ignavibacteriaceae; genus CAVQBP01. Next base: position 238,379 of record CAVRQC010000024.1, read on the forward strand.
TTTTCAATTCATAAATAATAAAAAGGAGAAACAGTTATGCAGTTTTTTGTTTATTTCACAAGAAAAGAAGGAGAAACCATGAATCCGCCTTCACCGGAAGGAATGGCCAAAATGGGAAAATTCATGGAAGAATCCTTTAAATCTGGAAAAATAGTTGCTACAGGACAGCTGCCACGGAATACCATCCACGTAAGTTTAGAAAAGGGAAAATTTTCCGTTACCGACGGACCATTTATCGAAGGAAAAGATCTAATCCCGGGTTTTACTATTATTAATACTGATTCCAAAGAAGAAGCAATCGAATGGGCGAAGCAGCTTCGTGATTGTATGGGAGACGGTGTCTTAAAAATGGCAAAGCTTTCAGCAACAGGTATGGACGATTTTTAAATTGAAACAATGAACCACAAACAATAAATTATTAACCATAAACAATGACAACAAACAACATTCTGCAAACTACAGCTAATTAAGGAGATACAACTATGAGATTTATAATGTTTATGATCCCGCCGGAGTATCAATCAGATGCACCTTCAGGAAATAAAGCAGGCGAAGATTTTGTGCCTCCTGCCGAAGCGGTCGAAGCTATGATGAAGTATAATGAAGAACTAGCAAATGCCGGAGTTCTTCTGTCGCTCGATGGGCTTCATCCATTGTTGAAAGGTGCACGAATTAATTTTAGTGGCAGCAAAACTGCTGTAACTGATGGACCGTTTATAGAGGCTAAAGAAGTAATCGGAGGCTACTGGATGATCGATGTAAAGTCTAAGGATGAAGCTATTGAATGGGCAAAACGTTGTCCCGCTGTTAAAGTTGACAGCGGAGCCGTTATAGAAGTGCGTCAGATATTTGAAGTATCGGACTTTCCTGAAGATGTCAGGAAAGCTGCAGATAGCAAAATAGTTACGGAAGAACTTGAACGCCGTAAGACGGAGCATCAAAACCAGTAATCTTGAATCAGGAAGTTATAGGTTTAATGTTTAATAAGTGCTGCCGGTGTTTATATAAGTGATTTTTCATTTTCAATTATCTCCGGCTGTACGATTGAACAATTTTATTATTATTTTTAATATTACTAGTTGATAATAGATACTTCAGGGTATGTATATCTTAAAAGAAATCTAAAAACAGTATGAGCAAATTTGCATTTCCTTTATGCTTGATTTCCTTATGGCTGCTGGGAGTATTCTCTGCAAATTCACAAACATCTTCTGTTCAATCTAACGGAGTTATACTCTTCCCTGCAAACAAAGAGCAAAATGTAAATCCTGATACGCACCTGAAAATTACCTTCTTAAGTACACCTGAATTAGGTAAAAAAGGAAAGATTTGCATTTTCAATCTAACAGATAACCGGCTTGCAGATAGTTTAGACCTGAGCATTCCACCGGGACCTACAACCAGGACTACTGCACCAAAACCTCCGTATATTAAAACTCCTTATAAATATGTCTTTGGAAAATTTACTAATGCCAATACAAAACCCGGTACTCCTTCAGGTGGAGCATTGCCGACCTCCGACAAATATCAGCTAACCATTATCGGCGGTTTTACTGACGGTTTTCACTTTTACCCCGTAATTATTCACAACAAGACAGCTGAAATATATCTTCACAACAATCTCCTGGAATATAATAAAACTTATTACGTGCAAATCGATCACGGAGTATTTAAATTGAAGAATGATAGTTTTACCGGGATATCAGGGAAAAAAGAATGGACATTCACAACAAAAAAATCACCTCCTCCCGCCAATTTTAAAAGACTCATTGTGAGTACTGATGGGAGTGGAGATTTCAATACAGTTCAGGGAGCTATAGATTTTATCCCGGATTACTATTCGAAACCTGTTACAATATTTATTAAGAACGGTGTATATGAAGAAATCGTTTATTTCCGGAACAAGACTAATTTAACAATACTTGGCCAAGATAGAGATAAAGTTATCATCAAATATAAAAACAGGGAAGTGTTCAATCCGCATCCATCGAATATATCCACGAATGAGGTTGTGGGAACTTTCCCATCACGCCGGGCGGTTTTTGCAGTTGATCATTCAAATAATATTCATCTGGTAAACCTTACTATCAGGAATACTTCTGAGAAAGCCCAGGCGGAAGGTTTATTGCTGAATGGGAATGAGAATATTGTCTGCAATGTCAGTATAAGCGGATCGGGTGATGCGCTGCAGTCAAATGGCTCTACCTATTATCGCAATTGTAGTATAGAAGGATGGGGGGATATAATACTTGGACGAGGACCGGCTTTCTTTAAGGATTGTGAGTTTACGAGCCGCGGCGGTCCGTATATGTGGATACGCAATACCGCTGCCAATCATGGAAATATATTTGTAGATTGTAAATTTATAACTCTTGATAATAAGAAAACTGTATTCGCCCGTGCACCTACGAACGGAGGCAAAAATTATCCTAATTGTGAAGCAGTGCTTCTTAATTGTAAACTCTCGGGAATATCTCCTGTTGGTTGGGGACCTGTCGGTGGAGATGCTTCGAGTGTACACTATTGGGAGTATAATAGTACCAGTATCAGCAACGGTAAACCGGTAGATATGAGTCAGCGCCTTCCTGCGTCAAGGCAGTTAACTATAAAAAAGGATTCAATGATAATATCCAGCTATATGAATCCTGTTTATGTTCTTGGAGGTTGGAAACCGGTAATGGCTCCTATCATCCTTTTACAGCCCTCATCTTTGAAAGTAAAAGCGGGTCAGCAAGCAGACTTTAATGTACAGGCAGCGGCTATACCCGAAGCAGAATATCAATGGTTCTTAAATGGTCAAGCTGTAAAAGGTGCAACGAATAAAATCCTGCACATTAATTCTGTAAGTGGAAATGATGCAGGCAGATATAGTGTTGTAATAAGCAACTCATCCGGATCGGTTATAAGCCTTGAAGCGGAATTAATAGTGAAGTAAAAAACTTTTCAGCTTAATAATGTTGGACAAATGGTCCATTAAATGTTTCTGACATTATCCGGCTCTTAAGCCCATCCTTTATATGACCGGAAATGAAAAACTAATATCCGGAATAAATCCATTGGAAAATATTCCGGATATTGAAATTTTGTAAATAAAAAAAACTTCAGTTAGAAATTTATGAAGTCAGCTTAAAAGTTATTGGCAGAGATAATTTAACTTTTACAGCTGCGCCGTTATCTTTACCTGGAGTAAATTTTGTATCTTTTATAGCCGCTACAGCGGCTTCATCACATCCGGCTCCCAAACCTTTTAAGACTTTAACGTCATCAACATCCCCTTTTTCATTTATATATATTAATAAATAAACTTTTCCTTGAATCCCTGCTTTCTGAGCATCGGAAGGGTATTTTATTTTGGAATAAATGCTTTGTAAACCATCTTTCGGTTCAGGCATAACCTGGGCAAAAGGTTTATATAAATCATCCTTTCCTTCAGGAAAAATATTGCTGGCAGGAATAATTAGTAATACAAGTACAAATAATTGAAATACAATTTTCATAAATACTCTATATAATAATAAGAACAAAAAAGATATTTGTTACATTATCGAACTTTTCATGATTTTTTTTATCGGGACCAGCGGAAAATATTTTTACATTGTTTTAAGAAAATTATTGGTTAAAGATTTTTCAAAATAAGATAAAAATTAACCGGAAATGTTCGATGATAACCTAAAAGAATTGGAAAATTAAGCAAAATGGAAAAAATATGAGTTATATGGAGAAAAATAAGATAAATAACACCAGTATAAATTTAGACAGCGCCTTAATTAAGGTATATTATGATAAGACTGTACTTTCTTATTTAATAATTAATAAGGAGAAATATTATTTGATATTCACTGATGAATCCATAATCGAAATTATTCATAATGAACTACAAAACGATGACATATACAAAATAATTTTATTAATTGAAGAAGCTCAAAATATAGTGCATCAAATACCCACAACTCGTGAAGGTTTTCAGGAAATACTAAATAAATATTTTTCAGAAGAATGATTTTGTAACGGGAAACAATCTATAACTGTATGTAATTAGAAATGGTGTGAAAAAATATTTTAATGCTTTTGAGAAGTATTGTTCTGAAAAGAGGGAAGAATTAAATATTGTCTATTCCAAAAGCGGGAACCTCTCGTATAATATTTACTCATGATTGTATCTTATAAAAAAATTTCTTCTTAAATGAACGGGTAATATAAAAAGGCTGCCTGATACGACTGCCTTTCCCGGAACATTATCTGAAAGGGAACTTAAATAAAATTTGGTTAAATGATAATAACTTAAATTTCACAAAGTATTGTGTTTCCCGGTTATCTCCGGAACGACTTAATGATATATGAAATTGATATAAGCACTGATTTTGGAATGATTTACTTTTGCATTTCCCTGCTATTCTTATCTCTAACCTACATGGTTCTGAACCAGATTTATCGTAATCAAAAAATATTATATCCAAGTCCATAATTTCTCCGTCTCAAATAATCCAAATCTTTATGTTCTACAAAAATAAGTCTCATTTATAAATGTTCATAAATAAACACAGAATTATGCTTAATCTGTTTTTTCTGTACATAAGAAAAAATATTCTTTGGGTAATTTTCACATCTGTATTGTAATTATTTCTTGCAGGAACATTTTTTATTCTGCAATTCTTATTTATGTATTGTCTCATCCTTTGGAGGGGTGGTATGACTGGTAAAGCTTTTGGTGAAACCAGGAAATTGGTTATGATAGTTTATCTAATAAATTTAGTAATTATTTAATAGCAGAAAACTAATTTTTTTGACTTCTTATTATATTGTATGTGTAGATTATGTTTTAATTTTTACCACCACTAAACTACACCATCATGAAAGTAAGGCAATATAATTCAAACGGTATGCATATAAGAACATACGAATCGATGGGGGAAGCTGCAAGGGCTGTTGATACTTACCAGGGAAATATATCTAATGCAGTTAAATACGAAATAAAATCAAAGGGGTATTATTGGAAAAAAGCTGAAAGGCATAAGCAATAAAAGATAAAAGTTAGAAATTACAGGAGAGGGGGTAAGCATATTATTGTTTATAAAAATGGAAAATTACTTTGCGAAACTTCGACAATAACTGAAGCTGAAGATTTAACTGGGATACCGCATTCAACAATAAGGAACAGCTGCAAGGGGAAAGAAATACAGAATAAAATGTATTTCTTTAAGGGTACTTCGTCAATATAAATTTATTATCGGGTTTTAACATCTTGCTTAATCTCTTATAACTCCATATAGTATATCTGGCTTTGGGTAAAATTAAAAAAAGGTTGGATGGCTCCCTTAGTTTTATGCTAAGTGCTTTTCCATCCAACCGTAATTCCAAAGCACAGCCTTATGTGTTTCAGAATCTTGAGAATTTGATTAATGTTATCATCAAATCCTTGTATTTAAAATATAACGATGAACTTCAGAGTCAAGAGTAAATAAGAATAAACCTTCCCCTTAACGAAAATTGTAGCATACGGCACATGTAGAAATTATTTCTATTTGTACTTATGAAATATAATTTTCTCGTGCTTAATTTGGAAAAACATTAATAATTTGAGATAACTTATTTTGATTTCTCATTTCATGTTTGTTAAGTAAGATTAGTTATTGCAAGAAAGATAAATGATAGTGTGCGTTTATAATATAGAATGTAGCACTGTGACGGTATAGCTTTTATCGAATGCAGGCGCAATATATTTTTGAACTATCAGAGAAAACTATATAAAGTAATTGTTTAAAATAATTATTTGGAATTTAAGTCTAATATGCCGTTAGATCATGCCATTTACCCGCTTGAAGGATTTAGTATTAAACATAACGGAAAAAGTCCAACATTAAAAGTTAATATAGATAATGTTACCGCAATTAGTCTTTATGAGATAAGCACTCTCCGGGAAATTGTAAAATTAAAAGAAGCATGGGAAAGACTTTTCCTAAAATCGCCCGGGGCAACACCGTTTCAATCCTGGGAATGGAATTATACAATTATCAAAGAGATTGCTTCTTCAGAAAGACTTAAAATAGTAGCTGGTTATAACAGGAATAATGAAGTTGTAGGGCTAGCTCCTTTTAAAATAACACACCAAAAATTTACCGGTATTAAAATATTGGAGTTTATTGGTAATAAATCTTCGGATTACTTGGATTTTTTAGTGGAAGAGGAATACAGATACACTTTTATTAACTTAATATTTGATTTAATCAAACACTCTAAAGACTGGACCATCCTTAATCTTATTAACTTAAGGAAACAGACTAAGGATTTTATTACAAACTGTTTACCCGCCGAAATATCACTGCAGGATGTTTGCCCCTGCGTGTATTTACCGGGTACAATCAAGGAGTATGAAAACGAGGTACACAAAAGAGAATTAAAAAGTATAAAAAGACAGTTGAAAAAGCTTTTATCTCAAAACAGGTTAGAGTATTTTGTTAAAGAATCATCGGAAAGCCTGAGAGAAGATGTGGATACTTTTATCGAATTACATCAGAAGAGACATAATTCAAAAGGTGAACGGGGTAAGTTTTTTAATAAAGCCCTAAAGGAAAAATTTCATGATATCTCAAAATTATTAAGTGAATCAGGAATGCTAAAAATAGAAATACTTAAGATAGATTCACAAATTGCTGCAATTAATTATATATTATTATGGAATAATAGAAAATATAATTATTTATCCGGTATGGATCCTGCTTTTTCAAATTTCAAACCCGGAAAAATTCTTATTTATTATATGATTGAAGACGCTATAAATAAAGGGTGCCAAGTATTTGATTTTCTGCTGGGAGCAGAGGAATATAAATATTTCTGGACTAAAAAAGAAATTCAACTATATAGTGCAGTTTACGCAAGATCAAAAATGTGCTTATTTTTATGGAGAAAATCGTTGGCTATAAGAAATCAATTAAAAAGCTCCCCTTTGCTTAAAAGACCTTATCAAACATTTTGCAGGTTATTCAACAAGTAACTTTCGCCGGGTTAAAACTTAATCTAAAACTAAAATAGCATGTAAAGATGTTGTTATTATCTGCTTTCCCTTATTTTTATCTCTTTTTATTTAGATTTCACAGGTAACCTTTTCCAGATATTTAAGTCTAATATATTATAGACTGGAGGTAAAAAATGACAAAAAAAATAACAATCTTATCTTTCATTTTCATTTTACTGGTTGCATATACCAATTTATTCGGTAGAGAGCTCAAAATCATTGAAGAAAGGACATTCTCAATTTCTCCCGGTAATAATTTAAAACTTGATGTAACCAGCGGTGGGGTCTCAATTACTTCCTGGGATAAAGACCAGGTTTATATTAAAATACTTGGAAATGAAAAAGCAGAAGAGAAAATAAAATTCCGTTTTTATAATGATGATAATAAAGTTGAATTAATCGCCAAAAGAAAAGGCGGGTTTTTCAACTGGTTTACAAGCGGAATTAAACTGCACTATGAAATAAAGGTACCTGAAAAATTCAATATTAATGTAGAAACCGGCGGCGGCGGTATATATACTGCGAATATTTCGGGAGATTTAAATCTTTCAACTTCGGGCGGAAGTATAAAATTTGAGAATGTTGAAGGTGAATTTGATGTCTCAACTTCGGGCGGGAGTATTACAGGTAATAATTTTAAAGGTAACCTTGACGCTTCAACTTCTGGCGGAGGTTTGAACTTTACCGGGAGCGATTCAAAAATCAAGGCTGAAACTTCGGGCGGAAGCATATATCTCGATTATTCGGGAATAAATAAAGGAATATATTTAAGTACCTCCGGTGGAGGAATACGGATTATGCTGCCGGAAAATTTTAATGCTGCAGCAAAATTAAGTACTTCGGGTGGAGGAATTAGCTGTGAGCTAACAGCAAATAATGCCAGGAAAATCTCACGAACTAAATTTGTAGCTGATTTGAATAATGGAGGTAATCCTCTCTATGCTGAAACTTCCGGCGGGAGCATTACTGTTTTGAAAAAATAACATTTTCCTTTTATACAGTAGTGGCTTTTAAATAAATATATAAGCTGTAAATAAAATTATTGATATATAATCATCAGAAAAATTAATTTTTATATTTAACATTACATTATGAGCTGAATATTGAAATTAGAAGCTGTTTTTGTCTTAATTTTATGACCAACGGTACTTTCAAATTGATGGTAATTTATTATTATTGTACAAATAAAATTTTTCAATATTACGACCTGATGTAGTACGGGTAATGATTTTAATACAATAAAATTAATAATAAATCAGTTCCCTTAAAATACCCTGCGTGCTTAGAATTTTCTTTCCACCATGGATATTTACACTAACAGGCCATATTTTTAACCGACAAAAAGGGAAATAAAATGTCTCGAATTTCTAAACTGATGGTTATCTGCATGATATCAGTATTTGGTATTAACCCGAACATAGTTGCAGGTATAAACTATAGTTCAATAAAAAATGCTATTGATAATACTCACAAGAATCCGTTCTTTACTCCAAGTCAGCTTCCTTTAGAAGCACCGCCTTTTGATAAGATAGAAGATAGTGATTACAAACCGGCTATCGAAAAAGGGATGAAACAGCAGATTGAAGAAATTAAGAAAATAGTTGATAATCCTGCTCCGCCCACTTTTGAAAATACATTAGTAGCTCTTGAAAAAAGCGGCCAGCTGCTAACAAGAGTTTCACTTGTATTTAATGCAGTAACAAGTGCAAATACGGATTCAGTGCTTCAAAAAGTCCAGGAGGAAGAAGCTCCTACACTAGCCGCTCACGATGATGCGATCTTCTTAAATACAAAATTATTTGAAAGGGTTAAAGCAATCTATAATCAACGCAGCAAGTTGAAGCTTGACCATGAATCACAAAAACTAGTTTCTTATTATTATGAAAAGTTTGTACACAATGGTGCAAATCTTTCCGATAAAGATAAAGCAAAATTAAAAAAACTGAATACAGAGGAAGCAACACTTTTAGCAAAATTTGAAAATAAGCTTTTGGCCGGTACAAAAGCAGCTGCACTAGTTGTAAGTGATAAATCAAAATTAATCGGTCTGTCACCTGCAGAACTTAATGGTGCTTCGGAAGATGCTTTAGCAAGAAACTTGAAAGGGAAATGGCTCATTCCTCTTCAGAATACTACACAGCAGCCTGCTCTTCAGTACCTCCAGGATAGGGAAATCCGCAAACAGCTTTTTGAAAATTCGTGGAACCGTACAGAACACAATGATGCAAATGATACACGTGCCATAATAGAACGTGTTGCAAAAATTCGTGCTGAAAAAGGAAAGCTGCTTGGTTATAAAAACTATGCTGCTTGGAAACTTGAAAATCAAATGGCCAAAACTCCTGAAAATGTAGAAAAATTTCTTTCCAGGTTGATTCCCGCTACAGTGGCAAGTGAAAAAAAAGAAGCTTCGGATATTCAGAAATTTATTAATGATTCCAATCAAAATTTTAAACTAGAGCCATGGGATTGGGAATATTATGCAGGGAAACTGAAAAAAGCTCGTTTTAAGTTAAACGATTCACTCGTCAAACAATATTTTGTCCTGGAAAATGTACTTAAAAAAGGAATTTTCTACGAAGCTCATGAGCTTTATGGATTGACTTTCAAAGAAGTCCATGATATTCCGGTTTATAATAAAGACGTTCATGTTTTTAAAGTATTTGATAAAAACGATTCATTACTTGCACTTTTTTATACTGATTATTTCAAACGCGATAATAAATCCGGTGGTGCATGGATGGATAATTTTGTGCTACAGTCAAAGCTGCTCAGAACAAAGCCGGTAATATATAATGTAGCAAATTTTACTAAACCTTCCCCGGGTCAGCCCGCTTTGTTAAGCTATGATGATGTAACGACTATGTTCCATGAATTCGGTCATGCTTTACATGGTATGTTTGCTGATGAAGAATATCCAAGCCTTTCGGGCACAAATGTTCCCCGTGATTTTGTTGAATTACCATCACAGTTTAACGAACACTGGGCTCTTTATCCAAAAATTTTGGAACATTATGCTATAAATTATAAGACCGGCAAACCAATACCCAAAGAGCTGGTAGAGAAGATAAAAGAATCCAATTTGTTTAACCAGGGATATGATTTTACGGAAATTCTTGAAGCAGCAGCTCTGGATATGTCATGGCATACTCTCCCTGCAAATGTACCCGAACAAAATGCAGATAAGTTTGAAGTTGCCAGTTTGAAAAAAGATGGTTTATATATTCCCGAGGTACCTCCGCGTTATCGTTCAAGTTATTTTTTGCATATTTGGGGTAACGGTTATGCTGCGGGTTATTATGCTTATTTATGGTCGGAGATGCTGGATGACGATGCATTTCAATGGTTTATGGATCACGGCGGACTAACACGCAAAAACGGTGACCGCTTCAGGAATATGATATTGTCACGCGGTGCAACTGAAGATTATAATAAGATGTTCCGTGATTTTACCGGACATAATCCTGAAATTGGACCGATGCTTAAGGATCGCGGACTTGAGTAACTTTAAATAATTGTAAAAGTGAATTAATAAACTTTAAAAGTAGGTGATTCTAAAAGTAATATTAGAATAAATCTTTTTTATTCAAATATCTTTCTAATTATTATCTAATAATGTCGCTCTTTCATGGTTCCAATTTGTCGTTACATTTTGCACTTTTATAATAATATCAGTTGTTCGGTCTTAAAGAATAACAAACGGGCAAAGTTAGTATACCCTGCTCATTAAATCCGGTATCAAAAATCCGAATTTGGGATTGTAAATTTCATTTTCTATTTACCATGTTCCATTTTGGATGGCAACTGCATTGCCTAATATTGATTAAATGGCTGATTGAATCAATAATCAACCGTTCATCCAATCTTTCTTGAATTTTCATCTTACAATAATTAGTTTACTTAATAATAATTAGCTACGAAATGGGGCGTGTTTGATATGCCATTACATTTCATATCGGGTAGGGAACTGCAAAAGTATTTATTAAAAACACTAATTCCTCTTAATTTATTTTTCACAATAATCTTTATAATAACAAGCGTAAATCTTTACAGCCAGAGCTCTAATTTAGTATTTGAACAATTATTTCTTGAACATGGCCTTTCACAAAGTATAGTTAAATGTATTGTACAGGATAAGGAAGGCTTCATGTACTTTGGCACCGAAGACGGATTAAACCGTTATGACGGTTATACATTCACGGTAATGAGAAATAATCCTGAAGACACAAACAGCTTAAGCTATAATGATATTAATACTATTTGCATTGATGCGGAAGGGAATATCTGGATCGGTACATTTAACTCGGGTTTGAATAAATATAACCCTTACAGGAAAAAGATAACAAGGTTTACATATGATCATAGTAATGCTAATACTATCAGTCATAATAATATTAATGCTATTTGTGCAGACAGCTCGGGAATAGTCTGGGTAGGGACTGATAATGGATTGAATAAATTAACACCAAGAGATTTAAAAAAAGATGATTATGTAATTGAAAGAATTTTTAATCAACCTTCAAATGAACTATCATTAAGTAGTAATACTGTTTATTCTTTGATGCTGGATAATTCTTCAAACTTATGGATTGGTACAGCAGACGGATTAAATATTTTAAGTAAAAACAGAAATGGTTCGAATGGATATTCTTTCTTACATTTCAGCTCAGGTAGTTCTAAGGATTCCTCGCTTAGTGATAATACAGTAAGAACTATTTACCAGGACAGTAAACAAAATATCTGGATAGGAACCGAAAACGGATTAAATAAAGTATTAAGAAATTCTCAGAATGGCATAAAAGGTTTTAAAAAATATTTGAATGATGTTCAAAATGTTGAAAGCCTGAGTCATAATCAAGTATATGCCATATGTGAAGATAGTGAAGAGAAATTATGGATTGGGACGAACGGGGGAGGACTTGGTATATTAGATGAGAATAATGATTCTTTTACGAGATACATTCATGACCCGCTTGATCCGCGTTCTCTGACATATAATGAAGTCAGAGCTATATTTAAAGACAAGTCGGGTACAATGTGGATTGGAACGTATGGCAGCGGAATTGATAAAGTGTCAAGAAGTGCCGGAGAGTTTATTCTATATAAATACAGACCTAACGATAATAACGGTTTAAGTCATCCAATTGTTTGGGCAATCTATGAAGACAATAATGGTATTTTGTGGATAGGCACACACGGCGGCGGCTTAAATAAACTGGATCGAAAAAGAAACAAGTATGAATATTACAGGCATAATCCAAACAATAAAAACAGTTTAAGTAATGATATAGTAAGAGTTATATATAAGGATAGGGAAGGTTACCTCTGGCTTGGGACGCATGGAGGAGGTATCGACCGGTTTAATTCTAATACGAAGGAATTTATTGTATATCAGCATAATCCGGATAATCCGGGCAGTCTTGCTCTAAATGAAATTCGGGATATTTATGAAGATAGTGAGGGAAATATTTGGGTAGGCACATATGGTCAGGGATTGGATAAACTTAACAGGGAGACCGGAATATTTACTCACTACAAAAACGATCCGGAAAACAGTAAAAGTTTAAGCAACAATTTTGTCAGAATTATGTATGAAGATAAATCCGGTCAACTGTGGATAGGCACTGAAGGGGGCGGACTAAATAAATTTGATAGAGAGTCAAATTCTTTTGAACATTTTCCTGCTGATCCGAATAATTCTTCAAGTTTAAATAGTGACTATATATTTGCTATTCACGAAAGTCCGGAAGGTGTTTTGTGGCTTGGAACCTGGGGGGGAGGTCTTAATAAATTTAATATAAAGACTAAAACCGTTGAACATTTCACTACTAATGATGGTTTGCCGAGCAATTCTATTTATGGAATTCTTGAAGATGAGCATGGGAATCTCTGGCTAAGTACAAATAATGGAGTATCAAGGTTTAATCGTACGACAAGATCTTTTAATAATTATAATATTAAAGATGGACTCCAGGATAATGAGTTTAACGGCGGTTCTTATTTTAAAGGCAGAAACGGGGAAATGTTCTTCGGGGGAATAAAAGGATTTAATTCATTCTTTCCTGAAAATATAAGGGATAATAATTTTATACCGAATGTTGTTATTACTTCTTTTCAAAAATTCAATAAAGAAATTGAATTCGATCAACCGGTATACTCTGTTGAAAATATTGATCTTTCATATAAAGATTATGTATTCACTTTTGAATTTGCTTCACTTGATTTTTCTGCGCCCGAAAAGAATAAGTATGCATATAAAATGGAAGGACTGGATAAAGACTGGATATATACCGGTTCATCAAGAAGGTTCGCTACATATACAACTTTACCTCCCGGTAAATATATCTTCAGAGTTAAAGGATCTAACAGCGACGGAATTTGGAATGAAAAAGGAGCATTTGTAAATATTATTATTTATCCGCCATTCTGGATGACCTGGTGGTTCAGGGGATTGATATTAGCAGTTATTGCTCTTTCGGTATACGTACTATATAAAAAGAGAGTTAAAAATCTGGAAGAGAAAAGAAAAGCCCTTTCCGAAAGACTGGAAGAAAAAACAAAACTTTCAAATGATCTTCAAAGTGCTTTATCAGAAGTCGAAATTCTTAAAAACCGCCTTGAAGCTGAAAATGTTTACCTGCAGGATGAAATAAAACTGCAGCATGATTTTGGCAGTATTATTACTCAAAGTGAAGCGCTTAAAAAAGTGCTGCATCAAGTTGAACAGGTTGCTTCTACAGATGCCACTGTATTGATTTTAGGTGAATCAGGGACAGGGAAAGAGCTTCTTGCAAGGGCTCTTCACAATATCAGCAACAGGAGCGAAAGACCGCTTGTTAAAGTTAATTGTTCTGCATTACCGGCCAATCTTATAGAAAGTGAATTGTTCGGGCATGAGAAAGGTGCATTTACGGGAGCAATTTCAAAAAAAATTGGAAGGTTTGAGCTGGCGGATAAAGGTACTATTTTTTTGGATGAAATAGGTGATTTGCCTGTGGAACTTCAGCCGAAAATTCTACGCGTTCTGCAGGAAGGAGAATTTGAAAGGATTGGAAATCCAAAAACATTAAAAGTGGATGTCAGAATTATTGCTGCAACAAACAGGAATTTAAGTGAAGAAATTAAAAATGGAAATTTTCGTGAAGACCTGTATTACAGGCTGAATGTATTTCCAATTTTTATTCCCCCGCTTCGGGATAGAAAAGAAGATATACCGATACTGATAAATTATTTCGTTAATCATTTCAGCAGGAAAGTTGGAAAGAAAATTGAAACTATTTCGCAGGGCATGATGGAACAAATGACGGAATATAACTGGCCGGGCAATATTCGCGAACTTGAAAATATAATTGAACGGGCGGTTATTACTAATGAGGGAAGCAAACTTATCTTAAATGAAATTTTACCTAAAAAAGTTTATTCGTCACCTGCGGATATAGAATTAAAGACACTCGAAGATTTGGAGAAACAGCATATCGTCAAAGTTCTTGAAAAAACCAACTGGCAGGTAAGCGGTGATAAGGGAGCTGCAAAAATACTTGGAGTTAAAAGAACTACTCTTGAAGCAAGAATAAAAAAATTAAATATACAGAAGAAATAAATGACAATATTTTGGCTTTTGCCAATATATTGTCATTATTAATTAATCGAATGTCAGCCGGTTTTAACCTCCGAATATCTACTTTACCACTCAAATAATTTTACAACCGTTCGTCCTCACCGTCAATAATTGGCAAACCAATTGCATTTCTAATTTCAAAACTTAAAACAAAAAGTATGAAAATGACAGAAGTAGTTAATTATATCTACAATACAAAAAACCCGGTTAATGAAATTTTCAACCGTGAATTACCGACCTTAGTAGAAGTCCGGTCTAATTGGAGCGGCGGTTCTCATTTAATGGATCTGATAACAAATAAAATCGAACTGGAATATAGTACGGTACTGAATATTATAAGAATTGATTTCGAATCTCATAAAAAATTATTCAACTATATCGGAATAGAAAAGGCACCGGCTTTTTTACTGATAAATAAAGGTGATGTAATTGAGATAATTAAAGAAACCGTTTCTAAAAAAAGTTTGGAAAAAATTTTAAGTAATCTATTTACTGGAAGTTAATCGTAGTTAATAAATAATAAAAAACCAAGTGGAGGTAAGTGATGAAACATCTAAATCAAATCCGTATAAGTCTGTTCCTGTTTCTGGCTTTAATTTTTTCTTCTGCATTGTATGCAGGTGAAAGTGATAACCTGATACCCGAAATAATAAAATCTGAAATAAGTGCTATCAAAAGCGCAAATATGTTTAATGATTTCTCCTCATTTTCAGAGACTAAATTAGCTGTCATAGAAGAGAATCTTATCCGCGGTGTCAGATCAGATAATTCAGGACTTCAAGCCAGCTGTGCATATTTCCTTGGAGAAATGAGATCGGATAATGCAATGATACCATTACTAAAACTTGCAAAGCATGGTGCAACCGAAGAATCCAGGATTATTGCTGCTTTATCTCTTTATAAGATTCACTCTAAAATTGGAATGCGCCAGTTAAATGGTCTGGCAAACAGTGACAAGAGTGAATTGGTTCGTAAAGTATTCGACAGAATATATAAAAAGTACATGTGCGATAACTGCTCATTTGAAGAGTTATAGTTATAAAAAATATTGCAGAGCGAATTTATTTCGCTCTGCAGTAGCTCTAAGTTCAAAGGAGGGCAAAATGAATAACATAAATTTTGAAATGCTGTATAACAAATTAAAAAATATCTTAATTTTCTTTACAATAATCTTTAGCTCTTTAATATTATCTAAAGAATTGTTGGCCCAGAATGTATCCATTTCTGAATTAACCCATCATAGATATGCTCTTGAAAATTTGAAACTGGCTTTATCTTCAGATAATTGCGGGATCAAACGAAGTGCTATTTACTTAATCGGGAAATTAAAAATTGCTGAAGGCGAAAATTTAATTGAAGAAATGATTTATAATGAAAAAGATCCCTGCAATAAAATATTAGCAGCATTGGTTCTTATGGAATTAAACAGGGCAAAAGGTATAAATGAACTTAAAAAATTAGTTAAATCCGGTTTGAATGAAGAGGCAAAAAAATTGGCATTATTTACTTATTATCAGCATCTTATCAATGATGAAGGTCTTAAAAAAGATTAATGCAAGTTTAACCGGAAAGATAAAATGAATTTTGTAATTATCTTTACATTTTTTGCTGCATTAGCAATAGTAATTTATTTAGTAAGCAGTATTATGATTTATGATCAATTGAAAAAAAGAGATATAAAAGTAAGCTTTCTCTTTCTTCGTTTTTTAATCCCGTTTTATGCACATAAATATAAGGAAATGACTATAGCCGAAACGGGGAAGACAGGTTCGTTGTTTTATTGGTGGATAATTTCAATTAATACTGCTTTGGTATTTGCAGCAGCGGCGATTGCTCTTAAATACATCTAGTAATCTTATTATTATACCTTTACAAAAATTTATTAGTTAAATTAAATCATCATAATTCCGGGTTTATTTTTATAGTAATTTTAGAAAAGAATAAAGACCGGGGGGTAATAATGAAACAAACACTATTCTGGATTTTCGGAATTCTTCAGAGTCTTTCTTTAAGCATAATAATTTTTCTTTTATTCAGAGCTTTAATACAAATTAAAGGGGAGAATATTGTTGGTTTGGACACTCAAATATTGATGAGTATATCTTTTCCTCTTTTCCTGCTTTTGGTTGAATATACAATTTATACAAAAGATAGAATTAATGGTTCACCCCCGGAGAATCTATTGAAAAATGATTAATAAATTTAGCTGTAAAAAATGAGAATCTTTTTCTCTCTGTTTATGTTTATTCTTTTAATCAATCTAAATGCGCAGACAACTGTTACATTCAGATTGAAAATGCAGGCGATGATTGAAAAAGAATTATTTTCACCGGGTAAAAATGAGAGAGTATTTGTAAGAGGAAGTTTTAATCAATGGAATAAAAATAACTGCGAATTGCTCAAAAATAAATTTGATGATATTTATACCGGAAAGTTTAATGTAAATGTAAATATTGGCGATACAATTGAGTACAAATTTATCCTGGCAAAAAGTAATGGCCGGATATACTGGGAGAGAAATCCAAATCCTTCGAACACGAATAATGGTAACAGAAGATTAATTATTAAAAATTCTGATTTTGTTTTGCCGGCGGCTTTATTCGATTATGATGAATATATAAAATATCCTGTACTTTTTGGAAAAGAAAAGCTGCAGGAGGATTTCCGGGAGATGCGTAAAATACTGGAGGAAAATCATCCGGCACTTTACGATTATACTGATAAACACACGCTTGATTCACTTTTTGAATATCACTATTCGCAGATAGACAAACCTTTGAAATTTAATGAAATTTATAAAAATCTTTCATCAGTTCTTTCCAGAATCGGCTGCGGACATACAAAATTGTGGATTCCGTCTGATTATTGGTATGCCGTTCCGGATAATTTTTTCCCATTTAAACTTCATTTCAGCAAAGATAAAATTTATGTTGATGGCCATTACTCAGCTGATACGACAATTCCGGATGGCAGTGAAATCATTTCAATAAATAATAAACCAATACATGAGATTATTTCGGATTTGGAATCAATAACTTCGTCGGATGCTTTTATTAAAGCATTTAAATCAAAGAGTGTAGAAAAGAATTTTTCGAAAGAGTATGCATTATATTACGGTTATCCTGAAATTTTTGGTATTAAATATATTTCACCGGGCAAATTGAAAGAAGAAGAAACCAGACTTCTGCCTGTAGATTTTGAAAAAATTAATAAGTACCCGGACAGAGGAGATGAACTATCTTTAAAATTGTCTGTTGAAACTAACTCAGCGCTTCTTACAATAAATACATTCATTTATTATGATCAGCAGGAAATGTTCCGGAAATTTATCGATAGCTCTTTCCTTTCCATACAAAAAGAAAAGATAAAAAACCTTATCATAGATCTGAGGGGTAATGACGGAGGCGATCCTTTTTGCTCATCATATTTATTATCTTATATTGAAAATGATCCGGTTCCGTATTTTGCAGAAAATTACGGAAGATACAAATCTTTGTCTGAACCGATACCCATGGCAGCTAATCATTTTGCAGGTAATATCTACACTTTGATTAATGGAAGCTGCTTTTCTACTACAGGTCATTTTTGTGCACTCTTAAAATATAATCATATCGGAAAACTTGTAGGAACAGAAACAGGTGCTACTTACACTTGTACGGGTTCTGTGCTATATAAAAATTTAAAAAATACACATCTTATATTAGGTACAGCACGGAAACAAAGATATAATGCCGCCGTAAGGAATATGGACAGGTCTAGAGGTGTAATACCCGATTACCATGTAGAAAGATCGCAAAATGATATAATTACTAATTCTGATACTGAACTGAATTTTGTTTTGGATATGATTAAAAACAGCATGGAGGATTAAAATATTTTTCATCAATATTTCTGATTTGATTTTATGGATGTTAAAAAACGATTAATGAAAAATACAAGAATTGTGGTCGCAGCTGTTATCGCAATCTCAATTCTAATCTGGGGACTGTTCGAATTCAACAAAACAACTGAAAACTATTTTTATGGTCACTCAATTACTCAAAATAAAATAGTAAATACAATACGCCTGCATAAATATGGAATCACAGGTAAAAATGTAACTGTAGGTATTCTTGGTTCGGGATTTTATACGATGCATCCGGTTTTTGAAAATACCAGGATAGTTAAAGAATTCGATTTTGCTGAAAACAAGCCTTCAACATTAAATTATAAACATATTAAAGGACTGGATCACGGGACAAATGTTTTTTCGGTAATCGGAGGTTATAAAGTAAATGATTTGATTGGAATAGCATATGGAGCAAACTTTATTTTAGCAAAATCAGACAAGTCTACATACAGGTTAGCAGAAGAAGAGGTAAATGCAGTAAAGGCTTCCGTATGGTTAGTTAATAATGGCGCAAGCATTATCACTACTTCTTAAAGTTTCAATAAGTTTGATGATGCCAATTATTATTATCCCAGTCAAATGGATGGGAGGACCGCATTAATAACCAGGATTGCCGATAGTCTTTTTAACAAAGGAGTAGTCTTTATTTGTTCTGCAGGAAATGATTATGAAGAAGAATGGCATATTATTGAACCGCCCGCGGATGGATTCAATGTTTTAGCAGTTGGTTCTATTGATAAATATTGAAAGCATTCTTTTTTTAGTTCCTGCGGACCCACCGTTGACGGCAGAATAAAACCTGATATAGTTGCACTAGGAGAAGGAGTCTGGGTAGCAAACTATCTGCCGAAGTTTAAACAGGAGTACGGCTGGTCTCATGGTACTTCATTATCGGCGCCGATTGCTGCAGGCGTAGCTGCACTTGTTTTATCGGCACATCCTGAACTTACTAACAAACAGGTTGTTGAAGCGATCAGGAAATCTTCATCTAAAACTGATAATCCTGATAATCTATATGGCTGGGGAGTGCCGGATGCAGAAAAAGCAGTTTCCTATTTCGGACCTGCATTTTCAAATGCTCCTGAAGTAAGTGATTATGGAGATAAAATTGAAATAGGGACACACGTTTTAAGTAGTTTCGGCGTAGTTAAATCCGGGATAGAATTACACCTGCTTGTAATTAAACATGGAGAAGAAGTAATTTATAAAATGGAAGAAACAAATGATAATTATTTCAGGTGCTCTGCAGATGTTAAGCTAATTAATGGCTCCGTCAAATTTTATTTTAAAGCGAAAGATAAAAGGGGATACTCCACAAAATTTCCTTCCGGTATTTTCGGTGAATATTTTATTCTGAAAAAGTCCCATGGGAAGTTTAAAATTTTAAACTAACAGTATTTAATGTACTTAAATACAATCAGGTTTCCCGGTGAATTTCTATCCTGATAAATCCGTATTATTTTCTCTTTTATTTCCCGGTGCAGGTTAAAACATAATTGCTAATCTGGTTTTTTAAATTTAGTTTTCCGCTCAGATAAAAAGGGTAATTAGAGAATAGTTTATGGTGAAAAAGTTGCAGTTCTCAAAAATACCTCGTTCGGTATTGATTATCGCGGCTGTATTTTATGCTGCATCGGCAGTTCTTTTTAGCGCTCTTTGGATGATAGATGCAAGGGCAACACCCGATTTACCGAGCGTCGAACTTGGATTCGGTCAGGAATATATTCCTGCCGAACATGCTATCCTTATAAATAGTATTTATCCGGAAAGCCCTGCTGAAAAAATGGGATTGAAAATAGGGGATAAAATTACTGCCATTTATGGTCACAGAATTGAAGGTGAAAATTATCTTAATGAAATATGGAAACAGCATAGTCCGGGAGATACTGTCAATCTGGATATAGTTCGTCCGGGTGAAAAAAAAATTCTTCAGTTCAAAGGTGTATTTCGTTACAGGCAGTCTCTTGTATCTGAAGGTCAATTATCTTATTTGGCCGGTGAGGTGCGCAGTTCATACCCGGTTCCTTTTATCTTAGTTGGTTTAATTGTATTATTCCTTCATTTAGAAGATCCTGTTATATGGATCTTAGCTCTTTTATTTGGAAGCCTGGCGGCAACACCCGGATTCTCAAATAATCTGTTTTTTGCACCTTCATTTATTCCGTTTGCCTTCGGATACCAGGTGATTTTTATCAGCCTTTTAGGTCCTCTTTTTTATACTTTCTTCGCAGTCTTTCCTGTCCGTTCTTCTCTTGATATTAAAGCTCCATGGTTAAAGTATTTTATAATAATTTGGGGAATAACATTTTCAATATCCGGCTTCACGACAGATCGTATCTATCTGCCCCCGCCGTTTCATGACTGGGCCGGCCGGGATTTATCGGGAATGATAGCATTCTTTTTTATGTTTTTATTTATTCTGCTTGGTTTGATTTCCCTTAGCTTAAACTATATTTACGCCAAAAATGAAGCAGTTAAAAGGAAAATCAGAATTATTTTCTGGGGTGCCGGAATTGGTGTTACCCCCAGTCTGATAAACGCTGCGGCTCAGAATTTCTTTAAATTTAATGCGCCGGTCTGGTTGTCGACTCTGCTTATACTTTTACTTTTTTTATTTCCAATTTCTTTTGCTTATGCTGTAGTAAAACACAGGGTTTTGGAAATTCCTGTGCTTCTAAAAAGAAGTGCAAGGTATCTATTAGTGCAGCGCGGTTTTACAATTTCACTTTCAATAATCAGTATAATTTTAGTCTTCTTTTTAGCATTAATATTATCCCGTTATTTAAAGTCAAATGATCCGTTTGCCATACCTTTTGCAGTTGCTCTCGGTTCGGGATTCGGTACAGCGCTGCTGTGGGCAGGTACTCTAATTCATAGAAAAGTCAGCGGAAAAATTGACAGGGCATTCTTTAGAAGTGTTTACGATGCGCGTATTATCCTGGAAAATCTTGCAGAACAGTCTGCTTCAGTTTTAGATCCTAAAGAGTTAACAAACCTGATGAAAAATTCAATAAATGAAGCTCTTCATCCTGATTTTATTGATATATACATTCGTTCAAAAAATGACACGCTGAATATCATGTATGGAAAAGTACCATCTGAACTTGAAAAAATTTCGACTGTGCATCCCTTTTTTGAGAATCTTATAATGGAAAGTAAGGCGCTTGATTATTCATTACTTTTAAAAAATGATGAATTCAGTGAAGTTGGTTTATCTAAACTGAATCCCGAGTGTATTATCCCGATGATTGCACATGGAAGACATTTGACCGGATTAATAATACTTGGAGCACGTCGTTCAGAGGAGCAATATTCCGGTGAAGATAAGCGTATGTTGTATTCTGTTGCATCACAGGCTGCTTCGGCTCTCGAGAATGTTAGACTTGCTGAAGAAATTGCTGAACGTAAAGAAGCAGAACAGAAGGTATTGCATGAAATGGAAATATCACAAAAACTTCTTGAAGCTGATAATGCAAGAAAAACAAAAGAACTGGAAGAAGCACGTGCGCTTCAGCTTTCGATGCTTCCGTTCAGTATACCGGATGTTCCAAATCTAAAAATTGAAGTGTACATGAAAACAGCTACTGAAGTAGGAGGCGACTATTATGATTTTGCTGTATCACCTGACGGTACACTGACTGTTGCTCTGGGTGATGCAACCGGGCATGGTGCTAAAGCCGGCACTATGGTAGTTGCAGCCAAAAGTCTTTTTACTGCATTCTCAAATACTTCGGATCTTTTGGAAATATTTGAAAGATTTACCGTCAGCATAAAGCAGCTGAATATGTATTCAATGTACATGGCAATGATGCTGCTTCGGATAAAAGATAATAAAGTAATGGTTGCTTCGGCGGGTATGCCTTTCCCGCTGGTATACAGGGCTTCATCCAAAATAGTTGAAGAAATTACTCTCAAAGGAATGCCGCTCGGTGCCTTTTATAATTTCCCTTATAAACTGAAAGAATTCATACTGAATAAAGATGATGTTCTGATACTGATGAGTGATGGGCTCCCGGAAATGTTCAATGAGAAAAAAGAAATGTTCGGATTTTCCGCTATAAAAGATATAATAAATGAAGCAGGGAGTAGATCCCCGAAAGAAATTATTAATTATCTGTTAAAAAAAGGGGAAGAATGGCTTGGTAAAAAACCACAGGATGATGACATTACCTTTGTGGTAATTAAAATGGAATGATAAATAATCTGATGCAAAGTCCTGTGGAATTTTGCAATTTTGGAGAAATGGAAAGCTGATCGCCATGGTTCCTAGATTATTCCATTAACTCTAAATTCCAATATTCCGCGGGTATCACAACTGCAACTGATTATCATTTTATCAAAATCATTTTTTTCACTGATGAATAGCTGCCTGATTGAATTTTATAAAAGTAAATACCACTAGGTAAATTTTCAGCATTAAAATTAACCTGATAATATCCTGCCGGTTTTTCTTCGTTAATAAGAACAGCAATTTTTTTACCCAGAGAATTATATACATTTAGTGAGACGAATCCGAAATCCGAAATCCGAAATTCGATATTGGTTGTTGGGTTAAACGGATTCGGATAATTCTGATAAAGATAAAATTCTTTGGGATTTGAATTACCACTGTTTTTTACTGACGCCACATTATCCGACCAAACAGCAATATTCTTCGCAGGCCGATCACCTGCAGTTGTAAAGCTGCCGCCTGCATACAATTTATTATCTTGTACTAAAAAGAAGTTGATTGGACCGTCTGTTCCGGTACCGACATTACTCCATTGTGAACCGTCCCATTTTGTAATATAATTACCCGGTCCTCCTGCAGCTATAAAAAAATAGCCGCTTGCATATAGGTTCCCGTTATATGATGCAAGAGAATAAACTTGTCCGTTTATTCCATTACCAACCGCAGACCAGCTTGTTCCATCCCATTTGGCAATATTAGTTGCGGGTTTCCCTCCGGCTGTATCAAATAAACCCCCGGCATAAAGATCTCCGTTATATACAGCTAAAGCAGTTACTTTGCATGTATAAGGTCTGGCCATTCCTGAACCGAGTGCGTGCCATGAACTTCCATACCAGGCTGCGATATAATTTGCTTCAATTCCGCCTGCTTCGGTGAAGTATCCTGAAACAATCAGCTGATTATTATAAATTGTCATATCTGTGACATGTTCATTAAGACCGCTGCCGACCGGGTTCCAGAAAGATCCGTCAAACCGCGCAATATACATTGCTGTTTGAGGATCAAGAGGATCCCCGCCTGCCGATTGAAACATTCCTCCGGCATATAAATTACCGTCGTAAGAAATCATTGCTAACGGATAGTTATCCATTCCATAGCCGTCATCTCCCAGCCCGGAGCCGCAGGTATTCCATGAACCATTATCTAATTTAGCAGCATAATTATACCAGTTCTGATCCGGAGTTAAGACAAAGAAACTTCCGCCAACAAATATTGTATTATTACTAACTGCCATTGCATCTATTTCAGTGACACCGAATAGTCCGTTCATTCCACTCGTAACAGCATTCCATGTGTCCCCGCTCCACTGATAAACCAGATCCGATCCTGCATAAATACTACCGTTATAATACACTATCGAATTTACGGGATAATCTAAGCCGCTGCCCACTGCATTCCATGTTTGTGAATACATTAACTGAACATAAAATAAAAATAAAATTGCCGGAATAAGTTTATTTCTTTTCATGATATCAACTCAATTTATTTTATTTATCTTAATCTTTTATCCGTTAGCACAAGTTCCAGACCAAATTGAAAGATTCGAAAAGGAAGAAAATTGCAATAGTGTTCAATTACAAAGTCTATTAGGAAAGATAGAAAGTATGGAATCCGGTAAAGAAAGCAGGTATTATTAAGATCATACACTTTTACAGATCCTGCAAACATGCAGATCATGCTCATTTAATACATATATTATATTGGATTGTTTTTTAATGAAAAACTATTGTCCCTGCAATAAATCCGACAATCCCAGCCGAAATTATATACCACAGATTTGCAAATTGAAAACTGTTAAGACCTGAGTTTATCTCATTTAATTTTGTAACAGCATTATCAAGTTTACTATTAGAGTTTTTTAATGTGGTATTTGATCTTTCAAGCAGTTTTATTGATGACTGTAAGTCTGCCGAACGGAGATTATCTTTTATCATTTCCAATCTAAGTTCTAAATTATTCATTATCCTGTTTACTCTTTGATATTCTGAAATTATTTTTATTGATGAACTATCTATGTCCTGGTAAGCCAATGCCATTTTATTTAAGATATCTAAGTAACTTTTTGATCCAATAGCAATTTCCTCTGAAGTACATAAATTTTTAATTGTTACAAATTCTCCGGGCTGCAGCAGATAGACTTTATTAAACTCTTTCTTAAGGATAGTATCATTAAAAGATATTTTACCAGCTGAAATTGTCTTTATTGACTGCGTGTAGAGAAGGGGAGTACAATAGTTATAGATTAAGAACAAAAATAAAAATTTATAATATGATTTCATTTTTCATCTCCGAGTTTTTGGTAATCCGGTTCTTTTAAGATTTTTGATTCCCCGGGAATATCACTCTTAATTTTTGCAATTTCCTCATCCAGTAATTTTCTTTTCTCTTCATACAGCCTGATATTGGTTCTCATGTTGTTCAGTTCTTTTTTTAAGTTATCATTTAACTGTTTCAAATCCTTATTTGCCTGTTCAATAGTCTTTTTAACTAGGGTAAGATCTTTTCTAACTTCATTAATATTTTTGATTGTAGTTTTAAGACTGTCCTGAGTCAAGGTTAAATTATTTTTAACCAAAGTTACTTTCGCTTTTATTTCTTTAAAATTAATCCCTCCCCAGAATGATAAAGCAATAAGAATAATTATAATGATTCCTAACATTACTATAGTTGTTTTCTTCATTCTGCTCTCCTGTATTTTTTTAAAAAAAATGGAAATATGAGTTTTAAGAGCTCTAAAAAATTCCGGATTAAATTGATTGTGTATTAAAAAGAATTCCCTCTTAATGCAGCGAAGCGTAAAGCCTTAAATTATTCCCCATAAAATCATATGCTTTTTGCAAATTAATACAAACGGTCATAAAAGGAAAGAATATTTTTGGAAAACGAGACTGCGAATAATTAATTATAAAATACCGATCATCATTTCAATTTGAAGTTGATTTTATTTATTACTCATCGATGGTGGAGCATCTTCAGGCGACTTCCCCCATTCCTTATTCGGTCTTGGTCCCATTTGCAATTCAAGAACTCCACCATTCTCGATATCATGTTGGAAAAACCATGGCTTATTAAGCTGCTTTCCGTTAAGCACGGCGGATTGGATATATTTATTCCGAACAGAAACATTATCTGCTTTTATCGTGAATTCTTTCCCGTTAGCCAGATGAATACTTACTTTTGAAAAAAGTGGACTTCCGATGACATAATACGGATTGCCCGGGCAAAATGGATAGAAGCCCATAGCTGAAAATACATACCATGCACCTAAAGAACCTTTGTCATCGTCTCCCGGCAGACCGAGAGGGACATCATTATACCAAACGTTCATATTCTGTCGTACGAGCTTTTGGGTTCTCCAGGGTTCTCCGGCAAAGTCATAAAGATAGGCTATATGAAAACTGGGCTCATTACCCTGTGCATAGTTCCCGATAAGTCCTGTCATATCGGGAAACTTTGCAAGGAATGAATATTTCCACATTCCGCCGTATTGAACTTCAAAAAGGGAATCAAGTTTATTTAAGAAAGGTTTCCTTCCTCCAAAAAGATCTATAAGACCTGCAGGATCATGCTGGACATTAAATGTCCATACCCATGAATTACACTCAGCAAAATAATCACGTCCACCAGGTCCACTAGGTAATATAGGATTGAAGCCTTTTACCCATTCTCCATCTGCCGAACGCGGAGCCATAAATCCTATCGAATCATTAAATACATTTTTATATACATAAGCTTTCTTAATAAAATATTTGTAATCATTCATATGACCGAGCGCTTTCGCCATTTTTGCTATACACCAGTTATCGTATGCTGCTTCTAATGTAACTGAAACAGCTTGTCTCCGTTCGAATGGTGCAACTTCGGGATCGGTCTCTTTTTCACCTTCTTTAAGAGCAGGGAAGAAGCCCTTTCGCAGGAATACTGAATCCAGCGAAGTCATTGGACCGTTTTTCCATGGAAGCATAGTTGCAGTCATTGCTTCCTTCTTCATTGCTTCATAAGCTTTTTCAGCATCGAAATTTCTGCATCCTTTGAAATAAGCATCCGCAATAACCTCATTTGTATGCTGACCAATCATAGCAGCGAAATCACCCGAGATACCCGGAAACATCGGCAGCCATCCGGATTGATCATCCATCCTTAATATTGACTGAATCATCTCTCCCTGCTGCTTTGGATTTAGCAGAAGCTGCAAAGGATGATTGCATCTGTATGTATCCCACATTTGATCGTTTGTATAAAAATCACTCCCGCTGCTTTCATGTACCTTTTTATCAAAGCCGCTGTAGTAGTGTCCTTCTTCAGTTATATTCATCATGTTCTGAACAGACCTGTAAAATGAGCTGTAAAATATTTCCTTCTCTTTTTCAGTTCCGCCTTCAATTTCAATTTTGCCCAGGATGTTATTCCATGCAGTGCGAGTCTCTTCTTTTCTTAAATTAAAATCCCAGCCTTTTATTGAATTATCCAGGTTTCTTTTTGCCTGATCTAAGCTGATGAATGAAAGTCCGGCTTTTACCATTACGGATTTTTTTTCTGTTTCAGAAAACTGAATAGTAAGACCAATTTTTTCTCCCTCCATTTTACTTTTGAGTTCGGGTTTTCCTTTGAAATTCCAGGAGGCTTTAAGTTTATACGGTGAAGAAAATTTAAGATAAAAGTAATAGGGCACATTATAAATCGTTGCAAATCCGCGTATAACTGAAGACGAGTCAGCTTCAATCCATCCTTTTCCTCTCATCATAATATTAATATAATTATCAGCAGGAGATGGATAATCAAAATTATAGAAGACAGCAAAGTGTCCTACTGTATAGGAAGCTTCTATATCGTAATCTTCCAGCAACCCTTTATAGTAATATGGAGTTCTTGTTTCAAAATCCCTGTCAAAGTCCGATGCAATCTTACCCGGATCAGTTTTAATTTTGCCTGTGGAGGGCATTATAGTTACACCGCCTGCAGGAAACCCGTATATCTTTGTAGCAACAAAGTTATCAGTTATTCCGGGATTTAGAACAGGAGTTACCTGCGGATAGTCATTAGGCAATTGCACAACAGAGCTGGTGGCTTTAAGAAGAATACTTATTCCGCCAATGTCCGTATTCACATAATCGACCGGTTCTTTCTTTGAACCGGCAAAAGAAAAAGATGCAAGTAATATTAGAGAGGTTAAGCAAATTGTAAAGATGTTTTTATGCTGCATAAATTTTCCTGTTCGCTTCAGAGATTATCATAATGTAAGAAAGAATAATATGCAGCAAAGTTATCAATAAACTGTTAAAGAAAACAAACCAAGCAATAAGTTTTTTATTTGATAAGCAGCATTTTTTTGATAGCAGTATAATTGTCAACTTTAAGTTTATAGAAATATATTCCGGATGAAAGTTGTTTGTAGTTTGTTGTTTGACCGTGATGATAATAAGTTCAGCTACGTGAATAATCCATATGTTTTTTTTTTGAGGTATAAAAGGAGACTCTTCTGATATAATAGTTTTTTTAGAAAATAATTACTTAAGCAAAATCATTTTCCTTGTTTTAATATAACTTGCTGCCTGACTGCCGGCAGGTATGGCTTTTATTTGATAAAAATATAGCCCGGATGCCAATGGCTTATTATTATCAGTTTGCATGGAATTGAATTCCACTTTATAATTTCCGGCATCTTCTTCTTTATTAACTAACGTCTCAAGGTTTCTACCAAGTATATTATATACTTCAAGAGTTACATAAGATTGTTTAGAAATAGAATATTCTATTGTTGTGCTCGGATTAAAAGGATTCGGATAATTTTGCTCAAGACTATAATCATATGGTACAGAGTCAGCAGATTTTACAGAAGTAGCAGGACCAACTGTTATAGTACCTTTCATGCCGAAACTGACATGATATATACAGTAATAAGGAAACACCCCGGTTTGATTAAATACATAACTGAATGACGGATGACTTTGATCAAGAAGTGCATTCCATACTGTAGCTCCGGATGTGGTATCAGAAGTTGTGGTATGCATTCCGTTTACCCATACCCACTTTACTGTGTCTCCTTTCGCTATGGTTAATTCAGCAGGAGTAAATACATAATCTGATGCTTCCACTACATGAGTTGTTTGAGGAAAAATTGAAATTGTAAATAAAAAGGAAATAAAAAAAACAGAAACTTTAGAAATATTCATAGTCACTCCCGCATTAAATAAATTTTCACTGTAAAATATATCTTTTTCAAACCGGCTGATTGTGATATTAAAACAATTGAAACGCAGAATTATTCTAAATCACAACTATTGGAGAAATAGCAGAAGACTTATTTTATGCATTGAAACTGACTGGTTATTATCCTGTGAAGAATAGATTAAAGAAATTAACTAACGGAATTTTTTTTCATTAATAACCATGTTGAATAGGTTGTTACAGCACCTAAATATGCTCCGGCTATTACATCACTTAAGAAATGATAATCCGTTCCAACAAGAGCTGCTCCAAGAAACACGAGAAAAATTAAAACCGGTTTTCGATATTGTGGATAGTGAATTATAATAGCAGTTCCAAAAGCAGCAAAGACAACCATATGACCTGATGGGAAACTGCTATGCCATGTTTTGAACCAATGGAATGTCAATGTCTGATTATTAATAAGCCAGTCTCGTGGAGAGGTTCTTCCAAATAAAAATTTTAATAGTGTTTTAACCAGGTATGCAATTGGTAAAACTGTGGCGGCAAGTTTTAAGAATTTGGTTTCCTTATCAAACTTTTTCTTTTGTAATCTGTAAAAATAAAAAGCCCACAAGAATACTGTGCCTATACTAACAAGATGCGGCAAAAAATCGGGTATGCTTTTAGTGGCTTTCTTTAATATATAAACAGTTTGAAGGAAATGCATTACTTTTAAAGCAATTCCGGCATCCAAAAACTTAATGCTAAGAATAGTTACCAACGATACCAAAAGAAAGACCCTTATCCCAATACTAACAGATATATTATTTTTAATCATTTGAGTATTTGTAAGCTGTTGTGCAAATTAACTTCGATTAGAATTACTATTAACAAAATAATTATTTAGATACTTTTTAAATTTAATAATGACATAATTATTAAACATAAAACTTCTAAAATAATATATTTCGAGTTTGTAAAGAGGTAAGTATATCACTTTCTTGTTCGTCGAAAAATAACTACCGGATATACATGTAAGTCTAACGGAGTTTATAATTTCCTTGTTTTCAAGGCTTCTGCTGGAGCAGGTTGGCGGGAGTCTGGGCATTTTACACCAAACCTTCGCCTATCAAAACTGATTACATTATACTTTTATCAGTTAAAAATGGTTGTTGCTCATCATAAAAGTAATTCTTAAGGAATGTAATCAGATGAAATTTTTAATTGGTATATCTTACTCATATTCCTTCATTTTTATCCGTATTAAAATCTTGTCTCTTTTTTCTTTAAAATGTAAATTTAGAAATAATGATTTAATTTTATCTAAAAGGAAAAGGATTATGGGAGTATTAAGCTATTTTACTACTGAATCAATTAACGACGTATTTATAGTAACAATTGATTTACAGCAAGCTACAATTGAACAGGCTAGTGAATTAAATAAATTATTGTCTGATGCAATTAATAGCGGCCGGCGTAAAATATTAATTGAAATGGGTGAAGTTGAATTTATGGATTCAACCTTTCTTGGTGCGCTTATCATTAATTTAAAAAAAATCGGTTCATCAAATGGGAAATTCTTACTGGTAGGTCTTAAACCATCTGTTAAGACTATGGTTGAACAAACTAATCTTAATAAAATCTTTGATGTTTTTGGATCAAGGACAGAAGCTTTGGATAGCATTCAATAAAAAAATATTTTCCTTTAAAATTTGAGTTGATTTATAAGTTGAATATAAATCATTCTACCCCTTATCCATTCAACTCAAACTCTTAATTAAAATATTTTCTTTTTAAAAAATTATTCATTTAGCGGGTATTTAATGTTAATTGCGGAGAGACAGGGATTCGAACCCTGGGTGATACAAGTACCACACTGGTTTTCGAGACCAGCCTATTCAACCACTCTAGCATCTCTCCAGGAACAAATAATTATCTTATCTCAAATTTTCAATGAAATTTAATCCTTTATATATCGCACTGTTTCGTGATACAAAGAACACAATTCGGCATAATTATGAATTTTTCTTGAACAAAAGTAAAGAAAGAGATAAATTAAATCAAAATCTGGTGATTCGTATTAGTACACTCCGCAACATATATATATATTAAGATAGATAATATTTATACCTCTCAATCCTGAATTTTGCGTCATTATTAAATTCTGATTTCTTTTTATCTAGTAAGATATTTCCAGGGAATTATTTGAAAATTAGATTTCTAATTCTGTTTTTGTCTATCTCTGCTTTATTAAACCAAACTTCCGCTTTTGGATACAACCAAATAGGTGAATCTTTTATAAAATATTTCAGCCCGAAAGAATATCATGCATCTTACCAGAACTGGTGTGTCATTCAGGATAAAAATGGGCTAATGTATTTCGGCAATAATAACGGAATTCTTGAATACGATGGTAATACCTGGCGATTGATTAAAACACCGAATAATTCAATAGTTAGATCTTTATGTACAGATTCAACCGGGAGGATATATGCTGCTGCATCCTCTGATTTCGGCTATCTCGCTCCCGATTCTATTGGAAAATTACAATTTTATTCCCTGTTAAAATATCTTGACAGCAAATACAGAAAATTCGGTGATGTTTGGGATGTCGCAGCTGGACAGAATGGAGTTTATTATAAAACGCAGGACAAAATATTTAAATGGGATGGCAAAAAGATCATAGTATTTGATTCTGTTTATGCACACAGGTTATATAAAATTAATAACTCTCTTTTTGTAAGGAATTATGGAGTCGGTCTGCTGGAAATTTCCGGAGATTCATTGCATCTTGTTCCGGGTGGTAATAAGTTCTCTTCAATAGGTATCTATGATATGCTCCCCTTTAAGAATAAAATTTTAGTAACTACTAATCAAAACGGTTTATTCTTTTACGACGGGTATCATTTTTCACAATTTAAGACTGAAGCCGATTCATTCCTTGTAAAGAACAGACTTTATAATACCTGCAAACTTAGCGACGGAAGGATTGCTTTTGCTACTCAGCGCGGGGGTGTTTGTATTATTGATAAAAACGGTCAACTTTCAAAAACTATTAATTCGAAAAACGGACTTCAATCGGACATAATTTATGATGTTTACCAGGATAACCAGGGCGGTTTGTGGCTGGCAATGACAGAGGGAATATCCCGGATTGAAATTTCTTCACCGTTTACAAACCTCGATAAAAAAAGCACCGGCAATGATTTTATCTCATCATTATACAGGTTTAAAGATAGACTTTATGCAGTAAACTCATTTGGAATTTTTTATTTTGATAAATCTATGTCAGTTTTCAAACCAGTTGCCGGATTTAATTCAGGCGGTGAAAATTTTGCTAATATAAACGGTTCTTTATTTGCATCTGCAGTTAGTGGAATCTATAAAATTGATCATAATGAAGTTGCTCATCTGGTGTATGAATATGATGATCCGGCATTATACAAGTCTAAAATAGACTCAAATATAATTTATGTAACATATAGGATTGGTATAGACATACTAACTTTTAAGAATAATCATCTGAAATTACTAAGAAAAATTCATGGGATAAAAAGTGAAATTAATAACCTGGTAGAGGATTCAGATGGCAGTTTATGGATTGAGACAGATTATGAAGGAGTTTTACACATTAAAACCGGAGGAACAGCTACATCAGATAATAGCGATAATATAAAAATAGATCATTACAACAATAAGAACTGTTTTCCGGATAACAGGTGCAGCATTTTATCATTAAATAACAAAATCCTTTTTGCCACGGATAAGGGCCTTTTTAGGTTTAATTACAAAACAAAAAATTTTATCCCTGATTCTCTACTTGGAAAATCTTTTGCAAATTCATCAACTACAATATCTTCAATATGTAAAAGTCAAAACGGAGATATATGGATCCGTGCAGAAACTAAAACCGGGAATGAACTCGGTAAAGCGGTAAAACAAAAAAATGGAAATTATTTATGGCATCCCGATCCTTCGTTTAGAAGATTAGAGCTGAACAATGTTTTTTGTCTTTATTCCGATCATGAACCTGTGAGCAATAAAGATTTTTTATGGATAAGTACCGATGAAGGATTATTCAGATATGATCCGGAAATCAATAAAGATTATAAAAAGGGATTTGCGGTTTATATCCGGGATATTATCGTTAATAATGATTCTTTAATTTTTGCCGGAAGCGGGAACAATTATTCGAACACGGAGAATATTTTTTCATTTAAGGATAATAATATTACTTTTCGGTGTTCGGCCGTTAGTTTTGATAAATCGGCGGCAAATCTCTACCAATATTTTCTCGACGGATATGATAAAGAGTGGTCACAGTGGATAGCAGAGCCCATTAAAGAATATACTAACCTTTCAGGCGGTAAATACAAGTTTCATGTCCGCTCAAAAAATGTTTATGGTGTGATAAGTAAAGAAGATATTTTCGGTTTTATAGTTCTTTCTCCCTGGTATTTTTCAGGTTGGGCTTATCTTTTTTACAGTCTTGCCTTTTTAGGAATAATATACATAGTAAGGTATTTTGAATTAAAACGTTTGAATAAAAAACATGCACTGGAATTACATTTAGTTGCATATGAAAAACTAAAAGAACTCGATAAATTGAAATCTCAATTTTTTGCAAATATATCTCACGAGTTCCGTACGCCGCTCACATTAATTCTGGGACAAATTGAAAGCGTGTTATCATCGAAGATCGAGATAAAAGAGAAAGGAAAGCTCCATATTGCGAACAGGAATGCTAGAAGACTGCTGACCTTGATCAACCAGTTACTTGATTTGTCCAAGATTGAATCAGGAAGTATGGAGTTAAAAACCAAAAATCATAATATTGTTTCTTTTTAAAAAGTTTATTCTATTCTTTTGAATCAATCGCCGAATCAAAAAGAATTAAATTGAAATTTGAGTCTGAATTAGAAAATATCCCGGTTTTATTTGATCCCGATAAAATGGAAAAAATATTTAACAATCTTATTTCAAATGCCTTCAAATTTACATCGGTTAATGGAGAAATAAAGGTTAGTCTTGATATTTCAAATAATAAAGTAGGAATTCATGTTAAAGATACCGGCCAAGGTATAAGTAAAGAAGAACTTACTCACATTTTCGATCGTTTTTACCAGGCTGATGGTTCGAGTACCCGTGAGTATGAAGGAACCGGGATCGGGTTATCTCTTACAAAGGAATTAATAGAACTCCATAAAGGAAATATCTCAGTAATATCTGAAGAAGGTAAGGGAACCGAATTTTTAATTACTCTGCCCCTTGGTGATATGATTCATGAAAAAGAAAAATTAATTGAATTAACTCCCACTGAATTTTTTATTGATAAAATACCTAATGATTTTGGAACATATTCATCTGATAACGTCCTGCATCAAGTATCCGGCATCCAGTATCCGGCAGCCGGTATCAACGAAATAGTTTTAATCGTTGAAGATAATCCTGATGTAAGAACATATATACGCGAACAGACTGAAGATGATTATAAAGTAATTGAAGCTTCCAACGGGGAAGAGGGTATTGTTAAAGCACAAGAAAATATTCCCGATATTATTATTACCGATGTTATGATGCCTAAAATGGATGGTTATAAATTTTGTAATGAGATACGAAAAGATGAAAAAACAAGTCATATTCCAATAATTATGTTAACTGCAAAAGCCGGTCTTGACGATAAAATAGAAGGCCTTGAAACCGGAATTGATGCTTATCTTACTAAACCTTTCAGTGCTAAAGAATTAAGGGTACGAATAAAGAATTTAATTATCCGTAGAAAAGAGTTACGCAAAAAATTCAGCAGTGCAACAATAATAAAACCATCTGAAGTATCTGTAATTTCTGCCGATCAGGAATTTTTACAGAGAACAATAAAAATAATAGAATCAAATTTTGAAGACGATAAATTCAGTGTAGAAAAACTTGCTGAAGCAATAAACATGAGTACTTCGCAGCTTAATAGAAAATTAAATGCTCTTATTGATCAGCCTGCGGGACAGTTTATTCGTTCTCTCCGTTTGCAGCGTGCCGCTGATCTTCTAAAACAAAATGCCGGAAGCGTTGCTGAAATTTGTTATATGGTTGGCTTTAATGATCAAGCATACTTCTCGCGTTCATTTAAAAAACAGTTTGGGTGTTCACCATCTGAGTATAAAAAAGTGAGAAGACTTTAATGCGGCTAAAGCACGTTTCTATTTCCTATTCTTTTCTCAGTTCACTAAAGTGAATTGCAATTTCTTCCAATATCTTTTAAAATAGTTTGGTCAATTGCAGTTGGATTTATACAACTGATACTAATCAAAATAAAAAGGCTCTCTTTCCGGAGGGCTTATTCATTTTTATAATTCAACTAATTGGGGGATAATTCACATCTCCATCTTTAACATATACACGTGGATTAAACTCGTTTTGTCATTTTGTTTTAAAAAGCTTTTAAACTCTATTATTATTTTACTGTAGAAGTATACTAAAGACAATTTTTGCCCCAATAATCCAAATTTTTGCTTCAAAAATACAAGATATCTGCAATAATCAAGCTTACATTAACATTGTATTTTGTAATTTTTACAAAAATTAAAATCATTAACCAATTATTAAATAACAAAATTAAAGGAGATATTATGAAAAAAAATATTTTTATTTCAGTTTACCTGCTTATTATGGCAGCGGTTGTTATTTCGCAAATCAATTGCTCCCCCACAGAAGAAAGCAAACCAATGTCTCAAAAGGAGTTAATAGCACGTGGCAAATATTTAGTAACGACGGGCGGTTGTGCTGATTGCCATTCTCCCAAAATATATACAGAAAATGGTCCTGTGCCCGATTCAACTAAAAGCCTTTCCGGGTTTCAACATGATGAAAAACTCCCTGCTTTGGATACTAAATACGTTGCTCCAGGTAATTGGGTTGCCACAGAAAGTAATTTTTCAGCTTGGGTTGGCCCCTGGGGAATTTCATTTGCAGCAAACATTACACCGGATAATGAAACTGGAATTGGAACTCTGACAGAAGAAATGTTTATTAAAACTCTTAGAGAAGGTAAGGTTATGGGTGTAGGCAGACCATTACTGCCGCCAATGCCGTGGCAGTCAATAGGTCAAAAGAGTGATCAAGATCTGAAAGCAATGTATGCTTATTTAAAATCAATTAACCCTATACACAATCAGGTTCCTCAGCCAATACCTCCAGATAAAATGAAAGATGCATTATCAGGAAAATAGTAGGAATAAAGAATTTCAATATCCTTTCGTATTTTCAAATAGTGGTATTGTGGAATAATAAAAATAAATGGAATATACAGCAATTTGGAGTACGTCCCTCAGAATATAAAAAAGCATATTTGCAATTCTAAAGTATGCAAAATATAAAAAGCCCTCTTTCCGGAGGGCTTATTCATTTTTATATTTCAACTATTGCGGGGATAATTCACATCTCCATCTTTAACATGTACACATGGATTAAACCCGTTAAAGATTCCGTCAGGATTATAATGTCAGTTCCAAGTATGGCATTCCCACAAACCAGCGTTTGTATCATGTTTCCACAGAGCATCATTTCCGGAAAATCCTTCAGGCGGGTTTGGGTTATTTAGATCATAAAGTACAGCATATTCAAGAGAAGTTAATCTCATATTACCACCAGATTAGATTAAAAGAATTATTTCATTAATAATTATCGTAATCAGTTTTATATTTTTATCTAAATTTTTAGATGATCTACAGAAAGGCAAAGTTCATTAATTAAAAATAGAATGTATATTATAACGTACATAAAACATATTGTTAGCAATCTGTTTGATTGATAATTCTTTTCCGGCAAATTATTATAGTTCATATAATAAATAATTAGAGCTTTTTTCAGCAACATTTAATTTAAATGATAAGACATTTCACCCATTTCCATATCAGGGTAAATCGGTCAATGTTATATTATTAAAATTTCAGAATTTTTGAAATCAACCAATTATTTCGCTCATTAATGAAATCTCTTACCTAAACAAGCAAAAATGTCCAAATAATCTCTTTTATGACTTAAGAATCCTAACAATTGCGCAGATAGTGCAAGCTATTAATATGATATGCTGTTACTTTTACCGGGCAATCTATAAATCTTATAAAAAGAAATTTAGAATTAACCTTGAATCTTATAATTGGGAGAACATACATTTCCTTTGAAAAATGTAAAACAATCGAACCGGAAGTATTTTTCACTCAACAATGTTAATAAATTCAATCAATTCAATAATCATTTATTAGGAGTACTTAAATGAAAAACCACATATTTTCATCCATTCTTTCAATATCATTAATTTTGTTCTTTGTCAGCTCGTTTTCTTTTGCACAGGATAGACCGACACGGTTTGTAAAACAACATAATTCTCAATCTTTAAGGAAAAACCTGAAAACCACTGAAAAAATGCTGATGGAGCATATACAAAATGATTCTACAAATTCAAAATTAACAGCAGTGCAGACTTTCAGAGAACTTGAGCAGATTTTTCCTGATAACTCATTTAATTCTTTTATAGAACCTTTGAGTGGAATTGTGCAAAATGAAGAGTTAGGGACTCAATTACGTATACTTTCTGCTATTGCCCTTGATGAACTCCATTCTGATATTGGTGATAGGGTTATTTATAAAGTATCTAAAACTTCAAATAATGAATCCGTTAAGAATATATGTACGGCAATATCTTTTGAAATTTCCAAGACTGTTGAAAATCAAAGTAAATAGTTATTCGCTGATACATTCTTTAATCCTGTTTCTTTATTTTTTTTGTGAAATTACCCGCCGGTTACGGCGGGTAATTTTTTATCAAATCAGTAATATTATAACCGTATTATTATTTAATAAAATGACCTAAAATTAAATTCTGTATCAAAAATCCAAATATTTGCGCAAATAGTACAAGATATCTGTCGTCCATTCTTCTACCTTAAACTAAGCAAGTTAAATTAATTAAATCATAATCCTGATTAATACTATTGAAAATCTTAAAAATCAAAGGAATTTATTCTGATATTGGGAAGATTGAGCTTGAAACAATGAAAACAATTGACTGGAATGAATTAAGCGAAGAAAATGCACCGGAATTACCTTTTGGTACTATGATAGAGTTGAATATTTCATTTGATGAAAAGGATTTTCTCTCAGGGAATAATGGAATTGTATGGGCAACCTATGATTTAAGACAAGCTGAAATTATACAAAATACGCTTCTTGCTCAAAATATTTATTCGGAAATAAAAAGAATTCATCTTGAAAGAATCGAAATGTTTCTAATAAAAATAGCAAGTGAATCTGATATAGCTGATTCTATTGATTTTATTTGGCGAAACAACACAGGTTTAAGATTAAAACCTGATTGGATTTATCCAAAAGATGAACTGAATAAAAGTTTTGAACAATGGTTAAGCGGACAATAATATCTAAATAATATATTCTTAAAATAAAAAGGAGTTACAGAATGGCATACATACTAGTTCATCACAAAATTGAAGACTATAACAAATGGAAACCTGTTTTTGACAATGACGCAGGCAATAGGGCGAAGCATGGATCAACAGGGGGGAAAATTTTTAGAAATGCTGATAACCCGAATGATATCTTTACTCTTCTGGAAATAAGTAGTATCGAGAAAGGAAAAGAGTTAACCCAATCCGATAGCCTTAAAGAAGCTATGAAAAAAGCCGGTGTGATAGGAATGCCGGAGGTTTATTTTCTTGATGAAGCTTTCTCAACATCAGCATGATAGGACTGAATGAGATAATTGTATAGAAAATAATTAAGTAAAAGGAAAACAATTTATGTTACAAGGAGAAATAAAAAACAGAGTTCGTCAAGCCTTCGATGAGGCTTTCAATCGAGGCAACTTTTCAGCCCTCGATGATATTTTTGCACCTGATGTGATTGACTATAGCGTTGCACGCGAGGCTGAACAAATCGGCCTCGATGGCTTTAAACAACGCATCGCGGGACATCGAACCGGTTTTCCCGATCTGCAATTTACGATTCATCAGCTGCTTGCGGACAATGATTTGGTCGCATTTCGCTGGACAATGCAGGGTGCTCAACAGGGACCATGGGCCGGTCGCCCGGCGACTGGCAAACAAATGACGATCACCGGGATGAATATAGAACATCTAAAGGAAGGCAAGATTATCGAACATTGGAGCAATCCGAATATTTTGAGTGCCTTTCAGCAGCTTGGTTTTCTGAACGCATCCTGATAAAGTTGAAGATAACTCATTCCGGCAGTCTTAAAGAAGCAATGCTGCAAGCAGGTGTGCAGGGAATGCCGGAAGTCTATATTAAATAAAAAATATTCATAAACGAAAGGAAAAAAGTAAATGTCAAAAGAAGAAGATGTCCGTCAAGCATCAAAGCAGTTCTACAATGCTTTAACCGATATGGGAAATGGGATAGCCGGTAAAATGGAAGGACTTTGGTCGCATGATGAAAGTGTAACAGCTATGCATCCTATCGGCGGCCGGGATCTCGGATGGACTGCCGTTAAGAATTCATTCGATCAGGTTGCCGGAATAGCATCTGATGGTAAGATAGAATTGAAGGATCAACTTATCCATGTCGTAGGCGATGCAGCTTACGAGATAGGTACTGAAACCGGAGGATTTAGCCTAGCCGGAAACAAGGTTAAGATAGAACAGCGGGTAACTAACATTTACCAGCTTAAGGACGGACAGTGGAAAATTATTCATCACCATGCCGATACTTCCCCTTTAATGATGGATGTTCTCAGCAAATTACAACCTTCAATGGAAAAAGCAGAGAAGTAAATCGTCATTGATGAAGATGATATTGATGAAATAAAATAATTCTTATAAACAGGTAGTAAAAATAACTAATTCAAGGAGGGCTCAATATGAAAAAAGTAAATATCTTTTTATTTCTGTTAGTTCTTGTATCCTGTCTCTCTACAAACGATTCGTTGTTTGCACAGGAAGCACAGGGAAATGTTTTTATCATGACAAACTTTGAAAGGGCCTTTCCGCAGGAAGGTTCTGCAAGGGAATTAGACTCACTTTCTACACTTTTTATGAATAAAGTTTACGGCAGTGATAATGAATTTGTTGTAAGCCATAAAGCAGTTCGTCACTGGTGGGGTCATAATAATAGGGATTTTGTCCAGATCATTGAAGTGAAATCATGGGATGATGTTACAAAAGCCTATGAGAAATCAAATGAACTTTTTGAGAAAGCCTGGTCTACAAAAGAAGCCAGAAAAGAATTCAATAAAGCATATAATAAATATTTCACCGGTAAACACTCGGATGAAATTTATAGAGAAGTGGTCTTTAATAAATAATTAACTAAAATCCAAAACAATTATAAGGAGTGAAAATGAAAATAGTATTAAAAAGCAGCATTCTTTTCTGCTTAATCTTAGTTGCTTATACTGCTAACAGTTATGCCCAGCAATGGTCCAACGAACAAAAAGATGTTTGGGCAGGTGTTGAGAAATACTGGGCAGTATCTGCATCCGGAGACGCTGCCGGGTTTATGACATATTTTGACGACAGTTATAACGGATGGGCTTATCAATCAGACGTTCCGCAAAGCAAAGCCAATACAAGTAAATGGATAGAAAATGATGCTAAAAATTATACAACCGTTCTATATACTCTTACTCCGTTAGCCATTTGGGTAAAAGGTGATTTTGCTTATGCTGATTATTATTATTCGCAAATAATGAAGAATAAAGAAACA
Organism: uncultured Ignavibacteriales bacterium; assembly: GCA_963723205.1. Taxonomy (GTDB): domain Bacteria; phylum Bacteroidota; class Ignavibacteria; order Ignavibacteriales; family Ignavibacteriaceae; genus CAVQBP01. The sequence goes on from CAVRQC010000024.1 coordinate 279,009, forward strand.
GGAAAAGAAGAAACCAGTGAAGGAAAGTGGACTGATATCTTAATGAAAAAAGCCGGCAAGTGGGTTTTAATTGGCGACCACGGCGGAAGAACTTCAAAGCCAAGCAGCAATTAATTAAATCATATTTCAGAGAGGAGATAACAAACATTATCTCCTTTTTGTTTTATCAAAAAAGCGGATAAAAAATTCATTTATAAAGTTTCATGAAAACGAAAGAATAATGAAATTAAAAACTAATTTTGAAAAACTTACAGTTATCGCAATATTACTATTTTTTGTAATGATTGGCTGCATTGAAAAAACAGAGACACCAAAAACAGCAACCACCGAAGAACTTTCACAAATGAATAAGGACTTTGCAAAAGCCTTAAATGATAAAGATGCTGTGGCTGCTTCATTACTTTATTCAGAGGATGCAACTTTGCTGCCTCCAAATGAACCAATTGTTACCGGAAGAAAGAATATTCAAAAATATTGGCAGGCTGCTCTTGATGCAGGGACTTCCGATGTTTCTGTTAAAACTATTTCTACAGGAAGTGATGGTGATTTAGGTTATGAAATTGGACGGTTTCAATTAAGCTATCCCGGAGAAGATGGAAAAATGATAGTGGAAAATGGGAAATATACTGAATTATTAAAACGCACAACTGATGGGAAATGGATCTCTATTTGTGGTATATGGAATTCAGATCCTGCTCCGTCAGAATAGCATTTGTATCTGTAATTAGCCTATTGTCCATATGTACTTTTCAAAAATATTTTAATAAAGGAACGAACGGATAATGAGTAAAATTTACTTTCAAGTATTGTCAATTTTTGCTATTGCATGTGTTTTAACTGTCTGTAGTTCATGCTGTTCATCAGCAAGCAAAACAACCAAAGAGAATAAAACAAGTGTAGAGCGAAATCAGCCTGAATCTCTGCCGCCCGGAAATGCAAATGTTACCGGCTTGATCAAGGAGTTGATTGAAGATGAGAAATATTTAACGGCAGCAATAAAGATTGAGGAAGTATTCGGTTACGGACCTTCCACACCAATCCTTCCGCCAGGCTCCGAGATAAAAATGTATGTGCCGAAATCTTTAATTAAGGATCAGGGAAATAAATTTATGGAGGGAGAAGAATTATCAATGCGAATTGCCATTCAGCAGGGAGCAGACGAAAACAACAAATGGATGTTTAAATATTTTATCAAAAAGACTAATTAAGAGAGATCTATGAAAAAAAAATATACAAAATTTTTTTGCTTAAGCTTATTTATTATCTCAATAATTCTAACAAATTTTTTGTCAAATACTCAAACTGATTATAAAAATGATCAAAAAGTTGTCAGGAAATATTCTGAAGCCAATGAATCAGTTGAAATGGAAAAAGGAAGAGCAGAATATTTTTTTAGAATGCTGAGAGATCCTAAGACTAACCGTATACCTCCATCAATAAGATATAAAGAACTTGAGTTTGCTAAAAGACTTGCAGAAAAAAATAAATCACTTAATAAAATTTCTTTAAACCTTACCTGGAACGAAGCAGGACCAAACGATGTAGGAGGAAGAACCAGGGCACTTGCAGTTGATGCAGCTGATCCTAATACAATTATAGCCGGAGGCGCTTCGGGGGGTATCTGGAAATCAACCGATAATGGTGCAGCCTGGAAATTAAAAAGTGACCTTAACACTATCCTTTCTGTTTCTTCAATTGCTCAGGATACAAGGGCGGGATTTACTAATATTTGGTATTATGGTACGGGAGAATCTCAAGGTTCGGCAGGTGACCAATCGGGACAAGCAAGATTTTCAGGAAACGGTATATACAAATCGACAGACAACGGTGAAACGTGGCAGGTGCTTCCAAATACATTAAGCTCAAATGTTACAGTCTACGATAGTCCCTATGATTATGTTTTAAGAATTATAGTTAGTCCTGTAAACGGATATATCTTTGTCGCTTCAGATAATTTCGGGATATACAGATCCACTGACGGAGGAAATTCTTTCACATTAGTTCTTGGGGGTATAAACGAGCACCGGTTTACTGATGTAGCTGTTGCTTCAAATGGAAATTTATTAGCCGTAATTTCTGATCCCGGAGGTACAAATACTCCCGGCGTTTATAAGTCTGATAATAATGGAGACAGCTGGACAGACATAACTCCAAACGATTATCCTCAAACTTCTGCACGCGGTGTTCTGGCATTTGCACCGTCCAATAACGATGTAGCTTATTTATTCCTAAATGCGCAGTCTGTTTCTCAAACACAGGATGATTTAAGATTTTATAAGTTTAATTATTCTGCAGGCACATCGGAGAACAGAACTAATAATCTACCGGATTTTACCAGCGCCAATCCTAAATTGTTTACCCAGGATTCGTATGATATGGTTGTAGCAGTAAAACCGGATGATGAAAACTATGTATTTGTTGCCGGCACAAGTTTATTCCGTTCTGAAGATGGTTTCAGCACTCCTTATCAGAATGACAAAAAGAACTGGATCGGAGGTGCATTCAATGGTGATTATCCTAATTTTCATCCGGATATTCATTCTTTTGCTTTTGATCCAGCCGATCCGAATAAAATGTGGTGGGGACATGACGGAGGTCTTACATATACATCTGATATTACAGATACTTCTTATCAGACATATTTTCCGTGGCAGAATAAAAATAATGGTTATAACGTGACGCAGTTTTATCAGGTGGCAATTCCGGATATAGCCGATGATAACAGGATAATGGGCGGATGCCAGGATAACGGTACACCATATTTCACTTTTAATGGAAGTACAACTTCACCAAGTGTTGATGTCAGTTCCGGCGATGGAGCTTATGCATATTTTGGAAATAATTTTGCTTATTCTTCATCTCAAAACGGGGATGTATATAGATTAGCTTATGATGCAAATAATAATCCGTTATATCCTTTTAATGTAAACAATCCGTATTGTGATGTTAAGCCTAATGGAGCAGCTAACCAATTATTTATTAATCCTTATGTAGTTGATCCTAATAATGAAGATGTTATGTACTATCCCGGCGGTGATGTTTTATGGAGGAATGATCAGCTTACTACTATTCCTGATAATGAAAATGGTACAGACATAAGCTGGACCAAATTGGATAGTACTTCTGTACCGGCAGGTTATATCATTTCTGCATTGTCAGTTTCAAAAAATCCTGCAAGTATTCTTTATTACGCAGGAAGTAGTAATAATGATGTTCCAAAAATATATAAGCTGGCTAATTCAGCAGCAGCTACCAGCGGAGCTGTGGATATCTCCATCCCGGGAGCACAAGCAGGAGCTTATGTCCACGACATTGCAATAAATCCGGATGATGCAGATGAAATTATGGTTGTTATGTCGAACTATAATATAATTGGATTATATCATTCTTCTAACGGGGGACAAAGTTATAATGCTGTTGAAGGCACTTTGCAGGGAGATCAGCAAAATCCCGGTCCTTCATTGCGCTGTGCTGCTATTCTTCCCGGCAATAATGGCAGTACTTATTTTGTCGCAACAAGCATCGGTTTGTTTTCAACAACAACTTTAGATGGAAATAATACGGCATGGATTCAAGAAGGAAAAACTTTAATGGGGAATGTTGTTGTCGATTATGTGGTATCAAGAAAATCAGATGGTGTTGTTGTAGCCGGTACACATGGACGAGGAGCATTTAAAGGAAAAGCCGGTGCGGTTGCTGTTAATGATAAGACAAAAGAAATAGCAGATTATAGACTGGAACAAAATTACCCTAATCCATTTAATCCAAGTACGACTATCCGATGGAGCATTAAAGAACCGGGGAATGTAAAGCTGAATATATATGATATAACAGGAAGGGAAGTTGCTGCGCTGGTAAATGAATATGAAGCAGCAGGCAGTTATGAAACTAAATTTAACAGTAATAAGCTTAATACAAATCTTGCAAGCGGAGTGTACATATACAGAATTGAAGCTAATAATTATATCAGCAGTAAAAAATTTATTTTGCTTAAATGATAAGTATAATACTCTCATTTTTAACTAATGACAATAAGATTACAAAATGATATGACGCTGCGGGAGAAGAAGAAGTTGATAATTTTGCATCCTCTACGGATGTAGTGTAAAAAATAATTATGAAAATAAATATTCAATAATGACCTGATCATTTAGTTATAACAATAATAAGGAGCGAAATATGAAAGCGAACGTTATGTTTTTCGGATGGAACCGGCCTATACCGGGACGTGAAAAAATCAGTGCCGAACATTTCCAGGATTTTGTGCAGTACCTGGGCGGACTTCAAAAGAGCGGAACAATCCAACATTTTGAACCAATATTCCTTGAGCCGCACGGTGGTGATATGAACGGATTCTTTCTGATCAAAGGAGAAGGAAGCAAACTTGATGAACTTACAGGTACAGATGAATGGATTAAGCACACTATACGTGCCGGTTCGCATCTTCAGGGAGCCGGTTTTTTAAGAGGAGTTGCCGGAGACCTGCTGATGGAACAAATGAAATTGTGGACAGAGAGTATTCCCGCCTAATTCATTAAATTGAAAACTGTGATCTGAGCTGCGATAGTACGAACCGCAACGTACCGCGCAGCTCAGTTCTCCAGAACTGAGATCATAGCACTGAGATGTTAGAATTGATCATATCGCAACTATAGATTTAATCAACAACAATATAATCCTGATGACAATACGTTCCTCCCCAATCCTTCCAGTTTTCCACTAATCCTGCGTTAACGGGATTGAACAAAACATATTTTATTATAAAATATAATTCAATATCATCCCGTACTAAACGATCAAAATTTTCAGCCTGCCAGAATGCTCCATTTCGTCTAAGAACTTTGTTTGCTCTTCTTCCTGAAAATTTATTTATTGAACCCATTATTTTGCCGACATTTCTCTCTTTTGTTAGCAACTCAAAGACGAAATGCATATGATTTGGCATTATACAGTAACATATAATTTTATAATCCTTCTCTTCATAAAAATGAAGTGACGATTTACATATTCTCATAATTTCAGGATTTCTTAGATAGTAAACATTATTGGATTGCTTGTCCAGCAATGAATCGTATTTCTTGAGAGTTTCCTTATAATTTAATCTCAGGTTTTCCCGGTTAATTTGCTGTTTTAATTGGTCAAGTTCATTAGAATGAATACTTCCGTAAAGACAGGAAGTTACAAAATAAATTCCTTCATTATAATAGAGATGGGGTAAATTTCTCCTGTGAAAATGCCTGGTTTGCATATTGTAAATTATCAAAAGTTAATTTTAAATGAAATTTTAATTTCACCCTGGCTCAGAACTGGAGTTCTGAGCTACGAGCTACGATAGTACGAGCCACAATGGTACGTGGTACGATGTTACGAACCGCAACGTACCGCGTAGCTCAGTTCTCCAGAACTGAGAACACTAGAACTTAGCCGACAGAACTGAGCTGTTAGAACAGAGCCCGGTTTTAAAAATATTCATCAAATTTTAATCGTATGCGCAAAAAATCATAATAATTGAGCATATAATGCAAGACCTCCATATAATACATAATTATTTTTGTGCGAAAATTTCGCTTCTTTAAAAATGATCATTATAAAATGATGTGGAAGCTGTGTAATTACTCCTCTGTAAAATCCCGGCAGCTTGTAGTCGGTGATTTACTTACCTATAATTGTACCATAACCAATGAAGCAATGCAGATAGATAAATTTAGCTGAAACAGCACATTTTACTTCATACCGGCTCATTTGCATGACTGTCCAAGTCAATTGCACGACCGTACAGGTCAATTGCATGACCGGCTGAGTCTTTGCACGATCGTCCAGGTCAATTGCATGACTGTTCGAACCGATTGCACAACTGTCCAGGTCAATTGCATGACTGTCCGGTTCCATTGCACGACTTTACTGACTCATTGCACGACCGGACGGTGTGATTGCATTACAGGCAGATGAATTGTTACCTCGACAGATGTAATTGCATCACAGGCAGATCCAATTGCATGACCGGCAGATACTCTTGCAGCGCCCTAAAATTTAATTGCATTGCCCGCTGATGCAATTGTTTCTTTTTATTTTTTACCTGCAGACGACGCCGATCCGGTTGCTGCTCTGCTCAGTTTTAATTTAGGGGTGGACTTTTTAATTGCGGATGAGTTGTATTAAGTTTCTACACTGCCTTTTATAGATGCGTGGTTATTAGTTTAAAAACAAGATGTGTCTTTATTTAATGGCTACTTATGAAGGGAATATGAATTGCGAAAAGAAATGTTGAACAAGATGCTATAGAATTATACAGTAATCAGGTAACATTTAGTTTATTTTTTTTGTTTGCCTAACGACGTTACCGGATGCGTGGTTTGCAAGACTATTAATTAATTTGACTACTTTCAACAAGATACTTTAAGCAGCCTGTCCGCCTCTGGCGGAGATCATCTACTTTATAAACCTCTAAAATGCCAGATGCGTAAAATGCTGTCAACTTAAATTGCATTATTTTATATAATCGGAATGATATTTAAAACCATACTTATCTTTCCTTAGTCTAAATGCTTTCTCACCGCCTTCCATTACGGAAGTAATTTCATCACGTACAATTTTGAAATCAATTGCACCTTCTGCCTTAATAATACCTCTTGTTTGGTTGCCAGATTCACGATAGTCACAACAAATAACAAGTTCTGCATCACCATTTACCACTAAATTTGCATTATGGCTTGTAAAAATTAGTTGTCTTTTTCTTTTAGCTTCCCAAATGTTTTTTATAATATCTTCGATTGCTCTATTATCAATATCATCTTCTGGTTGGTCAATAATCAAAGGAGTTCCAGGTTGATTAAGCAATACCGTTAACAAAGCTGTTGCCTGTTGGCCAGCTGACGCTTCTGAGAAAGGGATAACATCACCCATCTGATTATTTGTAATATATTTGAATTCAGGATTAAATTCTATTTCAGTTGTTGCAAGACTTAACCAATTATCTGGAGATAATACTTCAACAATTCTTTTTCTATTTACCTCATTTAAGTCACAATTTGTTAATGTTTGTGTTTCTGGCAATTCAATATTTTTATCATCTGATATTTTTAATTCAGCAAGTAATTTTAACTCGTTTAAAATTTCTTTCCAAATATTTAGAGGATTTTCATTTTCAAAAATGCAATTACAAAGAGATTGCACTTTTGTCTCATTTATTCTTGTCCCTTGAAAAGCATTTGTTAATTGGCTTTTAATTTTTTCGATGTCAATGCTTTTTGTAACTTCCGCTTGTATTAATCCCATTGAAAGTTCAGAAAATTTTTCCGATTGTTCATTTAACAAGCTAACTTTATTTTGATGTAAAGAGAACCATTCCTCTCTTAACTGTCTGAGATCTTCTTCAGGGTTCCCAAATTCTTTTAACACTGAATTTCTTTCATTCAAGGAATTTGCTATTTCTTGAAGCCGAATTTCTATTCTTTGTATTTCATTAAGTTGAGTTTGATTTGACGAGGCTTTGGCTTTTGCTACATCGTATTGAACTTCGAAATCTGATTTGAGAGTTTCCCATTGTGTTATTAATCCATTAAGCTCGAGCAAATTCTCTTTGTTAATAGATTCTTGTAATTGTCTCACAATTGCTTTTACTTCATCAAACTTTTTTACCCTGGCTTCATCAATTGATTTTAATAATTGCTCATTTTCTAAAGATTGATCCGTTGGAAATTTTTCAGGATATTGTTCTACCGATTTAGTAAGTTCTGAAATCTTGGTTGAAATTAAAGATATTTCAGTTCGTGTTTTATTTATTAGATTTTGCTCATATTCATACTTCTGCTTTTTACCAATTGTTTTTTGGTCTTCCTCTGAGATACCGGTTAAAGATTTTCGTAAGCTTTCAACTTGATTGCTTAATGATTTTGTTTCGAGATTAAACTGGTTAACTTCATTCTGAATCTCTTTTTTTCGTAAATAGTTATTATAACTGCTCCTTATTTTTTTTATATTATCTGAAAGTTGAAACTTTAAATTATTTAATTGATTTGCAATGGGAAGTTGAATAAACCTTTTCAGTTCTTCTGTCCTTACTCCAACATTACTTAATTGTTTTTGACTATATGCTTGAATAGGTAAAATTCTTCGAATTTCATCTTCTTTGACTTGTTCAAAAGTTCCATTATCTATTTTCAAAACAGTTTCTTTTGTAACTGAATTTCTTTTTACAATGTGAATAATTCCATTCAAACAAAATGTTACACGAACCTCACCATTGAATGGAACCAGGGTCTTTTCAATAAAAGATCGACTTCGTCTATCAATTTCAGTTTGCTGTTCTTGATCTAAGTTACTTGTTGTTTGATCACACAAACCCCATCTCAGATATTCAAGTATTGTTGATTTGCCCGTTCCTCTTCCACCGATAAGTGCTGAATATTGTTGATTAAATTCGATAGAAAAAGAGCCTAGAAATTTTGAATTAGTAACATCAATTTTTGCAATATATATTTGCGGTAAATTTGGAATAGTTTGACTTAATCTTGATTCTTTTGCTAAACATGCTTGCCTTAATGCTTCTGCAGTTGGAGTTGCCCACTTAACCCAAGTTGAATGTGCTCCCAGAACTCCAAAATCATTTTGCCTATTATCAGATGTTTGAAATACTGCAACACTTTTGTAACCATATTCACGTGCAATCCCATTGACGATATTTGTATTTCCTATTCCGTGCTGTGTAATAGAACCATCCACATAGCCTCCTACGCAAGGCATTTTTTTATAATGTTCAGAATTACCTGCTCGAAGTAGAGTATGTCTCCCGCCTTCATTTAAGTTTGGAAGTACAATAAATTTACCTCTTAATGCTTCAATTGTATTGAGTTTGTCGTATAACTCTTCAAAGCCATTTACAATTGTATTTGAAATAGGTACAGTTTCAATTGTAGTAGTCTCTTCAGGTGAATTTGGAGTAATACCTAAAAGATGAAGGATTTGATTAAGGTTATTTATAGGATAATTAGCATCAATAATTAATAAGGCCTGACAAGAAGGAGTTGAAAAGGTAAGCTCAAGACCAGGGAAAACTATAATATGATCATCATCTGGAATTGGTTCTCCATTTTCATCAAGTTCATTAATAGCGGCTTCTTTTATGATTGGGTAGAAACCAAAATCATGATGATCTGTTATTGCGACTGAATTTAATTTTAATTCTCTGCATTTCTTGATAAAATTAGCAGCATAAGTTTTTCGTTGTTCTAAAGTATTTGGTCTTTCACCACTCCAATTAATATCTCTTGGGGTGTGCACTTGGAAATCACATCTAAAAAAGTGTGCTCCTTTGTCCATTTTATATTAGCTCCTATTGTATTTTTGTGGTATAACATAATTATTAGCCGCTTTCAGCAACTTCTTTTTATTTTCTTATATAACAAAACTTTTCTTCTATAAGAAAACTTTTCTACACGGAATATTGAATATGGACAGCAGAGATAATCAGAATTTGCCCCTTTATCTAATATCCCTTATTACGTTTAATTCTAAATTATATTTTAGAAGAGTTATTTGCAATAAAAATTTTAAGAATTACTTATCAGGCGAAGCATTAATCGAAGCCGGACCTGTCCGGTGAAGTTTTATTAGGAGGTAGACAGATTTAGGGCAGGCAATATAAATAAAGCTCATCCCGGAAATAGCTGTAATTTCTTTTTTACACATTTCCTTCCTGATTTATTTACGCAAATTATTTAACACTTTCCCAGCTGTTTGCTTAAATGAAATACTATTCTTATCTAATTGATTTTGAATTGTTAATATAAGTTCGGATTTTAATTCCGGATATTTGAGCGTTAGATTGTATAGAGCTATTGCAGAATAATTTTTCGTTGAAACTATAACATCGGTAGAAAGTATCCACTCAAACATTAAAGTTGCTGCTTCTCCTTCAATTTCCTCCGGGATTCCACAATACATAAACATTTTAGCAAGACTTCGATCATAATTTTTTATTTGAGTTTTTTTCCTGTGTAAGAAAAAACCTTTAATTGCCGGAAACACGGTTCCCGGGCTTAACTCACATATATGACCGACAAGCCAAATAAAATGTGCTGCTATAGTTTTATCTAAATCTAATATATATAGTAGTCTGCGTAAATCAATTTTTTCTGAAATAATCTTTTTTTGCCAGGTGTTTTCTATTAATTTCTGTATCATTTTCAACCAGGGAAATTTCTATTTTTTTCATTGCTGTCCAAATTAAATTTTGGAAGTCGAAAAAAAGTTAAATATTAGTTAAAAATAAAAATAATTTTCAGCATTTAATTTTTAATCCTCCCCAAAACATTACACAATTTTTCTTCTCAACTTTTCTTAATCCCGAAGCAAGTTCGGATAAACTCAGAAAAGTTGCAAAAGAAGCATGCTCTACAAAAGAATTGCTAAAAAATTACTCCATTTCGGCTAAGATAAATAAACTCGGACTCCCTGCCGGTTTCATTATCTTCAATCGATGCAGGGAGTCCTCAGACAGTATTTATCTTTTAATCCCGCCTGCAATTACTTAAACAAAAATCCGGCGGGATTAACCGCTCAATTACGTAATTTTTATTAACGCAATTCTTTTGAGGAGCAATTATCAATAAATCAAAATATCTTTTTTTGCTATCAATACATCTGCAGATTAAATCTAATAAACGTTTATTTTGGACAGGTTTGATTTTTTTATATAAATCTAACACAATTCACTTTAATATTTTAATTAATGTCTAGCCGGGCGGTAATAACCCGCCGCCCTAAACGGCTATGTAATTTAAAAACGAATGATTAATCTACTAAAGAAGTTTTTAATTTTCACTTTAGCAAAAAAGGGTACTTCACTTTCTAAATTTCGTTCCCATAAGCTGAATGCCGATTTGAACTTCGAACATTTTTCACTCAAGTCCAATTATGCAGAAGCTTCACTACACAAAACGTTTTGCGCTTTGCTCTATGTCTGCTTTAACTTAACATTGCGGTTTTATTCTACCTAATAATATTTTTCGTATTGTGCTTGTTAACTCAGAATTATTATCAATAGTTCTTTATTATATTATCGTATTTATTAAAATCTGATGTTAGAAAAAACTGAAATATAAAAAGCCAAAACAATTATTGAAGGACCGGGAAATCTTTGTATGCAGGTTTTGTGAATATGCTCACTATATACTATCTACGGGATCGATTTCAGTATTAAATATACCTGTTTATTATTATATTATTAACAATAGTATTTATATGTTCCTGGTGCCTGCAGCCATTTATCCCTCCAAATGACTTATGGGTAAATTTATTTCCGGTGCTTTACTTCGACTGAAATTTCTTATAAATTTAATTTTACAACCTATTAGTGCGGAGATTCTGCAGGAAGATACAGTTAAGCTTAAACTGTATTAATCTGCAATATTCAATGAAGAGTAAATTAGAAGATATCCTGAGAATCATTAACCAGTCTGATATTCCGGATGCAGAACGGAAAAGAACTCTCATAAAAGCTGTTGAGGATCAGAACCGGGAACTGAAACTTGAGGCTGCCCTGGAAAAGGTGGGCAGCCGGGCTATGACAATGCGGCATTCATCTGACTTGCAGGAAGTGGTTAATTTGGTTGCTAAGGAATTGGACAACATGAACCTGGATATAACCGGAGTATTCATGGTTATCAATAATGACGAAATTGACAAACAGTTTACATTTTGGGGGTCGACAGGTGTAGCGGAAACATATATGAAAAAAGCCGCTATTCCTTTTCTCGATCACTCCATTTACAGGGTATTAGCAGAGGGTACTACCAGGGGGGAAAGATTTTTTACTGAGGAATATACCAAAGAGGAAAAAATTATATTCTTCAAACATTTATTTAAATTTCCGCCGTATAATTCATCAACTCCTGAATGGAAGGAAAAGGTTTTATCGCGTCAGGGCGGCTATACCAGGTCCGTTTCCGTTTCTCATTACACATCTATATTTGTAGTTAATCATTTTGGCAGAAAATTATCCGGCGAAGATAATGAAATCCTGAAACGCTTTGGAAAAGTTTTTGAACAAAGCTACACACGGTTTCTCGATCTGCAAAACGCAGAAGCACGCGCATTTGAAGCAATAAAACAAGCATCTACGGATAGAGTACGCGGTGAAATTGCCAGTATGCGAACTTCCGAAGATCTTAATCGCATAACCCCGATTATCTGGCGAGAACTTGAAACATTGGAAGTCCCTTTTACTCGCTGCGGCGTTTACATTGTTGATGAATGGAAAGAAAAAGTCCAGGCTTACTTAACCACGCCTAATGGTAAATCACTGGGAGTCTTAAATCTATCACTGGATGCAAATGAACACATAGTTAATATAATTGAGCACTGGAAAAAGAATCAGGTTTACAAAGAACACTGGAACAAGGAAAAATTCATCAACTGGACAAAATCCATGATTGAAATCGGTCAGGTTCAAAATGAAGAAACCTACCAGGGCTCATCTACTCCGCCGGATTCTCTTAATCTGCACTTTGTTCCTTTCGCTCAAGGTATGCTTTATGTCGGAAATGTTTCTCCGCTTACAGAAGAAAAGCTTGAAGTAGTTAAGACCCTGGCAGAAGCATTCGCGTTAGCTTATGCCCGGTATGAAGACTTTAAAAATATTGAAGAAGCAAAAAGCAAGACGGAAAAAACTTTAAAAGAATTAAAAATAGCACAGGAAAGACTTCAGGAGCTTGATCAGTTAAAATCCAGGTTCTTTGCAAACATCTCCCACGAATTCAGGACGCCGCTTACGCTTATACTCGGCCAGATAGACAGCGTTATGTCTGAAAATATTGATGTTAAGGAGAAAGGAAAACTGCAGGTAGCGAACAGGAATGCCAGGAGGCTACTTGGCCTGATTAACCAGCTGCTGGATATCTCGAAGCTTGAAGCAGGCAGTATGGAATTAAATGCAGGACAGCATAACATAGTGTCATTTCTGAAAAGTTTGTTTTACTCATTTGAATCACTTGCTGAATCACAAAAAATTACTTTGAAGTTTGAATCGGGATGTAAAAACATTCCGGTTCTCTTTGATCCGGATAAAATGGAAAAAATATTTTATAATCTCATTTCGAATGCTTTCAAATTTGTTTCTTCAAACGGTGAAATAAAAGTCTCAATCGATTCTAAACCTCCCTTTAATAAAGGAGGGAAAGAGGGGAGTTCGGTTGAAATCAGGATTAAAGATTCCGGTATCGGGATACCTTCCGATCGTCTCCCGCATATTTTTGACAGGTTTTACCAGGTAGACGGATCGGCATCAAGAAAACATGAGGGTACGGGGATAGGATTGGCGCTTGCAAAGGAATTAATTGAACTTCATAAAGGGAGTATCTCAGTTAAAAGCGAAGAAGGCGAAGGCAGTGAGTTTATCATCCGGCTTCCGTCAAGCGATTATAAGACTGAAACTGAAGAATTCATTAAAAGGCTGCCGGAATTATCTTTACAAGTGAAAAATTATAGTGAACCCGGATCTGCAGATACAAAATTAAAACCGGCTATTTCCCGCACCGGCGAGGATAAACGTGAGATCATTTTAATTGTTGAAGATAATCCCGATGTAAGAAGCTATGTGAGCAGCCTGCTTGTAAATGATTACAGTGTAATAGAGGCTTCGGACGGTGAGGAAGGAATATTAAATGCAAAAGATGAAATTCCCGATTTGATAATTACCGACGTGATGATGCCGGAAATGGATGGGTTTATGTTCAGCACGCAGATAAGAAGCGATGTGAAGACGAGTCATATTCCGATTATAATGCTTACTGCAAAAGCAGGACTCGATGATAAAATAGAAGGACTGGAGACCGGTATTGATGCATATATTACAAAACCTTTTAGTGCAAAAGAGCTGAGGGTACGGGTAAGGAATTTAATTTACCAGCGAAAGCAGCTAAGGAAACGTTTCAGTAAATCTACACTAATAAAGCCTTCTGATGTTACCGCGGTTTCTATGGACCGGGAATTTTTAGAAAAGACAATAAAAGTTATTGAACAGAATTTTGAGGATCCGGAGTTCAGTATCGAAAAACTTGCTGATGAAGTTAACATGAGCATTTCGCAGTTGAACAGAAAGCTTAATGCACTTGTAGCCCAGCCGGCGGGACGGCTTATCCGTTCGCTTCGTCTTCAGCGGGCAGCTGATCTGTTAAAGCAGAATGCAGACACTGTTATAGGGATTTGCTACAAAGTTGGTTTTAATGACCAGGGCTATTTCGGTAGAGTTTTCAAAAGGCAGTTCGGAATTTCGCCGAATGCTTACAGGAAGAAAATGCAAGGGTGACCGGGTATCATTTCAATTCTCTTGTCAGTCCACAGGAATAAAGGGGAATACAATCACATAATCAGAATTTGAGCAGGAAATCCGAATTCTTGCGCATATTGTACAAGATAATATTGCGTAGTACCTCTATTTTAACCACATCTCGTTAAGTCATCTATTCAAAAATTTTAACCGGAAAAATATGGTAAGGATAAAAGTGAACGGGACCTGCATGAATGACGGAAGGGTTGTGTTCGAAACAAATGATTTTATAGAATGCAGCGGGCTTATCATTACTCAGCCTGCTGAACTGCCAGATGGATGCCGGGTTGAAGTCATTGTTTCTTACGATGAAGAGGATTTCCTCTCAGGTAAGAATGGAATTGTGTGGGCAACGTACGATATTAGACAGGCTGAGATTTTACACAGGGCTTTGCTTGCACAGGATATTAATATCGAAATAAAAAAAACTGAGGTCGAAAAAAGAGAATTGTACCTTATAAAAGTAACAGGCCTTTCTGACCGGAGTGAAGCAATAGATTTTATCTGGAAAAGTTACAGCGGTCTTAATCTTAAGCCGGACTGGACTTACTCTGAAGGTGAGAAAAATAAAAGTTTTGAACAATGGCTGAGCGGGCATTGAAATAAATAACTTTAATTAACTAATTTCAAAAAAAATCATAAGGAGTTACTATGAAAACATTAACAAAAAGCATTTTTCTTTTTTGTTTAATCTTGGTTGCCTTTGCTGCTAACAGCTATGCACAGCAATGGACAAGCGAACAAAAAGATGTTTGGGCAGGGGTTCAAAAATATTGGGAAGTCGGATCAAGCGGCAATGCCCAGGCATTTATGGAATACTTTGATAATAGCTATAAAGGCTGGAATTATCAGGCTAAAGTTCCACTAGACAAAGCAAATACATCCAAATGGATTGATTATGATTCCAAAACCTATACAACGGTTGTATATACGATTACTCCTGTTGCAATTTGGGTAAAAGGCGATTTTGCTTTTGCTGATTATTACTATTCTGAACTCGTTAAAAATAAAGAAACCGGAAAGATTGAAAATAACTCAGGAAAGTGGACGGATATCTTAATGAAGGAAAACGGTGTATGGAAGTTGATAGGTGATCACGGTGGAAGAACATCAAAACGGAATGACAATTAATTTTATTAAGAAGGGAGATAATAAACATTATCTCCCTTTTAATTTTAATCAGGTAAACAGTCAAAATTGTTTTGCTCACATGCACTTTTCAAAAATGTTTTAAAGAGTGAATTTATTTTTTATTCGCGGAATTAATATAAAATACTTAGTAAATATTTTTTCCCGATAATCTAAAAGGAGTTACTGTTATGAAAAATTTAGTTAAAACAATTTTAGAAGCAAGTTCTTTGTTTTTAATAATTGCTCTCATTTTTACAGCAGGCTGTCAGCAGCAGAAACCGGATCCGTCAGCGAAATTTAAACCGATCATAAATAAGCTGGAAGATGCCTGGAACGGTAGAAATATTGACTCACTGGATGCGATCTTTGCCCCGGACTTTGAGCGCAGTGTAAATAATCAGCCGGTTGCCAAAGGTGTTGAGGGATATAAAAAAGCTATTGAAGGTTTAAGAACGGCTTTTCCTGACCTCAAATTAACTTTAGATAACCAGGTTTACGGTGAAAATGGTGTGGCTACCCGGTGGGTTATAACAGGCACAAATACCGGTCCCGGCAAGATGCCTCCCACCGGTAAAACCGTAAATTATTGGGGTGAATCCATTGTACATATAGTCAATGGTAAGATTACGAAAGAGATAGTTGCATTTGATAATCAGGAACTAATGGAACAGCTTGGATATACAATGATGCCGCCGGCTTCGGAGAAGAAGAAATAAATTACATAACTGTCTGCAGAGGATGCAAATCTGCATCAACTGCGGATTCTGACTGAAAATATTCTGGGTTAATAATGCATAGAGAAAAGCGTATAGCGCATGGCATTGTCCTGCGCTGTGCTTTTATACTTTTATATTTTGAACATTGTGCTTATAAACACACACATATATATATAGTTTTTAATAATATTGTTTTGGTTTGATATTAACACTCTTGCCTTATATAAAAATCAAAAGTTTATTTTTATAAGTTATGCTTTCATTAAAGATTGATGTAAAATCTTCAACTGCTTTTTATTGATAACAATATAAAAGCGTTATTTCATATAATACTTCGAAGTTCGTTACAAATTTTCTAATTTTTTGAAAGACTGATGTATGAATTCAAATATTGGTTTGGAAATTAAACTTCCCAAAGTTCCTGATATTGAAATGGTGGCAGTCGAAAGTCTGCAGATAATGGGAAGACACCTGGGCATTTCTGAAGACAAGCTCGGAGAAGCAAAGATAATAGTAACTGAAGCAATTATTAACGGTTTTGAACATTCGGGGGATGATAATCCTTATGTCCAGGTTGAGTTTACAATGGATAAGGAAAAGCTTATAATTCTTGTAACGGATTTTGGTCATGGCTTTGAACCTGAAAAGGTTGAGGAACCGAATATCAGCAGTAAACTCCATAGTTCATATAAACGCGGCTGGGGATTAAAATTAATGAAATCAATGTCTGATGATCTGATTATTGAATCAAGCCCTAGCGGAACAAAAATAACAATTATTAAAAAATTAGTTTAAGCGGAGTAATAATGGTTGAAGAATTTAGTCTGACTTCGGAATTAAAAGAGAATAAATTAATAATTAATACAGCAGGATATATTAATAATACCGGAGGGGAGAAAATTGTTCAGGAATTTAATAAGCATAATAATGTAAACAGGCTGATACTGAATCTGGAAAAATCAAATGTTGTAAATTCAATTGGTATTTCGCACCTCATTGAGATAATAGAAATATTGAATGACAGGAATGGCAAGCTGATATTTACAAACCTGGCTCCGATTGTTGAAAAGACTTTTACGATTATGGGATTATTTAAGTTTGCGGATAAGGCTGACAGTGTTGAATCAGCTTTGGAAAAATGATCTTCTTAAAAAAATGAAAACTATTAAAACTTTAAAAATCAATACTCTCCGGTATAATGATTAAAGTAAATTTTAAATAAAAATCATTACAAAAGTTTCAAAGGTAAGAGGTAAATATGTCTTTTTTCAGGCTGCGGCTTTCTTCAATTTTGCTTGCATTTTTATTCATTAGCTCTACCCGGATTTTTGCCCAGCATAAATATAACTTCGAACATATCTCAATTCCGGACGGCTTATCAAATAACTCGGTAAACTGTGTTGTACAGGATCGATACGGTTTTCTCTGGGTTGCAACAACCGATGGATTGAACCGCTACGACGGCTATAATTTTAAAATATATAAAAATGATCCCGGCAATAAAAAGTCGCTGCCGAGTAATGATAATTTTTCCTTATTGGTCGATAATAACGGGACTTTATGGATTGGTACATTCGGAGGCGGTTTAGCAAAATTTAATTATGCTGACGAAACATTTAGTACTTTTTATCCTGATTCAAATAATCTTAACTCCCAGGCAAATAATATTTTAAATATTGCACAGGACAGTAAGAGCCGGATATGGCTTTTAACTCAAAGCGGTATTTTCACTCTCGACAGAGCAACATATAAAATTAAACCGTGCTATTTAAAAGACGGAAAAAATAAAATAAGGATTACAACTCCAAGTCTTGCATTTTTACAGACATCTTCTGGCGATATTTATTCAGCGGCCGGGGCTTACGGTATTATTAAATATAATGAAGAAACAAACCTGTTTGAAAATGTAAATGTCGGTCCTAAGAATCCTTTTGATTTTAATGACCTGCCGATATTTGATCTTTCAGAAGATAAGACAGGTAAAATATGGATCAGCAGTGCAACAGGATTGTATAATTACGACCCTCATACAGGCAGCTTTAATGAAATAGATCTTTTTAAAAAAGTTAAACAATCTGATATTTTCACAAATGCCGTAACTGATGTTTTTCAAAGTGATGACGGAATTCTCTGGATTGCTGCCCAGTCACACGGTATCTATCTTTACAACATGAAGACCAGCGAGGTCAGGTCTTTAAATGAGTCGGAATTCCCGGCAACAGTAAATAATTCAAACCGGTTTTTCCGTTTTTTCAAAGATGATTTCGGCATTTTATGGATTACTACTTTTACAAACGGTTTATTAAAACTGGACTTTCAGAAAGAACCTTTCAGGCTTTTTGCAAATTCCAAAGGGACAGTTAACAGCTCAAATAATATATTGTCAATTTATAAGCCGGATAATAATCGTATTGCCTGGCTTGGTACTGATGACGGACTATTAAAATATAATATGGATGAAAAATCATCAGTTCAGTTTCAAAATATAAAGGGGAAGACAAATTCAATTGCCGGTAATACTGTTAGAAGTATTGTGGATGGCTCAGCCGGACAAATATGGCTTGGGACAAACAGCGGCTTAAGCATGATGAATACCCGGAGCAATGTTTTCACAAATTATGATTTGACTGATAAAACAAACCACTATGATATTAGTTATAATAACATAAGAAGTCTCTCTATGGATGCATATGGAAATTTATGGGTAGCTGCCGGCATTGGTATGGCAAAATTTAACACCAGAGACAAGACAAAGCAGTTTATTCCAAATTTTATTAGCCTCACTTATAATTCAAATCTTCTTAATTTTATTGCCTCTGATGCAGCAGAAGGTAATCCTCTTGCCGCGCTCACAAAAGTCGGTGATTATCAGAATTTAAAAAAGGATTTTAGTCTGCAAAAAAAGACCGATGTTTTAATTGTCAGCGTTGGAGAGGGATTATCTTCTCCCGGGATGGTGGATTACGGATGGCTCCAGAATTCCAAGGGGGACACCATCTGGACAGCAAAAGATTATTTAAAATCTTTTTATTTAAGCGGAGATTTCAAAAACCGTATCCATGTTGGGTTATTATCTCTTAAAAAAGATAATTATGTTTTAAGATATATTTCGGATGACAGCCATTCTTACGGAAAATGGAATGCTGAAGCCCCGATAGATTCTGCTTTGTGGGGGATCCAGGTATTTGATTTATCAGGTTCAAATGTAAATAATTTAAAAAGTTTGCTTTCCGGCTCTGGAAATCGTCCCTTTATTAATACTACAGGTTTCGTCCAGAAGGTTAAATACCAGAATGACGGGACTGTTTTGATTGGAACATCAGATGGTTTGTTTAAATATGATATCAGAAAAAACTCGGTTGAAAACTTACAGAATGATTCAAAAACATTCTCAAATCAAAATTTAAAACGGATAAATGATATTTATGTTGACAGAAATAAAATTGCATGGATCGGAACCGACGGCGGTTTAATTAAATATGACGAGAATAAAAATACGTTTAAATTTCTTTACGACAAAAATGGTTTACCATCAAATTACATAATGGCTATCGAAGAAGATTCTTTTGGAAATTTATGGCTTAGTACACTTAATGGCATTTCAAAATTTAATAAAGATACTGAACATCCTATTTTTATTAATTATGATGTTAAAGACGGACTGCAGGGGTATTCGTTTAACAGGCGCTCTTCATTTAAGAGTAAAGACGGGGAATTATTCTTTGCCGGTCCGAACGGATTCAATACTTTTCATTCAAGTAATATTAATAAAAAGCTGCCTAAAATTAACATTACCCAACTGAAAGTTAATAATGAGGTAGTTACTCCTGCTACACAAAATTCGCCGTTAACAAAAAGTATACTGGATACAAAATACCTGGAACTGCCGTACAGCCAGAATAATATCTCTTTTGATTTTACTGCCATACAGTTCTCCAGACCTGAAAAAAATCAATATGCATACATGCTGGAAGGATTTGATAAAAAAGGCTGGATTTATGACAATAGAAGATTTGCAACTTATACCAACCTGCCTCCCGGGAACTATGTCTTTAAAGTTAAAGCATCAAATGGTGACGGAGTATGGAATGAAGCCGGAACATCAATTCATATCAAGGTTTTTTCTCCCTGGTGGAGAACAGTATGGGCTTATATTGGTTATGCTTTTATTTTCGGATTAATAATATTTGGTGTTGATAGAATCCAGAGAAGAAGATTATTAGCAAAGGAAAAAGTTGCAGCACAAATCAGGGAAGCTGAACTGCGTGCTCAGATTGCAGAAAAAGAAAGCGAAAGAAAATCGTATGAACTGGAAGAAGCCAGGAAGCTTCAGCTGTCAATGCTCCCAAAAGAAGTCCCGCATCTTCCCAACCTCAGTATAGCAGTATATATGAAAACTGCTACCGAAGTCGGCGGGGATTATTATGATTTCCATCTTCATTTAGACGGAACACTAACGGTTATCCTTGGTGATGCAACCGGGCACGGTATGATGTCTGGAATGATGGTTTCCATTATGAAGTCTCTTTTTATGTCCGATCGATCAAACAGGGCGCTTAAACCATTTTTTGAGAATGCAAGTGCGGCAATTAAAGATATGCGTCTTGGAAGATTAATGATGGCGCTTTCCTGCGTTCAATTTCATAATCATAAAATAATAACCACAAATGCGGGTATGCCCCCTTTATTTATTTACAGGAAAAATACTCAGTCTGTTGAGGAAGTTGCTTTAAATAATATGCCTCTGGGAGCAATGAAGGGAACTGCCTATGATATAATGGAATTAGACATTGAACAGGGGGATGTATTGTTATTAATGAGCGACGGTTTTGCAGAATTGAAAAATGAAAAAGGTGAAATGTTCGGCTACAGGAAAGCAAGGAACAGTTTTGAAGAAACTGCCAGGAAAGAACCGGATGAGATTGTCGAGTATTTAAAGAATACCGGAATTCAATGGACAAACGACGAAGACCCGGAAGATGATGTAACTTTTGTAGTTATTAAAGTAAAATAAGAACGATTAGTGCGCAGAACCGGAGTGCTGAACTACGAACTATAAGTTGCAGAGTCCCGCACGGCTCAGTTCTCCAGAACTGAGATGTTAGAACTTCGTGCAAAGATTAAGTTTAATCAATAACAATATAATCCGGATGACAATACGTTCCTCCCCAATTCTTCCAATCTTCCACTAATCCTGCACTAACCGGATTGAGCAAAACATATTTTATTATAAAATATAATTCAATATCATCACGTACCAATCGATCAAAATTTTCAGCCTGCCAGAATGCTCCATTTCGTTTAAGCATTTTGTTTGCTCTTCTTCCTGAAAATTTTTTAATTGAACCCATTATTTTATCAACATCTCTCTCTTTAGTTAGCAAGTCAAAGACGAAGTGTATATGATTTGGCATTATACAGTAACATATAATTTTATAATCCTTCCCTTCATAAAAATAAAGAGACGATTTACATATCTCCATAATTTCAGGATTTCTTAGATGGTAAACATTATTAGATGGCTTACCAAGCAGAGAATCGTACTTTTTGAATGTCTCTTTATAATTTAATCTCAGGTTCTCATGGTTAATCTGTTGTTTTAATTGGTCAAGTTCATTAGAACGAATACTTCCATAGAGACAGGAAGTTACAAAATAAATCCCTTCATTATAATAAAGATGGGGTAAATTTCTCCTGTGAAAATGCTTGGTCCGCATGTCACAAATTATTAAAAATTAGTTTTAATTGAAATTACCATTCACCTGCTCAGGACTGGAGTCCTGAGCTACGAGCTACGATGATACGAATTGTAACGTCCCGCGTAGCTCAGTTCTCCAGAACTGAGACATTAGAACTAAGATGTTAAAATTGAGTATCTAGAAATGAACCCGGTTCTGAGAATTTATTAAAGATTCTACCGGATGCGCAATAAATCATAATAATTGCGCATTCAGTACAAGACCTCAAAAAAATACATAATTATCTTAAGATTAAAGTTTATTTGAATCCCTTTTCATATTGAAAACTCTTTGTAAGAAAATGATTTCATTAATTGATTAAGAATTAGCAAAAGGGTAAAAAAGAATGAAAGTTTTTAGAAATATCCGTCAAAAACCGATATCAAAAACTGAATTTCATTAAAATGGAAAATAAAAATAGCGAGCATTTAAAACGGGAAATCAGGATTTTCGGATTGAGTGCAAATATTATCAATATAGTTATTGGTGCGGGCATATTTGTCCTGCCTGCTTTAGTTACCGGTGTATTGGGCAGAGCAAGCATAATTGCCTACCTTTTTTGCGGCCTTCTTATAACGCTTATCATGCTGTGCTTTGCAGAGATCGGAAGTAAAATTATAATAAGCGGCGGCGCTTATTCTTATATTGAAGTTGTTTTAGGCAGATATCCCGGTTTTATAGCTGCATTTTTCTTTTTGTTGGCCGGTGTCACTTCCGATGCAGCAGTAGCCAATGCAGTTGCCGATGTTGCCGGATCATTGTTCCCCTTCATGCAAGCCGGAATAATCCGTCTTCTCATTTTTCTGATAATTTTTGCCGGACTGGGCTACATAAACATTATAGGAGTGAAAGATGGCGTTGGTTTTGTAAAAATGATCACCCTCGCTAAAATTATTCCACTGATATTTATTCTTTTAATCGGTACCAAAGATTTATCGGTATCACATCTTGTTTGGGACTCAATGCCATCTGTTACTAAAATTGGAGAGGCTTCTCTTCTTTTATTTTTTGCTTTTATGGGCGCCGAGTCCGCATTGTCGGTTAGCGGAGAAGTACGTCATCCCCAAAAAACAATTCCTAAAGCAATTTTTATCAGTATTGCGTTTATTTTATTTATCTACATTTTTATTCAACTGATATCACAGGCAATTTTAGGCTCTGCATTATCCGGATACACTGAAAATACATTGGGCCATGTTGCCGGGAAAATAGTCGGACCGGTCGGACTTGTACTTATGACCATAGGTGCAGGAGTTTCTATGTTTGGGAATCTCAGCAGTGAAGTGTTAAGCATTCCCAGTGTATTATATGCAGTTTCAAACGACAGACTTATCCCTGTAAAAATACTTAGTAAAATTCACTCAAAATTTGCTACACCCTATGTTGCTATAATAGTATATGCCGGGCTCGACTTTTTATTCGCTTCAACCGGAGGTTTCAAAGAACTGGTTATAGTGTCCAGTGCATCTGTTTTGTTGATATACCTGGGTGTTGCAGTCGCAGTAATTAAGCTCAGGCTCACCGGCGAAAAGCACAGTCGAGGAGATCATTTCAGAATCCCGGGCGGAATAGTTGTACCCGTTTTGACTGTTTTGGTTATCACCTGGTTTCTTTCAAACCTCAAACAAAATGAGATCATCGGGGTAGCTGTTTTTTTTGTTGTATTGAGCATTATTTATCCTTTAATAAACTTCAAAAAAGTATTTAAATAATGAAAATCTTTAGAAACATAAGGCAGAAACTCGCAGCAGAAAACAAAGTAATGGCTTACCTGCGTTATGCAATCGGAGAAATTTTTTTAGTAGTAATTGGAATTTTAATTGCACTGCAGGTAAACAATTGGAATTCAGCCAGAATAGAAAAAAATAAGGAGTTCGTTTACCTTAAGAATATTAAACGCGACTTAATAGAACAGAATAAATCAATTGATGAACAGATGAATACTGAATTTGGTTTTTCAAAAACAGCTAAATCAATTTTAAAATATTATAAAGAGCATCATAAATTCAAGGTTGACAGCTCTTTTACATCATCAATTGGAAGCTTAACCAGTCGAAGAACTTTTGTAAAAATCAATCCTACTTACACCGAACTGCTCTCGTCAGGGAATGTTGACATTATCAGCGATAATAAGTTTAAAGGCGACCTTATAAACTACTACCAGGAATTAGAACGTTTAGAGCTAATCATTAATAAAAATAATAATTTATTTACTGATGAAGTTTTCGTACCTGGAGTCACTAGGTTGAGCGAAGTTCAAGTGTCTTCTATATATGATGAAATATTAACTTCGAAAATACTAACTCAAAATCAAAAAGATACTTTAGCAAATTACGTACACCTGAATGAAAATAATTTAAAAGCTATCACCGCTGCCCAACTTAAAAAACCGGAAAATCAACTCACGATGATAAATTTAATAAATTTTAGGTACCTGCTTGCGAATCTTCATTGCGCTATGCTAATGATCCAAAAAGATAAAACACAAACACTAATAGATGAATTGAATTCAACTTATGAAAATCTTTAGAAATGTAAGACAAAAACTCGCTGCCGAAAACAAAGTAATGGCGTATTTACGTTATGCAATTGGCGAAATTTTACTAGTCGTTATTGGGATTTTAATTGCACTGCAGGTTAACAACTGGAATGAACAAAGAAAACTAAATAATGAATGCAAAGAACTGATCAAATCTCTAATTTCCGATTTCAAGGAAACCCGTGAGATCATAGCAGTAAAAGAGGCCGAAAATACGGAGGCAATTAATAGAACTTCCTGTTTTTTGTCGCTTTCATATACAAATAATGATAACGTTCCGGTTGATTCACTTCAATATTATTTATCCGGTGCTTTTAGATTACCCTTTTTTGTACCAACGCTTACTTCTTACGAACAGGCAGTTGCAACCGGTAAAATAGGTTTAATTAAAGATAAAGCATTTTTGAAAGACATTACTGAATTTTTTACAGCCTATAATCTGTACAACCAACAGAAAGATATTGGCGGCCGGATGTTTTATATGGGATCAATTTGGGAACTGCGCAAAGAAGTTGGCAACTTAGCTTCTTTATCCGGAATTAACCGCAGTAGGAATGGAACACGGAAAACTTTTCCGCAGGCCTATAGGTTTTCCGATAAAGAATACCGTGCATTTATAAAAAAACCTGAAGTTTTTGCGGCAATTGATAATATGCGAACTGTCTTTTACAATGTGCAGGACAGTTTTAAAAATATGGATAAGGAAGCACAATCAATAATTAAGGAACTGGAAAAATTAAAATAGTTGAATCAAATGAGTATAATTTTCAAAAATATCCGCAAGAAACTAGCCTCTGAAAACAAAGTGATGGCTTATTTAAGATATGCAATTGGTGAAATTTTTCTGGTTGTTATTGGAATTTTAATTGCACTGCAGATTAATAATTGGAATGAAAACCGAAAAATACTAAAACAAGAAATAGAGATTTATAAAGAACTAAAAAGCGATTTACTTCAAACCAAAAAGGAAATCTCAAACACTATTAATAAACATAAAAAAATAATTAAATCCACTCAAAGTCTTATTTATGATATTGTTAAAAAAGAACCATATTCTAAAACCATTTATAGTAGATTTGCAGAAGCGGGTGAAGATTTTCAAATAATCCCTCAAACAAGTGCGTTTGAAAGTTTAAAAAACATCGGTTTAGATATTCTGTCTAATGACAGTCTTCGAATCAGAATAACTGATTTATATCAATTAGATTTTAAGCGTTTTGATGATGAATTTAGCTTTAGGAGTTATTTATTCCCTTATCAGGAAAAATATTTATTTGCAGAGTATAATCAAACCAAAAAATATGGTTTTAAGTATGCAGACAGCATAACAGTTCAAAAATTGAGAATAAAGAATTACGACAATTTTTTGAGTGACAATAATCTATTAAAAGTTTTAGAACTCACACTTTATAATAGAAGTAATAAAGTAGATTTAGAAACTGAAACGATTAAGAAAATAGATGAAACTACTAAAAGAATTGAAGAAGAACTTGACAAATTGGAGAAATAAAGAATGTACAGCCAATGGTAAAAATCTTTAGAAACATCCGCCAAAAACTTGCAGCCGAAAACAAAGTAATGGCATATATGCGCTATGCTGTTGGAGAAATTATACTTGTAGTTATTGGAATTTTAATTGCACTTCAGGTAAACAACTGGAATGAATCAAGGAAACAAAATATTGTTGAGACTGAATTTTTAGAAGGTGTGAAAAAAGATCTTACACAAGACAAACAATACATTGATTTAGTATTAAAGGAAATGGAACCAAGAATAGATGCATTTGAAACGTTAAATAATTTGGAGCTTTCAAAAACTCATAATAGAAATATTAATTCCGTTGATTCCTTACTGCATATTTATTTTTCACCGGGGGAACGTACATTTTATCCGGTTTCCGGCTCTTATCAATCGGCTGTATCCGGTAATGAACTCAATAACTTTAAATATAAAGAGGTCATCAGTTCAATCATAAAACTATATAATTCTACTTACTCAAGATTAATTGATAACGGAAAAATGCTGGACGACAGATGGGGTTATTTAAGAAGAAAATATATTCATGAAGCCCGAACGGGAAACTTTCATATTACGGATAATAAAAAGCTTTCTGAAATTATAGATGATATGTACTTTCACTATTTAGAACTGCAATGGTATAAAGGGGTGTTAAAAGATACAATTGTCGAAATTAATGAACTATTAAAAAAGATAATTGATAAATTACATTAATTATATCCGTACGAAAAAGGTTTTAAAGATGGAAGTAAAATCAATAAAAAGTATTTTACCATTTTTTAGGATAATTGAATTATACATTTAATGAAAAAGAAAACACAACAATCTAAACCCGGACAAATAATCTCTGAACTTGAAAAAGAATTAGGCAGAAAAAACCGTGAGCTTGAAATTGAAGCAGCATTAGAGAAAGTGCGCTCTCAATCATTGGCAATGCACAAAAGCAAAGACTTGGAAATAGTTATTACTGTTCTGTTACAACAATTGGAGGAAGTTGGGATTCTTCTGGACACGGCCTCAATAGTTATTCCTTCAAAGGATAAGAAAACATCTGTCGATTGGACCGCAAGTAAGAAATACAAGTATTCGAAGGGTTTTATCGTACCATTCATTGAGAATGGGAAGCCGGCACTTAGTGGTGAAATCAACAGGGACATAGTTGCTGCTCTCAAATCGCAGAAAGAATTTACTAAATCGTATTCCAAGAAAGAGAAAGATAAATATTATCAAAATTTGTTTGACAAATCCGGGTTTAGTGAAACCCCTGAAGCACGCAAAGAATTTCTTTTGAGTCTTCCCGGCATATCAGTTTCCACTGCGGGAAGCAAAAATTCATATATTCAAATTTTTAGTTATTCTGGTGAGGAACTCTCAGCTGCAGACCTTGCTGTGCTGAAGCGATTTGCTATGGTATTTGAGCAATGCTATATCCGCTTCCAGGATCTTGAAAAAGCTGAAGCCCAGGCAAGAGAATCGCAGATAGAAGCTGCTCTGGAAAGAGTACGCTCGCTTGCTCTTGGAATGCGCAAAAGTGAAGAAGTGGGAAGTGTTACAGATAGTTTTTTTAATGAATTCAATAAGCTTAGTCTAGATATTATTGGCTGTTCAATTGTAGTAATCGATGAAGACAAAGACACTATGGAATTATGGAGGGCCAGATCGAATGTTGCAGTAAAACCATTTGAAAGTTCTTCGTTTAATAAATCGATGAACATATTAAAGAAATATTTGCCTCAATTTTTTGCCAGATTTTATATTGCATTAGAGGAAAGAAAAAATCATTTAATAGAAGAAATGTCATCGGATATTCGTATCCAATTTATAAACACTATTGCTGAACAGTATAATTATTCGGAGGAAGAAAAGTCCAAATTATTTGAAGCTACTCCCGAAAAAATTACTGCTCACTTTCTTTTTTTCAAATTAGGTTATTTAGCATTAATTGCTGAAGAGAAACTCCCCGATGAAAACTTAGCTATCGCAAGAAGATTTATTGAAGCATTCGCTTTTGCATACACCCGGTTTTTAGATATTAAAAAAGCAGAGGCACAAGCAAGAGAAGCGCAGATTGAAGCGGCATTGGAAAGAGTTCGTGCTGGAACTATGGCAATGCACAATAGTAGTGAACTCGCCGATGCTGCGGGTGTTCTGTTCCATCAGTTAGTCGTTTTAGGTATAATCCCTAAAAGATGTTTTATCGGAATTATCGACAAAGATAAAAAAAGCGAGGATATTTATCTTACAAGCAGCGAAGGGAAAGTAATTCCGGGTACCGATTCGGTACCAATGATGGATCAGAAATATTTGAGAGAAGTATATAATGCCTGGAAAAATAAAAAGGGACACCTTTCATATAAATTGCAGGGACAGCAAAGGGTTGACTGGACAACTTATATAATGAATAAAGCAAAGTTGTCTTTACCAGAATACACACCTGATAAATTAAATTTAAAACATCTGCAAAATGAACCGGCTGTATTTAATTATTTCTTCTTTTCCAGCGGTTATATCGGTCTGCATACTCTCGATGATTTATCAGAAACGGAAATTGATATGCTGAAAAGGTTCGCAGCAGTCTTCCAGCAAACCTACACCCGCTTTCTCGATCTTCAAAAAGCAGAAGAGCAGGCAAGAGAAGCTCAGATTGAAGCGGCATTGGAAAGAGTTAGAAGCCGTTCCATGGGTATGCATAAAAGTAATGAGTTAAGAGATGTAGTTAGATTACTTTATAAAGAATTTCGAATACTTGTAACGGATATCCATTCTGTAAACATCCAGTTAAACCTCGATTCCTCCAAAGATATCCATTTCTGGGCCTCGGTTGGAGAAGACATTTACCCGGAATTATATCATTTGCCGTACTCTGACTTACCGATATTTGAAAAATTTTACAACGCTTTTAATTCACCCGGAGAGGGATTTTTTGAACATTTATTAAACAAAGAAGAAAAGGATGCTTTTTTTAGTGAATTATTCAAAATTCAGCCTGTTCCGCCCAAAAGAAAAAAAATGATTCAAATTGCTGAAGGAATGGTTATGATGGGCTGGTTTCATAAGCATTCAGGAATTGATATCGTGCGCTACAATCTCGAACGTTTCAATGAAGAAGAGAAGGACATTGTAAAGCGCTTTGCTGCTGCGTTCGAACAGACTTATATACGCTTCCTTGATCTCCAAAAAGCCGAAGCCCAGGCAAGAGAAGCAAACATTGTTGCTGCACTTGAACGCGTTCGTTCTCTTGCGCTGGGCATGAGAAAAAGTGAGGAAGTAGGTAAGGTTACCGATAGTTTTTTTGCTGAATTCAAGAAGCTGACCGTTAAGATAATCGGTTGTTCCATGATCGTAGCCGATGAAAAAAATGATAGTATGGAAATCTGGCGTGCAAGATCAGGTTTAGCTGTCAAGCCGTTTAGCAAATCTTCGCTCTCATGGATAATGAGCGTGGTGAAAAAAAATTCGCCTGAATGGTATTCAGAATTCCGTAAAACATTGGGAAGTAAAAAAGGATACATGCAAACAGAACTATCGGGTGAAGAACGCTTGCGTTTTTTAAATAATAACTCGGAACAAAGTGGCTTTACCCCCCGGGAAAGAGAAAGATATATTAAAACGATGCCACCTCGATTCATTACCTCCTTTCTGTTTTTTAAATTGGGTTATCTGGCACTCACTTCAGAGAAAGAACTTCCTGAGGAAAATTTGTCCATCGCCAGAAGATTTGTGGAGGTCTTTGATTTTGCATATACCCGCTTCCTTGATCTCCAAAAAGCGGAGGCACAGGCTAGAGAAGCCGAAATTGAACTTGCACTTGAGAGAGTTCGTGCAAGAACTATGGCAATGCACAAGACAGATGAACTGCAAGAGGTGGTGCGGGTAGTAGCTGAAGAGTTGAAGAATACAGGTGTCATTCTTGATACGTGGGGAGCAGTTATCTGTACGTATTTTCAGGATTCCAAAGACGTGTTACACTGGACTGCAACTGATGATCCTGCTCATCCATCTATTCCTTATTTGCTACCCTATTTTAAGGATAAATTATTTGATGAAGCATGGGCATCTAAAAACAGAGGGGACGATTATTTTGCAAAAGTTTTTTCGTATGATGTAAAAAATGCATTCTTCAACTATGCCTTTGAGCATTCCGATTATCGGCAACTGCCCGACGATTACAAAAAAATCATTTTAGAAAGTAAAAACCATGGGCTTGCGTGGGCTTGGTCAAATAACTCTGCAATTATGATTCCCTCCACCCAGGGGGATCTGCCTTCCGAAGAAGAAAAGCTAATTCTGATTCGTTTTGCAAAAGTTTTTGAACAAGCTTATATCCGCTTCCTTGATTTGCAAAAAGCCGAAGCGCAGGCAAGGGAATCTGAAATTCAACTGGCACTGGAAAGAGTGCGTGCAAGAACAATGGCCATGCACAAAAGCGATGAACTGGCTGAAACGGCAGCGATACTCTTTCAGCAAATGACTGAGCTTGGGGTTACACCTGAACGGATAAATATCTGCTTGATTAAAGAAGAAGACAATATTCTTGAGGTTTGGGCTACAGATCAACAAGGTATTAAGATCAATCATCACTTTAATGCAAGTCTTGATGAGCCGACTACTGGAAAACGAGTATATGATGCATGGAAAGAAAAAAAGAAATCAATTATAATTGACTTGAGCGGAAAGGAACTAAATGATTGGATCCGGTATGTGCGCGAAGTAATGGGTATGGCAATAAAAGACGAGTTAGTAAAGGAACATCGAATACATAGTGTGGCTTTCTTCTCTCAAGGTATGATATTAACAACTACTCCTGAACCATTACCAAAAGAATCAATAAAATTACTTGAACGTTTTGCAGATGTATTCAATTTAACCTATCGCCGTTTTCTCGACCTCCAAAAAGCTGAAGCACAGGCACAAGAAGCTATTAAACAAGCATCTTTGGATAGAGTGCGCGGTGAAATTGCAAGTATGCGAACCACTGAAGATCTTAATCGAATTACCCCGATTATCTGGCGGGAATTAAAAACGCTTGAGGTTCCTTTTATACGATGCGGTGTATTTATTATTGATGAAGATAATGCAGTAACACATGTTTATTTAACTACACCGGAGGGAAAATCACTCGGTGTACTCAATTTGTCCTTCGATGCAAATGAACTGACAACTAATACTGTAGAGTACTGGAAAAAGAAGCAAGTTTATAAAGAACACTGGAATAAAGAAGAATTCATTACCTGGACAAAATCAATGATGGAACTCGGACAAGTTCAGAACGCTGAAACCTACCAGGGTTCTTCAACTCCGCCGGAATCATTGAATTTGCACTTTGTTCCTTTTGCTCAGGGTATGCTTTATGTAGGTGATATTTATCCTCTTACCGAAGAAAAACTTGATTTAGTAAAAACATTAGCAGAAGCATTCTCGATTGCTTATGCAAGATATGAAGATTTTAAAAATATCGAAGAGGCAAAAAACAAAATAGAAATCACTTTAAATGAATTAAAAGCTGCACAGGCACAATTAGTTCAATCTGAAAAGATGGCTTCTTTAGGAGAATTAACCGCAGGCATAGCTCACGAAATAAAAAACCCATTGAACTTTGTAAATAACTTTTCGGATATTTCGCGTGAACTGCTTGAAGAAATAAAAACGGAATTAGAGAATAATAATAAAGAAGAAATATTAGCAATACTTGAAGATCTGAAACTTAATCTTGAAAAGATAAACCAGCACGGCAAACGTGCTGATTCAATAGTTAAAGGAATGCTTCTCCACTCAAGAGGAACATCCGGTGAAAAAACATTAACAGATATAAATGATCTTCTTGAGCAATACGTAAATCTTGCTTATCATGGAATGCGGGCGCAGGATAAAGAATTTAATATTACCATTGAAAAGGATTATGATAAAACTTTAAAAAGATAAATGTAGTTCCGCAGGATATAAGCAGAGCATTTCTAAACATAATAAACAATGCTTGCTATGCAGCAAATGGAAAAAAGAAAATGACTGGAGATGATTTTCAGCCTACACTAAAAATATCTACAAAGAATTTAAATGAAAAGATTGAAATAACAATATCAGACAACGGAAACGGAATACCCAATAAAATAAAAGATAAGATCTTTCAGCCGTTCTTTACAACAAAACCGACGGGAGAAGGAACTGGACTTGGATTATCACTTACCTATGATATTATTGTAAAACAGCACGATGGTGTATTAAAAGTGGAAACGAAAAAAGGTGAAGGAACTGAATTTATAATCCAAATCCCGGTAAAAACTCAGTAATGAAAAAGTAGTAACAATACTGTTTGTTCTTTTGGCAATCCAGGATATTGGAACTGCTCAAATCAGCAAATTGGAAAAACGGAATGATAATGAACATAATTAATAAACAACTTTCTTTTAGAAACTTTTGCTGCCTTATGATATTAGTCCAGGCGATGAGCTCCGGTCTTTTTGCACAGGACATTCAGTTTGATCACCTTAATAAGTCAGACGGATTTCCATCCGACTGGATCTATAGCCTCGTACAAGATCAACAGGGTTTTCTCTGGGTAGGCGGTCTCACTGGACTCAGCCGCTATGATGGTTACAATATCAAGACATACAGGCACAACCCGCTTGACAGCACATCCCTCTCAAACAACTTTGTCTATGCCCTGTATGTAGATCGCGGCGGAAGACTTTGGGCGGGCACCTGGGGCGGCGGACTTAACCTGTTCAATCCGGGAAAAGAGATATTCACTCGCTTTCAGCATGAGCCTGGTAATCCCACTTCATTGAGCTCGGATTCAGTGAATGTAATCCTTCAGACTACAGATGGAACTATCTGGGTCGGCACGCAAAACGGTCTCGATCGTTTTGATAACGATAAAGGAACGTTTATTCGCTACACCCATGAAACAAATAATGAACAAACTCTTACCAGCAATGTTATAAGCGCCTTATACGAAGACCAGGATGGCAATTTGTGGGTTGGGACGGGCGATGCCACAGATCCAACGGGAAAAGCGGGAGGATTAAACCGCTACGATTCAACTGCAGATAATTTTATACGTATTCTGCCAACCGGACAGAAATCGTTACGCGATAATCGGGTCACAGCTATTGATGGAGCGCCCAATGGCGCTATTTATATCGGCACCTGCCAGTCAGGGCTCTACTGTTATGACCCGATGGGAAGTAAACTTGAAGCGCTGGGTGATGACCCCAATGATTTGAAGCATCTGCATGCCCCCCGGGGTATAAAAACAAGTAACTTCTCCGCTAAAGTGGATGTTATTCATAGGGACAAGACCGGCATGCTCTGGGTGGCAACGCATTCCGGCGGAATCAATCGATACGATCCCGCCACGCACACTCTGACACACTACAGGCAGGCAGGCGATCCGAAAAGTTTGTCAAGTAATTTTGTTTTATCCTTCAATGAAGACCATCAGGGTATTCTTTGGTTTGGGACTGAAGGCGCCGGTCTCAACAAGGTCGTACCTTCCTACAGCCGATTTCGATTATATGGAGCAAAAGAAATTAGCGCAAATAATGGCGTAAGATCACTTTATCAGGAAAACAAAGATACTCTTTG
The DNA here is from genome assembly GCA_963723205.1 of uncultured Ignavibacteriales bacterium. Classification (GTDB taxonomy): domain Bacteria; phylum Bacteroidota; class Ignavibacteria; order Ignavibacteriales; family Ignavibacteriaceae; genus CAVQBP01. The sequence continues at coordinate 312,561 of CAVRQC010000024.1, forward strand.
GATTGGAACCTTTTCAGGCCAGCTATTTCGAATGGACCCTGCCACAGGAAACATTGAACGATTCTCAGACACAAAACCTGCTCCGGACGGATTGTGGGGTAATCCTGTAGAAAGTGTATTTAAAGACCGGGAAGGAATGCTATGGGTAGGACAGCAAAGGGGCCTTTATCGCATTGACCCGGTTCGAATGAGCCATAGGAAGTTTACTGTTGATGCTGCAAACCCCGACAGTTTAAGTAATTCCAATATAGAGTTTATTAGGCAAACTGATGACCAGCATTTGTGGATCGGCACCTGGGGCGGCGGACTTGACCTATACGATTTTAAGACCAAACGCTTTCGGAGTTTTCAACATGATCCGTCTGATCCAAAAACTTTAAGTGATAATATGTTAATGCAAATGTACACAGACCATCGTGGTATTCTGTGGTTTGGTACTCAGAATGGCGGTTTAGACCGATTTGACAAAAAAACAGAAACTTTTACTACTTATCTCGATGGAGAAGGCATTTTCCAGATTTATGAAGACAGTTCAAATCGATTTTGGATAACAACTTTAACTGACGGACTATTCCTGCTGGATAGAAACACAGGTAAAACTATTCATTATACCACGGAGGACGGTTTGCCGAATAATGTGGTACCAGGCATCATGCAAGATAAACAAGGACTGCTTTGGCTTGCGACTTCAGGCGGTGTTGCCCGGTTCGATCCGGAAACAAAGACCTTCATTACCTATGATGAGGCAGACGGTATGAATAACTATCCAGTTATTCAGCAAGCGGTTATTAAAGGCATTGACGGCAGGATGTTCATCGGAGGCCCGAAAGGAGTCACTGTTATTAACCCGCAGGATTTTAAGCCGAATCCAAATCCTCCGGTCACGGCAATTATAGGACTGCATGTTTTTGAAGATGCTTTTCCACTGCCGTTTAACCGGGAAGAGCAGATAACGTTGAATTACAATCAAAACGAGCTAACGTTCGACTATGCAGGGCTGCATTTTGCTAACCCATCGCGAAATCGTTATACCTATCGCCTGGAAGGTTACGACAAGAATTGGATTAATGCTGGTACTGAACGCAGAGTCAAATACACAAACCTGAGCCCGGGTACGTACACGTTCAAGGTGAAATCGTCGAACAGCGACGGCGTCTGGGATAAAAAAGGCACATCTCTTACCATTAAGATTTTACCGCCGTGGTGGCAAACAACAGCGGCTTATATAATATATGCATTACTCGTGATTGCTTTTATACTACTCCTCAACAGATTTCTGCGCCGCAGATTGGTTGCGAAAGAGCGGGAGCGAACAAGGGAGCTGGAACTGGAACAGGCCCGTGAGGCTTTGCAGCATGCCTCCCTCGACCGCGTCCGTGCCGAGATTGCATCCATGCGAACCGCCAAAGACCTCGAGCGCATCACCCCGCTCATCTGGCGTGAACTTAAAGCACTTGAAGTTCCATTTATCCGCTGCGGCATTTTTATTATTGATGAAGATAATGCAGTGACACATGTTTATTTAACTACACCGGAAGGGAAATCGCTGGGTGTACTAAATTTATCTTTCAATGCAAATGAACTTACAACTAACACTGTAAAATACTGGCGGAAGAAAGATGTTTACAAAGAACATTGGGATAAACAAGGTTTCATTAACTGGACAAAATCAATGATGCAGCTAGGTCAGGTTCAGAACGCTGAAACTTACCAGGGCTCATCTGCACCGCCTGAATCACTGTACCTTCATTTTGTTCCGTTTACTCAAGGTATGCTTTATGTCGGAGATGTTTCACCGCTTACTGATGAAAAGCTTGATCTCGTAAAAACATTGGCTGAAGCCTTTTCAATTGCTTATGCAAGATATGAAGATTTTAAAAATATCGAAGAGGCAAAAAACAAAATAGAAATCACTTTAAATGAATTAAAAGCTGCACAGGCACAATTAGTTCATTCTGAAAAGATGGCTTCTTTGGGTGAACTCACTGCCGGCATTGCACACGAAATTAAAAATCCATTAAACTTTGTCAATAACTTTTCGGAAGTGAGCAGTGAACTGCTGGATGAAATAAAAACGGGATTGAAAAATAAAAATGAAGAAGAAGTTGGTGAGCTGCTCGATGATTTAAAACAAAATCTTGAAAAGATAAACCAGCACGGCAAACGTGCTGATTCAATAGTTAAAGGAATGCTTCTCCACTCAAGAGGAACATCCGGTGATAAAACATTAACAGATATAAATGATCTTCTTGAGCAATACATAAATCTTGCTTATCATGGAATGCGGGCGCAGGATAAAGAATTTAATATTACCATTGAAAAGGATTATGATAAAACTTTAAAAAAGATAAATGTGGTTCCGCAAGATATAAGCAGAGCATTTCTTAACATAATAAACAATGCTTGCTATGCAGCAAATGAAAAAAAGAAGATAACAGGAGATAATTTTCAACCTACACTAAGAGTATCCACGAAGAATTTAAAAGATAAAGTTGAAATAAGAATTGCTGATAACGGAAACGGTGTCCCGGATAAGATAAAAGATAAAATCTTTCAGCCGTTCTTTACAACAAAACCGACAGGAGAAGGAACCGGGTTGGGATTATCTCTCAGTTATGATATAGTTGTAAAGCAGCACGATGGTGAAATTAAAGTGGAAACAAAAGAAGGTGAAGGATCGTTGTTTATAATTATGTTGCCTTATTCATAAATAACGATGTCAATTTAGCAAATTAAGAATTTTATTATTAATGAGGATGATCTTAAAATTATTGTTGAAAAAAATATTTATAAATCCTCTACGAGGATTATCATCAGATTAGGATTAATTTTTACTACAGTAATATGACCTCTCCAAGGTCAACCATAGAGAAACATCGTAGATGTTTAATTATTGTAGCAAAAAGGATAACATCCAAATTAATCATCCTCGTAGAGGATGTATAAAAGAGTAATCGGTAGTTCAATATATTATAATCATGCAAATTAGAGAAAACGAGTAAAAAATTATGTTGCAAATCTTTCAGCCGTTCTTTACAACAAAACCAACTGGTGAAGGAGCCGAATTTATTATTCATTTACCGGCATAAATGAAATGAAAATTAAAATACTAAATCTAACCTTTCTGCTCTTACTTGTTTCTTGGTCTTGTTATGCCCAGACAAACGAAGTAGTTGACGGACTGAAAAATATAGCGGTCACCACGAAAAATGATACCACCAGGATTTATGCTCAAATTGGTCTATGCAATCAATATCGTTTGGGTAATATTGATTCTTCTAGGTTTTACGGACAGCAGGCTTTGGAACTTGCCAGGCAGATTGATTATTTACCGGGACAAATACTGGCACTTTCCTTTTTGACCGGCTCGGCACAACAGCAGGGGGACTATCCGAAAACGCTGGAATTAGGATTTAAAGCTATTCAACTAGCACAGGAACACCATTTAGAAAGGTCTAAAGCAATACTCGGGTCTGGGTCTGACTATGCACTTACTGTATATGTTTTGACCGGAGCTGCATTTACCAATATGGCCGATGTGTACGTGAACCTGAGGGATTATCCGAAAGCCATAAACTATATGTACCAATTAATTTCGTTAGAACTGGCAGGACCCAGCGATCCCGGACTTCCTTATGGGTACATGTTAATAGGAGAGGCATATTTGTTGTCCAATCAACTGGATTCAGCTGCATATTATGAAAAAAAGGCCGTTAAAATTTTTAAAGAGCAGAACTTCAATGAGCCGTTTGTCTACCAGTTTCTTGGAGATATTGCCATGAAATCCGGGATGAATAAAGAAGCACTGGGTAATTACAAAATAAGCGAACAGAATGCAATTGAAGGTAAACAACAACGGGCTTTAACGTGGGCTTACATCAGGATTTCAGATTTTTTTAAGATCCTGGACCAACCAGATTCTGCCCTTTATTACGCACACAAAGGGTTTGAAGTGTCGCAACATTTTGGACAAAAGTCGTCCACCCTAGCTGCAGCGAAATTGCTGTCCGGATTATATGAACCTAAAGACACCAAAGAATCACTTCGATATCTTAAAATAGCGGATGCTTACAGGGACAGTTTGTTCGGCGAAGTGAATTTAAGAGCGGTGCAAACCATAACTGCCCGCGAAAAAGAACGTCAGCAGGAAATTAAAGCGGCAAAAGCTGCTTATCAAAACAGGTTGAGGTTATATCTGCTGTTAACCGGGCTTTCTTTTTTGCTGTTAATCTCACTCATCCTTTACAGGAACTATAAAAAAAGTAAAAAAGCGAATCAGACTCTTAAAAATACACTTAATGATCTGAAATCAACTCAGGCACAATTAATCCATTCTGAAAAAATGGCATCGCTTGGAGAACTAACTGCCGGCATAGCTCACGAAATAAAAAATCCTCTGAATTTTATAAATAATTTTTCAGATATCAGTAACGAACTGCTCGATGATCTGATGACGGATATAAATAACGGCAACAAAGAAGAAATTCAGGAAATTGTCGAAAACTTGAAACAAAACCTTGAAAAAATAAACAACCATGGAAAACGAGCCGATTCTATTGTAAAAGGAATGCTTCTTCATTCAAGAGGAACTTCGGGTGAAAAAACACCGACTGATATAAACGATTTACTTGAACAGTATGTCAATCTCGCATATCACGGAATGAGAGCCCAGAATAAGGACTTCAATATTACTATAGAAAGAGATTACGATAAATCACTTGAAAAAATAAATGTCGTTCCGCAGGACATCAGCAGGGTTTTCTTAAACATAATTAATAATGCCTGCTATGCGGCTTATGACAAAAAGATAAAAAGTAGTGATAATAATTTCTCTCCAACTTTAAAAGTTTCAACAAAACAAACGAATGGAAAAATTGAAATAAAGATTAGTGATAACGGAAATGGGATTTCTGCTGATATAATGGATAAAATATTCCAGCCGTTCTTCACAACAAAGCCAACAGGAGAAGGAACAGGCTTGGGATTATCTTTAAGTTATGATATTGTCACAAAAATGCACAGAGGTGAATTGAAAGTGGAAACGAAAGAGGGAGAGGGAACAGCATTTATAATACAACTAACAGTTTAGCTGATGAAAAATGTATTAAAAATATTGTTACTTGTACTGTTACCCTTTGTTGCGTACAGCCAGAAGACTTCTATAGACAGTCTTCGTAATGCTTTGCATTATGCAAAAGATGATTCTGTAAAATGGAATTTGTGTGGGCAAATTGCGCGGTATTTCTACGAATCAAACCGGGACTCATCTCTTAAATATATCAATAAGGGTTTGCTTATAGCAGAGAAAAATAATAAGGCAATTAATGTGGCCTCTAACCTTACTGATAAAGGGTATCAACTAACACATCTGGGCCGTTTCGCAGAAGCATTTGAATGCTTCCAAAAAGCATTTACTATTGTAGAGGATTCAACAAACGAGACGAAAAGGTGGGAAATATATTGCAAATCACTAAAGAAAGACCGGTTGAAAGTTCTCTCCACAACGGATCATATGTATGCCATATTAATGGGTGCAACCGGAAATATTGAGTCGGAAATTTCTTATTTCAATCAGGCTAAAGCCGTAGCAGCTCAAATTGATGACACTTCCAGAATTATGCTCGCAAATATGGATTTGGGGTATATTTATTTAAACATAAATGAACCGGATTCAGCTTTGTGGTATGAAAGCCGGGCGGAAAGCAGCGCTTTACAAATTAACGAAAAAGATTATTTGTGTTTTATCTATGATGTTTTAGGTAAAATTTCCGCAACAAAAGCTGATACTACGGCTGCAATAAAATATTTTTACAAGAGCAAACAATCAGGAATAGAGCATAATAATTATACCTCTTTGTTTCGAGTGTATAATGACCTTACAAAACTTTACCTGGCACAAAAAAATAAAGATTCGAGCCTTTATTACGCATTAAAAGGTTTAGAAACCTATAAAACCGTATACAATAATGCCAATGGTGATAACTATTATCTATTATCTGAAAGTTATGGGCTAAACAACTTGATTGACAGCTCATATAAATACCAGGGACTGGCAATTATTGCAAAAGACAGTGCTAATAGCAAAACAATTAGAAATCTCGAAGCCTTTCAGACCGCAAGCTTAAATGAGAATATTCGCCTGGAGCAATTGGAAAAAGACCGGGTAGCCCGGGAAAACAGAATAAGAATGATCATTCTTCTAACAGGTATCGCTGTATTCGTATTTATTGCCTTGCTGCTTTACAGAAATAACCGTAACAGGAAGAAAGCAAATAAAATTCTGCAAAGTCAAAAAGAAGAAATTGAAGTGCAAAAGAAAAACGTGGAAGAAACTTTGACTGAACTTAAATCTACACAGGCTCAATTAATTCATTCAGAAAAAATGGCTTCGCTTGGTGAGCTCACTGCCGGCATTGCACACGAAATCAAAAACCCGCTAAATTTTGTAAATAATTTTTCTGATATATCGGGTGAATTATTAGATGAGATAAAAGAAGAACTAGATAATAATAATAAGGAGGAGGTCTTAACTATACTTAAAGATTTAAAACAAAATCTTGATAAAATAAACCAGCATGGTAAACGCGCAGACTCTATTGTTAAAGGAATGCTTCTTCATTCAAGAGGGACTTCAGGAGAAAAAACTTTAACCGATATAAATGAACTTCTGGAGCAAGATGTGAATCTTGCATACCACGGAATGAGAGCACAGAATAACGAGTTCAACATTAATATTGAAAAAGACTACGATGAAACTTTGGAAAAGATAAATATAGTTCCGCAGGATATAAGCAGGGTTTTTCTAAACATAATTAACAATGCCTGCTACGCAGCTTATGATAGAAAAAAGAAAAGCCAGGATGATAATTTCTCTCCAGCATTAAAAGTTTCAACAAAAAACCAGGACGGAAAAGTTGAAATAAGAATTGCAGACAATGGGAATGGAATTCCAAAAGATATCTTGGATAAAATCTTTCAGCCTTTCTTTACAACAAAACCTACCGGAGAAGGTACTGGATTAGGATTGTCTTTAAGCTATGATATTGTTACAAAAGTTCACGGAGGAGAATTGAAAGTTGAAACTAAAGAAGGCGAAGGAACGGAATTTATTATCAAATTATTTGCGGAATCGGATCATCATTTAAACAAGGTTAATTTATAATGAAATATTCTTTCATCTCTATAATTTTATTTTTTAGTACTATATACTGTTCGGCTCAATCGGAGCTGCCGGCAGAGCTGCATTTTAAGAGGTTAACCGTTAAGAACGGCCTGCCGGAAGGAACTGTTCTTTCGATGATACAAGATAAAGAAGGGTATATCTGGATGAGTACACAGCAGGGTTTGGTACGGTATGACGGTTATCAAGCCAGGGTTTACACAATGGGTATTAAAGATCCTAATAAGATTCGTGTAGGCAAAATATTCCAGGATCGAAAAGGACGTCTTTGGGTGGGAATGTACCGTTCGAATTCAATCTATCTTTATAACCGGAAACAGGATCGTTTTAGTCTCTGCCGCATTGATTCATCCGCTTCTGATTCAGCCCATTCTAATAGTATATTTGATATCCATGATGATAACCGTGGCCGCCTTTGGATTGAATCGGGTAATGATGTTAATGGCACTTCTTCATTTTGTTTTTTCAACCCCGAAACCGGGAAATACGAGTGGTACGGCAAACAGGAAAGCGGAGAAAATCATATAGATGCTGCTTCCCTTAATGACGTGATCCAGGATGCTTCCGGGCACATCTGGCTAAGTTCTGCCAACGGGTTATATGAATTCAATGAAAAAAATCATTCTTTTACCGGTTATTTGACAACTCCTGATTCGGCGAAGCAAAAAGGATTTGTCAGTATCACGGAAGACTCCACTCGCCCGGAATATCTTTGGCTGACTAATACGGAGTACAATTCATTTAACGGTTCAATCCGATATTTCGCCCAGAAAGGACTTTGGCGGTTTAACATAAAGACCGATTCCGCTGTTGCTTTTTACTATGATCCTTATAATCCTAACAGCATTGCCAGCGATACTATCTTCACGGTATTTAATGACCACAGCCACCGGTTATGGGTCGGTTCGGAAAGAGGATTATCATTATATGATCCCGTTAAAAATAATTTCATCAACTATTATCCAAAAGAAAACCAATTCCGTTTTAACAATGCCGTCATTAACATCATTGAAGATAAAGCGGGTAATTTTTGGTGCCAGACCGGATTCGGCCTGCTTTATTTTAATACCCGCACCCGCACATTCAGGCGCATTACTGCCAATCCAAAGCAGTCCGATGGATTGATCACAAATAGTTGGAGTCACACTTTAATGCTGGATAAAAGCGGTACGCTATGGTTCGGTGTTCAACAAATTGGTGTTCAATGGGTCAATCACCGGCGTTCCGGTTTTGTTCAATACAGCAATAATCCCGGAGCTTTGCATTTTTTCGCCGGAGGTACGGTATCGCCACTTCGATTATACGGATTTGCCAAAGACTCCGACGGCACGATTTGGATAGGAGCTAATCATGGGTTGTATCACTGGCGTCCCGGAACGGATTCCTTCACGGCCATCAAATTCTGGAAAGGCAAAGCTGCTAATCCAAATGCAGGTCCGGTAATGGTAGATCAAAGTGGTAAGATTTGGTTTGGTGGCGGCAATAACGGAGATTATGGCCTGGATTGCTATGATCCGCGCACCGGGAAAACTACCTATTACCGGTATAACAAAAACGATTCAACGTCTATCAGCAACAATGATATCAATTGTATTTACGAGGATCATTTGAGGAATATATGGGTGGGAACAGATGGAGGCGGTATATGTAAATTTGACCCTGAAACATCGAAATTTACCCGCTATCCTTACATTCGAAATAATTTATTTAATCGTAATAATCATGGGGCACTGGATGACGCACAGGTGTACTATATTGTTGAAGACAAGAAGGGTACAGTTTGGGTTGGAACAAACGAAGGGAGCATTAACCGGTTCAACCGGAAAACCGGTACCTTTACTTCTTATTTAGGAATAGCTCCCGGTTTCTACACTATACTAAGCATTAAAGAAAGTCCTCAAAACGATCTGTGGGTTGCCACTTATGACGGCGGGGTCTTCCGGTTTGATCCCAGGACAGCCCAGGTGCAACGGTTTACGGAAAAGAACGGCTTGCTGTATAACGGCGCTTTTGCCATTCTCAGAGACAGCCGCAACAATTTATGGTTACCGTCATTTAGAGGCATTTCCATATTCAACCCGAAAACCGGTAAGGTACGAAACCTCACCGGTGCCGACGGACTTCCGGGAAGCAATTTTACTTTTGGCTTTAAAGTCAGCAACAGCCAATTTCTTTTTAGCTGCGATAATGGATTTATTTCGGTCAATCCGGAGGACTTTACCCCTGATACCCATGCACCCGTTGTGCATATTCAATCGGCGGCCTTTACGATCCCCGGCAGCCGGCCCATGCAGGACTCCACCATCATGGCCTTTGGTAAAAAAAATATCCAACTTGCCTATAATGAAAACAGGCTGACTTTCAGCTATGTGGAATTGGATTACCAAAATGCGGACCAGCTTCACTATGCCTACAAGCTGGATGGATATGATGAAAACTGGATCAGTGCCGGGACACAGCGAACGGCCGTGTATACCAATCTCTCACCTGGTACTTACACCTTTCGCGTAAAGGCAGCTAACCCTGATGGAGTATGGAGCACACATAATCCATCCATAATCATAGTCATTGCTCCGCCCTGGTGGCAGACCTGGTGGGCTTACCTGGCATATGCCGTCCTGTTTATTGTTGCCTTGTGGGCATTCATCGCGTACCGCTCACGTAATCTTAAAAAAGCAAACAAGGTGCTGGAAGAAAAAGTGTCTGACCGAACCCGGGATTTGCAGGAATCATTGTCAAATTTAAAAGCAACTCAGACTCAGCTCATTCATTCCGAAA